>JAHHIM010000018.1:0-84808 GCA_019358915.1 Trichormus sp. ATA11-4-KO1
TTTTAAGTAAGAACTCTCCAGCAACAGTTAATATGAGAAACTTTGTAAATTGTGGCTATTTTAACTTCTTTAACGTCAAGAAAAATAACCCTTCATTATACCAAAAAATATTTATGCAAGAGTTCTATCAAAGCAGTGCAACAGAACCAAGTATATTGGGTGAACTACTCAGTCTGGCGTGGATATAACATCCTTGCATCTCATGCGGTGCTGGATGACATCGAGAAGTACTTAGTTAGCACGCCCTAAACTTTTAGCTGCCGGTCCCCTCGCTGACTATGTTTTTGAGCCAGCTATGAAACCATCCAGCAGTCTTGCCCTGATTTTCGGAGGACTACTAGGAACTGGAAAAGGTGCAGGAATTGCTCTACTTTATGTTTTATGTGCCATTTGTATGCTGCTTGTAGGCGTTGGTGGCTACGCCTTCCCTATTCTGCGACAAGTCGAGCGCAGTCTGCCTGATCATACTACTACCCTCTTGCCTGGAGATACCAAGTAGTATAAAAAACAATATAAACTCAGTTGCGATAGTTTTAAATTCTAACTTGTATAAATACTTAATCCAAACACTCTAACTCATGGCTAAACATACCCTATTCGTCTGCAAATCCTGTCACCGTTCATCCGCAGAATGTCCAAAAAATCCACCTTTTGATGGCAATATTTTACTTGACCAACTAAACACTTTATGCGCTGAAAAATTCCCAAATGATGAAATTGAGATTCAACCAGTTGGATGCTTGTGGGCGTGCAGTCAAGGTTGTGTTGTGGCTGTATCGAGTCACGAGAAACCCACTTATTTGTTTGTCAATGTTACACCTGAAGACAGCACAGCAGCTTTACTAGAATTTATGCAACTATATATCAAGAGTTCTCAAGGAAATGTAGTGTGGAAACAGATTCCTGAAATCTTACAGACTGCTATTTTCGCCCAAATTCCGCCAATCAAAGTATAACTCAGGCGATCGCGTAGCGTGCCGGAGGCGATCGCCAAAAACTTAATCAAGTGCTTCTAACCATGATTGAAAATCAGCCATACTGGTAAAATCCAGCAAAACTTCACCGAGATTTTCCAACTGTTCTAGCGGCAGAGTTTCAATCTGCAAATAATTTTACTGATTTATATTTACGGCTATTAATTTTTAATACAGAAGCTAATATGGTGATTAATTTAAATTTTAATCCTACCATCTTGCATAGGTATAGTTATTCAGTATATTTTGATCTTTGCTCAGTAAAATATTGTTATTTACCTGAGCATTTGCTGTAATAATCCGGTCAAAAGGATCACGAGTCCAATTAATCGTTAAAGTAATGCTGATAATCTCATTAAAGTTTTTATTACATATCTTTAAATCAATCTGCTCAGATAGCTCGGTAATAATCACATCCGATTCATCTGTAATACGTTTTATCTCATATAAATACTGTAACTCTAATCGAACAATTGCTGATATATAAACTTCATTTCCATTAATTATACTTTTAGCAAGTTCACTTAATTTATCTGTCAACCCAGAATAGAGCCACACTACTACATGAGTATCAAGGTAAATCAATACTAATCTCCTGCTCCCAACTTATATTAACTAAATCATCGGGATTTCCTTGAATAACATCTGGTTTAAAAGTCAAATTTTTAAGTTTATCCTTTTTTTCTACAGGAACAATTTTTAGTAACTTACCATTTTTGTTAATTTCTATGGGGATACCTGTTTCTAGTACCTCATCCAGTAGACGCTCGATATTATTACTCAATTCCGTTAGTGTAACCTTTTTCATTGCATTTCCTAAAGATTCAGATTTTATGTAATTAATTCTGCCTATGTACTTAAATACCTTTAAATTAGTGTGATAGCGATCGCTATTCTCTGCAATAGTATCACCATCTCCTGTAACGAAAAGTAATTGCGATCGCGTAGCGTGCCGGAGGCGATCGCCAAAAACTTAACCAAGTGCTTCTAACCACGATCGCAAATCAGCCATACTGGTAAAATCCAGCAATGCTTCACCGAGATTTTCCAACTGTTCTAGCGGGAGAGTTTCAATCTGCTCACGCACTTCTTGAGGTAATTCTCCCACTCGTCGAGTTAGCAGACGAAAGATCAGTGATTTTTCTCTTTGTTCTGCCTCTTCCCTTATTTCTCGGTAAACCCGCGTTTCTTGAAGTGTAATTCCCAACATTTCCTCTACCTCCCGTTGACTTTTATCCTCAAACTTGTACACCATAATCGTAACTAATAGCTCTATTATGGCGCGATTTGCTGGTGATGGTGGTTCCTGTTGACTTCTAGCTAATAAATACCTTGCTTCTTCGCTAGCTTGTTCCTCATCTACCGTAGTCAAAACCATCAACGCTACCCACACAGGTAAAGAGCGAATATCCCCCAACTCATCTAAATAGATGCGATTTACCTGGTCTCCATTCAATAGACTCCGAAAAGGACGAACTTCATCTTGCTCTATGCTGCGGGATGGGTAGATTATGACTATTTGCAAGTCATTAAATTTATCTCGGTTCCGATAGAAATATAAATGAGATTCTGCAAATACTCGCTCGTAGAGTCTTTTATCTTTCTGATACTGTATTTCACAAAAATATATAGTCCCAGGATTTTCGCTTTCTGGTGGGAGAAATACGCCATCAATTTCAAATTTAGGTTCTTTAACAGCTACGGAATCAAATCTGTATTTATCCGCATTTTCTGGCGGATTTGTCAACAGTTCAAATAAAAGTGTCGGATATTGTTGAAATAGTTTGTAAAATATTGAATCTCTACGCATGAAAGATATTAGTACATGAGAATTTTCAGGGCGATCGCGTATTCCTCTTGCTCATTTTACTTTGAAGTGCTGATAGCCATGATTCGGTTTACACAAAAGTAGTCCGTTTCAGTCGCAAAAAAGTCCGTTTCGGCATCAAAATTACTAGCAAAAATGCTGATTTTTAGTTTATTGTGCTGTAAAACTCTTTTTTAGTTTGTGAAACCCAAACAAAGGTGTAAAAAAGGGGACATACAAGAGAATTTTGATGGAAAATATATCCTAAGAATTACCCATTGCAATATGGTCAAAATTCCGCTCAAACAATATTTACTCCTCCTTGCCACTTATCTGCAACCTCAACGAAATCGTGTCTTTTGGCTTGGTATCACTTTACTTAGCGGCATTGGCTTACAACTTTTTAATCCCCTACTGCTGGGCTATTTCATTGATAGAGCAACGGGTGGAGAAACCGAGGGCAGATTATTTGCTATTGCGTTTTTGTTTATGGCGATCGCTTTAGTTACTCAAATTCTCAGCGTGATCACCACCTACTTTAGTGAAAATGTTGCCTGGACAGCCACCAATGGACTCCGCGCAGATTTAGTGGAGCATTGCTTCAATTTGGATTTATCCTTTCATCAATCTCGCACTCCTGGGGAATTGATTGAGCGTATTGATGGAGATGTCAATGCACTTTCTAGATTCTTTTCTCAATTTACAATTGATATTTTAGGAAATGTCATTTTGCTGGTCGGTATATTAATTGTTCTCTTTTATGAAGATTGGCGAGCAGGATTAAGTTTAACCATATTTAGTTTGCTCGCTTTGAGTGCTTTGATTCAACTTCGTTCCTACGCGGTTCCGTATTGGAAAAACTTACGCCAAGCCCAGGCTGAATTTTCTGGATTTATCGGTGAACGATTAGCAGCGATAGAAGATATACAAGCTAATGGTGCGATCGCCTATGTTATACACCACTTTTATCACATCTTGCAACAATGGCTACCTGTCTATCACAAAGCACGTTTTGCTGGAACAGTACTTTGGGGAACTTCTATAGGTTTATTTACCTTGGGAAATGCGATCGCTTTGTGTGTCTGTACCTATTTATGGTGGCAGCAAGTGATCACCATTGGTAGTATCTATTTATTATTTCATTACAGCAATCTCCTCAGGCAGCCAATAGAAACAATTCGCGAAGAACTGGAAGATTTACAAAAAGCCGAAGCTAGTATTCACCGTATCCGAGATATCTTACAAGTTCAATCTCAGCTGAGTTTAGGTAGCGATCGCCTGCTTCCCACTGGTTCACTTGCGGTTACATTTGACCATGTTTGGTTTAGTTATGAACAAGACTTGCCAAAACAGGGGGAAAAGTCAAACACACAGTCAGTGCTGCAAAACATCTCCTTCCATCTCCCCGCAGGTCAAATATTAGGAATTTTAGGACGCACAGGTAGTGGTAAAACAACTTTGGCACGACTATTACTACGGCTTTACGACCCCCAACAGGGATGTATTCGCCTCAATAACATTGCTATCGACTCAATTAACTTCATTGATTTACCGCAGCGAGTGGGAATGGTGACTCAAGATGTACAACTATTCCAAACCAGTGTACGCAATAATTTAACCTTGTTTAATTCCCGCATTAGTGACAAACAAATTCTGTACACCTTGGATCGCTTGGGACTTTCGTCTTGGTTTTATGCCTTACCTCAAGGACTAGATACCTTGTTAGGCGCTGACAAGGGTGGACTTTCGGCAGGACAAGCGCAATTATTTGCCTTTACCCGCATTTTTCTCAAAAATCCCGGACTTGTCATTCTCGATGAAGCCTCTTCTCGTCTCGATCCGCAAACAGAAGTCTTGATGAACCAAGCAATTACTGAACTTCTGCACCATCGTACAGGCATGATCATTGCCCATCGTTTAGCTACAGTGCAGCGAGCAGATCAAATCTTGATTTTGGACAATGGCACAATAGTTGAGTATGGCGATCGCCTCACCCTAGCCAATACTCCCAATTCCCGATTTTCACAATTGTTGCAAGCGAGCTTTCAGTCATGAAGACCTACCCAAAACTGCCTATTGGCAAGTTGATTTGGCGTATAATTCTTTACCAACCAAAACTATGCGCGATCGACAGCATTATCTGGACTTTGGGAATGGGTTTGCCTATTTTACCAGGACTAATCATTCGAGAATTTTTTGACACTTTAACAGGCAATTCCCAACTTGGTTTTTCAGCTTGGGCAATCATAGCACTGTTACTTATCACAGGTTTGACGCGAATTATCCTGATTGTGATCGGTCGCTTCACTAATACACAACTGCATTTTGCCATTAGCTCTTTGTTACGGCACAATCTCCTCAAACATTTATTTGTGCAACCAGGGGCGCAACCATTAACCACTTCTGGTACGAACCCGAAAACCGTATCATCGGGTGAGGTAATTAGTTACTTTCGAGATGATATTGAGCAAATTGAAGAAACCATTGCCTGGATTGGTAGCCTTCCTGGTTATGGGCTAATCGTACTCGGTTCGGTGGCTATTCTCCTGAATGTTAATGTGCAAATGACTTTGTTTGTTTTTCTTCCCCTAGTTGGTATTGCTGGAGTAGTTCAACAAGCAGAATCTCGCCTGAAACGCTACAGACAAGCCAGTTACCAAGCTACTCAACAGGTAACTGGTTTAATTAGTGATTTATTTACAGGAATTCAGACGATTAAGGTTGCAGGCGCACAAAAAGATGTGCTGCAACATTTCAGAAACGTGAGTGAACAACGTCGTCAACTCATACTCAAAGATCAAGTCCTGACAGCGATTTTGCAATCTGTTTTTCAGAATCTTGTCAGTCTTGGCACAGGTGGGATTTTGCTGCTGGCATCCCAGGCAATGCCAGATGGAAATGGTACTCTCTCTGTAGGAGATTTTGCGCTATTTATCTACTATCTATCATTTATCACCGGATTTTTAGATTATTTAGGCAGATTTATTCTACTTTGCAAACAAACTGAAGTTTCCTTTGAGCGGTTATCCACCTTGCTGGGTAAAGCGCCCGTGCAAACTTTGGTAGAACATCACTACCTTTACTTAAATAATCTGTTAGGCCACAAACCAGATTTACCACAAATCACCCAACCTCATCTAACTGAAACCTCCCGTCTGCATGAATTAATGGCTGTTAATCTGACTTATCACTATCCCGATACAGGACGAGGAATTCATGAAGTGAACTTGAAACTTGTACGTGGCAGTTTAACAGCAATTACAGGTCGGATTGGTTCTGGTAAAACTACATTACTACGAGTATTGTTAGGATTACTACCAATGCAATCTGGTTCAATTTACTGGAATGGTCACAAAATTGAGCAACCGACTCATTTTTTTGTACCACCTCGCAGTGCCTATACTCCCCAAGTGCCGCAGTTATTGAGCGCAACATTGAGTGAGAATTTGCGATTGGGATTAGAGGTAGAAGAAAAATGGCTAAAACAAGCGATCGCCCTAGCAGTCTTTGAACAAGATTTAGCAATCATGCCAGAGGCATTAGAAACACAAATAGGATCAAATGGGATGCGACTTTCAGCTGGGCAAGTGCAACGAGTGGCCGCAACTCGAATGTTTGTGCGACAACCCGAACTGCTGGTGTTTGATGATCTTTCTAGTGCTTTGGATGTTCAGACAGAAAAAATTTTATGGGAACGTCTGTTTACTACAATTAAGACCAACTCCTCAACAGGGGCGATCGCCTGGACACCAACTTGCTTAGTAGTTTCACATTCCCCCACACTATTACAACAGGCTGATCATATTATTGTTTTGGAAGCAGGCAGAGTCCAAGCAGAAGGTAAATGGGTTGATTTGCAGAAATTACTCTCTTTTTTGAATACATAGACAAGAAAGCGCCTGCCGTTGGCAGGTCATTGAATTGAATTGTCCCTAGTCCCCAATCACCATTACCACATCAAGCAGTAAGCAAAAGCGATCGCGATCGCTTATGCTAAATTTTAGTCTTAGTTGAATTATCTTCCGTGACCAGAGAACGCGAACCTTTAATTAGTCTGGCACTTTACCACGCTTTTAAATGGTCAATTGTCAGCCCCATACTCCATGCTTACTTTCGGGGGCGAATTTATGGGGTGGAAAATGTCCCCCAATCAGGGCCACTAGTGGTAGTAAGTAATCATGCTAGTTACTTTGATCCGCCAATAGTTTCTAATTGTGTACGTCGTCCAGTAGCGTACATGGCTAAGGAAGAGTTATTTGAAGTCCCAGTTTTGGCACAAGCAATTAAATTGTATGGTGCTTACCCAGTGAGTCGGGGCAGTGCCGATCGCAATTCTATCCGCTCAGCCCTGGAGTATCTTGATCATGGCTGGGCTGTAGGTGTTTTCTTACAAGGTACTCGCACTCCAGATGGTAGGGTGACAGATCCTAAAAGAGGCGCTGCACTACTAGCGGCAAAGGCAAAAGCACCATTATTGCCGGTGAGTTTATGGGGTTCTGAAAAGATATTACAAAAAGGCTCGTCTATACCTCGTGCAGTTCCCTTAACTATTAGGATTGGTAAATTAATTGATACGCCCAGTTCTACTAATAAAGAAGAATTAAAAGCTGTGACACATCAATGTGCTACAGCAATTAATCAATTGCATGATTTGGGACGCTAAGAAATATGCTTTAGGGAAGTAGCGATCGCCACTTGGTCTTTATATGCTGAAAGTCAACGCGCTCTAGCAATCAAGTAAGCTTTGTGCTTAAATACAACTGCTAGGCACCATTAACACTTATCTACCCTTTCCATAAACAGCATATGAGTGGCTTTCCAGCCAAGAATGTTTGGGATAGATTGAATAATTTGGCGTTAGTCCGCTTTCTGCTGTTTGTCGCCTCTGGCTGGGCAATTGTTCAGCTTTTAGCTTACTTTGAAGCGGTTATCGTTATTTTTACATTTGCTGCCATTTTGGCTTTTTTACTCAGCTATCCTGTGGAGTGGTTACGGCCTTATTTGCCTAATGGTATAGCAGTGATCGTAGTTTTTTTATTCAGTATTTTAATTCTGGGGAGCTTGATCATTACTGTGGGTTTAGCAGTTTTGTCTCAAGGACAACAATTAGTTGATAGTATCTCTGTGTTTTTAAGCTCTTTAATACCTGTGTTAGAGAGAATTGAAGAGTTTCTCCGTAGCCGTAATTTACAAATAGATTTAACAGTAATTGAAGAGCAGTTGCGAAATCAAGCTGTATCCACACTAGTAACTAGTTTAGCTTTTTTGCAAAAAATTCTGACTAATTTTGTCACCTTTATATTAATTGCAGTTGTAGCCTTTTTTATGTTACTAGATGGAGAAAAGCTGTGGAATTTAATCATCAAGATCATCCCTCAACACCGCCGCAGTAAATTTACAATTGTTATCAGACGTAACTTTTTAGGATTTTTTCGAGGTCAGTTATTATTAACTTTATTCCTAACAAGTTCAACTTTTCTGGTTTTTTCCATATTAAAAGTACCTTTTGCACTTATATTATCTTTAATAATTGGGATACTAGATATAATTCCAGGCATAGGAGCAACACTAGGAGTTAGCACGGTTACGTTAATTGTATTATCTCAAAATGTTTGGTTAGCATTAAAAGTATTGGCAGCATGTATTGTACTACAGCAAATTCAAGATAATTTGCTGGCACCTCGAATTATGCAAGGAGCGCTGAATCTTAATCCTGTAGTAGTATTTTTTGCTTTATTAATAGGTGCTAGAGTCGCAGGTTTATTGGGAATTTTTATTTCTATTCCAATTACGGGAATAATTGTCTCTTTGTTTGAAATCGATGAAATGAAAGCGGAGGTTTAGTCAGCCCCTTCGGGGAATTAAAAATTAAAAATTGAAGATCCCACCCACAGATGAATTTGGAGGCTTGAATAACGTTGAGCTGCATTCTTTTCTTTTCCATGAATAAATCGCGTAGTGTCCTGAACAAAGTGAAGGCTCTGGGGCTTGCATTTTTTTGTTTTTCGGTCAATTGTCAATTACTAGATAGAAGGAACTAATGTTGTAAAATCGGCCGTAGACGCATAAAGACGGGGAATTATGTCGGATTTAAGAACAGAACTAACAGCAAATCTGGATGAGGCTGAGTGGGAGTGGCTAATTCCTCATGTACAACGGGATGCAGTGATTGTAGTAGCACAGGATTTGGACTTGCTCGATGTAGGAGTGGCGATCGCCAGTGATCAAGTTTCATCAGTGCAACAATGGATTGATCAGCAATTAATGGCTAAACCTTCTGATGCACAAATGGGAAACTGGAATAGCGATCGCAGTAAGCGATTTCATACTCTCATTCTCCAGCCCTATGTCCTAGTGCAAGAAATGGCAGCATGAGGAAATGGGGAATGGGGATCTAAGGAAGCATTTTCGTTCTTGTCACCTGTCACCTGTCACCTTATCCCCTCATCTCCCCATTCTTTAGCTCAACGCTTTCTACTATGATCTGCACCAGTGTACCCAGTAGCTACCCAAAGTAAGGCTCTTGCTCCATCACGGATAGATTTGTCCACGGATTCATGCATGTTTTCTGAAGGTACTGGTACAGGTTTTAACTGAATACCCCGACTACCTAAAACTATCTCGCCAATGACACGAGCACGGCGCATATGAAACTCTGAAGTAACCAAATAAACACTCTTAATACCACGAGCTTGCAAATCATCTACCAACGTAGTAAAATTTGTCACAGTATCTACTGCTTCATAATCCAAGTGTAAACGTTTTGCATCAACTCCCGCTTTGGTAAATACATTTTGAGTTGATGCAGGTGGACTACCACCAGTAATCCAAATTGGTAAATCTGGATGTTCACGCACAAATTTGGCTGTAAATTTTTCTCGTTCTAAATATGACGTAGAACCACCCAAGACCAATACCGCTTGGGGTTGTACATAATCTTTTTGCGATTCCTGGTATCCCAACCACATTAGCAGTGGTAAGGCAAAAACCATAAATCGAAATGAATGACCTGTAAACAATAGATTCTTCAAGGCTCGATGAATTCGTCTTTTGAGATCAGGATTTCCTATGAAAAAAGATAAACAATTACTGTAGATTAGCAGATTTGTCAAAAATCTACTTTGGATGTGAACTGACATTTTTTTGTTAAGACACTTCTTAACTTTGTCAATCCTAATTGATGCCCTATCCTACACTGGATTGGACAGTTCATCAAACACTGGCGACTACTTTCTTTAGTTAATGTTGTTCTGAGGACGGGACTGGCCAGATTCGAACCGGCGACCTAGCGCTTAGGAGGCGCTCGCTCTATCCAGCTGAGCTACAGCCCCAACTACGAAGCATATATTATGATAGCAGTAGTCTTAGCTAGATTGCCAAGAATTATCCCAAGAACCGCCGCCAATTTCTAAACCACAAAGACCACTTTGTGCTTTCAGGATGATTTTAGGTTGTCTATCACTTAGTTTTCGTAACTCCAAATCTAGCTTTCCTTGCATGGTATCCCGACAACAGAATAACAAACCATTTGCTGTCGGCGCACGTAAGGGTGTACCAGGTAGATGCGTGGTTCCTGCCAATTCAATCTCATAATTTAAATTTCTCGCTCGCATTTGCCATCTACCCCAAGGCTGAATATCCCATTCTACTATTGAGTTCCAAGGCACAAATTCATAAAACTTGCCTTGATAGTGTAAGCCAATCATTGCTACAGATTCCATCCACCACAACACACCGCGTTTACCACCGCCAGCTGTTAGGGCCAAGTCAGGCTCACCTTCAAAACTATTACAATTTAGCCAAAACCATTTTTGGGGAAAAGCACCACCCCAATTCTTCTCGCCGTAAGCTGGCGCATTAGTGAATTCATAGATTTGACCATTCCAATCAATCTCACCGCTTGCTAGTCCGTGAGCCATTAAAATTTGCCATCCAGGCTCAAAAATCTGTAAGGATGACAGCCAACCGGCGGTTGATTGCTGAATCCTATTTTGGTCACCCCAGTAATATACTGGCTGAATTTCGTACAGCCAACGGCAATAATTACCAGTTCCGGGGTCGTGAATCTTTCCTTGATTTAAGGTAGCTGTGGCTTGATAACCTTGTTGAATATGTAGGTCAAACTCTGCTGGAAGGAGATACAGAGGTTTGGTTTTGAGGTCGGTTTTCCCCCAGTGACCTAAACCGAGAACATCTCGACTACCCCAAAATTTTTTAACATCAGGAAAGGTACGGCAAAGATATTCATCATTTAGCCCCAGTACTTGAGCTGCACCGCCACTGTAGGGTTTACTACCAATGGGGTCTTCGATAGAGTACATGAAGGCAAAGGTTTGACCAGAGTCAGGTAAAGTTACGCGATAATACCAACCTTCAAAGAAACGGCGACTACTACCATCCCAATGGTATCCACTATGAGGTGTTTGGGTTGATTGAAGGGGATTTAAGGGAATAGTTAACATAGATTTATCATAGTTGCCTGTTTCTTTACAGTATGCGCGATTACCTCGACATCAATCATGCTTATGAAATTCTGGGGCTGAAGCCTGGTGCATCGCAGGAACAGGTGAAGCAAGCTTACCGTAAGCTAGTGAAGATTTGGCATCCTGATCGCTTTGCTGACCCTAGCCAAAAACAAGAAGCAGAGGAAAAAATCAAAGAAATCAATGTAGCTTACAACAAGCTCAAGTCTGAACAGCCAGCAGTTGCCAGTACGCCCTCATCTGAAACCATACATACACCAACTAATAAAATCAATATATCTGTCAATCGTTGGAATGCAGAAACCTTTTATAACTGGGGAGTAGAGAATGCTTCTAGAGGCAGATATGAGGAAGCGATCGCCGATTTTACTAGAGCTATTCGTCTCAATCCTCACTACATTGAAGCGTACAAATATCGGGGTTTTGTTTGTTCTCAACTGGGATATGAATATCGAGCCACTTCAGATTTAAATAAAGCTGAACAGTTAGAACAAGGTGGGAGAACTTCAAAAAAAACTTCAGCATCTCCAACCTCAAGTCGAATATACCGATCAAAACCTAAATTTTTTATCAAAAGATGGTGTCAAAAAATCAAAAATTTATTGAAGCTTAAAAACAATTTTTAATATATCTATCACCTTGCAGCATAATAACATTTTTCTTTGGGTACTCTTTCTTTTGAATGAGATTAACTCCTGCCCAGGGATAGAGTCGATTAGATGATCACAGGGGTTATTCTGTTAATCGCTCGACCTTGGGTAACAAATGAAACTCAATATCTATCAGCAACATCCGTTTTTAATTTTGTTCAAATCTTTTTTTCTTCCACAAATTTAGTTTTTCAATCTCATTTTCAGGAGTCAAATCAATATTTATGTCTATTCCCAATAATCACGAAAGCGAAAACACTGATATTAGCCAGGAATCTTCCACAGATATTCATGGTAATACTCGTACTAACCTGACGCGCAACACCGAAACCCTCCAGAGTAGCGACTCTTATGGGCAGGGTTATGTACAAGGTCAAAATATTGAGCGTAATTATCAGCAAGCTAATTTAGCTGAACGAGATCATAATAACGCTAGTAGGGGTTTGCTATTGGGTATTATTCTGACTTCTTTAGTTGCTGTAATTGTAGGTTTTATCTGGTATTTTAACCAGCGCAACAACACACCAGCAGACAATGTTGTACCAGTATTAGTTCCTACACCAGATAATACTAGTCCATCGCCTCAGCCACAAACCACAATCATCGAAAGAACGAGGGAAGTACCTATACCTGTTCCCGTTTCACCTCCTTCTCCCCCAGAAAGTGACTCGCCTGCAACGCAGACACCAATCCCCACAAATCCAACCCCCAACATTCCTAATTCAGAGACAGGAAACGATTCATCACCTAATATTGGGGAGCCTGCTCAAACTACTCCACCTCAAGGGGTAAACCAGTCAAATGGTACCTCCAGTAGTGGTGCTTCAGCTCCTGGTGAAAACAGTACAGATGAAGGATCTGCTCAATAACATTTTGTGAATTGAGTTAGCTTTATTTTGGGTAAAGTAGGGCTGAGAGAGTCTAATTTACTACCAGTTCTGTCCACTAGAAGTCACGGCTATACAAAATAAACCCGCCTGGTATTGTGTTTATCTTCACAATGCCAGATTCTCATTCATGTTAACAGGCGATCGCTCTCAGGTAGTTGTGGAGGTCAACGTTTCGCTTTACAAACTTGTGGAATGCTCGTTTAAATTTGGGAGTCAAAACCAACACTTACATTAAATAACAATTACATTGCAATGCTTTTTTAAGTAAAGTTTGATACTCTTCATCCCCAATACGATAAGCACCAAATCTTTCTAAATGGGGATTCATCATTTGGGCATCAAACAGTATGAACTGGCGTTGACGCAATCTTTCTACCAACTTCACCATCGCCACCTTCGAGCCTTCAGTAATGCGGTAAAACATCGACTCACCAATAAAAGCACCGCCAATGACAATCCCTAAAATTCCCCCAGCTAGTTCATCACCCTGCCAAGTTTCAAAACTATAAGCATAACCATTCTGGTAAAGTAACCAGTAAATCTCTTGTAACTCCCGTGAAATCCACGTAGTTTCGCGGTTAGCACAACCAATCACCACACCCTGAAAATCTCGGTTAATCGCCACCGTAAAACGCTCTTGATTGAGAACACGCTGCAACGACCTAGGATAATGAAATCGCTCATCCAAGGGAATCAAAGTGCGATCGCGACTTCCATACCATCCCAGGCCTGTATTGTCGTCAGCCATGAGAAAATAACCTTGAGCATAACCCCGAATAATAGCAGCGATATCATATTGCATAATTAAGCAAAATAAAAAAAACCCCAGAGCAACACTAAGGATGTTTCTCCCTCCGGGTTCACCAGTCGCCTGCGGTGGGAAACCCTCCCACAGCGCTGGTTCACTGCGATTCTCTCAGCATTTCTCTGCGTTTAAAAAAGATGACTGAAGTAATTCCACCCATCACTCTACCACCGTCTCACAACCCCCAACTCGAAGGTGAATGGTTACAAGACCGTTTATTACGGTGGCTAGACACAGAATTCTTACCTGAAATAGTCAATCAAAAAATTGCCCAACGTGCGGCTCAAATTTTTGTCCGACAACGCATGGAGGGAGAAAATGACCTAGGATCTCTGGTAATAGCTATTGTCACAGAGATGCAAGCATTTGATTTTTCCAAAAGTTTTTATGGAGAGTTTGCGATCGCCAACGCCGTCAGCGATCTACTCTTAGAGAGTCTAGGCATTGACCGTTGCTGCGGTCAATAATTTTGCTAATTAGCAGTAAACAGTAATCAGGCTGATTACTGTTTACTGACTACCAACTAGACTTAACCACACCAGGCAAAAGACCTTCATGCGCCCATTCCCGTAGCACGTTCCGAGATAGTCCAAAATCGCGGTAAACACCTCTGGGACGACCAGTTACCCAGCAGCGATTCCGGCGGCGACTGGGCGCACTATTCCGGGGTAGCTGTTGAATTTTCCGGTGAATTTCCAACTTATCTAAAGGAGATTCTGTTGTTCTGAACTCTTCTAGCAACGCTTCCCGCTTGTCGGCGTACTTTTCTACCATTTTGGCGCGTTTTTTCTCGCGCTCAATCATGCTTTTTTTAGCCATACATTCTCTAACTGATTTAAAGACAGCATTTTCTATTCTACAATGTCCCCATCAATTCTAGGGATTTTTTATCTCCTTTACCCTGCCACCAACTGTTTTTTCCCAGTAGGACATAAATCGCTCAACTGACAAGCTTCACAAGCAGGAGAACGGGCTTTACAAATAGCACGACCGTGATAAATCAGGCGAATTGACCAATTTTCCCAATCTGGTTGAGGTAACAACGCCATTAAATCTTTTTCAATGCGGATGGGGTCAGGATACTTTGTTAAACCCAAGCGTTGACTAAGACGCTTAACATGAGTATCTACTGTAACGCCAGAATTAATCCCATAAGCATGAGCTAGGACTACATTTGCCGTCTTTCGAGCTACACCTGGCAGCTTTAATAACTGCTCCATTTGGTTGGGAACTACAGAGTCAAACTCGCTGACAATCATCCGACAGGCGGCTTGAATATTCTTCGCTTTATTGCGATAAAACCCTGTAGAACGCACCAAATTTTCTAATTCTTCTAGGTCAGCATTAGCCAAACTAGCTGCATCTGGAAACCGCGCAAATAAGGCTGGTGTTACCTTATTTACTCGCTCATCGGTACATTGAGCGGAAAGAATAGTTGCCACCAGCAATTGTACTGGTGTTGCATAATTCAAAGAGCAAGTTGCATCGGGATATAGACTCTGCAAACGAGCGAGAATTGCTAACGCTCGTTGCTTCTGAGATGGCGATTTACGGGTAACACTCACTGGAACAACTTTTGCACCCATTCCAATTGAGAAGTTAACTGGGTAGTTTCTTTAACAATCAGAAAAATACCTAATCCTAACAGTAGCACCAAACCAGTTTGCATCACACCCTCTTGAATCCGGTTAGGCAATGGCTTACCGCGCACACCTTCAATCAGCAAAAATGCTAATTGTCCACCATCCAAAGCTGGTAAAGGCAAAATATTGATGATTGCCAAGTTAATACTAATCAAAGCAGCAAAGAAAAACAAACTGCCTGTATCATTTTGAGCGATGCTAGAACCAATTTGCACAATTTTGATCGGCCCAGCTACTTGACCTGCTGTTTCGCCAAAATTGGTGATCAGTTGCCCAAACCCTTTAAATGTCATAGAGACAAGGCGTTGAAATTCCGTAGCACCAATGTTTAAAGCTTGCCCCAGATTAGTCACAGGACGACGTATAACTTCGCCATTGGGAGCCAGTCCAATACCGATAGAGCCTCCAGCTGACGTATCTTCCGGAATCACCTTCACAGAGAGTTTTTGCTCACCACGGGCAATTTCTAGTTGGACGGGTTGACCTGGATTATTTTTAATAATGTCCCTGAACGTTTCTATCTCTTGCAACGCCGTTCCAAACTGTTTTTGGTTTGCGGCTAAGATGACATCTCCTGGTTGAATCCCTGCATCGGTGGCGACAGAACTAACTTCTGGTGCTAGTTGTTTAATTAAAACTCCTGGTTGGCTGGCTTGGCCTATGCCGACAATGCTCACCTGGGTTACCAGTAGTAAATAGGCAAATATTAAATTTGCGATGACTCCCGCGCTGATGACGAGCGCCCGGTCTAAAATTGGCCGGTTACGCAGCAAATTCGGGTCATTGGGTGGAATATCGCTATCTGGGTCATCATCGGGAAAGCCAACAAAGCCTCCCAAGGGAAAGGCGCGGATAGCATATTCGGTTTGCGATCCTTGGTACTTCCAAAGAATGGGGCCAAACCCCAAAGAAAAGCGGTTAACGAGAATACCTTGAGAACGGGCTGCGATAAAATGTCCCAACTCGTGTACCAAGATCAGAACAGCCAAGACTGCGATCGCTGCTAAAACTGACATAGAGCAAATTAATCAAAATATGCGAATATATTATTTTTATTGTAGTAGTTTAGGCACGGGCACAGAGACTCCTATCATCCTACAGGATCAAGCGATGCCTGGATTAAGTGAGGCAATGTCTACGAAGTGTTACGCCTATGCGCTCTCACTTGAAAGGAATATACTCTACTGAATTCGTCCA
Source organism: Trichormus sp. ATA11-4-KO1 (assembly GCA_019358915.1). Taxonomy (GTDB): domain Bacteria; phylum Cyanobacteriota; class Cyanobacteriia; order Cyanobacteriales; family Nostocaceae; genus LEGE-11386. The sequence continues at coordinate 16,450 of JAHHIM010000018.1, forward strand.
TTCATCAACTTCTGACGCTTTTGCTATCAATTCTAAGTCTTTAACAAATTGACCAATTGTGCCGCCAAGTTGATGTCCAAAGATTAATCCTGAAAACTGTTTTCCTTCTATTTGCCAAGTTTCAGCTAATACCCGAAAACGGATATCTTGAGTAAAGAGGACTCGTTTAAGCTGTGTCACTCTCTCTAATAATTTATTATCAGGCAATTCTTGCGTATCATCTTCCAAGGACGTTAACACATCATACACCCCGACGACGCAATTGTGATGTAATAGCTTCAGGGACATGAACATCCATATAGAGAGAAATAGGCACTTACAGCAGTCCTTTTGCTTTCATTCTGCTATAAAAGGGAGATTTTACTGAATCGTTATTATTTGTTTGCACTTGTTCCCATTCTTGCTTAATTTCTTGATCAACCTCTTCTTGATGGTCAAAGTAATAACCCATAGCTGCATGAGCTTCAGCATGAGTTAAATAAGGATGTTGGCGACACATTTCTTCTACTGACCAACCATAGGCAAGATAATCCATAACAATTTGCGCTACTCTAATACGAGGTAAACGCTGTAATCTTGCGGGCTGATTCCCATTTTTTTCGATATGTGGGTAGCTTATTGTTAACATGTTATTTCAATACCTTATGAAATTTATGTGATAACATCTCCTAGAGTTCTGCCTTTATCAGCAATAGAGACAAGAAGCGTGCGCGGTTTATTCTAGGACTTACGCACAAGTTACGGAAGAATCAAACCGCAGAGGCACAGAGGAGCCATTGCGTTGCGCGGGTTTCCCGCGTTGTAGCAAATGGCGTAACACCGAGGAATGCGAGGAATAAGAGTTAGGGAAGTATTTTGCGTAAGTCCTATATTCAATGGGGTAGTTTCTTCTAGGATAGTGAAAATCACACGAGCAGTAATAACCTGCGGCTGTTCCGATACTCATGTTACTTGACCGCTTTCATAGATAGCTTTCTAACTTTTTAGCATGGCCATACGCTCTCATTCACCTTTGTGTCTTTTCATTATAGTTTGAGCGATCGCTACTTTAATTCAAAAGATTTGGTGATACTGCGTAGGTGTCGCTCGTCGTAGACATTGCATTATGCAGTTATTCTTTTGCCCAATTTTCTAAATTAATGCCCTGTACTCTGAGCAAATCAGAATCATTAGAAACTAAAATCAAACCGCGTATAATTGCCGTAGCGGCGATAAATATATCTTGCTCTTGGATAGTAAAACCCCTGCGTTGTAAATCTACATGAATTTCGCAGGCTTTTTCTATAATTTCTATATCATCCAAAAATAATACTTTATATTCATTACAAAATTGATAAAAATCAGCTAACTGTCTAGTAGCATTTATAGCTAAAAGTCCTCGCTTAAGTTCATAGTAAGTTATACAACTAATAAATACTTCTTCTCCACGTAAACTTACTTTTCTTAATTTATTACCGACATATATATTTTTCTTTAAAATATAAGTAACAATATTTGAATCTAGTAAATAAGTCAATTGAGTTATATTCCTGATACCACTGCATCGAAAGTTGCTATTTGCTCAGGTGTCAAATCATTTAATGTACCTGAAACAGCCTCTAATGTCAGTATTTTTCTAATTCTGCGCCTCATTTCATAATCGTTAATAGCTCTCATTTCTTCCGGTGAAAACTGCTCAAATAGCTCCACTAATATTTCAATTATTTCTTGTCGATTTAATTTTACTTGATATAAGCTATTACTGTTAATTAATTGGTCTACAATCGGTGTAATTCGATTGGTAATTTCTTGCTGATAATTTGTAACTTTAGGCATAGTTTTTTCCATATTTATTAATATTTACTCTAATTATAAACCATGTTCTCTGTTAAAGCACTGTCTCTACTGCATTACAAAACGCTGCAACAACCAACGGCAATTCTTTCATGACAAACGCTAACTCCTCAGGATTGGCAACAAGAAAGCCAAGGTTATCGAGGTAAGCCAAGCATAAGAACACCTGCTTGAGATTTGTGTAATCAGCAGGCAATGGTTTTACAGATTCGTAACCTTGTAAAAAGACTTTCTGTTGTTGCTCCTCAAGCTCCATCAGCGCTAAAGCAAGGTCATAAAGATAAAAACCAAAACCACGCAAACTGCTTAACCAAACTAGTTCTGACCATATTGTGTCTCGGTTATGAAGTGCAGATGTGTGCAGACGCAGCAAATAGGATATATCGTCAACATCTACTTTAAAGTTAATGTTGCTTGCTCCACCTAAGCGCGTTAGCTGAGCGTTTTCTAAACCATAGTTACGAAGTGCTTCAACTGCAAGGTGTAAAAACGTCTTGTCGTTCATCATCTATAAATTCCAAAAGTGCCTTAACGGTGAATTTGTACAGTTTTAGGTAACTTTTAAGACCTACTGACAACCTTTATCCCACTGCACTGTCACAGGTTAGCTTGCTGTATACACCCATATCTCAAACTTTGCTTGGGATGATAACTCTGTTGCCAAGGAATTATAGTGTTCAACACAAAACTTTTCAAACTCGCTCATGACATGAGGAAATATCTCGTCCGATACTGACCAACATAACCCGTAGGCTCGTGATTTAAAAAAACTGAGGAGTTCTTTTACAGTGTTGCTTACTGTCCACTCTTTGGCAATCATATAGCTTGACCGATAACCTTTGTTATAAAAATAGTCTTCTATGTTGATTTCTTCGATTACTTTCTTTTTTGATGCTGGTTCTACTTCATATTTAGCTAAAATAGCTTTGAAATAACGCTCAAATTCCATGCGTGCAGGTGGAGTAATCCATTGAGCATTGAGATAAAAACCTTGTGGTTTCAACACGCGAATAACCTCATCCAGAAACATCTTCCGATTTGAAACGGTGTGCAGCATGTGAACAGTTAACACAACGTCAAAACTCTGATCTGTAAAAGGCAATTGTGAAGCATTTGCATTAATCAGCTTCAGATTTGGAGGAATTTTTTCCAGTTTTTGTCTGAATTGGTCAAGCATTTCTGGAGAAACATCAATTCCCGTTACAGAATAGCCGCGTTTGACGAAAGGAAGAACATTCAATCCTGTGCCAACACCAGGTTCTAAAAAAGATGTCTCAGGCTTTGCGTCTACTAATTTGAGAATAAAATCTGCAACTTCCTCAGCGACGGATTCTGTTAGCCAACGCGTTTGGTCATAGAGGTGAGCAATTGTGTCGTAATAGTTATTAGGCTTTCTCATTTTGCTGAACTACGCTCTCTCATTATGGTTTGGGATAACTGAAAATTAACACTGGTGCGATGTCTACGACTGGCTACGCTTACGCACTACAACCAATTCTTAAATTCGTCTTTTGTTAACTGACAATCGCGCAAAATTTGAGTTTGTCTTTCTGGCAGTCATCCTCACATAAATTACTTACAGCACGGCAAGTTCTTTAAAACAACGCCGAGTTAACTCTATTCGAGCAGATATATCTTTCTGGTTACGAACATCAATATTAGTAGTGAAAAAGTAAACATTCTTGCCTTTCTCCAAGTAACCCACATACCAGCCAATTTTCGGCGTTAAGTTGTCATCAAACCCAAACAAGCCTGTTTTAGCTCTGATTGTGTAGTCTGGAGTTTGCTCGTTTACCATAATGTCTTTGACAATGGAGAGCGATCGCTTGGAGAAAGGTAAATCGTTATTATAGAGACGACGGAGAAATTGAATTTGCTCTTGAGGTGTAATTCGCAGTTCTCCCGCTAACCAAAATTTATCAATATCATCTTTACTACCAATTTTTTGGTTGCCGTATCCAGCTTGAGCCACCCATTTTTGCATTCGCTCATACCCCACTCGACGAGCTAGAACTTGGTAAAACCAAACGGCAGATAATTTGAATGCTTCTTTCATATTCAGGTCTCGGTTCCACTCAGGAATGCTTCTTGTAATGCCGTCCCATGTTAGAACTGCAATTTCATTTGAAATTACCCCAGTTTCTAAGGCAATCAAGGAGTTGAGAATCTTAAATGTCGATGCAGGTAAAAAAGCTGTTGCGTTCCTCTGTGGGTTGTGTTGAAAAATGCGATCGTTGTTCAAGTCATAAATCAGAATTGCACCCTCAACCCCTAATTCTCGAAAGTGCCTGCTAAAATCAATTTTCTGAGCGATATCTATACTGGCTGGAAGCTCAATCGCTGATTTTGGTAGAGTTGATGCTGATTGTATTGAGAAAAATAGGATCGAGGAAGTGCAACTCAACACAACAAGAGTAATGATTGCAGAGCGAACTATTCGGTTCATAAGCTTCCGTGAATTGGTGAAGTGATGAGCAGCCTGGAAATACGATACCAGAATTTTGGTTTTTGGAACTTGAGATGCGATCGCACTAACGTTCTCAATCACCACAGATAACCTCGAACTCTCACGCAGAACTTCTCAATGGTTGGGTGCATAGCTTTGTAAATTTTTAGTCTGGTAATCCTGCTCTCATTTACCTTTGCCTATAGGATTACTATTTGATTTTTGAACAACACGTAGGGTGGAATATTATTTTGTTTGATTGGGTTCATTCATTAACTAAGCGAGGATAGATGTGATCGTTCATCCACCTAATGCACTACTTGAATTTCAATTCCCACGCTTAGGCTACCCCATAAACGATCAGTAGTCATAACAGGTTGGTTAAGCAATATACCTAATGCTAGACAAGCGCGATCGCCAAATGAAAGTCCGATTGATTTAAGTAGGTGGGTGGAAAAATTTATCGCTAGGATAAGGCAGAAGGCAGAAGGCAGGAGGCAGAAGGGAAGAGGGTTTTAAGCTGATTCATTTTTCTTTACATAGTTGATTTTATTTGTGCCTACCTACTTAGTAGTTGGACGCATCATTCCCGCCTTAAATGCTTGTTCTTCATTAAAAGGAACAACCTCAAGATTTAAATTACCAAGAATCTGCCTAATATCTTCTTCAGGAATTCCTGCTTCTGCTAACTTTGCTACGACTTCGGATAAGTTGACAGAACTAATTGCTGCATTGCCAATAAACTGCAAAATTTCTTCGCTACCAGTTTCTTGATTCAGCAAAGCTAAAACAGCAGAGGCATCTACAACAACTTCACTCACTCAAAGCCTCCAATCTTCGCTCCTGAATCAATTCTTCAGAAAGTTTTCTATTAGCCGGAATATATTGCCTGAAAAGAGCCTGAGCATTTTTGACAGAACATTGAACTCGCTCATCAATTGGTTGTTCTTCTAGCACAAGCACAGCATTATATTTACCTACTGGCATATCTACAGGAGAATTAACTAACAATTTGCCATCGCTTGTTATGGTGACGATTATTTCTAATGTTTTCATAGTTAAGTTATCTTTGAATAATTTTAATGCCAAATAGTAAACGCTCTCTTAATTCCTCCTCTAACATCTCATCAAGAAATTTGTAAAAACTCGATTTTACTCCATATTTTTTTTGATATTTTGAATACATTTGTTGAGAAGCTTCTATAGATGTCGCAGAACTAGGAATCAGAGCAGCAGCTTCTTCACGTTCAGATTTTGTTCGCTTCGCTTCAAGCCAAGAATCAAATATTAACCATTCATTTGGCTGACCCAGAATATCAAAACAAGTAAGAAGTAAATAGTTAACCAATGCATCATGCTGAATGTAGGGGTGAGTCCATCCATCATTTTCGTGCTGGATTAAAGAACGATCACGCAGTTGCTCACCTTGCTCAAGAATTCGCTTCGCAAGATTTAGCCTCTCCTGAACTCGGTAATGTCGAATATCATCCATAGCCTCTTTAGTAGCAATTTAAATATTATACTGAAATTTTCCGTATAACCACCCTGGAAGGAGTGATTATACAGACTTTTTCCATATATCCCTTGATGTTATGTTGAGATGTTTTCAGTCATAACTTCTTCCACTTACAAAATGTCCCTTCCTAAGAACGATCGCAACACTTCTGGTATTAAAATTGTCCCATCTGGTTGCTGATAATTTTCCAAAATTGCTGCCATAGTCCTACCCACAGCCAAACCAGAACCGTTCAAAGTATGAACAAACTGTGTCCCCTTCTTACCGGCTTCCTTAAAACGAATATCAGCCCGGCGTGCTTGAAAATCTACACAATTAGAACAACTAGAAATTTCTCGATACTTACCAGAAGATGGTAGCCACACCTCTAAATCATAAGTTTTCGTAGATCCAAAACCTAAATCAGCAGTACATAAATTGATGACTCGATAAGGCAACTTTAAAGCCTGTAAAATTGCTTCCGCATTCCCCACCAATTTTTCTAATTCCTCAAAAGAAGAACTGGGATGAACAACTTTTACCAACTCAACTTTATTGAATTGATGCAGACGAATTAAACCCCGCATATCGCGTCCATAACTTCCCGCTTCTCGACGAAAACAGGGAGTATAAGCACAGTGATAAATTGGTAAATCTTCCGCCGCTAAAATCTCTCCCCGGTAAAGGTTAGTAACGGGAACTTCTGCTGTGGGTATCAACCACAATTCATCATCAGCACATTTAAAGCTTTCTTCCGCAAATTTCGGTAACTGACCGGTTCCTGTTAAAGCATCAGTATTCACTAATAAGGGCGGACTAACTTCTACATAGCCGGCTTCAGTTTGCATCTTCAACATAAACTGAATTAATGCCCTTTCTAATGCTGCACCAGCACCCACGAGAGTCACAAACCGACTTTGGGCAACTTTCACAGCCCGCTCAAAGTTGAGAATACCCAGTTTTTCACCAATTTCCCAATGAGGAAGAATATTCTGGTTTTGGGGAAGATATTCATCACCCCAGCGCCGTACTTCAACGTTTTCGTCTTCACTTTTACCAATAGGCGTAGAGTCACTGGGTAAGTTGGGTAATGCTAATACAAGTTGCTCAATTTCTGCTTTCAGGGCTTTTTCTTGCGGTTCCAGTTCACTCAATTGCGCTTTTAAGGAATTCCCCTCGTCCCGCAAGGCTTGAATTTCTGGAGATTGAGGACTCACACCAGATTTAATTTTTTGCCCAACAATTTTACCAATTTCGTTACTACGAGCTTGCAGTTGACTACGTGTCCCCTCCAGTTCCCGTTGTTGTTTGTCTAACTGTAATATCGGTTCGAGGTCGTATTTACCACTACGACTGTGCAACCGTTCTTGGATTAATTGGGGATTTTCCCTTATTTGCTTAATATCCAGCACAGATTTTTCTTTTGTTTTTTGCCTAGTGTCTTCTTGGTAAAACATCAGCATATACTGATTCTGGCTTGCTATAGCAGGAGAATTTCAAGTTCGGGTAATTCGATTAAGTAGCCAAATGGAGACTACAAGCCCTGCAAAGTGCGCTGAAACGGTGTTGATGTTTGCCTGCACTACAAGCATATCTAGACCGCTAATAATCCGGGTAGGGTCAAATAATTGGGTTGTTACAGCCTGGGGGGAAATAGACCTTGCTACCAATGTACCAACGATCGCTTGTGCTCCTAACAGTGTCACTAGCATTCCCACTAAATTCACCCACATTCCCAGGCGTAATACTTGCAAAGTCTCACTTTTTCGCGGGCGATTACTGGGATTTGAGGATTGTAGTTGGTTGCCAATTCTGGTGTAACGGAAAGCTAAATAGATACCCCCACCCAAAATCAGAATTCCACAAACTGCTAAAAACACACCAAACCCAGTTCCAGGGTTATTACTAGGACTGCCCTCTCTTTGACTAAATATGGCGAACAGCAGCACAATAATGGCAGAAACAACACCTAAGACTAATTGAATCCAGAGGCTAATCCAACCTGTCAGGCGAAAGGTTTGGGCAATTGCTCGAATATTCGAGGAAGATGATGGGGTGTCGGGGTTTTGTGACATACTGATCACCAATGTGCTAAGGACTTGTTAAATTTAATATCACACTTACCATCTGGGATATGAGTGTCTCAAGTCCACATAGTCAGTACTAAATGCTGATTTGTTTGTGTTTACAAGCATATAGGCTTTCATCCCGACATTAACTATGTGGCTGAAGTTTTTATGTTTTGTAAGGGGACAACCACTCTAAAACAAAGTGTTTATTAACTTTTACAGACAAAACGGCATTTTACCTGTAAAATTTCTTCGATGGCATTTTATGCTTAGGCCGTTCTAACTAGCTCGGCATCACTGGACACCAAGAAAGTGACCAAGCCACTGTATTTAATTGCTCCTCTCCACACCACCTAGAGCTTGGGTAGGAACGTAGTATTTTGCGCTCCTAAAACTTGTATATCCGTCCCACGCCTTTGACCGCATAGGTAATCATTTTAATGTTTACGTTTGGGAAATCCTGCCCAAGTAGCCCTATATACCTACTTATTCTGTAGTAGTACTATATATTGACTACAAGGATTATAGATACCACCACCAGGCATTTTTTAGCCATTCACTAACCATGAAACTTGAGGATATATATCAATTCTTTGAAAATCCTCCGCCAACTTATCTCTGTCAGGAACTAGCTGTTTGTTACATATTGTATATTTTGTTACAAAATGAATCCTACGGAACTGAGTTGATACAGCGACTGGAAACTGAATATCCAACCTATCGGCTTTCGGATACTGTACTTTATAGTGCAATCAAATTTCTCGAAGACCAAAGGGCTATCACTGGGTATTGGAAGAAACTCGAAGGACGAGGACGCCCTAGGCGGATGTACCAAGTTTCTCCAGAATGGCAAGATCAATCACAAAATTTGGCGCGTCTTTGGCAAGATTACATCAACGAGAGGACAAATTAACGAAATAATTGATCATGAATAAGTCTCCTCCAATCAAAAAAATCACAATTTAGTTATGGATACTGCTATTCTGCCATCTACTTTGCTCCTAACCTTGTTGTTATCGGTTGGGCTGTTTTTCTTTATTCGTGCCTCAACCAAAGATCGCACAACAACAGAAAAACTTGTATTTGAGCAAGACGAAGCTGTTTTAATGCCGAAAGTTAAGGAGTATTTTCGTTCGCGGTCTTATCAAGTGGCAGAGGTAGACCGTGAAAAAAATCAAGTGATTTTTGCAGGTTTTGTGCAACCTAGCTTATTTTTAGCTGTGTTTTTAACACTGCTAGCATCTGTTGGTATGGCTTGCCTGTCATTAGTTTTATCACTACTTTTTCCTAACTTCGGTACCCTATTTCTTGGATTAGTACTACTGTCACCTTTGAGCGGTCTGTTTTATTGGAAAAAAGCAGGAAGACTGGAGAAGGTATCGTTCCAAATAGAAGAATTAAAGCAGAATCAACTGAACTTCCCAAGTAAAGTTACTGTAACTGCCCATCGAGACGAACTCATGGAGTTAAAGAGGACGCTACAGTTAAAATCTGCTGAATAACTGTAGAAATAAATACTTAAACTAGGCGCTAGGGAGGGTTAATAAATTCCTGCTATGTAAATTTTCCCTACGATGTAATATCGTAGGGAAAAAACTATATCTTTTTATAGAGCCTCCTTGGTAATCCATTGGGGGAGAGCGCAACTCAACTCTCGCTTTTGGATGCATTTTGCTCTATCCTGAATCCCCTCTGCATCATTTGACTAGAAATCAACCCAGACAAACCAGCGTGGCTGGAGAAGTCGTTGATTATCCAATTAAGTCCAATTAACTGGACTAAATATACTGGCAAATCAGTCACAAACTTAAAAAAAATGAAAATTTTGCATAAACTGAGCAACTTTGCCAGTTAAATGATCGTCAGGAGCCACATTCAAGACGTTAAGATAACCATTTATGATTTAGCGACTAGCAACAGCTAAGGGTTCTGAACCGACGGGAGCCTCTAATACCCGCAGGCTGGGAAACAAGAAATGGTTTTCTTCAACGTATTGAGCACCAAACAAGCCCTTTTCTGCCCAGAAATAACGGTCTGTGGTGTGTTCATTTCGCTTTACGAGTAGCAACGCTGGTGGGGCAATTCCTTCAGCTTGAATGAATCTTCTCGCTGCTGTCACAGGTTTTTCTTCGCCGCTTTCGATGCTATATTGAGGCACATGTTCAAGTATGCGCCGTCCTTCTTGGCGACGACGACTTTTCCGCTTACGTCTTCTTGCCAACCTATTTTCCTCCTCTTTCAAGCTATAGATTGTAGTGATAGCTACAAAATCCGTCGTAATTATATAAGTTCTAGTTCAAAATATCAATAGTTTTTTAACTTTTGATACAAGAAAAATAATATTTTTGGACGTAGATTAATCATAAAGTGGTGAAGCATATAATCCCCTGGTGCAAACCGTTACTGACTAGATTTAGTTAAGCTTTATTCAAAAGAGTCAGGAAAAACAAAGCAACTTCCTTTCATCTTCCCTCAAATTCTGTGATCCTGAGCAAAAGCTAAAAAATGTTAATGTCTGCCAGTTCAGATTTTGTGGCGCTATGCCGAGAGCAAATAGTACTGTTAACCCAAGGGCTAGGAGCATCTTTAAGTGTTGTTTACTTAACACAAGAATTAGTAGAGGCTTCTACTGGTGAAGCAAAACTAATTCCTGTGGTGGTTTACCCAGAAACAGCAGTATTACAACCAGGGAAAGAGATTGCTGAGGCAACTGTTGGGAATGTTTTGGTGCTACCGCAGCAACAGGGAAAGTTATTGACAGCAGGGTCGGAATTTCCGATTTCTGCACAGGAGACAGAGACCTCAGATGCTGAACAACCCCATTTAAAAGACGAATCTCGGCTCAGTGGACACCAAATTGTCCTGCCTCTCATCCATGAAGGTGTGATGATGGGGTTATTGGTGACAGGTAGGGAAGACAGGGCATGGAATGAAAAGGAGCAAAGCGAAATTCAAAGCATAGCGCAAACACTAGCGATCGCCTGTATATTAGATCAGCGTCGAGCCTGGTTACAGCATCAGCTACATCAACAACAACTTTTGCAAGAACAGCAGCGAGATTTGCTCGATAACTTGTTGCACCAGTTTCGCAATCCTTTAACAGCAATACGAACCTTTGGCAAACTACTATTAAAACGACTGCGACCAGGTGATCCCAACCGAGAAGTAGGAGCAAATATCGTCCGGGAAAGCGATCGCCTCCAGGAATTGCTGCAACAGTTTGACAAAGTAATTGACTGGACAGAGACAGATTTAGCACCACTGTCGTTGTCCGAGAATGAAGTATTTGTAGAAGCAACTGTACAAAAAGAACCATCGCCATTTCTCTTATTGCCGGGAACGGGAGAAAACGAAACTGATTGTGATTTGGCTGATTTATTAGCACCTTCATTAGTATCAGCGAAAGCAATAGCGCAGGAGCGAAATCTCCGACTAAAAACAGAAATTTCTCGGAATTTACCACTAGTACGTGCCAACGTTAAAGCATTACGAGAGGCATTAAGTAATATCATTGATAATGCCCTGAAATACACTCCTACAGGCGGCAAAATTGCCATCCAAATGGGACAAAAAAAAGCTAATTTTCTGGGAATTGCTATTAGTAATACTGGTCGGGGGATTCCACCAGAAGATTTAGCACATTTGGGAGAAAGACATTATCGAGGAGTACAAGCAAAAACTGAAATTCCTGGCACAGGTTTAGGATTAGCGATCGCTAAACAATTAATAGAACAAATGCAGGGTGAAATTGAAATTTTCAGCCCTGCAATTAACTCAGCTATGACTTCACCCGATGCACCGGGAACTACTTTTATTATTTGGTTACCTGTGAAGAGGGAGTAGGGAGATGAGGGAACAAGGGGACAAGGGGACAAGGAGCAAAATTTAATTCTCAATGCCCAATGCCCAATAACTAAATGACTATCTTAATGAAACCAGCAAATTTTGATTGATGGTCATTTGTAAATCTGTGTCGGGGTCAATGGCGATTAAGTCAACACTGTTTCTACCAAAGAATAGACCAATCAAACCACCGATAGCAGCACCACCCAAGACCTCTTCTGTCGCGATCGCGCGATCGCCTGTGACAGCAGCCACAGCAGCAGCAGCTCCTGCGCCCAATGCAGTATTCCTGATAATTGTACTGGTACTAGTACCTTTTCTGATGGTTTCAGTTTTGGTAATTACTTCAGAAGTAGCGTTAATTTGGTATTCTTGACCTCCAGTCAAAACCAGTTTTTCAGCCACAAATTGAGAGCCGCCTTGAGCTGGTCTAAGTTGACCCACAACCTGACTACCAGCAGGAATCACTACAGTTCCTTCTTGGGTAACTACATTTTGGTCTACTGTCAGAGTCAAGGGTGCTGTTTCATCCTTGGTGACCAGAATTTTTTCTGCCTGATCATACTTCACAGGAATAGCAGTTCCTTGAGGAATGGTCACAGATATAGGTGTAGGCGTAGTAGGTTGAAGAGCTACGATGTAAGGCGAATTAATTGCTGAGGCTTGATTAGAACTGACCAACGCCTGATAGATAAAAGCTGCTACTTGTGCCCTTGTGGCTGTTGCGGTGGGATTCAGAAACTGAACGTTAGGATAGTTGACGACAATTTTCTGTTCTGCGGCTGCGGCGATGGGACTACGGGCATAATCAGCAATATTAAAGCGATCGCTGAAGTATTGCAGAGTAGTTTCGGTGTTAGCTGTTGGTCGGTATTCCAAACCGTTGGCTAGAGCAACCAAAACCTGCTGGCGGGGAATATTCTGGTTAGGCTCAAAGCGATTACCGGGATATCCTGATAAGAAACCAATGGTATAGGCTTGGCGAATGGCGCTGGAAGCCCAATAGTTACCAGGTACATCAACAAAATTGATTGCTTGACGTTGTGGTGCTTTTTGGAAAGCTTTGTTGACCATCGCGGCAAATTGAGCGCGTGTTACTGGCTCTTCCGGACGGAAGCTACCATCAGGAAATCCGGCAATTACACCTCGCTGTGACAATTGTTGAATAAACTGTGCTGCCCAGTAGTTAGATGAAACATCATAAAAAGTGGTTTGAGCTAAAGATGGTGCAGCTGTAATAAAGGGTGCTACAGTGCCTACTGTGACACTCAAAGCCATAAGCGCAGCTGTTCCAGATTGCCAACGATTTAAACTAAACATTGCTATTTACTCCAGTACAATTAATTTTTCTTCTGTTAGTTATTCAGACAAGTTAAGTGATAAAAAGTTCCTAAAATTTCTATTCATAAGTATCTTTTTAACAATGCTAATTGATTTAAAAGTATCGTATTATTACGGTTAACAGTTGATAATTAATGAGAGTATTCACAAATTCAAATTTCAGACCCCCAACTTATTCAAAGTTGGGGGTATTTTATTTTCAACAAACTTAGATATTTGCTCAGACGCTACATCAATAAAATAGTTGCGGTAATAAAATATTTTTGAATTTTGTTATTTATTAAAGCAGCTAAAAATGAAGCGATCGCTACTGCAACTAGAGTGAGCGATCGCTAATGGGAGATGATTAAAGTCACGGTTGCAATGAAGTAAGGCTTAGTAGCGGTCTATGACTAAGTTAGAGTTGAGTGACAGTCTTAAATCCTGTTCGGGTCTCAAGACAAATACTTCAGCTTCTTTTTTCCGTAACAGTACACTGGCTAAAGCACCAGCCGCCGCACCGCCTAGAGGCTCTAAAATTTCAATTCTGCGGTTACCTGTAATTAATGAAATGGCAGTCGCAGCACCAGCACCGATAGCCGCATCTGTTAATACTCTGCTGCTATCATTTTGGCTAATTTTTTCTAGTCTAGTAACTGTCTGAGATGATGCATTAATTGACTGGCGGCGGCCAGAGGGAAATACTAATTCTCGGGCGACGAACCGCACACCTCTGACATTTTCATTATCTCTGTTTCTGCCGTTGAAATATACAGGTTCTAGCTGTCCTATAACTTCAGTGTCCCTGGGAATTAAAACAGTTCTTCGACTATCGGTAATGTCGTTGGATATTTTCAATGTTAGGTCTAGTGTTTCCCCCCGACTAACAACAACTTTCTCCTTTTCGTGTCTCACAGGAAAAGTCACGTTGGCGTTAGCAGGAATTGTCACTGTTCTTGATTGCCCAATATTATATTGGGCATGAGCAGGAGCAAAGGCAATCATGGGAGCAACGGCACTAGTAGTAATTGCCATTGCCATGAGTGCGGCGGTGCTAGTTTTCCATTGATGAAGGCTAGTCATAAGCTGTTTAAACTTTGTGTCTGTGGTGTATGTTATGACGAGGATTTACGGAGATTGTTTCTGGCTGTTATTAAAGCTAAACTAACTCTCTACCCAACTTTTAATTTTTAATTTTTAATTTGACTGAGGCACTAGAAGGGTAATTTTTCTTTGCAGATTGGCAAAATAATTTGCCTAATAGGAAAAACTTGGTCATCATATTGTTAATTTTCGTAAAAATACGGACTAAAGTACTAAAATACTGATATTCGCCTAGCTAAACTATCAAAGAGTGCATCTGTACTGCTATTTAATCCAACACTTAGATGTGGCGCTATAGCCTCAATGATTCCAGTACAACTTATCCTCAAAAACTTTCTTAGTTACCGTGATGCAACTTTAGATTTTCGTGGTTTGCACACGGCTTGTATTTGTGGTTCCAATGGTGCAGGTAAATCTTCTCTTTTAGAAGCAATTACATGGGCAATTTGGGGTGAAAGTCGTGCCGGCGTTGAAGATGATGTGATTCATTCCGGTGCCAAAGAAGTTCGAGTTGATTTCGTTTTTCAATGTAATCAGCAGAAATATCGGGTGATTCGCACACGAGTTCGCGGTGCTAGTGGTGTCCTGGAATTTCAAATAGAAACACCTTCTGGGTTTCGCGCTATCACTGGTAAAGGTGTCAGGGCAACTCAGGATTTAATTTTAGAACACATCAAACTCGATTACGATACTTTTATTAATTCCGCTTACTTGCGTCAAGGTCGGGCAGACGAATTCATGCTCAAACGCCCCACTGAACGCAAGGAAATCTTAGCTGAGTTATTAAAACTCAATCAATATGATGAATTGGAAGAACGGGCAAAAGAATCTGCTCGCCAGTTTAAAGCTAGGGCTGAGGAGTTAGAACGTTCTTTGGAGTCGAGCAAAACCCAGCTGCAACAACGTGAAGTCACGCAAGCCCAAAGAGCAGAGTTAGAAACTGAACTTGACCAACTGCAACAAGTCCAAGCCTTCGAGAATATTCAATTACAAAGTTTGCAAGTTGTCCAGCACCAGCGCCAAAATTGGCAACAACAACTTAACTTTGTGAGGCAACAACATCAAAATCTTACTCAAGATAGCGATCGCCTGCAACAAGAGCAGTTAGCAGTACAAAGTCAGCTCTCAGATTTAAAAACCATCTTAAATCAGGAAACTGAGATCAAAAATGGCTACACTCAGTATCAAAGTCTGCAATCTCAAGAAGAAGCTTTTGCCACTAAATTTCAAGAATACACCCGATCTACGGCGCTGCGTCAACAAAAGCAACAGCAATTAACTAGCCAAATTCACGAACTCGAAAGGCAATTACAACAAGTTCAAGGACAATTAGCAGCCCTAGCACAACAAGAGCAAGAAATTCAGCACACTCTCAGTAAATCTGCTGAAGTAGAAGCTGCCTTGGCACAACTTACCGCAGCTCGTCGCCGGGTGACTCAGCTAGATGAACTGCAAATGCAGGTTTCTCCTTTATTGCAACAACGACAAAACTTGCAAAGTCAACTGGATCGAGTTCATGCTGGTTTAGTAGCACGACTCGAACAGTTACAAGCTACAGAAAATCAACTCCAACGCTCCTCACGTCGTCAACCGCAACTGCAACAAGCAGTAATGGATGTGGGAATACAGATTGAGCAAATGGAAAAAGACCGAGTTTACCTGCAACGAGTCCAAGAAAAAGGGCAGGAAAGACGGCATTTTATCGAACGTTTGCAAGCTCAACAACGAGAATATGAAAGATTGTTGGGAGAACTAGAGCAAAAACTGCAAATGCTTCGCACTCCTGATGCTATTTGTCCCTTGTGTGAGCGTCCTTTAGATGAACATCACTGGAATCGGGTGGTAGATAAAACCAAGGACGAGTACAAGGATACAGAGGGGCAATTGTGGGTGTTCCGCGAACAAATGGCAGTTTCAGATCGAGAAATTCAGCTATTGAGGCAGGAATATCGCGAAATATCCCAAAAGTTAGCACCTTATGACACCCTACGCGAACAAAGAGGACAATTAGCCGCACAACTGCAATCTACAAGTGATGCCGATCAACAATTACAACAACTGGCTGCCGAAAAGCAACATTTAGAGCGATCGCTGCAAGCGGGTGATTACGCCCCTGACAAACAAGCCGAACTACAGCAGTTAGAACAATATCTGCAACAACTGAATTATAATGAGCAAGACCACGCCCTTGCTCGTAGCGAAGTAGAGCGATGGCGGTGGGCAGAAATTAAGCAAGGGCAAATTAAAGATGCAGCCAAACGACAAGCGCAAATAGCCGCCCGCAAACCAGAATTACAAGCGACGATTGCCCAATTACAAACGAGAATTCAGCAGGATCAAACTGATTCTGAGTGTGCAAAACAAATTAGTGAACTTGAGCGTCATATTGCCGACATTGGTTATAGTTCAGAGCAACACAACAACCTGCGCGTAGCTGTACGCCAAGCCCAATCTTGGCAGTTACGTTACCAACAGCTTTTGTCAGCCCAGCAACAGTACCCCCAACTCCAGCAGCGATGGCAGGATTTAGAGGCTTCTAGAAGCGCGAGATTAGATGAACGGCAAAAACTAGCTCACCAAATCGAAAACATTACCCAAGAGTTAGCCCAATCAGCTAATCCCACTGAGCAAATTAACGCTTTAGAGCAGCAAATTCAGGCACGCAGACGGCAACTCGATGAAAAAATAGCGAATCTGGGGCGTTTAGAACAGTTAATGCTGCAACTAGAAGCCCTGCAAATTCAGTATGACCAACAACAGCAGCAACTACAATCTTGTAAACAAGAACAACGGGTTTATCAGGAATTAGCGCAGGCATTTGGTAAAAATGGCATCCAAGCACTGATGATTGAAAATGTCTTGCCCCAACTAGAAGCAGAGACAAATCAACTATTGTCGCGACTGAGTGCTAATCAACTGCATGTGCAATTTATTACCCAAAAATCTGGGCGGAGTGGCAAGTCAAAGAAGAAAAACGCCAAGCTAATTGATACTCTAGATATTTTAATTGCCGATTCCAGGGGAACACGAGCTTATGAGACTTACTCTGGTGGGGAAGCATTTAGAATTAACTTTGCCATCCGTTTAGCCCTGGCGAAATTATTGGCACAACGGGCGGGTGCGGCGTTGCAATTATTGATTATAGATGAAGGCTTTGGCACACAGGATGCCGAAGGATGCGATCGCCTGATTGCGTCCATTAATGCGATCGCTGGTGACTTTGCTTGTATCCTCACAGTCACCCACATGCCACACCTCAAAGAAGCTTTCCAAGCCCGCATTGAGGTGAATAAAACTCAGCAAGGTTCGCAGTTAAGTTTGTCAATTTAATTACTATAGATGCACACCGATAACCCTTGTCCTCTGTTCCCCATTCTGAATTATTCATTAACCCGTTGAATATTACCTATTTTTACCCAACCTTCTTGTTGATTTTCTGTGCGAATTTTTTGCCAGCCTTTATCCTGGCTTTCTTCCAGGACAATAATTTCTTCATTAAAAGCCACCCCACCGATACGTTCAGCATCCGGGTTTGGTTCTGACCGTAAACTCAAACCTTGAGACCAAGTAACACTTCCTCTGTAAGCTCCCGGTGGTAATGATTCTGTGGGCGTGGGGGTGGGAGTTGGGGTAGGTGTGGAAGTGGGCGTTGAGGTCGGTTTCGCTTCTACCTCAGTCGCTTTAGGTGCTGTACTTGGTGACGAGGGACTATCATTAGCAAAAAGAGGCCTAGCAGGTGGTATGGCAGTTCGATTCATGAAATAGAGTGCCACGGCAACACCACTACCCACTAAAACAGCGATCGCGAGGAAAACGCCTAATATAAACTTTAGTAAATTAGAAAGCATAGTTAAAACCTCATCACCAGTAGTCAATAGTCAATAGTAATTCATGATTAAATCCTGACTATTGACATAAGTAAAATTAATTACCTGATTATTGCATCACTTAGCACTCAGCACTCAGCACTCAGCACTCAGCACTAAAAAAGGCACTCAGCACTTTGCTATACATTAGCGTAGCTTCCCGAAAGCATCACTTAAGGAGCTATGTTTTGATGCTAAACGCGCTCTTCCCGCAGCCGCCCATTCTTGCAGTTGTTGAATTTGCTCTACGGCAGTTCGCGCCAGAGGGATGATTTGGCTAGCTGCTTCTAAAATGTCGTCAGTCGTAAAATCACGGTTTTGGCTAAATCCTATGTGCATTGCTTCAATCAAAGTTTGCTCAATTTCTGCTCCAGAAAAATCGGGTGTTTCATAAGCTAACCTGTCGATGTCATAACCTTTCAAGTTATGGGGGCGCAATCTGGATAAATGAACGTTAAAAATTGCTTTTCTCTCATCTTGAGTCGGCAAACCCACAAAGAAAATTTCATCAAATCGCCCTTTACGCAACATTTCCGGCGGTAGGGCTTGGATGTCGTTAGCGGTGGACACCACAAATACAGGTGAAGTTTTTTCAGCTAACCAAGTAATAAAAGTGCCAAACACTCGGCTCGTAGTACCAGCATCACCTTTGCTACCAAGTCCCGAAAAAGCTTTATCTATTTCATCAATCCACAATACACAAGGCGCAAGGGCTTCCGCGACCTGAATCATTTGGCGAGTGCGGGATTCTGATTCACCCACTAAACCACCAAATAATCGCCCCACATCTAAGCGTAGTAGAGGTAAATGCCAGTGATGAGCGATCGCTTTTGCTGTTAAAGATTTACCTGTTCCTTGAATACCTACCAACATTAAACCACGGGGATGCGGTAATCCATACTGGCGCGCTCTTTCTGTAAACGACCCGCCTCGACGAATGAGCCAATCTTTGAGATTATCCAGTCCGCCAATATCAGAAATTTGCTCAGTGGCTGGGTAAAAGTCCAGGATTTGGGTTTGGCGGATGGTTTGGCGTTTTTCTTCCAAAACCAAGTCTACATCCTCTGGTTGTAATTCTCCATGGGAGGCGATCGCTCTCGCTAAAACCCGGCGAATCCTCTCCATCGACAGCCCTTGACAAGAGCGCACCAAGTCATCCAGAATTTTTCCAGAAAGGGAATTATTACCAGTAGTTTGCAGTAAGCGTTCCACTTCTATTTTAATTTCTGGGGCTGCGGGTAAGGGAAACTCAACAACCGTCAAAACTTCGGTTAAATCGTCAGGAATGGCAATGCGCGGTGAGAGTAATACTAAATTTTTGGGTTGGGATTTTAGCAGTCTGGCCAAGTTGCGGAGTTTGCGAGCGATCGCTACATCTTCTAAAAAGCGATGATAATCTCTTAAAATCAACACAGCTGGTGCCGAAGCTGGTAATTTTTCCACAAATTCCAAAGCTTGCAGAGGGTTACGTTTACCAAACCCTGCATCATTGGGGTTTCCCTGGTAGCCATCGACAAAATCCCAAGTATATACTGGACGATTACCTTGATTGGCTGCTTCTTCCCGGATTGCTACTTCTACGCGCTCTTCTTCATAGGTAGGAATATAAATTAAAGGGTAGCGGGCACGTAATAATAATTTAAATTCTTCACGGAAGTTCATGCATGGACTCCAATTTGTAATTCGTAATTCGTAATTCGTAATTCGTAATTCAGAATGACATGTTAAGTGTAATTATCCTGCTTACTCCCTACTCTCCACCTTTTAAGAGTAGTTTTTGAGAATAATGAAAATAATTAAGTATTTTCTCAATTGTTTAACGTGGTTTATTTATTTCAACGTGAATTCCCCCGTCCCTTCTTCTGGGAAGGTGATCGCATTTTTAACTCAAATACCAGGGAGCGATCGCTTTGTCATAAACTATCTGGGTCAATACCCAATTCTCGCAGTTTTGTTGCTAAACGTTCAGCGCGTTGTATTTCTTGTTCAGCACGCTGTCTTTCTTGTTCAGCGCGTTGTATTTCTTGTTCAGCACGCTGTCTTTCTTGTTCAGCACGTTGCATTTCTTGTTCAGCGCGTTTCCCTTCCCACTGTGCGATTTCTTCAGGTGTAGGCATTAATTGTCCTTCCGCAGTGAAATAACGCAACTGATTTTCATGCACACCCAAGTATAAACTTAACTGCTGACTCCACAATAAACCTTGAGGGTTAGGTTCTATGGGTTGATATGTGCCACCAACTAAAATAAACCCAGCAAATTCTAAATTCTTGGGGTCAAACCAAAAGTATTCGGGAGTACGGAAGATATCTTGGTAAATTTGTTTTTTTAAACCTTTGTCAGTGGCTGCTGTGGATTTTGAAAGCAGTTCTATAATCAAATTGGGATATTTGCCATCCTCTTCCCACACAACCCAACTGTCACGGGGTTTGCGTTCAGTATCTCGCACAATAAAAAAATCTGGACCGCGAAAATCTTCTATCTTACGCTGACGAGGGCTGTAATAGATACTGAGATTACCAGCAGCAAAAAAATCATCATGGTCTCGCCACCACCATTCAAGACATTTGATTAATAGCAGCATTTGCTGCAAATGTAGAGATGTTTCCAAGGGCGGTTCGTTACTTTCTAAATTCCCTGGTGGAAATATTACATCTTTTGGTGGTTCAAAGTCTTTAGCGACAGACATGGCTGCAAGTGTTGGGGTCATATACCTTATACTACAATCCTACAACCTGCGGATGTTCTGCCAACCAACTATCAATATCACCCAACACCTGTTGGGGAATCTCCCACGGAAATAAATGCGCGGTATGAGGATAACAATGCCACTGGCTATTTTTCAGGTGTCGGGCAGTTTCTAAGCTAGACTCAGCCGTGATGTGGCGGTCTTCTTTCCCCGCAAGTACCAGACTAGGGCAGTGAATTTGCTGTAAATCTGTGAGTCGATTGTAACCAGATTTGAGGGCAGTATAGAGAGCGCGAGTTGCCGGAGGCGAGGTTTGTAAATAAGCTTGTACTGCTTCTTGGGCAATATAATTATAGGCTGTGGACGTATGTTGTTGGATTAAATAACGAAACAGCGATCGCTTGCCAAAAGTCTCTATATTCCACTGCCAACTCGGTTGGAGATAATTCAAAATCCCGGCAACACCAGTATATAAATTATCTTGCCAAGTCACGGAGGGATGATTTCCCTGGGGTCTGGCTGCTGTCGCCACCAAAATTAAACCAGTAACGCGCTGTGGTAGTCGCAAAGCCATTTCCATTGCCAAAATCCCACCAAGCGACCATCCTAAGATGAGGCATTTTTCCATACCAAAGCGGTCTAGCAAAGCTTCTAAGTCGGTTAAATGGTCAGACATCTCAAAATTGACCTTGCAGCGACTTTTGCCATATCCACGCAAATCTGGGGCAAAAGTTTGGTAACGCTTTGCTAGGTGATTGGTAAAAACAGAAAGATTACGACCAGATCCAGGATGACCATGTAAGCCCAAAATAGGGAATCCTTGACCTTGGATGTAAGTGTTGAGGTTTGCAGCTGTCGTAGAAGAAGACATGATTGTCGGTTTTTTGATCAATATAGTGTTCAGGTGACAGAGGACAAGAAGACAAGGAAACAAGGGGAGATTACTAATATGAGTTGTCCCCCCATCCCCCCTGCTCCCCTGCTCCCCTGCTCCCCATTTTCTCGACATATCCACCAGCATAAGTAATCACACACATCTGCCTGTATCTGGCATGAATTCCAAAGGCCACGCCAGCGACTTTAAAACCAGAGTTAAATATATTGTGGCGATGACCGCGTGACGGTACGCCGTCATCAATAATTAACTGCATGATGATATCTTGGGCTGTGCTAGAACCATAGCTGATGTTTTCGCCTGCGGTGATTTGCCATTTCCCATAACGGCTGATACGAGTAAACGGATCACTGCCATCACTACCGGAATGACCTGTAATACCTTTTGTACCTTGGTCTTTGACGTGATCTCTAGCGGCTAAAGACATGCCTGTAGATACATTCAATGCTCCCACAGGAGGAGCTAACTTGAGAAAAGCGATCGCCTCATCAACTGCTTTCACTCCTTCCTGAGTTTGCAAATAAACATAATCAGATATTTTGACTTGTTGGCCTTGGAATTGCCTTTTCCATTGTTCCAGAATCGGTAGGTATGTAGTTGGATTGATTCGCACCTGATTCATTTCTGCTATTATCTGTTTTTCCAACTGCGAGAGGATATTTCCCTGTGCTAAATTCTCAGTACCTGGTTGAGAAATTATCGGCAATAATTTCCAAAGATTCATCAATAACCTCACAAATTAGGAGCGCACATTCAATATATATAGGCTCCACAGGAAAGGTAAAAGTTTTCGTAACCACCGACAGTTAATTTTTGGGCAAGTGTGTTTAAGTAAGTGCGATCGCTAAAAGCTACAAGGTAGCAAGGATAGAAATATTAATTTCATCCATAACAGTAAAATCACTAACTTACAGTTACTTTAGTTACAAAAAAACAACTACAAGCCATGTGCTTTTTGGTTTAAATTCTGTAAAATCGAAATCTAAATTACAAAATCAAAAATTGTATGATGCGTTGGCTAAGTTTACTCCCGATGCTGCTGAGTATTTTACTCATGGGCTGCTCTATGCAGACAACCGCTAAATCTTCCTTAAACACCCCAAGTTCTCAAGCTCAAACACCAGAAAACCTTGGTCAAATACTACCGATTTCTGCGGAGGCAATTGTTCCTAATGGTACTAAGATTCAATTGGAAGTGGCACGCACACCGGAACAGCAAGCAAAGGGCTTGATGTATCGAGCGGCTTTACCTAATAATCGCGGGATGTTATTCCCATTCCCTTCTGCACAACCAGTGAGATTTTGGATGAAAAATGTCCCGGTTCCTTTAGATATGGTCTTTTTACA
This sequence comes from Trichormus sp. ATA11-4-KO1, assembly GCA_019358915.1. Classification (GTDB taxonomy): domain Bacteria; phylum Cyanobacteriota; class Cyanobacteriia; order Cyanobacteriales; family Nostocaceae; genus LEGE-11386. Next base: position 39,355 of record JAHHIM010000018.1, read on the forward strand.
AAATGGGGTTGTGAAGTATATTCAGGCTTCTGCACCTCCTTGCGCTAGTGAGCCTTGTCCAACTTATGGGCCTGATGTACCCATTGACACGGTGATTGAACTGCGTTCTGGAAGAGCTGCCGAATTAAATTTACAATCAGGCGATCGCGTCAAAATTGAGTTTCTAGAAACGGGATATTTACGGAAATAAACATTCGCTTGCCCTATGCAGTAAGCTGCGGCAAATGCTGAATTAATGAGCTTTCTGTAAAAAAACTATCAAGTAGGTATAAAAAAGTAAATTGTCCGGCTACTATTTATTATGATGTCAAGCATAGGAAAATTTGCAGTTTCAAGGTACAATCACATTTCCACAGTTTAACCGCCAAAAATCTGCCTTTTGGCGTAAGTGTAAACAGATGCTCATAGGAGAGTATTAGCTATGGAATCTTCGTTACTGGATGTGTAATTCATTTAAACACCATACTAAAAAGGGTAAAAACAATTTAACCTGAGTAGTCTGTTGTTTAAGAATTGAGCAGATAAGTGGTGTTATCAAGTCAAGATTTCCGAATTTTCTCGATGAAAGCGGTTTATTTGAGAAATTTTAGACAAATCTGTTGAAGTGTTTATCCGGTAATCACCAGTTAGCAATGAAATATTAGCTGCGGGCTACTGAGAAATGGTAAAGCGATATATGACAATACATTCAATACAAGGAGGTGAGTTACAAATGTCACCATCAACATATTCTCGACTAATTCATTTTTTACAGGAAGATTTGGCAATTTCTACGGCATCACTGGCCGTTGCCCTGCGGCATCGGGAGCAAGATCCAGGGCCGTTACCAATGATTCTTTGGCAATATGGGTTGATTACTTTAGAACAGTTAGAACAAATTTATGATTGGCTAGAGACGGCGTAGTATAGTTATGGATGGTGTTCGCCTAATGTTTCGTCAAGTCTTTGAGACATAGATTTTAGAACCTCTGGTACACTATGGCTTTAAACGCAGCCATGCCCGTAAAGCTTTACACCACGCTCAACGAACACGCTAGCAGAGCTTATGCCTACGGCACACTACGTGAAAGCTTTAACGATATGTTTACCATGTGGTGTACTCGACAGAAAAAAAGAAAGAGTTATCGGTAATCGCTTTTTTTTGGCGCTCGGTCTGGCATAATCAAACTTCTAACTAGTAACAGCATAAGAAAGGGGATAAGTGACAGGCTTCGCCATGAGGCTTCAACGGTGACAGAATGGGAATACAGCGATTTCATTCGTGTAGAAAAATGGCGAAATATTTATGCTTAGGTACTTAGATCAGAAAATTGATTGTCACGGTTTCTATTCATTTACAGACAAAACAAAAAAGCGAGTTAATTAACTCGCTTTTTTAATTTTGAGTAGCACAACAATACTCAGGAAGCATTCAGGACTGACTAAAAACTCTAGCTGCTGCCGCTATACCAGCACCAGGAGTGAAGTTTTCGTGGCCAAGTTCACAAAGAATCACTTCTAGGGATGCTATGCAACTAAGAATATCGCGATCGCTAACAAAGCCCAAGTGCCCTATGCGGAAAATTTTATTTTTCAGATGGTCTTGACCGCCTGCTAAAGCAATATCAAAACGCTTGTTCATCAATGACCGAATTTTATCCGCTTCTACGCCTTGTGGTGCTACAGCCGTAATCGCCGGACTAGCGTAATCATCTGAGCCAAATAATGGTAAATTCAAACCTCGAACAGCAGCACGGGTAGCGTTCTTGAGTCTTTGGTGGCGGGCAAATATTGACTCCAAGCCTTCCGCTTTCATCATCCGCAATGTGGTGTGTAAAGCCACAATCAAGTTTACGGGTGGAGTAAATGGGGTAGTATTTTTGGCTGTAGATTTGCGATATTTACCTAAATCTAAATAATACTTTGGTAATTTCGCCGTTTTGTAAGCTTCCCAAGCTTTGGGACTAACAGAAACAAATCCCAAACCAGGCGGAATCATATAGCCTTTTTGGGAACCAGAAGCGACTACATCCAAACCCCAGGTATCTATGGGCAAATTGAATGCACCCAAGCTAGTGACTGCATCAACAATAATTAAAGCTTCACCATGCTCCTTGACGTGGCGGTTAATGGTTTCTAAGTCATTCAACACACCCGTTGAGGTTTCGCTGTGGGTAATAATGACGGCTTTAATTTGCTTTTGGCTGTCCGCTTGTAATTTTTCGGCAAACAGCGTCGTGTCTAAGGGTTTACCCCATTCGGCAGTGATGGCTTCTACATGCAAACCATAGGCTTGACCAATTTCTACCCAGCGTTCACCAAACTTACCATTAGAGCCAACTAAAATGCGATCGCCTGGAGAAAGAAAATTAATTATTCCGGCTTCCACCGCACCCGTACCACTGACATTCAGCATTAAAACATCGCTTTGAGTTTGGTGCAACCATTTGAGGTTTTCTGTTACCTCAGCCATGATGTTGCTAAATTCACTGGTGCGATGTCCAATTGGGTGCTTGGCTAATGCCAGTAAAGCGGCTTCTGGCACCGGCGTTGGGCCAGGAATCATGAGCATCAGCTTATTGTCCATTTGTTTGTCCTAAAATCAAATAAAAGTTAAATGTGTAGGGGATAGTTAAATCCTGGTGGCAAATTCTAGCTAGATATTCACCTGCATCTACATCTAAAAATAAAGGATCTAGCCCTGGCGATGAAAAAAAGCCCTCCAGCAAACTACGTGTTAGCGGAGCTTGAGCGATACACGCGCCAGATGCTTATATAGAAAAAGTACCATTAGAGCTAGATGCTGGTCAGCTTGACCTATGTAACTTGTGGATACTCCGACTAACCTGATTTTGTTTTAGTTAATCTCACCAGGCGCATAGACACCAAAAGGCATCTGATCGTAGAGTAGCGACTTTTTGTAAGCTAGTAGGAAAGAGACATCAAATTTTTACCCACTTTGTCTAAGTTCTTCAGCAACGTCTATTTAGAATCTCACAAATTGGCGTACAGAGCAATATACTTCCGTGAAGAAGAATGATAGTCAGGGTACGGCATCAGTAACTATTGTTTGCTGTGCCCCTTTTGAAGACTCCTAAGAAATAGTGCTGAGTGCTGAGTGCTGAGTGCTGAGTGAGGAGGAATAAAAAATAGGGAGTATGACAACACAAGTACTTGATAATTAATTGATAGAGAAGTCTAGTACGAGTAAATATGCAGATTAGCCAAGAACTATCTCTCCCCAGTATGGGCTGTGGCACTTGGGCATGGGGTAACAAATTGCTTTGGGGATATGACCAGAGCATGGATGAGCAGTTACAAGCCGTTTTTAACCTTTGTGTTAGCAACGGTGTCACCTTATTTGATACAGGCGATTCTTACGGAACTGGGAGATTAAATGGACGCAGTGAGTTACTCCTAGGGCAATTTACTAAAGACTATCAAGGTGTGGGCGAAAATAATATTTGCATTGCCACTAAGCTTGCTGCTTATCCTTGGCGATGGACACGCCAATCAATGATTAAGGCTTGTAAGTCTTCTGCTAAACGTTTGGGCAGAAATGTAGACTTAGTTCAGATGCACTGGTCAACAGCCAATTATGCACCTTGGCAAGAATTAGGCTTGTTAGATGGTCTAGCTGATTTATATGAACAAGGGTTAGTTAAGGGAGTAGGCTTATCTAATTACGGACCTAAACGGCTGCAACACGTCCATAAAAAGTTTGCGGCGCGGGGAGTTCCCATTACTACTGTACAAGTTCAGTACTCTTTGCTATCTACGTATCCTGTCACCCAACTAAAACTGAAAGATGTTTGTGACCAACTAGGGATAAAATTGATTGCCTATAGTCCTCTAGCATTAGGGATATTGACAGGAAAATACTCAGAGAAAGGTAGTTTACCCAAAGGTATCCGGGGCTTGTTGTTTAGACAGCTATTACCAGGAGTGCGATCGCTTTTAGCATGTTTGCGAGAGATAGCTGAATTCAGAAACAAAAGCATGTCCCAAGTAGCCATCAACTGGTGTATTTGTAAAGGAACTATTCCCATCCCTGGCGCGAAAAATGCAGAACAGGCACAGCAGAACATTGGTGCTTTGGGTTGGCAGTTAGATTCTGGCGAAATTACCGCATTAGATCAAGCTGCTGCAAGTACAGACAAAAAAATGGTACAAAACATCTTTCAAACTCAGTAAGCACGCAAAGACACAAAGAAAAAGACAGGAAATTTTGGCATTTTGTCCCTTTATCCCTTTGCTCCCCATTCCCTCATCTTAGGGATCTTCAGGAAAAACCCATTTTGGTGGTTCCGTCATCTTTTTCCGCAGGCGTTCTTCCGCCATTTCCAGCATTTGGTCTAAGGAAGTCTCTTGGATAAATTTGGTAGCAGCCTCTCTAAACTCGATATTGGGGCATTTATCCCCTAACACGCAGCCGTTGACACAGGCTTCAGCGCAATTGATTTTCTGCTCCATAGTGAATTCCTCTCTTTAAAATCTGAGTTTTAACTCTGTACTCTTAGATATCAAGTTCCCTTAATTGACCATCATAAAACTCCTGTTACGCTAAGAGCATATATGTATGCAATGTTTTGCTAGAAAGGGCGCTCATGTCGGAACTCTTAGCCATTACAGGAACCATCGCCGCGATCGCTACTGCTGTGATTCCTCAACAAGGTAGCGTTAATATTGTGCGGGTGTCTGGTTTCCAAGCAATGGCGATCGCCCACGCTCTTTTTCACGCCCCTGGGCATCAAGTTTGGGAAAGTCACCGCATTCTCTACGGTCATATCCGTCATCCCCAAACGCAAAAATTGGTAGATGAAGCCTTGTTATTAATTATGAAAGCGCCCCGTTCTTACACCCGTGAAGATGTGGTGGAATTTCATTGCCACGGGGGAATTATCGCCGTGCAGCAAGTATTACAACTGTGTTTAGAAAAGGGCGCGAGACTAGCTCAACCAGGAGAATTTACCCTGCGGGCGTTTTTGAATGGGCGATTAGATTTGACCCAAGCTGAAAGTATTGCTGATTTGGTGGGAGCTAAATCACCCCAAGCCGCTCAAACTGCTTTAGCTGGTTTACAAGGAAAACTAGCCCATCCTATTAGGCAGTTACGCGCTAATTGTTTGGATATTTTGGCAGAAATTGAAGCGCGAATCGATTTTGAGGAAGATTTACACCCGTTGGATGATGAAGCCATCATATCAGATATCGATAAAATTGCCGCAGAAATCACTAGGTTATTAGCCACAAAAGACCAAGGCGAACTGCTACGAACAGGTTTAAAAGTGGCAATTGTCGGGCGACCAAATGTCGGCAAGTCCAGCTTATTGAACGCTTGGAGTCAGAGCGATCGCGCCATTGTCACCGATTTACCAGGTACAACCCGCGATGTGGTGGAATCTCAGTTAGTGGTGGGAGGAATTCCGGTGCAAGTACTAGATACAGCAGGTATTCGGGAAACAGTAGACCAAGTAGAAAAAATTGGCGTTGAGCGATCGCGTCGTGCTGCTAGTGCAGCCGATTTAGTCTTGTTGACTATCGATGCTGCCGCAGGTTGGACAGAGGGCGATCAAGAAATTTACCAACAAGTGCAACACCGTCCGTTGATTCTTATTATTAATAAAATTGACCTTGTAGAAACGGCATTTATGACAGCTTTGGCATATCCTCATGAAATTGACCAAGTTGTAACCACAGCAGCGTCAAAAAATCAAGGTATTGATAACTTAGAACAAGCAATTTTAGAGACAGTGCAAAAAGGAAAGGTGCAAGTTGCTGATATGGATTTAGCGATTAACCAAAGGCAAGCTGCTGCCTTAACTCAAGCTAAAATCTCTTTGGAACAGGTACAACTAACAATTGCTGAACAATTACCTCTTGATTTTTGGACAATTGACCTAAGAGGTGCAATAAATGCTTTAGGAGAAATTACTGGAGAGCAAGTTACAGAATCTGTACTTGACAGAATTTTTAGTAAATTTTGTATTGGGAAATAATCGGGCGTTGCTAAATCAAGATATAATTTTATCTCACGCAGAGGCGCAGAGGATAAGACTTTTCAGTTTTTAATTTTTAATTTTCATATTTCAGTTTCGTGATACACAAAGTAGAAAATTCATCCAATTTTTGCCAAAAAAAACAGATAATATTTAATTAATCAAATAATAAATTTAAAAAAAATGTCTTTTATAGATAATATTATCAATACTAATGTCATGATTGTGGGAGCTAGTCAAGGCATTGGTTTAGGATTTGTCAAAACATTACTCCAAGATGAGAGAATTACTAAAATTTATGCAACCTATCGTCAACAGGAATCAGCAGGTGAATTAATAGAATTAGAAAACAAATATTCTGGTAAATTAACTTGTTTAGCAATGGATATTACTGAAGAATCACAGATTGCTGAAGTTATTCAACGCATAAGTGCCGAAGTTAAGAAATTACACTTAGTGATTAACTGTGTAGGACTATTGCATGACGAAACTTTACAACCTGAAAAAAGTTTAAGACAGATTAATTCTGAAAATTTGCTGCGTTACTTCCAAATTAATAGTATTGGATCTGTCCTGTTGGCTAAACATCTATTGCCGTTATTTCGTCATAGCGATCGCAGTGTATTTGCCAGTATTTCTGCTAAGTTGGGTAGTATTGGTGATAACCAACTTGGTGGCTGGTATGGTTATCGAGCTTCTAAAGCTGCACTTAATATGTTTATGCGCACAGTAGCAATTGAGTATGCAAGAAGCTGTCCTAAAGCTTTGGTAGTAACTTTACATCCTGGTACAACAGATACACGTCTTTCCCGTCCATTTCAAGGAAACGTACCTGCACAAAAGTTATTCTCAGTAGAACGTACCGTTGATCAATTGTTAGCTGTTATCGAACAACTTCAGGAACAGGATAGTGGACAATTTTTCTCGTGGGATGGAAGTAGGTTGCCTTGGTAATTGCGTTAAGCTGATGCTAGTAAAACCTACGTGAATGATACTAAAGCCTATGAGGTTTTTTATTCCAGCAGCCAACGACCACACCAGAGCAGAGGATGTATATAATGCTATTGCTAAGTTTGCTCAAGCACCAATAACTAATAAGCGTATTTGGAAATTACGGTGGTTGGACAAGGGAACAAATCTGGAATGCGAAGTAGGTAAACCTTTACCATCTTATTACCAAACTGGGAAAGAGTTAGTTTTGGCAATCTTTGATTGTGAAAATCTTTATAAGATTTGTACTCTTACTCATGGAGGAGTCAGGGGAGAACCTATTTTGGTTGACAAAAACTCTCAATCTTCAGCAACTTATTTTTCAGATGATGCAAATACAAATAACTGATGCTACTAAATTCAAATTCCATAACTAACACTGAAATAAAAACCATCATCCTGGGCATTTGTCCCCCGGTCATCTAAATTAATTAGGGGAAGTGCATAATCTAGCCTAATATTAAAACGTGGTAATGGTTGATATAAAACTCCCATTCCCAGACCAGCCAAAAAACTTTGTCTTTGTAAAATATTAGGATTATCATCAACATTCCAGACATAAGCTAAATCAAAAAATGGGGCAAGTTGTAATGTAGAATTACCTGTTGCATCTCGTTGTAATGTAATGCGGTCTTCTACAAAAAATCTGACACCATTGTCAGCAGCACGGACGTTTTGCCGATAGCCACGCACCGACTGACCACCACCAACTACAAATTGCTGAGAAGGTAATAAAGTATTCGGTGTGAGTTGGATCTCGGCTTGGGCAATTAATAAATTATTTTGACTCAGGCGTTGCACCCTTTGCACTTGTGCCAACCAACTAAAAAAGCGACCATCGGGGATGGGGTCAGAGTTAATTGTCGCATCAAATACATCAATTCCCAAACTAAATAGCGATCGCACTGCCCAAGCACCTTGAACATCCCGGCGGACATAATCTTGTCCGAACTTAATTACACGGGTGCGGCTGTTACCTTCCGCATCGGGGCCAAAACCAAAGGGTGTCGGCCCAGCAAAGGTAAAGGTTTGACCATTCTGAACGGCGAAACCTAATGATAAAGCGAATTCCTCACGCAGCGATCGCACTAGTGGTTGTCTATAACTAATTTCATACAGTTGAGATTCGCCGCTAATCTCGAAGTCCTGAAAATCCCCTTGAATAATTTGATTATTATTAATTGAGGTTCGCAATTGTAAAGTGCCATTCATCGCATTCAAAGGCACTCGATAGCTCAAATCATAAATATTTGAGCCTCCCTGAGTTGTACGATAATAAGATGCAGCGATTTCATCACCCATGCCTGTGAGGTTGCGATAAGTAGCGCTGACACCCAATCTTTCTGAACCAATGCTAGGCGGGGAGTAATTGTCAATGCTTAATGTGCCATCAAAAGAATCAGCTTCAGTCACGCGAACTACCAAAACACTTTGACCAATACCAGTGCCAGGACGTAAGCTAGCTTCTACATTTGACAGTAGAGGATCATTTTGCAGCAATTTTAACTGGTCTTCTAATTTGGCTGTAGATAAAGGCTGGTCTACAACCAAAGCCACACGCGATCGCACATAATCAGGATTTAAACGTTTTGTACCTTGGATTTCGATGTTTTCCAAGCTACCTTCAATCACCCGAATTTCTACAATGCCGTTAGTAATGGTTTGGTCTACTAAAATCGCTCTTGAGGTGATGTAGTTCTGGTTAAGATAAAGTTGGGTGATAGCATCGGCAACTTTTCTCAATTCTTCCAAGGTAACAGAACGCCCCTCTACTGGTTTAGTAATGGCATTCAGGATCTCTGCATTAAAAATTGTACTGCCTGTCACCTGAATTTTTTCTACCTGGATACTTATACCAGGTTGTGTAGGTAAAGCTTCTGGGGTGGGAGTCGGCTGCAAAGATGGTTCTGCATCTGATGGTAGGGGTTCTCGAATGAGTCCAGGTTGAGGAAAGCGGTTTTGGTTGCGATCGCCTTCTGGGTTTGGTGCTTGCGCGAGTGCTGGTAAGGTTAATAATAAAAAAGCAAAAGTCAGTAGATATCTTGCACCAGATAGCTGGAATTCGTGGCTACACAGGTAGGAAAGTAGAGGTTTCTTGGAGGGAAGTCCGCCTGTTAGCAACGATTTCTCATCGCCAAGGCTAAATATAAAATATGAATTGTTAAATTTAGGAGAATTAGAAAGTGTAATTAAAAAGTGATTATTTATAGGATTTTGCATTGTCAATTTTGACTAACTAGCAATAATATTCAACCATTTTTCTGACTGCTTTACTTTGTTTTAACGTTTATGTAATAGGATTTGACTGGGAAGGATTATTTATTAAGTAGCTATAAATGCGGCTTACGGCTGGGCGATCGCTAAAGAGCAATAGAGATCGCGCAATGATAAAACCAAAGATTTATACTTTTTTGGTACGCGAGGATTTTGATATGTTGCCCTGGACTAGTCTGATAACTGCTCTGACACTGCTACTGTACTTGGTCATTACAATTAATGTTGGTCGAGCCAGAGCTAAATACAAGGTGCTACCTCCCCAAATGTCAGGAAACCCAGACTTTGAACGAGTGCTACGTGTTCAGCAAAATACCCTAGAGCAAATAGTTCTTTTTTTACCTGCTTTATGGTTATTCTCTTTCTACGTCAGCCCATTGTGGGGGTCGGGTATTGGTGCAATTTGGCTTGTGGGTCGCATCGCCTACGCTTGGGGATACTATCAAGCTGCCGAAAAACGGATGATTGGCTTTGGTATCAGTTCTGTTAGCAGTACGGTGTTACTTTTAGGTTCGCTGATTGGTATCATCTTATCTTTGGTACAGTCATAACCATTGCCACGAAAGAGGCGATCGCTGATACTCTCTATGCTAAAGTGCGATCGCATTAGCATTTTTTTGCTTGAGCCTAGCGTCAACCAGTAGGTGTTTGGCAAAGAAGATGAAAATTTCTGCCCCAAAAGCCTACCTGTTCTGGTTTTGACACCTCTAGAATGAAAATCGAGGTTGACGCTAATATCCCAAACCTTTGCTAGAAGCTAATTTGAGTTGATTTCTCAATTTTCACCCTTGACAACCCAATGCCTGAAAAGCTACTTTAAGATGAGATTGACGCAACTGCACCTTGAAAACCAAATATATCAATGCTTTCACTGCCAAGCTATTGCAATTACTCCTAATCCCTATTAGGGATTGAAACATCCACCAGCGCCACCACCAAAGCACTCAACAATCACATTGCAATTACTCCTAATCCCTATTAGGGATTGAAACATCTGATTAATACAAAAGAGGATAGGGTTTTTTGAAATTGCAATTACTCCTAATCCCTATTAGGGATTGAAACTAAGGACTTCACATTTATTCATGCTGCACACAAACAAAATTGCAATTACTCCTAATCCCTATTAGGGATTGAAACAGAGCGCATTCGAGATGATGGGCGAGTTGAATTTATTGCAATTACTCCTAATCCCTATTAGGGATTGAAACAAAACTTAGCACAACATTGAACATTGGCGACATTATTGCAATTACTCCTAATCCCTATTAGGGATTTAAACCCCACTGGGGATAAGCTGTACTTCCAAATTACCATTGCAATTACTCCTAATCCCTATTAGGGATTGAAACCTTTAATCTCCTATGCATTTGCCCATGAGGGTGGATTGCAATTACTCCTAATCCCTATTAGGGATTGAAACGGATTCCAAGCAGTGCCAAAAGTGTAAAACTTCGATTGCAATTACTCCTAATCCCTATTAGGGATTGAAACCTGAATATGAGAATTTACTAATTTCTCTAATAGTATTGCAATTACTCCTAATCCCTATTAGGGATTGAAACCGCTTTCTCCTAGCTCTTTGGTGACAAATTCGTATTGCAATTACTCCTAATCCCTATTAAACCAAGTTGCGGGTAATAGGGATGGAAATAGAACCTTTTGGGAAAAGGTCAAAAGGTATCTAGCAATCCTATTTGATTTGCAAACAGCGAGACACTCAGAACCCCGATTTCTCCAAGAAATCGGGGTTTTTGTTTTGTTCATGATTTATTGTTGACCTGACAGCCAAAAAAGCGCGATCGCTATCACGGCTTTTAAATATTTTCCCGACTCAATTTATTCTTCTTTAATCTGCAAACCCGCCTGAACTGGGTCAAATTTTTGGGGAAAATGGGTATTGCGATCGCAATCGGCTTTTTCTAATTTCGTTCCTTGGAGATTAGCATCTCTAAGATTAGCTGACATCAATAATGCACCTCGAAGGTCAGCATCTCTAAGATTAGCTTGACTGAGATCGGCAAAGCTCAAATCAGTTCCCCTAAGATTAGCACCCTGGAGGTTAGCTTCACTCAAATCAGCGTAACTCAGGTCACACCCTTTGAGATTAACACCTGACAAATCTGCATTACCCAGTTCCACTCTACTAAAGTCCCGTTGTCCCGCAGCGTACCTGTCTACGAGAGTAGCTGCTGTATTAACAATATGTTGAGAATTTACTTCAGACATAAAACAGTCAATACCTTTTTGTTAACATTGACTCACAACAAGTGAATGCTGATCTCAGCTTAAACCTCATACTTTTCCCATCAGTACTGTAGTAGAAAGTGTTTATTGGTTATCTACCACACAAACTAATCATAGAACTGCTGATGTCAAAAATGCAGTCACAGATATAGTTCTTTGCACAATTGATTGATTTCCTCATGAATTACACAAATTCTTCTCGTAGATTCAAATATTTCTCAACTCCATAACAAACAAAAAGGAGGGCACAATTATGTCATCCCTGAATTTATTAGCTGTTTTCAATCCATCAAATTACTGGCGAAGCGGTTACATCACTATACCCTGGCAAGCCAATATCCAAAAGTTGCAAATCCCTCCGGAAGAACTGGTAATAAGTGATCTGCGTGACCTTTCACATACACCGATAAATTTCCAACTTGACCGCATTGACCCAGAAGATCCTACCCGTGATACTTTGGTTTTGGCGCTATCAAATCCCATACCACCGGGTTCAGAAGATGATGTGCTGGTGTCTGGCTTCCTCAGAGTAGATAGGGGTCAGCCAAAGCAATTGGGAGTGGGTGAACCAAATATAGAAGTAGTCTACGGGTCAGATGGACGAGAACGGGGAGTAAGACTAATTAATAATCGCTTAATTGTCTGGTTCAATTTAATCCCAGCACCTGAAGACAATGAGCGCAACTGGTTTTCTGGTTCAGCTACAAGTGTACAGCTTGACCACCAAGAAATTCTCGATCCTTTTCGGGCAGCCAAGGGCGAATGGCTAGGTCAAGACCCAGAAAAGCGTTGTATGCAGGTGAGTGAAATACAATTGCCAGGAACTCTCTATCCCAAATCACCTTACTATCAAGTTTCTTTGTTCAATCATGCTTATCGGCTAGTATCCCAGTCTAGCGGCTCAGTGCGAGCTACCATTACCACTGCTTCCGAACCCTTCGATTACATGGGTGCAGATCCGGTTACAGGTACTAACCGTCACTTAGTATGCGAACTTTATCGGGTAATTAGCTTGTACGCTGGCGCAGACTACCTAATTGAGGAACTATTTGTTAAAGGTAAACCTAAGGGTGAAGAAGACAGAATAGAATCTACTCCAGAAGTAGTCCATCTCCCCTTTGGACTGCACTATTTTGCCCACATGAATATGGGACAAACACAGGACATTGAGCAAGTATTTCCTGTACCCGATTGGTTTGCAGTGGGTTCCACTGCACCCCCCTACGCCGCTTACGGCTTGGCGACAAATTTGCACATAGAAGCGATCGCCCATCCTTATGAAGGCAATCCTAGTCGTTTTTCCTGGCAGTTATTACCTGGCAATTATGCCAAGTGTCTACATATGTTCATGCGCGATCAACCAGAAGGTTTTGATGCACGGATAGGTCATTTTTGGTATGAGTTGATTTACGGGCCACTGAGGGCAGAAATTTATCAGGATACTGAGGTGAAAATCCCATTAAAAAAGTGCTGAGTGCTTTTCTAAGTGCTGAGTGCTGAGTGCTGAGTGCTGAGTAAGAAGAGTATGAAAATTGTTGCACAAAAAAAAGACCCCCGGTAGCTAGCCAGCTAGCCGAGGGATTCTGCAAGTCGGTATTGTCGCACAAAGATATTCGCGAATTTCACCATACCAAGCCGGAAATCAGAAAAGGTGCCAAAATGCCAAAACAATCTGAAGTCCTATGGTAAATTCCCAGGCTAACTCTAGAGACTGAGTAAGAATTTCCCCACTCTCCACTCCTCCCAAAGTGAGAGTTAAACTAAGATGCGCGGTATTGATATGAAAGCACGTTTAAGATCGATATAAGAAATATTTTTGTAGCTTAGGGCATGAAACGCATCGTCTTGATTGCTGGATTTGAATCGTTCAACGCGGACTTATACAGAAAGGCAGCTTTTTTGGCTAACTCTCGCTGTCCCGATTTGGATATTCGGGTATTTAGCGATCGCGATATTAGCAGCAAACGTACCGAGGTAGAAACAGCACTCAAAGACGCTGACGTGTTTTTTGGGAGCTTAATATTTGATTATGACCAGGTTTTGTGGTTGCGCGATCGCCTGGCCCAAATTCCCCTCCGCCTTGTATTTGAGTCAGCTTTGGAATTGATGAGTTTAACCAAGTTGGGTAACTTTGCTATTGGCGACAAACCCAAAGGAATGCCCAAACCAGTTAAATTCATCCTCGATAAATTCAGCAACGGACGAGAAGAAGATAAACTTGCTGGTTACATTAGTTTCCTGAAAATCGGCCCCAAATTACTGAAATTTGTGCCAGTGCAGAAAGTCCAAGACTTACGCAACTGGTTAATTATCTATGGTTATTGGAACGCTGGGGGGACAGAAAACGTTGCTGCTTTATTCTGGACACTAGCAGAAAAATATTTAGATTTAAAAGTCGGCGATATTCCCCCACCCATCGAAACCCCCAACATGGGATTACTCCATCCCGACTATCAGGGTTTTTTTGCATCACCCCGTCAATATTGGGAATGGTATCAAGAGAGGACAAGGGGACAAGGGGATCAAATACTTCATCATCTCCCCAGTCCTCAGTCCCCAGTCATTGGGATATTACTGTATCGTAAACATGTCATCACCAAACAACCATACATACCTCAACTAATTCGCCGTTTTGAGGAAGCGGGTTTAATTCCCTTACCCATATTTATCAACGGTGTAGAGGGACATGTCGCAGTAAGGGACTGGATGACTACTGAATATGAAACTCAGCAACGGCAACTAGGTAATACAGAAACTCCTTCACTGTCTCCAGAAGCTGTTAAAGTAGATGCGATCGTTTCCACCATTGGCTTTCCTTTGGTGGGGGGCCCAGCTGGTTCAATGGAAGCAGGCCGTCAGGTGGAAGTAGCTAAACGCATCCTCTCTGCTAAGAATGTCCCTTACATTGTGGCTGCACCATTGCTAATTCAAGACATTTACTCCTGGACACGCCAAGGTGTCGGCGGACTGCAAAGTGTAGTTTTATATGCTTTACCAGAATTAGATGGGGCGATTGATGCTATTCCCCTTGGTGGTTTGGTAGGTGAAAATATTTATTTAGTTCCCGAACGAGTACAGCGTTTAATTGGCAGGTTGCAAAGCTGGATTAAATTACGGCGAAAACCCGTAGCAGAACGCAAGATAGCCATTATTTTATATGGGTTCCCCCCTGGTTATGGTGCTGTAGGTACGGCTGCATTATTAAATGTTCCCCGTAGTCTCCTCAAATTACTCCACGCCCTCAAAGACCAAGGTTATAACGTTGGCGATATCCCAGAAGATGGGGAAGAATTAATTCGCCAGGTACAAGCAGCAGACGAAGAAATGGAAAGATGGGAAAAAAATAAGCCTTTTCCTGCCTCTGCTAATACTGTTAATGCCCGTAAATTAGAAAAATGGTTGGGATATCTGCGAACATCCCGCATCGAAAAACAATGGAAATCGCTTACAGGTACTGGAATTAAAACCTATGGGGAGGAATTACATATTGGTGGTGTGCAGTTAGGAAATGTCTGGATTGGTGTACAACCACCTTTGGGTATACAAGGTGACCCGATGCGGTTAATGTTTGAACGGGATTTAACGCCTCATCCCCAATATGCTGCTTTCTATAAATGGCTGCAAAATGAGTTGCAAGCTGATGCTGTGGTTCATTTTGGGATGCATGGGACAGTGGAATGGTTACCGGGTTCTCCGTTAGGTAATACTGGTTATTCTTGGTCGGATATTTTATTAGGAGACTTGCCTAATTTATACATATATGCGGCGAATAATCCTTCTGAGTCGATTTTGGCGAAGCGTCGGGGTTATGGGGTGTTGATTTCTCACAATGTGCCGCCTTATGGTCGTGCTGGTTTGTATAAGGAGTTAATTTCTTTGCGGGATTTAATTTCGGAGTATCGCGAAGACCCGCAGAAGAATTATGCTCTGAAGGAGGTGATTTGTAAGAAGATTGTTGATACTGGTTTGGATGCTGATTGTCCATTCACTGAGGCTAAGCGTTTGGGTATTGCTTTTAGTCCTGAGAATGTGCGGATGTTTAGTGCCCATGCTTTTGATGATTATTTGGTGAAGTTGTACGCATATTTGCAGGTGTTGGAGAATCGGTTGTTTTCTTCTGGGTTGCATGTTTTGGGGGAAGCGCCGAATGAGGAGGAGTTGGCGGGGTATTTGGAGGCTTATTTTGGGGACAAACCACAGAGGCGCGGAGAACACGGAGAGGAGGAAAGGCTAGTTACTGATTTGTTGATGCAATCGACGGATGAGTTAAGGAATTTGTTACGGGGTTTGAATGGGGAATATATTCCGCCTGCGCCTGGGGGTGATTTGTTGCGGGATGGTGCTGGTGTTTTGCCTACGGGGAGGAATATTCATGCTTTAGATCCTTACAGGATGCCTTCTCCGGCGGCTTATGAACGAGGGCGGGAGATTGGGGAGAAGATTATTGCCCAGCATTTACAGGAACATGGAAGTTATCCGGAAACTGTGGCGGTGATGTTATGGGGTTTGGATGCGATTAAAACTAAGGGTGAGTCTTTGGGGATTCTGTTGGAGTTGGTGGGGGCTGTACCTGTGAAGGAGGGTACTGGGCGGATTGTGCGTTATGAGTTAAAGCCTTTGGCGGAAGTAGGACATCCCCGTATTGATATTTTGGGTAATTTGTCGGGGATTTTCCGGGATAGTTTTGTGAATATTATTGAGTTGTTGGATGATTTGTTTCAACGGGCGGCTACTGCTGATGAACCGGAGGAACAAAATTTTATTAAAAAACATGCTTTAGCTTTGCAGGCGCAAGGTGTGGAAAATGCTTCTGCAAGATTATTTTCTAACCCGGCTGGTGATTTTGGTTCTTTGGTGAATGATCAAGTAGTTGATGGTAATTGGGAATCTGGGGAGGAGTTGGGTAATACTTGGCAAGGTCGTAATGTGTTTAGCTATGGAAGACAAGATAAGGGTCAAGCTAGACCAGAAGTTTTAAATACTTTGTTAAAAACAAGCGATCGCATTGTCCAAGAAATCGATTCTGTAGAATATGGTTTAACTGATATTCAGGAATATTACGCCAATACTGGCGGGTTGAAAAAGGCGGCAGAAAAGCAACGCGGTAAGAAGGTTACTACTAGTTTTGTGGAAAGTTTCTCGAAGGACACCACACCCCGCAATTTAGAAGATTTGTTACGCATGGAGTACCGCAGCAAATTAGTCAATCCTAAATGGGCGCAAGCAATGGCTAATCAAGGTTCTGGTGGTGCGTTTGAAATTTCCCAACGGATGACGGCGTTAATTGGTTGGGGTGGTACGGCTGATTTTCAAGATGATTGGGTATATGACCAAGCCGCAGATACTTATGCTTTAGATCCAGAAATGGCGGAAAAGTTACGTCAAGCCAATCCTGAAGCTTTCCGTAATATTGTCAGCAGAATGTTAGAAGCACATGGCCGGGGTTTATGGCAAGCTGATGCAGAAAGGTTGGATAAGTTACGTCAGTTATATGAGTTGACTGATGAGGAATTGGAAGGTGTTTTGTAGCTTGAATCAAACGCAAGAGGTTCAGATCCCCTACTTTTACAAGAAGTAGGAGGTCTTTGTTTTTTCTGCTGTTTTATCTAAATTTTATTTTCTGGAAAATTGCCTGTAAGATAACTTTTACTGCACCTCAACCACAAAAACGGTGCAGCACATTTAAAGTCTAACGCTGAAAAGGATGTGCTAAGTTATGTCCTCTCTATTTCAAAATGTGCAAAGTTGTGATGTTCGTCAGTTGGGTATTAACCCAAATCACTGGTATGTGGTTGCACGTAGTAGTGAAGTGACAAATAAGCCTATAAGTGTAGTAATTTGGCAGCAAGCGATCGCACTCTATCGAGACAGTACAGGTAAAATTCACGCCTTGGAAGACCGTTGTCCCCACCGCCAAGTTAAACTTAGTCACGGGCAGGTCATGGGTAACGAATTAGAATGTGCATATCACGGTTGGCGTTTCAATTCATTGGGTGAATGTGCGGCGGTTCCTTATTTAGCAGCAAATCAGAAACTACCAAATTGTCAAATCCGCCATTACCCAGTAAAAGAACAAGATGGTTTTATTTGGTTATTTCCGGGAAATGAAGCATTATCTGTAGAACCCCTAGGTTTACCGGAGTGGGAACATCTCAATTATATTGCCACAGTTTCAGTGATTAATTGTCATGCCCATTATTCTTATTTAATTGAAAACTTGATGGATATGTATCATGGACATTTACATCAAGATTTGCAAGCTTGGGCAGAAGCGTCTTTACAAGATATTGATGAAGATGCTAATCGTGTAGATGCTCATTACATAGCACAAAGTTATTATAAAATAGATAAAATTTGGTCTATATCCCAGTTATTTTTTCCGTCTTTACGGCGATTACATCCTGAACCATTAGATGTGAGTTATGTTTATCCGCATTGGGTTTCTACATTGGGAAAAGATTTTAAAATTTACTGTTTATTATGTCCAGTAAGTGAAACGCAAACAAAGGCTTATTTAATTCATTTCACATCATTAAATGCTTTTTGGCGATTGCATAAATTACCTATATGGTTTCGGAAATTTGTCAAAGATAGTTTATTTGGTGCAGCAAAAAAGTTACTTGATGCTTTGGTGGTGCAAGATGTAAAAATGATTGAGGAGGAACAGCAGGCGTATTTGCAGAATCCCCAAAGGCGGAATTATGAGTTAAATCGGGCTTTAGTGAGTGTGCAAAGGTTAATGAGGAATCAGGTGGAGAAGTTAGGGTGATGAACCTATCCCACTAATACAATTAAGTTCGGTAACTTCAAAACTTCAGGCTTGATTTAATCAGCTATTTTGGCATTAACTTAATTTTGGGGTAAACCAAGATAGACAGGCGCTGGAGAAGCATTAGTAATTGCAGATGCAATGGCATTTTGGGTGCTGTTAAAGTGAGAATTATTACCTTTCATGACTATGACTACTCCCAAGCTTAATAAAACAATCAGAACGAATTTAAAATATGAGAAGGTTTCATAGGCCGTACTTAGAAAAACAAGGTAGTTCTGACGGTTCCTATATAAATCGTGTCGTTATTATATTTATGTTCTGGATTGGTAATTACTAATAAGCCAGGAGTAATAGCAATATTTTCGTTCACAGGAAAGCGATAAAATACTTCCAAATGCCAAGAATTAGCTTCATCTGTCAACTTTCTACCCAGTTCATTGCTAATGACTTTCGGCGGTTGACCAAGAATAATTCCCGCCAAATCACCTTCTTGACTGATATCCGGAAAGGCTAGGGTAACAGCATAGTTAAAAATATCTGCTGTGGGTTTTCCTGATAAATCTTCAGCTGTGGCTTGTGTCAAACCAACCCAACCGCCAAGATAAAAATGACGATTTAATCGCCAACTTCCTTGGACTCCGTAAGAATTAGCAGTGATGCGATCGCTATCATTATCAAAGGGGTCGTTGGCTAATTCACTTCCAGTTGCTGTATTGATATTGTTGTACGAGCGCACATAAGTTAAACCTATTTCTGCATTTTCTATCGGTTCCAGGGTCAACTGTGCAATTGCACCGTAAGGACTTGCGCCAATTCCCACTTCCGGATCATTAGCACGGTCAGAAATATAACCTACACTTAAATTGACAACATCACTCAATTCGTAGTCTATCCCTACTCCCGTACCAAAGCCTTGCCGATAGATGGGATTACGTCGCCCAAAACGAGAGATAGCACCACTACCACTATTGATAAAAAAGGGATTGAGCGGATCAGCAAAATCATTGAGTTCTCCAGCCGTCGCCTGAATAAAACCTATTGCTTGTTTGCCAATGGGGAAACGATACTCTAAACGGCTGATATCTATGTCATTATTACTATCTCCATCAAACCCCAAGCGAGTCATTGCAGTACCTGTAACCCTGTCGATTGCAGGGGTATTTCTGGCTTGCAACCGAACTCGCAGACGGTCTTGACCTGTAAAACTTGTATCAAAGGTCATACGTACTCGGTTACCGAGAAAGATATTATTGTTGATGGGTTCATCTCTATCATCAGCTTTGTTTGTACCAACGAATCCGGCGATCGCAATGATCACTTCCCCACTAAAGTTAGTAGATGCGGAAAACTGCTGTGCTTGTAATTGAGTTGTCTGCTCTTCCAAATTATCAACTCGTGCCTGTAAGCTATTTAACTCAAAAGCAAATTCTGTTTGTAACCGCCGCAGGGTAGATAGATCACCTTGATTTACCAAATGATTCCTACTTGCGGCTATAAGTTGATTTATACTCGTCAAACAAAGGTTTAAACTTATTGCAAATTCTGAACGAGTGATAAATCGCTGACCTCCATAGTGACTAAAATCAGCTTTGCAATCATAGCGTTTTACCAAAGATTGCAAAGCTGTAAATTCCCAGTCCGTAGATTTGATATCTGCTAACTGAGAAAAGCTAGTCATCTGGGTTAAGGAAGAGTTTTGTTGTTCTGTGACAGCAAAAGCTTTTTCTGTAAGCACCAGAATGACTGCTAAAATTACTGAACCTAGCCGGAAAACTGAGGACATTACAAATTCACGCACTGACCTTCTTTCTGCTTGGCGATATTATTACCACCAGTAGGGGGCGGATTGTTGTCCTGACACTGTAAATTGTTGCCTATCTCGTTAGAGGAAATGGTCAGGCCGCCATCTCTATTCTTATTGGCTTGGATGCTACCACTGATGTCGTTACTGCCTATGGTAACTGAGCCAATGTTTTCTTCTAGCTGTACATCACCTGTAATGGTAGCTCCATTAATAGCAATATCTAACCCCTTCCGCAGTGAAACATTATTGCCGATTTGCGTGCCAGAGTTAATATCAATATTGTTAGCACTTTCGCCTTGAATCCCGCCGATAATACTGGCTTGATTAACTGTCAAGTTAGCACGAGACTTAACGGTGATATTTCCCTGAACATTAGTACCGTTAAGTGTGCAAGAGGCATCATCTGGCACTATGACATTGCCTGAAAGAGTTACATCACCAAATGTTCCCCGACATTCTGTGTCTTCGGCAAGAGCAACAGGTGCGCCAATCACTATTGATGACAAAGATAGAACTGCGGCAAATTGTGAAATTACAATTTTCTTCATGGTTTTCTCCTTTGTGTATACGGTTCATTTGTCTGGTTAATTGGTTACACAGACAAAACTTGTTCTGGGCTGTCTTGAAACAGTCGTGCGGTGAGGCTATCACTGTTGAGCAGCAAGTCTGGAGAGCCTGTTTCAATCAACCGTCCATTCTCTAAATACCAAATCACATCGGCGGCGACGAGACGTTCTTGGCGGTGAGTAATGATTAATACCGTGCCTTTGTGTTCTGCTAGTACCCGGTCAACAACGGCGGTAGCTTGAGCATCTAAGTTAGCATCTACCTCATCCAGTAGTAATAGTGGTGGATTGCCTAAAATTGCCCGTGCTAATGCGATGCGTTGGCGTTGTCCAGCTGAGAGACTTTTACCACCCTCAGAAACTTTGGTTTCCTCACCTTTGGATAGTTCTGCCAGTACTTGCTCAATACCGCACAGTTGCCAAACTCTGGTAATTTCTTCGATGGGGGCATCTCGCCAGCGATAGCGGAGATTTTTAGCAACAGTTCCTCGCAATAGGGGTAAATCTGGGCTAGCCATACCAATTGCTCGGCGAATCGATTCTAGGCTGTGTTGGGTTAAATCTTGTCCATCCAGGCGAATTAGACCTTCATCGGGGTCAATTAGACGTGCGGCGAGAGAAATTAAGGTGGATTTGCCAGCACCATTCGGCCCCACTAAGGCCACGATTTGACCTGGTTCGGCGATCGCACTGACTTTGTGCAATGAACCCTCTAAGCTGACACAATCAAATTCCAAACGTCCTGGCCCTAATTTGATTTCCGGAGCATTTGCCTTTTGTGTAACTAAAGCAGGAGTTGCGAGGAATTGTTTCACTTTTTGCAGTGCTACCCGCGAGTTGTGCCAGTATTCCTGTACTCGACCCAAGTCTCGCAGTGGCGGAACTAAAAGCCCGACAATCGTCATGGCTGCTACAACTACACCGGGAGAAGTGCGCCCAGCAGCTACTTCCACCGCCCCCATGAGCAAAGCTGCACCAGAAGCGATCGCGGCAGTTCCTTCTGTAATTCCCCGCAACTGACCGGCTACCATTGCCCGATCTATCATTGCTTTTTCCAAACGCCGACTCTGGCGAGCAATGCGTTTTTTCTCTTGTTGCGACTGTCCAAAAACTTGCACTACAGCAATGGCAGCAACTTTTTCGTTAATATTTGCCGCGAGGTTACTCAATCGCCGTCTCGACTCTTGAGCAACTGACCGCATCCGCTTACCCAGCATGAAGGAACTTAAACCACCAATTGCTAAAACTAAGCCAACAGTTAAAGCCAAAGGAGTACTAACAAGCGACAAAGCTGCTAAAGAAGCCACAGTTGTAGTTATAGCTACAGTCAACCGCGCCAAACCTAAACTTACCCACTGACGCAGAGCAGTCAAATCACCTATGAAGCGCAGCATGACTCCTCCCTGACTGCGATTTTGCAGAGCGCGAGGCGCAAGACTCATTAAACGCTCGTATAAAATCATCCGAATTTCGTAGGCGTAATCTTGACCGATCCGTTCAGCATCGGCTCGTTCTAGTACCCGCAGTAAGGCTGTGACAATCGCTGCTGCTGCCAAACCCAAACCAATCTGCCACAGCAGCTGGTTATTAAAACCAGGATTGGCAATTGTAATTAACTCATCAAATGCTAGCTCTACTAGCAAAGCATTGGCGACAGTCGCAGCAGCTTGACAAAAGCCGTTAATTATTAAGCGGGTAAGAAACCAACGACGGTTCCCACTAATTGCATGAGGAATCTGCATCATAACTCGGCGCCAATTAGGTGGTACTCAAGGGCTGAGTCAGGATGAAATCGGAAAGAGTGCGAGGGTAGGAAATCACTGTTTTTGCTACTGTTGCAGTTGGCAATAAATCAGTGGCTTTTTCGCGCAGCATCTGGATATCGAAAATCGGTAAATTTATGGCTTTTGCGGCTTCACGAGCAGCTAAAGGAGATGCGGTTACTAAACCACTAACTGCCAGGACGGGTAGATTATGTCGCTGTAACCATTCCGCACCGGCGGCGGCTCCTAATGCACTGTCAGTAGCGAAAAGTACACCATCAACTGTTTCACGGAAAGCAACAGAGGAAACTAACGCCGATGTTTCTTCTTGGTACAATCCATCTGCTATCTCTAGCACAATCACATCTACACCCTCTGCTGCTAAATGATTAGTCAGAGTATGTAGAATTTCTTGGACTTGTTTGGGGGTAGCTCGATAAGTGGAAGGAAAACCAACACAGGTGAAATCTAAAACTAAGCTAGCTCCAGCATCACGCATCAACCAAATGTCGCCACCTGCGCCAGTACCAGTAATCTTGGCGGCTCCCACTTTCATCCCTGCATTGACCAAGCCTTTAATTAAGTTGGCGACTGTAGTAGTTTTACCGGAGTTCATGGATGTACCAACAACAGCAATTGTGCAAGGACGTTGGCCGATATAACTAGTTGGTGGTAAAGCCCAATCTGCAATATTAATGCGCTTTCCTTGTTGATCACCCAGTAAGCCAATAGGAGTAATGGCTGTGGGCATTTTCATTTTGGTGTGCTGGGACAAGACTTGCGCGGCTATGCCACCTGCTGCTGCCAGATTACATGGTGACAAATCTGTGGGCATCTCTGCTTCAAATTGATCCGGGGCGTAACGATTACCGTAGCAAACTACTATTTCGTCATTAGAAAACATGATGGCTTTGCGACCATTGCCGAGTTCTAGACGTTCGTGCTGACCTGTTTGGTCTACTCTTGCCAAGACTAAATCACCAGATTCAGGTTGTATATCTCCGGTGATTAGTGTGGCGATCGCATTCACATCTACATGACGTGTAGTAAATGCCATTTTTGCTTGAGCAAGTCTATCAGGTTCTAATGACAAAATATTCATCTTATTCACTCCTCAAATGCTGGAAAAATTTTCTTGAATCGGATTTTCATGGACTTAGACCACAAAAATCATATCTAGAAGCAGAAAAAATTAATAACAACTTTCTCACCCTTACAGATTCAATTTTTGGTTTTAAAGTTTCAGCATTTTTTTTGATCCCCAATTATTTTTCGAGCTACTACTAAAGAAATACGTCTTTAGTAATAAATGCTTAAAACTAGATTAAATTAACCTATATGCTTCTGTTTTCTATTAGTTATCTTTACACATCAAAATTAGTTGAAATTAAGAAAAAGATGAGAAAATTCTTATAATCCCAAGCGGTAACCTATGCCTCTAACTGTTTCAATAAACTTATTACCTAGCTTCTTGCGGAGATAACCCACATAGACATCAACAATGTTATTGCCAGGATCATAGTTGTAACCCCAAACATGACTAAGAAGTTGTTCTCTACTCAGAACTTGTGCTGGATGACGCAGAAAAGTTTCCGCTAAAGTAAATTCGCGGGCAGATAATTCAATGCAGCGATCGCCTACTTTTACTTTACGAGTACGCAGGTCAAGCACAATATCGGTGGTACTAAGAATCATCTCATCTGGGGAATAAGACGAGCGGCGATCGCGCAACCGTACACGCGCCCTTGCTAACAATTCTTCAAATCGAAATGGTTTAGTCACATAATCATCGGCACCTCTTTCAAAGCCGTTGACTTTATCTTTCACATTGTCATGTACAGTCAAAACAATGATTGGTAATTGCTCCCCTTGTCCACGCAATTCTTCTAATACCGTCCAGCCATCTTTTCCAGGAAGACCAATGTCAAGGATGAGTAGGTCAAAATTACCACTACTAACCATAACAATAGCTTCCTCACCGTCCTTGGCTACAGTAGTGGTAAAGCCATGAGCCTTGAACCCTTTTTCCAGAAACTTGGCAATGCGGGATTCATCTTCAGCGATCAGAATTCTATTCATGCAGTAAAAGCTCCTCTTGCGGTGGTTCTATAGGAAGGACTAGAGTAAAAGTCGATCCACCCATGGGGCGACTGAAAAGTCTGACTGTTCCGCCGTGAGCAATAGCGATCGCTTTGACAATTGCCAATCCCAAACCAGCACCATCAGAACGGCGACCACTCGAACCACGCGCAAAACGCTGAAAAATGCGTTTTTGATCCTTGGGATTGATACCTTTACCAGTGTCACGCACCCATAGATGTACTTGATTTTTAGTCAACAAGGAACCTATGACAATGACATCTTTTTCTTGCGTGTGCTGAGTCGCATTCACAGCTAAGTTCATAATTGCTTGTGTCAATCGTTGTCGGTCGGCTACAATGCGCCCCCAAGCTTTTACCTCTAAACGCCAATCTCGATCAGCTAAAGCTTTAGCTTTTATGTATAGTTCTTCGGTCAATGCAGCAATTTCTACAGTTTCTAAATTTAAAAAATCTGGTTGCTCTGCCTTAGCTAGTAACAATAGGTCATCGACAAACCGATTCATCCGATCTAGTTCGTCGGTGACTAATTCTATAGTTTCGCGCCGCTCTTGCAGGTCATCACCTAGTAGTTCTAAATGACCTCGGATAATTGTGATTGGTGTCCGCAGTTCATGACTAGCATCATTGATGAAGTCTCGTTGACTGGAAAAGGCGACTTCGAGCCGTTCCAGCATTTCATTGAAGGTAATAGTGAGTTCAGAAATCTCGTCTGAACCTGTGACCGGAATGCGTCGTTTCAAGTCAGACTCACTAATCAAGTGAGCTGTTTCGGTGAGTAAACGCAGGGGAAAGAGTACCTGTCCAGCTACTATCCAAGCCAACAATGAAGCCGCAATCAGAACGGCAAAGTTTACCTGCATAATGATGGTAATTGCCTCATTCACATCTTGATTTTCAACAGCAGTAGAATACACTACTACCATCACCCCACGACTTTTTCCTTTAATTACTGGTTCAGCCAGATAATATATGAGATTACCAGATGAAGTTACTTGTTTTTCTTGTTGGGTCTGAGTCAACTGCGCCCAATACTTTAATAATTTTGAATTGGAATATAGAGATTCTGGAACAACTGTCGGATCTGATTTGTAGAATTTACCGTTTAACAGCGTAATGAAGTACTCGTTGTCGTCAGGAAAGTTACGAGATAGATATTTATCAAAGATAGCAATTATATCATCTCCAAACGGCTTACCTGTCGTGGGGTTTTTTCCATTAACAACTTTTTGAAATTCCTTGACTTCTTGGGCTAGAGAGTTTTCGATGCGCTTTTCTTGGCGCAAAAGAAGAACCTGACGGATTACCAAAATTGATACCATGGCAGACAAAGCCATCAGCATCACATACCAGATTAAAATGCGTGCGCGAACACCCAAAAAGATTCTATACCATTTAGGAGATGAATTTGTTTGCCTCACTAGTTATCTGCTTCCTATGGACAATATTTAAGATTATGTAGTTCGGAAGCTTTTTTGGGATACATCTTAAGTAATAAAAAGTTTCAGTACTCAGGAGCAAATTTCTACCTCTGTGATGAGGTACTGGCAGAGGTAAAAGCACTAGAAATCGTCTATTCAACAGAAACTTACGCGCTTGGCTAGAAATTAAACATAATTAGTTTATAAATATCATTAACAGAGCTTTACTACAAATCATCCTCTTGCAAGTATCTTAGCGATCTCTCCGCTATGCAAATATTTGTATTTACCTAAAATTCAAAGGTGGGTATTAAAGATAGAGACGCGATTAATCACGTCTCTATTTTATTGACAGAACGAGGAACTACCACCAAATACGATTTCCATGTTCGTCTACTCTCGCTTGCCGAATTACATCAGAAATTTCTTCAGCATCTTTAACATGGTGCAGTGCCTTTTTTGTCCCATCAGGGTATTCTACAACAAAGTAAGTTGGGACTTTAATGTGGTCACCTGTGATATCCGGTACATCTACAGCCACCTGTTTCGCCTTCTCTTCAACTGATTGGGGTTGTTGAGCGATCGCATCTCCAGGGTTAGCTGTTAAGTTTCTTTCTTTAACTGTTGGCTCTTCTCGTGAATGCCAATCTTGACTTACTGGTTGATTAATTTGATTTTCTAGTTCCTTAGCCATGATTTTTTCTATGAAAATAGATACATTTACTAAGAACAATCTAGAAAATTCAAGAGATAATGAGTTCCTTCTTCGGAAAGAGTTTATGATGAAATCAAAAAGCTATATATCTGAGGCTATATTTTAACATATTTGGTTACATATAAACTCTGGCGCACGAAATAAATAATATGCTCTGGCTCTGAAAAATTATCAAGTCGCTGATGATTACACCATAGGTGATGCAGGGTTTAATTAGTGGGTTGAAATGATGTATATTTTCCCCCCAATGCTTCTACAATAGTGCGGGTGTTTGCTACCATCATTTTGATGTAAGAATCTCCATCACTGCCTTTTGCACCAATGGAATCAGAATATAATTCCCGTGGTGCTAACTTCACACCTGCTTCTTGAGCAACAGTTTTTATTAAGGCTGGATTAATTGTTGTTTCGGCAAAAATGGCTGGCACACCTATTTTTTTAATGGACTCAACTAATCGCTGCACTGTTTGAGCGCTGGGTTGTTCTTCTGTGCTAATACCAATTAAAGTGCCGGCGATCGCTATTCCATAAGCTTGTCCATAATATTGGAAAGCATCGTGAGTTGTAACGAGTTGGCGTTTGTCTGGGGGAATGGTTTGAATTTGTTGATTAATCCAGCTATGCAACTGCTTTAATTCATGAGTAAGTTGTGATGCTCTTTGAGTAAATTCTGCTTGATCTGCGGGAGATAATTCAATCAAAGCATCCCGCATGGCATTTACCATGGCGATCGCATTCTCTGCACTACCCCAAACATGGGGATCTGGTACAACTTTTCCTGCACTTTTATCTAACTGTAAAGGTTTGACAACTTCTCCTACAGCTAACTTGCGCGCCTTCTCACCAGCAGCATTCACCAGATTAATCAATCCCGGTTCCAAGTTATAGCCGTTATACAAAATTAAGTCAGCTTTTTCTAACACCCTGCTGTCTGCTGGTGTCGGTTCGTAAACATGAGGATCAACACCTGGTTGGAGAATACCAGTTAGCTCAATTGCGTCTCCCCCAACTTCTTGGGCTAAATCAGCAATGATCGTACTAGTTGCAACTACTTGCGGTTGATCATCTGTCCCAGGAGAGATGCGGTTAGAGTCTACTTGGGCGCATCCACCTAATAGTCCCAACAAAACTCCCAGCATAGCTTGCCAGCAGTATCTAGCTTTTGACTGAGTAATCTCTTTCATGGACTTGCTAAACTTGTTTTCATATTTTTCTCATTTTTAGGGTACATTATTCTCATATTCTTTTCATTTTTTATTTAAATTCCCGAAAACAGGACAATGAGAACTGTTCACTTTTCCCTAAAGCCCGATTCCAGCTTTGATCCCGTCTATCCTATGCAAGACACCCTTACCCCCACAATTGAAAGTATTAACATTGCCCATGTAGGGGTGCAATACCGTACACAAGAAGCCTTGAGGGACGTTAACTGTGTTGTCAAACCAGGACGGCTGACGGGGATTTTTGGCCCCAATGGTGCTGGAAAAAGTACTTTAATGAAAGCCATGCTGGGCTTAGTTCCTCTCAGTAGCGGGACTGTGCTTTACCAGGGAAAACCATTAATGCAACAACTAGAGAAAATTGCTTACGTACCACAGCGTAACCAAATCGACTGGACTTATCCCGCAACAGTCTGGGATGTGGTAATGATGGGACGGGTAAAAAAGACTGGTTGGTTGCGTAGCTTTTCAGCAGTTAGCCGTCGAGAAACTAAAAATGCCCTGAAACGGGTGGGAATGTTTGAATATTGCGATCGCCCCATTGGACAATTATCAGGGGGACAACAGCAGCGAGTATTTTTAGCCCGCGCCTTGGCACAGCAAGCAGATATTTTCTGCTTTGATGAACCTTTAGTGGGCATTGATCAAAAAACCCAATCGATCATTTTTGAAGTGTTCCATGAACTCGCCACTGCTGGTAAAATTGTCTTGGTAGTCAACCACGACTTAGGCGAATCCATTACCCACTTTGATGATTTAATCTTACTCAATCGTGAATTAATCGCTACAGGTTCACGCCAGCAAGTCCTCACACAACAGAACCTATATCGCGCTTATAGTGGTCAAGTAATCTACTTTGATGGGGCTGCTTAAATTCTTACTATGTCTGCATACTCTGTAGTTTATGTAAATAAACACCTATAATTATATGAGCCAAAAACATACAAATACCTAATTTCATCATTAGGTATATCAAGATATGCTAGAAAAACTAATACTTCAGAATTTCAAAAGCCATAAATCTACAGAAATTCATTTTGATAGTTCCCGATTACATGGACTAGTGGGAAAAAATAGTGCTGGGAAGATACGAGTTTACAAGTTTTACGTGAAAGAGGTGTACATACAGGTTTAACAGATTATCTTCAAGAAGTGGAGCAAAGATTGGCTGAAATTATTTTGTATGATTAAAAACTATTATAGATGGATAAGCTGACGCACCACAACTTCAAACATCCCAAATATCCAATGATAAAATATCGTATAAATACTTATGCTACAAGCATTAATTGAGCCATTGCAATACAGCTTTATGCAGCGATCGCTCATAATTGCCATTATCGTCGGCTTACTGTGTGCAGTGGTTGGCAGCTACTTGATGGTACAAAGACTAGCCTTACTGGGTGATGCAATCAGTCATTCAGTTTTGCCAGGACTGGCGATCGCTTTTATGGTGGGAGCGAATATATATATTGGGGCATTTATTGCCGGGGTTGTGAGTACAATGGCGATCGCCTGGATTAGGACGCGATCGCCAATCAAAGAAGATGCCGCAATGGGCATAGTTTTTTCGGCTTTTTTTGCCCTGGGTATTACCTTAATTACTATTGTGCAAAAAGATAATAAAATCGATTTAAATCACTTTCTTTTCGGCAACATTCTCGGTGTTACAAGTGATGAAGTCCGAGATACTGCTATGATTGCGGCTATTGTTTTAATAGTCGTTTTTTTGTTATATAAAGAACTTTTATTTTACACCTTTGACCCCATAGGCGCTCAAGCCGCAGGTTTACCAGTCAATCGGCTAAATTTTGGACTGATGTTGCTGATTGCTTTAACAATTGTTGCCAGCATGAAAACTGTAGGTGTCATTCTAGTATTATCACTGTTAATCACACCGGGAGCAACAGCCTATCTTTTAGTTAAACGCTTACATCAAGTAATGCTTTTAGGTGCATTGATTGGGGTAATTTCTAGTATTAGCGGTATGTACTTGAGTTATTTTTATAACTTACCCTCAGGCCCAGCGATCGTTTTAGTTGCATCAGGATTATTTCTCTTGGCATTACTGTTTAGTCCCACACACGGAATTTTTACATCCAAAATGAATCGTCAGTAGTTGAGAGAGGGAACAGGTTACAGGTTACAGTGTTGGAATACAGCGATTTCATTTTCTTAAATATTGTGAGGATTGTGAAAGCAAAACCCTTGTTCTGCCTCGTTCAGAACGTTGCTGAGGTGTTAACTTACCGTAAATTATTATTAATCTATTATTTGATTAATTTATATATAGTAAAAAACTCGCAAAAATTACCGCTTGATGTAGAGTTGTCAGCTAATCTGACAACAGCAGTTTATTCCTCAAGACAATGACCGCAAGTAGTCCCACAATTTTAGCTTTAGACTTTGATGGAGTAATTTGCAATGGACTAATTGAATATTTTGAAGTTGCATGGCGCACCTACTATCAAATGTGGTCGCCTGCTAACACTACACCACCAGATGATTTAGCTTTAAGATTTTATCGTCTGCGCCCTGTGATTGAGACGGGTTGGGAAATGCCTGTTTTAATCAAAGCGTTGGTAGATGAAATCCCTGAAGAACAAATCCTTCAGGAATGGGTAAACATTACGCCACAAATTTTGTTAGACAACAACTTACTAGCTAAAGATATCGGTGCGAAACTAGACAACCTGCGAGATGAGTGGATTAATACAGATTTAGACGGTTGGCTAAGTCTGCATAGATTTTATCCTGGCGTATTAGAAAAAATAAAAGTAACTGTTGCTAATGAAGTCAAGTTATACATTGTCACTACCAAAGAAGGGCGCTTTGTGCAGCAATTGTTGCAACGAGAAGGTTTAAATCTACCACCAACGGCAATTTTTGGCAAAGAAGTCAAGCGCCCCAAATACGAAATTTTGCGAGAATTAATCCACGTAGCAAATCAAAAACCAGTGAGTTTGTGGTTTGTAGAAGATAGACTCAAGACATTGCAGTTAGTCCAACAGCAAACAGACCTGGGAAATATAAAATTATTTTTGGCAGATTGGGGCTACAATACCCAAGCAGAAAGGAAATCTGCCCAAGATGATCCGCGAATTCAGGTATTATCTCTGCCTCAGTTTGCTAAAGATTTCTCTGGGTGGTTGTAATTTTCTGAGGAATGAAGAGTTACTATTTAATTCTTCCTTCCTCACTCAGCACTCATATCTATATTTATGCTTGATCTGACAAAGTTAGCGCAACAAATGCAGGGTTTAAGTCAGCACCTGACTTTAGAAGCTGCTGCAAGTCGCCAACGTTTAGAATTAGCGCAACAACATCTTAAAAATGCTTATGAGTGTCAACAAGATTTAATCGATCGCCAGGAAAAATGGCGCGATCGCATTCTCTTTGCCAATGCTACCCCAATTGAGCCGCTAGAAACCTGCATTGATATCCCAGTCCCGCCGAAAGTACATACTGTCATTGCTACCGATGGTTCACAAATAGCCCCTAACCATCACGAAATTGCTTACTGCTATCTGCTGAATATTGGTAGAGTCGTTCTACACTACGGACAAAATCGCCAACCCCTTCTTGATAGTTTGCCAGAAGTATTTTATCGCCCCGAAGATTTATATATATCTCGACAGTGGGGAATTAGAACCGAGGAATGGATGAGTTACCGCCGTACAGCATCTGAAGCCACAGTATTGGCAGAATTAGCCTGTGCAGCGAAAGGGGAAGCGCCAGCATTAGCGATGGAAGATGGTTCTTTAATTTACTGGTTTTTAGAACAGTTGCCTATTGATGCCCGCGATCGCATCTTACCTCCTATCCTGGAAGCTTGGCAGCAGATGCGTGATGCTCAAATTCCGTTAATGGGTTATCTTAGCGCCTCTCGTAACATCGAAGGTATGAACTTTTTACGGTTGTTAGCTTGTCCCCATCCCGCTCCCGACTGTCTCACCCATTGCCCAAATCAGTTAGAAAAAGTACCTTGTAAAATATTTGAACCGTTGCGAGATACCGCCCTTTGGGCAACCCAATTGCAACCAGGACAACGGGGGCCACTATGGCGCAGTAACAACCGCATTCTAGAACTCTACGCAGACCAAACAATTTACTTTTGCTATGTCCATGTAGGTACAGAAATTGCGCGGATAGAAGTCCCAGCGTGGGTAGCAGAGAATACAGCCATGTTTGACCAAGCACTAGGATTAATGCTGGCACAGGTGCAAAAAGGCTATGGCTACCCAGTGGCGATCGCAGAAGCGCATAATCAAGCAGTTGTAAGAGGTGGTGATAAAGCCCGTTTCTTTGCCCTCCTGGAAAGACAAATGATTAAAGCTGGTTTGAGAAATGTGGGAACTTCCTATAAAGAAGCCAGAAAACGCGGCAGTATTGCTTAATTTAAATCCCCACTTTATTGAAAGAATTGGTTATTTTTTATGCCAAATTTACCTAACTATAAAAAGGAGTAAACCTCTGAGATGGCATAGATTTCAGTCAACTTTAGTGGACTTGGGCTATTAACCAAGAAATAAATTTCTTGGCGGAAGTTTGGGCAGGTGCAATATTTGAACTAAGTATTCCAAAACTCCTGCGCCATTGCTGCAACGGTTCTTTCTAATTCTGGTAAATATTTTTCAATTACACTCCAAACAATATCAAGGTCTACATTCAAATATTCATGAGTTAATCTATTCCGAAAACCAGCAATATTACTCCATTCAATTTCAGGGTATCTGCTCTTCCAATCATTGGGTAATTTTTGCACAGATTCACACATTACCTGAAGATTTCTTAACACAGCATCTGGGATTTTAATATCCTGGAAAAATATTTCTGGTTCTGCAACTGTATATTGCTTAATTCTAGTGAGACAATCTCGAATATGAATTAAATAGACTCGACTATCTTTCATAAAGAGACAGCTTCATTAAAGATTTTATCCCGAATTAAATAATGTAAAGATTTAGGGGTCACAACATCGACTTTATGATTTAACAAATTCTCTAAATCTAAAATCAAACCACCTGGAAACCAAGGAGAAATTTTCTCTAAATCGTAATCAACTAAAAAATCAATATCACTTGCTTCAGTTTCTTCACCCCTAGCTACACTACCAAAAACCCGCAAGTTATAAGCTCCATGTTTAGCCGCAATGCTGAGAATTTCTTCTCGTTTTTCTTGGAGTAATTGTTTTAATCTTATTTTTCCATTTTCTGACATATGTCACACCGCAGGTAGATATAGGTTAGGTTAACGTAATAAAACTCAACATTAATGGGTGTTTCCTCGTTGCCATTTACATTATATTTCAGTTGCAATGTTGGGTAGAACGCAGTGAAACCCAACACCAACCGTATCATCTAATTAACTACCAACCTTTTGTAGAGAAACATGCTGGAAGTCTGAAATGTACATCAGAATCAGGAAAAGGGACAGAGTTTTGGGTTCAGATTCCTATACCATTTAATTGACATGCACCACAGAGAATTAATCAAAGCCACCTTTGGCAGCAAGGCAGGAGGCATTCGGCAGAAGGCATTCGGGAAACCTCTCCCATGAAGGGAAGAGGTTTGTATAAGGACGCATCTTTTCTCGTGCTACGCATCTGGCAAAGAATATTTTGATTTTTTTTGCCCACAAGGAGCAAGGTTTGTACCTTTTCTTCCTTCTGCCCTCTGCCCTCTGCCCTCTGCCTTTCTTCTTATCAAATCTTCCTGAGCGACTTTTGCAAGAGGTCTAATGTTTGCTCGTAGTCAGAACTTTAGTCCTGGTAGATACGCGAATGCAGAAAAATTAGTAACATCCAGTTAAATTATGATTAGTTGTCTATGACACGGAAATGGCTCTCGATTGTTGGTATTGGGGAAGATGGGTTACAAGGGTTAAGTGCGATCGCTCGTTCCCTGGTTGATCAAGCTGAAGTGATTATCGGTGGCGATCGCCATTTAGCAATGTTACCCCCAGATGACCAACGCGAGAAAATTGTCTGGGCTGCTCCCATTAGCACTTCCATAGCCGAAATCATCCACCGCCGGGGTCAATTAATCTGTGTATTAGCTAGTGGTGACCCCATGTTTTATGGTATCGGTGTCACCCTCACCCGCCAAATTCCCATTGCCGAAATCACGATTATCCCTGCGCCTTCAACCTTCAGTCTTGCCTGTGCCAAATTGGGATGGTCGTTAACTGAGGTAGAAACCTTGAGTTTGTGCGGTCGTCCAGCCTCTTTACTTCAGTCTTACATCTATCCAGGGGCGAAGCTGTTGATTTTGAGTGCAGGTAAAGATACACCTGCAATTGCTGCTGAGATATTGACAAATCGCGGCTATGGTGGTAGCAAAATTACCATCTTAGAACGGATGGGTAACATTCATGAACGAATTATCGAAAGTACAGCCGCATCTTGGAGTGAAAGAGAAATTGCGCCTTTGAATGCGATCGCCGTCAATTGTATTGTTGATTCTGGGGTTGAACCTTTACCGCGAATACCAGGACTACCAGATAACGCTTATCATCATGATGGACAGTTAACCAAACGAGAAGTCAGGGCAGTTACCTTGTCAACATTAGCACCCAATCCAGGAGAGCTACTGTGGGATGTCGGTGCGGGTTGTGGTTCTATTTCTATCGAATGGATGCGTACTCATCCTCGATGTCGAGCGATCGCGATTGAACAAAACTCTTCTAGAATCAACTATATTGCCGACAATGCTGCTAGTTTAGGAACTCCCAACCTGCAAATCATCACTGGGAAATCTCCCCAAATTCTCAAAGATTTGCCCACACCCAACGCTATCTTTATTGGTGGTGGAGTCACAGCCGAGAAACTTTTTGATGTGTGTTGGCAAGCATTAAATCCGGGTGGGCGATTAGTCGCCAATGTTGTCACCCTAGAAGGCGAGCAAACCTTATTTCAATGGTATGAAAAAGCTGGTGGTAATTTCACCCGCATTGCTATTCAAAGAGCGGAACCTATTGGCAAATTTTTAGGCTGGCGGGCAATGGCACCTGTAACCCAATGGATAGTAATCAAGAGTGCTGAGTGCCTTTCTGAGTGCTGAGTAAAGAATTATTATTTATCTTTTGCCCCTCTACCTCCTACCTAAAAGTTGCATCTTTCATACCCAAGCTAGAAGTGAGGGACTTTCACGCTTATCTAGCATATAGAAGTAACAAAGGAAATGTACCTCTAAACACCCGTCACATAGAACCACAGTTGTTGAGGAGAGAAAAATGAGGTCGTGACCTGCTAGAGTTCTGAAATTCATCATGCATGAACTGCTGCAAACTGCCTTAGACAGTGAGCAAAAAACTATTCTGCGTCAGCTGATATTTGCATTGCAAGCTTCACATAAGTGTTACTTCCTGAGAAATGAAATCCTACATGCTTTTGCGGAGTACTGTCACCAATCTCAAAAGCCAGCTTACTTTTTCCACTCTTCTTCTATCAGTCAACTAATTCACTATACCCATGAAATGATTCTGGAAGAGGAAAGCACTTGGTTTCTTGTCCGACCCTGGATTGCTAGCCAACAAGTGTGGCGGCTGAAATCCGACTTTACTGGGTTTGATCTGATGACACCCCAGGCGTGGTTAGATGTAAGCGATCGCCTAGTTAACCGCTACCAACCTCACATTCTAGAAATTGACCTCCAACCTTTTTACAAAGGTTCCCCGAAAATCAGTGACTCGAGAAATATTGGTCAAGGTCTAGCCTTCCTCAACCATTACTTGTGCAATCAACTGTTGATTGACACCCATTATTGGCTAGAGGTGTTGTTTCAGGCATTATATCAACTGACATATGATCAAATGCCCCTGCTAATTAGCGATCGCATTCCCTCAGGAATTCACCTAGCCAAACAAATTAAGCAAGCCCTCAAATTTTTAAATCAGCTACCTCCTGAAGAACCCTACAAAAATTTTCGCGATGACCTCCAAGCACTTGGCTTTGAGCCAGGATGGGGAAACACTGCTGGGCGAGTATGCGAAACTTTAGAACTTTTAGAGCGGCTGATTGACAGCCCACAACCTGCTATCCTCGAAGCATTTGTGGCTCGTGTCCCGGCTATTTTCCGCGTCGTTCTCATCTCCATACACGGCTGGGTTGCTCAACAGGATGTGTTGGGAAGAGATGAAACACTAGGTCAAGTGATTTATGTCCTGGAACAAGCTCGGACTTTAGAAAATAAGCTACAAGCAGAAATCAAACTTGCTGGTCTCGACTTGTTGGGCATTCAACCCCATGTAATTATTCTTACTAGACTCATTCCTCACTGCGACGGTACAGAATGTAACCTCCGTCTAGAAAAAGTTCAAGATACGGAAAATGCCTGGATATTGCGTGTTCCTTTCGCGGAATTTAATCCTGTCGTCACCGACAATTGGATATCTAAATATGAGATTTGGCCTTATCTGGAAACATTTGCTCAGGATGCAGAAAAAGAATTGCTAGCTCAATTCCAAGGTTGTCCTAATCTAATTGTGGGCAACTACAGCGATGGTAACTTAGTCGCTTCACTCCTTTCCCGCAGCCTGAAAGTCACTCAGTGCAACATTGCTCACTCCCTGGAAAAGCCTAAACACTTATTTAGTAACTTATATTGGCAAGATTTAGAAGACCGTTACCACTTCTCGGTACAATTCACCGCCGATTTAATTAGCATGAATGCTGCTGATTTTATTGTCACTTCGTCCTACCAAGAAATTGTGGGCACACCAGAAACAATGGGGCAATACGAATCCTACAAGTGTTTCACTATGCCTCAGTTGTATCATGTAGTTGATGGCATTGAATTGTTTAGCCCTAAGTTCAACGTCGTACCGCCGGGAGTCGATGAAGATATTTTCTTCCCCCATAACCAAAATTTAGAACCAGATCCCAGCCTGCGTACCCAAATCTACGATCTACTATTTAGCCGTGAAGACCCCCAAATTCTTGGTTGCTTAAAAGACCCAGACAAGCGCCCAATTTTAACTGTTGCTCCTGTTACCTCAATTAAAAATCTCACTGGTTTAGCTGAATGCTTTGGCAAAAGTCAAGCGTTACAAGAGCGGTGCAACTTAATTCTTTTAACTAGTAAATTACATCCATCTGAAGCCAGAAACCCAGAAGAAGCAGAAGAAATTCAAAAACTGCATGACATCATCACTCAATATCATCTCCACGGCCATATTCGCTGGTTGGGGATGCGTCTTTCTAGCCATGACCTTGGTGAAGCCTACCGAGTAATTGCTAATTGTCAGGGAATTTATGCTCACTTTGCTCTCTTTGAAGCTTTCGGACGCAGTATTTTAGAAGCCATGATTTCCGGCTTACCAACTTTCACTACTAAATTTGGTGGTGCTTTAGAAATTATTGAGGGTCTAGAAGATGAGTTTCATCTTAACCCTACAGATTTAGAAGGAACAGCCGAGAAAATTTTAGCTTTCTTGGAAAAATGTGATAATTACCCCCAACACTGGAACGAAATCTCCGAGTGGATGAGCCAGCGAATTCTTAACAAATATAATTGGCAGCTACACACAACTCATTTACTATTGCTGGCTAAAATGTTTAGATTCTGGAACTTTGCATCTCCAGAAGATAACGAAGCCAGAGATCGCTACGTAGAAACCTTATTCCATTTGATTTATAAACCCAGAACCGAAAAAATTTTAGAAAAGCATATGCATCTTTCATCTCCGATTCAAAATTAAAGAAGAAGGAAGAAGGAAGAAGGAAGAAAGAGGAATTTAGTGGGGATTTAAACCCCCACTACATAAATTCCAGTGAAAAAATAAGGAAGAAGGACGAATTTAGTGGCTTGGTCGCGATTCGTCAAAGGGAAGACTTCTTACGTATTTCCTCTAACTTCTGACTTTATTAAAAATAATGGATTCAAAAATTTTTAATTTTTAATTTAACAAGGCATTCATGATGGATAAAAAAAGTCCGGCTCACAACTTTATTTATACAGACTGGATATTAATTGAAACCCAGTTTGACCCTGAGCAGTTGCACTCAGGAGAAACCATCTTCACTATTGGTAATGGATATCTGGGAACACGGGGTAGTTTTGACGAAGGCTACATTCGGGCATTACCAGCTACTTTTATTCATGGTGTCTATGATGATGTTCCTGTGGTTTACACAGAACTTGTCAACTGTCCTGACTGGTTACCATTGATAGTGATCATTGATGGCGATCGCTTCCGCCTCGATCAAGGTGAGATATTACAGTATGACCGACAGCTTGACCTCCGCCAAGGAATTCTTAGCCGTTCCTTACGTTGGCATAGTCCTAGTGGCAAGGTCATAGACATCCACTTTGAACGCTTCGCTAGTATGGCAGACAAGCATGTGTTAGGACAACGCTGCCGATTAACGCCATTAAATTTCGATGGCTTGATTGAAGTTCAGGCTAGTATCAATGGTTATCCAGAAAATCAGGGTTTCAATCACTGGGAAGGACTAGACCAGGGTAAGACCGAGCAGGGAATTTGGTTACACAGCCGTACCCGCAATTCTCGGATTGATATTGGCATGGGGGCTAAATTGACAGTATTGGGAACCGAAGCGTCGCTACAAGTCAACACTGCCCCCGGATATCCTACCTTGAGTGCAACTTTCTTGGCTACATCAGCACAAACCGTGATAGTAGAAAAGTTAGTCACAGTTTTTACTTCGCGGGAGACGGACACCCCAATCCTCGCAGCTCAAGAAAAGCTGGCGTACTTGCCAGACTATACAACGTTGCTCGACGCTAATGAACTGGCATGGGATGAGGTTTGGCAAAACAGTGACATCCTGATTGAGGGAGATAGCATAGCCACATTTGCTGTCCGCTACAATATTTTTCAACTGCTGATTGCTGGCCCAAAGCATGATGACAAAGTAAGTATTCCCGCTAAAACCCTTTCGGGGTTTGGCTATCGGGGTCATATCTTTTGGGACACAGAAATTTTTATCTTGCCCTTTTTTACTTTTACCCAACCAGCCCTAGCTCGTAATTTACTGAGTTACCGATATCACACATTGAATGGAGCGCGCCGCAAGGCATCTCATTACGGTTATAAAGGGGCAATGTTTCCTTGGGAAAGTGCTGTTACTGGGGATGAAGTTACACCACGTTGGTCACTTCCTAGTGATTTCTACGGTGAAGACATCCGGATTTGGTGTCGTGATCACGAAATTCACATCAGTTCCGATATTCCTTATGCTGTCTGGTACTACTGGCAAGCCACTGGTGATGATGAGTGGATGCGGGATTGTGGTGCAGAGATTGTCTTAGATACCGCCATTTTTTGGAGTAGCCGAGTCGAGTTCAATGCTCAACAAGACCGTTACGAAATTCGTGGGGTCATAGGAGCCGATGAATACCATGAATTCGTACATAACAACGCTTTTACTAACCGGATAGTGCAATGGCACTTAGAAAAAACACTCATGGTGGATGATTGGCTGCGTCACACCTACCCAGAACGAGCAGCTGAGTTAGAGGAGAAACTGCAACTCTCCTCCGGAGACGCTATGCGATCGCAATGGCAAGATATCATTGCCAAAATGTGGATTCCTTACGACCCCTCAACTGGATTAATTGAGCAGTTTGAGGGATTTTTCCAATTGGCAGATATTAACTTGGAAGACTACGAACCACGCGAGAAATCAATACAAGCCGTTCTGGGGATTGAAGAAGCTAGCAAGCATCAAGTACTCAAGCAGCCAGATGTGTTAATGCTGCTTTATTTAATGCGGGAATCAGCTGAGTTTCCTTATAACCAAAAAACATTACAGGCAAATTGGGACTACTACGCACCCCGTACTGATATTACCTATGGTTCATCTTTAGGCCCGGCAATTCATGCCATTTTAGCCTCAGATTTAAGCAACTTAGCGGAAGCTTACACACGGTTTATGCAAGCAGCAATGGTGGATTTGGGGGATCTACGAGGTAACACTACTGATGGGATTCACGGGGCTAGTGCTGGGGGTGTTTGGCAGGCTGTAGTGTTTGGATTTGGCGGGATTCAACTAACAGAAAATGGCCCTGTAGCCAACCCTCACCTACCTACTGGCTGGACGCGCCTCAAGTTTAAGTTACACTGGCACGGTCAATGGCACGAATTCGATTTGCGCCCTCAACAAGTCAACCAAGAACAAAACAACAAAGAGTTGATATCATTGTCTTCATCCTCCATCCTGAGGGAAGCTGCGATCGCGTCTACATCTCCCTACACACTCAACATTAAGGGAGTTATTTTTGATCTAGATGGTGTCTTAACAGATACAGCAGAATATCACTATTTAGCTTGGCAGAAACTAGCAGATGAGGAAGGTATACCCTTTAATCGCCAGGCTAACGAACCGTTAAGAGGAATATCTCGCCGTGCTTCGCTGATGCTCATCCTTCAGGATAGACATTATTCAGACGCAGAAATTGAAGAAATGTTGGAACGTAAGAACCGCTACTATGTAGAACTTATTCGCAACATTACACCCGATGATTTATTACCAGGGGCGATCGCTTTATTGGACGAACTGCGGCAAGCTGGAATCAAAACAGCTATTGGTTCAGCTAGCAAAAATGCCCGGATGGTTGTAGAGCGCCTGGGTATTGCTGATCAAGTCGATGCGATCGCCGATGGCTACAGTGTACAACGACCTAAGCCAGCACCAGATTTATTTCTCTACGCAGCTAACCAGTTAGGAGTGCTACCACAGCAATCTGTGGTAATTGAAGATGCCGCCGCAGGCGTTGAAGCCGCTAAAGCGGCTGGTATGTGGGTAGTAGGACTAGGCCCAACTGAACGCGTAGGAGCCGCTCATATTATTCTGCCTAGCCTCGCAGGTATTACGTGGGCGGATTTGCAAGCTCAATTAAATAACATTGCCAAATAAGACCTGTAATAAAAGGTAACAGGGAACAGGGAAAGTTACACTATTGCCAAAAGTATTTTGAAATGATTTCCTCACAAGTTCCTCAAATTATTCTCCTACCTTGAATAGTATCAAGGTGAAATTTTTTAGGAGACGATGTATGTCTATCTCTAAAAGAACCGGGCAAATATTACAATCAATTAAAAATATTCCTCAGGAATTAATTAATTACATCTCAGGTGCAGTCACCAGGATTTTTAGCCCTAGTGATGATAATTATCCAGCCACAGGAGTTCAACCTTTTGAAGGTGAGCCGGCTGATAAAGATAGTCATTGGTAGAGTCAGTATTTACCTATATTTGAGTTTTCCATATATGGAAAACCCAATATGTTGTTGCAAAGGTTATGACAATGGATGTTGTTAGGAAGATCAACAATGAGTTAGCGATCGCCGGACAAATTACAATACAACAGTTCCAATTAATTGCTGATGATGGTTATAAATCCGTACTTAATCTCCGTTCACCAGATGAACAAAATTTCCTTGCTCATGAACAGGAAAAGATTGAGTTTTTAGGATTGCAATATGTTAATTTTCCTATAAATGCTGAAGAAATTAACCATCAAGTTGTTCTCCAATTATTTCCCATAATTTCTGAACTACCAAAACCTATGCTGATTCATTGTGATAATGCCATTCGTGCAGCAGCAATAGTGTTCTTATACATTGCCACAAAACAAGGAATTAATTTTGAGAAGGCATTACAAAAAGCTATAAATTTAGAATTATTATAATTTTAATTTGTGCAGATAGTCTAATGCTAAAAAATAGCAGATGTATAAAAATGATGATCAAATACAAACAAAAGGTGCTAAACAATGACTAAAACTCTTGTTAATATCACATTAATAGTAGTGAATAAAGAGCTGGAAACAGTTTTAGAAACTTACCCTGACCATCCATATCAAGAAGCTTTTGCACATCCTGATATTAGACAAGTTTTAATTGCTTATATTTTAAACAGAATTCCCAACCATTACATCACAGTTGACCAAGAAGACAAAAAACAAGCATTCACCAGTG
Organism: Trichormus sp. ATA11-4-KO1; assembly: GCA_019358915.1. Classification (GTDB taxonomy): domain Bacteria; phylum Cyanobacteriota; class Cyanobacteriia; order Cyanobacteriales; family Nostocaceae; genus LEGE-11386. Next base: position 81,147 of record JAHHIM010000018.1, read on the forward strand.
TAAATAATTTGTGGCACTCTCTAGAAGAAAATTTGCAGATAGAAGCCATAATTCACCAAGGGATTGAGAAAGTTTTATGTGAGCAAGCACAAGAAGTCAGTCGGCATATTCCAGAAGTAGTTAATCCCGGTTTGATAGCGTCTGATTGGTTTGGCTAGTTAGCTGATTCTGTGCAAGACGCTACGCGAACTTTGTAGAACTACCCCTTTCAAGATGTCATGTAATTTTCTTGGTGTCTTAGTGTCTTAGTGGTTAAAAAAATGACCTTTGAACCACTAAGGCACAAAGGTACAAAGCCTAAAATTGGACAAAATTTTAGCTAATATTTACCCACCTGAGGAAAAAGTTATGTAGCGATCGCTCCTCTTAGCTTAACCGTGCAACTTGTTAAGCAACCATGCCAAAGCATCATCCACATTGCTAACCTGCTCTCCTGGGGGTGCAGGGGAACGATTGACCATCACCACCTTTAGTCCCAATTCTCGCGCCGCCGCAATCTTGGCATAGGTAGCATTACCACCGCTATTTTTGCTCACGATGGTATCAATTTTATGTTTAATCAAAATTTCTCTCTCCCTATGGAGGGCAAAAGGGCCGCGATCGCACAATACTATTCCCGGCGGCACTAAGGCATTTGGCTCAGGAGGGTCAATCATCCGCATCAAAAACCAAATTTCCTTCAGGTGAGCGAAGGTGTCTAGTTCTTGCCTACCAACAGTTAAAAAAACTCGTTCTGCCTGATTTTCTAGATAAAGTGCTGCGGCTTTGAGATGATCGACTTCGATCCAGCGATCGCCACATACTTTTTCCCAAGGTGGGCGGATCAATTTTAAACGAGGTATTGCGACTGCCGTTGCAGCATCTGCCGCATTGCCAGAAATTTGAGTAGCAAAGGGATGGGTAGCATCGATCAACAAGTCGATTTTCATCTGACGAAGATAACTAGCCAGTCCAGCCACACCACCAAAACCCCCAATGCGTAAATCGCCTAAGGGAATTGACGGTTCACGGGTGCGACCGGCTAGAGACGTAATCGCCTCAATTCCTGGGATAGTCGCAACTCTGGCAGCTAGTTCTGCTGCGTCTCCGGTTCCACCCAGAATCAAAACACGAATCATAAATATCTTCTCTGGGTTCTTTTTCCTGAGATTCCCTCAATTAAATGTCTGTAGTCAGAAGAGTTGACAAGGTTCGGGGTTTTGACTTACTAGACTGATACAACTAAAATATTGAATTAGGTGTAAATTGGGTTGAGCAACGCGTAAAGCCCTGACGGGCATAGCTGCGCTTACCGCGTAGGTTCCCGTAGGCATAACCCAACATTGATCAGGGTGTTGGGTCTCTACAAATTTCTTGGCATTATTTTAAGTGTGCCACGCCACTACTCTGTAATACACAGATTTTTGAACTAAGTCTGGTTTAAAACCTTGCTTCGAGGCTAATTCTTCCCCTTTTTCCCATTAAGAATTTCGCCCCGTTTGCGTAGTATCCCGTAGGATACAGACTTAATTAAATTTCTGTAGTATCTACTGTTTCTACAGTAATGGTGGTATCTTGGCCAAAATTCCTTTTTTCAGTGGTTCTGGTCTCTCTGACCAAGGCAGTAGACCATCGGCTTTAGCGTAGTATTGACTAGCACATGCCAGTACAGCAGATGCACTGCTATCAACGGCTAAATCACCAAAAAGATATGTTAATTTGCCTTTGGCAGTAAAGGCGACGACACAAGAATGATTACAAGCACTCATACATTCAACTTCTTTGATGGGAAATTCATCTTGCAATTCCCACTCTTGCGCTAGGTTTTGAAGATTCTGTAGTAGTTTTTGACCTCCACTTTCACCTAGGCGCTTTCCGTCTTGCCAAATGCTAGCGCAAGTTTTACAAACCAATAAAGCGTGAGAAACTACATCAACGGGACTAGTCGTTGCATTATGAACAGTAGTCATCTGTACCTCGCAGATGTGGAAAGTCAAACAGTATACTTCGGTGGGTGTTCTGACTGGGAAAGTCAAAAGTAACAAAATAATCTTAGTATTTTGTCTTTTGCTTTACCTTCACAGTTGCGGGACAGTGCTGGATTTACACCAACTTTCCCCCTTACCTCTGGCAGCTGATCCCTACCAGAACCGAAATGCCTCTTTATCTTATCACTAATATTTATAGTTTTTATTTAGTAACTTGAGTATTTTATCTCCAAGTTGCTAAATAAAAACCATAATTTTCTTCAGCCAAAATTATCCTAAATTAGGAAAAATTATCTTGTTTCATTAAATAGAGTAAACTATGAGAAATCACTCATTTTTAGGCTGTTTTGCTTGTTTCTTAATTATTAGTTAGTATTAGAGCCACTTCTTTAGCAAAATAAGTCAAAATCAAGTCAGCACCAGATCGTTTCATACTGGTTAGACTTTCTAAAATTACCTTTTTTTCATCAATCCAACCCATCTGTGCCGCAGCTTTAATCATGGCATATTCACCACTAACGTTGTAGGCTGCTACAGGTAGCTGTGTGGTATTGCGGACTCGATGAATAATATCAAGGTAAGCCAAAGCAGGTTTAACCATCACAATATCTGCTCCCTCAGCAATATCCAGTGCCACTTCTTTTAAAGCTTCTTTGGTGTTAGCTGCATCCATTTGATAAGTCTTTTTATCACCAAATTTTGGGGTAGAATCTAAAGCATCTCGGAACGGGCCATAATAGGCAGAAGCGTATTTAGCAGAATATGCCAGAATTCCTACATCAATGTAACCTTGTCCATCTAGAGCTTGGCGAATAGCTCCAACTCTGCCATCCATCATGTCGGAAGGTGCGACAAAACTGGCCCCGGCAGCTGCTTGTGAGACTGCCATTTTTACCAAGACTTCGACGGTAGGATCATTTAATATCTTACCTTGCTCATCGACTAAACCATCGTGACCATGAGTAGTAAAGGGATCAAGGGCAACATCAGTAATTACAACAATTTCTGGGACTGTTTGTTTAATAGCTTTGACGGTTCGCTGTACCAGTCCATCTGGGTTGTAGCTTTCTGTACCCATGTCATCTTTTTGCTCTTCGGGAATTACAGGAAACAGCGCGATCGCCATAATTCCTAAATCAAAAGCTTGCTGAACTTCTTGTAACAACAAATCTAGGGAATAGCGGTAGCAATCAGGCATAGAAGCAATTTCCACCTTTTGCCCCTCACCCTCGGTGACAAACATCGGATAAATTAAGTCGTTGACACTAAGAGTCGTCTCCCTCACCATTCGCCGTAGAGTATCTGTCCGGCGTAGACGACGAGGACGGTAACGAAGTACATCGGTAACAACTGAAGAATTTATGGATGTCATATATCAATGACTGGATGATAGTGATAACTATTATCATCTCATGAAAACGGATAGATGACTTTACCCGATTTTTTGTGTAATTTTTCTGGAAGTCCCTAAAGTTGATATAGTCTACTTTTTTATCAATAAAGGCAGAGGGCAGGAGGCAGGAGGCAGAAGGAATACTGTCCTCCGTCTTCTGCCCTCTGCCTTTATTGTTGATGAGGACGAACTCTACCTGCGAGTGCTTGAATCAGTAAATCATGCTTTTTTCGCATGGTTCCTTTTGCCAAGTCCGCCATTAGTTCAGGACTAGCGCTACCTTCAACAATCGCAGCTAGCAT
>JAHHIM010000019.1:0-82702 GCA_019358915.1 Trichormus sp. ATA11-4-KO1
ATGTTGTAGTAGTTCGGCAATCCACTGCGAATCTTTGATGTCTGTTTTGCGTCCTGGCACCGCTTTTATCTGACGGGCATTAACTAACATAACTTCAAAGTTTCCTTCTAGGATATTAAATACAGGTTGCCAGTACTCTCCAGTACTCTCCATTGCTACATGAGTACAATTGTGACTTGTTAACCAGTCAGAAAGTTTTAACAAGTCCTGCACAACGATTGTAGACTACCTGCATATCTCTTGATCTACTACAACTTTCAAAATTGATCGGGGGCTATACGTGGATATCTAAATAGTAGATTCTGACTTGCGTGCTCACTAAAACCAAAAAATTGCTCAGTGGCGACAATTGGCAATTCCTCTCGATATCCAGGTTAGACTGCCCTTCAGGCTCTGATGCTCTAATAAGGAAACAACCTCGCTTGTATCAGCCTTATCTTGGAAGTTACCACATTTTCATTCATGGTGATGAAATTTTTTCATTGGGACTGCCCTCTGCCTTCCCCAAACCAAGATCACCAAAAGTTGCCAAGAACCCAGAAACGCCAGCAATTAGCTATTAGTATCAAAACAACAGGACAAATTGAAACTCTACCTGGTAACCAAGTAGAAGTTACTACGCCAATTTCTGGAGCCAAGGTAGTCGAGTTATTGGTGGAGCCTGAGGCGTTAGAGCACCGAGGCCAGCCCGTTGCTCCTGACGCTCAAGTGACCGCTCAAATTCAGATGACTGATGGTCAAGAAAAGACTATTCCTTTTACCTATGAAGATAGATTCTTGGCGATTATTATAGCCTCCGCCATGTTACGCGTTAGCGGAGCTTTTGCTTTAGCAATACGCTCCACTGCGTTATGCCCATAATGACATTTCACGTCTAATTAGATGGAATTATGGCTTTAAACCGTTTATCATTACGTATTTTATCAAAGTCCGGGTCGGTTTTTGCTAATGTTTTATACTTCCCAGGAGCAAGTTGAATGGCTTTTTGTAAGTTCTCGATTGCTAAAGCTACATTTTTTTGTAGGGCATAAGTACAGGCTTTGTTGTAATAGGTTTGATGCTTGTTAGGTTGGATGGCGATCGCCTGATTATAAGACGCTAGTGCTGCTTGGTATTTCTGCATTTTTGTCAGGACAATGCCTCGGTTAATCCAGGCTTCATGCTTGTCTGGCTTGATGGTGATCGCTTTATCATATGATTCTAATGCCGCTTCGTATTGTGCCAACGATGTTAAGACATTACCTCGGTTATACCAAGCTTCATCCTTGTCGGGTTTGAGGGCGATCGCTTTGTTGTATGATGCTAATGCCGCTTCGTATTCTTGCAATGATATGAGAGCATTGCCACGATTAATCCAAGTTGCCGGACTCTCTGGTTTAAGAGCGATCGCTTTGTCGTATGCTTGAATCGCATCTTGGAAGCGTTGCGTATCTAAGAAATGATTACCTTGAAGAAATAAATTTTCAGCATTTTGGCTAGCCTTTGCTTTTGTAAGTAGTTGGGCAACATTAATTTCTTGTACCACTTGCTTGGTATTTTCTGTTGATGATTTTTTCCCATCACCGCAGCCTAATGTAAAGAAAGTGATCAAGCCAAAGGCAACGAAGCAACGCCAAAAGACCATGCTGTACCCACAGATTTTATAATACAATGTTAAAACATGTTGATATTTCTTAATAGTATCAAAATACACTACTTTTTTGAATTAGTTTTATCATATTTTGATAATTAACTTTACTAATATATATATTCTTTATATTATTAAATGACAGGCATAATAACATATTAGGTATACAAAAAGCAAGTTTGTTAAAAAACGCCAACAGACTAATTTTTGCCAGCAATCTGACAAGAAGAGCATACAATTAATCTTTTTAATCTAATAGGACTTACGCCAAAAATCCTGATATCTTGTACCTGCCCCATATCCCGCCAAGAAATAAATCTTGGCTAATAGCCCAAGCTATGCATCTGTAGAGACGTTCCATGACATTCTTTGTCAAAGATGTCTGTCCCCCTAAAACATCCCAAAGATTCAGGATTTAACATTGTTTTAGCGGCAGTTAATATAAAACAGCGTTCAACTGCATCTGCTGGATGAAGAGTGCTGAGTTAAAAAACTGCCCACACTTCGGCAAGGCTCAGTGACCGCAATTCGCGTTGCTTGTACCGAGTGCGAAAGTCCTTCCTTCTTCTTTTGACTCAGCAACGCCAGGTGCTACAAGTCGGCAAAGCCGCCCAACGCACTGGCTCCACCCTGCGGTCAGCCGCAGCAGCGTCTACAGCACTCCCCTTCGACTTCGCTCAGGACAAGCGCACTCAGCACCGAGTAAGGTAAAAATAGTAAGCATGACGACTGAATCCAATTCCCCCAATCGACCAACCCCAGAACCCGTACCCGAAAACGAAGTACCGCCAGATGACTTTGACAGTAGTACAAGTGAGAATCACTTAACCCCAGAGGCATTGGCTACACAACAATCTTTAGCGGCAATTGCGTCTTTGCAATCGCCACAAAATACAACTGCCCTGCAAAAAGCCCATTCCCACATCAAGCCAGAAACTATCAATCAATTCACCGTTAAACCAAGGGCATTACTGTTTACTGTAGTAGCGATCGCCATTACTTTTATTGGAGTTATTATCAATAACTGGATCGTCGGCATCTTGGGAACAGTAGCCACGTTGGTATTATCTCTAGCAATGCTGCTGCCCTGGTGGCAATATGTGAGCCAGAAGTGGTTTACGCCCCAGGATAAAACGTTGTTTGTCGCCTTTATGGGATTAGTAGTGGCAATCATCGGTTTATTGAAATTTACTGGTTTAGGTTACAGCTTACTGGTTTGGGGAAGGCAAATTAACTGGGAAGCTTCCGGTACCTTAGCAGAATGGTTCGGCGCTTTAGGGCAAATTCTCATCGCCATCATTGCCGTGTATGTAGCATGGCGACAATATGTTATTTCTAAAGACTTAACAATTCAACAAAACCTGCTAACAGTTCAGCAAAATATTATTACTCAACAGCAAACAATAGATTCCTATTTCCAAGGCATCTCCGACTTGGTATTAGATGAAGAAGGATTATTAGAAGATTGGCCCCAAGAACGCGCGATCGCCGAAGGACGCACGGCGGCAATTTTTAGTAGTGTCGATGGTAGTGGTAAAGCGAAAATTCTCCGCTTTCTCTCCCGTTCCAAATTATTGACACCCCTCAAACGCGATCGCCGCTTAGGTAGAGCCATTCTCAATGGTACTGGTGGTTATGCAGAAGACCGCTTGGAAGGTGTGCGCGTTGTCGATTTAGGCGTAATGCTAGCCGCCGCAGACCTTTCTGGTAATGATCTGCGTTGGACTGATTTGAGTGAAGCTAATCTTGTCCGCGCTAATCTCAGTGGTTGTGACTTGGTAAAAGCCAACCTTTCTCGCACCATCTTATATGATGCCAATCTTAGTGGCGCAGATATCCAGGGGACTCGTTTCTTTTATGGTTCGGTAGCAACAGCATCACCCCGCAGTCGCACCGCACCACCAAATTATGAAACTGGTGAATACACTGGCGCTGTTGTAGAAAATGCCGATTTCACCAATGTCCAGAGGCTACCTGATATTACCCGTCAGTATTGCTGTGCTTGGGGTGGCGAAAAAACTCGCGCCACTATTCCCGGCGGTTGTGAAGGTATTCCTAATAAATTGGGGAGATGAGAAACTGGTGCAAAGTCTTCCCCTCTGCACCCCTGCTTCTTCACTATTCTCAAATACGGTTCAGTTAACAAGAAATACTTTCTACCTACGCAAATAATTTCATAAATCAAACCAGATTACGGTAAATCAGCATCACAGATTGTTTGACCAATACGCTTGAGAATTTGCAAAATGTTGTACAGTTCTTTGGCAGATATAAACAGAGCAAAGACCCGTTACAAGTCATATTTTTGTGCTTCACTCAAACTGGTAATTGCTTCTGTGATTGCTTTTACCTGTGTCATTATTTAAACTTAATTAGCTGAGTGTGCAGATGCTTTAATCAGGAAGCGTGAGGATTTCTACACCATCTTCTGTTACAGCTAAGGTATGCTCACATTGAGCCGAAAGCAAGCGATCGCGGGTTACAGCCGTCCAACCGTCACTGAGAACTTCAACTTCATAAGTACCTTCGTTAATCATCGGCTCGATAGTGAAAACCATCCCTGGTCTCAGACGCTTGCCTTTACCACGTGTACCATAATGGGGAATATCTGGCGCTGTGTGGAAAATATTACTAATGCCGTGTCCCACAAAATCTCGCACCACCGAAAAACCTTGAGATTCAGCATATTCTTGAATAGCTGCGCCAATATCGCCAATTTTTGCCCCTGGTTTCACCTCTGCAATCCCCAGGCGACGGCATTCTTCGGTTACCTCCACCAGCTTTTGTGCTTTAGGGGAAGGAGTACCAACTAAAAATGTCTTGGATGTATCGCCATGATAGCCATCAACAATCAGTGTTACATCGATATTGATGATGTCACCATCCTTGAGGATCTGCCTAGCGTTAGGAATACCATGACAGACGACTTCATTGACACTAGTACAAATTGACTTGGGATAACCTTTGTAACCAAGAGGTGCGCTTTTGGCTCCGTGAGCTTGTGTCCAACGTTCGGCTTCATCATTGAGCTGAAGAGTGGTCACACCTGACTTTACCATTGGTTCTAGGTGTTGTAAAAGTTGAGCGGCCAAGCGTCCTGCTTGACGCATTTTGTTGATTTCTCGTGTGGATAAAATAACAATCGGTTCGGTTTTCATGAAATTTTGTCTAACTATCTGTCATAAATACAGTTAACCCTGTCTGTGCGGCTGTTTGTGCAGCATCAGCAACCTTCAGGGTATACAAGCTCTCCTCTGGAGCGACGTACAAAGGAGCGCCATCAAAAAGATGATCTAAGACCATACTTGTATCTTTAGCAAACAAACCCCGACGAGTACCAACCTCTATAGGTGTTGTTTCCCCTGCTTGGATTAAAAATCCGGTGTTACCATCAAAAATTAAACCACCATTTTCGCCGTGAACTTCAAATTTGCGTTCTGGTTGCCAAATAGTTTCGCCTTTACCATAAACTACTTGTGCTAACAATCCACTGCTAAAGCAAAGTTGACTAGTACAAAAACAGGTTTGGTAGTATTGGTGATCTGTTTCCCAATATCGCTGATGACAGTTCACTGAAAAAACTTTACCAAATAAATCGGTAAGCCGATGTAACCGTGAAAGCGCACCAATTAAGGGAAAACCAAAAAACTCATGGTTATAAGTCCACTTGCGAGGTGCGGGATTCTGGGGATTGATAGTGCTGTAGCGAACATAAAAAAGATTGCCAACTTTGGCGAGGTTTTGCTTCAATGCTTGATGTAAACCACCCAAAAGTTCAATGTGTTCAACATGTAACAATTTATTTTGGGCTTTAGCTAAGGCGACGAGTGCTTCAGCTTCCTTAGCATCTACAGACAAGGGATACTCCACGATCACGTGTTTTCCCTGTGAAAGTGCAGTATGTGCGATCGCCCCATGATCCCGATTAATTGTAGAAATTATTACCAAATCCACATCTTCTCGTGCTACTAATTCTTGCCAAGAACTCAATGCTACTGTCTGATATTCCTTGGCAAAGGCTGCTGTATTTTCTGGCTGATGACCTGCGATCGCTATGAGATTTGCTCGCTCATCATGTAATAATGCCTCCGCCCGTAGTTTTGCGGCATATCCAGTACCAATCAACCCTACGCGCATTTTTGCTGTTTCCCGAACTGCTTCTGAATTATACATGATCCTCACCAGTTCTGTTTCTCACCATCCCACGCCTCACAAACTTCATGCGGACTTACACCAACTTCTCATGACTTTATATCCTCTGTGGTATGCGCTACGCGAACAGGTTGCTGTCACTTGTACGTAAGTCCTGTTCATATCTAACAGCTAAAGCAACTAAAACTGTAATCAATTCCCACCGCATTCTATGTGATTTCTGCACAAATTCCCGTTGTCTTTTTAACCTATAGCTTTTACTTATCACAACGTTGCGAGACTGATAAAAGTATAAAAAAAACTTATTGTTATCAAGTAACTAAACTTCATTACTAATCGGGGTCGATTTCCAGTTACAATCTTTAATTTTTCTCGTAGTATCAGAATTGAAGCAAATTGAATTTGGCGGCTCATCCATTAAGATCAGCCGTAGCCATTGCTTTAGGATAACTTATACTGCCGTTTGCAAAAGAGAGGATTACTGAATGGCTACTTACAAAGTCACATTAATCAACGATGCTGAAGGTTTAAATCAAACAATTGAATGTGATGATGATGTATATATTCTAGATGCTGCTGAAGAAGCAGGTCTTGATTTGCCCTTTTCTTGCCGTGCTGGTGCTTGCTCAACCTGTGCCGGTAAGATGAAACAAGGTACTGTTGACCAGTCTGACCAGTCATTCTTGGATGACGACCAGATTGAAGCTGGATATGTGCTTACCTGTGTTGCTTACCCAACTTCTGACTGTACAATCGAAACCCACAAAGAAGAAGAACTCTACTAAGAGTTGAGTGCCTTAACCAAAAGTCTCTTGCAAGAGTTACTGATGTTGTAAAAATAGAAGCAGCACACTCAGGGAAAAATATCCCTATGTTTTATGTGCTTTTTCCAGCTAATTTGGCAAAAATTTGAAATTTGTTTCATTAAGCAGGAACACACAAAATTTAGTGTTCCTGCTTTATTGTCATCAATTCTAGAACTTAATCTCGTTACTGAGCATTTTAATTTGAGTGCCAGGATAATAAAATTGCAGAATTTTCGGATTTGACCAACCTAGCTTAGCTAAATTTTGAGCGCCAGTTTGACTCAAGCCGACTCCGTGTCCAAATCCACCACCAATAAAAGCATATCCCCACAAGCTTGATTTACCTTTATTTAAAGGTTCTATGTAAAACAGCGTACTTCGAGGAGCGGCAAAGGCACTACGAACCTCGTCTTTTTCTAGAGTAAAAATGCCGATATCAGTCTTAACCGCAAGTTCGAGAATGCGTCCGCTTTTACTGCGGTTGACCACAGACATGGCCTCAATGGTATTAAATTTGGCATAGGGACTGTTTTTAATTGTCAAAAATTTTTTCAAAAGCTTGGTAATATCTTCTATGGGCGTTTCCCTATGCCAACGAAAGGTGTTCCAGGCACTTTCATTAAATCCTTGTTGCTGATTAATAAACTGCCGAAAGTTGGTTTCATCTGCTAAACTCTGCTTTGATAAGTTCCATAAGGTAGTTGGAGCATCTACAACTGGGCGTAAATAAGGACGATCCTCACCATTCCAGACATCGCTGAAGTAAGCGGTAACGCCACCAGTAGTAGAAGAATACAGAGCATCTACTAGCTGATTGTTATAAGTTAGCACCATACCCCTAGTGGCAGCGATCGCCTTGTCGGTACTGGGAGCTGTTCCACTCAACCCATAATAAACTTGACAGTGTGTATCAGCACACAACTGATAATTATCAGTAGCAAACCGACGTAAATTCCTTAAAGCATAAGTCCGGGCGATAATTGCCTGGGCTTCCACTGCGGCGGCTGGCGCATTTGTGCCAATTTCGTGAGGTACAACCCCACGCAAATAGCTTTCTAGAGGTACTTCATTAACTAAAGTGTATGTACCATAAGCATTTGGCTGCAAAGTCAACCTGCCTGGGTAAAGACGGGAATTTTCTAGCTTTTCGCCTTTCTTGACTTGAATCAAATTTTTTTCTGTACTAATTTCTAAATCATTCGGGCTGTAGCGGTTACCGTTCACTTCCCAAGTGACTCGCGGCACTTGTTGCAAAATCTTGGTGTCAATTTGTGCCATGTTTTTTCCAGCAGCTTGTACACCCTGGAAGAGCAAGCGCCGCAGTAAGGGAGTGTGGTAAACATCGCGTTTAGCCCAAACTTGCCAGCGTTCTGGTTGGGCTATTTCTACTTTGATGCCCTGAGAACGCCACTTTTCGGCACTATCTTCGGCAGTTTCAAAGGTGCGGTATGTACCTAAAACAACTACTTCTTCTACCTCAGGTTTGGGTAAAGCTTGCATGACTGTTTCCAGTTTTACGGGGTTTTGGGTAATAATGGTTTTTTGCTGGTTGCCTGCTGTGAATTTTAGCTTTAAGCGATCGCCTTTTGTGGGTTCCAGTTGCAGCTGAGCTTTGGGATTATCGCCAAATCTTTGCACAATCCCAACTCTCAGTTCTACGTCCTGATTTTTGCTCTCAAGACCTGATGCAGCTGTCAGTCCCAACAAACAAAATGGTGTCAGGACGATGTAGGAAAAACGCCAGAATGTAGATTTCATGGTTACCTTACTCAGTGCTGAGTGCTGAGGAGCCAGTGCGTTGGGCGGCTTTGCCGACTTGAAGCATCTGGCGTTGCTGAGTGCTGAGTCAGAAGAAGAATACTCAGGACTTTCGCACTCGGTACAAGCAACGCGAATTGTGGTCACTGAGCCTTGCCGAAGTGTGGGTGGAGTCTGATTACCGGGAGAAGGTTGATACCACGCGAATTGTGGGTGGTTTTTTAACTCAGCACTCTTCATCTGATTTTTACCCTCTGTGCGTTGGGGCAGATTTTTCAATTGCTTTGTCGTGCGGTTGTGTTGTCGCATGATTGCTCCAATGATACCGTTACCAGTTTTGCCCCCAAAATTAGTTGCAAAACAAACTCATAATGAGTATGATTTATTTAGACACAGAAAACAAAACTAGTTAGATCAACTCCTGATGGTGAGAGTTCAAGAAATTCCATTAAATCAAATTAAACGGCCATTGCCCCGTGCCAACGATCCAAATAAGGTACAAGCCTTAATGGAGTCGATTGCCGCAATTGGACAGCAAGAACCCATTGAGGTTCTAGAAGTAGATGGACAGTATTTTGGCTTTTCTGGTTGCCACCGTTATGAAGCTTGCCAGCGCTTAGGTCAAGAAACCATTTTAGCCAGAGTCCGTAAAGCTCCGCGTAGTGTACTAAAGATGCACTTAGCATGAGTCAATAGAGGTGGGATTGACGATTTTGGATTGCCGAGCCGTAAAATGCAAAATTGATAGTCAATTAAGTTAAGCTACTGTTCCACTAAAACATATAACCAACTGGGAGAAAAATATGTCATCTCAAGCAACAGTCAAAAACATCAATATCGGTATTGACGAAATCAGTAGAGCTAAAATTGCCGAAGGGCTATCTCGCCTGTTGGCTGACACCTATACACTGTATCTAAAAACCCATAACTTTCATTGGAACGTTACAGGGCCGATGTTCCAAACCTTACACTTGATGTTTGAGACTCAGTATACAGAACTAGCCTTAGCAGTTGATTTGGTTGCCGAAAGAATCAGAGCGCTTGGCTATCCTGCACCAGGAACCTATAGCGAATATGTCAAACTGAGTTCGATTCCCGAAACACCTGGAGTTCCCAAAGCGAAGGAAATGATCAGCTTACTAGTGGAAGGACAAGAGGCCGTAGTTAGAACTGCACGGTCTATTTTCCCCGTAGTAGAGGAAGTCAACGACGAACCCACGGCTGATTTATTGACTCAAAGGATGCAAGTCCATGAAAAGACTGCTTGGATGTTGAGAAGTTTACTGGAAGAATAGAACTAGGGAGTAGGGAATAGGGAGTGGGGAATAGGGTGCAGAACTTTTTCCCCTCCTCCCTGCTGCTCTCTTTTCCTCTGCTCAATGCTATAAGTTTTATGCCCCATGCCAATTACACCCAACGTTTGCAAAATTTAATGCAACAGGTGGGTATTTCTAGTTTTAAAGCGCTGAGTCGTGCTGCTGGTATCTCAGAGCGTCAAATTTTACGGCTGCGACAAGGCAAGTTAGAACATATGCGGGTAGAAGTGCTGCTCAAACTGTCGTCAGTGCTACAGATTTCTTTAAGTGAATTGATCACAACTTTTTCTCCACACCCCACTACAGATGCAGATTTAAAAACAGAGTACCAGCGATCGCTACTACAACTGGAACAACAGCAAGAGGTATTACAGCAACAATTCCAGCAGTCGAGTTTACAACTACTGGAATCTTTATTATTACAATGGCCCACAGCTGCCCAGAAAGCGCAAGAAAATCCCCAGCTAGCAGCGATTAAGATTGTGCCTTTAGTACAGAAGCCTTTAGAAAAATTATTACAAGCATGGGGAGTGCAAGCGATCGCACCAGTGGGCGCTGAAGTACCATATAATCCTCAACTACACCAACTAATGGAGGGTACAGCACAACCAGGCGAAACAGTTAAGATACGCTACATCGGCTATCTGCAAGGTGAAAAGCTACTTTATCGAGCCAAAGTAAGTCCCATTTAAACCCATACCGTTCAGTTAACACCAAACACCTTTCAGGAATTACGCAAAAGCTCTCTTAAAACTCTTATTTCTCCTTGTCCTCTGTGCCTCTGTGGTTTGTTGGTACGAAACGTCATCACATCTGCAAATTTCTTGTGTACTACACGGAAGAATAACTTTCACTATAGTTTTTTCTTGTGGCTGACTTTGGATTTTGAGTTTACCACCGTGTAACTCAGCCAACTGTTTGGCAATAATTAACCCTAATCCTGAACCTTGTTGCTCGTGCAGCTTACGCTCAAATTGCCTATAGGCTCCCAATTCAGAAATTTGTTCTGCGGTCATGCCTCGTCCGTGATCGATAAAGGATAAACTAAAACTATGATTGACACAATCACTTTTCACCTGAACTAAAGTTCCTGGTGGAGAAAACTTCAAGGCATTATCGATTAATTCTTCAATAATTTTATAAATTTTTTTAGCAGATATATGAATATTACATGGATATAAATCTAGTTTTAAATCTGCTTCCCTACCTGCTTTTTTTGCGGCTTCATTAATTAAATTAATCAATGCAGGTGTAGGGAAAATAATGGACTGATTTTGCAATAATTTAATTCGCTCTGGATCTGTAGCGATAATTTCTAGTTCTGCGTGCAGTAAAAAATTTTGAATCAACCGAAATAAACGTTCACCTGATTGATAAATACATTCTGCCATTTCTCGGACGGCCTGCGAATCAAGTAGCTCACTTTCTTCCATGAGAATTTGGGAAAATCCCAAAATCCCATTCAGAGGTGTTCGCATTTCGTGAGGCAGAGATAAAGTAATACTACTACGCAAATTATCTAGTTTTTTCTGCGTTTGCTGATTAATTGTAGTTTGTTTTTCTAATCGACAGTCAATAGCAGCTAATAACTCTGCTCTTGTAAAAGGCTTAATGAGATAATCATCCGCTCCTAATTCCATACCTTGACGGAAATCAGTTTTTTCAGATTTAGCCGTCAAGAAAATCAAGGGAATTATTGCCGTTGTGGGATTTTGCCGTAATGCTTTCAGGACTGCATAACCGTCTAATTCTGGCATCATCACATCGCAAATAATCAAATCAGGAATTTCTGTTTGAGCTAGTTGTAAACCGAGGCTACCATTTTCTGCTTCAATTGCATGAAACTCTTCAGCATATAGCAAATCTAAAATATTGTGACGTACGTTTATATCATCTTCAATAACTAAAATTTTCTTCATATTTACTTAAAAAGAATGATAAAACTTGAAAAATTATATAATATAGGATAATTTGTGTCAAAATTTAAATATATAGTAATAGTTGAATGAATTTTTTGATTTACCATTATCAAAAAAATATCAAAATTTTATGTATATGTAATAATAAATAACTTAAAAGATGCTTATTTATGCAGGTAAGCGATTGTTATTCCACAAAAAATTTTCTAATTCTGCGGCTGGTAATGGACGGCTAAATAAAAACCCTTGCATCGCATCACAGTTATTTTGGCGTAAAAAATTAAGTTCTGCTTCTGTTTCTACACCTTCAGCAATTACCTGCATCTGCAAATTGTGAGCCATTTCGATTAATGCTTTGGTAATTGCAGATTTTTGGGAATCTTGGGCAACATTATGAATAAAGTAACGGTCAATTTTTAATGTGTTAATTGGTAAATTTTTTAAATAAATTAAAGAAGAATATCCTGTACCAAAATCATCAATAGCAATTCTTACCCCCATTTTTTGCAATTCATTCATGGTAGCGATCGCCCCATTAGCATTTTGCATTATCATACTTTCAGTGAGTTCTAATTCTAAGTATTTTGGTTCCAACTTATTGACTTTTAAAAACTCAAGTATTTTCCGGATAAAATCTGGATGATTAAATTCAATCACTGAGATATTGACAGCAATTCTCAACGAAAAAACTCCTATATTCTGCCAGGCTTTAATTTGTTCACAGACATTTTTTAATACCCATTGGTCAATAGGAATAATTAAACCTGTAGATTCCGCTAACGGAATAAACTCTGTGGGGGAAACAGCACCCAACTCTGGACTTTGCCAACGTAATAAGCTTTCAGCAGCAATGATTTTCCCAGAAGCAATATTAACAATTGGTTGATAATAAACTTCAAATTCTTGAAATTTTTGCTGTTGAACAACTCGGTGTAAGTTCATTTCTAGCAACTGCATTTTCGGGGATAATGTTTTCATGGCAGTTTGATTACATAAATACTTTTTTAAAGTAGCTTGTCTTTCTAACCGATTCATGATCGCACTTAACAGTTCAGCCCGAGTAAATGGCTTAGTTAAATAATCATCTGCACCCATATCCATACCTTGGCGAAAATCAGCTTTGGCAGATTTAGCAGTTAGAAAAATAAACGGAATTGTTGCGGTTAAAGGTTCTTGGCGCAGTGCTGTTAATACACTGTAACCATCTATTTCCGGCATCATCATATCGCATAATATTAAGTCAGGCACTGTAGATATAGCCAAACTTATGCCAATTTTGCCATTAGCAGCTGTAATAGTCTCAAAATCTTCGGCTTCTAGTAAATCTAACAGGTTTTCGCGTACTGATTCTTCATCTTCAATCACAAGAATTTTGGTCATTTTTTACCTCAGTTTTTATCTGGTTATGTAACGACAGAGTCACAGTGAACACTGTACCCACTCCTAGTTGGCTGGTAACAGCGATTTTACCCTGGTGTAGATCTACACACTTTTTCACAATCGCCAGTCCTAATCCAGTTCCTAGAATGTTGCCAACATTTCTGGCGCGATGAAAAGTTTCAAACAAGTGTGGTAGGTCTTCTTCAGGAATACCAATTCCTCGATCTTGAATTTCCAATACCACCTGTTCATCCTGACAAGCAAGAGTAAACTTGACAGTACTTTGATTCGGGGAGTACTTGATTGCATTCGACAGTAAGTTACTGAGAATATGCCCTAGCAACTTGTCATCCATGCAGCATGACATAGATTTATGTTGGCTAGTAAAATAAATTACACATCTATTATTTTGATTCAGTTGTACTTCCTCTAACAAAGAACGACAATACTCGACCAAATCGAAGCACGTTGGCCTAAACTCTAGTTTTCCCGCTTCCGCCTTGCCGATTACCAACACATCATTTAACATTTCCGTCATCCGCTTAACAGCAGCCTGAATGCGATGCAGGTGAGTGAGTTGTTTTTCTTCTGTCCATTTGTGGCGGTAATGTTCTAGTAATTCCGAGGAAGAAAGGATAGTACTTAACGGCGTGCGGAATTCGTGGGAGGTCATGGAGACAAAGCGGGATTTGAGTTCGTTAAGTTCTTTTTCTTTTTCTAGTGCTATTTTCAATTCTTCTTCTAATTGCTTGCGATCTGTGATATCTGCTAAGTAACCCACCAATTCCAATGGGTTGCCAGTTTCATCGCGTACTAGCTGACCTTTGTCATATAGCCAACGATAAGTACCGTCCTGATGTAAAAAGCGATATTCCAAAGTGTAATGCTCTTTCTCTAATACCTTTGAAAGTTCAGCAAATACATATGACAAATCTTCTGGGTAGATATGATTCGCCCAAAAATTAGCATCTTCTGATATTTCCCAGGCTGCATATCCCATCATGGCAGTAATATTGTCACTGATGAAAGTATTACCAAAGTTACCGGAAGTTTTGGCTGTATAAATCACTGCTGGACTGGAAGAAAGTAAATATTGTAATCGTTGTTGACTCACCAGTAAGGCCGTTTCTGCCTGCTTACGCTCAGTTATATCTGTTTGAATGCCGATGTAGTGGGTAAGTTTGCCAGCAACATCATAAACGGGAGAAATATTTAACTCATTCCACAACAGGCTGCCATCTTTACGGTAGTTACGTAAAGTGATGGTGCAGTCTCTTCCTGCTTGCATAGCTGCATTGAGTTCTTGTAAGCCTGATTGATTGATATCAGCACTTGGGAACGAATGAAAATTTTGCCCAATTACCTCTGCGGCACAGTAACCAGTCATGCGCTCAAAGGCAGGATTGACATAGATAATTGGCCCATTAGGGATAGTGGCATCTGCAATAATAATGCCATTACTACTAGCTGCGATCGCGCGATCGCGCAGTCTTAAACCTTCTTCGGCTCGTTTTTGCTGCGTAATATCTGTATGGATGCAGACTGTACCAACAATTTTACCTGTGGCATCTTTAATGGCATCAGAACGGAGGTAAACTTGGACAATGCGGCCACTACATGCTTGCATTGTCACTTCACCACGCCATGATTGACCACTGATAATAATATTATGTATCTGTTGATACTCTGTTAAATACTTGAAAATCACCGCTTCTCCGTGAGCGATCTGTAAGTCTTCCAAGCTGTACTCATATAATTCAATAAACGCTGGGTTGATGTAGATAGCTGCACCTGTAATATCTCCAATCGCAATGGCATCACTCGTGCTTTCTATGGCTTTATGAAAGCGTAGTAGTGATTCTTCTGCTAATTTGCGTTCTGTAATGTTAGTGGCAATACCGCCAACAGCATAAGGAATGCCATTGGCGTCTTTTAAGGGAAATTTGGCAGATAGGTAAGTTTGTAATTCATCATTTGCAGGTAAAACTGCTTCGGTTTCTAAGGTAAGTCCACTGGCAATTACTTTCAGGTTATTAGTTGCAAACCCATGAGCAAGATCGTGAGGCCAAATATCGTACACAGTTTTACCGATGATTTGGTCTTGAGTGATATTAAATAGCCGTTCATACTGGCGGTTGATCAGTAAGTATCTATTTTGGGTGTCTACTACATAAATCACCGCCGAAGAATTGTCTAAAATCGCCTGTAACTGTTGTTGAGTTTCGCGTAAGGCAATTTCTGCGGACACGCGATCGTCTATGTCAGTATTCGTACCAAACCAATTGATAATTTTACCTTGTTGATTACGCAGAGGCAAAGCACGTACTAAATGCCAGCGATAGGTTTTGTCAGTTCCTCTCAGTCCGCGAAACTCAATTTCATAAGGTTGGCCTGTAGCTAAAGATTCTTGCCAGCAAGACAGACAAGTCGGCAAATCTTCTGGATGTATCCATTGCTGCCATTCCCAACCTAAAATTTGTTCTAGGGTGCAACAAAAGTAGTCAAGCGCGCGTTGGTTAATGTATTCAAGATTACCGTTAGCATCAGCAATCCAAACATGTTGGGGGATGGATTCTGCCAAAAAGCGAAAACGCTCTTCGCTAATTTGGCGTTCAGCAATCTCCGATAATAGCTGCTGATTAACTTGAGTTAAAGCATGGGTTCGCTCAGTTACGCGCATTTCTAGCTCTTGGTTGGCCTGCTTGAGAGCCGCCTGTGCTTGCTTGAGTTCGGTGACATCTTCGGCAATACCAGCGAAGCGGTAAACTTCTCCGTGTTTGTTGTTGACAGGAAAAGTTTTTGCACAAATCCACCGCACCTCACCGCCGGGTCGGACAATGCGATATTCTATGTAGGAATGCTTACCTACTAATAAATTATCTAAAGCTGCCATGTAGCGATCGCGGTCTAGTGGATGGATAGAATCAAGCAGATTTTCTCGTAAATTTTCGTAAAGGCGATCGCGACTTCTACCCCAAATTTGTTCGTAAGCTGGGCTGACATAATAGAGTTTATGCTCTCTAGCATCTCGCACAAAAAACACTTGCGGAATATTTTCTGTGACTTGCCGAAATAGCTCTTCACTCCACCTAATTGCCTCTTGATTGCGTTTACACTCGCTGATGTTGCGTTGCACAGATACAAAATGAGTGATTTTTCCCTCTGGATCTGGTATTGGGACTACGTTCACCTCAATCCAGTATGTAGAACCATCTTTGTGGTAGTTAATTAATTCTGTCCTGATAGGCAAACCACTTTGCAGTGCTACGCGAATTCTATTTAGCTGGGTGCGAGAAGTTAGCTCACCCTGTAAAATACGCGGTGTTTTGCCAATCACTTCACCAGATGTGTAACCAGACATCTTGGTAAAGGCGGCATTAACATAAACTATTTGTGGGCCAAATGGTTCATCTAACGCATCAGCTTTGGTAATTACAATAGCGTCGTTGGCATTTACCACTGCTGACTCTAGCAAACGCAGTCGTTCTGCTTGAGTCTGTGAGTTTTCACCTTTAGTCTCCTCCACTGGTTCTGCTAGCGCTCGACAAATACTTGCGGGTGTTACTGTCCCCACAAGTTGACCTTGCTCATCGATAACTGGCAATATGTCCAATTGGTTCTGACGCAATAGTGAAAGTACTGTTGTTATATTCTCAAATTCCGCAAGTTTCAGTATAATTACTGAAGTGTGCATAACTTCAGCAATCTGGGTTGTTTTAAAGTCAATCCCCGCAGCTAAAAGCCGTACTACATCTTTCTGTGTCAACCACCCTACTACCCGTGAAACCGACACCACCAAGACACTAACACCATGATTTGCCATGAGTGCGATCGCGTCTGATACTGATGTTTCCGGCTTAACCGTCAGTGGCGAAAAGTCAATAATTGACTTTATACCCAGTTGCCAGAGAAGCTGAGGTAAAGCTTGCATAGGATGATTATGATAGCTATTGTCAAAAAATAGTTATTTAAAGCAGTGATTTATTTAAATATCTTCTAATATTTTGCTGCAAGCTGAATAATAATGTTTCAAATTAGAAAAACTATAAATCTACTGTGAATTTTGTATGAAGAAATCCTAATATTAAGTTGTATAAACCTAATAAAATTATGTGAATAGGGAATGGGGTGAAATTGCTTCTATAATTCTCCCTCACTCCCCCACTCCCCCACTCCCCACTATTCAACGCAACCGCCGTTCACCATAACGCAATAGCCTTTCTATGGTTGTGAGACGATTTTCCCAGGCTTTGACTTGATAGGGATTGTCCGTAGCTTTTTGGCGCATCCATATGCGAAATTGGGACTGGAACCGAGCTAGTGTTGCTCTGGCAGCTATTAAATTACTCGCAGAAGGTGAAGTTGCCAACTGATTTAAAGTATTTTGTACCACTTCTACCTGCTGATTAAAATCAGAAATTGTGGTAGCAGGCATTTGTAGTTGGTCGTTTTGTAAAACTAACTGCCATTCCCCTTGTAGAGCCGTGTAACGGACAGCAGCAGTTTTAAAAGGCTGGCTGTGAGGAATAGGTTCACTAGTTGCAGATGGAATCCTGCCTTGGGTGCTACTTAAGATTGTTTGTAGCTCGTTATTAAAATTTTCGGCGGCAAATAGTGCATAACCACTAACTGGTAAATCTCTAATCAGTTGCAGTTGATCAAAAGCTCCGACTGTGGGTAAGGAAAGCAAGCGAATACCTGGTAACAACAAAGTAGAACCTAATTGTGTAGAGGCTATCCAAGGTTGGGCTAGTCTTTGAAAACGAGGAGTATCTTGGGCATAAGTCATGGGCACAATTAAATCTATATCTCCTCGTCTTGCCCAAACTTCCCAATGCTGTTGCAGTTTTTGAATACGTTCTATTTCTGGCAGAGGAAATACAGCAACTGAAAGAATCAAATTTGGTCGCTTTTGTCGTAATTGCTGTGAAACTTGGGCAACAAAGCTATCAATTTGCTGGGTACGAAATGCCGTCCATTTTTGCCACAAATCTCGTTGATTGGGAGAAATATTTACTGGATCTATGCCATGCAATTGTTGAAACTGCGCTCTTGCGGCTTTACCATAGCCGTAAATTTTGCCAGCAAATGGGTCTTGGAAGGGATAGCGAATGTAATCTAGCTGTATACCATCAACTTGATAGCGGGTGGCAATTTCTGCATACAGCTTCAATAAGTATTGCCGTAATTCGGGATTGGCTGGGTCGTAGAAAGGCTTAGTTTGACCAACAGGAATCATCTTACCTTGGTGATCATAGTTTGCCCAATCAGGATTAGCTGCCAGCACTGGGCCTGGATAATGAGAATTGAGATTAATCAGCTCATTATGACGTTGGTTACCAGCAGCAAAAACCCAAACCCAAGCGTGTAATTCCATACCCCGTTCATGGGCTAATTTCACCCCAGCCGCTAACGGGTCCCAGCCGCGAATTAAGGGGTTTGGCTGGGATGCAACCTGGCTGGGATAGATAGTGTAACCAGCATTGACAGTTTCAAAAAAGACAGTGTTAATCCCGGATTGTGCCAGCCGATCAAAAATTTTGGCTAGTTCTTTTTCACTACCAGCCTTGACGATTGTCCCCCGGTCTAACCACACAGCCCGAATTTCTGCCTGAGCTAATCTGCGATTTACAGGAAACTGCTGCCATAAATTCGCCTTTGTTGCTAACCACTGTTGACGAGCTAAAGCATAATTTTTTTGGGCAATCAACTGAGGTAAATTCTGGGCGACTACCTTGGCTTGTGCTATGGCTTGCTCTTTACTAGAAATTTCTCGTCTGACTCTGTTTGAGGCTAATTGCACCTGTTCTCCCTTGAGAGATGGATTTCTAGTAACTGTTTCACCATTACTCGCAGCATAGGCTAATGCAGCTAAATGGGCACTTTCCACCCTACCAATGAGACTTTCTAGCTCTTGTTGCAGGGCGATCGCTTCATTATGATTAATTGGTGCATTGGAGTTGGGGGCAACATCTAAGCGTACTGTTTGTTCTAGTTGGTCGATTTCGTCGGAAGATGGAGGAGATGTAGACGCGATAGCGGCTGACCGCAAGGTGGGAGATGGGGTAGCAGTTACTACTGATGTAGAACAGTGTGAGGAAGCTCCTTCTACCTTTTTTTTGTTATTTGAGGATGCTGATAGATGTCGATTCAGGGCAGTTTTTAACCAGGTACTATCTAAATCTGCGGCGGAAGCTGTATTTGTTCCCCAACGCCAACCCAATAAGGTGGAACGCTTTGTTGTGACTACTGCGGCGGGATTATCTGGGGAATTCCATACAGCAACGGCTTGAGCTGTAACATCATTAGGAATCAACACACCGCCGTGTACCTTACCAAAAAGTCCATTTTGGTTAGTCCATTCCTGGCTCTTGGTTTTTGAGGGTGACATCTGCTGTGTCTGATTGAGGCTGAATCCCCAATAACTGCCCAAGAGCGATCGCATCAACTGGCGGACTCCAGGTGCTGATAAACTACCTACAGGGCCACTAGCAATTAAGTTTCCGCCTTTGCTCATCCACGTCTCTAGGGCGATCGCTTGGGCTGGTGTTAATGTTTCCACATTGGGCAAAAATAATACCCGGCGATCGCCCCAATCTGCGGCATTCTTGACATCAGCTAGTCCAATGACGCAATACTTTACATCTATTGCTTGTAACCGCTTGGTAATTTCTGCCCATTGCTGCTGATTTTCTTGGCTCTGCACCACACTCAATACAGGTTCTTCAGTCGCCGCTTTGGCTGGCAAAATACTCAAGAAATTAAAAACTAAAATTTTAAAAGTGAAAATGAAGAATCCAGCTTTTATGATTTTTTTATGGCATTTATCCTGATTCTTCACTTAATCACTCCTCAATCGATTATTGACAATAGCTTATTTCATTTATCAATCAATATATCAATAAATTACCTCCGAAAAACAACTGATATTTACTAATTAAACAAGAACAAGTTCAGCAATACAAGCCTTAATTAATTCCTCAACGCCAGCAACTGGAAGGATTTTGGTATTTAGTTTGTCGGCTACTTCTGCAATACTCATGTCATCTAAAAATAGTAATTCACCATGTTTTAACATAACTTTTGGCAGCAAAATTCCCTCGCCTAAATCTTGTCCTTGAAGATTTAAAAGTAAATCATGACCAGTAAGTAATCCCGTGACACTAATATTTTGTCCCCAGTAATCACTACATAAAGCCTGCATATTTACTTCTAAACCCTCAACAGTATTCAAGCGTTTGAGAATGGGTTGAAATGCCTTTTCTACTGCATTACCAACTACCCAAGTTAATTTTTTTTGATGATATAGCTTTGGCGGTAATAATTCTGCGGCAGTAGATGCAAATTGCTTGATAAATAAACGAATGGAACCCACCCCGTTATCAATTTGCGGATATTCTTCATATTCCGCTTCACTGGGCAATTCTTCACCTGCAATCAAAAACCATTCATCGGCTAACCAAGCAAAGCCGGAACCGAATTTTTGGCGAAATTGTTGGGAGAGTTGTTTTACTTGGGAAATTACTTCTTGAGCTTTTTCCCTGGTTACGGGTATGAGTTCGTCTTTTTCTGGGCGAAATCGCGTCAAGCCCACCGGCACTACTGCCACTGATGCGATCGCAGGCACTTCGCCAGTATAAAATGACGCTAAATCTCTTAAGGTTTGTTCCAGGTGCTTGCCATCATTTATACCAGGACACACAACGACTTGAGCATGAATTTGTAGTCGTCGCTCTTGGAACCATTTAATTTGTTGTAAGATTTCTCCCGCACGCTGATTTTTCAGCAGTCTAATTCTGATTTCTGGTTCTGTAGCATGAACAGAAACGAATAAGGGAGACAAACGCATCTGTTCAATACGCTGCCATTCTCTCTCTGGCAAGTTGGTCAGGGTTAAGTAGGAACCATACAAAAAGCTGAGACGGTAATCATCGTCTTTTAAGTACAAACTGGAACGCTTACCAGGTGGCTGTTGGTCGATAAAGCAAAACGGACAGCGATTATTGCACTGAATTAACCCATCAAATAGAGCAGTTGCAAATTCCAGCCCCAGGTCTTCGTCATAGTCTTTTTCAATTTCAACGTGATGAGTTTTTCCAGTTGCGTCTAAAACTTCTAGTTCGAGAACTTCATCAGCACATAAAAATTGATAATCAATTAAATCACGGGGATGTGTGCCATTAATAGCAACGATCGCATCCCCTGGCTCAAAGCCAATTTCTGCGGCTATAGAATTGGGGATAACTTTGGTGATTTGGGCAGGACGGATGGTAGACATGAGTGTGGGGAGTGGGGACGAGGGGACGAGGGGACAAGGGGACGTATGCCAATGCCCAATGCCCAGTTCTATTAACTATTTTTTAACAATCCTGCACCGATCGCACTCAAGATTGCTGCACCAAATGCTAGGCGATACCAAATGAATACTAAAGTGCTTCGGGTTTTGAGGAATTGTATTAATCCGGCGATCGCTATATATGAAAATACCCCAGATGAAATTACTCCGACAACCATCGGAACTATACCTATATTCCCTACGCCTACTGCTAAAAAATCTTTTAACTCGACTAATCCCGCTAAAGTAATGGCGGGGATTCCTAGCAAAAAGGAAAATCTCGCTGCTGTTTCCCGTTCTAAATTCATAAATAGCCCCCCTGTGATGGTAGAACCGGAACGAGATACGCCGGGAATTAATGCCAAAGCCTGAGCTAAACCCATCCATAAACCATCTTGCAGAGTCAAATGCTCGAAGTCTCGTTGACGTTTGCCGAGTTTTTCTGCCAATCCCAATAACAACGACATCACTATAGAAGCAATGGCGATCGCGGCGAGGCTTCTCAGGGGGGAATTATCATAATCTGGGATAAATCTTTTAATTAAAAGTCCAAAGACTACTATGGGCAATGTTCCTAGGATAATTCCCAAAAATAGGCGCAAATCTTGGCTTTCATCATCTTTTTGAGCGATCGCTTTTGTTGCTCCTTTGATAATTTGTGTCATATCACCCCAGAAGTACCACAGCACGGCGACAATACTACCCAGCTGAATAATCGCGGTAAAAGCTACCCCCGGATCACCCCAACCCAGAGCCACAGGCACAACTTTTAAATGTGCAGAACTGCTAATGGGTAGAAATTCCGTCATTCCCTGCACAAAGCCTAAAACAAGAGCTTGCCAGATATTCATTTGTTCCCGTACCTCATCTAACCCTGGGTTAGCTTGGGTACTCAAAACTTTGAGCGGAAATACTGCAACTGAGAGCATGGCAGATACTGCACTTATAAGCATGAACCATTGACGTTTTAATAAAGCCATTTAATTTACCTGCGATCGCTTCTATTACAACCAATTACACAAACACCTATCTGGGAAACCTTCCAGGAAAATAGCCCAAGAAAGATTGGGCATGGGGCATTGGTATCCCTCATCTCCTGCTCCCCATCCCCTTGTCCTCTCATCCCCATCTACGCAACATAACAATCTAGGCAAAATCTAGGTAAAATAAAAATGCCCAGGGGGGGGATTTTTAAGTGTGATATCTTAAATAAAATAAAGTTTAGTAACAAATATTAAAAACTTTGATTAATAATACCTTGTCTTCATACACCACTCCTACTACTCCTATAAGTACTGATTTACACTCAACTGAAATTGGTCAAAAAAGTATTAGGGAGTTGGAATCTACACTGTCCTTATCTCCCTCTCTACCTATATCTAAGCCTTGGCGACAAACTTGGCTAGTGTTGGCGGCGGCGGTGTTTTTGGTATCAGTGCCAGTATTTGTAGAAGCGCCACTGGTGCGATCGCTGCCGGTTCTCAGTGTAGCAATGACAGGATTTTGGGTGTGGCTGAGTTTTACCTTAATGTCACGTCCTGCAACTTATTTATGGGGAGATTTGCTCTTAGGCTTTAGCTGGAGTTGGTTAGCAGGAGCAATTTACTGGGGCTGGTTGCGTTGGGAACCTTTATGGCATTTACCAATAGAATCGATCGGACTACCATTTGCTTGTTGGTGTCTTGTCAGAAATTGGGGCAAAGTTGGTAACTGGTTTTATTTAGGTTCTTTACTCGGTACAGCTTTAACCGATGTATATTTCTATCTAGTAGACTTAATGCCCTATTGGCGGCAAATTATGCAAGTCGAACCTGCTAGTGTGTCACCAATATTACAAAACGCTTTAATCCAAGTCCAAACACCTTGGGGACAAACTTGGGCAGTAGTTTTAGCCTTAGTTCTGTTAACAGTCGGGATTTTACCTTTACGTCAAAGGCAGCAACACTGGTATGCCTTTGGTGGAGCAGTTTTAAGTACAATTTTGGTAGATAGCTTATTTTTAATAGCTGCGAGTGCTGCTTGAATGAACAAAAAGATCCCCGACTTCTCAAAGAAGTCGGGGATCTGAGCCTATCGCTGTTTGCAACAGAGAAATAACTTTTTGTAAAAAAAATATCAAACCCAGTAGCAGCAAATATTGGGGGTATTAATACGCTGTATATTAGTTTCTGATGACTGCTGTGTTTTGATGAAGCTATCTGCTATTAACCCAAGATGAAGGTCAAGGATGTAGATGCAGTTAGAGCGTCTTTCCTAAGGCTAGGATGAAGCAAGAGGAAATTAGTACTCTATAAGCTCCCAGATTGATCGGTGTGCTTTACTTCATAAGTCTGAATTCAGCTTACAGTTGATAGCTTTTGGCTTAAAGCCGTTATTTCAGTTTGATGGAAAGAGGTAAAAAAATCGTGAAAAGATTGGTGCGTTTATTAACAGTGTTTAGTTTATTGCTTGGCTGTTGGGGATGGCTGGGAACAACTCAGATAGCTCAAGCTGCCAATATCAACAGTGTGACTTCTTGGCAAGTTCCAGTGTTGGCAATTGCGCGGCAGAATCGAGCAGACGCTAAATTAGGGACGGAATTTGGTAAAAAAATTGATTTGAATAATACCAACGTGCGAGCTTTTCAACAGTATCCAGGGTTGTATCCCACCCTAGCCAAGAAAATCATCAAGAATGCTCCTTACCAGAAGGTAGAGGATGTATTGGATCTTCCAGGATTAAGCGATCGCCAAAAACAACTTCTGCAAGCCAACTTAGATAATTTCGCCGTGACCGAATTTGAAACCGCCTTCAACGCGGGAGACGATCGCGTTAACAATGGTATCTACAGATAAATAACTGGATTTATTTGCAGTTACTGTAGCCAATGCAAAGGGGACAAGGGGAAAAGGAGAGATTACTAATATTAAGTTCTTCCCCCACTCCCCCACTCCCCCATCCCCCCATCTTCCCTTAGACTTTGCCGCAAATAGATATTCCTAGCCAATTTGATGTTTTAGTAGTCGGCGCTGGTGCCGCCGGACTTTACACTGCTCTTTGTCTACCAGAGTACTTGCGAGTCGCCTTGATTACTAAAGAAACTGTTTCTCTGTCCGCTAGTGATTGGGCACAAGGTGGCATTGCTGCTGCGGTCGCCCCGGAAGATTCTCCTTCACTGCACATTGAGGATACCTTGCTGGCAGGTGCAGGCTTATGCGATCGCTCAGCTGTCGAATTCCTCGCCCAAGAAGCGCCTAAGTGTATTCAATCTCTGGTTAATTTGGGAGTAGCTTTTGACCGTCATGGTCAAGCTTTAGCTTTAACTTTGGAAGCTGCTCATTCTCGCCACCGTGTTCTCCATGCTGCCGATACTACAGGTAGGGAAGTCACCACTACCCTCACTGCTCAAGTATTACGCCGCCAGAACATTCAGGTGATCCAGCAAGCTTTGGCTTTGAATTTGTGGCTAGAACCCGAAACTCAAAGATGTCAGGGAATTAGCCTGTTTTATCAAGGTGAAATTAGATGGATCAGGGCCGGTGCTGTGGTTTTGGCAACCGGTGGCGGTGGTCAAGTGTTTGCCCAAACTACCAACCCAGCAGTGAGTACAGGCGATGGAGTAGCGATCGCCTATCGAGCAGGGGCGATTCTCCGGGATTTAGAATTTGTCCAATTTCACCCTACTGCCCTAACTAAACCGGGTGCAGATCGCTTTTTAATTAGCGAGGCTGTACGCGGTGAGGGGGCACACCTTGTTGATCATCAAGGACGACGTTTTGCCTTTGACTACCATCCTGCTGGTGAACTAGCACCTAGAGATGTCGTCAGTAGAGCTATTTTCAGCCATCTGCAACACACCGCCATTGATCCAGCCACTGCTCATGTCTGGCTGGATATGCGTCCCATACCTCCTGACAAGATCCGTCACCGCTTTCCCAACATCATTAAAGTTTGTCAATATTGGGGTATTGATGTTTTCAACGAACCAATTCCAGTTGCTCCTGCTGCCCATTACTGGATGGGTGGGATTGTTGCGGATTTGATGAATCGCACAAATATTCCTGGTTTGTATGCAGTAGGAGAAACCGCCAGTACTGGTGTGCATGGGGCAAATCGCTTGGCGAGTAACTCCTTGCTGGAATGTATTGTGTTTGGGGCACAGATGGCTAATATTGATCTGGCAGATGTGGCCGCATTATCACAACCACCAACACTGCCAATACGTCAATTCAGCGTCGATATCGGTGAATGGCAAACCCAGCAAACACAGCTAGCAGCACTCAGAGAGAAATTACCACGTTTAGTTTGGCAAAGTGCGGGAATTTGTCGGGAACAGTCAAGTTTAGCAGCCGCGATCGCTACAATTGAATCTTGGCAACAAGATTTTACTGCTTTGCCTTTGAGTCAATTCTTGCTTAGTTTACGTCCTCACGAACCAGTTAGTTTTGACACACCAGATGTGGAACGCCAATTGCGACTTTGGGCAGAAACCCGTAATTTACTGGATGTAGCTGATTTAATTCTCAAAAGTGCCGCTTTTAGAACCGAAAGCCGGGGCGGACACTATCGCCTAGACTATCCTGAGCCAGACCCTAATTGGCAAGTACACACCCTTGTGCAAAAATACCAATGGTGGAAATCTGTAATTTTAAAAAATTAAAAATCTTTATAGTGTTTTTAGCTAAGCAGATTATCTGTATTTGGTTTCACCCTGCTTCGCTAACAAACTAAAATTCGTTGCCTCTGACAACCAAAACTACATATAAATCCACTGATAACACCAGACAATTAAGTAAAAATACTACCTCAGATGTAAATTTATCAGCGAGTTCCACTACCATGCTGACTGTCTGGCCCACCATAATTTGGTGGAATATAAATGTCTTCTAAACCATAAGAATTAACTCTAGGTGTGGTTAACTTATTGCTGCCACTAGAGTTTAATTCATCAACTGTCAAAGCGCTGATGCTTCCTGTCGCATCAGGCATTTTTGGGATGATCAGATAGGCACTGATACAAAATATCACAGCGCTCGTAATTCTCAAGTTCGTTCCCATAAGTCTTGGTGAATTCCATGAATTCTGATTTCATTGCGTGTGTTTTGTTGTCTACAACAGATTTAGTTATTTTTCAGAAAAAATTAAGTTTGGATGACATTTTTTCTGTGAATAGATAACTACTGTTCCGAAAAATGGCTAGTAGTAGCTTGCGTCTTAGCCATAGGCTGTCGCCGTCAAACAAGCTCGACACTTAAGAAATATAACTAAGGAGCAGTCTGTAGCATCAGTCTAAGGTTAGAGATAGTCATTGGTCTGAGGTTAGAGATACTCATTAAATTACCACAAGAGAAATATATAAATTGGTAATTTTTAATAAAATCTTAATCTTAAACCGTGTAATTACTCTCGTAAAGAGTTGACAAAATCGTGGACTTACTATCCATTTACTAAAATATTACATCAGAATCAGCAAATATAAGTAAAATTCAGCCAATTAAACTACCAAAATGGCAAACTTTAGTAAGCAGGAAATTTATAAAAATTCATATTTTTTATTTAGGTCAAGTAATGTTACTTAAGTATGTTTAATGTGCAGGATAAAGTAACCATTCAAGACGGGTAAAAATTACCTAAAATTGGACAAAACTTTAAGCTTTCCACCTTAGTGTCTTAGTGCCTTTGTAGTTCAAAAGTCATTTAGACCCGTAAATGTAAACTGTGAGCATGTCATGAGTTAATTCACTGACAAAATTGAGAATGACCTTACACCCTTCTTGTTGACTAAAATTAGGCAAATTCATAACGATTTTTACCAAGGTGCTTGGCACGGTACATAGCAGCATCTGCTTGTCTAATTAATGTTTCCGTATCTTGACTATTGATTGGGTAGACGCTAATGCCAATACTGGCAGAAACCCTAGTGGTATATCCCTCCAAAACAATTGGATCGGTGATACTGGCTAAAATTTTTTCGGCGACCTTGGCTGCCACTTGCACGTTGGGAATTGCCCGTAAAATTACAGTAAATTCATCGCCACCCAATCGGGAAACGGTATCGCTACCGCGTAAAGAATTGCTAAGTCGTTGGGCGATGGAGACTAGCAGGCGATCGCCCATCTCGTGCCCCAAAGTATCATTGATTTGCTTAAAGCCATCTAAGTCAATAAACAGCAATCCCAGTAACAAATTGTTACTTTGTGCCCAAAGTAAAGATTCATGAAGTTGTTCTGCGAAAAATTTACGATTAGATAAACCTGTCAGAGGATCATGATAAGCCAGATAACGCAAGTGGTCTTCTTTGAGCTTTAATTCATTATTAGAGCGGAATAACTCGGCAGCAGTGCGCTTAAGTTGTTCTTCCATCAACTTGCGCTGTGTAATATCCCGGATAACGCCAACCAAAAAGAAATTACCCGCCGCGTCTTTGTGAAGCGATCGCTTAGTGGAAATTAAATGAGTCTTACCAGTAGCATCGGTAAACTCTTCTTCATTTTCCTTGGGTTTCTGAGTTTGAAAAACCAGCTTATCTTGTTGGCGAAACACATTTGCTTCATGTTTAGGAAAAAAGTCATAGTCTGACCTTTCAATCAATACAGTATCGGGATAACCAATTAATTGACAATATGCCTCATTGAGTACAATCCACTGATGTTGTTCATTTTTGACAAAAATCGGGTCAGCGATCGTATTGATCACCTGCTGCAAAAACTCTTTGGAGCGTTTCAACTCTTCTTGCATATAAGCAATATGAGAAGTAATCCAGATAGCTGAACTACCAAATGCCAGTAATGCCGGAACTATTGGTATCCACCAACCGGACAAGAAAGCCAGGTATGTACATAAAATTAGTATCAAGCAAGACAGTAAAGTACTAAGGATGCTTTTTGTCGGGTATCGTATTCGCCATGTAGTAACAGCTGCTAGATAAGACCAGGCAAAAATCCATAAGTGTTCCCATAGCTGAGGCCAGACTTTAAGTAACGGTCGCCCTTCTAGAGCTGCGGAAATTAACTCACTGATAAAATAAGCTTGCAGTTCTACACCAGCAATCGGCTTTGCCGCATCCATGAGACTACTGGACTGGGGAACAAATACAAAATCTTGGAGACTGGGAGCAGTAGAACCAATCAATAAAATGCGATCGCTGAGCAAGTTTTTGGGAACTCGGTTTGCCAGTACATCCCTCATGCTTACCTGCATGAAACCACAGGATTCAATGGATGAATTTTCACAGCCTGGTTTGGGAAAATTGGACAAAATTTGGTAACCTTTAGCATCAGCTCCTACATAAGCACCATCATTGGAATGAAAACGAGTAAATACAGCCTTACCCAACTGTAAAGACTTGGCGTTTCTAGCTGCTTTTTGGGGAGTAATTCCTTCTGACTTTAAATACAATAAAGCCAGCTTCAAGGCAAAACTTTCGTGTACCTGTTGACCAACGTGCCAATACAACAAACTGCGGCGTACCTTGCCATCAGGGTCGTATAGTACGTTGTTAAAACCCACTTGCTCATGATTCAGTTCTGGTGGCGGTGAAACGCTAGCAATTTTATTATTTGTCAACAGTTCAATGCCAATCAAGTTCGGCATTGACTTATAAGCCTCAACAAGTTTCTCATAACCAGGCCTAACTGGCAAATTCCGGTAGATATCTAAACCAATAGCACGGGGTTGATGAACTTGTAATTTTTGTAATAAATCGGCAATCACACCATCTGGAATTGGCCAGGAACCGACCTGGCTTAAAGAAGCTTCATCAATAGCTACAATTGTGATCCGAGCATCAGGCGGTTCATGTGGACGTAAGCGAAAACATTGATCCAATGCTGCTAACTCCAAGGATTGCAATAATCCCACAGAGCGCAAAAACAAGATGCAAACTGCAACGCTAGAAGCAGTAATCAACTCTCTATGCCCTCGACCAAGCGTTTGTTTCAGTCTTCTAATAAACTTCACAAGCCACTTGCATAGCTGCTTACTCATTCCCATTACCTAGTGGGGAAAAATAGTTTCTCTTTTCTATAGCTATCAACTAGCTAGCTAATATGACTCACTTGCAAACTATATTGATTTTTTAAGAATAATTTCAATTTAGTAAAGTTCCTCCAAATAATTCTGGCTAACTCTGATAGATCACTATTGATGACGATTCATTATCTGACCAAAAGGCAACTAAAATTTTTGTGCTTATTCAAAACAAGTTCAATACAAATATAGCTGTTCTTGTTTAAATAAAGTATGGAGTTAGTATTAATTGCTACATTGCAGCTAGCTAATAGCTTGTCCATAGCGATTCCATGACTTTTGGTATATTTATTGCCAGTTCAAGTTAACAAATTTTCTTTTGAGACATTGACATCATTGTCTGTATTGATGCCGTGAATCTTCATTAAAGAGAGGTTTATCGAACTGATGTAATTAAATACCAATCATTTTTTTGTGAAATGGTGTAGAAAGGGTAGGAGTGTCAACAACAAAAAAGTCAACTGGGAGAGAATTTCTTTGAATTCAACCAGTTGACTTTTTGGCAAGATAGCGGAATTACTAAAATGACAATTATCTAAAATACTGGAAGTTCCTAGCACCTGTATAATTAGAAACTTTTGCCAGTTCGTCTAGATTTTGGACTCCGCTATAAGTTTGACCATTGATAATCCAGGTGGGGAAGCCTTCAATTTTTGCTGCTTTACACAATTCTGGTTGACTTTGTGGGCTATCGACAGCGCATTCCACCATAACCTCATTTTCTTTGATGATCTGGTAAGCTTCTTTACCAAAGAGTAATTTTTGTTCGTGGCAGTGAGGACACCAATAAGCAACATATTCCTTAGCACCTATCTTGACAAGATGGCGTGCTAGTTCAATTTCTGCCTCACCGGAGGTAGTGGTAATTTCCCAACCAAAGGCTGGATTAGGATTTACCTGAGGAGTAAAGGTAATTCTTTGAGGTTGTCCAGGAGTTGAATCACCAGGTGTTACACCTGATTGATTCACGCCGGCGTAGACACCTAAGGTGCCAATTAGCGTTACCATCCCTACAATCAAAGCGGTAAAGAAAATTTGCCCTATATCCTCCCAAAGGCGACCGACAATCGTCAGCACCAACAGACTTAAGGAGAACAAAGCCGAAGCGATACAGTAAGGACATAAGACTTGGATTTGGAATGCCAGCAAGTACATTAAATAGCCACTGAAGACCGACATAGCGATCGCCCCTACTAACAGCAGCCACCAAGTCGAATTTTCCAGTTGTTTGAGGCTATTTTTATCTTCTGGTTTCCAGACCAAGGGAGTCACAGCCAAGACCACCATACTGGCATAAGCCAAAAAACCAAATAAGGTTAATGGCTGACCCAAAACTGTGGCCCAAGGACTGGAAAGTACATCGTTACAGCCTTTAGCACCAACTTCGGCTACACAAGCGGCAGTCCCTCCTGTAAATTTTTCTACAGTCAGATAACCAGTTATCAAGGCACCAAGTCCAGCGATCGCGGCAATCAATGGACGCGACCATTTATGAATCCAAGGAGTAGAACGGCGGCGAATCATAAACTGCTATTAGTCTAAAGGGAATGGGGAATGGGGAATGGGGAATGGGGAAAAAAGAATTTCGGATTTTCCCAGTAACTAATCAAGCGCTGTTCCCTGTTTTCTGTCCCCTAAGAATGTATTTTCACTGGCCCAGAAATAGGCTTACTCTCACCTTGGGAATTCCAACTGCGATGAGCGGCTTCCACAAACTGACTGACGCGAATCGGGTCAATTGGTTGCTCAATTTTACCGTGGCGCTTGAGGGAACTGGAAACTATGACACCATTTGCTGCCTGCATCAGTGTAGCAACGTTTTCCCAATTGCTTCCACTACCTATAAATACTGGAGTGCCATCTGCCGCACCACAAGCTAGTTCTAAGTCTTCTAGGTTAGGCGGGCTACCAGTAGCCCAGCCAGATAAAATCACGGCATCTGCCAAACCTCTTTCAATTGTGTCTTTGACAGCGACTGTGAGATTTGGGGAACTCAAAGGACGGGCGTGCTTTACCAGTACATCAGCGAGGATTTTGACATCACAGCCTAATTCCCGCCGATAACGCAGTAATTGATGCGCTTCTCCTTCAATTAATCCTTGATCGGTTGCCATTACTCCTGTCAAAACATTGACACGGATAAATTGTGCCCGCACGCAGCTAGCGATCGCCATTGCACTTTTGCCATCATTCCGCAAAACATTTAAGCCTATGGGCAAGGTCACCAAATTTTGTATCCTTTGGGTCACAACAGTCATGGCACTCACAACTGCTGGGTCAACCTGGTTTTTGGCAAACGGCGCGTCGAAAAAATTCTCCACAATAATGCCGTTTACCCCACCACTGGCTAAGGCTGTTGCTTCTTGTTCCGCACGGTCAATTACCGCTTTTAAGTTCCCTCCCCAACGGGGCGAGGTAGGCAGTGGCAGCAGGTGAACCACGCCAATAATCGGTGTTCGAGTTTTAAATAGCTGATATAAGTCCACGTCTTTAATCCGCTTCGCGGGGTCTAGAGTCCACCAGTCCAGAGTCTAGAATTTGTTTGACTATTGACTATTGAACGCCAGTCACCTCAAGTCTGGGAACTTGCCTAGGGCGTTAGCTCCTCTTAACTTTTAACTAAGCTAGTCAAATGCATTTTAATCTGGTTATTTTACTGCCTCTTCCCTGAGATGGAATTTGGCGTAAAACCTCCCATAAGATATGTTAAGATAAAACCTGGCTACAAGAGGAGTTTGCCACTCACAAGATGCGGGGCAGCTTCCCGTAGTTTAGGCACCTCGCCCACGCATTGTCGTTGGCCAAGCCTGAGCGTTAGGGTAGCATTACTGCTTTAATTAGGCGTAGTCGCAAGTGCGATTTCCCTGAGGGTAGCGACTTCTCACAACAAGCCCTTTGGGCGGCTTCCCGACGGGTAAATTAACAACGCACACGCTGCGGTAATATAAAATACCAACAGGCGATTTGTTAAAAAAAATTATAAGTGTCAAAGTACCCAAAGACACTCTATTTTACCCTGGGAAATAGACTAAATAGTAGAAACATCATAACATGGCCTGAAATTATCTAGGTCACAAGACCACAGGCAGTAGCTGGCAGTGGAAGCCTGTTATTCTAGCGCTGACTATACAAGGGTGTGGATCACAAAGAGCGAAATGATCGCTTAAGTATCTGACTACAAAAAACTGAAGATTTTTTCAAAATATGGGTGAAAAGCCGACAATTGCAATTTCGCACTTGGGCTGCGAGAAAAACCGAATTGATACAGAACACATGTTAGGAATGCTTGTAGAAGCAGGCTACGGTGTAGATACAAATGAAGAATTAGCCGATTACGTTATAGTTAATACCTGTAGTTTTATCGAAGCAGCCAGGCAAGAATCTGTCAGAACTTTAGTAGAACTGGCAGAAGCCAACAAAAAAATCGTAATCACTGGCTGTATGGCACAGCACTTCCAGGAACAGTTATTGGAGGAATTGCCGGAAGCAGTAGCTTTAGTAGGTACAGGTGATTATCACAAAATTGTCAATGTAATTGAGCGGGTAGAACAAGGAGAGCGGGTAAAACAGGTTAGTTTAGAACCAACCTACATCGCCGATGAAACTACACCACGCTACCGTACCACAACCGAGGGTGTTGCCTACCTGCGAGTGGCTGAAGGATGTGATTATCGTTGTGCATTTTGTATTATTCCTCATCTTCGAGGGAACCAGCGATCGCGTACTATTGAATCTATAGTTGCTGAAGCGGAGCAGTTAGCTAGTCAAGGGGTACAGGAAATTATTTTAATTTCCCAAATTACCACCAATTACGGGTTAGATATTTACGGTCAGCCAAAGTTAGCCGAATTACTGCGCGCTTTGGGTCAAGTAGATGTACCGTGGATAAGAATGCATTACGCTTATCCCACCGGGTTGACCCCAGATGTCATAGCGGCAATCAAAGAAACTCCCAATGTCTTACCTTATCTAGATTTGCCCCTACAACATTCTCATCCCGATATTCTCCGCGCCATGAATCGTCCTTGGCAAGGGCGCGTAAATGATGGGATTATTGAACGCATCAAAACAGCCCTACCAACTGCTGTCCTTAGGACAACATTTATAGTTGGTTTCCCTGGAGAAACTGAAGAGCATTTTGAGCATCTACTAGAATTCGTCCACAGGCACGAATTTGATCATGTTGGTGTGTTTACCTTTTCACCAGAAGCAGGAACGCCCGCTTACAAGCTAGCCAATCAGTTGTCCCCAGAAATCATGGATGAACGCTGGCATCGATTAATGGCCCTCCATGAACCGATTGCTGGGAAAAAAAATCAACAGGAAATCGGCAAAATCGTTGATGTCCTGATTGAACAAGAAAACCCGGAAAGTGGCAAGCTAATCGGTCGCTCAGGCAGATTTTCTCCAGAAGTCGATGGTCAGGTCTATGTCGTTGGGGAGGCGAAGTTAGGAACCATCGTGCCAGTAGCAATCCACGGCGCTGATACATACGACCTCTACGGTCAAGTTGTCAATAGTTACACATAAGTGGAGACAGCGCAGTGAACCAGCACTTGCCAACAAAAGTCGCGTCAAGCCCTGTAGGCACGCCACTTGCGAGAATTCTCGCGACCCAATAGCGACTGCCATTAAATTGACAAGTCCAAAACTAAAAAACAAAATCTTAGGAGAGTTAATGAATCTTTCGTTTCAAGAACTAGGTCTTTCACAAGAACGTGTTGAGCAATTAGAAAACATCGGCTTTACCACACCTACCCATATTCAAGCCCAAGCCATTCCCCAATTGCTAGCAGGTCGGGATGTCGTGGGTCAATCCCAAACAGGAACAGGCAAAACAGCAGCATTTTCACTGCCGATTTTAGAGCAACTAGATGTTAACCAGAAAGCAGTACAAGCCTTAGTTTTAGCCCCAACCCGTGAGTTAGCAATTCAAGTTCACGATGCCATTACCCAATTCGTTGGCAACGAAGGATTGCGGATTCTGGCAATTTATGGTGGTCAATCGATTGAACGCCAAATGATGCAACTCAAACGTGGTGTGCACATGGTTGTGGGTACACCAGGGCGGATGATCGACTTGCTGGATCGGGGCTGTTTAAAGCTTGATCAAGTAAAGTGGTTTGTCTTGGATGAAGCCGATGAAATGTTGAGCATGGGCTTTATTGATGATGTGATCAAAATCCTGTCTCAAGCCCCCAAAGAGCGCCAAACAGCTTTATTCTCAGCGACAATGCCACCATCAATTCGCATGATTGTCAACAAATTCTTGCGATCGCCTGTGACAGTCACCGTTGAGCAACCCAAAGCCGCTCCCAACAAAATTAATCAAGTAGCTTATCTCATTCCCCGCCACTGGACAAAAGCCAAAGCATTACAGCCGATTCTGGAAATGGAAGATCCAGAAACAGCCTTAATCTTTGTGCGTACCAGACGTACAGCCGCAGAACTCACCAATCAACTGCAAGCAGCCGGCCACAGCGTTGATGAATACCACGGCGACTTGTCCCAACAAGCGCGGGAGCGATTATTAAATCGGTTCCGGAACCGGCAAGTGCGCTGGGTAGTAGCTACTGACATTGCGGCACGAGGGTTAGATGTGGATCAGCTATCCCACGTGATCAACTACGACTTACCTGATAGCGTAGAAACCTACGTCCACCGGATTGGTCGTACTGGTCGTGCGGGTAAGGAAGGCACAGCTATTTCTTTAGTACAACCCTTTGAGCGGCGTAAACAACAGGCATTTGAACGCCATAACCGCCAAAGCTGGCAACTACTAACAATTCCCACACGGGCACAAATAGAAGCGCGACACATCCTGAAATTGCAAGAACAAGTCAAAGAAGCCTTGACAGGTGAACGTCTAGCTTCCTTCTTGCCGATAGTCAGCGAACTCATCGCAGAATATGATGCTCATGCGATCGCTGCTGCTGCGTTGCAAATCGCTTATGATCAAACCCGTCCCGCTTGGTTGCAATCAGGCGTAGATCCCCAAGAAGAAAACGTACCCACACCCAAACCCAAATTGGCCAAGCGTCGTGATGGTTCTGGTGAAAGAAGCCGTTCTTCCTGGGTCAAATCAGATAACAATGGTGGAGACGAAGAAAGACGAGGTACTCCCAAGCCCAAACTGCGGACAGGCCGTCGCGATACTTCTGTTTCACCCACAGGCCAAAAGTTAGGTTCACATTCAGCTAGAGAATCAGCTTCTTAAGTGCTCCCTTGCTGAGTACTGAGTCACAGTTATGAGTTTTGAATTGAAGATGATGTTTAATTCAAAACTCGAAACTCACAACTAACACTTGAGAATTTAGAACTTAAAGGAACGACTGATTTGTTCTAGTTGACTGATTTCATCGTCGCTTAATCTCCAGCCCAAAGCGCCTGCATTCTGTTTTACATGTTGGGCCGTCTTCACCCCAGCAATGGGAATTACATTTCCCTGGGCAATTAACCAATTAAGGGCTACTTGGGCAGGGGTGCGATCGTATTTTTCTCCCAGACTAGTGAGTAAAGAGATGACAGGGGCAATTTTTTGCAAACCTGCTTGACTAAATCGCGGGTCTATCTTCCTAGCACCACCAGGGGTTTCAGTCCGATCAGGTGTATACTTGCCTGTGAGTAATCCCTGAGCTAAAGGACTGTATGCCAAAATAGTCACACCCAATTCACGGGCTGTTGCTAGAATCCCGTTATTCTCAATTTGGCGCGTTAGCAAAGAGTAGCGTACTTGATTCACCGCTAAAGGTACTCCACGGGTAGCCAAGATTTGCTGTGCTTCTCGCATTTGTGTTGCTGAATAATTACTCACCCCGACAGCAGCAATGCGTCCCCGCTTCACCTCATCGGCTAGGGTATTCATCAAAGTTTCTTGACTCAAAAAAAATGCGAATGGCCAATGCACTTGATACAGTTCAATTCGCTCTACTTGTAAGCGCTTGAGGCTATCAGTTAAGGCATCAGAGACGGATTGACCTGTAAATCGCCACGGTAAAGGGCCGAATTTAGTGGCAATTTGCACAGGTTTTTGGGCTTTTTGGCTGAATTGCCCTAATAATTCCTCCGAAAGTCCAAAACCGTAAATTTCCGCAGTGTCAAAGAAATTAATACCAGCCTCTAATGCTGCTGTAAAAGCTGCCTGCAACTGTTCTGGCCCGTAGCCATCGCCATAATTCCAAAAGAGTTTATCACCCCAAGCCCAAGTTCCAAGGCAAAGGGGTGTAACAGTCGGGCCATTGTGCCCTAATGTGATAGTTTCCACGTTGGCAGTATTTATTTGATTTACATTTCTTTACTTTTTTAGTGTATCTCTATAAACAAAACTGAGAAAAGTTACTAGAGAAGGGTTTAACGAGAGATTTCGTCTATCCACAGAGATATTAGATTAATCTGCCGAAAACAAGTCTCCAACTAAATGAAAATTGTCAAATTTGGGGTGGAGAAGGTTTATCTTTAGTTAAAGAGAGACTAAATCCTGTAGTGTTTCTGGTTAAAGTAGCAATGGCAACTAGCAATTTTCTACCCGATCCTGAATCAGGTCAAAAGCTCAAGCCAGTCAAGCAAGTGAACCTACTCACCATGTTTCGACTGGGCTTATTTCAGATGGGACTGAGCATGATGTCTATCTTGATTCTGGGGGTACTCAACAGAGTCATGATTCAAGAAATAGCAATTCCGGCCACGCTGGTATCGCTAGTGCTAGCACTGCCTGCATTTGTTTCACCTGCCCGGATTTGGTTTGGTCAGATGTCAGATGTCAAGCCGATGTGGGGTTATAATCGCACTGTTTATGTGTGGGTGGGAGCAGCAGTATTTGCGATCGCCTCATTTTTAGCAATACAAGTGCTGTGGCAATTGAATTTGGCAGCAAGTAACACCGATGGCTGGGTATGGACAACTCAAACAATCGGTTGGACAGCACTTTTAACTTTAATTTTTGCCATATATGGGCTAGCAATTTGTGCTAGTGGTACTGCTTTTGCTGCTTTGTTGGTAGATATATCCGAAGAAGAGAACCGTTCCAAAGTCGTTGGTGTTGTCTGGTCACTGCTGATGGTGGGGATTGTGGTGGGAGCAATCATCAGTTCCAGTTTACTCAGACAATTAACGCCAGAAGCACCCATAGAAAGTTTACAGACAGCAGTCAACAGGTTATTTATTATCGTTCCAGCTATTGTTTTTGGGCTATCCATCGTAGCAACATTAGGTGTAGAAAAAAAGTATTCCCATTATTCCCACCGTTCTACAAGAGAAAATCGAGACGACAGCGTTAGTCTGGGTAGGGCTTGGAAAATTTTGACCGCTAGTCGGCAAACAGGTGTGTTTTTCATCTTTTTGTTGGTGATGACCATCAGTTTATTTATGCAAGACCCTATTTTGGAACCCTATGCAGGGCAGGTGTTTGGTATGCCCCTAGCGGAAAGCACCAGATTGAATGTTTTCTACGGGATGGGTATCCTGATTGCTTACGGTGTCACTGGTTTTTACATTGTGCCGCGTTTAGGTAAACGCAGAACTGCGCGCTTAGGCTGTGTATTAGTGGCAATATGTGCATTCATGCTGGGCATATCAGGATTTACTGCTAATGTCGCTTTCCTGAAATCAAGTTTGTTCTTGTTTGGGTTAGCTACTGGCTTCTTAACTACAGCAGCAATTAGCTTGATGTTAGACCTCACAGCAGCTGAAGCCGCAGGTACTTTTATTGGGGCTTGGGGACTAGCTCAGTCAGTGTCTAGAGGAGTGGCTGTAGTCATAGGTGGTAGTGTTTTAGATATCGGTCGCAGACTACTACCAAGTTTGGAACTAGCTTATGGTATGGTATTTTTTCTAGAAGCCTTAGGCATGGTAGTGTCAATTTGGTTCCTCAACCGAGTCAACGTGACAGAATTTCAAACGAGTGCCAAACAAGCGATCGCTTCTGTTTTGGAAAGTGATTTAGATTAGTTATCCATACAAAAACTAAATCTAACTATCTTGTCTTGGTTCAGGAGCGCTTTTGCGCGAAAATTATTTAATGAATGATTTTTGGACAACAATTCTCGACTTTGCCCAAACCACCACCACCAGAGTGGGAAAGCAACTCATGCAAGATTTTGGGCAGGTGCAGGCTTTGCAAAAAGCTGACGGTAGTTTGGTGACGCAGGCGGATAAATGGGCAGATCAGGAAATTCGGGATGCGATTGCTGCTAATTTCTCTGGTTACGGCATTTTGAGTGAAGAAAACGACCAAGTTTTTCCGGGGACAGAGTGGTGTTGGGTAATTGACCCTCTGGACGGTACAACTAACTTTACCAGGGGTATTCCCATTTGGTCGATTTCGTTGGGTTTGCTGTATAAAGGTACACCTGTTTTTGGTTATGTTTATGTACCACCACTAGCGCAAGCTTTTCACGGTTTCTGGGCAGGTTCATCTGGTTTAGCTACACCATCCGGGGCATTTCTCAATCACCACCCCATCCACACTAGTAACGATGCCCCTAGCAAAAATCACTTTTTTAACCTTTGTTCCCGTAGCACTGCTATTATCCAAAAAGACTTTCCCTGCAAAATACGGATGTTGGGTGTAGCTAGCTATAACTTCCTGATGGTTGCGACTGGGGCAGTACTTGGTGGTATTGAAGCCACTCCGAAAGTTTGGGACTTAGCCGGGGTTTGGGTAATTGTCCAAGCTGCTGGTGGTACTTGGACATCCCTCAAGTCACGGCCGTTTCCTTTATTATCGGGGGAAGATTATAGCGATCGCTCTTTTACTACCCTTGTAGTTAGTCGCCCGGAATTGGTGACCGTATTTACGTCATTTCTCCAAGATTTAAAAATTTAAATAAAAACTCAGTATGCTTACTTATTTGCAGTGTGCTGGCGCTTCCCTTACACTGGAACCCTA
The DNA here is from genome assembly GCA_019358915.1 of Trichormus sp. ATA11-4-KO1. Taxonomy (GTDB): domain Bacteria; phylum Cyanobacteriota; class Cyanobacteriia; order Cyanobacteriales; family Nostocaceae; genus LEGE-11386. Next base: position 39,187 of record JAHHIM010000019.1, read on the forward strand.
AGGATGAAGCAATTTTATGCTGTCTAATTTAGATTTAATCAGAGAGTTTGTGCAAAACTCAATTCAAAAAAAAGAGGTTTTGTTGTCAAATCCTTTTCTGATAGCGCAAACAGTGTATAACACTAACCAAATGACAGCAAAAACCACAGGCGTGATTGCTACATATCAACTAAATAATACAATATCTGAATTCTTGATTTATGCAAAATCATCCCATTGGGAAATAATGAATCAGGCATTAGCCGAATCCAGTTATCTCCTCAAAGGAGAAATAGATAATCGTGGTTTTTATCGGTATCAATACTGCCAAGTTCCCAAAGGTTATAAAGTGCAGTGTACTAAGTCTGTCATACTATGGAGAGCTTGGTGGAAATATCGTAAAAATGCTTTAAGACCAGGAATTCCTCTCGACCTTTTGATCCAGAAACGAGATTCTTGGTATCCAATTAGAGATTTAATTATTAGTGACGGACTTTTGTATATCAAAACCTTGGGAAGTGAGATAGCAATTCATTCAGATGATTTGGTGATTTGGCTCAGCAAAATTGAAGACAAGTGCCAAAACTAATCATCCCAAATTTGGATGATTAGTCTCCAGGATTCAATACTTTATTTAAGCTACAGTCACATCTGGTGATAAATAAACATCCTGAATAGCATGAAACAATCTTACACCTTCCTCAAACGGACGCTGGAAGGTCTTCCGTCCAGAAATTAATCCCGTACCGCCAGCCCGTTTGTTAATCACAGCAGTGCGAACTGCTTGGGCAAAGTCATTTTTACCAGTCGCCCCACCAGAATTAATTAGTCCTGCACGTCCACAGTAGCAATTCAGTACCTGATAACGAGTCAAATCAATCGGGTGGTCACTGGTTAATTCTGTGTAAACCCGTTCATCAGTTTTGCCATAACTTTGACCAGTTGCTTTGGCTACTGCGCCATAACCACGATTACATTCGGGTAACTTTTGTTTAATAATGTCGGCTTCAATTGTTACACCTAAATGATTTGCCTGTCCGGTAAGGTCAGCAGCAACATGATAATCTTGATCTTGTTTGAAAGCGCTGTTACGCAGATAGCACCAGAGAATTGTTACCAAACCCAGTTCATGAGCGTACTTAAAAGCTTGGCTAACTTCCTGAATTTGCCTAGCAGATTGCTCTGAACCAAAGTAAATTGTCGCGCCTACCGCCACTGCACCCAAATTCCAAGCTTGCTCGACATCAGCAAACAATATTTGGTCATATTGATTGGGAAAAGTTAGCAGTTCGTTATGGTTGATTTTGGCAATGAAAGGGATTTTGTGGGCATATTTACGCGAAACGCTACCTAATACACCTAATGTTGTGGCAACAGCATTACAACCTCCAGCTATTGCCAATCTGATGATATTTTCGGGGTCAAAATAAATAGGGTTGGGCGCAAACGATGCACCAGCTGAGTGTTCAATTCCTTGGTCTACAGGTAATATAGACAAATAGCCAGTATGTGCCAAACGACCAGCAGAGTAAAGTTGCTGGAGATTACGCAAAACTTGAGGATGGCGATCGCTATTTAACCAAACTCGATCTATAAAATCTGAGCCTGGTAAATGTAGTAAATCCCGTGAAATTTTTGCTTTGTAGGTGAGCAGATATTCTGCTTCTTTCCCTAACAATGACTCGATAGAATTAGATTCTAAGAGCGTTGTAGTCATAGCAATTTCCTTAAACTTCAGCCAATGACCTTACTTCTAAGATAGCATTCTGAATGTTACTAACTTGCTAATATTTTAGGACTTACGCAAAATACTTCTCTAACTCTCATTCCTCCGTGTTCTCTGTGCCTCTGCGATACGATTCTTTCGTAACTTGTGCGTAAGTCCTATCTTTTTACTTCTTAGAGTTACCACTCTCGATATTATGGCAAAAAAACCACAGATAAACTATCTGTGGTTTTAAATTATAAATTAGGATTCTTGCCGTAACACTATTTTAAAGTTACCCGATATCAAGTCATATACCGAAAGATATATCTTTGCTCTGGTGTGATTTGTTGTATTCCACAAATATTAGAATAGGTGGGAAATTTATCCTCTAAATAGCTATTTCCTAAATTATCAAATATATCTAGTAATTCTAAATAAGTTACGAACAAAACTATCCGCGACGTCTACCCTCTAAGCTCGACTTTATCCATTTTTACGAAACCCAAAACCTGACGCTGAAACCATTGTGGAGCAGTAGTTTCACTTTTTGGGCTTGCTCGAAGATCAGTGACATGGAAAAAGTATTTGCCAAAAAGCCAGGGTTTTTGCCGGATAAGGAAAACCGAGTTCTTAATTTTGGATAAAGTCGAGGTACAAGCTAAAGTGTGAAAAGCCTTATATTTATTATATTTATAGGAGTAAAAAATATTTTACAATAATTTACAATAATTAAATAATTTACCAAAGAAACTGGGACTAGAGGATAGGGGGATAGGGAGACAAGGGAACAAGGAGACAAAAAGTTTTCCTCATCTCCCCACTCCCCAGTTACTGAGCGCAGTCGAAGTACACTCCCCAAATCCAAAATGCCTACTGTGAATTCTTCAACCCCAAAGACATTTTCCTACACACGTAGCACAATAGAAAGGGCTGAACGATCGCTTGTCTGTTCTCCCTTTAATATTGCTTTGTTTGCAGCGATGCGTCACCAGAGTGTGCCATTGGGGGCGATCGCCTTAGAAAATGGTGTTAAGCATGGCTACACTAAACGCCCTTTGTCAGAATTGGCGTGCGATAATGCTTTGGGCTGGCTGATCCAAGTCGGTGTGCTGCGGCGAGAAGTTGACGGACAAGGAATTACGGATAGTTTTCGCCTCACTCCTCTAGGTCACCAGTTACTAGAACAATATCAGGGAAAAAATTGGCCTACTCCTTCATGGCGCGATCGCTTGTATAATGCGGTGATTTACTGGTTCAGACTACCTTTCTAGAATCAAAAACCCCAGAGTTAGGATGAGGTAGTCAACGGGAACAATATATACGGAGAACCATCACACCTCTTAATAAAGTCTTTACCATGATCATCTAACTGATTTATGAGGTTTTGGTAAAGGTTATAGAAGAGACAATGAGGTCTATCTTGTTTCCGGGACACAGCTTCACGGCTTTCTCACTGTTGACGAGCAGATTGCCATATTACCGTTTACCCCTGACTTGAAAAATTGATAGTGACCTATGAAAGCAATTATGGTAGTGGGAACAACATCCCACGCAGGGAAATCACTAATTACTACAGCTATTTGTCGCATTTTGTCGCGGCGTGGTTGGCGAGTGGCTCCCTTTAAAGGTCAAAATATGGCTTTGAATGCTTATGTCACTGCCAATGGGGGAGAAATTGGCTATGCTCAAGCAGTACAAGCTTGGGCCGCAGGTGTTGTTCCTTGGGTAGAAATGAACCCAATTTTACTCAAACCCCAAGGGGATATGACATCCCAAGTCATTATCAAAGGTAGACCTGTAGGCAAAGTTAGAGCTTCAGATTATTACGAACAATATTTTGATTTGGGTTGGCAAGCAATTGAAGAATCTCTCAAACATTTATCCACAGAATTTGATTTGCTAGTCTGTGAAGGCGCAGGTAGTCCGGCGGAGATTAATCTCAAGCACCGCGACTTGACTAATATGCGAATAGCAAAGTATTTAAATGCACCAACAATATTAGTAGTTGATATTGATCGTGGTGGAGCTTTTGCCCATGTAGTCGGGACTCTAGAGTTACTAGAACCAGACGAACGCGAATTAATTAAAGGTATAGTAATTAACAAATTCCGGGGACAGCGATCGCTCTTGGAACCGGGGATAAAATGGTTGGAAGAACGTATTGGTATCCCCGTTGTTGGTGTTATACCTTATTTTCAAGAAGTATTTCCCGCAGAAGATTCCCTTGATCTGTTGGAACGTAAATCTTACAAAAGCAATACAGACCTGAATATCGCCGTTATTCGTTTACCTAGAATTGCCAACTTTACTGACTTTGACCCCTTGGAATCGGAACCAACGGTGTCAGTAAAATTTCTTAGTCCCAAGCAAGATTTAGGACATCCCGATGCCGTAATTATCCCAGGGACGAAAACCACAATCACTGATTTACTACTACTGCAAAAAACCGGGATGGCAGAAGCGATTCAACACTATGCCGCTTCTGGTGGTACAGTCTTGGGTATTTGTGGTGGCTTCCAAATGCTGGGGCAAATGATCGCCGATCCTGAAGGAGTAGAAGGACAAGCCGGCAGATTTCAAGGACTAAATCTCCTACCCATTAGAACTGTAATTACAGGACAAAAAATTGCCCGCCAGCGCCAAGTTAGCTCAAATTATCCCCAGATGGGTTTACCAGTGAATGGCTTTGAAATCCACCAAGGGCGATCGCGCATCGAACAACAAGGAGATAACCAAGCTTACCAACCTTTATTTGATGATGTTAATTTAGGGTTAGTGGATAGTTGTCAATCCGTTTGGGGTACATATCTCCACGGGCTGTTTGACAATGGCCCTTGGCGGCGTGCTTGGTTAAATCGCCTGCGTCAACAACGAGGTTTAAAATCTTTACCAACTGGTGTTGCCAATTATCGGGAACAGCGAGAGCAGATTTTAGACTCCCTCGCCACGGAAATTGAAAATCACTTGGATTTAACACCTTTTTTGTCTTAGCTAAACTAGTGTTTCATGAATATTCGTGTCCGCTTTTTGCCAGATGATATTACTGTTGATGCCGAAGTGGGGGAAGCCCTTTTGGATGTAGCTGAACGGGCTGGGGTATTTATTCCTACTGGTTGTCTTATGGGGTCTTGTCACGCTTGCACAGTGGAACTTGAAGATGGTGAAGTTATCCGTGCTTGCATTTCCGCAGTGTCGCCAGGACAATCAGAAATGATTATAAATTTATACAGTGATCCAACTTGGTAAATATCAATCTTCTTTGTGTCTCATTGTTTTTATGGTGAAAATAACCACAAAGATTCGGGAACTCAAGCAAATGCTTCGCCAAAGTGGTTTTACAGAACTCCCAGGCAAAGGAAGTCATACTAACTGGGTGCATCCCTTATATGCTGGGAAATTCACGCTTTCAGGAAAAGATGGAGCAGATGCTAAATTCTACCAAGAGAATGGTGCAAAACAAGCAATTGAGGAAGTTAAAGGGAAAAGACAAGATGAGTCATCTTAAGTACAAAATGATTATTCAATGGTCAGAGGAAGACAATTGTTTCTTGGTAGGATTCCCAGATTTTCCCGGACAACAATGGCGAACTCATGGGGAAACTTACCAATTAGCCGTAGCCAACGGCATTGAAGCCTTAGAATCTCTAATTATTGCTTATGAAGCTGCGGGCGATTCACTACCAGAACCAACAGTGTGTAACGCCGCATAGTTGAAGTTTTTTTGTTGAGTAAAATAGCTAAGGTAATTTAAGAACTACGCTAGCTATTTGACTTGACATTCAAAGCATATGCTTTAAACCTTTCCAAATCCGCCTGAATTGTGGACTCTACCACCCGTCCTAAAAACAAGTTATCCATAATTTTGCCAAGAATACCTGGGATGGCGTAAGAAACAGTCATTTTGACAATACTACTACCGTGGCGATCGTAAAAACGAATTGCGCCCTGATTCGGTAAACCATCAACTGATTCCCATTGGATGATTTGGTTAGGTACAACTTTGAGAATGCGGGATTTCCATTTAAATTCCAGACCGCCAGTACTCAATTTCCAAAGTGATATATCTGGATCATCGGGCGAAATCTTCACTGAATCAATCCACTTCATCCAACGAGGCATTTGCTCTAAGTCAGACCAGAGGCTCCATACTAAGTCTATCGGAACATCTACTTCTATCTGTACACTATGCTCTAACCAGTCTGCCATTTTCTTCCTCCGCGTTCTCTGTACCTGGTGCGGTATAGGTTATTTCTTGACGTTCTCCAGAATCACTTTTGCCGCACGCCGTCCGGAAATGGTTGCTCCCTCCATACTGTCGATGTAGTCTTGTTGTGTATAACTACCAGCTAAAAAGAAATTAGGTATTGGCGTTTTTTGGTGAGGACGATATACATCCATCCCTGGTGCTTCCCGGTAGAGAGACTGCGCCAGTTTTACCACGCTATACCAAGTCATATTCAATTCCCGCGATGAGGGGAATAATTCGTGAACTTGCTTGAGGACGTGTTGGGCGATCGCCTCATTATTTTGTTTAATAAAAGGATCTCCTGGTGTTAGTACCAACTGTAACAACGACCCTTGTCCTGGACGATAATAATCACTAGGACTAGTCAAAGCCAAATCAGCGAAGCAAGAAAAATCAGCATCGGCGGTATACAGTAAATTATCTATCCCGGCTGCATGATTTAGCTGTTGGCGTTGCTCTGCATCTTGCAGTTCTGTCACCCAGCCATCAAATCTCAGCTGCACTGTGGCTACTGGTACGGCCTCCAATTGATAAATATTGTCAAATTCTGCCCATTTGCGCCATTCTTGGGGTAATATTCGCTGTACTCCTGGAACATCGCCAGCAAACACGTAGGCATCAGCCGTAATAGTTTCTACTGTGTCACCTTCAGCAACTATGATGCCTGTGACGTGAGTTTCTTCACCTGACTCGGTAAATTGAATTTCCCGTACTTGTCGCCGAGTGTAAACTTTAGCGCCTCTGGCTTCCAGATATTTGAGTATCGGCTTGTGTAAATATTCATCTGGAGAACCTTCCAGCATCCGCAAAACTGAAGCTTCGGTTCTCGCGGCAAATAACTGAAAGATAGTTAACATACAACGGGCAGATATATTGTCACAATCAATAAATCCCAAAGCATAAGCAATGGGATTCCACATGCGCTTGATGCTACCTTCACTACCTCCGTGACTGCGGAACCATTCAGCAAAGCTAATTTTGTCTAAGTTGCGGATAGTTTTCATCGCCCCATTGAAATCTACCAACCCCCGGACTATGGGACTAGTACCCAAGGCGATCGCATTTTGCAATTTATCTTGTAATGACAGTTGAGAAGTCGTAAAAAATGCTTTTAATCCATTAAAAGGCGCACCTGTCAAGAAGCGAAAATCTAAAGCGCCGGTGCGGCCCCCTTTATTAATAAAAGTATGAGTATGTTGTTTGAGGCGTAAATTTGACAACGCCCCCACTTTTTCCATCAAGTCAAATAATTGGTAGTAGCACCCAAAAAATACATGCAACCCCATTTCAATATGGTTGCCATCATGATCAACCCAACTACTGACTTTACCACCAACAAACGGACGAGACTCAAAAATCTGGACTTCACAGCCAGCATCAGCTAAATCTACAGCAGTTGCTAGCCCCGCCAGTCCCGCACCTACTATTGCAACACGCATTCCGTCCTACCTTTTCAGTTTCTTTACAGATTGTAACTGGGTTGGTGTCGGAATTGGCTATTTATGTCAACTTCACTAGGTGTAGAAGCACAATAGCACTAGGTCTTTTGGTAATAAATTTATCTTAAATCAAGAAATAATGCAGTAGTTAAGAGCCAGAATTCATGCTGAATTCTGGACGATAGGTAGATGAATCGTTGAGTTTAAAACTCTCACTAAACTGATCATTGAGTTGTTTATCCTGCGGGTTCTCCGAAGGAGTAAAATTAGGTAGTGATCTAAACCTACCTCATTGCATTCTAAATTTTGCATTCTTCTTCAATACTCCTTTAAATTCTAGAAACTGACTAGATAAGCTTGTTCCATCGCGTCTTTACTTGGATATACAAACTTTATTCAGTAAATGTGGACTAAAAAAGCATGACAAGTATTTTCGGCATAGAAAAGTGATGACCTACGAAGCCATAAAACCATATCCTTACTTGCTGTCATCTGATGTAGGTAAGCCTCTAATCAGTTCACGAATTACATCTGTAGCAGGCCTACCTGTTTGCTGACAATATTTTTCCAGTTTTTCTGCTTCCTGTACTGCTAAATTGACAGTTATGCGTTTTACGGCCCATTTTTTATTAGTCATTATCATGCTGTCTGCTGTATATTAACATCATCAAAAAAGCAATTAACTCAAGACGAAGACGATAAGATTATCAGAGTTTGTGTCAAGAAACAAGCAACGCCACGAGCATTAAAAATGTCCTCTTTGTCAAATGTATTGATCATTGTCCAATAAAATATAAGAATAGAATTACGCTTGTGACAGGAAAGATAGCGCACACTCTCTGGTAAAGACAGTTACACCAACAAGGTGTTCATCAAAACCTGACAATTCAATTCTATAAATGAACTTGAGATATCTACATTCACTCAATCAAGATTTCCCCAATTATTTTTGGTAAAAAGCATTTGACCTTTTTTCCCACTCAAGGTAACTAAACATCTTTTGAGATAACATTTGCTTCCAGCTTGCAGAGTGGTACTAGGTAGGCGCACTATAGTGTATGTCTATATATGGTGAGTTATCACCTCAAAGTACCTACCAACCAGCGATCGCTATGAAGATGAAAGTAGTTTCTTTCCATCTGTCTAGTTTCATACAACTGGATACTCACCGAGCTAATGACCTCGAGTCCTAGATCAAAGGTGGTGAATTTTTCCCTTTGTTTCCACATATGCTCCGCTTCCTCTAGCCTAGAGACTAGGAACTATTCATTTGGTACGGACTACCAGCGCCGTTATCTCAATCTGATTGCTTAGGTTGACAAGTCTTGATGATCAAAGAAATAAGAGAGGGTACAGATGCTTGAGTGTAGATAACCCATTTTTCCCAGCAATTCTTCTTAGAATCAACCACTATTTTCCACAAATTCATTAATTTGATCTTTAGGGTGTGACTCTTAACTAGGAATGATGAATTACTTTAATCTTTTTCCAGTTGATAATTATTTATCCTGACATATTTCACCAATTAATTGATTTTGTTCCGGTTTACTTACATCTCGTAGCTTATGGGAAATGGGATTTTCTTGACCTACTTATCTGATTCAACAAGTTGGATTATCTATAAATAGTTTTTTATCCATTGTTGATTTAGAAGATGTACTAAACTCCTGTATGCAAAATTAGCTGTAAATTTCTTGCTCAATTCCTCCGGAAATTAGACAAAAATCATTTGTTAGCAAGTTCCATTTTAAAGGAAAATTTGCTTCCGATTTTTCTGGTAAGGCTATTATAACCGTGATTTTTAGGCTTTAAATAATCTTTATTAAAAGGGTTTTTCCTAGGACTTTTATTCTTTATAAAAAAAACATGAAGAAGTAGGAGTATATCTAAATTTTTAGTTAATTATGTTGACAGTTCTTAGAACATGCAGTTTTAAAAAAGCCGATTAGAGATGAAAATATCAAAATCAGTGGGTTAAACTGGAGAGAAACTCAATTTTTACCAATTTTTGGTTGAGTATTTAGTGGTTTTCACCAACTTAATCTTCCTAGAAGGTTACCGTAAAAGCATGAAAATATACGTACTTTATGAAATTTAGATAAAGTACCGTGCTATAATATTAATACCTGGCCAAAATTTGAAATGGTAACAAGTGGTAGTGAAAAACCACAGAGCAACACCAAATAACCACAATTTGGGTAAGTGTTTTACTTATAGCAGTTGCCAGATAACTGAGGACATAAACTGAAGATAAAACCCGAACACCAAGAGACTTTCAAGCTTGTTCCCTGCTATATCTGTGGTGACTGTGTGAATTTTATTCCAATTGAAATTGCGGCATGAGTTGGAGAGTACCGAGACCTAAATCTTTAGGTGAAAGCGATCGCGCCTCAAACAAAGCCATCATATCTCGCATTTGAGGATTACCACGGGAAGCTCCCGTCAGTCCTTTGGCAATGATCAAACCACAGTAGCCCTTGGTATTCTTACAGCGCTGATTCCATTTTTTGCGGGCTTCTATATGAGTGGGGTCATCATCTAAAAATTCACCGAATAAAAACAATTCATCATTTTGAGTTTGCAACAAACCCAAGTCATAGCGATCGCCATCGAAAGGATCAGCACCTGGATTAAAGCAAATTGCTTTAAGTCCGCCAGCCGCCTCAATATTTTCAATTACAGTTTTAGCTTTGGGGCGGGAGGTTTGAATTAAAATTACAGGTAATCCGTCACCAACTTTGGGAATTTCACCAGCTTGATGATATTTAACTCCTTGACGCAGGAAATCCAGCATTTCCCAAGACATGACTCCCAGACTGAGGAAAGAGTCTTCTGGGATCAAGTCATCTCGCAAGGAACGAAATACAGGTGAGTTTTGCTCCCCCATCTCTAACTCTGGGACACCAAAACCTGCCATTTCCTCTAATTCTGCTGCCAACTGCGGCATGGTAGAGACAGTTACGGACACGGATTTAATTGATATTGTCTCTGATTCAGGCAGAGAAATGCGATAGCGACGGCTGAGACTGGGAAAGTTCTCATTCTGAAGCTGGCGGCGATAATCGCGGATAAAGCGGCTAAGGCTCTCTAGAGCAACGAAGACTGCAAGTGCCTCCTCATCATACAAAACAGACCGCAGTCCTTCTAAAGGGTGTATATTCCCGAAAGTTGGTTCAATTTCTGATCTGGGTAAATCGACTAAATCATCCTCATCTTCGTCGATGTCGTCCTCATGCTCAAAGGTGAGAAACAGGCAATCTTGCTTGAGAAAAGCTTCTTCTAAACGCCCTTGTGATTCGTCATCCCGTAAAACTGCTGCCCGAAACTGCTTGAGAGAATCTTCAGAGCGATAAAACAAAATTCCGTACTCCATCCCCAGCATTCCCATCACTGAGGCGTAGAGTGTACCAACATCCCATTTATTAATCTCTATTGACAAGATTTGCTGTTCTTCCAAAAATTCCCAAGGTGCTGCTTGCCAAAGTGCCAAGGCTTTATCATGTAAAACTTGTGCATATTGTGGAGGTAAATCGGGAATTTGGCTATCGAGGACTTCGCTAAACCCACGAAACAGTTCATCAATCAAGGGCAATTCTGGGGCGTAATCAATGGCAATATCCAAATCTTGCAACACGCCGCGCAAGTAAAACTGAATTTCCCGGTCTTTGACCACAATTTTTTGGGGTCTGGCGGGTTTACCTGGACTATGGGGATGTTCCATTGCCCGCATTAAAGTGCGAACAATTGCTTCCGGCCCTGTTTCGGGGGGTACCACGTCCATTCCGCGTACAACACCTTGTGAACCATCTACCCAAAGAATACATTCACCTTTTGCCTCTGAGTCTGAATGCTGGGCTGGTGATGATGACATTGGACGGCGATCGCCCTCCCATACAGAAGGAATTTGAGTTAATGTCTTCAATCGACGACTGGTAGAGCGATTAAAACTTGTCATAGAGTAAGTTAATCAAAACGAAGCAATTTAGAAGTAAACTATGGGGAATGACTAGCCTCGGATCAAATTTTCCTGGCTATGCCTGAAGAGTGGTTGCAACTCAGGTTGCCACAAGGCTTAAATTCCCAAAAATCCCGAATCCCTCAATTCTAGAATAAAAATCTTTGGCTACTTTTGACGGAGTGTTTACAATTTGGCAACTAGCGATTTGTCAATACCGCTAGAATAAATACAAAAACTGAAGGGCAACCCAAGGGCAATAACAAGCCTAGACAGGTTACTGGTTAGACCACTTAAAGGAGTTGAAAAACAAATGACACAAGCAACTCAGTCTCAACAACGTGGAATTCAACTGAGTGAATCCGCCTTGCGCCAAGTCAAATCCTTGCGGGAAAAGCAAGGCGAAGAACTGTGCTTACGAGTAGGAGTACGTCAAGGTGGTTGTTCTGGGATGTCTTACATGATGGACTTTGAAGACACCAGCAAGATCACCCCTCAGGATGAAGTTTTTGACTATGATGGCTTCAAAATTGTTTGTGATGGCAAAAGCTTATTATATCTCTATGGCTTAATGCTCGATTACAGCGATGCCATGATTGGTGGTGGCTTTCAATTTACGAACCCCAATGCAGCTCAAACCTGTGGTTGCGGCAAGTCATTTGGAGTGTAAGATTGTCAGTGGTCAGTTGTCAGTTGCTATTGACGACTGACTATTGACTATATGATTATTAACTAATTTACTATGGCTCAAACAGTTGAGTTCCTGTTTGATACAGGTTTAGAACGCTACAAAGCTGGCGAAGCAGCAGAATCTTTAATCCCTGTATTTAAAGAAGTGTGCGATCGCGCTCCGAAAACTAGTTCAGCGTGGATTTGTTTAGCTTGGTTGTATTTGCTGGAGAACAAACCCAACTTGGCTTACAAAGCAGCACAGAAAGCAGTAAAGTTAAATCCACAAGATCCACAAGCTAGGATTAATCTCGCCTTAGCAATGCTAGAAACAGGTCAAAAGGGTTTGCGACAACACATTGATTTTGTCAAACAGCTAATTTTTGTCAGCCCAGAAGTTCAAGATGAAATCAAAGATAGCATTGCCGACGGTTTAAATAGAAAACCAGATTGGCAGAGTTTGGCGAAAGTTAAAACTTGGCTATTTGAAGAATAATTAAAGTTTATTGGGGAGTAGATGCACAGAAGTAGAGGATAAAGAAGAAATAACTTGACTTCTACTCCCTACTCCCTGATGAAAGATAAATTATTAAACTGGCTAAATTTGATTTTAGTTGCTGATGTATTCTTAGTGTTATTAGGCTTTGGTTGGTTAGCGATCGCAGCGATGGGTGATGCTGCGGGAGTAAATCTGGGTTTAGATTTATGGCATCAACTTTGGATGCCTGTATTTAACCCAGCAATTGGTATCCTTATGGGTGGCGCTATTCTTAGCGGTTTGATTAGTTGGGTATCTCGCAAATTTTCGGCTGATTAAAGGTATGTAGTGAGTTAGCGCGGTCTTGGGGGTTTCACGCCACTTCCTTCAACGGGGGTTCCCCCCGCAACGGAGTGGCTCCCCCGCCGCAGGATGCGCGCAGCGCTGTAGTGGAGCAAGTGGCGTGGTTTCCCCCATGAGCGACTAACGTAAAGCCCTGACGGGCATAGCTGCGCGGTAAGCGCAGCGTGCCGGAGGCATTACCCGTAGGGTAAGGACTTCAGTCCTCACTACGAGCTAATAAAAATTATTCTAGTTAAGAATTTGTGTGAGCGCTGATGGCAAATGAGGATATTGATACTCAAAGCCTGCTTCTAAGGTACGCTGAGGAAGCACTTGTTGACCTTCTAAAACTACCATCGCCCCATCTCCCAACAGAGCTTCTAGAGCAAAAGCTGGTACAGGTAACCAGGAAGGGCGATGCATCACTTCCCCCAAAGTTTGGCTTAAATTTACCATACGTACTGGGTTAGGGGCAGTGGCATTATATACGCCTTCCATTTCTGGTTTAGTTAAAGCTTGCAGAATCAGGCTGACTAAGTCGTCTAAGTGAATCCATGAAAACCACTGCCGACCGCTACCAATAGGCCCACCAGCAAACAGTTTGAACGGTGTAATCATTTTGCCTAAAGCACCACCATTGCCCAGGACAATGCCGAAACGCAGAATTACAAGACGCACACCAGCATCTTTAACTTTTTGTGCTTCTGCTTCCCAAGCTTGGCATACTTGGGCGAGAAAATCATTACCAGATGAACTCGTTTCATCAAAGGTAGCGGTTTCGCTAGTGCCATAGTAGCCAATAGCTGAAGCATTGACTAACACACTGGGGCGAGGATTAGCCTTGGTTATAGCTTCAACTATTTTCTGTGTGCCTAGCTGGCGACTATTGAGGATTTTCTGCTTTTGTGCTGGTGTCCAGCGTTCCTCAGCAATGGGTTCTCCTGCCAAATTAACCACACCATCACAACCCGCGATCGCCTCTTGCCAAGAACCAGATACTGTCGGTGTATAAGCAACAATTTCTACATGAGAAAAAGCCCCAGGGGGAAAAACCTTTTGGGCAAAGGTAGTGTTACGGGTTAACACCAGTACTCTATTACCATCCTTGTGGAGTCGTTCTACCAAACGACTACCGACAAATCCCGTTGCTCCAGTAATTGCTACCTTCATCTGCACCTCCACCAAACCCTTATTTTAAAGTCTTTTAGCGAATTTTTAACTGGCATTACCTTCCTCTGGGGTGATAGCAAAATTTTAGTTCTTTAAATGAATCTATAATGATTTACCGTTTCGATGCTTCGATATTATAGGATGAACGGAGTGTTGTAAGGGGTGGGGCTACTATGGCTCGCTATACCTGTTCATTTACTCTTGCTGTTCCTATTGGTCATCTCCAGCCATTACTTGTAGAACTTTTACAAGATTGTGATTTGGAGATTCAATATTACACAGCTGATTACATTATGGCGCGGGAAATTCCTGGTAATGTTTCTTTCTCCAAGTTGGTCAAAGTAGAAGCACTGATTGAGAGATCAAGTGCTACCGAAACGGAAACTCGGATGAGTATTGTGATGAAAAATGAGGAACTGCCACTACAACTTGATAATCATTGCCGACAAATGTTTGAATTCATCAAACAGACGATTGAAGATTGTCGCCATTGGCATTTGATTGAAAGTTTTGCTAGTTGATAGTTTCCACTCTGTAGCGGTTTTGCGTAAGTTATATCTGCTTGTAGTCTAAGTTTGAGCATAGCCCTACGGACATGGCCGCGCGCAAGCGATCGCGCCATGCACCGCAAAGTCAAAATGGTGCGTTATGATGTAACGTCTAACGCACGCCACTACAACTATGGGATAATTGTTTTTTTGGTATGTCGCCAAGCTACCTCTAGCCAAAAGCAAGCCAGTCAATAATCAAAACCTACCTGGGTGGGTATGTTTTCATTCTTCAATATCTTCATCTTCGGTCATGCCGGGATTGATGAGTGTAATATCATACTCGCTGGCATCCGTTTGTCCAGATCGCTGAGTATTTTTTAATAGATAATAGATAGCACGTACCTGAGGGCCAAAAACGATCTCATCTTCATTTTTCAGGTCGTGAGCCGGCATCTTACGCCCGTTAATCATCAAACCGTTGGCACTAGACTTTCCTTTAGCATCACCATCTACAATCCGGTAATAATAGCTTTGACTGTTCTGCTCTCGTGGCAATCTCACTAATGTGGCATGGCGACGCGAGACAAACTGAGACACCAAGCGGATATTGCACTCGCGGTCTCTGCCAAGGGAGTAAACGGGGTGTTCCAGAGAAAATTCTTTGCGACCTTGATCGTCTTCAAGTATTAGGAGATGACTTTCATGAGTTTCAGTTGCCATTGATACATCGTTGCCACAATCGCTAGAAGTGTGATTAATTAAGATTTGTTTAGTATCGTTTCCTGCCATTCTCGCGCACTACAGTCTGTGGTAATGAATTTGAGAAAAAATAAAATTGCGTATTTACTGGTAAGAGTAGAACATAGCTGTTCTACTCCGTGATTACCGTGGCTCCACAAGGAGTCTCAATAGCCTTTGTGAAGATGGGTAATACCTAACTATCGATTTAGTTTAACCTGAGATGGCAATGTCTCCCATAGGAGTTTTTACAAACGATGAGCTAACCGCCGCAATAAAATTGAGTTAGTGACAACACTAACAGAACTAAAAGCCATTAATGCAGCAGCCCCAGATGGGCTAAGGACAAAACCTACGCTAGGTAACAAAACACCTGCTGCTAAAGGAATGCCGATTGTATTGTATGCAAAAGCCCAAAATAAATTTTGGCGAATTTTGTTGAAGGTAGCCCGACTCAGTTGAATTGATGCCACAACGTCATGTAAGCGATCGCGCATCAAAACAATTTCGGCTGTTTCCATTGCTACATCTGTCCCGGAATATAGAGCAATGCCGACATCTGCCTGTGATAAAGCTGGAGCATCATTGATGCCATCCCCAACCATGGCCACAACTTTTCTGAGTGCTGAGTGCGCTTGTCCTGAGCGAAGTCGAAGGGGAGTGCTGAGTGCTGAGTAAGGAATTCTGATATCTCCCGTTTCCCGTTGTCCCGTTGTCCCCTCCATTTGGAGAGATTTGATCACATCGGCTTTTTTTGCTGGGAGAACACCTGCGATCGCATCAGTGCTATCTAGTCCTAGTTGTTTAGCTATAGCACTAGCTGCTTCTAATCTATCGCCACTGAGCAGCATGACCCGTAAACCCATCTGACGTAACTTGTCCACTGTGGCTTGAGCATCGGGTCTGAGGGGATCTTGCACAGCAATTAGTCCGGCTAAAGTTCCCCCAACGGCTACGCCAACAACTGTTTTACCTTCTACTGCTAGTTTCTGGGCTACTTGTTGTGCGGCTGCACTTAGAGCAATGCCGTGTCTACTCAACCAATCCCAATTCCCCAACAACACAGATGTTCCCTCGATGATCGCAGATACACCAAGTCCGGGTTCCGTGTGAAAGTCCACAGCATCAGGAATAAATAGCTGTTGCTCTTTAGCTGCTTGCTGAATCGCTTTGGCTAGGGGATGGTAAGTGCCGCTTTCTACGGCGGCGGCGAGTTGGAGTAGGGAGTAGGGTTCGCCATTACCTAATTCTGCAATCGTTAAACAATCGGTAACTGTGGGATTACCTGTAGTCAGTGTGCCTGTTTTGTCAAATACAACTGTGTCTAGCTGGTTTACTCTCTCCAATACGTCACCACCTTTGATCAATAGACCTTTTTCTGCGCCTATGCCAGTTCCTACGAGAATTGCGGTGGGTGTGGCCAGTCCCAACGCACAAGGACAAGCGACAACCATCACGGCGATCGCTAATTTTAAGCTGGTGAGGAGTGGTGAGTGGTGAGTAGGGAGTGGGGAGTAGTGAGCCATTTCCATGCCACTTGAGATAGTGACATCAGTCCAGAGATGAGTGCCAAAAAAGTACCAGAAAACGAATGTCAACACCGAGGCTGTCAACACACCGTAAGTAAAGTAACCGGCTACTGTATCAGCTAATTTTTGGACTGGGGCTTTCCGGGTTTGGGCCGTTTCTACTAAGGCAACGATGTGAGCCAACGTTGTATCACTGCCGGTACGCGTTGCTTGGATGGCGATCGCACCTGATTGGTTGAGGGTACCTGCGGCTACCATATCTCCTGGTTGCTTAATTATTGGCACTGCTTCCCCAGTGAGCATTGACTCATTCACTGTTGTCTGGCCAAAGCGAACTTCACCATCAACGGGGATTTTATCTCCAGGTAGCACCTGCAACCATTCACCCACACGTACCTGTTCAGCAGGAATCTCGACAATATTTGACCCCAAGCCTAATTTTTCTACGTCTGGGTTGGGGATCAATCGCGCTACCTGTGGTTGGAGTGCTAGTAATTCTCTAAATGCAACTGCGGCTCGGCCTCTGGCTTGTTGCTCTAAAGTTCTACCCAGGATGATAAAACCTAGCATCATCACTGGTTCGTCAAAGAAACACTCCCAACTCATTTGGGGAAACAGTAGTGCGACTAAACTTGCAGTGTAGGCTGTCAGCGCTCCCAATCCCACTAAGGTATTCATGTTAGGGGCATTTCGCCGCCAACCCCGCCAGCCATCGACTACAATCGGGCGACCGGGAATTAAGAGTGTCACTGTTGCTAGTCCACAATGAAACCAAATGTTGTTCAATACTGGCAATACAGGCCCACCAATATTGCCAAAATGTCCAATTCCTGACAACACCAACAGCACCCCAGCAATGATTAACTGCTGGAGTGAAGAACGCATTTCTCGGCGTTGGCGTTCTCCTGGATCTGCTAGATGAGATTCACCAGTTAGTTGATTGTTAGCTTTGCGGGGCTGAGTTGGGAATCCAGCTGTTGTCAATCGCTTTGCCAGTGCATCTGGATCTACCACACCAGTTTCCGACTCTACGACTGCTACTTCTGTAGCCAGATTCACACAGGCACTCTTGACTCCTGGATGTTGAGTTAGCTGTCGCTCTACAGCGCTTACACATCCAGCACATTTCATGCCCCCAACATCGAGGATAATTTTCTCTGAGGTAGGAGTTGGTTCCGGAGTAAGCTTGGTTTTCGGGGCAAGTTGCATGACAAGTGTTAGATTCGCTATGAAAATTCAACGCCTCTCTCAAAGCGTCTCTAATTCGAGCGTAGGCGAAATTCGGAATTATGACTGAATGTCATAGTATTAACTTTATTAAATTATGGCACTTTGCTGAATCTCAACTTTGGTTCCAGCGTAGGTAAGTCATGTAGATCACAGATCCCAACTGGACTGGCATGATGGCAATTAGGCTTTTCAAAAAATAATTCATGTCTAAACTAGACATAACGCTGAAGTAGCCCATACCTACCAGTATTAGCATCGCCCATGTGAGATATTTACGTTTGATGTTTAGCATATTAGTTGAAATAAATTACAAGTATGCACCCAGGACTTATAGTTGAAAATTCAGAAGTTTTAGAACCAGCCTTGCTTATTCACAAGGTAAGTATCTACAAATTCTTCTGGGGACTTGTTCAGGTAAATCATGCCTTCAATCAAACCTACAAGCTGCATGATTAACAAACTCACACCGTAGGTAAAGGAACCTCCAATTAAGGAGATAACCAGCATAATGAAGCCTTCTGGGGCATATCCGAGAATAAACTTATGAACACCAAACCCTCCGAAAATAATCCCGCAATAACCAGCTAAAAGCTGTTTAGTAGGTTGACTAGGATTGAGATTTGCCATATGATTGCTGCTCCGGGAAAAGTGAGTATAAAATTAAGATTTTAATTTTAAAAAAACTAGAAAATATATTTAATTGGTAAATATATGTTTAATTTTTTGTAAGTAACATTACGCATTTATCATTAATCGACAAAGTTCGTGTGCCAATATTTGAAATGGAACACTGACAACATTGCCTGAAAATATTGTTCTATTCGCTAATTGTTAGTTACTTTGAATACAAGACTCTGGGTAGTACTTGTACAGGTTTTCAACCAAGGATTTCTCTAGTATCAAAATTGCTGTACCATATTTATCTTTCTCCAAGTCCATTAGTTTTAATTCCGGACTAGGAGAAAGTTAGATACTAATGGGCAGGATACTTTGTAATTGCAGTACCTGTATTAGTCGTAAAAGGCATTTTCCCATCAACCAGGAAACAACCTTGTTACGACTTTAGTTGACCGCAGTAATTTATCAGCCGGCGTTGGTTACTGCTTACCATTCCTATAAGTAAACCGATGTTTGCAATCCCATAATTTTGACCGCAAACAGCCGAGGAAAGCAATCAACATCTCAACAATGGCTGAATTAATCTAGATAATACAAAGTATTTATCTAACTATTTTGTAATCTACTTAACAATATTGCGGGAATTATATTTGCTATTAGCATATTTGTGCTTAAGGTAGCATTAATGCTTATTAATAAGCATTAATAAATTAGCATTATATATGCAGATGAAAGCAAATATTCTTCTGATTTACAACCGTGTCGACTTGTTTTATTAATTACCACTACCCAAGAGAAATAGACTCAGTAGAGTACCGCTATTCCAAAGACTATGCAGAAGCATAGGAGCTAAGAGGTTACGCGATCGCGTGTAAACAATGCCTAAAACAATTCCCAAGGCTGTTAAGGGCAGAATTTCCGATAAGCTCAGGTGAGCGATCGCAAACAACAAACTACTTAAAATAATTGCTCCCCACACAGGTACATAACGAGTCAGGGAGGGCAATAAAAAGCCCCGAAACAGCAATTCTTCAAAAATAGGGGCAGCGATCGCAGCTGTAAAGAAAAACATGCCAAGTGCCACAGTGTCTTGACTTTCCAGCGCCAATTGCAATAAGGGATTACTGCCACCTTGACCTTGCCATAGCTGTTGATTAATCAACGACACCACCACCACTATCGGTAAAGCAGTACAATAGCCCCCCAATCCCCATAACAACCATCTATCTTGCAAACGAAAGCGAAACCAGTTTTCTGGTAGCGGAAAAAAGCGCTTGATAGATAAATAAAGCACCAACAATGCACCCGATGCCACCATTAGGTAACTAACCAAAACGGAGAAAGCTTGTAGTCGGACATTCACAATTGGTCGGGGAATGGGAAGTAACAACAACAAAAAGGGCACAAAGATTTGCCCCATAAAGAAAAAGCCGACAACAAAAACCTGTAAAATTGTCTCCACATCCCAGGGCGTTGACCAAGGTAAATCAGCATTTTGAGCTAATAAAGCCGCTTTCCCCTTGAGTAGACGCTGGGCAATTAAAAAAACCAGGACAATGATTCCCAGCAACGCTGCCACAGTCGGAATAGTGCCAATCAAAGCTAATTTCACCACAGCTTGGATAGCAGCTTCTTGTTGTGCCGCTTTAACTGTTGATAGGGCTTCTTGGCGTTGCTGGAGTTTATATAGTTGCACTAAAGAAGTAGAGCGAAACCAACCATCTAAATTTTGTTGAATCAGCTGTTGGGCATTAGGTAGTAACCGGGGGGGATCACTCCACATTCCACTTAACACAGCAGCCGTTTCCCGAAATTCCGGATTAATCTCTGGAGTCTGCTGTAATTCGCTCCAAGTTTTGATGGCTGTATCCGTTTTTCCTTGCTTTGCTTGTAAAATACCTAGTCGCAAGTCTAATTCAGCCAGTAACTTTTGTAGTTGCTTGAGGGACTTCTGTAACTGTTGCTGCTGTTGACCAGAAGTATTAGTTTCCAGAGGATTGTTAGGTAGAGGTTTAGGGGGTACGGGAATAGTTTCCGATTGAGCAAGTTGCTTTTGAGCCTTGTCCCAGTTAGTTTTAACTAATTTACGCGCTTCTTGATACTGCTTTATGGCACTTTCTAAAGGTTGTTCACCCAGTATCGCTGCCTGAATCGCCTGTAAATTCTCGTCATTGCTATCTTCTGGTTGCCAAGCTTGGGCTTGCAGAGCAATATTGGTTTGGTATAGTTCCAAGCGACTTTGAAACTGAGGTTGTTGCCAACTACCAAACAAAGACGAAACTGATAACAGAACTGCTATCGGCGTCAGCACAAAAAATAAAACTAACCGCTTAATTGACATCTATCCCCCTTTAACGAGCCACAGGGAAACATGTCCCCCTTGGAAATTATCGCAAGAAAAAGCCGGAGGTTGATAGATATGATCAATATTATGAATATGCGTTGGCTGCTGGCGATCGCACCTAGGCTGAAGGCTGATAAATTAAATCTTGTGGGATCAGGCGATCGCCAATTGCCGCTCCAATTTCACTGATACAATAAAAAAGCCATATCTCACTGATATGAAATACCTGGTGCTGACCCCAAAATCCCGATTTTCATGAGTAGCGATATCCAACTCAGCCTCTTCAATAACTCAAACTCGAACCAACGAGATTTGATTCCTACAGATGCCAAAATTGCCATTACACCTGGAACTTACTCCAACATGACCGAGTTGGCACAGGATTGCAACCGATGCCACCGTTGCGGTTTGGGAGACAATCGTACCCATGCTGTAGTTGGACGCGGTAACCTCCAAGCACCAATTATGGTTGTCGGAGAAGCACCAGGTCAAACCGAAGACGAAACAGGCTTACCATTTGTGGGTAGGTCAGGGCAATTGCTAGAAAAAATCTTAGCATCTGTAAAACTAAGTACTGAAAATGATGTATATATCGCCAACATCAATAAGTGCCGTCCAGAAAATAACCGCGCGCCTACACCTAGCGAAATGACTGCTTGCACACCATATTTATTAGAGCAAATTCGCTTAGTTGACCCCAAAATTATTTTATTAACAGGTGCGACTGCGGTTAAAGGTCTAACTGGTGATAAGCGGGGAATTACTAAAATTCGTGGTCAGTGGATAGAGTGGGAAGGGCGTTTGTGTATGCCAATTTTTCATCCCTCTTACTTACTGCGTAACCCTTCTAAAGAACAAGGTGCGCCTAAATGGTTGATGTGGCAAGATATCCAAGCAGTGCGTGCCAAGCTTGATGAAATCAGGAATTTACAAAGTTCCTAGTCATCACAAATGAGCTAGGAGAAGTTGACATCTTGCCCGCACTAAAGTGACGGGGATTCCAGGCTATCTTGACTCAATTGTGACATTACGGAATTGAGCAGTCCGTACATTGTATCCTGGATTGTAAAATGTATAGCCAACTTCTAAAAGTGCCAATTTACTGAACTGTGCTGGTACTTCAAAGCTGATACTAGCCTTTAGGGGTACACCAGAAACGAGATTTGTTTGTGCCGATGCACCTTGTTTCTCACCTAACTGGATGCTCCGGGCTACAAATTCTTCCCCTGATACGTTAATTATCCTAGAGTTATTAGCATTAACCAGAAACAGTCCATCTCTGTCCCCACTTCTGTCTTCAATTTTGGTTATGAGCAGATTACACGTTACATTAGTGCCACTTCTCAAGCAATTCTGTAGCTGAAAACTGAAACCATTAGCTTCTATCCGAGATGCATCTTGTTTTGGGGTAGTTTTATCACTCCCCTGTGGCATTAACGCCCCACACACAATATTGCCAGCATCTGTCCGCACACAAGTTTGCTGTGCTAAGGCTAGATGACTGAAACTCAATACGAATATGCTGGCAAGAGAGCCACTGGACAGGATAGCGAACTTTTGTAACTTGAGAATACCAGATATTTTCATAATGGAAGTTTGGATTAGCAACGCCTAATCTAAGTAACCCACTACGTAAATATACATGAATTTTCTTTGTAAGCAAATAGACACTAATCAATACTGCCAAAAAAGTTAATATGGTGCGTTGCAGGCACGACAACGCACCCTACAAACAAGCTAAGTTGCTGATTCTGGGGATAATTCGGGTTTTTCTGGCTTGAGTAACGGAAAGGCGATCGCATCCCGAATACTGGCACAATCAGTCAATAACATCACTAACCTATCAATTCCAATCCCTAAACCGCCTGTAGGTGGCATTCCATATTCCAAGGCTGTGAGAAAGTCTTCATCGACACCTTGGGCTTCCAAATCACCGGCTGCTTTCCGGGCGGCTTGCGCTTCTAAACGTTCTCTTTGGTCGATGGGATCTGTCAGTTCTGAGAAGCTGTTGGCAGTCTCTCGCCCCACTATAAATAACTCAAATCGCTCTACCAAACCAGGTTGAGAACGATGAGGTTTAGCTAGGGGTGAAATTTCTACTGGATAATCAATGACAAAGGTAGGTTGAATTAAGTTTTCTTCTACTTTTTGTTCAAAGGCTTCATTCAATAATTTGCCAATTGATAGCACATCTTCTATGCCGTGAATTCCAGCATTTTTACTGGCTACTTTCGCTGCTTCTAATGTTGGAAAAGCATGGAAATCTAAGCCTGTATATTCTTTAACTAAACCGTGCATTGTTACCCGTCGCCAAGGTGGTGATAAATCTATAGATTCAGCTTGGTAGGTAATTTGTAGTGTGCCGAGAACTTCTTGGGCCACAGTGGTAATAATTCCCTCTGTTAGCGCCATCATGTCGTTGTAGTCAGCGTAGGCTTGGTAAACTTCAATTGAGGTAAATTCTGGATTATGCCGTGTGGAAACACCCTCATTGCGGAAAATCCGCCCTAACTCAAACACCTTTTCAAAACCACCCACAATCAACCGCTTGAGATGGAGTTCTGTCGCAATTCGCAGATACAACTCCATTTCTAAGGTGTTGTGATAAGTCACAAACGGACGCGCGTCTGCACCGCCTGCCTCACTTTGCAAAACAGGCGTTTCAATTTCCAGAAAATCCCGTTCTTCTAAATAGCGACGAATGCCGGCAGTAATTTGGGCGCGACGGCGGAAAGTTTGCCGCACTTCAGGATTGACAATCAAGTCAACGTAGCGTTGACGATAGCGTTTAGCAACATCCGTCAACCCATGCCATTTGTCGGGTAGGGGCAACAGAGATTTTGTGAGGATGCTGTATTGTTTGACGTAGACAGATAACTCGCCCTTTTCAGTCCGTTTAATAGTGCCTTTGGCTCCCAGAATATCACCTGCATCTGTAAGTTGTTTGAGGTGATTGAAGGCATCAGCATCAATATCTGCCATGCCTTCTTGGATGCGATTTTTTTCTAGATAAAGTTGAATAGTGCCAGTTTCATCTTGCAGAGTGAAGAAAGCTAACTTACCGAAAACCCGACGCGCCATAATGCGTCCAGCAATGGCAACATCTAAATCAACTTCTTCCCCACTGGGTAAATCGGCAAACTTTGCTTGTAATTGGGCTGTGTGATGGGTAGACTCCCAACGATAAGCATAGGGGTTAGATCCTAGCTGCTTGAGTTGGTTGACTTTTTCCAGCCTAGCGGCACGGATATCTTCTTCCGACATGGTAACGAACTAAGTAGGGCAAGATTCATTATAGATGCTGGAAAAGTTGACAGTGACAGATATTTGCAATCACATGAATCACCCAAAAGTCGCCAAAATATATGGTGCTGGGAATAAAACTTTTAGTTTTGTCCTATTTGTAGGGAATGCCGAGATGAAATGGCCTGCATTTTCAAATTAGTAAATTGCACGATCGCCTTAATTAAGTTTTGTTGTTCTGGTTGCAAATTTAGTTTTTCTAGTGCTTGATTGATATCATTGCCAGAATGTAGGCTATGAGCCAGTTGATGACGCTGGGATGAATTCAATACTGCCTCGATTTCTCGATTTCTTCTCTGACGCACAGCCTGGAGTTGTTGGTGCTGTTGCGGAGTTAGGTTAATCTCAGAAGATGAGGTATTGCTTACCTGGGCAAATAGGATACCAGAATTAGGAGCGATTTGAACTGGTGCAGCCAAGGCAATTCCCGGCATGAAGATGAGCAGGGCCAGAATATTAGCGAATACAGACAGCCGTTTGCTAAGGTGAATTGCCATATGGAAAAATGCTTGCATCAAATTTAACTCATGTTTAGGGGGTAGCAGTCCACCCAGAAAGTATTATCCAATGTGAGTGAATCTCAAAACATAAATTATGCTACAGCCTGTGACGGTTGATCAGATGCTTAGCTTACAAAAATTCTGAGTGTGGGATGATATCAAAAAATTAATGTGATTTTTTTGACAAATTTACTCAGCACTCTTTATCCTCAGGCTAACAGCCTGGGGATAAAAGCATTTGTGTAACTATGACTTTGAGAATTTCGGCTACTCAGACCTTTTCATTTTGTTAATTTCTTGTTGTAATTCTGCAATTTGGCGGCGCAAATTTTCCACTTCTTGTTCGGAAGGTTCTGCTGCTACATTTACTGCACCGGATGCGGGCGATCGCTGATAATTGCCTCGGCGAATTTGCTGGTATTGTTCTGATGCTGCCCACTCTTGCAAATAGCGTAACCGTTCCACAGGGAAAGGATGGGTGAGCATCATATCTTGCGAGCCATTGTAAATCAAGAATTTATAAATTTGATTCAGTCCATCTTCATCTAGTGACTGATAGTTTTCTGACTGTTTAATAAACTCCTGTAAACTACATTCATTAGCATATTTAATACTCCCGCCAGAAACTTTCATCATGGATGACATCACAGGGTTTAAGTCATCCATCACTAACAATGCGGCGCGATCTGCTGTTAACTCGGCTTTCCGTCGCCATTCAAAAAAGGCATAAATCAAGGCTTGAGTCACAAAATTGCCAATACCAAAGGTTAATTCCCCCAAGGCAGAAGCAGCACTCATCGCCCACATCGCCATTTGAATTAAAATAGTATGACCACACTTAATATGCCCCAGTTCATGGGCTAACACCGCCCGAATCTCAGCTTCGTTGAGTAAGTCTAGTATCCCTGTATTTATGACTATGTAAGGATTCTCCGGCCCCAGGGCATAACTATTGGCTTGGGGATTTTGCAAGACAAACAGTGCAGGTTCTGGGTAAATGTCCAAATCCCGCACACATTCGCGGAACATCTGGTAAATAGTGGAATATTGCCGCGGCCCTACTTGGATGGTGTTGCCCATTAGATAGACTAACTGAGGGCGTTCGTAGACAAATTCCACAAATTTACGAGCTATTAAATCAAATCCCGGTAAATTTCGTAAAGCTTGCTCGGCTTGGCGATCCAGTGGATGCCTGAAGGCTTCGCTGGAAATTCCTGTGTAAGTTGGCATAATTCAGGGTGTAGGTCAGTGAACAGTGAACAGTTATCAGTCAACAGTTTAGTAGCTGGTAACTAATGACTGACAGATGAATAATAGAAATGGGGCTATTGGAGTTTAGAAGTCACTTTGTTATGGGATTGAAAGCTTGTGATTGAGGCTGAAGTTCATTTGTCACTACATAACTTCCTGCGATCGCAGGCGGGGTTCCCCTCCTGGCCGCATCATTTAACAATGGCACGGTTGGTGGCACGCGCCTTGCGTTTAGGACGTAGCGCCTTAATTCAAGTAGGGGCGGTTTGTGGCTATCAAGGTCGGTATCGCACTAGTTTTGTGGCATCTGCCTTGATGTGGCATGGCCCTGTGATGATTGTCGCCCCAGAAGCAGTACAACAACGTCTGTTAAGGGTGGAAATTCCCCGTCTCCAGCAGTGGCTACAAGTCAATAAACCAATCAGGACGGGTGACGCTTGGCCTGGATCTGAGTTCCCAGGATTACTTTTAACTTCCCCTGAGGCTTGGTTACAAGGGCAAATCACATCTTCTGCTCATTTTCCCCCAGGCATTCCCACAATTATTGATGGAGTCGATGATCTAGAAGATTGGGTACGTCATCAACTCACCCAAGATATTCAACCCCATGACTGGGATCAACTCATGCTGGCTTGTCCCCACCAAGCTGAGGTAATTCGTTCGGTACGGGCGCAATTGACACATGAACTATTTCAGCATCCAGCTAATCCCTATGAATGCTATCTGATTTCCCCATTAGAAGCCGAGATTTTAAGTCAACTTTATTTAGAATTACAGTCAGTATCAGCACTCCCAGAACCCTGGAAACGTTTTTGGCAACAATTTCCCAGTCTTGATGAAAATATCTCTCCCCCTCCTCTCTTCTGGGTAACTATTGCCCGTCGTCAAGGGTTATTTTCTTTACATTACGCCCCCATTGAATTAAGGGCAACTCTCGCACCTATTTGGCAGAGACAGCCAGTGGTATTAATTGGCAGTGCTTTAGAACCGGAAACCGAAGCTCCATTGTTCCGTCAGCGTCTGGGTTTAGATGATGTAACTTGTTTGAAGTTTTCTTCTGATAGCCAAGGTTCAGCAATTCAGCTATATGTACCCCATAAGTTGCCATTACCCAACACCCCAGAATTTCAACCAGCATTTATTCACAAAGTCCGGACACTGCTTTGTCTGAGTGCTACAGCCCCAGGATTGACGGTTATCTTGGTGGGTGATGTACCACTCAAGGCTCAAGTAGGAGCGATTCTGGCATCAGAGTTTGGTTCGCGGGTGCAGGTAGAAAAAACTTGTTTGGATGAAAATGGCATTTTGATCAGTGGTTGGGAATTTTGGCGATCGCATCAAACGGTTTTACCAGCGCCACATTTGTTAATTATTGCCACTTTGCCCTTACCATCTTTGGAAAATCCCTTGGTGGCTGGTAGAGTTGCTCACTACAAGCGATCGCATCAAGATTGGTTCCGGTTATTTTTGTTGCCAGCCGCCTTAAATGAATTGCAACGGGCGATCGCACCAGTGAGAGAAAGTCAAGGTATTGTCGCTTTGCTTGATAGTCGTGTGGTTAACCGCAGCTATGGCGCTCAAGTTCTGGCTGTCCTCAGTCCTCTAGCACGAATTAACTATCTTGATCCGAGTTTATTTGCTCATGGCGATGAAGGAAATTCTACCTAGTGGTAGTTGGCAAAATCTAGTATTTACGTTTTGTCAACTACCAGGCGATCGGTCGACAACAAACGCTATTATCAGTTTATTCGGATACTCTATATTTCAGAAACAGTCACATTTGCTCTCTGATGCCAGCATGTTGACTGCCAAGATTGATTAAGAATTTAAGTTAAACTTTGAATTGCTGATTATGGGTGAAGCAAAGCGTCGTAAAACTACACTTGGAGAAAACTACGGTCAAGAGACTCGGATCTTGTCTTGGGTTCCCATCACCAAAACCCAAGCTGAACTATTTGTCTCTTGGACTACTCGCGGTGCCTGGATAGGTATTGGCGTTATGGTTGTTGCATGGGTAACCATCCGTTTTATTGGACCAGCTTTCGGTTGGTGGCAAGTAGTGTCTTAATAAGGCTGTTAAGCAACTTTATAAGACTTATGTGTACACCGTAGCTTCTCTACGAAAGGCTACTCTAAAGAGCCGCTACGCGGTAAGCTCTAAACCTAGCCTTGATGAAGAGTGCTGAGTTAAAAAACCGCCCACAATTCGCGGCGGCTCTGTATCGAGTGCGAAAGTTCTGAGTATTCTTCTTCTGACTCAGCACTCAACACTGAGTAAGGTCAATATCTGTCTTTAAGTATGTTATTGATTGGGTTATATAGCTATTGTTAATGATATTTAAGACATTAAATAATAGATCATTACTCAATTTAAAAAGACTGGCTTGAGTTGGCAAAGCCTAAAGATATCATAGGTTTTTCCAGTGTTTGTATTTTTTCCACTCAAATTGCTATTTATAACTCACGCTAGAGTGACAGCTTTTAAGTCTCTAATATTATTGGTCAACAGAGTTTTGTGAAATCAGCTCTTTTGACTTTTGGAGGATAAGTAAACCTGATGTTTTATATCAATCTAGGTTATAAATTTAAGCCACAAAAACAGGGGTTCTGCACTTGAATTGGCTCTGGACAAATATAGACTCATGTAGCCGACACCATAGTCATTGATCATCCCTAATAAATTTTTGGGGATTTTGGTTAACTTTTGCGATGTAACCTTAAGAAATTAGAGAATACTGGCGAAATGGCAACATGAGTATTCGGTGTTCAGTTATTCTCAGTATTGAGCTATAGATATTTAGGTGACGTATTTGGTATCGTGAACACAATACTTAACATCTACCCATGCACAGCCAAGACCCCCGAACCCCAAACCTCAAGTTATCTGCCAACATTTATACTTCTAGGAGGACTTGACTGGATGTACCCAACACTTGGGCAGCACTAAAACATCACCAGATAACACATAGGCTCACTACCTGATCAGGTATATAAAAAATACTGAAGTGGTGTCAAAGCCTTTGCCTACATAGAGATTAGCAGGATATGTCCAGTAAAAATGCGATCCGTACCTTTTCTGTTGTTAACTGCTACTAAATTTGCGTTACTCTTAAAGCGGATCGTTTCAGCTAAGCACTTAATTGGACAGAACTATCTAAAGAAAAGATTAAATTTATCAAATCTGTCTGATCGATTGAACTTGCAAATTGAATAGTTTGATACGGCAAGCTGAATTTTTATCTACTACCCTAAGCAAGGTAGTCAATTAACGACTCCATCAGCGTCTGGAAATTGTAATGGATAGTTTACAATACCAGAAGGTGTAAAAATCTAAAGAAAATATAAAACAGACTAAAATGACTGTGGTGTCTGGAGGACAAACGTGTTTCTAAGACTAGCGCATCAACACCGACAATTCGTCCAAGACTTGGTAATGAATCTACAAGCCTTGGCAATTGTACTAGAACGGCGCGGATATCCTGCGTCCTGTTATACCTGCGGCGACCAGATGAACAGTGCTTCGTTTATGGTTAGCTTGGGCGACAATCACCTGATTCGGTTCTTGGTATCAGACTACGGAATTACTTGGACGGAAATGCGGGATGACCGCGAATTAATGAAGTTAGAGGGTGCAGAGGCAATTAATCAGTTGCAGGAACTGGCTAATCTTGTTAAACAAGCTACACCAGCTAGTTCAGGTAATAAAGCCTTGGCTAAGAAGTGAGAAGGATTCCTGTATCTAATGGGGTACTTTCAAAAAGGGTCTACTAGTAGATTTCGTATTGGTAATAGGTAATTGTAGCTTAGTCTACGATTCCCATTACCTATTCACCCTTACGGTTACATCCTGTCCATTTAGAGGACTGAACGTGTAGGCTGACGCGGGGAATTTTGCATAATTAGCATGTTCCGAGCTTGATATTATATCTGAGCGATAGTCAAACAATTTGAGATTTTGGATAAAGGAAAAAATCTCAAAATTGGTACAGTCATTACAATCCATTGCCAATCAAAATAAAAGATGCCCAATAGTAGGGGTGATTGAGGCTACCGTTGAGTGCTGGGAGATTGTCATCTTTGGGCTGCAAGTCTTTGGTAATCAAATCAATTTGTGCTTGTCTCAAGGCTTCGGCTTTTGTGATATTTTCTGATGACAGAGTGGCATAAAAAGCGTTCATGAGTACCTGAGTACCACCATCATCTACAGCCCATAAAGAACCAATAGCCGCCCTAGCACCGGTTTTCTGCATCTGATAGCCAAAACCTAAAATTTCTTCACCGTTACCCAACTTGCCTCCCACACTGGTTTCACAAGCACTCAACACAACTAGATCCACATGGGGGAGTGACCAAGTGGCGACATCTCTAAGGTTAACGCGATCGCCATTGCCAAATAATATAAATGAATCTTCTGGTTTACCCACCACAAAAGCCGCATGAGTCGCTAAATGGACAATCGTATAATCATCCATTTGCGGTACAGTAACTTGAGGACTAAAGGCATCGTTAAAAAGTTTTTTGGTTTGGGGCACGATTTCTGCTAAGTTTTCCACTTCTTGAGCGGCAAATGGCAAGCCAGATAAGGCAATTTGCCGATTACCCAATGCGACTTTATAAGTACCTTTAGTAAATGCACCGGCTAAAACCCGTAAAGTAGATGCCCGTGGGGTGTTCAAATTACTTAAGCTAGCAGCAGTGATATGATTGACGCTGAAGCGCTCCACTAACCATTTACCGTCATATAAGGCTGTGAGAGGAATGTAGCGTAATTGACCATCTGGTGCATAAATGAGAGTTTGTGTACCCGCTTGTTTTAGGTCATTTTCTAGGGGTTTGATCAGCCATTCATACAACTGGCTGGCGGGTTGTTTAATATTGCGACTGGGATTGATTAAAGCTGCACGAAAGGTAGAAATAGTCTGCTTGAGGTTTTCTTGCTTGAGTGCAACTGTGCGGTGAATTGGCGGAGACTCAGGAGTTACCAAGACTAATTCCAAACTATCTTCTAAAACTAGTGGATAAAGTAGAGCCGATTTTTGCGGTAACCGTGCTAAATTATCACGAATTTCGTTAATACTCTCCAAATCTAAATTTTGCCGCCTTGCAGTTTGACTAAGTTGGTCTAATTGTGCCCTGACTGGGGGACTATTGATAAATTCATTAAATCCTTCTAAGAGTTGCTGCTGATTCGTCACCAGTTGCTGAATGCGTTGTTTTTGTTGTGGCGATCGCTTTTGCACAGGAATCTTACGTAATATTTTCAGTTCTTTACCTAGTGCAATAGCATTTTCTAAAGTTGTATCTAATTTTTGTTTAATTGGTGTTTCTGTTGACGCTAGCTTAATGCCTTTGACGGTACGTTGATTACCAGCTACATTCTGGAGATACTCCTCCAGTTCTTCAACTTTGAGTAAATCCATCGTTCGTAGTCCCTCTGTAACACGTTGCTGCTGGAGCAAGTTTTTAGCTAAGGTACGATATGTCTGGCTAACAGTTATGCTGTAGGCATCGGGTTGGTGTACAGAAAGCTCGGATGGATTTAAGCGAGCTTGCTCACGATTATTCACGCAAAGCTTGTAGAAGAAAATTGCTAGCTTTGGTTGGTTTTGCACCTCAAACAAGTAACCTATATTACTGTAGGTCTTACCTAAGATGACGTGAGATCGCCCAGGAGTTTTTTCTTGTAGGCTGAGTTCTTTGTTAATGGGTAAGGCTGCGAGATAAAAACTCAGTGCTTGCGAATACTGACCATGATTTTGGTAAACTCTGCCAATATTGTTGAGAGTGACAGCCTCCCAGGAACTTTCGGCAAGCTCTTGACTGATAGCTAGCGCTTGCTGTAATCTCTGCAATGCTTCCTCAAACCGACCTTGACCAGATGCGGCGATCGCTTCTGCATTCAGCCGCTCAATTTGTGATTTTTCATTTCTGTCGGGCAAAGACTGCGCTTTTTCACCGTAATTGTGTTTCAAATGAGTATTTGAATTTACCTGATTTTTTTCTAAATACGCTATTTTATTACCCAGGAAACTCAGTAAGGTAAAAGTAACAAAAATCAAACTCTGAAGATAAAGCTGCATGACAAAATACTCCCTATATAGAGAGGTTTATCGAACTCACATTAACAATGACTGTTGAGAATTTAGAATGTTCTATATTCTGTATTCTCTCCCTATGAAAAATTTATTTTATGAAAAGTACATTTTACAATACAAGTCTTTTTTGTATTATTCCAGATATGAAAAATTCATAGTTGCGCATAAATTTTGAATATGTCTGAAAAACAAACAAGCCCAGTACAGCTACCATCAACCAGTGCCATTGACATACCATCAAATCAGACCTTTGAAGGTTGGTTTGAATATCCTGTGCGAGTGCAACCCCATCATACTGACTATGCAGGTATTGCCTGGCATGGTACTTATCTAACTTGGATGGAAGAAGCACGGATAGAATGTTTAAGATCAATAGGGATTGAATTTGCTGATTTAGTCATGTTAGGTTGTGATTTACCAGTTGTAGAACTTGCAGTCAGATATCACCGTTCAGTTCAGTTAGGTACGGCAGTAGTGGTAAAAACGCGCATGACTGAGGTGACTGGTGTTCGCATTAACTGGGATTATGCCATTGTCTCCACAGATGGACAGCAATTGTATGTCACTGCCAAAGTGACATTAGTAGCATTGGACCGCGAAAGAGGTAAAATTATGCGTCAGTTACCTGCAAGTGTTAAAGATGCATTAGCAAAAGTTTCCGCATTACACAAAAATTAACGAAAGAAGTCTGAAGCATCAAGGATGAAGTCTGAAATAACAAGTTAATTGGTGCATACCTCATTGCTTACGAATGAAAAACCCATCATTTCATTCTTCATCCTGCTCACTTACCACTTCGTATTTGCGACACGGTTTGAGCCAACTGCATTATCTGATGCCAAATGTCTTGTGGTGTAATGCCAAAACCAATATTTAATAAGATTAGAATCGCAGCAATAGTCAAGGCATTGCTCACAGTAGTTTTGAGTATCTTCCATAAAACTACGAATATTATCCAAGCAATAATCAGGGTAGGAATCATACAATACCAATTCCTTTAGAGTCGCTTTTGTGTAAGAGAGGTTTTATTTAATCAAGGGATATTTTCATGCACTGAACAATTACTGTTGCGAAAGCTCATTGACCCAAGTTACAATATATACTATAAAATATAAAATACTGGGTAAAATTTTTAAGTAATTGTTGCCACAAAAGGATACCACAAATCGACAAAATAATTTGTGCATTATGGAACTTTTTTCGATAGATTACTAAAAATATTTTAATTAAGGATAAGAGTAATGAGGGTGGCGAAGTAAAATCACCATCCTCATTAGTATTTTTTGTGGTCTAGCTCCTTAGCTCACAGAAAAAATCTGTGCAGGAGGTGCTAAATTTTTAGTTACTGTTAAAACTTCTTGTCTTGCCCATTTATCAGCTGCCAAAATGTCATCTAAGGCAGGATTTGCACAGTTATCACTTTGATGGCGATCGCATACTAATTCGATACATCGGGGAATATCTAAAAATTGAATTTTCTCTGCTAAAAATAATGCCACAACTTGCTCATTAGCAGCATTTAAGACAGCAGGCATCGAACCTCCAGCCTTACCTGCTGCATAAGCCAACTGCATACAAGGATACTTTTGATGATCCGGTTCACGGAAGGTTAAATCACCAGCTTTGACTAAATCTAGTCTTTGCCAATCAGTGTAGATGCGATCGGGCCAAGATAAAGCATAAAGTAGTGGTAGACGCATATCAGGCCAACCGAGTTGAGCTAAAACCGAGGTATCTTGCAACTCAATCAGCGAGTGAATAATACTTTGGGGATGTATAACAATTTCAATATCGTCATAATCTAACCCGAACAGGAAGTGAGCCTCAATCACCTCTAGTCCCTTGTTCATCAAAGTGGCAGAGTCAACTGTGATTTTACGCCCCATTGACCAGTTAGGATGCTTCAGGGCATCAGCAACTTTCACTTGTGCCAACTTTTCTACATCCCAATCCCGAAAAGCCCCACCAGAAGCAGTGAGCAAAATTCGCCGCAAGCCGCCTTTGGGTACACCTTGGAGACACTGAAATATTGCTGAATGTTCAGAATCAGCTGGTAGTAGTTTTACCCCGTGTTTTTCCACTAAAGGTAGAACTACAGGGCCTCCAGCGATCAAGGTTTCTTTGTTTGCTAAGGCAATATCTTTACCCGCTTCAATAGCTGCGATTGTCGGTAATAAACCAGCACAACCAACGATACCTGTGACCACAGTTTCCGCATCGCCATAGCGAGCAACTTCTATGACTCCGGCTTCGCCAGCCAGTAAAATAGGTTGGGGATCAAGGTCTTTGATAGCTTCTTGGAGTGCTGGCAATTTTTCTTCTGAGCAAATCGCTGCTATTTGCGGCCGAAACTGCCGAATCTGATCTGCTAACATCTCCACATTGTGCCCAGAGGCCAATCCCACAATCCGAAACTGATCTGGGTACTGAGTAATAATATCTAAAGTCTGAGTACCGATTGAGCCAGTGGAACCAACAAGAGTAATAGCTTTCACAATTGCTTAAGGATTTACAGACAACTTCCACTATAAATTGCTGAGGACTCATTCATCACAGCGATCGCCATAATCAATACATTCTTGAGAAAGGAGACTGTTATTCACTGAGAAGTATAGCCAAGAAATATCTAGTACTAAAATTACTTAATTTAAATTAAACTACAAAATGCATGTAATTATAAATACTATTTGTTTAAATAAATATGCTGGTAATTGCGGTGATTAATCAAATATGAAATTTCCCCAAAATGAATTATCCATCTTGTGGGGTGGGCATCCTGACTGCCAGGTTTATGGGATGGGTGAGGACACACATCCCACAAAAAAAATCTCAATTTTTTTTATTTGGCAGTTTCTATGTCCAGTTTGTTACTAATCTTAACATAAATTTAAATGTATAAAATGCTACTGACAAATGGCTGTGTTACAGCCATAAGTAAGAGGATGCTCAAAGGAGTTTGTTGAAATACTCAAGCTTATGGCGAAAGTTCAGATAATAATAACGAATATTTTATGGAAAAGTGAGTTTTTCTTTCCTGTAGCAATGTGGTTTTGTAGTCGAATCTTTATCTGGACTGCCATGTTGCTAATTGCGCCACATTTGCCATCACCAACAAACAATATACCCAGATGGGGCTGGGAGTTATTTGACGGCTGGGACAGTGTGCATTACCGGGCGATCGCTACTAGCGGCTATGAATTTGTTAATGATGGTAAACAACACAATATAGCTTTCTTTCCCTTATTTCCTTTAATTATTTGGGTTTTGCTGCGATTGGGACTACCTTTTGAAATGGCAGGGATATTAGTAAACAACTTGGCATTTTTAGGGGCGATTTATTGTTTGTACTTTTGGGTGAAGGAGCATTATGGCATCAGAGTCGCTCAGTGGGTTACGGCTGTGATGTCCTGGTGTCCAATGTCTATGTTTACATCAGTAATTTACACAGAAGGATTGTATTTGTTTTTGAGTACAGCCGCTTTGCGAGCTTTCGACCAACAGCAATATGGGTGGACTACTCTTTGGGGTGCAATGGCGACTGCAACACGTCCTACAGGAATAGCACTGATCCCCGCATTTGCGATCGCAGCGTGGAAAGAACGCAGACCACCCATTGCTTATATTGCAGGTTTAGCCACTGCGCTAGGACTACTTTTATTTAGTTTGTATTGTGCGTTGCGTTTTCACGAGCCTTTAGCTTTTATCGCCGCACAACGAGGATGGCGATCATCCCTAGGATTTGATTGGCAGGGTTGGTTAAATATGCTGATGCAAATTGCAGTTGGTAAGAAGAATTGGCAATACGGCAGTATTCAAGATCCTTGGCATCCTTTGTTGTTTAGCATAATTATTGGCAGTATTTCTTTTTTATGGTGCTTCCGTAAACATTTAGTTTTTGTGAAAGTAGCCTATAGTTTGTATGCTTTAGTTTTATGTTTTTTGCTATTAGCAAACCAACAATGGATTAATAACTTACTTAATGCGTTGATGGTTTTGGGTGGTGGTTACGTATTATGGCATTTACGTACCCAATTAACCCCAGTTACTGTAGTATATGGCTTTTGTGGTATTGGTTTGCTCCTAGCCTCTGGAGGGACAATATCTTTAAGTCGTCTTGCTTATGGTATTGTCCCTCTGACTATAGCTATAGGAATGCTGCTATCTCGTTATCCTCGCCAGGGATATTTAATCCTGGGTTTGTTTATAACATTACTTGCCAAAATAGCTGTAGGATTTGCCCAAGAACAATGGGTGGGTTAGAGAGGATATTTCCATCCCAATTTTGCAGGTAGAGGATTGCTGCAAAATAAACGAGCAATTATTTTGTGGTCGTTAGTAGCATTTTTGAGTTTGGCAAAGTTTACTATGTATTGTTAAATGTACGTCATCCCGGTTTGTCAAGTACTACAGAATTTGCTGATAGCTTAGTCAAACAACTGAAAGCGCAGCCAGAATTTAATTTACAATTTCAAAGTAATACCATAATATTAGCTAGCTTATAATGCTTTCTTCAAAAACTAATTAATTAGTGGCGAAACTAGGATAAATTCTTCAGATGTACCTAAAGCTTTACTACCAGGTAAACTAATATTCTGTAAACTTGCATTATCTAACAGCAAATAAGATTTATTTAACCACATTTGTTGTAAAACTGTGATGTCTGCGGGAATAACTTGGCAATCGCAATAGAAGTCTAAACTAGGACGACCATAAGCAAAAGATGTGTAAATCTTTGTCCCTGGTGAAACATGGGTACGAATTAATGCCGCCACTGGCTTGACCGAGAAAGATTCATTTAATTCCCAAATCCATGATTGCGAACTCATCAAAAATACTAAAACTAGATACATTCCAGAAAATAAAACTGGAATAAACAGGCGAGTGCGCTGTTGAATTAGCCATGCTGCTATACTCATACTGATGAGCAAAACCAGACTCATAGCTATTAAAACAGGCTGGGGATCGGTAATAACAAAGTAAATACATCCGCCTAGACCTGCGATCGCCATAATAGCCAGAAATACTGACCAAATTCGCCCCTGAATATAACGTTGCTGCCAGAGTTCGCTCAGTTTTACACCAATTGCTAAAGCTAAAAATGGATAAATAGGCATGATATACCAGGGTAGTTTTGTTCTCATCAAAGAAATACTGACAAAATAAATTGTTGTCCCGATCAGAACTAAACGACCCCAAGTAGTATGACGTTTTTTCCCAGCTAGATATAATCCTCCTGGTAGAAACAGCAGCCAGGGAAAACCATATTTGATTAACTCAATTAAATAGTACCAAGGTGGGCCACTATTCCCTTCTACAGGTTGTACAAGCCGATCAAATGTTTGTGCTTGAAAATTTATTTGTAAGAAATTTCCCCCATAATATTGCCATTGAGCAATATACCAAGCCAAAGGTAAAATATTGCCGCAAAACATTCCTACCCAAAAATAGGGGTTTTTTAACAAAGCTAATCGTCGATCTGCAACCAGGAATAAACAGGCGATCGCCCCCAGCAACAAAACTAACATTCCTTTCGTCAGAGTAATTAGCCCGAGACAAATTCCCACACCCATTGCATACCGTTGGTGATAGCGTGCTTTCAATAGACAAAATAACAATAATAGGAAAAAAGAAATACTCGCACCATCTAGCATCGCCAGTCGTCCATGACGCACCACAGGCAACATTGTTAAGTAAACTAAAGCAGCAAACAAAGCTGGTAAATTTTTGTTAAAAAGTAACTGCCCCACTAAGTAAAGCAAAGGTACTCCTAAGGCAGTTAATATTGCACCAGGTAGACGTGTTGTCCACTCATTTACACCTCCTAGGAAGTAAGCCCAAGCAATCAGTAAGTGGATCAAAGGCGGTTTGTTATGATACGGTTCACCTGCCAGTGTAGGGTAAAGCCAACGCATAGAACCGACCGGGGCACGCCAAATTTCGCGGGCAACCTGTGCCACAGTACCTTCATCCCAGTCTCGTAAAGGGGAGTTTCCCAAAAATATCAGCCACAGTATCAGAGATCCCACAAGCAAGCTAAATAGCCATTCTTTTTCTCGGAATGGACGCATATCTAAAAATTAAGAGAATGCTTTGACAATAATTTAGATAATAACTGTAATTAGCCAATCGACTTTTTATAACTAAAGATGAAAAAATTGCATAAATTTATCTTCGCCTCAACTAATGTCATAAAACAATATATTAAAATTTTTAATTTATCGAGTAGCAACATAATTCAGTATTTATACTGTAAACATGTATCTCAAATTCTAATATCAATGATGTAATATCCCTAATTAACTTGCTCCTGTTGATCGTCGGTTAAAAAATACTAAAATTTTAGACTCTCTTCAACTATTAAGTAGCTGAAGTATCAGCATCAACAACAAAACTTGAATTTCGATTAAAGCTATTGAGAATAAATGAGTAAAGCGTATAGAGATTAGCGGCTTGATTTACCTTAACAATGGGAAACTATATGCAGTTGATTGTTGCTCTATATGAAAATAAAAGACAGCAGTCAGTAAGTTAAAAATTTAACTTTTTCTTAAAAAAGAAGAAATGGGGGTAGGTAGTACAATATATCATATATTGATAATTTTTAGTTTCCTAAAATCTTTCTGGGTAGATGACCCATTGCCAACAAATAATTCAGTAGTGCAGTTAGATAATTAACCTAAGTAGTACTAAATGTCTTGTGAACAG
The DNA here is from genome assembly GCA_019358915.1 of Trichormus sp. ATA11-4-KO1. Classification (GTDB taxonomy): domain Bacteria; phylum Cyanobacteriota; class Cyanobacteriia; order Cyanobacteriales; family Nostocaceae; genus LEGE-11386. The sequence continues at coordinate 77,977 of JAHHIM010000019.1, forward strand.
TGAGTAGCTAAATCCAGATAATCTAGGTTACATTTGCAGCTATATAAGCTATAGCCCATATCTATTAAATTAAGTCTCTGTGTATCTGTATTCAAAATTTCAGAATTACCAGAAAACATCTGTGTATCTAATTATCTAAAAGCAAGTGTGCTATTAAGTACCGTCAGAATTCTTACTGATGGTTCTACCCTGGAAGGAGCTATGAAGTGGAAAATAATAAGTCGTTTCTTTGGCCGCAAGGAATATTAATTGCGCTGCTTGCCTTAAGTGCTACTTTAAGTATTGGTTTAATGTTGCTAATCAAGCCGAATGCTTCTGAGGCTCAGAGTCGGCAAAGTATAAAAAATATTAATAGTATAGCTGCCAAAGTAGGAACTCAGCAGCGTATTGAGGGATTAAAGGCGACGATGCTCACAAGTTGGCAGCAAGAAGCAAACACCAAAGGTTTTGCCTCTGCTGCACCGCCAAGCTTTCAAGGCGCAACCATTAAGGCTGTGAAACTAAGTCAAGCTCAGAAGGTAATTGCGCTCACCTTTGATGATGGCCCTTGGCCTGAGACCACTTCACAAGTGCTGGATATTCTCAAACAAAATAATGTCAAAGGTACATTTTTCGTTGTGGGGCAAAACGTCAAGAATTATCCAGACTTAGTAAAACGGGTAGTTGCTGAAGGTCACGCTATTGGTAACCATACATGGCATCATTGGTATCATTACATGAATCAACAAGCTGCTGCCTATGAAGTTGATCACACAACAGATTTCATTTATAAAACTACAGGTGTGAAAACAAATTTGTTTCGACCACCTGGGGGGATCATGCACAATGGGGTGGCTGCCTACGCTAGAAATAGTAAGTATGCCATCATCATGTGGTCATCTGACTCATTAGACTATTCGCGCCCTACGGTACCAAAGTTAATCAATAATGTTTTTAGGAATGCACAACCAGGTGGTATTGTGTTACTGCATGATGGTGGTGGTAATCGCTCCCAAACTGTGCAAGCTTTACCAGAGATTATTAGTAATTTTCAAAAGCAAGGCTATGGTTTTGTCACTCTCCCCAAACTTCTAGAAATGCAAGATAAAGAGCAAAAGTTAATTGTAAATAAACAGTAATATTTATATTAATTACGCAAAATTCCCCAAAAAAGTTAATTTAGTGTGCGCGCATCGCATACCGCTAAATTGCTTTTTTATGTCTCGATATGCAAACGAGTTGATACAATTATAATTAAGATATTTGGTAGTGGTAAATATGTAGTGAAACCTGATAATTTCTAAATCAAATTATTCATTTTTAGCTATGGGAATTTTGAATTCTATTTAACTGGCTGATTGAATTATCTCTCAAGGATAAGATTGCTAAATATATCGTTTAGCCAGAAAATGTTAAAAGTAATAAAGTACAAGTATTTTAAAATTAGAATATTGCAGCCTCGATGTCAGCCAAAACACCTACTTGCCCCAGTTGCGGTTCTCAACATACTGTCAAAAACGGTAGGATTCATCATCAAAAACCAAAGTATCAGTGTCAAAACTGTAAAAGACAGTTTATAGAAAATCCCACTAATAAAGTTATTAGTAAAGATACGATAGAGCTGATTGATGGGAGCAACGCGATTTGGTGAGGTCGGATCAAAAACCAGCGATAGCGAAGCGCTCCGTAGGAATCGCTAATAACCTCTTTTCAGTACAAAAATAAATTTATTACTTAATATTGCGTATAAATACAGTAAAACTGACTACCTGTTCTGTAATGACGACAAAAAAGGTAAGATTCCCTTTAAATAGTGTTTTTAGATAGGGAATATCTGCCTTTTATGACAAAAAATATATGTGCAACTCTTGATTTAAATAAATCAATAAAAACTTTTCAATCAAATGTTACAAAACTTTTAGATTTTGCTAACATCCCAGAATGGGATGGAAAAAAGCTCAAAGAGCGAGAAGAAGAAATTAGAGTTCAGGCACTCATTTTAGCTGGACAATGTATAGCTCTTTTATTATATAATCTTTCAATATCACCGAAAATTCTCGACTATTCTGTTGCTCAAACACAAGTATGGAGAAGCACAAACACACAAAAGCATGGTTATAAAAAGCGACAAATAGTAACAATTGGAAATGTCGAAGTAACCTTAAACTTACCTTATGTACTTGAAAAGAATTCGACAAGTAAAAAATTTGATAATTCTCCGCTCAAGGAGCAAAAAATCAAAACCTCAAATCAAGGATTTTGTCCGTTTTTAAAGTGGCTAGGAATGTCTGAAGGTATTACCCCTTTGGTTTGGTCAACAATTGCCAAATATGGTGCAATTGCAAGCTCATTTGAAGCTGCACGTACAACACTAATTGATTGGGGAATAAACATTAGTCTAAAACGAATAGAACGGCTAACATATTATTTTGGTAAAATCGGAATAGATTTACGTAAAAATAAGTTAAATGACTTAGAATCTGGTAGTTTATCTAACTTAAATACTCTGAAAGACCAACGTGTTGTAATCGCTGCGGACGGTGGTCGTACCCGTATTCGGATTAATAAAAAAGGAAGGCGTAAAGTAAAAACAAATCGTCATGGCTTTGTAGGCGAATGGATGGAGCCAAAATTACTAACAATTTATGTAGTAAATGAACAAGGTAAAAAAATTAGAACATCGGCAATACCTATTATTAATGATGGCACGTATTCTGGTTATAAAGAATTCCTCAAAATTTTAGAAATGTATTTGGTAAGTTTGGGTATAAGTGAAGCTAAACAGGTTTTATTGATTGCTGATGGGGCAGAGTGGATATGGATACACATTCCTCCTTTACTAAAAAAATTAAAATGCCCAATTGAAACTTATCAATTATTAGACTTTTATCACGCAACATCACATTTACAAGACTTTGCTGATGCTGCTCTTAGCACAAATAATGAGCGACAACAATGGTTTAAAAAGGCACGTAAAACTTTAAGGAAAGGTCAAACACTAAATTTAATTAGAAACATGGACGAATTTATTTCCGGGGCAAGCGGAGAGCGTCTTAAAATTTTGGTACGGGAGCGTAACTATATTTTAAAAGCTTATAGACGGAGGCTTTTAAAATATAATGAAGTCGCATCCAAAAAACTTCCTCTTGGTAGTGGTGCTGTTGAAAGTTTAATTCGTCAAGTTGTGAATTTACGTATGAAAGGTAATAGTAAGTTTTGGCTTCAAGATAACGCAGAAATTATGTTACATCTTCGTTGTCAATGGATAGCTAAAACTTGGGATAATTTTTCTGATTCTATCTTTAATTCGTTTATCAAACCCCAAACGTCCTGATAAATTTTATACTTTAATTCTGTATTTAATTTATTTTTTGCCATAATTAATACCAAGTATTAAAGACTTATCACAGATATATTTGGAAATAATCGTCAAATAACTTACTAGCAATCTTTTTGAGATATCTCATCAAGATGATTTATCGTGTAATTACGTATATTATTTGCAAATAAAATTACTTTACACACAAATGTCAGTTTTAGTGAACTGACAAGTCAGCGCTTGCGCTATCGCTTATTTTTTATCCCACCTCACAAAATCGCGTTGCTCCCTTAAACAGATACTTTGATTTGTGTCTGTTGCCATGTTTAGTACGAAAGACCTTGAATTGAAGAAGATAGACCATTTAGGGATAGTGGCAGGAATAGTAGATTCAATAGGGATTGTAAAAATAATTAATAATTTAATAGGGTCAGAGTCAGAAGAAAAAGTCAGTGCGGGTCAGGTAGTAAAAGCGATGATTTTAAACGGCTTAAGTATGATGTCACAGCCATTATATATCAGGACTTACGCAACTGGCACAGGCGATCGCTAGCTTGTAGTGCATTTGTATTAGTGTAATTTGATTCGGAAAGCTTTGTCTTCGCAGTAAATTCGGTGTTTTGGAAGCAAAGAATGAAATATTCATGAGAAAATAGGTAGAGGTTGTATGAGATAAATCTTGCTGAGGGTAATGAGATTTACTAAACTTAACTACTGCCAATACTTATTAAGTAGTCAAATTAATTATACGATGACCAATTTGGCAGAGCATTTAGAGACTATTAGCCATGATGCAATTAACTACTATTTGAAGAGTGAAAAGTTAACACCTCGATTACTCTGGGATAACGTGAAAGAGGTAGTTGAGCCGGATACGAATGGTTACATAATATTTGATGATAGCGTTTTAGATAAAAGGTATTCTGAAAAAATAGAAATAGTCAGGAGACAATATAGTGGTAATGAGCATGGTGTCCTCAAAGGTATTGGTGTAGTTAGTTGCGTGTATGTCAACCCTACTATTCAAAAATTTTGGGTAATAGATTACCGCATTTTTAATCCTGATGTCGATGGTAAAACCAAGATAGACCATGTGAAAGACATGCTGCAAAACCTTGTATATCATAAGCTTTTACTGGACTCAGTGCTGAGTGCTGAGTGCTGAGTGCTGAGTAATAAAAAGAATACTCGGCACTTTTGCACTCGGTAAATGCCCCGCCCCTTGTGGGCGGAATCTGATAATTAAGAGAAGGTTGATACCCCGCCCCTTGTGGGCGGTCTTTTAACTCAGCACTCTTCATCATTTGATACTGTTTTGATGGACACATGGTATGCTGTACATAGTTTAATGCTTTATATTGATAGTCTAGACAAAATTTATTATTGCCCTTGAAAAAATAATCGGTTGGTTGATGATACATTTGGACA
>JAHHIM010000020.1:0-80387 GCA_019358915.1 Trichormus sp. ATA11-4-KO1
GTATCCAAAGACACGATAAAGAACTTTGAAAAGAATTGTCATTTACGGGAAATTGTTTAAACAATACTATGAGGTGACATAAGACACAAGCTAATTAATAATTTTTTTTAATTATGATGTATACTAAGTAGCAACTAAGCAGCAATTAATTTTAATGCAGGTATCTGCTTGATAAGTAATAAAGATTATCAATATAGCTAAAATTACTTCTCAACGAAGAATTACAAAAGCCCAGATAGTGCCAAATATCATGGATTTGCAACAAATACAGCTAATTTATTTAGTCCTATGCAAAATTTAGATGACTGTATATTGAGGCATATTCATCTAATAAACTACTGGTCATCTACCAAAAGACAGAAATAATTTAGGATCAGCTTAGATGTCCGCATCATGTCAATACAGTATTTTCTCAATAGAGTTGAAAATAAGACTGGTTTATTGACAAAGCTAAGTGTAGACCCACTGCGACTTTTTGTAGGCATAGCGTTGAGTTCTGCAAACTAAATCAAACGCTAAATGCTGATTTTTAACTTTTTTTACAGTCAAGAGTAATTTAAATGCGTTTGCCCTGAGTATTAGTTCAACTAATAGATTTCAGGATATTGATAATAATCTGATAATAATCCCAATAGTTTAGGTTGTTGCTAATGCCACTAATTTTCGTTATAGTAATTTGGTTCAAATAAAAATAGCTCTCAATAAGTTAGTCAAGTTTACCCCAGTAAATCGCTAGCATTAGCGTTTATACAGCGTTAGAGGATGTTTTAAAAGTTTTGGGCAAATTATATTCGCTACTACACAAACGTAGACGCTACGCGTCATGTCTGTGTAGCCCTGAATGACTGTCGTCAAAACTAGTATAAATGGATACTTTGCAAACAACCTCTTAAAGCTATCAGTGGTTAGCTAAACTAATCATCAAAAATCGAAACCTAAGTCGAAGAATTAAATATACTTTTTTTTACTCGACTCATAAAACTTGATTTGGTTAGCTACTGGGTTTGAGGTTTTGAGATTAATAAATTTCGTAAATACTTGGTAGTAGTTATGGATTTGTGTAATGAAAACACTCCAAAATATAGGGATGCTCAAAATATTATTCACTCCATCTTAATAGTGAGATTGAACGATAGTTAAAATTGATCAAAGTTTTTGTGGCGCACCAATAATTTAGCGTTATTTCCTTCAGCTTTTAGTATTGCTGAAAATAGAGAGGCTGGTAATTCATATTAGTGCGTAGATATCTCAACTGACATTTTGTGTAGATGTTAAACATTTGCTCTTGATTATTCTCTTGAGAGTGAGAGTCAAAGTAGCAGTTTATCAGGGTGACATTTAACTTGTGAACACAAAAATGAGTAATTTTTCTCATACTTTTCTTGAACCTTCTAGCAACTTTTCTACATTTGTCGATGTACTGCGCTTCAGAAGTTCTACGCAGCCAAACCGAGATGCTTTTACCTTCTTGCTGGATGGGGAGACAGAACAAGCAACATTAACCTATCAAGAATTGGATAGGCGATCGCGTCGCATAGCTGCTCAATTACAAAAATTAGGTTTGACTGGAGAACGAGCCTTACTACTTTATCCAGCCGGACTAGATTTTTTAGTGGCTTTTTGTGGTTGTTTGTATGCGGGAGTTGTGGCTGTAACTGCATATCCCCCGCGAAATCAGCGCAATACACCACGAATCAAAGCTATTGCCACAGATGCACAAGCAGCGATCGCGCTGACGACAACAGAAATTCTGCCGACAGTGCGGTCTTTAATGACGGAAAAGACTGACATAAAATCTTTACAGTGGCTAGCTACTGATAATCTTGCAGAGGGCATAGAAGACAGTTGGCAAGAACCCGCTATTCATCGAGATACCTTAGCTTTTCTGCAATACACCTCTGGCTCTACAGGCACACCCAAGGGTGTAATGATTAGTCATGGCAACTTACTACATAATGCTGATACAACTTATCAATTCATGGAGCATTCTCCAGAAAGTAAGTTTGTCACATGGTTACCCATGTATCACGATATGGGTCTGATTGGAGGAATCTTGCAACCTTTTTATGGAGGTTTTCCTTGTATAATTATGCCTCCGACTTCCTTTCTTCAACGTCCTTATCGTTGGTTGCAAGCTATCTCTCAGTACAAAGGCACAACCAGTGGTGGGCCTAACTTTGCCTATGATTTATGTACTCACAAAATTACTGCTGAACAAAAAGCAACTCTTGATTTGAGTAGTTGGAATGTTGCATTTAATGGTGCTGAACCTGTTCGTCACGACACTTTAGAACGGTTTGCCGCAGCTTTTGCAGAGTGTGGCTTTCAAAAAGAGGCTTTCTATCCTTGTTATGGCATGGCGGAAACAACTCTTATGGTTTCTGGCGTACAGAAGGCAACAGCACCGAGAATTAAAACAGTTGAAAAGTCTGCATTAGAATTTAATCGAGTAGTTGAATTATCTGCTAACGATGAGGATGTATACCATTTTGTCAGTTGTGGTCGCATCATCCCAGAACAAAAAGTAGTTATTGCCAATCCAGAAACACTCAGTAGTTGCAAACCTGGTGAAATTGGGGAAATTTGGGTATCTGGGCCGAGTGTTGGTCAAGGTTATTGGCATCGCCCAGAGGAAACAGCAGAAATATTCCGTGCCTATCTGCAAGATACAGGAGAAGGGCCTTTTTTACGCACGGGTGACTTAGGCTTTCTGCACAACGACGAAGTTTTTATTACAGGTAGAGCCAAAGATTTAATTATTATTCGCGGCCGCAATCTTTACCCCCAAGATATAGAATTGACCGCAGAACGCAGTCATCCATCATTACGTCCTGGTGCTGGGGCTGCATTTACAGTAGAGATTAACAACGCAGAAAGATTAGTAGTTGTACAAGAATTAGAGTTTCGCGCCAAGTCAAATTTAGAAGCAGTTATTTCAGCTATTCGCCAAGCAATTACTGAAGAGCATGAAGTACAAGTTTATGCAGCTGTCTTGATTAAACCAGGTAGTATCCCCAAAACTTCTAGTGGTAAGATTCAGCGACGTGCTACTCGCACTCAATTTCAAAATGGCGAACTGAATGTAGTTACAAGTAACACTCTCAAAATTAGTGATATTGCCAGAAAAGAAACTCGTTTACAACGTGCTGAACTTTTGGCGCTTTCCCCACGGGAATGTCAACCAATTCTCGAAACATATCTGATTGAACTCTTGGCAAGAGTCTTTTCAATCACACCAGATGATATTAATCCTCAAGAACCATTAAGTACGATGGGACTTGACTCATTAAAAGCATTTGAAATCAAAAATCGCATTGAAGTTGACTTAGAAGTAGAAGTATCTGTAGCAGACTTTTTTGAAGGGATGAGTGTACGCTCGCTTGTCACCAAGATTCTCGCTCAAATGACAACAAACGCGCTACCGTCTCTATCCCTGACTCAACAACAGATAAATACATCTATTTATCCTCTCTCTTTTACCCAGCAGGGCTTGTGGTTTATCAATCAGCTAACTCCCAATACTTCTACATATAACATTCCTATAGTTATTAGCCTCCAAGGTCAGGTTAATTTAACAATTTTACAAGACAGTCTCAACGAAATTATCAAACGACACGAAGTCTTACGCACAAGTTTTACAGTAGTAGACGGACAACCCGTCCAAGTAATTAATCAAGCTGTACCCTTAACTTTGGCGGTTGAAGATTTACGTGTACTGGCTGAAAGCGATCGCAATCTTACAGCACAACATTTGATTAATGAGTTAGCACAGGAGCCTTTTGACTTATCTGCTCCATCACTTTTACGTGCCCAAGTTTTACAATTAAGTGATAAAAATTATCATTTAATTGTCACTCTACATCATACAATTGCAGATGGTTGGTCTATAGGAGTTTTGCTCAGAGAACTAGCTGCACTGTATGAAGCATTTTCTGTTGGTAAACTCTCCCCATTGCCTGAATTACCCATTCAGTACAGAGATTTTGTCAACTGGCAACGCCAATCAATTAATTCCCAAAGGATTCAATCTTTACTGACCTATTGGCAGCAAAAGTTGCAGGGTGAACTTCCTGTATTAAACTTACCAACAGATCGTCCGCGATCGCCTGTGCAAACCTTCAAAGGTAGTCGAGCGAAATTAGTTCTTTCTCCCACTCTGAGAAAAGAACTGAAAAATTTCAGCCGTCAGCAGGGAGTAACTTTATTTATGACCTTGCTCACAGCCTTCAAAATCTTGCTATATCGCTACACAGGTCAAACAGATATTGTAGTTGGTTCACCAATAGCCAATCGAAATAGAGCAGAAATCGAATCATTAATAGGATTATTTGTCAATGTTTTAGCACTGCGAACAGACTTATCTGGTGACCTTAGTTTTCAGGAGTTGTTAGCGCGGGTGAAATTAACAGCTTTAGAAGCGTATGTTCACCAAGACTTACCTTTTGAGAAGTTAGTAGAGGAATTACAGCCAAACAGGGATCTGAGCTACAATCCCCTATTTCAAGTAATGTTCGTACTGCAAAACGTTCCCAAACCTCATGTCAGTCTTACGGATGTATCAATTACCTATGAAGAAGCTGAAAATGGCACGTCTAAGTTTGATTTGACATTGTTTATGGATGATTCGGAGGAAAGTTTAGTTGCAACTTGCGAGTACAACACGGATTTATTTAATGCAGATACTATTAACCGAATGCTGGGACATTTCCAGACATTGTTAGAAAGCATAGTTAGCGATCCCCAACAATGTATTTCACAGGTGCAAATATTAACGCCATTTGAAGAAAAACAGTTATTAATTGATTGGAATGATACTGAAACAGATTATCCTCAAGATAAATGCATTCATCAGTTGTTTGAGGAACAAGTAGAGAAAACGCCAGATGCTGTTGCAGTCGTTTTTGAGAATCAAGAATTAACTTATCGGGAGTTGAATAATCGAGCCAATCAACTAGCGCACTACTTACAAAAATTGGGTGTTAAGCCAGAGATGCTGGTTGGTATTTGCATGGAGCGATCGCTAGAAATGGTAGTTGCAGTATTAAGTATTTTAAAAGCTGGTGGAGCTTACTTACCATTAGATCCTGCATATCCCCAAGAGCGTTTAGCCTTCATCTTAGAAGATACTCAAAGTCCAATACTGCTAACTCAAAAGAGGTTTATAGAGAAATTGCCAACTGATGGTATTAAGGTAGTTTGTCTAGATTCACATGGGGATGGAATGGCTTCCGAGTTGTCAGAAAACCTTATTTGTAAGACAAATTCTACTAATCTAGCTTATGTCATTTACACCTCTGGCTCCACTGGTAAGCCTAAAGGAACGTTAATTCCGCATCAAGGATTACTCAATTACTTAACTTGGTGTACTCAGTCATATCCCATTGAGCAAGGTAAAGGAACTATTGTTCACTCATCTCTTGCTTTTGATTTAACCATCACAGGTCTATTTTCACCTTTATTAGTTGGGCGACAAGTAGAACTAATTCCTGAAGACCAAAGTATCGAATCTTTAGGAAACAAACTGCGCCAAGAGTCAAACTTGAGTCTTGTTAAAATTACACCAGCCGAATTACTATTACTTTCTCAGCAATTATCACCACAAGAAGCAGCAGGTATTACCAAAGCTTTCATCATTGGCGGAGAGAACCTCTTAGCTGAGAACATTACCTTCTGGAAAACCTTTGCACCCGAAACATTATTAGTAAATGAATATGGCCCGACAGAAACTGTCGTAGGCTGTTGTGTTTATCGAGTCCCCCAGGATGATATTGAGTCAAATTCTGTTTTGATTGGTCAGCCAATCGCTAATACACAATTATATGTCTTAGACCAACACTACCAGCCAGTACCTATAGGAGTTCCAGGCGAACTATATATTGGTGGTGCAGGTTTAGCACGGGGTTATCTGAATCAACCAGAACTGACATCTGTGAAATTCATTCCCCATCCCTTTAGTCATGAACCAGGAACGCGATTATACAAAACCGGGGACTTGGCTCGTTATTGTGCAGATGGCAATTTAGAGTTTTTAGGACGAATTGACCATCAAGTCAAAGTGCGCGGTTACCGAATTGAACTAGGAGAAATTGAGAGTTTACTGGGACAACACCCAGAAATTCAAGCAGCCGTGGTAATGATGCGGGAGGATGAACCAAATAATCAGCGTTTAGTGGCTTATTTTGTTAGCAACACCCAGACACCACCTAAAACTAGCAATCTCCGTAAATTTCTTAAACAACAGCTACCAGAATACATGCTACCTTCGGTGTTCGTACAGCTAAAGGCGCTGCCGTTAACAACGAATGGCAAAATAGATCGTCGAGCATTGCCAGTACCAGATAGCGATCGCCCAGAGTTAGCAGAGGTTTATGTAGCTCCTCGTTCTGAAATAGAAAGGGCGATCGCCCGCATTTGGCAAGAAGTGTTGCATCTAGATAAAGTAGGTATTCATGATAACTTCTTTGATCTTGGGGGACATTCACTACTAATGCTGCAAGTAAATCATCAACTGCGGGCAATTTTGCAGCAAGACATAACAGTAGTAACGATGTTTCAAAATCCAACTATATATTCACTCGCACAATATTTAAGTCAAAAACAAAAACCTTCTTTTACAGGAACACGCGATCGCGCGAATAGACAAATTGAGGCTATCAATCGCCAAAAACAATTATTAAGCAAACAAGGTAAAAATATTTATGGTTAGCACTACATATAATAATTCCCTAGAAGGCATCGCCATAGTAGGGATGGCGGGGCGTTTCCCCAGTGCTAAAAATCTAGAAGAATTTTGGCAGAATTTACAAAATGGGATAGAGTTGATTTCCATCTTCACAGACGAAGAGGTGATATCCGATGGCATAAATCCAGCAATTCTGAGCGATCGCAGTTATGTAAAAGCTAGTGCTGTATTAGAAAATATCGATTTATTTGATGCGGCATTTTTTAATTTTAATCCCAAAGAAGCAGAAGTTACTGACCCGCAACACCGTTTCTTCTTAGAGTGTGCTTGGGAAGCATTAGAAAACGCTGGCTATGATACCACCAGATATACAAGTCGCATTGGAGTTTATGCTGGTGCTAGTTTCAATAACTATTATTCTTTTGATTTAAACCGCGATCGCCTGGGTTCAGCCCAATGCTATCAAACGCTAATTGGTAACGATAAAGATTTCCTGACAACTCGTGTTTCTTATAAATTAAATCTTACCGGCCCAAGCATTACAGTCCAAACAGCTTGCTCTACGTCATTAGTTGCAACCACACTTGCTTGCCAAAGTTTGTTGAACTATCAATGTGATATGGCTTTGGCTGGTGGAGTTTCTATTCACGTTCCCCAAAAATCAGGTTATTTGTACGAACAGGGGGGAACACTTTCTCCTGATGGTCATTGTCGTGCTTTTGATGCCAAAGCCCAAGGAACAACCATTGGTAATGGTGTGGGAGTTGTTGTTCTCAAGCGATTAAGCGACGCTTTAGCAGATGGTGATTGCATTCATGCTGTAATTAAAGGTGCAGCTATCAATAATGATGGTTCTGGTAAAGTAGGCTACACAGCCCCTAGCGTGAATGGTCAAGCGGAAGTTATTGCTGAAGCGATGATGCTGGCGGGAGTTGAGCCTGAGACAATTAGCTATATTGAAGCTCATGGTACTGGTACAGCTTTAGGCGATCCCATTGAAATTGCTGCACTCTCTCAAGTCTTTCGTAGTAGTACTAACCAAAAAGGCTTTTGTGCTATTGGTTCAGTAAAGACAAATATCGGTCATTTAGATGCAGCAGCTGGGATTACCGGATTAATTAAAACAGTTTTAGCCCTGAAACACAAGCAAATACCACCAAGCTTGAATTTTGAGCAACCCAATCCTCAGATTGATTTTGCCAATAGCCCTTTTTATGTCAATACAAAATTGACAGAATGGAAAACTAATGGTGTTCCTCGTCGGGCTGGTGTGAGTTCTTTAGGTATTGGTGGGACTAATGCTCATGTGATTGTAGAAGAAGCACCAGTACAAGTCAAAAGTCAAAAGTCAAAAGGCAAAAGTAAATATCTACTGTGTCTATCGGCTAAAACTGATTCAGCCTTGGAGACAGCAACAGCTAATTTAGCTAATCACCTCCAGCTACATCCAGAACTAGACTTAGCGGATGTTGCCTATACATTGCAAGTAGGGCGTGCTGAATTTAATCATCGACGTGTACTAGTATGCCAAGATACAGAAGATGCCGCTAATGCCTTGCAGTTGCCAGATCATCACAGAATTTTGACGCGTTGCGTTGACAGTGGCGATCACTCCATAGTCTTCATGTTCCCTGGACAGGGCGCTCAGTATGTAGATATGGGTAAAGAACTTTACCAAACTGAGCCGATTTTTCAAGAACAAATCGATTTGTGCTGTGAATTGCTGCAACCTCATCTGGGGTTAGATTTGCGTTCTGTTATTTATCCCACTGAGTCTGAGTTACAAGCCGCAGCAGAAAAACTCCAACAAACTGCCATTACCCAGCCTGCATTGTTTGTAGTTGAATATGCGTTAGCTAAGTTGTGGATGTCTTGGGGAATTTCTCCTAGCACCATGATTGGTCATAGCATTGGCGAATATGTTGCAGCTTGTCTTGCTGGTGTATTTTCCTTGGAGGATGCTTTGGCTCTGGTTGCTATCCGTGGGCGATTGATGCAACAACTTCCAGTCGGTGCTATGCTCTCGGTTGCAAAATCAGCCGCAGAGATGAAAAACTTACTCAATGAAAATTTATCTTTAGCCGCCAGTAATGCTCCTGCTTTGTGCGTCGTTTCCGGAACTCATGCAGCTATAGACACAATTCATCAGCAACTCACAGCATTAGATGTAGAGTGTCGCCGTCTGCGTACCTCTCATGCCTTTCATTCGGAGATGATGGAACCTATCATGGAGCCATTCATTAAAGAAGTTAAAAAAGTTAAACTCAATCCTCCTCAGATTCCCTTGATCTCTAACGTCACTGGTACTTGGATCACAGCAGAACAAGCTACAAATCCACATTACTGGGGAACACATTTACGGCAAACAGTAGAGTTTACCGCAGGTATATCTACATTGTTGCAAGAACCCAATCGCATCCTCCTAGAAGTTGGGCCAGGGCGCAGTTTGTGTACTTTGGCTCAAAAGCATTCCGACGTTGTAGGGCTGTGTTCATTACGACATCCCCAGGAAAAACAATCAGATGTAGCATTTTTACTGACTACACTAGGTAAACTCTGGTTATACGGAGTACAAATCGAATGGTCAGGATTTTATCTTAACGAGCACCGTTATCGTCTTCCTTTACCGACCTATCCCTTCGAGCGCCAGCGTTATTGGATTGAAGACCGTAAACAATCAGAAAAGAGTACTAAAACCACATCATTGGGTAAAAATTCAGACATTACAGACTGGTTTTATCTACCTTTGTGGAAACAGTCGCTACCTCCAAGAGAACACCCAGAACTAACCGTACAAAAATCTAGCACTTTAGTTTTTACTAATGAGTTGAGCATCAGTTCCCAATTAGTACAACAACTAAAAACACATCATCAAGATGTCATTCTGGTGAAAATAAGTTCAAAGTTTGCCAAGTTGAGTGAGCATGAATATAGCCTCAATCCTCAACAAAGTAGTGACTACGAGCTTTTGTGGCGAGAACTACAAGCACAAAATAATTTACCCACCAAAATTGTGCATTTATGGAATATTACAGCAAATAATTACATCGATAACCAATTGGAATGGCTCGACAAAATGCAAGTCAGGGGCTTTTATGGTTTGCTATTTATAGCTCAGGCAATTAGTAAACTAAATATTGCCAATAACTTGCAAATTACAGTAATTTCTAATAATATGCAATCAGTGACCGGAGAAGAAAATCTCTGTCCTGAAAAAGCAACTTTGCTCGGAGCAATTAAAGTCATTCCCCAAGAGTATTCAAATATTCGTTGTCGCAATATTGATATTTTAATTCCCGCAGCAGGAAGTCCACAAGAGAATAAACTAACAAATTTTCTCTTACAAGAAATTATCAATTCTACTGCTAATTCAATTGTTGCTTACCGTGGTAATCATCGATGGGTACAAACTTTTGAACCTATGCAATTACATCCATCTCCCAAAGAAACACCACAATTAAAAGAAAAAGGAGTTTATTTGATTACAGGTGGTTTGGGAGGAATTGGATTGATTTTAGCGGCACATCTGGCAAAAACTGTAAAAGCTAAATTAATCTTGACAGGAAGGTCTGTAATTCCTGCTAAAGAAGATTGGTCAAAATGGCTAAAAAATCATGATGAACATCATCCGATTAGCGCCAAAATTAAGCAATTACAGGAATTAGAAACCCTCGGTGCAGAAGTTTTAACAATTAGTGCTGATGTTGGCAACTTTGAACAAATGCAAGCAGCCATTGTGCAAGCAGAATTAATATTTGGTCAAATCAATGGAGTAATTCATGCTGCTGGTATTACCGAAGAAAAATCATTTGCATTTATAGAACAGACTCATAAAGTTGACTGTGAACTGCAATTCCAACCCAAAGTATATGGATTATTAATATTAGAAAAAATATTCAAAAATAAAAAGCTGGATTTTTGTGTATTAATGTCTTCTTTATCCTCAATTTTAGGAGGATTAGGATTTATGGCTTACACTGCGGTTAATAGTTTTATGGATGCTTTTGTGCATCAGCATAACCAAAATAATGCTATGGTGTGGACAAGTGTTAATTGGGATGCTTGGGATACTTTTAAAGAAAATCAGCAAACTCAATCATATCTTGCTACTGGATTAGCGAATTTGGCTATCAAACCCCAGGAAGGTATAGAAGCTTTTCAAAGAATTTTAAATTTTGGTCACATCAATCAAGTTGTTGTCTCCACTGGAGAACTACAAACAAGAATTAATCAATGGGTGGATTCAGCCGCTTTTGAGGAAAAAACAGTTGGCCAAAAACCTAATTTTTCCCTTCATCCCAGACCGAACTTACAAAATCCCTATGTTGCTCCTAAAAATGAAATCGAGCAAAAGATAGCAGTGATTTGGCAAGAACTGATTGGCGCAGAAAAAGTAGGGATTTACGATAACTTTTTTGAGTTGGGCGGTGATTCACTTTTAATGGTGCAAATGCGGAGTAGGCTACAAAAAGTTTTTAATTGTAATGTTTCTACTGCTGAGTTATTTGAATATCCCACCATCAGTAGCTTATCAGAATATTTCAACCGCCAAAATCATGAACAACCAGCTTTTGAACTAGCTCAGGAACGTGCCAAAAAGCAAGAAGCGGCAATTGCTGAAGAAATACAGCTAATGAAGCAAAGAAGGAGAGTATGATGAGTAATCAATTAAAAGGTATAGCTATTATTGGCATGGCAGGCCGCTTTCCGGGAGCCAAAAGCGTAAATGAGTTTTGGCAAAACTTGTGTAACGGAGTAGAGTCTATTTCCTACTTCAGTGATGAAGAATTATTAGCAGCCGGTGTAGACTCTGCTGATTTGAGCGATCGCAACTACGTGAAAGCTGGGTTTGTGCTAGAAGATATCGAAATGTTTGACGCAGCATTTTTTGGCTTTTCTCCTAGAGAAGCTGAACTGCTTGATCCTCAGCAGCGAGTTTTTTTGGAGTGTGCTTGGGAAGCACTGGAAAATGCTGGTTATAACCCGAAAGCAGATAATAACTTAACTGGTTTATATGCAGGGGGAAACTTAAGTACTTATTTGTTCTATAATCTGGCTTCACACCCTGACCTATTGAAATCGCTACATCTGCCAATTACCCTGGGTAATGACAAAGACTTTATTCCTACACGAGTTTCCTACAAATTGAATTTGAAAGGGCCGAGTGTCAATGTTGGTACAGCTTGTTCTACTTCATTAGTAGCTGTTCATCTAGCGTGTCGGGGTTTATTAAGCTATCAATGCGATATGGCGTTGGCTGGTGGTGTTGCGATTCAAGTTCCCCAAGTAGCAGGTTACTTATACCAATCTGGTGGTATGGCTTCTGCTGACGCTCATACTCGTACCTTTGATGCTAAAGCTACTGGTGGACCTTTTGGTAGAGGTGCAGGTGTTGTTGTACTCAAGAGATTAGAAGATGCCGTAGCTGATGGTGATTATATTTATGGAGTGATCAAAGGTTCAGCCATTAATAACGATGGTGCCATGAAAGTCAGCTATACAGCACCAAGTGTAAATGGACAAGCAGAAGTTATCGCTGAAGCTCAAGCGATCGCCTCTTTTGCTCCTGAGACAATTACTTATATTGAAACTCATGGGACAGCTACAGCCCTTGGCGATCCGATTGAAATTCGGGCATTAGAAAAGGTATTTCGTGCGGGAACTCATAAAAAGAATTTTTGTGCCATTGGTTCAGTCAAAACCAATATCAGTCATTTGAATACCGCAGCTGGAGTTGCAAGTTTAATTAAAACTGCCTTGGCTTTAAAACATCAACAAATACCCCCCAGCTTGTATTTTGAAGAACCATCACCTGAGATAGACTTTGCCAACAGTCCTTTTTTCGTTAATACTCAACTGTCTGCATGGCCAAAAAACAATACACCCCGTCGCGCTGGGGTGAGTTCTTTTGGTCTGGGGGGGACTAATGCTCATGTTGTATTAGAAGAAGCTCCTGATGTAGAGCAGGGTAGCAGGGAAGCAGAGGAGCAGGGGAGAAACTATCAGCTGTTAGTACTTTCTGCCAAAACGAATTCTGCATTAGAGACTGCAACTGCAAATTTAGTTAATCATCTGCAACAGCATCCCGAACTCAACCTTGCTGATGTAGCTTATACATTACAAGTTGGTCGTCATCCTTTTAACCATCGGCGCACAGTTGTTTGCCAAGATATTCCAGATGCTATAGTTGCTCTCCAGAATCCCAAACGTGTTTTGACCAGTACAGAAGAAACCAATGAACGCCCCGTAGCTTTCATGTTTACTGGTTTGGGAACACAGTACATCAATATGGCTGAGGAACTGTATCAAGTCGAGCCAACTTTCCGTGAACATATTGATATTTGTTGTTCTTTGTTTCAACCTTTATTGGGTGTTGACCTGAAACAAGTTATTTATCCTACTTCTGAATCAGCACAGCAAGCGACAAAAGAAAACACAGGCATAGATTTACGCCAGATGTTGGGACGTAATACCCAACCAGCAGATCCCGCTACCCAAAAACTCAATCAAACTTCTCTCACTCAGCCAGCACTATTTACCATTGAATATGCTTTAGCTCAGTTGTGGATGTCCTGGGGTATGCGTCCAGTGGCGATGATTGGCTATAGTCTTGGTGAATATGTGGCAGCGACATTGGCCGGGGTATTATCTCTCAAAGATGCGGTAACTTTAGTTGCTAAAAGAGCGCAAATGATTCAAGAGTTACCATCAGGAGCAATGCTGGCGGTTCCTTTATCAGAAGAAGAAGTACAACCTTTTTTAAGTCCTCATCTTTCATTATCGGCAATTAACGGCGCATCGCAATGTGTGTTAGCGGGAACAATAGAGGCGGTAAGAGAATTAGAACAACAGCTTACAGCCAAGGGAGTAGCTTGTCGGCGATTGCAGACATCCCATGCTTTTCATTCTTTCATGATGCAAGCGATCGCTGATTCTTTCACCACACTGGTGCAAACTATTAATCTCCAACCACCACAAATTCCTTACCTGTCAAATGTTACCGGAATTTGGATTACAGCAGAGCAAGTCACAAATCCCGGCTACTGGACACAGCACATGTGCCAACCTGTGCGCTTTGCTGATGGCGTCAATCAGTTGTGGAAACAACACAATCCTGTTTTGTTAGAGATTGGGGCGGGACAAGCATTAAGCAGTTTAGCAATGCAATGTTTAGATAATGTTACTGATGATGACTTAGTAGTATTATCTTCGTTGCGTTACGCTTATGAGCAACAATCTGATGTTGCCTTTATCTTAAATACATTAGGGCAACTATGGCTGGCTGGGGCTAAAATAGATTGGTCAGGATTTCATACCCATGAGCGCCGATATCGCTTACCTTTGCCAACATATCCCTTTGAGCGACAAAGATATTGGATTAAACCGCAAAAGTTATCTCCAGTACAGAGCAATTCCCAGCCCAAGTTAACAGCATCAGCACTTTGGCAATCTTTGATAGAGGCTGGTCAACTCCAAGCTAGCGTTGGTGCTGAGGAATTTAATGAGCAAGTTTATCAAGAGAAAAGAGAGTGGTTGGATCGTTTATGCGTTGCTTATATTAACCTTGCCTTAAGACGTTTAGGAGCTTTTAACAATCCCTCCAAAAAGTATTCTTTGCAAGAATTGTTTGAGCAATGTGAGATTATTCCTCGCTATCAAGAATTGTTGGGTCGATGGTTGGAAATATTGGTAGAGCAAGGTCAGTTACATCAAGAACAAGGGTTGTTTACTAACTTGCTGCCACTTTCATTAGAGGCTGTGAATGAGCTGTTAGCAGAAGTGAAAGCCAGATGGACAGATGCACCACAAGAAATCGATTTACTGCAACTTTATGGCGAAAATATGGTGGCCATCTTAACTGGTGAAAAGGAACCCTTGGAATTTCATGTTTCTACTTTAGTTAAAGAGGGAGAATTTTCTATTCAAAGCTCGCCTTCGCATAATTACTACAACTCAATCATGCGGGCTTGTATAAAAAACATTGTGCAGTCATTATCACCAGAAGTGAAGCTCAGCGTTTTAGAAATTGGTGCGGGAACTGGTACTGCTACAGCCGAATTATTACCTATATTGCCGTCAGAACAAACTCATTACACCTTCACCGATGTAGGAGGTTTTTTCCTCAACGCTGCTCAAAAGAAATTTAGTGATTATCCATTTCTAGAATATCGATTGTTAGACATTGAGCGATCGCCACAAGAACAAGGATACGAAAATCACAGTTTTGATATCATAGTGGCATTTAAGGTATTACACGTAGCTCGAAACATAGGAGAAACTCTGGAACGCGTCCGCTCTTTACTCGCGCCTAATGGCATACTTCTAATTTGGGAGACAACTGAAGCCACCTTGGAAACAGAGGTCATTGATGCCTTAATCATGAATCCCATAGAAGACCCAGAAAGCGATCGCAATATGGGTAATCCTTTTTTATCTCAGGAACAATGGCAAACAGAACTTAAATCTCACGGTTTTATACAAGTAACCGCTTTATCAGACTTCGCACCATTTACAGACCATGTAATTGTCGCTCAAGCTTCTGCATCAGCTACGCATGAAGTCCCAGCAGCATTTACAGCGTTGCTTCATGAACCAGATGCAAGCAAGACAAATCAAGTATCAATAGGTAAACAGCCTAACATTGCTAATTGGTTCTACATCCCTTCATGGAAACGTTCACTACCACCACAAACCAAAGCTCAAATTAAACAAGCAGAAAACTGGTTGGTATTTGTCGATGAGTATGGGTTGGGTACTCCAATTGTGAATCAGCTCGAACTGGAGGGTCATAATGTGATCACCCTCAGAGTTGGGCAGCAATTTAGTAGCAGAAATACGCATACATATACAATAAATCCTCGACAAAGAGAAGATTACAGCACTCTGCTGCAAGAACTGCACAATCAAGACTTCATCCCCAACAGAATTATTCATCTATGGAGTGTCACACAGTCAGAACTTGTAGACTGGAACACAACCCAAGAACAAGGATTCCAAAGTTTGTTGTTTTTGGTACAAGCGCTAGGAAAACAGAACTTTACCGATGAGTTACAACTTGCAGTCATCTCCAATAATATACAAGCAATCACTGGAGTAGAAACTATTTGTCCAGAAAAAGCGACTTTACTGGGATTAGTGAAAGTCATTCCCCAAGAATATGCAAATATTCAATGTCGCAGTATTGATGTAACTATTCCCTCACCAGGAAATTGGCAAGAAGAGAAATTTATCAATCAACTGCTGAGAGAAATTCACGGTAATTCTTCTGACTCAATAATTGCTTACCGTGGTTGGGAACGTTGGGTACAAACCTTTGAGTCTGTGCAATTAGCAGCAAACATTCCTGATACACCCCAGTTAAGAGAAAAAGGAATCTACTTAATTACTGGTGGACTTGAAGACATAGGACTTGTAGTAGCCGAACATCTAGCCAAGACAGTACAGGCAAAACTGCTGATTTTAGAAGCTGAAGATTTTCCCCATTATCAAGAGTGGGAACAATGGCTGACAACTCACGATCAGCAAGATAACATCAGCTGCAAGATTCTCAAAGCGCAGGAACTAGAAAAGCTGGGTGCAGAAGTCTTAATTAAAAACGTTGATTTAGTGAATTTAGCACAAATGCAAAGTGCTATTTTTCAAACCCAAGAACAGTTTGGTCAACTCAATGGAGTATTCCACACAGCTAAAATGCCTGTAGAGAAGTTATTCACTCCTATTGCAGAGATAGACCCAACAAAGTGCGAACAGCAATTTCAACAAAAGAGGCAAGAACTCTTAGTATTAGAAGAGATTTTGCAGTTTCAAAAACTTGACTTTTGTTTATTAATGTCTTCATTAACCTCTGTTTTAGGAGGATTAGGCTCTGTTAGCTACTCAGCAACTAGTCTTTTGATGGATACTTTTGCTTACCAGCATAATCAGAAAAATCCTGTAACTTGGATGAGTATTAACTGGGATGCATGGCAATTGGAAACAGACAATCAAGAAATATTTGCTAGTACAAGCTTGGCAGAATTCGCCATCCAGCCCCAAGAAGTTATTAAAGCTCTTGAAAGTATTCTTTTATGGAGCCAATATCATCAAATAGTTGTTTCGACTGGTAATTTACAATCTAGAATTGACCAATGGATTAGGCTAGAATCTTCACAAGAAAAAAGAACTACCCAACAAAATAATTTATCTTCTCGTCACTCAAGACCGAATTTAAAAAATGCTTATGTTACTCCTAGTAACGATGTAGAGCACAAGCTGGCTAATATTTTTCAAGAGTTATTAGGTATTGAGCCAATCGGGATTCATGATAACTTCTTTGCATTAGGTGGTGACTCACTCACAGGAACTGTACTTATCTCTCAGGTTCGCAAACATTTCCAGGTAGAATTACCTGTGCGTTCTCTCTTTGAAGCGCCTACTGTATCTGAGTTAGCTTTGGTAATTGAAGAAATTATTATAGAAGAAATAGAACAATTATCTTTCAATGCGGAAACAGATAAAACTTTTGATATGCAGTTGTCAAATTAGGTTAGTTCAGGATAAAAATCATGAAAATTCAAGTTGTAGGTGTAGTTGGAGCAGGTGTGATGGGAATTGGGTTAGCCCAAAATCTCGCCCAAACTGGTCATCAAGTAATTCTAGTAGATATTTCCGCAGAAATTTTGGAACGTGCCCAGGCACAAATCAAAAAAAACATTCGTTTTCAAGGGTTTTTCAATAAAAATGAAAAATTAGAAAATCCAGAAGATATTCTACATAAAATCAAGTTTTCTCAAAATTATAATTTTTTTGAAAAAGCTGAATTTGTGATTGAAAATGTTACGGAAAAGTGGGATCTTAAGAAAGAAATATATCCACAGCTTGATGCCATCTGTCCCGATAACACCGTATTTGCAGCCAATACTTCTGCTATTTCCATTACTCGTATTGCTTCAGTCACTAAACGTGCTGACAAAGTTATTGGAATGCACTTCATGAACCCAGTGCCAATGAAGCCGATAGTGGAAATGATTCGCGGGTATCATACATCTGATGAAACAATTTCAACAGCAAAAGAATTATTATCACAGATGGGTAAAGAAGGCATTCTCGTCAACGATTCTCCTGGTTTTGTTTCCAATCGAGTTCTCATGTTGACGATAAATGAAGCCATTTTTTTACTACAAGACCAAGTTGCTTCAGTGGAAGAAGTGGATAGAATTTTCAAAACTTGTTTTGGTCACAAGATGGGACCTTTGGAAACTGCCGACTTAATTGGATTAGATACAATTCTTTTCTCCATAGAAGTTTTGTATGAAAGTTTCAATGATAGTAAATATAGACCTTGCCCAATGCTAAAAAAAATGGTAGATGCAGGATTGCATGGTCGTAAAACTGGACAAGGTTTCTATGCTTATAGCGAAGCAATTTGAAGTCAAAAAGTCAAATATAATTGTATTAAAAATAAGTGAATTAAATAATGTCAGAAATTCCTGCAAAGATTAAAGAATTCCTATCCCGTTTTTTTCGTAATCATGACTTACAGCTAGATGAGGATATCTTCGCTCTTGGTTTTGTCAACTCTATGTTTGCTATGCAACTTGTCTTATTTATTGAACAAGAATTTCAGATTACTATTGAAAACGAAGACTTAGATTTTGCCAACTTTAAAACAATCAATGCTATGACTTGTCTGATAGAAAGCAAAATAAATTTAGTTCCGCAAACATAAGTTTTTGACATTTGTAAAACTTTTTATATGGAAGTCAAAACATGAAAATTGAGTTGACTGCTCAACAAAAAGACGCTCAAGCTGAATTTAGAGCTTTCGTCAACGCAGAAATTTTTCCATACGCCAATCAATACGACCAAGCAGAATATACTCCGCCCCAACTCATTGAAAAATTTGCTGAACAAGGATATTTGGGTGCTATATTACCCAAGAAATTTGGTGGTAAAAGTATAGATATTATCACCTATGGTCTTCTCAATGAAGAAGTTGGACGGGGCTGTTCTTCGCTAAGAAGTTTACTCACCGTGCATAGCATGGTTGCTTATGCTTTGTGTAAATGGGGTACTAAATCTCAAAAAGAATATTGGTTACCTAAATTAGCATTTGGTGAAGTAATAGCGGCTTTCGCCTTAAGTGAACCTAATGTGGGTAGTGATGCTAAAAGTATAGAAACCACGGCGACAGTTTCTGGTGATGCTTATATCTTAAATGGGCAGAAAAAGTGGATTACCTACGGACAAATTGCGGATGTTTTTTTAGTATTTGCTCAATGTGCAGGTAAACCCTCCGCTTTTTTAGTAGAAAAAAATAGTCCTGGACTTGTCATCAAACCTATTTCTGGGATGTTAGGCGTTAAAGCTTCCATGTTAGCCGAGCTACATTTTCAGGATTGTCGGATTCCCCAAGAAAATTTAGTAGGTAAGTTAGGTTTTGGTTTTGCTTATGTTGCTGCTTCTGCACTCTCTTATGGAAGATACAGTGTAGCATGGGGTGCCGTGGGAATTGCTCAAGCTTGTTTAGAAGCTTGCATTCAATACACGAGTGAACGCCAACAGTTTGGTGTGTATCTCAAAGAACATCAATTGATTCGACAAATGATCACAGAAATGATAGCTAATGTGAAAGCTGCACGATTACTGTGCTATCAAGCTGGCTATCTTAAAGAAATAGGCGATCGCACTTCGATAAGTGAGACTTCAATTGCTAAATATTTTGCCTCTACCACTGCAACCAAAATCGCTAATGATGCTGTACAAATTCACGGAGCTAATGGTTGTACAAATGAATATTCTGTCGCTAGATATTTGCGAGATGCCAAAATTATGGAAATCATCGAAGGTAGCACACAAATACAACAAATAACTATTGCTGATTACGGTTATCAAGAGTATATGTCACAATCTACTCCCACTATGCCTGAAAAATTATTGGCAAGGATGTGAAAACATGGTTAGTATTAAAGGTGAAGTTTTCAATCATCAACAAGCTGCGAAAACTTCTATTAAATGTGTAGTTTGGGATTTAGATAACACAGTCTGGGATGGCGTGTTGTTGGAAGATGACTGCGTTTCTTTACGAAATCAGGCAGTTGAGATTATCAAAACCTTGGATAGTCGCGGCATTTTACAATCTATTGCCAGTAAAAATGATGCTGCCAAAGCAATGGCTAAACTCCAAGAGTTTGAATTACATGAATATTTTCTCTATCCCCAAATTAACTGGAATTCCAAATCTAGTTCTATTCAGGAAATATCTCAGTCTCTTAATCTAGGAATTGATGCATTTGCCTTTATAG
The DNA here is from genome assembly GCA_019358915.1 of Trichormus sp. ATA11-4-KO1. Classification (GTDB taxonomy): domain Bacteria; phylum Cyanobacteriota; class Cyanobacteriia; order Cyanobacteriales; family Nostocaceae; genus LEGE-11386. The sequence continues at coordinate 19,966 of JAHHIM010000020.1, forward strand.
ATGACCAATTATTTGAATTAGAAGAAGTTAACTTTTCATTACCTGAAGTGCTATGTATTGATGCAGCGAAATTAACAAATTTACTAGATATGCCAGAAATGAATCCTCGTTTTATTACGGAAGATTCAAAACAAAGGCGATTAATGTATATTAGTGATATAGTTAGAAATAATTCCGAAAAAAGTTTTGTTGGTACTCAAGAGGAATTTTTAGCTACACTCAATATGACTTTTACAATCTCTTCTGCCCAGGAAGATGATTTACAAAGAGCCGAAGAATTAACAGTCAGAACCAATCAATTGAATACAACAGGTCATACGTATTCCTATGATGAACTAAATTATTTTCGGCAATCAGATCAGCATAAATTGTTAATTGCCAGTTTGGAGGATAAGTACGGTAGCTACGGCAAAATTGGATTAGTTCTTGTGGAATGCCAAGAGTTGGTATGGACTATAAAACTTTTGCTAATGTCTTGTCGTGTGATGTCTAGAGGTATCGGCACAATTATGCTGAACTATATGATGGCATTGGCTAAAAATAACAATGTTCGTCTGCGTTCTGAGTTCGTTGCTAACGATCGCAATAGAATGATGTATGTGTCTTACAAGTTTGCTGGATTCCAGGAAATCGCCAAGCACGGAGATTTGCAAATTTTAGAAAATGACCTCACACGCATTCAACCCTTTCCCGAATATGTAAACGTCAAAATTCTCAATTAGAAGTGCTTGTAGCTTGATAGGGGCATTATGGACAACACAAAAGACAAACTTTTACAACGACGATCAAAGCTTTCACCTGCTCAGCGCGCCCTGCTGGAAAAACGGCTGCGGGGTGAAGTTGATTCTCAATTAAAAGTCATTCCCAGACGTTCTCAAATAAGTCCTGCGCCCCTATCTTTTGCCCAGCAAAGGTTGTGGTTTCTTCATCAATTAGATCCCGATAATCCTTACTATAGTGAGCTAGCGTGTGTACAGCTCTTGGGTACGCTGAATATAGATGCTCTAGAAAAAAGTTTCAACGAAATTGTGCAACGCCATGAAGCCTTACGTACTACTTTTGAGATAGTTGCAGAACAAGCAGTTCAAGTTATTCATCCTACTGTAACTGTCAGAGTTCCAGTGGTGAACTTGCGCTTAATGCCAGAAGTTGAACGACAAGTACAAATTGAGCAGTTAACCACACAGATAGCTCAAAAACCCTTTGACTTGGCAACTGCTCCGTTATTGCGGACTATGCTGCTGCAAATAGATGCACAAGAATATTTACTGCTATTCACGATTCATCATATTGTTGTTGATGGCTGGTCTATTGGATTATTCATTCGTGAATTAGCCGCACTTTATGAAGCCTTTTCTATAGGCAAAACATCTCCTCTTCCTGAACTTCCTATCCAGTATGCAGACTTTGCCATTTGGCAACGTCAGTGGTTGCAAGGGGAATTACAAAAGACGCAACTTGATTATTGGAAGCAACAGTTGGCAGGCGCTGCAACCTTGGTTTTACCCACAGATAGACCAAGGCCAGCAGTCCAAAGCTTCCGAGGTGCAGTGGCTTCTTTTGAGCTATCAGCAAGCTTAACTGATATGCTTAGGGATTTGAGCAACGCCGAAGGGGTAACCCTGTTTATGACTCTTTTGGCTGCGTTTCAAGCTTTACTTTACCGTTACACAGGGCAAGAAGACATTTGCGTTGGTTCCCCAATTGCAAACCGCAACCAAAGCGAGATTCAAGGGTTGATTGGTTTTTTTGTCAATACCCTTGTGCTGCGAACTCATCTTTCTGGTAATCCCTCTTTTTTGGAATTGTTGAATCGAGTGCGCGAGGTATGCGTAGGTGGGTATGCCCATGCAGATATACCTTTTGAGCAGTTGGTAGAAGAACTGCAACCAGAAAGAAACCTCAGTCATATGCCTTTGTTTCAGGTAATGTTTGCCTTACAGGAAGATACCCAAAAGGAATTGACACTACCTGGTTTAAGTTTGAATTGGCTACCTGCGGATACTCGGACTGCTAGGTTTGATTTAACTCTGCACATTGTAGATGCTAAACCAGAATTGAGGGGGTTATTAGAATACAGAACCGATTTGTTTGATACTGCAACTATTACTCGGATAGTAAAGCATTTTCAGACTTTACTAGAAGGGATTATAGCAAATCCACAAGCAAGGTTATCCGACTTACCACTATTGACGGCTGATGAGTTACATCAGCAATTACTGGAGTGGAATAATACAAAAGTTGAATATCCTCAACAGCAATGCATTCATCAGTTATTTGAAGCGCAAGTAGAACGCACACCTGATGCAATAGCAGTAGTCTTTGAGGATGAACAGTTAACTTATTGGGAATTAAATACCAGAGCGAATCAATTAGCACACTATTTGCGATCGCTGGGAGTAAAACCAGAGGTATTGGTGGGGATTTGTGTGGAGCGTTCCTTGGATATGGTTATCGGACTATTAGCCATCCTCAAAGCTGGTGGCGCATACGTACCCCTAGATCCAAACTATCCCAAAGAACGATTAGCATTTATCCTAAAAGACACTCAGGCTCCAGTGTTACTAACTCAAGCATCTCTTATGGAAGTAATGCCGCAACACAAAGCTCAAGTTGTTTCTTTAGATACTGATTGGCATCTGATTGAACAACAAAGTCCAGACAATTTATTCTCTCAACTAACTCCTGATAACCTGGCTTATATCATTTATACCTCTGGTTCAACAGGCAGACCCAAAGGTGTAATGATTAAACACAGTAGCACAGTTGCAATGTTGAATTGGGCAAACAAAACCTACACAATTGAAGATAGGAAAGGAGTTTTGGCATCCACTTCAATTTGCTTCGACCTTTCGGTTTTTGAGTTGTTTGTGCCTCTGTGTTGCGGTGGCAAGCTTATTTTAATTGAGAATGCCCTATATTTATCAACTTTGCCAACAGCCTTTAATGTAACCTTAATTAATACTGTCCCAAGTATAATTTTACAGTTATTCAAAAATAATGCTATTCCAACTTCAGTCCAGACTGTGAATTTAGCAGGAGAAGCACTTCACAATCAACTCGTACAGCAACTTTATTGCCAGGATAATATAAAACAAATATTTAACTTATATGGGCCTTCTGAAGATACAACTTATTCAACTTCGGCTTGGATACACAAGGGTACTAACAACACCCCACCGATTGGTTTCCCAATTCACAACACGCAGACTTATTTGTTAGATCAGAATTTACAACTTGTTCCTATAGGCGTACCAGGAATGTTGTATGTTGGCGGTGCAGGTTTAGCCCGTGGTTATCTAAACAAACCAGAACTGACTGCGGAGAAATTTATTCCCAATCCTTACACAAAATTGCCAGGGGAAAGGTTATATAAAACTGGAGATTTAGCCCGCTATTTACCAAATGGAGAACTAGAATACATTGGTCGCATTGACTATCAAGTAAAAGTTCGTGGTTTCCGTATTGAAATAGGAGAAATTGAAGCATTTATTCTTCAGCATCTGGGAGTACAAGAAGCTGTAGTTACAGTTCATTCTTCGGCAACAGATTCTCAACAAATAGTTGCCTATGTAGTCCCCAAATCCCAGCAAACGCCAACGATTTCTGAACTACGCAGTTTTTTGAAAACTAAGTTGCCAAACTACATGGTGCCAACAGCTTTTGTTATCTTGCAGGCACTACCTCTGACACCTAATGGTAAGATTGACCGTAAGGCATTAAAAGCACCTGATACAGCAAGAAATCAAGATAAAGAACTAGTAATACCGCGTAATTGTCTAGAAGCCAAGCTGACAGAAATTTGGGTAGATGTGCTGGGCGTGGAACAAGTGGGTATTTTCGATAACTTTTTTGAATTAGGTGGGGATTCTATCCTTGCCATTGTAGTTATTACCAGAGCTAACCAAGCAGGTTTAAAACTGACCGTTAAACAGTTATTTCAACATCAAACAGTTGCCGATTTGACATCTGTAGCAGTAACAAAAAAGGTAACCCAAGCTGAACAAGGGCTGATAACAGGTTTAGTCTTTCTCACACCGATCCAGAAATGGTTCTTTGAACAAAATCTCCTCGCACCCCATCACTGGAACCAAGCAGTTTTACTAGAAGTTAAACATGTTCTTGACCTAGCTGTATTAGAAAAATCCATACAGCAATTGTTATTACACCATGATGCTCTCCGCTTACGATTTGAGCAAACAGAGTCTGGTTGGCAGCAGATTATAGCTAGCTTAGATGTAAAAATCCCCTTAATACATTTGGATTTCTCTGATTTATCAGAAAACGAACAGGAACTAGCCATCGAAGCAGCAGCCACCAAATTACAAGCTAGTTTGAATCTCTCAGATGGTTTACTAATGCGAGTTGCTTTGTTTGACTTAGGGTATCGACCAAGGCATTTGTTGATTATCATCCATCATTTAGTTGTAGATGGCGTTTCTTGGCGGATTTTACTGGAAGATTTGGAGACAGTATACCAACAATTCAATCAAGGCAAAAAGATACAACTGCCATCAAAGACAACTTCGTGGAAATATTGGTCGCAATGCCTACAAGAATATGCACAATCAACTACTCTTGAGCAAGAATGGGACTATTGGCTGCGAGAATCTTGGCAACAGATTACTCCTTTACCAGTTGATTTTTCTGACGGTGAAAATACAGTAGCTTCGACTCAAAACATCTCAATTGTTCTGACGGTAGAACAGACTCAAGCCTTACTAAAAAAAGTGCCAAAAGCTTATAATACACAAATTAACGATGTCTTGCTCACGGCACTAGTACAAGCTTTTTATCAATGGACTGGGAAGAATTTTGTATTACTAGCTCTAGAAGGTCATGGGCGAGAAGAAATTTTCGCTGGTGTCGATTTGTCACGCACGGTAGGTTGGTTTACATCGATTTTTCCAGTGCTATTAGATTTGAGGGAAACGTCTCATCCTATAGAGGCGTTGAAATTAATTAAAGAGCAACTGCGGGGTATTCCCAATAAAGGCATGGGTTATGGTGTCCTACGTTATTTGAGTCAGAATAATCCAAAAGTTGAGTTATTGCGATCGCTTCCCCAACCTGAGGTAGTCTTCAATTACTTAGGTCAGTTCGATCAAACATTTTCAGACTCATCAATATTTAAAATTTCTCAGGACGCTCAAGGACAAACACGCAATTCGTTGAACGGGGAAGCCTATATCCTCAGTATCGATGCTTTGGTAATTGATCAGCAATTAAGAATAAATTGGACTTACAGCGAAAAAATACATCGACGAAGCACGATTGAAAGACTAGCACAAGGATTTTTAGAAGCATTACAAACACTCATCACTCATTGCCAATCTCCTGAAATTGGCGGATATACACCTTCTGATTTTCCAGAAGCAGACTTGAGTCAAGAAGATTTGGAACGGTTTTTAGAAAGAATCAATTAAGAAGGTAAAAATTAAACAAAATGAGAGAAAATATCGAAGATATATACCCCCTATCTCCCATACAGCATGGTATGCTGTTTCACAGGTTGCAAGCCCCAGAAATGGGACTATATCATATACAATTAGTCTATACTTTCAGTGGCAATCTCAACATTGCTGCATTTATATACGCTTGGCAGCAAGTCACAAACCGCCACACAATCTTGCGTACAAGCTTCTATTGGGAAGAATTAGATAAACCATTACAAGTGGTGCATCAACAAGTAGAAGTACCTGTAGAGTACCAAAATTGGCGACAACTTGAGCAATTTGAACAACAAGAGCGTTTAAAGTCTTTTCTTGATAGCGATCGCCTACAGAGTTTTGATTTTTCCCAAGCACCTCTAATGCGTGTGGCTATCATCCAAATTCAGGAAAACTCCTACTATCTTGTTTGGAGTCATAACCTAATTATTCTAGATGGTTGGTCATATCCATTAGTATTAAATGATGTGATTGAAATTTATGAAGCGTGCTGTCTTGGTCAAGATGCGCCCTTATCCAAGGGTAGTTGCTTTAAAGATTACATAAAATGGCTCAAACAGCAAGATTTAGTAAAAGCTGAGGAGTTTTGGCGACAGCAACTCCGTGGAGTCAAACAACCAACTCCTTTAACTAACTTATACTCAAATACCTCATCCAATGAAGAAAACTATGAGGATATACAAATTAGCCTATCTCAAGAAACTACAAATAATCTAAATTTATTGGCAAGACAGCATCACCTCACCATGAATACTCTAGTTCAGGGAGCTTGGGCTATACTTCTGTATTACTACAGTGGCAAAAATGATGTAGTCTATGGCTGTACTACTTCTGGTCGTCCAGTAGATTTAGAGGGTTCGGAATCAATGGTAGGGGAAATGGTTAATACCTTACCAGTACATGTCAAGGTAAACATGGATGAGTATTTATTACCTTGGCTGCAAGAATTACAAAATCAATTAATAGATATTCGTGAGTATGAATATTACCCGTTGGTAAATATTCAAAAATGCAGCAAAGTGCCAGGAAATGTGCCTTTATTTGAAAGCATCGTGGTGTTTGAGAATCAAAAAACAGGCAAATTTTTGGAACAATGGGGAAGTTTAAACATCTGTGAGAGAATTAACTTTTACAAAACTAACTATCCTCTAACTATAGTTGGATATCCTGGCTCAGAACTGACACTCGGAATTAATTATGATTTTCACCGCTTTGATGCGGCAACAATCATGAATATATTGGAACATCTAAAGAGACTGCTTGAAGGCATAGTGACGAATCCGCAAGTATGTCTTCAAAAATTATTGTTGTTTATAGAACAAAAACGCCACATTGAATTATTAAGTTTAGAAACAGAAATGTCATTAGATTTTGATTTTGTGTCAACCAATTAATGTCAGAAGGCATTATGTTAACATTTGACATCTTCCTAAAAATATTGTGTAATTCATTCAAAAATAATCACACCATGAATATATTTGAAAAATGTGAATCAAACGTCAGGAGCTATTGCCGTAATTTTCCCGACATCTTTCATAGAGCTAAAGGTTCTCTCATTTATTCTGACTCAGGTAGAGAGTATATTGATTTTTTTGCGGGAGCAGGTGCTTTAAATTATGGACATAATCATGACTATATCAAACAAAAGGTCATCTCATATTTAGAAGCTGATGGCATAGCACATGGTTTAGATATGTATACTTCAGCCAAGGAGAAGTTTTTATCCAAATTTCATGAAATTGTCTTAACTTCAAAAAAACTCGATTATCGCGTTCAGTTTTGTGGTCCAACAGGAACAAATGCAGTAGAAGCGGCTTTAAAACTAGCGAGAAAAGTCAAACAAAGAACAGGCATATTCTCCTTCATGGGAGCATATCATGGCATGACATTAGGCAGCCTATCTATTAGCGGCAACACTACAATTAAATCGAGTGCAATTGGTACATCCAGTAATGTCACATTTATGCCTTATCCCTATGGATTCATGGCAAGTTTTGATACAATAGAATATATAGAGTCGGTGTTAAATGATGTCAACTCCGGAATTGAAAAACCAGCAGCAATCATCTTTGAAACAGTGCAAGCTGAAGGTGGAGTTGTTGTCGCTCCTATTGAATGGATGCAAAGATTAAGAAATTTGTGTGACGAGAATGATATTTTATTGATCTGTGATGATATTCAAGTCGGCTGTGGTCGAACTGGCTCTTTCTTTTCTTTTGAAAGAGCAGATATTATTCCTGATATGGTAGTACTTTCTAAATCTATTAGTGGATATGGTTTTCCCATGTCACTATTATTGATTAAACCAGAATTAGATATCTGGGAACCGGGTGAACATAATGGCACTTTTCGGGGTAATCAATTAGCATTTATCGGCGCAACAGCAGCTTTAGAGTATAGAGAAAGTAGTAATCTTGAACAAGATGTCAAAGGTAAAGAGCTTCTTTTAAAAAAATTTCTTACTCAAGAAATAGCGCCAATCAATGAAAATATAGCTATACGTGGAATTGGTATGATTTGGGGTATTGATGTAAAAAATTTTGGGGGTCAGAGTTTCGCCAAAAGTATCACATCGCGTTGCTTTGAATTAGGTGTAATAGTTGAATGTGCAGGTAGAAATGATACTGTAATTAAAATTTTACCACCTTTGATAATTGATACAACCACCTTAGAAAAGGGTTGCTCAATTATTAAAAAAGCTTTTGATGATTGCTTGTCAAATTAAATTGACATCCGTTCACACTTCAAAAAAACACTTATCAGGAGAAAATATGATGCAGACATCATACTTTAATGACTTATTATCTCAAAGAATTTACTGGCTAAATAAGTTGTCAGGAGAACTACCAGAAACAAATCTGATGCTGGATTTTGTCAGACCTTTAGTTTCTAGTAATAAAAACAAATCTCTTAGCTTTAACTTATCAAATGACTTATCTCAAGCCATTATTAAGTTAACTCAAGGTTCTTACTTTTCCACTTACTGGGTACTAGTATCTGCATTGAATATCTTGCTGCAAAAATACACTCAAAATAATGATGTTATTGTGGGAATACCTATATATGAACAAATTGGTACAGATTGTGTAAGTAGCAAAGTAATTCCTTTGAGGACTCAGGTAAATCCCCAAGTTTTATGCAAAGATTATCTTTTAACAGTTAAAAAGGAAATTATCAGTGCTTTCAACAATCAAAACTATCATTTTGATGAATTAATTCAGTTGTTATATCTGCCTACAGTTCCTAATCGTTGCTCACTCTTTGATATAGTAATTTTATTGGAAAATATTCATGATAAAAAGCATTTAGGTCAGCTTAATAATGATATTACAATTTCCTTTTCAGTCAACCCTGAAGGTATTAATGGCTATATTGAGTATAAAGAAGATTTATTTAAAGATGAAAATATAAAATTGGTAAGTAGATATTATACTAATGTTATTGCAAATCTGATTGATAACTTAAATGTCAAAATATCGGATATTGCTTTATTAAAAGACGCAGATAAACACCAGCTATTAACAAAATTCAATGACAATAGTAAAGACTATCCAATTGAGCAGACAATTAATCAATTATTTGAACAGCAGGTAGCCAAAAATCCCAACAAAATAGCTGTTATTCATAACTCAAACAAATTAACTTATCAAGAACTCAATCAAAAAGCTAACCAAATTGCCAAATTATTGCGGAAATCAGGAATTAAGAAAGGTGAGTTTGTAGGAATTTTTAAAAGCCGTGATCTCAATTTTTTGGTAGCGATTCTGGCAGTATATAAAGCAGGTGGAGCATACGTACCTATTGATAGTACTTATCCGCCAAATCGAATTCAATATATGCTATCTAATAGCAATGTCAGGTTTTTATTCACAGATTTTTCACTACTAAATGTTTTAGAACAATTGGTGGGAGAGTGTGAAAAATTGGAGTCTATTATTTGTTTAGATGATGTAACTCCTGAACATCTATCGCTTACAAATCAGTCTAATTTAAATATATATAATAAATATAATTATTATCAGTTACCTCATGACAACATAGAAAATATTAATAATGCTGTAGACCCAGCTTATATGCTTTATACTTCTGGGTCTACAGGACTACCCAAAGGGGCAATTGTCAGACATGACGGTGCAATTAATCATATTTATGCTCAATTTGATGCTTTAGAATTAAATGAAGAGTTTTGTTTCCTGCAAAGTGCGCCTGCTTCAACTGATATTTCTGTTTGGCAATTTCTGGCACCAATTTTAATTGGAGGAAAGACTGTAATTATCGATATTGAAACTGTGGCAATTCCTGAAAAATTATTTAAAGTAATTAAATCCGAGAAAATTACAGTTGTAGAATTAGTACCAACATTATTTGGAGGTTTACTAGAGTATACTTCCCAACTACGAAGCCATGAAAGAGTATTACCAGATTTAAAGTGGATGATGTTATCTGGTGAATCTGTTTCAATTCAATGGGTAAATAAATGGTTGGAAATGTACCCAGAAATTAAAATTGCTAATGCTTATGGACCGACAGAGGCCTCTGATGATATTACTCAATTAATTGTGGACAAGCCTTTTCCTGAGAACCAAAGAACAGTTCCCATTGGTAAACCATTAGCCAACTTAAATCTCTATATTTTAGATGAGGAAATGCAATTATTACCTATTGGCGCTCCTGGAGAAATTTGTGTATCGGGAATTGGTGTAGGTAATGGATACTGGAAAAACGAAGAAAAAACCAAATTAAGTTTTGTTCCTAACCCCTTTACAGATGCTAATAATGATTTCCCGGGAAATTGCAGAGATTTAATTTATAAAACTGGAGATTTAGGAAGATGGCTACCTGATGGCAATATTGAATTTCTGGGACGTATTGATCATCAGGTAAAAATTCGTGGTTTTCGGGTAGAATTGGGTGAAATTGAAACGTTTTTAGGTCAACATCCACTCGTACGTGAAAATATAGTTTTAGTTCAGCAAGAAGAAACAGGTAACGCTCAATTACTTGCTTATGTGGTGGCAAAAACGGAAGTAGTTCCTAGTATTAGTGAATTGCGTAGCTTTTTGAAGGAAAAATTACCTGATCACATGATTCCTTCTATTTTTGTAATGTTGGAAAATCTTCCGTTGGCACCAAGTGGTAAAGTAGACCGTAAAACTTTACCTCAAGCAGATAATCTGCGTCCGGAACTAGAAACAGCTTATATATCTCCGCGAAATGAGATAGAGCGAATAGTTGCCGATATTTGGCAGAAAATACTGAAAGTAGAAAAAGTCGGTATTCAAGATAACTTTTTTGACCTTGGTGGTCATTCGCTAAATATGCTTCAGGTTTACAGTAAACTGCGGGAACTTTTTAAAGCTGACTTAGCAATAACTGATCTGTTTAAATATCCCACAATTAACTCAATATCTAGATATTTAAGTCAAGAAGAAGATAATAATATCCTTGACAAACAAAGTAATGAATTAAACGAAGAATTGGCAGTAGGCAAAATTAGATTAAAACAACGATTTTTACGCAATCAACAACAAAATACCTAACAAATAATTAGTAATATACAATTATGAAAGTCTCAGCAGATTTAAGTAATATAACTGGTTTAGAAATAGCGATTATTGGTATGAGTGGCTGTTTTTCTGGCGCTCAAAATATTGAGGAGTTTTGGCAAAATCTGCGAGATGGAGTGGAATTAATCCATAGATTTTCCGATCAAGAATTAGAAAAATTAGGTATAGAAGCTGCCTTATTAAAAGACCCAAATTATGTTAAAGCCGAGGGTGTAGTTAATGGTATAGACTTATTTGATGCTTCATTCTTCGACATCAGTCCGAGGGAAGCTGAAGTTATGGACCCTTCACTGCGTTTTTTCTTGGAACATTCATGGAAAGCACTTGAAGACGCAGGTTATAGCTGTGAAGCCTATAAAAAACCAATTGCAGTCTATGCCGGTGCAAGTTTTGACAGTTATCTACTTAATATATATTCAAATTACGAGCTTGTAGCCTCTCTTGGTGATAGACAGATAGAAAAAGGAACTTCTCCAAGTTGTGTTACTACACTTACTTCTTATAAATTAAACTTACAAGGGCCGAGTTATACAGTTCAAACCACCTGCTCCAGCTCATTAGTTGCTGTACATTTAGCTTGTCAAAGTTTGCTCAGTGGTGAGTGTAATATTGCTTTAGCCGGAGGAGTTTCAATATCGACAGCAGATGGTTATTTATATCAAGAAGGAGGAATTGAATCACCCGATGGACATTGCCGTGCTTTTGATGCAAAAGCTGCGGGAACCGTCAGAGGCAGGGGTTTAGGTGTTATCGTTCTCAAGCGTTTAGAAGAAGCGATCGCCGATGGAGATACCATCCATGCTATTATTAAAGGCTCTGCTATTAATAACGATGGGTCAGATAAAGTTAGCTACACGGCACCCAGCGTCAATGGTCAAGCCAAGGTAATTAGAGCCGCTCAGGTAATGGCTGAGGTCGAACCCGATACCATTACCTATATCGAAGCACACGGCACTGGAACTGCTTTAGGTGATCCCATTGAAATATCTGCGTTAACACAAGCTTTTCGGACTAAAACACTCAAAAAAGGCTTTTGTGGCATTGGTTCTGTGAAAACTAACATAGGACATTTAGATGCAGCTGCAGGAATCGCAGGTTTGATTAAGACTGTACTAGCTTTAAAACACAAACAAATTCCGCCTAGTTTGAACTTTGAAGAACCATCACCCCAAATAGATTTCGCCAATAGTCCTTTTTATATCAATCACAAATTATCTGAGTGGAAAACTAACGGTATCCCTCGCCGTGCAGGTGTTAGTTCCTTCGGTTTTGGCGGCACAAATGCCCATGTGATTTTGGAAGCAGCTCCAGTAATTGAACCCTCCAGTCCTTCTCGTCCCTGGCAATTATTATTACTTTCAGCTAAGACGAATACAGCACTGGAAACTGCTACCGAAAATCTGGCTAATCATCTCAAAAAGCATCCAAATTTAAATCTCGCTGATGCTGCTCATACTTTGCAAGTGGGGCGCTGGACTCTGAATCATCGCCGCATGGTAGTTTGCCAAAATCAAGAAGATGCAATTAAGGCACTGCAAGACCCGCAAAGAGCATTCATCCATTATCAAGAACCTTGTAATCGCCCAGTTGCGTTTATGTTTTCTGGGCAAGGTTCGCAATATGTAAATATGGGTCGGGAATTATACGACAGCGAAATTATATTTAGAGAACAAGTTGATTACTGCTGCAAACTGCTTAAACCTCACTTAAAATTAGACTTGCGTATAGTTCTTTATCCCAACGAAGAAACATCTCAAGCAGCAACACAAAAATTGCAGCAAACAGCAATTACTCAACCAGCCCTGTTCGTCATTGAATACGCTCTTGCTAAGTTATGGATGACATGGGGTGTACGCCCACAGATGATGATTGGTCACAGTATAGGAGAGTATGTAGCTGCGACTTTGGCTGGAGTGTTTTCTTTAGAAGATGCTTTATTCATAGTAGCCACAAGAGGAAAACTCATGCAGGAGTTACCTGGTGGTGCTATGCTCTCAATTCAGCTTCCAGAAAAGGAAGTACAAAAATTCCTAGAAAAAGAAATATCTCTAGCTGCAAGTAATGCGCCTTCTTCCTGCGTGGTATCTGGTACCACAGAAGCAATAGAGAACTTGCAACATAAATTACAACAAATAGGTGTAAGTTGTAGGCCTTTGCATACTTCCCATGCCTTTCATTCTCCAATGATGACATCCGTCATTGAAAGCTTTGTGCAATTGTTACAAACAGTCAAACTCAATCCGCCTCAAAGTCCTTTTGTGTCAAACGTTAGTGGAACTTGGATAACAACAGCCCAAGCAACAGACCCCAATTATTGGGCAAAACATTTAAGGCAACCTGTACGTTTTTGTGAAGGAATTATTGAGTTAGCTAAAACCCCAGAAATATTATTCTTAGAAGTAGGCCCTGGAAGGACTTTAAGCACTTTTGTTAAACAACAACAAAAAGCAGAATCTTTAGTACTGACCTCAATGCGCCATCCCCAAGAGCAGCAGTCTGATGTCGAATTTTTATTGAATAGTTTAGGTAAGCTATGGCTAGTGGGGGTGAAAGTAGATTGGTCTGGTTTTTACTCCTATGAGCGTCGTCATCGCATTCCTTTACCAACTTATCCGTTTGAACGCCAGCGTTACTGGATTGAGGTAAATAAAAACGCGACTCTGGCTATGAAGCAACAGCAATCGACAGACAAAAAGCCAGATATTGCTGACTGGTTTTACATTCCTCGTTGGAAAGAATCTACACCGCTCCAGCTTTTTCCCCAAGAGAAACTAGTAGAACAAAAATTATGTTGGTTAGTGTTTGTTGATACCTATGGAGTGGGCACAGAAATTGCCGAACGACTCAAACAACAAGGTCAGGATGTAATTAGCGTCAAATTTGCAGATAATTTTGCAAAAATTAGTGACTGTATATATACAATTAATCCTCAGCAAAGGGATGACTATGATAGTTTGCTGCAAGCATTACAACAAAAGAATTGGATTCCACAAAGAATTGCCCATTGTTGGAGCGTTACTCCCAACGATGTTGTATCTAGTCAAGAGCTAGACGAACAAACACAAAATCAATTTTTTGAAGATTTTCAGTATCTCGGTTTCTGGAGCTTGCTTTTTTTGGCGCAGGCATGGGGAAAACGAGATATTAAGAATTGTTTGAAGTTGATGGTCGTAACTAGTAATTTATATGATGTCACTGGTGAAGAAAAATTATGCCCCTCAAAGGCAACCTTATTAGGTCCATGTAAGGTAATTCCCAAGGAATATTCCCATATAAATTGCTGTACTATTGATATAGTAATTAACTCTGCAAAAACCCTATTAGAACCCAAAGTTTTAAATAATCTCATCCTAGAATTTACAGCAGAGCCAAGTAATGACATAGTTGTCTATCGTGGCAATCGTCGCTGGATTCAATCCTTCGAGCCTGTGCGTTTAGAGCAGAGCATAGCTGATAAAACTAAGTTAAGGGAGGGAGGGGTTTACTTAATTACTGGTGGATTAGGTGGCATTGGTTTAGTATTAGCAGAACACCTAGCAAAGACTGTGCAGGCTAAATTGGTGCTGGTGGGACGCAAGCAACTTCCTGAAAAAGATAATTGGTCTCAATGGTTAGCAACTCATGATGAGCAAGATAAGGTGAGCCAGATAATTCATCATGTGCAATTATTGGAGAGTTTTGGTGCAGAAGTTTTGGTAATTAGTGCTGATGTAACTAATTTCGCACAAATGCAATCTGTAATTGCTCAGTCAGTAGAAAAATTTGGTCAGATTCATGGTGTAGTCCATGCAGCTGGTGTTGCTGGTGGAGGTATCATACAACTCAAAACCCAGGAGATAGCAAATAAGGTACTAGCACCAAAAGTTAGAGGAACAATAGTACTCAAGCAAGTTTGTCAGAGAATTAATCTAGATTTCTTGGTGCTGTGCTCATCTCAAAGCTCTATTTTGGGTGAATTTGGACAGGTTGATTATTGTGCAGCTAATAACTTTTTAGATGTATATGCCTATAATGTTAATAAATCTGGACTGTTAACAATATCAATCGACTGGGACACTTGGCAAGAAGTCGGTATGGCAGTGGAAACTGTTGTCCCAAATGAAATTAAACAAATAAGGGAAAAAGAGCGAAATAAAGGAATCAAGTCTCAAGAAGGAATCGAAGCTTTTAATCGTATTTTGTCAGTTAATCTACCTCATGTTATTGTATCGACACAAGATTTTGCAGCTTTAATTGAGCATAATAATTCTTTCAAGTATCTCGAAGAAGGATTAGCATCTTTAGAAGATAAATTAGCTTCAACAAGCCTTTCTCAAGCAATCCATCCCCGTCCTCATCTACGTAATGATTATGTTGCTCCTCGCAATGAAGAGGAAGTAATTGTGGCTCAAATCTGGCAAAATTTGCTAGGAATTAAACAGATAGGTATTTATGATAATTTTTTTGAATTGGGAGGAGATTCCTTATTAGCCACTCAACTTTTTTCTCGGTTACATAAAGAGTTTCCAGTCAAACTGTCTTTGCATAGCTTTTTTGCTGCGCCCACTATCATTGAACAAGCCTTAATAGTTAAACAGAGTCACAATTCAGGAGAAAATAGTAACCTCAAAATGATAGAAAGAATCGAGCGAAGTAATGAACAACAAACATTAGCCAAGCTTGATGAAATTTCTGATCAAGAAATTGAGCTATTACTTAATAATATGTTAGCAAGCAAAGAGGCTAACCAATGACAAACACTCACGATAATACTATTCATGGACTTTCCTCACAAACAAAACGTGAGCTTTTAGCAAAATTGCTGCAAGAAAAAGTGGGGAAGCCTCAAATTTTCCCCATGTCTTTTGCTCAACAAAGAATTTGGTTTATAGACCAATTACAGCCTGGAAATTTTGCTAATCATATATGGGCAGCTTTGCATATTCAGGGTTGCTTAAATCAAGTTTCATTATTACAAACTCTGAACGAAATCGTGCATCGCCATGAGGTTTTGCGAACTACTTTCGCAACTATATCAGAACAACCTGTTCAGGTGATTATTCCTAATTTAAACTTGGATTTACCAATTATCAATCTGGAAAATCTATCTAAGATTGAGCAAGGAACTGAAGTTAAAAAGTTAGTTAGACAAGAAATAGAAAAACCCTTCAATTTGAGCCAACCTCCATTACTGCGAGCTACTTTGCTGCGTCTAGGTGAGATAGAACATATTGTAGTGTTTACAATGCACCACATTATCTCTGATGGTTGGTCAATGGGAGTGCTAATTCAAGAAGTCGCAGCACTTTATGAAGCCTTCTCAAAAGGACAACCCTCACCCTTAGCAGAATTGCCAATTCAATACGTAGACTTCGCTGCTTGGCAACGACAATGGCTACAACAAGAAGTATTAAAATCACAAATATCTTATTGGAAAAAACAGTTAGAGGGCGTACCCAAATTATTGGAATTACCCACTAACTACCCAAGACCAGCAATTCAAACTTTCCGGGGTGCAACCTATTCATTTAAGTTATCTGATGAATTATCTATAGCCTTAAATAAGTTAAGCCAGCAGCATGGAATTACCTTATTTATGACCCTGTTGGCAGCTTGGCAAACACTGCTATGGCATTATACGGGTAATGAAGATATTGTAGTTGGGTCGCCCATTGCTAATCGCAACCGATCTGAACTAGAAGGATTAATTGGATTTTTTGCCAATACAATTGTACTGAGAACTAATTTGGCAGGTAATCCCAGGTTTACAGAGCTACTCAAACGGGTGCAGGAAGTAGCATTGGGAGCTTATGCTCACCAAGACTTGCCTTTTGAGTTGTTAGTTGAAGAACTACAGCCACAGCGAGACTTAAGTCATACACCGCTATTTCAAGTGATGTTTGTGCTTCAGAATGCTCCCATGTCTGCGTTAGAGTTACCTGGTTTAACTATTAGTCCGTTAAATTTTGATAATGGCACGGCCAAGTTTGATTTGACTCTAGACATGACAGAAACCGAACAGGGACTATTTGGCACTTTAGAATACGATACTGATTTGTTTACGGAAACTTCCATAAAAAGAATGGCGGGTCATTTGCAAACTTTGCTAGCAGGAATTGTAACTAATCCACAGCAGCGTCTTGCAGAATCATCACTGCTCACAGAATCTGAAAAACATCAATTACTTGTAGAGTGGAACAATACAAAAATTGAGTATTCTCAGTGTCAATGTATTCATCAATTGTTTGAGGCGCAAGTAGAACGGAAACCTGATGCTATAGCTGTAGTATTTGCAGACCAACAGTTAACCTATCAGGAACTCAACAACAGAGCCAATCAACTAGCACATTATTTGCAACTACTGGGAGTGCAACCAGAGGTCTTGGTAGGAATTTGTGTAGAGCGATCGCTTGATATGATCATTGGCATATTAGCTATCCTCAAGGCTGGTGGTGCATACATCCCACTAGACCCTAATTATCCCCAAGAACGATTAGCATTCATCCTCGAAGATACCCACGTGTCGGTGGTGTTGACTCAAGCCTCGCTGTTGACAAAAATACCCCAACACCAAGCACAAGTCATTTGTTTAGATGCTGATTGGCAAACAAATACCCAACAAAGCCAAGAAAATTTATTCTCCCAACTCACTCCTGATAACTTGGCTTATGTTATCTATACCTCTGGTTCCACAGGTAAGCCCAAGGGTGTGCAAATTACCCACAAGGCTTTGAGCAACTTTCTGTTGGCGATGAAACAAACCCCTGGAATCACCGCAGAAGACATCTTACTCGCAGTCACGACCTATTCTTTTGATATTGCAGCATTAGAATTATTTTTACCAATCATCATCGGCGCGCGCTCAGTCATTGTTAGCCGGGAAATAGCCGTAGATGGAATACAGTTGTCAGCAAAACTAATTGACTCAAAAGCTACAGTTATGCAAGCCACACCAGCTACTTGGCAGTTACTTTTAACAGCAGGTTGGAGTGGTAATCGTCAATTAAAAATTCTTTGTGGTGGCGAAGCTTTACCCGTACATTTAGCTCATCAATTACGTCAACAATGTGCTTCTTTGTGGAATATGTACGGCCCTACCGAAACCACAATTTGGTCAGCAGCATCAGAGGTCAAAACTGATAGCGAAGTTGTATCCATTAGTCAGCCAATTGCCAATACGCAATTATATATCTTAGACCAATATAACCAGTTAGTTCCTGTAGGTGTAGCAGGCGAATTACATATAGGCGGGGATGGATTGGCGCGTGGGTATTTCCTCCGTCCTGATATTACAGCAGAAAAATTTATTCCTCATCCCTACGCTAAAAACATAGGAGAAAGGTTATACAAAACTGGAGATTTAGCCCGTTATCTGCCGAATGGAGAGATAGAGTACATTGGTCGGATTGACTATCAAGTAAAAGTACGTGGTTTTCGGATTGAACTAGGCGAAATTGAAGCTGTCATCAATCAATATCCCGCAGTTCGAGAAACCATAGTCACAGTACGAGAAGATGAAGTAGATTCTCAGAGTTTAGTAGCTTATGTAGTTCCTCAAGTTCAGCAAAGATTGGTAACTACAGAATTGCGAAGATTCTTAGAGTCAAAGTTGCCTAGTTACATGATACCGGGGGCTGTTGTCATGCTGGAGGCGCTGCCACTCACGCCTAATGGTAAAGTTGACCGCAAAGCTTTACCTGCTCCTGATTTGACATTGTTATCATCAGTTAATCTGCTGACTGCGACTACACCGATTGAGAATTTATTAACGGGTATTTGGGCGGAAGTACTTGGTATTAATCAAATAGGTGTTGAGCAAAATTTCTTTGAATTGGGAGGACACTCTTTAATTGCGACTCGCGTTATTTCCCAAATTCGCCAAGTGTTTCAAGTAGAGTTACCTTTAAGTTATTTGTTTGCAAAACCAACTATTGCTGGACTAGCAAAAGAAATTGAAAAAGCGATTCAGGCAAACTCAGGAGTTGAACAGACGAATATTGAGCGAGTTGAGCGATCGCCACAATTACCGCTATCATTTGCTCAACAAAGACTGTGGTTTCTCGACCAGTTGGAACCAAACAACAGTGCCTATAACATTTTCCACGCTGTAAGGATTCAGGGTTCGCTCAACATTGTTGCACTCAAGCAGAGTTTCCAGGAAATTGTGCAGCGTCATGAAGCTTTGCGAACCAGCTTTCAAACTATAGATGGTCAACCAATACAGGTTATTGCTCCCATCCTAAATCTGTCCATCCCCGTCATAGATTTAAGTGAATGCTCTTTATTAGAACAAGAACTAGAGATCCATCAGTTAGCCACACAAGAGGCGCAACAACCTTTTGACTTAACCCAATGCCCTTTACTCAGGGTGACTCTAGTGCAATTGCACGCACAAGAATACATCATCCTGCTGACAATACACCACATTGTCTCAGATGCCTGGTCAATGGGGATATTAGTTGAGGAATTAGCAGCGCTGTACCCCGTCTTTTGCACTGGTAAGCCTTTGCAACTTGCGGAATTACCTATCCAGTATGCAGATTTTGCAGTTTGGCAGCGCCAATGGTTCCAAAAAGATGTATTACAAACCCAGCTTGCTTATTGGAAACAACAACTAGGTAGTACATGTCCCCGATTAGCATTGCCTAAACCATCTTTGCGTGCAACTGTTGAAACTAACCAAGGTGCAAAGCAATCATTTACATTGTCTCCAGAGATAAGTGAGGCGATTAATCTGCTAAGTCGTGAAAAAGGGGTAACTTTATTCATGACATTGCTAGCAGCTTTCCAAGTGTTGCTTTATTGTTTTACAGGTACTCAAGATATCCGAATTGGTTCACCCATCGCCAACCGCAACCGAGTGGAGATTGAAAAACTGATTGGATTCTTTGTCAATACCTTGGTGCTACGTATCGACTTATCTGGTAATCCTAGTTTCTCAGAATTATTGGTGCGATCGCGTCAAGTTACCTTAGAAGCCTATGCACATCAATACTTGCCTTTTGAAAAACTCGTAGAAGAACTACAACCACAAAGAAATTTAAATCATCATCCATTGTATCAAGCATGGTTTGTCCTCCAAAATACTCCCATGCCGCCGTTAGAACTACCAAATTTAACCCTCACTTCATTTGAGGTTGACAGCAATCCAGTGCGACATGATTTACTTTTAGAAATTTGGCCAAGTCCAGAAGGTCTTAAAGGCAGGTTTGAGTATAAAACTGACTTATTTGACAAGGCTAGTATTTCTCGATTGATTAAATATTTAAACACACTTCTAAGCCATGTTGTTGCACATCCAAATACAACGCTCAATGAACTAGCAACAATGATTGCTCAAATTGATAGAGAACAACAGAAACTGCAAAAACAAGAACTTCAAGCCACAGAACATCAGAAATTAAAGATGATTAAACGAAAAACTATCCGCAATTAAATCAGAAAATTAACAATGACAAATACCAGTTTTAATAAAAAAATCAAAAAATTGGGGATTATCAATCGTAAATCTGTCAGTGTATCCCCAGACGAATTAATCAAAATCTCGTATTTGCAACCCAAAACCTCTCTTCCTTTAATTGTGCAACCAAATGTAGAATCCTTAAATCTGATAGTTTGGACTCAGCATAATCGCCCTTGGATTGAAAAGAATTTATTGCAACATGGAGGCATACTTTTTCGAGATTTTAACGTCAAAAATATAACTGAATTTGAGCAATTTATGCAAGCAATTTCAGGAAACTTGCTGCAATATTCTTATCGTTCTACGCCACGTACTCAGGTCAGTGAAAATATTTATACTTCTACTGAATATCCGGCAACTCATTTCATTCCTTTACATAATGAAATGTCTTACTCTCGTACTTGGCCGATGAAAATTGCCTTTTTTTGTATTAATAAAGCGCCACAAGGAGGAGAAACGCCAATTGCAGATAGTCGCCGGATTTTTGCTCGTTTAGATACAAAAATTAAAGAAAAGTTCCTGCAAAAACAAGTAATGTATGTGCGAAACTATGGAATAGGATTAGATTTATCCTGGCAGAATGTCTTTAATACTAATAACAAATCTGAAGTAGAAGCATATTGCCAGAAAATAGGAATTGAATTAGAGTGGAAAGATAGTGATACTTCCGGTATCAGCTTAAAAACTCGTCAAATCTGTCAAGCCGTTGCCAAGCATCCCCAGACATCCGAAATAGTTTGGTTTAATCAAGCTCATTTATTCCATGTATCTAATCTAGAACCAACTATTCGCGCACAGCTTTTGGCTGATTTCTCAGAAGAAAATTTACCTCGCAATAGTTATTACGGTGATGGTTCTGCCATTGAGACTTCGATATTAGAAGAAATTCGAGAAATTTATCAGCAAGAAGCAATTATTTTTCCTTGGCAAGCAGGAGATATATTGCTACTGGATAATATGCTGGCTGCACATGGTAGGATGCCATTTCAAGGCTCACGTAAGGTTGTAGTCGGGATGGCTGAAGAATACAATTGTCAGGAAGTTTAGTGCAAAAAACAGGTTTTGAATATGCAAAAACAACAAATTTCAGGATTTAGATTATCTCCCCAACAAAAGCATTTATGGTTATTACAACAAAATGATTTAACTGCACCATATCGCGTCCAGTGTGCAGTTCTAATCACCGAAAAATTGAAGACTGATGTGTTAAAAACAGCATTACAAAATGTTGTTAATCAATATGAGATTCTGCGGACTACTTTTTCTTTCCTTCCCGGAATGGAAATACCATTACAAGTGATAGTTGATAATTATAATATTTCTCTGACTGAATTTAATTTCACTGATTTGTCCTGGCAAGAGCAAGAAAGTAAAATTGAGTCACTATTGACTGAAATAAAAACAGTACATTTTAATTTAGAAAATAATCCACCATTCCAAGCATACATTGTCAGTTTATCCTCAGAAAAATATATACTAATATTAAATTTATCTGCATTAATCGCAGATAGCTCAACTCTCAAATATTTGATAAATAAAATTAGTACTTCATACTCAGCCTGCTTACAAGGTCAAGATATTAGTAATGAACCAATACAATATGCAGATATTGCTGAATGGCAAAACGAACTTCTAGATTCAGAAGAGTCAGAGCTAGGGAAAGAGTATTGGCGCAAACAAGATATTACTTCTATTGATAATTTGCATCTTTGGTTTGAAAATCAACAAATTGAAACTTCAGAATTTCAGCCTCAATGTATTTCTTTAACTATCAATAATGATTTAGTAAAACAAATAGAATCATTAACTCATATATATAATGTCAATAAATGTGATTTTCTGCTAGCTTGTTGGCTAATAATGCTTTGGAAAATCACCAGACAGCCAGATATGTTTATTGGTGTTGCTAGTGATGGGAGAAAATATGAAGAATTAGACCAAGCTTTAGGACTGTTAACTAAGTATTTACCACTTTGTTTTCATTTAGAAGCAGAATTTAAATTTAGTGAAATATTAAAACAAGTAACTGAGTCTGCAAATAACGCCTACGAATGGCAAGAATATTTTACCTGGGAGGAAACATTTAAATCAGAAGCTTTTTGTCCATTTAGTTTTGAATTTGCAGAAAATTATTCTGTTGCAGACCTATCATTTTCTCTATATAAACAGTATTCTTGTATCGATAAATTTAAAATTAATTTAATTTGCATTGACAAAAGTGATAGTTTAATTACTGAATTACATTTTGATGCAAATTTGTATAATACTCAAGATATCCAAACTTTATCAGAACAGTTCAAAACTTTATTAGAAGATGCAATTGCCAATCCTGAAGCTACCATTAGTCAGCTAAATATTCTCAGCGATCGCACATTACAAAAAATTCTCGTTGAGTTCAACAATACAACTGTCGATTATCCCTCAAATAAGTGCCTACATCAGCTATTTGAAGAACAAGTAGCACGCACACCAGAGCAAATAGCTGTTATCTTTGAGCAACAACAACTAACTTATACACAGTTAAATGCACGAGCTAATCAACTAGCTCATTACTTGCGCCAGCACGGAGTAGGATCTGAAGTAGTGGTTGCACTGTATATGGAGCGATCGCTAGAATTAATTATCGGATTATTAGCTATTCTCAAAGCTGGTGGAGCTTATATTCCCCTAGATCCAGCGTATCCCCAAGAGCGTTTAGCCTGGATGCTGGCAGATGCCAAAGTACCAATATTATTAACTCAACAGCAGCTAGTCAAAACCCTCCCCGAACATTCAGCACAGGTAATATGCTGGGATCAGGAAGAGGATGCGATCGCTCACCAGAGCCAGGAAAATCCTCATAGCAGCGTGAATCCTGAAAATTTGGTCTATGTATTGTTCACATCTGGCTCTACTGGCAAACCCAAAGGAGTTGCAGTTGAGCATCGACAACTGAGTAACTACCTCAACGCGATCGTTCAAACGCTAGACTTATCTGGATGTAACAGCTTTGCTCACATTTCTACCTTTGCAGCTGATTTAGGCAACACCATTATCTTTCCTTCCCTTTGTACAGGCGGATGTCTGCACATAGTTTCCTCAGAACGGATTTCCAACCCAGAAGCACTAGCAGACTATTTTCACCAACACCCCATCGATTGCCTTAAGATTGTTCCTGCTCACCTGGCAGCTCTAATGACAGCTTCTCAACCAGAAAAAATCTTACCTCGACAACGCCTGATTTTAGGTGGTGAGGCTTGTAATTGGCAGTTAATTGAGCAAATTCAGCAATTAACTACTGAGTGCCGCATTTTTAACCACTACGGCCCCACGGAAACTACTGTCGGTGTACTAACCTACCCCATTGAGCCAGGAAAAACCCCACTTAACTCTAATACAGTTCCCATTGGGCGACCAATTCCTAATACGCAAATCTATATATTAGACTCTTGCTTACAACCAGTACCCATAGGAGTGCCTGGTGAGTTACACATTGGTGGTGCAAGTGTAACTAGAGGCTACCTCAATCATCCCGACTTAACAAATCAAAAGTTTATTACCAATCCTTTCATAAAAACAGGATGTCTCTACAAAACCGGAGATTTAGCTCGCTACTTACCAGATGGAAACATTGAGTTTCTCGGCAGAATTGACCAGCAAGTTAAAATTCGCGGTTACCGTATTGAGTTAGGAGAGATTGAGATAGTACTCAAACAACACCCATCGATGCGGGAGGCTGTGGTTATCTGCCATGAAGAACAAACAGGTAACAAGCGGCTAATTGCTTATGTAGTAGTAAAAACACAATCTGCCCTAAATAATACCCATCTGCGCGAATTTTTGCAGGAAAAGCTACCCCAGTATATGCTGCCGTCGGTATTCATGCAGTTGCAGGCTTTACCGTTATTGCCCAATGGCAAAATAAACCGCCAAGCTTTACCAGTACCCGATACCAGCAAGGCAGAGTTTGCTGTCGCACCTCGTACCCAGGTTGAAGAAGTGTTAGCTGGAATTTGGGCAGATATTCTAGAACTACCGCAAGTTGGTATCTATGACAACTTCTTTGAGGTAGGTGGAGATTCGATTCTCAGCATTCGCATTGTTGCTAAAGCCAATCAAGCGGGTTTACAACTTACCCCCAAGCAGATGTTTGAATATCAGACAATTGCCGAACTCGCAGCCGTGGTGCAGGTAAATCAAGAGAAGCAACTGGAAGAGGAAATTCCGTTGACACCCCCTCAACCTCCGTCTCACAACAGCGCAAGTTATACACCCTCCGACTTTCCGCAAGCAAATTTAAACCAAAAAGATTTAGATAATTTTCTGACAAAACTCAATCAAAAAAAATGAAAACAGAAAACATCGAAGATATTTACGAACTGTCACCAATACAAAAAGGGATTCTGTTTCACAGCTTATTTGCTCCGGAATTGGGACTGTATTTTTTTCAGATGCCCTTTGTTTTGCGTGGTCATCTTAATGTTGCAGCTTTTGAGCAAGCTTGGCAAGAAGTAGCAGCTAGACACACAATCTTACGCACTGGTTTTTATTGGGAAGACATTAACAAACCACTACAAGTGGTGTATCGAGAAATCCAAATAACTCTAGATGAGCATGATTGGCGGGAAATAGATTCTAGTCAACAGCAACAGCAATTAAAGTCATTTCTGGAGAGCGATCGCCAGCGAGGCTTTGATATGTCTCAAGAATGTTTAATGCGTCTGAGTTTGTTCCGCCTCACAGATGATTGTTATCAATTTGTTTGGAGCCGACACTTTATCGTTTTAGATGGGTGGTCAGTACCTATAGTGCTGAATGAGGTAATTCAAATTTATGAAGGACTTTGTCAAGGTAAGCAAGTATCGTTAACACCCAGCATTCCCTATCGGCATTACATCAACTGGTTGCAAAAGCAAAATATATCTGAAGCAGAGGTATTCTGGCGACAAGCATTGCATGGTTTAAAAACCCCTACTTCCTTACAAAAGTTAAATGCAAAAAATCTTTCTCCCCAGGAAGCAAAATATGAAGAACAACGCATCACTGTATCGACAGCAACCACAACAGCCCTACAGTTTCTAGCAAGACAGCATCAGCTGACGCTGAGTACACTTTTTCAGGGATTATGGGCTATTCTTTTGAGTCACTATAGTGGTGAAAAAAAAGTCCTTTATGGGTGTACTGTTGCTGGTCGTCCTATCGAACTAGTCAGAGAAGAACCACTTTTAGGATTATTTGTTAACAGCTTGCCTGTATGGGTGGACGTGGACGCTGAACAATTTCTGCTGGTGTGGCTGAAGCAACTTCAAAAACAAATAGTTGAAATGCGCCAGTATGAATGGACACCATTGGTAGAGATTCAAGGATGGAGTGAAATACCACGTAGCTTACCTTTATTTGAGAGCATTTTAGTCTATGAAAACGCACCAGTAGAGAAAATTTTACAAGAAGGGCATAGTATTATAGATATCTCAAATTCATCTATATTCTCTGATTCAAGTACTTTTTATAAGACTAACTATCCTATCGCAATAGCTGTTTATCCAGGTTCCAGTTTTTGTATTGGCATTGATTATGATTTCCGCCGCTTCGACGCTGCAACAATTACTGGCATATTGCAGCATTTTGATATCTTACTCCAAAACATAATAAATCATCCTGAAGTGCGTATTCAGGAATTATCTTTGCTGACGGATCGAGAGCAAAACATCTCTGTGATGTTGGAAAAACAAATAATATTTAATTTTAATTTAACTGCGTGCAATTAGGAATATGAGGATAGTGGAATTTATTACCTCAATCTGATTAAGCTTATTTTAATACATCTTTCTTTTCCCAAACTTTAATCATGATTACTTCATCTTCAATAATTGACAAACACTACAAACTTTCACATCAAGAATTTATTTCAAGTTATGTAAAGCCAGCAAAACCAGTCATCATTTCTGGATTAATTGAAAATTGGGATGCTTTTGGTAAATGGTCATTAGATTTTTTGCAAGAAAGTGCCCCAGAAATTAATATTTGTGCTAAGGAGTTTACTAACGGCACCATAAAAACTAACAATTTTACACTCAAAGAGTATACAAAAATCATTAAAGAATTTGAAATAAAAAACAAATATCATGAAAATGTTGCATCACCTCCTTATTGCCATGATATTCCTCTGTTTAGCTTAGTTCCTCATCTCATTAGAGATGTTCAATTTCCCACAAATTATTTACCAAAATGGTATACAGAAAAATGGTGGCGCTATTGTCAATTTTTTATAGGAGCATCTAATAGCCTAACTCCATTACATTTTGATTGTCTTTTAACAAATAATCTTTTTTTCCAAATTGTTGGACGCAAAAAATTTACTATACTCACATATGAGGACAAAAAATATTGTTATCGATATGATTGGCGATGGTTTAAGGTCAATCCAGAGAATCCTGATTTTGATAAGTATCCAAAATATAAAAATGCTAGACCAATTGAAATTATTGTAAATCCTGGCGATATTTTATATATGCCTCCTGGTACTTTGCATCATGTAAGAAGTTTAGATATGTCAATTTCTTTTAATATTGATTGGCATACCAACAGCAGCGTAATTAATAGTTTAACAGCTTGTTTAAAAGGGATGCCAATGCAAAACGTTTATTATAATTTTTTATTAACATTAGGCTTGGTTTTTCAAGTACCTCCTCAAATAATTTTTAAATTTTACAAAACTTATCTAAATTATATTTCCTAATGTAAAACAGCTAAATTGTATATTTTAGTTGATATTAAAGCATATTGCGATCGCTAAAAATGAAATGAGTGTTCAAATATAAAATAGTTTTTTGATAATTATTTGACACGATAAATTGACCAAGATTACAATTCACATAAAAAAGGTAACAAATGACAATTAATCAGCAAATTCAAGATTTAATTACTCCTGAAGAGTTATTTTCACAAAAATTTTATTGGGTAAATCAGCTATCTGGAGAACTACCAGAATCAAATTTCATCACAGATTTCATTAGACCTGCAATTTATCGAGGAAAGAATAAGTCTGTTGAGTTTAATTTACCAGATAAATTATCAGCATCTCTGATTAAGTTTACAAATCATTCTTATCTATCCATTTATTTATTGCTTGTCTCAGCGCTTGGTATATTGTTGCGAAAATATACTGGTAGTAATGATGTAATTATTGGTTCGCCAACTTATCAGAATGCAGAAATTAACGAAAATACAAGTAATAAAATTTTACCTTTACGCTTGTATGTAGATAGTCAAGTTACCTTTAAAGATTTTCTGCTTCATGTTAAAGAAAAAATGGTTAGCGCCTATAGCCATCAAGATTATAATTTTGATGAATTAGTTAGCTTATTGGAAATACCAAAAACACCAAACAGATGCCCAATTTTTGATATTGCAATTTTATTAGAAAACATTCACGAATATATTAACATAAATAATGATGTAACATTTGCTTTTAAAGTAACTGGAAACTCTATCCAAGGTCAGGTAAAATATGTCGATAGTCTTTTTCAAGAAACAACTATTAAGACTATTATTAAATATTACCTGAATATCCTGGAAGCTATTATTTCTGATTGTTATACACAAATTGTCGATATTTCCTTCCTCAAAGCAGAAGATGAATATAAAATTCTATCAGCTTTTAACAATAATTTGCAAGCAGGATATCCCTTAAATCAGACTATCAACCAGTTATTTGAACAGCAGGTAGAGCAAACACCAAACCGCATAGCAGCAGTTTTTGGCAATCTTGAACTCACTTACCAAGAATTAAATCAAAAAGCCAATCAACTCGCTAGATTTTTACAGAATTTAGGAGTCAAACAAAGAGAATTCGTGGGAATTCTCAAAGAGCGAGATATTAATTTTCTTATCGGCATACTTGCCATATATAAAGCTGGTGGAGCTTACGTACCAATTGATAGTACGTATCCCTCAGATAGAATCAAGTACATGGTATATAACAGCGAAGTGAAGATTCTTTTAACAGATTCTTCTTGCTTAAATATACTCATAAATTTACAAAAAGATTGTCCGCACCTACAATTCCTAGTCTGTTCAGATATCAAACCTCAGGTAGCAAATTTCAATCAGTTAATAAATATTGACATATACGATCAAAGAGATTTTAAGAATTTACCACAAGAAAATTTAGAAATTATTAATGTAGCCAGCGATCCGGCATATATGCTCTATACTTCGGGGTCAACTGGTTTACCTAAGGGGGCAATTGTTAGGCATGATGGTGCAATCAATCATATTTATGCTCAGTTTGATGCTTTAGAGTTGAATGAAGATTTTTGTTTTCTCCAAAGCGCTGCTGCTTCTACAGATATTTCTGTCTGGCAATTTCTAGCACCGCTATTAATTGGTGGAAAAACAGTCATAGTCGATATTGAAAGCGGTTTTGTACCTGAAAAGTTATTTAAAGTTCTTCAAGAACAAAGAATAACTGTTGTTGAATTAGTACCAGCAGTATTTGGCGGATTAATAGACTATATTTCTCAATTATTACCTCACCAAAGATTGTTACTTGATTTGAAGTGGATGATGGTAGTAGGAGAACCAGTATCAGTTCAAAGGCTAAATCAATGGTTGAGGATTTATCCTTCCATCAAAGTAGCTGATGCTTACGGTCCAACTGAAGCTGCTGATGATATTACTCAGTACATTGTAGAAAAACCTTTACCAGAGAGCCAACGAACAGTTCCTATTGGTAAACCATTAGCAAACTTAAATATTTATATTCTTGACCCAAAACTCAACTTATTACCAATTGGAGTTCCTGGGGAAATTTGTGTTGCAGGAATTGGAGTGGGTAATGGTTACTGGAAAAATGAAGAAAAAACAAATTTAAGCTTTGTTGCCAATCCTTTTCCCCACACTACTAAATTATTACCAGAAACTTACCGAGATTTAATTTATAAAACCGGAGATTTAGGAAGATGGTTACCTGATGGGAATATTGAGTTTTTAGGACGTATTGATCATCAAGTAAAAATTCGTGGCTTTCGTGTTGAACTGGGAGAAATAGAGGCTCTACTAGCAAAGCATCCAGCAATCAGGGAGGCTGTAGTTATACTCAGGGAAGATATCCCTGGTGAAAAACGTTTGGTAGCTTATATGATTGTATCCAGCGACCAAATACCAACAAACGACCCAGCAGTTAGCAGTGAATTAATCCTAGAGCTACGCAATTCACTCAAAGAAAGATTGCCAGACTATATGATACCGTCAGCTTTCTTACTGCTGGAAGCATTTCCCCTGAGTCCTAGTGGCAAAATAGACCGTAAGGCATTACCAGTACCAGATTGGTCACAACGAAATTTAGCGCAGTCTTATATTGCACCCCGCACACCTACAGAGGAAATGATAGCTGGTATTTGGTCGCAGGTGCTTGGTGTTGAGCAAGTGGGTGTTGATGATAACTTTTTTGACCTGGGAGGACATTCCTTATTAGCAACTTTGGTTGTTTCCCAGTTGCGGAATGTATTCCACATAGAACTACCTTTGCGTAATATTTTTGACTTTCCCACAGTGGTAACCTTAGCAAAGTCTGTGGAGATAATGAAGCAGTCACAGGAGCATCTCCAGTCACCGCCCATAGTACCCATCCCCCGGAATGGTAAGGAGCCACTGTCATTTGCACAACAACGGTTGTGGTTTATCGACCAGTTAGAACCAAACAACCCTGCCTATAACCACTTTAATGCTGTACGTATTACAGGTGCGCTCAACATAGTTGCATTAAAACAGAGCCTCAATGAAATTATCAGACGACATGAAGCTTTGCGAACGAGTTTTCCGGCCGCAGATGGTCAACCAATTTGTGCGATCGCCCCAGCTTTGACCTTAGAACTACCTGTGGTAGAGTTGCAAGTATTGTCGGCAAATCAGCGAGAAGCAGAGGTGTTGCAGCTAGCTCAACAAGAAGCAGCACAACCGTTTGATTTAGCCCAGTCACCTTTGTTGCGAGCAAAATTGTTGAAGTTAGACGCAGCAGAGTATGTTTTACTCCTGACAATACACCATATTATTTTTGATGGCTGGTCTAGTGGGGTACTTAACCAAGAAATAGTCACACTTTACGAAGCTTTTTCTTCTGGAAAGCCTTCACCCTTGGCAGAACTTTCTATCCAATATGCTGATTTTGCTTACTGGCAGCGACAATGGTTGCAAGGTAAAACACTAGAAACCCAACTGTCCTACTGGCAAAAACAGTTAGCAGGTGCTTCTACAAGTTTGGATCTACACAAAATAGCCAGCAACTTCTCATCTACTGTCAAAATAGAGGCTACAGAGGCATCCTTCTTACTTTCCCCTGAGCTATCCGAACAAATCAAAAAACTCAGCCGCCAAGAGGGAGTCACACTGTTTATGACCCTACTGGCAATTTTTCAAATACTTTTATATCGCTACACAAATCAGGATGACATTATAGTTGGCACTGATGTCGCCAACCGCAATCGAGCCGAAATTGAACCACTAATCGGTTTCTTTGTCAACTTGCTGGTTTTACGCACCGACTTATCTGGCAACCCTAGTTTTCAAGAACTGCTAGGGCGGGTGCGTGAAGTCACTTTGGGGGCTTATGCCCACCAAGACTTACCTTTTGCCAAGTTAGTAGAAGAATTACGTCCAGATAGAAATTCTAGTGCCACACCACTATTTCAGGTGTTATTTGTTCTGCAAAATGTTCCTATGCCTACTGTAGAACTTTCAGACCTCACCCTCGCACCGATGGAGATTGATAACGGTCTAGCAAAGTTTGATTTAGCTTTATTTTTGGCAGAAACACCATCAGGAATTGTGGGGACTTGGAAGTATAATACCGATTTATTTAATGCTGCTACTATTACTCGCATCTCAGAGCATTTTGCCATTTTATTGCAGAGTATTGTTGCTCAACCTGATGCCAGAATTAACACTTTAGAAATGCTAACTGAAGTTGAAAAGAAACAACAAATGATGGAACAAGCAAAACAAGAACAAAGCAAACTGAAAAAGTTTATGCAGGTTAAGCCTAAGGCGATGAAGTTGCCACAGGGACAACTAATCACCACCGATTATCTACAGCCTGGTGAAACACTTCCCCTCGTGATTAAACCTGCTGTTGAGCAAATTGATCTGATTGACTGGGTGAAAAGTCACAAAGAATTAATTGAATCAAAATTGTTATCTCATGGTGCTTTGCTGTTTAGAGGTTTTAATATTGATTCACCATCAGCATTTGAGAATTTAGCACAAGCTATTTGTCCACAGTTGTTTGGTGAGTATGGCGATTTACCACGCGAGGGAATAGGCGGGAAAGTTTACGGTTCTACCCCATATCCATCAGACCAAGCTATTTTATTTCACAACGAAAGTTCACATCTACACTGCTGGCCTTTAAAAATTTGGTTTTTCTGCTTGCAAAGTCCTCAAGTTGGTGGCGAAACACCTATAGTGGATTGTCGCAAAGTATATCAGTTACTTGATCCGAAGTTGCGATCGCACTTTGAACAAAAGCAATTAATGTATGTTCGTAACTACATTCAAGGTTTGGATGTCAGCTGGCAAGAATTTTTCCATACAAGCGATCGCACAGTAGTTAAAAAATACTGTCATCAAGCTAAGATTGATTTTGAGTGGAAGG
The DNA here is from genome assembly GCA_019358915.1 of Trichormus sp. ATA11-4-KO1. Lineage (GTDB taxonomy): Bacteria > Cyanobacteriota > Cyanobacteriia > Cyanobacteriales > Nostocaceae > LEGE-11386. The sequence continues at coordinate 52,057 of JAHHIM010000020.1, forward strand.
AAGAGGATCATTTTTTGACTCGGCAAGTACGGCCTGCTATAACCAAGCATCCTCAAACTGGTGAGTTAATCTTTTTCAACCAAATTCAGCTGCATCATGTATCTTGCTTAGAACCAGCCGTCAAAGACTCTTTGTTATCAACTTTTGGCGCAGAAAAACTGCCCCGAAATGTTTATTATGGCGATGGTTCTCCTATTGAAGATGCTGTAGTCGAGGAAATTTGCTCAGTTTACGAGCAAGCCAAAGTGAGTTTTCCTTGGCAGCAAGGTGATGTGTTAATGCTGGATAATATGCTGACTGCACATGGTCGTAACCCTTATGTGGGGCCACGTAAAATTTTGGTGGCTATGGGTGAAATGCACTAAGCACAAAATTTTCTTGAGAAATTATCGCAAAATTTATGATAATATATCTCAAATAATCCATAACACTCATCTTGTACTTAGCCCTAGCCATGAGAAATCGTCGGCTATACAAACATCAAAACTTTGTGGCTTCCCGTAGGGTAGTCCATCCGCGCAGATAACGGAAAATTAAATCTTTTTTCCTTCCTACTTCCTCACTGACAAAGAAAACAACACTCAAAAACCTTACGCCATCAACCTCTGTATTACTGATTTCTCCGTGTTCTCTGAGTCTCTGTGGTTCATTTATTCTGTTGAGAACTCCGTTTAAGAGTCACCATTCATAACCAAATAAAAAACCTACACCTGTTAGCTTCCCACTCCCCACTCCCCACCTACACAAAATAAATTCAAAAATCAAAGCAGATTACTATGCAAGCTGAAACAATTGAGGGCTTTCGACTCTCTCCACAGCAAAAAAGTTTGTGGTTACTCCAACAAGATAGTGATGTTTATCGCGCCCAATGTAGCATTTTAATTGCAGGCAAAATTAAAATAGAAGTTCTGCAAGCAGCCTTACAGCAAATTATCAATCAGCATGAAATTTTCCGGACTACATTTCATCGTCGTCCTGGCATAAAATTTCCTATTCAAGTAATAGCAGATAGTTGTAATATATCCTGGAATAATATCAATCTCAGTGATTTAGCTGGGCAGGAACAACAAAATAAAATTGCAGAATTATTGCAGCAAGAGAAGTCTTATGTTTGTCAATTTGAGCAAAGTCCATTATTACGTTCTTGCCTGTTAACTTTATCAGAACAACAGTATCTTTTAATATTGACTTTGCCGTCATTGTGTGCAGATAGCTGGACAATCAAAAATTTAGTCAAAGAAATCAGCGATAATTATGCTGCACATTTAGATGGTAAAGAAATACCAGAGCCAGGAGTACAGTACATTCAATTTTCTGAATGGCAGAATGAACTGATAGAAGCAGAAGAAGCAGAAACAGGAAAAAATTACTGGCAAGGACAAAATTTCGTCAACCAAATTCCTCATATACTGCCTTTCGAGAGTAAGTTTATCGACACATTTGAGACTGATTGTTACTCTATCAATATAGATTCCAGTTTAGTGAAAAAGCTGGAAGCGATCGCTACTATAAATAAAACTACAATTAGTGAATTATTACTAGCTTGTTGGCAAATATTATTCTACAGAATATTAAAACAATCAGATATTTTTGTAAGTACTGTTTTTCATGGCAGAAACTACGAAGAACTACATACAATAATGGGTCTATTAGCTAAATGGCTACCAATTCGTTGTAGTTTTCAAGATAATTTTAAATTTAAGGAAATTTTATCGCAAACGAGCGAAACTCTACGCAATCACCATCAATACCAGGAATATTTTATTGGTGAAGAAGAAACAGAAACAACCGCCAAATTGCCAATAAGCTTTGAGTTTGAGGAACATCCAAGCACTTATTACAGCGATGGGGTTTCGTTTTCTCTTCATCAGCAGTATGTCTGTTTTGATAGATTCAAAATCAAGCTTTCCTGCATACGTACAGAAGCTTATTTATGTGCAGAATTTCATTACGATACTAATTTATTTGTACAAGCAGATATTGCCAGATTAGCAGAACAATTTCTGACTTTAGTAGCAAGTGTAGCTAACAATATAGAGTCTACAGTTAGTGAGTTAGAAATTCTCAGCGATCGCCAACGACAACAATTATTAATTGATTTCAATCAAACTCATATTAATCATCCAAAAGATAAGTGTATTCATCATCTGTTTGAAGCACAGGTAGAGCAAACACCACACAACATTGCTGTTGTATTTCAAGAAGAACAACTAACATATATTGAACTGAATAATCGCGCCAACCAATTAGCTCACTACCTACAAAAATTAGGAGTTGATACAGAAACACTAGTAGGTATTTATTTAGAGCGATCGCACCTCAACATTATTGCTCTTTTAGCTATTCTCAAAGCTGGTGCAGCTTACGTACCACTAGATCCAGCATTACCACCAGAAGCTTTAGAATTTCGGTTACAGGATGTGCAAGCGTCAGTTTTATTAACCCAAGATTCACTAGTTCAACAACTTTCGGAAACTGCTGTACAAGTCATTTGCTTAGATAAAAACTGGGAAGTAATTACCCAAGAAAATCAAAGTAATCCTCAAACTTTGGTAAAACCAGAAAATTTAGTTTATGCTATTTTCACCTCTGGTTCTACAGGTAAACCCAAAGCAGTTGGCGTTGAACATCAGCAACTCCTCAATTACTTATACGGTGTTGTAGATAGACTCGACTTGCCAAAAGGCGGAAGCTTCGCTACTGTTTCCACATTTGCGGCTGACTTGGGTAACACAGTCATCTTCGCAGCGTTGTGTCACGGTGGATGTCTGCATATCTTATCTCAAGAGCAAGCATCAGATCCCCAAGCACTAGCAGATTACTTCCAACAGCATCCCATCGACTGCTTAAAGATTGTTCCCTCTCACTTAGCTGCTTTAATAGCATCCTCTCCTCCTCAGACTCTCCTCCCTCGTCAGTGTCTAATTTTGGGTGGAGAAGTCAGCAGTTGGGATTTAATTGAGAAAATTCAAGCACAAGCACCAAAATGTCAGATTTTTAACCATTATGGCCCGACAGAAACAACTGTAGGAGTGCTAACTTACCCAGTTTACAGCCGAAAATATAGCCATAATTCACACACAGTACCTCTGGGTAAACCCTTAGCTAATACCCAAGTTTACGTACTAGACACACAGCTACGTCCCGTACCCATAGGCGTACCAGGCGAACTTTATATTGGTGGCGCGTCACTCAGTAGAGGTTACCTCAATCGACCGGAACTAACAACCGAGAGGTTTATTCAAAATCCTTTCATACCCGAAGCAAAATTATACAAAACCGGAGACTTAGTACGTTACTTGCCAGATGGAAATCTAGAATTTCTCGGAAGAAGTGACAACCAAGTGAAAATTCGTGGCTTCCGTATTGAATTAGGGGAAATTGAAGCTACCTTGAGACAGCATCCTAGTGTACAGGAAGTTGTAGTCCTAGCAACACAGGAAAAACTTGGTGATCAGCGTTTAGTAGCGTATATAGTTGTCAATTCTCCATCAGGACTCACCAACCAAAAACTTGAATCTGCACTCCCAGGGGAACTACGCAATTTCTGTTTGCAAAAGCTAACTGAGTATATGTTACCTTCAGCTTTTGTTTTCTTGAAAACACTGCCATTAACACCCAATGGTAAGATAGACCGTCAAGCCTTGCTAGCCATTGAACACACTCGTCCTCAGCTAGCACAGACTTATGTAGCACCACGTACTCCCACAGAAAAGCAGTTGGCTGAGATTTGGATAAATCTCTTGAATTTGACACAAGTTGGTATTCATGATAACTTCTTTGAATTAGGTGGACATTCCCTACTAATCACTCAGTTACTTGCCAAAGTCCGCAACACTTTTCACGTAGATATACCTTTACGAGAATTTTTTAATGCAGCTACTATTGCTGATTTAGCTCAAAGCATTGACAACAAACAGGAAGTTAATTGCACCAATATTGATCTCAATGCTGAAGCTGTTTTAGACCCAGAAATTCGTCCTGTAGGAAGTCCAGTAGATTACAGCGAAGTAAATTTCATTTTCTTAACAGGTGCAACTGGGTTTTTAGGAGTATTTTTACTTTACGAACTACTACAACAAACATCAGCAAAGATTTATTGTCTGGTGCGTGCTAACACAACTGTAGATGGTAAAAATAGGCTGCAAAACAGCTTACAATCTTACTTACTTTGGGATGAAAGTTTTAGCGATCGCATGATTCCCGTCATGGGAGATTTATCTCAACCGCGATTGGGATTGTCAGAGTCAGAGTTTAGCAATTTCGCCAGCCAAATAGATGTCATCTATCATAATGGTGCATTTGTCAACTTTACATACCCATATTCCCAACTCAAAGTAGCCAACGTCTTAGGCACTCAAGAAGTATTAAGATTAGCGGCTCAAGTTAAAGTTAAGCCAGTACATTTTATTTCCACTATTGGTGTAGTTGGTGCAGCTGATTCCCAACTAGAAATAATTCGCGAAGATACCCCGAATAATCGCAGTGAAAATATCAAAAGTGGTTATACCCAGAGTAAATGGGTAGCCGAAAAATTAGTCAAAATAGCAGGCGATCGCGGTATTCCCATTTCTATTTACAGACCAGGCCGCATTTCTGGACATTCAGTTACGGGTGTTTGCAACGTCAATGATCACACCTTCAGAATGATTAAAGGCTGTATTCAACTTGGTAGTGCGCCTCTTAATGACTCAATGGTGAATTTAACTCCCATTGATTATGCTAGCAAAGCAATTATTTATTTATCTCGGCAAAAAGCATCCTTAGGCAAAGTGTTTCATATTATTAATCCTCAGCCTCAACCTTGGAATGAAATGATTAATATCATTGCTGATTTTGGTTATGCACTCAAGCCAATTGCCTATGAAAAATGGCGCTTAGAACTACTACAAGCAGTCGAGCGATCGCCTGATAATGCTTTGTCTCCTTTAATTGGCACCTTTACTGATAGCGAAACACCAAAAAGCAATGCAGAGGAGTCATCACCATCCCAATTAGATTATGAAAATACTCTCACTGGATTAGCAGAAACTGCAATTAATTGTCCACCAGTAAATGCCAAATTACTAAATACTTATTTCTCTTACTTAATTGACAGTGGCTTTTTAAATGCTCCACAGTTAATTATTTAGAGCTTGACAGTAAATCATACCAATAAACAAACCACAGAGGCACAGAGAGCGCAAAGAAGAATGAAAGAAAATATCAGAATGACTATACCAGGTCGAGTTACAGCCGCAGGAACACGGCGTTACAGGGAAAAACATCAAAAGTATTGTGCATCCAATTTTTTTTATGCAGCTGGTGAACTGATTACCAGTTCTATTGGCATTGGGACGCTAATTAATCAAATGGATGAGCAAACCGACCAACTGATGACGCAAGCGATCGCAGAATCAGTACGGTGCGGAGTAAACTTAATTGACACCTCAATTAGTTATGGCTACCAGCAAGCAGAACGTAGTATAGGAAAAGCTATCTATAATCTTCTTGAATCGGGAGAGGTATCCAGAGATGAACTGATTATCTGTACCAAAGGTGGAGTCATACCGCATCCAGAGAACAACCTAGCCGACTGGTTTCAGCACCACTATGTTGAGCCAAGTAACTGTAGAATCAACATGACAGATATCGCGGCATCACGTTACTGCATACACCCAGAATACCTGCAAGATCAGCTCAACCGCAGCCTCAAAAATCTCGGACTCCAAACCATCGATGTTTACTACATCCATAATCCCGAAAGACAGCTATTAGAAATTGCGCCTGATATTTTCTACAGTAAGTTACGCGCAGCTTTTGAGGTCATGGAAGATGCCGTAGATGCTGGAAAAATAGCTGCTTATGGTCTAGCAACTTGGGAAGGTTTTCGTGTACCTCCAACTTCCCGCGAGCATTTAGATTTAGCAAAAATTAAGTCTATTGCTCAGGAAGTAGCTGGAAATAAACAAGACCGATTCCGGTTCATCCAATTTCCCTTGAACATGGTAATGCTAGAAGCACTTCTGTCACCAACTCAGCAAATTGCCGGACAAAAAGTTCCCATCTTAGAAGCTGCTTATCGTTTAGGCATGATTCCCGTAGCCAGTAATTCTATTTATCAAGGACAAATCGCTGGTAAAATTCCCGAACACATCGCTACTGCTTTGAGTGACAAACTGTGGACTGACTGTCAACGCGCACTCCAATACACCCGCAGCACTCCTGGTATTGCTACTGCTCTTGTGGGAATGAAAGGTATAAAACATATAGAAGAAAACTTAGCTTTGAAAACTATTTCATCACTTGAGATAAATAACTTTCAGGCAGTTACACATGCAATTGTTCAAGTGTTAAAAAGTATGCAAATCGATGATACTTCTTGGACATTTGATTTATCTAAGCTATCTTATTCTAAAAACAATTAACACAAAGATCAGGAATAAGTAGGACGTCGTAAATAATTAAAGGTTTGTAGTGAGTTAGCGCGGTCTTGGGGGTTTCCCCATGAGCGACTAACGTACAGCCTGTGGCATCCGGAGGCATTACCCGTAGGGTAAGGACTTTAGTCCTTAAATAATAGCTAGAGCCAAACACAGACTAACAGGAGCAAAAAAATGTATCAAGACGACAAAGAAGATACCACGATTTACAAAGTTGTAGTCAATCACGAAGAGCAGTATTCCATCTGGCCTGCTGAGCGAGAAAATGCACTCGGCTGGCGGGATGCAGGCAAAAGTGGACTGAAGGCAGAATGTCTTGAGTACATCAAGCAAGTCTGGACTGATATGAGACCACTAAGTTTAAGGAAGAAGATGGAAGAAACCACCCGCAGTCAGACTCACTAAATTGAAATTCTCCCTTTGACAAAAGTCGTATGCAATACGGAGAGCGATTTTTTCGGGGGAGATGGGCAACAATTAACCAGGGGCGTTAAACATCAATCATCCCAAAGACCTGGAAACTGGGTAGATGCAAATTCGGTGTAACGAACAGTGTGCTGAATATTAGTCCTCTCCGACAAAGAATGTAGAGACGTTCCATGGAACGTCTCTACAAGGTTTTGGAAACAGCATATTGAATTTTTGGAGATGTCTCCTAACACGCAAGAATTCTGTGATTTCATTAAAGACTTTTGCTTGGTTGTCGCCCTCCTTAATGTATTATACAAGTAATAATATAAATTACAAACATGGGAAATTAAATAAAGTGAGTAAGAAATGAGCAAGTTTTGGTCTGGAAAGTGAGTAGTAGGAGCAAATAAGCTGTGGATCACTTTGGTAATAGCCACAGTTTTTTTTTGAAATCCAAATCAACCTGCTATTTCCATACCAACACTAGAGGCTAAACACCTCAAGGAGGGCAACCATGAGGACAAATGCTCATATCACCTTTTTTATACCAATTGAAAACAGGTTATTCATAGATGAAGTAGTCCAACACATGGCATTTTTTTTTATCAAACGATTGCTTTGCTTTTTTCGTACCATAGCGGCTGTCGCTATTTTGCTTGTAGTACTAATCTATGCACCTCCTTCAGCTAAAGCTTCAGACCACCAAGACACAACTTTTCTGGCCACTAAGCTGACTGCTGCTGATCTCACGGATTTGTTTGTATTTGAAAGTCCAAATGACCCTAATAATGCTGTCCTAGTAATGGACTTTGATCCTCTCATTGTTTCTAGGGAGAATAGGCCGTTCGACCCCAATGTTCTATATCAGTTCAAGGTTGATAACAATGGTGACAGTATCGAAGATGTCGTACTCCAATTTAAAATAAATGGCACAGGCTCACAGCAAACTGTCACAGTATACGGACCAGACCGTCCCACAAAAGTAGGAACAGAATCCACCTTAGTTACAGCAAATTGGACAGGGCCACTCAACCAAGCATTCAGCACACATAACGGATTGAAGGTCTTCGTTGGCTTACGCAAAGACCCGTTCTTTTTCGATCTAGAGCAATTCTTTAAAATTATCCCAGATCGCAACTATAACTTGCAACCTAATCCCAGTCCTCCCTTCCAAGTTCTTTCCTTTAGACCAGCAGGTCAAGCAAAAGATACCCTAGCTCCATTTAATGTCCACTCAATCATTGTTGAGTTACCCAGGGAACTACTTGGTAGTGGCAAGATTGGTGCTTGGATAACAACTAGTGTAAAAACGCCTAGACTCCAAAACGGTAACTTTGCTCAAATTGAACGGTTAGCAGTTCCAGCCTTGAATGAACTTTTTATGGACTTCAAAGCCCATAATAATAGTAATCTTCAAACACCAACAAAAGATGCTAGCAATCAGTCCCAATTCATTCAAGCTTTTGTGAATGCAATTGGCAGACCTCAAGGTATAGCCAATGCAGTTATTTCTGTAGCAATTCCTGATGTCATCCAAGCTGACCTTTCTAAATCCAATGGTAGTTACTTTGGTTCTCAATTGGGTAACAACTTTGGTGGTAGAAGACCAAAAGATGACGTAATCGATGTCACAGCATCTGTCGTCTTTGGTGATGCAGTTACAGGAATTACGGCTGGTCAAATTCCGGCGTTAACTAGCGATAATGTCGGTCCCGACAATACTAACTTTCTGCCTACCTTTCCTTATTTAGGCAATCCTTTGTAAAATTTATGTATCTAAGAATACTATTATTAGTAGTGCTGGCTAGCCTACTGATTTTACTAAGACCCTCTGATGCACAGGCAATTAGTTTAGGCTACACCAATAAATTAGTCAGCACATACTACCTTGTTGGGCAACTACTGACTGTTAAGCAGTCACAAGTAGTCAAGGATTCTCCTCTAGTCTTCCCTGATTATCTAGAGCGATCGCATATTATCAGCGTCTATGAGGAGAAAGTTGCTCAATCTCCCGATTCCTCAATATTCTTACGTCTACTAGCCGATCAATATTTGCGGCGCTTTCGAGAAGTTGGAGATATAGAAGATGTGTTACGAGCAGAACAGGCGGCACGTAGCTCCCTAGCACTACAGCCGCACCATAATCAAGTTTCTTCTATGCTCTTAGCATCAGCTTTACTATCTCAACATAAGTTTAGACAGGCCTTAGATGTATTAAATAATTCATCTGTTGATAATGCCAGCACTGTCTCGCTCAAAGCATCAATTCAAATGGAATTGGGTGACTATGAAGCAACCCATCAATTATTGCAGAATCTGACTGACCAAACATCTAACACTGGCCACAATGCAGTTGTTGCTCGTTATTTAGAGCTAACTGGCAATTTAACATCAGCACGGCAACTGTTAGATGAAGCAATGCAGGAGATGGACTCTTTCTACACGAACCCAGCAGAAACCCGTGCTTGGTTTCATGTCCGGGCTGGGGATCTGGCTCTTGCGTCCGGGAACTTTGTTCTGTCTGAGCAGCGATACCAAGAAGCTCTTGACCTCTTCCCTCGACATATAGCTGCGTTTACAGGACTAGCCCGCCTCTATGCCTCTGAGCATCGATGGCAAGATGCTCTCAATGCCGCGAATCAAGGTATAGAACTGATGCCGTTGGTAGAAACGCTTGGGTACAAAGCCGATGCCCAACTGGCTTTGGGAGACCAAGCAGGTGCAGCTGCAACTGAAGATTTGATCGGGGTAGTAGCTGATCTCAGCAAGGTTAAAGGAATCTATGATCGCGCTTTAGCGATCTACTACACCGAACACGGAATCCACCTACCAGAAGCACTACAGATTGCCCGTAGTGAAGTAGTAGTGCGGGATGATATCTATGCAGAGGATACGCTGGCTTGGGCAGCTGCGGCTAATGGACAATGGCAAGAAGCACAACAGGCCGCACAACGGGCAACTCGCTATGGCACAGAAGATGCTTTGCTACAATTTCATGCTGGCATGATTGCGCTTCACTTAGGTAATCGTGAGGAAGCAATTAAACGACTAACTCAAGCTGTCAGCCTCAATCCTCACTTTCATCACAAGTACGCTGATGAAGCTCATCAAGTTTTGGCTAATTTAGTACCATCTATCTATCTGATTCAGGAAAATCACTTAACTCCTGACGTTATAAGAGGTTCTCTATGAAAAAGCTGCTGCATCAGTTGGCTTGGATGACTGCAATCATCACCATGTGTTTATTTTGGATGCCGAGGGCAGATGCCCATCCTCTAGGCAATTTCACCATCAATCACTATGCGGGAGTCCAGGTAGCACCGGATGGTGTAGGGATTGATTATGTTCTGGATATGGCAGAAATCCCGGCTTTTCAGGAGATTAATCGCTTAGATACTAATCACAATCGCCAAACTGAGCCGTTAGAAACGGTTCAATACCCAGATCAAAAATGCCATGAGGCTAACTCACAGCTAGAACTGCTCATTAACAAACAGCTTTTAGCTTTGTCTGTGGTTAAATCAGCAGTCGAATTTCCTCTCGGTGTGGCAGGATTATCTACACTGCGTCTGAGTTGTAGCTTTCATGGAACAATCGAGTTATTGGGCGCGGATCAATTACTAGAGTTTGAAGATAAATTCTTCCCACAGCGTCTGGGTTGGCGTGAAATTACTGTGGTAGCCAATGGTGTTCCGGTTCAAGGTAATTTTGCCGCTTCTAGCATTAGTAACCGCTTGAGAGATTATCCCAATGACTTACTCAGTAGTCCTCTTGAGCAGCGTCATATTTCCTTGAAACTCAATCCATCTCTGATATCAAATAAACAAACACTACCACCGTCTGTTAAATCATCCAGTCACTCAGATAATGTTTTGATAGGAAGAGGCAATGATGTTTTTACTAACCTGATTACCCAGGAAAATCATAATTTCTTGACTATCCTGATAGCTCTAGCGATCGCCTTTTTCTGGGGTGGTATACATGCTCTTTCCCCTGGTCATGGAAAAACTGTGGTGGGTGCTTATTTGGTAGGCTCTCGCAGCAAGCCCCAACACGCTCTATTTCTGGGGCTGATTATGACGATTACCCATACATCTGGCATATTTGCTTTAGGGCTGGTCACTCTTGGCACATCCCAGTTTATCTTGACAGAGCAATTGTACCCTTGGTTAAGTGTAATCTCTGGGATACTGGTAACTGTGATTGGTCTGAATTTGTTTATCAGGCGATGGCAAGGAAATCAGGTCTTTCATGTACATAGTTATCATCACCATCATGACCACGATCATGTACACCATGAGCATTCACATTATAATGTGTCCTCTCTAACATGGTCTAGCATACTGGCACTAGGAATTTCTGGCGGTTTGTTACCTTGTCCTTCAGCCTTGGTAGTATTGCTAAGTGCGATCGCGCTAGGAAAAATTGGCTTTGGACTAGCTCTGGTGTCTGCCTTTAGCTTAGGTCTAGCATCAGTACTTACTGGAATCGGCTTAATGTTGGTCTACGCTAAAGATAGGTTTGAGCATTTACCACTTCAGATACCCAAGATCAGAATGTTACCAATGGCAAGTGCTTTAGGCATTACCTTAATTGGCTTAGGTATTACTTCTCAGTCCTTATTGGGGCAACCTTGGAACTAAATAAAATTGCTGAGTTTTGTAAAAATAACCCTGAATAACTATTATGTCACAAGCAATTAAAGAATCCATTGTTATTACTTCTGTTGTGATCGCTCTATCTCTAAGTGTTACCCTACCTTCTGAGGCATTCACAGCTTCATATTCAGGTGACACAACAAATGCACCAACCTTTAACCGCCCTGAAACAGAAGGTTTTGAAGGTGGTACTAATCCACCCACAGCACTTTCTAGTAACGGTACTGCTGTTCCTTATTTCAGCCAACCCTTCTTTGTTAATACTACTGGCTCTTATGATATCGTCGGTTCTCAAGCTTTCCTGGGTATTCAATTTTTGTACCAGAATAGTTTTGACTCGACTACCCCATTAGCTAATTTACTCAACGGGAATGATCCTTTCCCTGATGAGGGTAACTCTGGTTTTAATGGGTTAAACTTAATAGCCAATAATCAATACTTTTTAGTCACTACTGGATTTGACAATAGCAATAACAGTTTTGGTGCTTTTAGCAATACCATTACAGGTCTTGGCAACATTACACTCGGTAGCATTCCTGTAAATGTTCCTGAACCTTCCTCAATCGCCAGCACAATAGTCTTTGGTCTTTTTGGTGGTGGCTTAGTGCTAAAACGCAAACTGAAAATTCGTGATTTGTAATTACGTTTTTGCAAGGGTTTCAGACATTTCAAATGGGTGATTTATTTACACCATGCCTTACTAGTACTTTGTCAAGTTAGTTTTGAGGGTTTGTAGTAAGGACTAAAGTCCTTACTACAAACTCGCTGATCCATCAATTTAAACTGGGCACGCTACTAGTTTATTACTGGTTGGATGTGATGAGTTTTTTTTGCAAATGTTATTTGAAAAAAGTATGAAACGCTTGATCTTCATTTTTTTGGTAACTGCTTTGTGCATAATAGGTTACTTTGAATTTAACTTATCCCAGGCTGAACAAATGTTTTGGCTCAATCTGAGTCTTTGATGTCCTCTGTTTTGGCTGGATTGTCATTAACTAGAAGCCAAAATAACCATATTTCTTGACTTCTGATGGCTGAATTTTTGCTAGCTAATTTCTTTTTGCCATAAAATATCCGCAACTCTCATTACACCAGCTTTGAGATGACGACGATAGGTACTGAAAGGCAAATCTAGTAACTCAGCTGCTTGTTCTTGGGTAAGAGCGGGATTTAAATACGTTCGATAAATAGCTCGGTAGAATTTTTCATCACGTGGAGATGATTGTAAGGATTCAGCTGCTTGTTTTACCAACTGTTGTAAAGCCTTAACAAGTTTACTCAAACTTGCTTTTGTAGCAGCTTGTTCTTCCACTAAGCTTGAGTATACTTCGTGTACGCTACGCGATCGCACTAATGGATTACGCTGCAAGACATCGGGACGATTAAAGCTACGTAGCACATTCTGCACTGCTTCTACAAATTCTGGCTGACTGAGAACTAAAAAAGATTCACTAACTGAATTGTTGTCTACAAGTTCTACGACAGCCCCAACCTCTTTTTGTGCCAAAATTTCTTGCCATGCAGTTGGCGATACAATTCGCCAGTCGTGTCCATAAACACCATAGTGTTTTCCCCCGACTGTAAAATCAGCTTCAGGAAGTCGTATCAAGTCAAAGTAGTCTAACATTGCTGCCCAAGTATCTGTTTGAGCGCAAGGCAGGAAAGTGTATGCCAAACCCGATGTTTTCTGAAAATACTGTACAAAATTAACGAAAATCAGACTTTGCGTAGGAGAAACAACTTGATAAGTATCCCGCGCCATCCAGAAGCGGAAGATAGTCGCGCCTTCGTTAGCGCGTAATGGTGCATGAGTTTGGAGATATTGCCAAGATGCAAGAGCGCCTGGATCTGCACTTAAATCTTCAACAGTTGCGGTGTGCAATGCCACCATCATCGCAAATCCCGCAGGTTCAGAGTGTGAGTCACGGAATACGACTACGTTCTGTGGTTGGATCTGCAACCAGTGATTTGCTATTTTTGCTGATTCTTCACCTTCGTATTGTGCCACCATCTTCAGCAATGCGGTTGTATCAGTTTCCCTTAGTGAGTCAGTTAATAAACTACTTTGCTCACCCCAGGTAAAACAAGATCGAATATCTGAGTTATCCCGATGCAAGAAAATGTAATCAAGTAACACTCGATGCTTTTCTACTCCTTGGGTTTGTCCTAAGCGTTTAGTGTAGTATTGGCGCGCGCAGTGATGTAATTGATTGTAAAATTCAGGGTTACGCCAACGCAAATCAGCAATTAAAACTTCTCGTGCTAAATCATGGGGAAATAAACCCCATTGTCCTGATTCGATGAAAGACAGTCCGCGCAACCACTCAAATAAATCGTGGACATCAAGTGTCTCCTCTAAGGAGTGAACTTTACCAGCCAAAGTATTTTCAGGTTCAGCTAATATTTGATTTAGTGATACTTCGGTAGTCAGTCGTACTACAGCACAAGCTTCTAAGGCCATCCGGTGTGCGGGTGTTGGCACTTCTTTTACAAATCTTTCTAACAATGTCTTGACAACATTGGGGGCAGATTCTGCTTGAAAAGAGGCTTCTTTTGCCTGGGCAAACACTTCAGCAACTAAAGATAATGCTAGAGGATGTCCGTGGGTAAAATCTAGAATCGCTTGGTGTTGCGTAGTGGGGATACCTCGTGCAGTGAGGTAAGTTTGGCTTTCTTCAGCAGAGAGGTTGACTAGGGGCAAAGTGTGCATCAAAGCTTGCCAACCTGCATCGCTGCTCCAAGGAGATGAGGGGGGATTGCGTCCAGCAATCACAATTAAAGTATTAACAGACAAGCAAGGTAAGAATACTTCCCGCAACCATTCATCTATTTGGGCAATAGCTTCGTAAGTATCAATAAAAATTACATTACGTTTTTGCCTATCAGCTAGTACATCTAAAAGAGAATCTGATTCTTTCAATTCCATCAACGAGTGCAACGTGCTGATAAAAGATTCTGATGTAGCTTCTATATTACGTGCTTCTACGTAAAAGGTAGGTATTTTTAAATTTTCGGAAACCCGCAAAAACTGCTGCATAAGGGTTGTCTTGCCTACACCTCCTAGGCCAAAGACTTGCAAAATGTGAAAAGGTAATTCTGGAGATGCGATCGCTTTTTGAAATAGCTCCAGTTCCCGTCCACGTCCCACAAATCTGCGATTTCGTTCTGCACTTAGCCGTTCTAATAGAGATGTCATTGCATCCCTTCCTTAAATTTTACGTAGAATTACTGCTTTAAAGTATGAAGGATGTTTCTTATTTTTGTAAAATATGCTTTGATAAATTTATAAATTTTACATAAAAACTTAAAAGCGTAATACTAGTGAGCTATTGCTAAGTAACCTTGTTAGGCAGTATTAGTTTAACTCCGAGTTTTATTGCTCTGACTTCATTTCATTGTTCGACATGGAATTCATTGGTTTCAATAGACTTATTGCAAAAGTGCTAATTTTACACTTTCTCTCTGCGCCTCTGCGTGAGGCAAATAAATATTTATGCAAGAGGTCTAATGTTGAATTATTTTGCTTGCTTTAGTTGAAAGTCCAGTTGTTGAGGACAAAAGCCCCAACTTGGCTTTGCCCGCCGTTGGGGTGGTTCACTCATCTTCCAGTTGCAGCAATTGTTCATCAATGGTTTTTATCCGCCCACGCACAATTTCTTCTGAGAGAATTCGCTTACGCATGGCCTCGTTGAGCGCTCCTTTTTCAGCTAGGAGTAATCGGCGGCGGATGGCATCAAGTTTACCAATATCACCGCTTTTGGATTCAAACTCTTGAGGACGGCGATTATAGAATTCCCGTAGTGTCTTTTCTGCGGCGGCAATTCGCACTTGATAGGCTGAACGCATTTCTTCATAGACAGCTTTCGGTAATACCCCAGATTTCAACAGGCTATCTAATTCATCCTGTGCTGCTTTACCTGTGATTAATTGGGCTTGCATTTCTTCTACTTGCTGACGAGATTTAGATAAGTGAGACAGATTTAAACGTTTTACCAACCACGGTAAACTCACACCCTGTCCCACCAAAGAGAGCAAAACTGTGCCAAAGACTATGGGAATAATTGTTTCTCGCCCTACAAGTCCAATGGGTAAGCTGAGTGCTAGCGCCATCGAAAGCGAGCCTTTAATATTACCAAGAGACAAAACATGCTGCCAACGCCACGGTATGGAACGGTCAAACCAACCCACCATCGCTAAAAGTGGATAAACAGAAACTACGCGTCCCATTTGATAAGCGAGAATTGCTAGTAATACCGCAGGTAGGGTATTCCAGAGAGTGAATAGGTCAACTTCTAGACCAATCAATAAAAAAATTAAGCTATTGACACCAAAACCAAGAGATTCCCAAAAGGTCAGTAATGTCAAGCGAGTAGAAGCCGATACGTTCCCCGAAAGCCCATTAGTTCCCACTATTAAGCCAGCCACAACTACTGCCACTACACCGGAAACACCAAGTAATTGCCCAGCTTGAAAAGCACCCAATGCTACTGCCATTGTCAGTAAAATACTACTGAGTGGCTCATCTGACCTGACAAATAAACCCGTACTCAAATAGCCAATAATTAGTCCTACCAAAGTACCGCCCACAATTACAACAAAAAATTCTTGGAATCCATCCAGAATTGTCAGTGAGCCAGCCGCATTAAATTTTAGAATTAGGCTAAATAGAACTAGCGCTACACCATCATTAAATAAACTTTCTCCCTCAACAATGGTAGAAAGTCGTGAAGGAACAGGCACTTCCTTAAACACAGCAATTACGGAAACAGTATCGGTAATTGCTAAAATTACCCCAGCTAATAATGCCTGTATCCAACTTAGTCCCAACCCCCATTTCAACAATACCGCCGTCACACTAGAAGAAATGACGACCCCTGGCCCTGCTAGTAGGGCTATTGGCTTAACGGTGCTACGGAGGCGGCTGATGTCCGTATTTATAGCTGCTTCAAATACCAGAATTGGTAAAAACAGATTCAAAATTAAAGAATCATTCAAACCAATACGGCGTGGTAACAGTTCAGTAATCGCTAATCCTGCCAGTACTAAACCTGCAACATAAGGAACCCGTAGCCTGCGAGATAGCAAAGCCACACCTGTAGCAACTAACAGAAGAATAATTGAAACCTTGACTAATTCGGTAACATCCACTGAGGTTTTGGCAAGTTATTTTGGTTTGCTGATAGATTCTTATCTTAAGGCGTGGGTTGACAAATGCGACTCTTACGCATCTGATCAAGTCCTGAGTCCATTCTTGATTCTTGACCAATTAACATGCCACATTAAACTGATGTCATCTGCAACAAATCAGATGATGTAAGTGCAAAAATATACCAAGATTTTACTTATGGTGTTTGAATCAGCAATTGGTGAAGAAATTATCACCACTAATCTCAAGCAATTTCTTTTAGTACTTTCGGTATCTTTAGGGGTGGCGACGTTACCCCAAATATTTAGTTGGTTTCGTCATATTCCTTATACTTTACTGCTGGTGATTGTTGGCTTGGGGTTGGCGTTCGTTGATGTTCGCCTGGTAACCCTTTCTCCAGAGTTGATTTTGTTCATCTTTTTACCGCCGTTGTTATTTGAAGCTGCATGGAATCTAAAATGGTCAGATTTAAAGCGCAATTTTGTCACCATTTGTCTGTATGCGGTGTTGGGGGTGGTAATTTCCATTGCGGGGATCGCAATTGGTCTCAATCAACTAGCTGGTATATCTCTAACTACAGCTTTGCTCATTGGCGCTAGTTTATCTGCGACTGACCCTGTTTCTGTGACCGCTTTGTTCCGCGAACTAGGCGTGGGTAAAGGTCTGACTACCATGATGGAAGGCGAAAGCTTGTTTAATGATGGCATGGCAGTAGTGGCCTTTGGTTTTTTAGTAGCGCTGTCTTTGGGAAGTGCTCAATTGGCTTTCCAACCAGTTGTAGTGCAGTTATTTACTGTTGTCGGTCTTGGTGTAGCGGTGGGAGGATTAATTGGCTTTGGTATCTCCTACCTCACCCAACGCTTTGACTTGCCAATGGTGGAACAGTCTTTAACTTTAGTTTCGGCTTACGGTACTTACTTAATTATCGAAGAATTGGGTGGTTCTGGAGTCATTGGGGTTGTCACCACAGGCTTAATTTTAGGGAACTTTGGCTCTCGCATCGGCATGAATCCCCGCACTAGGGTGATTGTTTCCGAGTTTTGGGAATTTTTGGCGTTTTTTGTCAACTCAATTGTATTTTTGCTGATTGGCGACCAAATTCGCTTTGCTAGTTTGGGAGAAAACCTGCAAATTATTGCCGTCACAATCATAGCCATGATTTTGATGAGGGCAGTTGCTATTTACCTTCTGAGCAACTTGAGTGCTGTGATCACTAAATATACAATTCCTTTACCTGAACAAACCATATTATGGTGGGGTGGTGTGCGTGGTTCTGTTTCTATTGCCCTAGCATTGAGTGTACCCATAGGATTACCAGAGCGCGAAAAAATCATTGCTACGGTGTTTGGAGTAGTTTTATTTACCCTACTGGTTCAAGGTTTGTCTATCAAACCTTTGTTGCAGAAGTTGGATCTTTTGGGTGATGCGCCTTTACGTCAGCGATATTCAGAACTAGTTACCCGTCATATTGCCCTAGAACGCGTGCTGCAATATCTGCAAGCCGATAAACGTCCAGGTATTGACCCAGAGTTTTACCGTTACCAAGAGACCCTAATCAAAGGTGAGATTGAAAATCTCCAAATGAAAATTGATAAATTACAAAATGAGTATCCCAATCTTCGCAACTTTACAACTCAACAGTTCCGAGAAGAATTATTAGCAATTGAGGCAGATACCTATGCCGAATTTGTCAAGGCTGGTCGGTTAAATACAGAATTGGCTCCCATGCTTGATGATGTTTGGCAGCAGGGAAATGGTAAAGCAGGATAAATTCAGGTGGTTGGCTGCTTCCATTTATCAAGAATATCTCTAAAGACGAGTTCTTCTATCCAAGTTTTGGCAACTACTGCCAAAGGTAGCGCCATGAGTAATCCCAAGGCTCCAAAAAAGCTGGTGAAAAAGATTTGCGCCGTCAGGGTAAAAGCAGGTAAGAGCGCTACCTGTTTGGCCATGACTGTGGGAGTTAGCCAGTAGCTTTCTATGTTCTGAATGACGACGTATAAAATCAAAACAGCGATCGCTTTCCAAGGTGTATCGAGAAAGGCGATCGCCATTGGTAAAATGACACTCAAGGTGGGGCCAATGTTGGGAATAAAGTTGAGTAGTCCTGCTAGTACTGCATGAGCCAACACTAACGGCACTTGTAAAATCCACAATCCCAACCCACTGAGAAAGCCAATAAATACCATTTCAATCAACGCCCCAATTGTCCAGTTTCCCAAACCCTCCCCGCATCGAGTGAGAATTTCTTCTACCCGATGGCGATAAAATGAGGGAAAACACCGGACAAAGACTCTCCGGTATGGTTGCGGATTAACTAGCAGCATTAAAGTTAAAACCAGCACTAGCAAAAATTCTAACGCCGCAGTCACTCCAGTAGAGAAGAAGGCGATCGCCTGGTTGAGAAGATTTTGAATTAAAGGTTGCAGTTGCCGGATCAATCCATTGATATCTGGAATATTCGGCATATACGGACCTATGATAGTTTCTTCTAACCAATTTATACCTTGCTGAATCCTCGCCAGTCCCGTGGGAAACAGCATGACTAGTTCCTGAAACTGCTCGATAAAAGCTGGCACAATCAGCAAGAAACAAATAATTAACAGAGCAACCACAATACTCAAACTGAGCCACACCGCCCAAATCCGTTGCATCCCAGACCTCTGAAACCGCCGCACCAGTAAACTAATCGCTGTTGCCAGTACCACGGCTGTAAATAAAAGCAACAATAATTGGCGAATTTGCCAAAGGATGTAAAGTGAGACAACCAGCGCGAAAAATCCCAGCAATTGGCCAATGTTCATGATCTCTGCCTCACATTTTGCCTGCTTTGATCAATAAATCTCATAACATCGATGTTAGATGCAAACTTAGTCAGAATAAATTGATTGAAGGTAATATTGAAACCAACTTTTGGATTATTCCTTTTTATTACCAATAGGACTTACGCAAGAACTCTCTGAAACCCTCTTGACTAAGTAGGTGGGTGGGAAAATTTATCGCTAGGATAAGGCAGAAGGCAGAAGGCAGGAGGCAGAAGGGAAGAGGGTTTTAAGCTGATTCATTTTTCTTTACATAAGGGAAGAGGGTTTTAAGCTGATTCATTTTTCTTTACATAGTTGATTTTATTTGTGCCTACCTACTTATCTCTATTGCTACGCAACGCTAACGTGGTAAGCGTAGCTATGCCCGTCAGGGCTTTACGCTTTAGCAATACGTTTTTTCATTATTTTGCGTAAGTCCTGACCAAGTACCAAAAAGGATACACCTAAAATCATATAATTCACAACAGAAAATCATGAAAAACTATATTAAAAGATAGAAGTTAAATGAATTATAAAAGTTTAATTTATTGATTTGAGAAATAATTGCAGAAAGCAAAGGGCTGTATTCCTGTTATTTCGTTCGCTATACTTGTTTGATAAATATTTTTAGCTTCTTTTAAAAGTGTTATTTTATCTAATTACAAACTTATCCCAATTCTCCATGAGGCTGCTGTTAACGAAGTCAGAAGTCAGAGAGAAGAAGGAATAATTTAGGATTCGGTATGAAAAGTCAATTGTCCCGGATGGTTTGGCTTGTCAGCGTAACGATGGCAGGCATTGCGTTTGTCTTAACTGGATGTGAACAGGCGGTTGAGTATTTGCCACCGTTGCCTAGAGTCCAGATTCCATCTAACAGGCCAGAACAGCCGCCACTCCCGCCCCAATCCGCGACAACTACCCAAATAGAGGTAGCAGTTCGACAACGCATTAATGAATTACGGCAAGAAAATGAGCTACAACCCTTACAGCATAATGAAAAGCTAGCACAAGTAGCGCGTGACTACAGCCGACAAATGGCAGAACAAAACTTTTTCAGTCACACTGGTGCCGATGGTAGTACTCTACAAGACAGAGTGAGTGCTGGCGGTATCATCTACTGGGTTGTAGGTGAAAATCTGTTTAAAAGTACAAACGTTCCGCAACCTGTAAAAGTAGCAGTTGATGGTTGGATGAAAAGTCCCGGACATCGTGAGAATATTGTGCGTCCAGTTTTTACAGAAACGGGTGTAGGAGTTTGGCGAGTTGGCAACACTTACTACATAACACAGTTGTTCTTGCGGCGTTAAAAATGGGAGGAAAGAATGATCAACTGTCAAAGGGCTAATAACCATATAAATCACCTAGTTAATCACAGCTTTTTCAGCGTTAACCTAATAATTCATCCACTGCAATATTAAATCCTGCGAGTAGTACTTGAGTTCTCACTACTTCGCCAGAAATAAACACAAGTCGCTGATTTTTAGTAATTACAATAATCCAGCTATTTTCTGGAAACACTAACCAAACTTCTTCACTTCCAAATTGCAAATATTCTTGAGATTTAGCAATCATATCCTCTGCTAAATCTGTAGGGGAAATAATTTCAGCTATCAGAGGAAAACTTTGGGGTAAAACCGCAGGTTCACCAAACTGCTGCATTAGTTCTGGTGTCAAATAAGCCACATCAGGACGACGACCTCGTTGATTAGTCAGACAGGGTACTTCTGTATATACTTCCCCACCTTGTCCACTAGTTTCTTTGTAATTTCTCCAGTAAGTCGCTATGTTTGCCTGTATGCGACTGTGTTTCAATGTCACTTCTTCTTTTTCCAGTAATTCCCCATTTACCCATTCTGTACCTTCTGGTGGACTTTGTAGCCAATTTTCTAGGGAATAATCTGTTGATAAATTTTCTCGAACGTTACTGATAACCATAATTATCTATAATCATAAAAAGTATATTTTAATCATAAATTATCTTGAGGATGTCTATTTAATTTGGCAAAATATATATCTAGAGTTAGTATTAAGAATTTTAAATTTGAATTAAAGTATTTGTACATGGCTGTTAGGACGGGTTTTCCCCGTCCTAATAATTAACTAAAATTAACCAAAATGTTGAATAATTGCGTCGGCAAATTCAGAACATTTTAATGGTTCTACTGGTGGTTCTAGCAACCGGGCTAAATCATAGGTGACCTGACTATGAGCGATCGCCTTTCCTAAACCTTGCTTAATCAGGTCTGCGGCTTCTTGCCAACCCAGATATTCCAGCATCATCACACCAGACAAAATCACTGAACCGGGATTAATCCGGTCTAGGCCGGCGTGTTTGGGTGCTGTGCCGTGGGTAGCTTCAAATATGGCACAGGCATCGCCAATATTTGCCCCTGGCCCCATTCCTAAACCACCAACAATAGCAGCCGCCGCATCAGATAAGTAATCGCCGTTTAAGTTCATTGTCGCCAGAATCGAATACTCATCGGGTCTGGTTTGAATTTGTTGGAAAATACTGTCAGCAATTCGGTCATTGACCATGATTTTTTCTTTCCATTGGCCATTACCGTGGCTTTCCCAAATTGAGTTAAGAACTGTTTCCACTTCCTTGACAATTTGCGCTTTTTTCTCTTGAGTTAAGGAATCATAACCAGGGTCAATTTGTCTGGCGTTGTCTTCTGAAGAAATATCTGGATTTTTTTCCTTGTTACTTAAAATCCAAGATTCCCTTTCTGTAACGCATTCAGAGCGAAATTCACTGGTAGCTAATTCATAACCCCAATCACGAAAAGCGCCTTCGGTATATTTCATAATGTTGCCCTTATGCACCAAAGTCACTTGTTGTTTGTGTTTGGGTAGCAGCAAGGCATGTTTGATGGCGCGCCTGACTAAACGCTGGGAACCAGTTTTGCTGATGGGTTTGATGCCAATACCCGCATCAAGGGGGATTTGTTTTTTCCCATGTTCTGGGGTCGCGGGGATGAGTTCTTCGTTGAGGATTTTAATCAAGCGATCGCCTATTTCACTTCCCTGTTTCCACTCAATACCCAAGTAAATATCTTCCGTATTTTCCCGATAAACAATCACATCCAGCTTTTCTGGATTTTTGTGGGGCGAGGGTGTACCTGGATAATAGCGGCAAGGACGTACACAAGCATAAAGGTCAAAAATTTGCCGTAGCGCCACATTTAAAGAACGAATTCCACCGCCGATGGGGGTAGTTAAAGGGCCTTTAATGGCTACACCATATTCTTGAATTGCCGTTAAGGTATCCTGAGGTAAATACTGATATGTGCCATATAAATCACAGGCTTCATCCCCAGCATAAACCTTAAACCAACTAATTTGACGCTGACCATTGTATGCCTTGGCGATCGCCGCATCTAACACTTTTTGGGTAGCAGGCCAAATATCAATACCTGTGCCATCGCCCCGAATAAAAGGGATAATTGGATTGTCAGGTACAATTGGCTCACCATTTTTAAAGGTGATTTTTGCTCCGGTTGTGGGGGGGATAATCTTGTCGTACATACTTCAAACACTCCTGAACGTTACGCCGCCAGCTAGAAAATCTTTCTTTGACAAGCTTGCAGATTTTGCTATGTCTTTTGTTCACCCAGACATGAGGCGCAGATTTTCCCCTGATTTCCCTTGTGCAGTATTTGGGGCTAAGCTATGGAATTCAGTGAAACCATTGCAATTTTGTACGATCAAAAATAGTAAACTACTTTTCGCTATCAGTGCTTCACCCTGGAGAACAACCGATAGCCAATCGCTTTTTCACTGAACGCTAACACGAGTAATGGCATGACAGACCCAATGATTTTATCAGGCACTGCTAATGACATCGACTCCCTTCGACAATCGTTAATCGCTGGGTCTCTTCAAGTCCAACAACAGATTATCCCACAGTTAGCTAACTTGGGTAATCAGGGATTAGATGTGTTGATGGAATTTTTACAGAAACGAAGTGACAACCCAGCAACTTGGATCGATGGCAAAGCTTACCAAGTCCTCTATAACTCTGATGCACCTCCAGCCAAAGAATTTCTGCTTTCCTGTTTTCCTGAGGGAATTGTACCTCTAAAATCAGAGTGCGGGATTAATTACAATCCCTTGCAACAGCTACTTGCTGTCCAGGACTTCCAAGCAGCCGATCGCATGACCATCCAAAAGCTGTGTGAACTAGCAGGGCCAACTGCTGTCCAAAGAAAATGGTTGTATTTTACTGAGGTAGAAAATGCCCCAGCTATTGACTTGCAAACTATTAACAACCTCTGGTTAGTCCACTCTGAGGGCAAATTTGGCTTTTCAGTGCAGCGAGAAATCTGGCTGAGTTTAGGCAAAAACTGGGATAATTTCTGGCCGAAAATTGGTTGGAAAGATGGTAATAACTGGACGCGATACCCCAACCAGTTTACTTGGGATTTGAGCGCCCCTAGAGGTCACTTACCTTTGTCTAATCAACTGCGGGGAGTACGGGTTTTTGCTTCGTTGTTGTCTCACCCAGTTTGGTCTACAAAGTAAGTTAAAAGTGAAAAATCAAAAGTTAACAATTCTGGAATTTTAACTTTACCAATTTGCAAATCTTCAGACCCCAAATCGAATAATGGCACAAGTTCATTTAGAAGACATTAAGCGTAGATTTAACAACGTCACCGCTATTGAAGACATTACCTTGGAAATTCCCGATGGTGAGTTTTGGGTTTTAGTTGGGCCGTCGGGTTGTGGTAAGTCTACAATTTTGCGCACGATCGCCGGCTTGGAATCTGCCACATCCGGTAATTTGTTTATTGGCGATCGCTTGATGAATAATGTTCCCGCTAGACAAAGGGATGTAGCAATGGTGTTTCAAAACTACGCCCTTTATCCGCACATGACGGTGGCGCAAAACATTGCCTTTGGGTTAAAAATGCGGAAAGTTGACCCCAAGATGATTCAAGAACGGGTGGTGAATGTAGCGCGATCGCTTTCTTTGGAACACCTACTGGATCGCAAACCTAAGCAACTTTCTGGAGGACAGCAACAACGGGTAGCGTTAGGACGAGCGATCGCCCGTGAACCGCAAGTATTTTTGCTTGATGAGCCTTTATCTAATTTAGATGCCCAGTTGCGCGATGATACAAGAGCAGAATTAAAACAGTTGCATCAGCAATTAGGTATTACAACTATCTACGTTACCCACGATCAAGTCGAGGCGATGACTTTAGCTGATAAGATTGTGGTGCTAGATCGGGGACGGATTCAGCAAATTGGTGATCCGCAAAGTATTTACGCGCGTCCCGCTAACCAGATGGTAGCAACTTTTTTGGGTAATCCCCCAATGAATATTTTGCCGGCAATTTATAAGAATGATGTTTTTGATGTTAGTGGTCAGTCATTAACCGTTCCATCTGTGGTGAGGGAACGGGTACAGTTGCGTCAAGGACAAAGTTTTGATTTGGGGATTCGTCCTGAACATATCACAATAGATACTAACTCAGCACTCAGCACTCAAAACTCAGCACTTTTAGTAGTTGAGGTGAAGGTGGTGGAACCTTTGGGGAGGGAAACTTTGATTCGTGCAAGTTTACCGGGTTCAATGGCGGTGCTGAATATTCAAACTGGTGCTGATGTTCGGCCACGTCCAGGCGATCGCTTGTCTCTGCAATTGGATTTAAGTCAGTTGTTTGTGTTTGATCCTAAAACTGGTGAGCGAATTTCACCGCAAGAGTAGCGATCGCTTAGTGGGAAAATTTAACTAGCAGGCACAAGCTTAAATCCTGTAGCTTTCAAAATTTCAGTATCGCCTTTTTTTACCGTCAGAATTGGCGCAGCATTTCCATCTTCTGTAATAGCTTGTGACCAAATGTAACGATAATCTCCATTCACCCAACCCATTACACATTCACCACGCCGACAAGACATTTTCCCGCCTGTTAAATTTATACAATTACCTTTGGCATCGCATCCTTTATAAGTCAAATTTCCCGTATTGTTAACCCCTGTCCAAGAATCTCTATTACCAATAGAGATTGTCCACTGGCCATTACTGAGAGTTTGTGTGTTGCTGTTGGTGGGTTGATTCGATGTTTTTTCATCCAAGATTTCCATGTTACTAATAATCGATTCTTGGCGACTTTTGCCACAGGGTTCAGCACTTTCACAATCATTTAATGATGCGATTTCGTAAGAAGCACGGATTTTCTTATTTAAATATTTTTCTGATTCAGCACAAATTTCAAACGAAGCACCTACATGATGTTCAATTCCCTGTTCATCTACTATGGTGGCGTAGCAGATAATATCGCCAGTTACCAATTCTTTAACTGTACCAATTTGTGGTTGTTTGGTTTGGTTACTGCTAGAAGTTTCATTAACTACTGTAGTTGTATCTTGCTCATTTATAGTATTTTGTGGAGCAGGTGTAGTTTGATTAGGAATTTCTGTTAACTTTTCTTGTGTAGATTCAGTTTTAGTTTGTGCAACAGTATCTGTTTGTGAATCACCACAACTTGTAATCCAGATAGAGCAAATCATTAAGGCAATTGTCGGAATTAATTTGTTCATTGAAACTTTTCAAACAACCTCTCACATCTTAAACAATCAATTTTATAATGTCTATTAACTCTACTGATAATTTAAATCGCCAAGGAAGACTGTAATTTTACTAAATTATCAGGAGTAAAAGCCCCATGTTCCGTAATTATGGCTGTAATCAAATTAGCTGGGGTAACATCAAAAGCTGGATTATAAAAATCAACACCCGCAGGTGTCAGTATAGTATTGCCAACTTGATATATTTCCACTGGATTACGCTCCTCAATGGGGATTTGGGCACCATCAGTTAATTCAAAATCAACAGTAGACAGAGGAGCCGCTACAAAAAAAGGAATATCATGGGCTTTAGCTGCGATCGCCACACTATAAGTACCAATTTTATTCGCAGTATCACCATTGGCAGCAATGCGATCGGCACCCACAACTACAGCATGAATTAAACCTTGTTTCATGCAATGGGCTGCCATATTATCAGTAATTACCGTTACAGGAATATTTTCTTGCACACATTCCCAAGCGGTGAGTTTTGCACCTTGCAAACGGGGGCGGGTTTCATCAGCAAAAACACGCTCTAACCGTCCTTCCCTCCAAGCGGAACGGACAACACCCAAAGCTGTACCGTAACCAGCAGTAGCTAACGCCCCAGCATTGCAGTGAGTAAGTATTGTCAGCTTTTCTAGGGTACTAGGTAATACTTTCAAACCATGATCACCGATCGCCTGACAGGTTTGCAAATCTTCAGCATTGATAGCTTGGGCTGTTTGGAACAGGTTTTGTTTGATGTCTTCTACTGTTCCTGGAGTTTCATAAGCTGTTTTCATCATGCGGCTGATTGCCCAAAATAAATTCACAGCCGTCGGACGAGTGGAACGCAACAACTGGGCGACTTTTTCCAAGCGTTTCCAGAACTCATGGGTATCTGTCGTCTCAATTTCTCTAGCACCAAGATACATTCCGTAAGCCGCAGCCACACCAATAGCTGGCGCACCTCGCACAATCATGGTTTTAATTGCCTGTGCCATGTCTTCGCTGCGGTGAATTTCCACAACAGTATACTCATTGGGTAACCGGGTTTGGTCAATTAAGGAAACTGAATTATTATGCCAAATAACAGGGTAAACCATAGGGTAATGGGGAGAAAAAAAGAAATACCAAGTTTTCATCCTAAACTACTTAGCTCACTCCCAAGCCATTTTCATAACGGGACTTACCAATAAAAAACATCCAAAAAGCCAACCCCATAAACCTTGCACTTCTTGGTTTCTCAATGTTCTCAGTGTCTCTAACGTATTATTTTGAGCAGAACTGGTTTTTTATTCCACGGTAAATCATGAATCATTCTCCAATGATTTTGATGTATACTGTAAGTAGGTTTTCCACGGTTGGGACAAGTTGAATATTTTACTCCTTTTTCTACCGTTATAATTATCTCTTCCCCTTCAATTTCCTGGAAATCTAATACTTCCATGTCCGGGAGATTCAGGATTTGATCTACAGGAACTTTCATATCTATTTACTAAAAATTTACTCTTTTATAGTATGAATGCTCATGCTTGGCTTATTAAATATATTTAATATTTCTTAAATCCCTTCCCCGCCTATCTCCCAGACATCAATACTAATAATTTAATTCTCTTAAAATTCGTCAAAATTCAATATCCACCATAAAACTACCGAAAGAACCAAAAGTATTTAGTTTGCACATTTAAGCTAGATTAAACTCCTATGAAGTGGGCATCTTGCCAGCCCGAATGTTAAATAATTTCATGCTTTTTACCATTAAATTTCTCAAATATTAAGCGATGAGATGAATAACCGAATTCATCATCACGTTCTTCATATTGTTGAATCCAATTCTGGAGAAACTCAAAAGTTTGTGCTTGCTCTTCTGGTGATTTAAATTTGTGCGGCTCCCACGGGCGATCGCGGTTATTTTCAAGACACTTATCAGTCCCAGGATTGAGGAAATAAACTTCAGTTGAAAATTCTATTGCAATTTTGATTAACGTACTATAACAACCTTCAATTACCCAACCAGGATTATTCTTGATGAATTCTTGCAAGTCATTGGCTGCATCTTGGTGAGAACGTCGTATAGCAATTTGGTTTGTTTCCCAAGCAATAGTATCAAGATCGAGAACTGGAACACCTAACTCTTCACCCAGTTTCTTAGCCAGTGTGCTTTTTCCAGAACTAGAATTACCAAAGATTAAAATTCTATACATTTATAGGAGTTACGCATTGACAAAAAATTCCATTCATGTGTATTAAGCAGCACAAGTATTGGTAAGATTTTCTACAATGTAATCACGCACAACCAAAGTGAATAAGTTCCTTTGCAATTCATACCAAT
>JAHHIM010000021.1:0-77213 GCA_019358915.1 Trichormus sp. ATA11-4-KO1
TACTTGTTCTTTACTCCATCTGTTTTTTTAGCCAGAGGCAATGGCTGGCAAACTAGTTACTTTGTACTATATCTTGAACTCCAAAATCAGGGTCAATACTCTATTTTTTTCAAAATGAGAATTGCTGATATTGTCAAAGTTAAGTTGAAACATCAAATAACCAAAAAATGTCTAAATTATTCAGTTTTAATAGGCTGGCAACTGATGAAAAAAGTTACTATTACTATCTGTCAATTCTTTACTTATGGCTTGCTTGGGTTAACATCCTCAACGGCTGTACTAAGTACAAATACTTCCGCTCTAACTCAAGTAGCAAAAGATTCTCCTACTCAGCAAATTTCCGTTCCGGCTTCTCACTTCATCTGGCCGACTCAAGGTTATATTTCTCAAGGCTTCCGTAAATACCAACATGAAGGAATTGATATTGCCGGAGCATCTGGAACCCCCATTGTTGCTGCGGCATCCGGTACAGTTGTTAAAGCTGGCTGGGACAATTGGGGCTTAGGTAATGCGATCGAAATTAAACATCCTCATGGAAGTATCACAGTTTATGGACACAATCGCCGTTTGTTAGTGAGCGAAGGTCAACAGGTTAATCAAGGTCAAATTATTGCCGAAATGGGTTCTACAGGTAATAGTTCAGCCCCCCATCTGCATTTTGAAATTTATCCCAATGCACGCATAGCTGCTGATCCTATTCGCCTCTTAACATCTTCCACCGCAAATAAAATAACACCGCATCCCAGTCAACAAGTTTCACCTTCCCAACCAATTCCCGTCAGTCTGACACCTGCGAACACTGATACCGAATGCCATGGACTCACAATCATGGCAGGTGAAACTGCCAAGAATCTGATTAAAATCTGTGAGGACAATGGGCAGTTATTTTATATTGGGCAGTTGAAGCAAGACTTAAGTAGGCCAATCAAAATACCAGCTTGGCATATTGGCAACAATAGATATAGAGCAAATAATGGTAGTTTTTCTTACTTTGTCAGTCCTGAAAGAGTTGAAGTATGGCGCAATGGCATTCAGGTGCGTAGTGATATCTTTGATACTCTAACGCGATCGCCGAAATGAGTTTGTTTATTACTGCCATCAGGGAAGATATTGCATTCTCAACTAAATTTAACCTAATTCTGATAAATGTAATCTCTGGTAAAGTTTCTTAATACCAGTTTAATTTTTCATTCTCCTTTAATTTTACTCACAGTAAAATCGCTTGATTACTGCTGTAATATAAAATACATTAAAATCAAATATAAAGTGAAAACTAGTAATTTTCCCTCACTTCTCAAGTCAAGTTATTGCATAAAGGAGTACATTATGGACTACATGGCTTATTCCCATATATTTATGGCTAACGAAGAGGTGACAGATAACATCGAATGTCATTTTCCCAAGTTCCAATTTGAATGGAAAAGGCTTTTTCAGTCTTCTGCTATCACGGAAAAAATTGCATCTGATTTGCCCAATCAATTTAACTGGAAAAATTTTCTAAAATCTTCGGCGTGGTTGGCTTTAGCTGGCATTAGTGTACTTTTTGCCACAGTTACCCACGCTCAGACAACTTCAACAGCATACATAACGACTAATGGTAGTTGTCTACGTGTCCGTGAAGATGCAAACCTCAACTCCCGAATTGTGGACTGTATCCCTAATCGTACCCAAATAACGAGTACGGAAATAATCAATGGTTTTGCACGACTGTCTCCCAATAGATTCGTTTCTGCTAGATGGATTGGCAGTACACCAAATAATCGTCCCGTCAGAACTATGACTAGTGCTGGTGTGGGCGGCCCAGTAAATCTGAGGTTTGGCGCTCGAAATTCGGCTGTGACAGAAGTTCAAAGAGCTTTAGGTGTGCAACCTACCGGATATTATGGACCTACCACGGTTCGTGTAGTTAGAGAGTTTCAGGCACGTAATAATTTACTTGTGGATGGCATTGTCGGCCCACAAACTCGCAGTGCTTTATTGAGAAACAGTAACCAAAGTCCTACTGGTGGCCCAGTGAATTTGAGTTTGGGATCTCGCAGTTCGGCTGTGACAGAAGTGCAAAAAGTGTTAGGGGTAGAACCAACTGGATATTATGGCCCTACCACGGCTCGCGTAGTTAGAGAGTTTCAGGCACGTAATAATT
Source organism: Trichormus sp. ATA11-4-KO1 (assembly GCA_019358915.1). Lineage (GTDB taxonomy): Bacteria > Cyanobacteriota > Cyanobacteriia > Cyanobacteriales > Nostocaceae > LEGE-11386. Next base: position 2,144 of record JAHHIM010000021.1, read on the forward strand.
TACTTGTGGATGGCATCGTCGGCCCACAAACTCGCAGTGCTTTATTTAGAGGATAAACCCAAATAATTTTGCACAATTTGCAAAATACGTGCTGCTGCATGGCCATCTCCATAAGGATTTATGGCGTTTGCCATTGCTTCATAGACGTTGGGGTTACTTAGCAACTCACTCGCAGTCTCAACAATTTTTTCAGTTGTCGTTCCCACTAACTTAGCTGTCCCAGCCGTTACCGCCTCTGGTCTTTCGGTAGTGTCTCTCATCACCAATACTGGTTTTCCCAGGCTAGGGGCTTCTTCTTGTAAACCACCAGAATCAGTTAATAAGAAATGCGATCGCCCAATTGCTCCCACCAGTTCGGCATAATCTAAAGGTTCTGTCAAAAATATCCGGGGATGATTGCCTAACAGTGCTTGTAATGGTTCTCGGACTGTGGGGTTACGGTGCAATGGTAACAACAAGGCTGTATCGGGGAATTTATCTAATATCTGTAAAAATGCTTGAGCGATCGCTTGCAGTGGTTCTCCCCAGTTCTCCCGCCGATGAACTGTTGCTAGCAAGGTGCGATATGAGTTCCAGCTTAAACCTGGGACATTACAAGCTGGTTCGGTTGCAGCTACATTGAGTAGGGCATCAATTACTGTGTTACCCGTCAGGTGAATTTCACCTAAAACACCAGAACGCTGTAAATTTTCCCCAGCCCATGCAGTTGGCGCAAAATGTAACTGAGTGAGTTGAGAAATCAGCCGCCGATTAGCTTCTTCTGGATATGGATTAAATAGGTCATCAGTTCTTAACCCCGCTTCTACATGACCAACAGGGATTTTTTGGTAAAAAGCTGCCAAAGCTGCGGCAAACGCTGTAGTCGTGTCTCCCTGTACTATGACTAAATCAGGCTGACTTTTTTGGAATAATGTTTCTAACCCCCGCAAGCTGCGGCAAGTAATATCATTTAGAGTTTGCTGAGGCTGCATAATCTCTAAATTATGATCTGCCTTGAGGTTGAACAACTGCATCACTTGCTCAACCATTTCGCGATGCTGTCCAGTTAAAATTACCTGCAACTCAAAGTCTGGAGATTGTTGGAAGACTTGAATTACCGGAGCAAGTTTAATTGCTTCTGGACGTGTACCCAAAATAATACAAACTTCCTTTTTAATAGTCATTCTTTAAGCAAACAGACATAAATAAACAAAAGTTAATAGTAACGTGATAATTAACTATTGTGGAATGGGCTTCTAGCCCTTCCAGAACAGGCATCTTGCCTGTTTCACAAGAAAATCATCATGCACTATTTCAGATGTATCAGTCCAGTAGATATGATATGCCAGAGGCTAACACACCATTAATTTTTTCCACTTACTGAATAGTGATAATAACAAAAATAAGAATCAGAAATTTAGATGAAAAAAGCATGAAAAAACCCGGCTTAACCGGGCAGATGCGATGTTTGTCGAATTTAGTGAGATAAACTATACCTCAATGTCACAAGTTAAAGGACAAGCTGCATATACAGTAGTTTGCATTTGCTCTGCTTCACCATGTAGCCAGCTTAACCACTTGACTTCGTTCGGATGTACACCTCTAAAAGTCAATACACCAGCAGCGACCATAACTGCCATGACATTAAACATAATCAACCCACCTGCTACAAGCAAAACTGCACTAACAGGCATTACAGATTGCAGCACAATCGACAACAAGCATCCGACCGTAGCCATCAAAAAGACCAATGGAAAACCGACAACCAACAAGCATACTGCCAACGTGAAAGTCCAGATCAAAAAACTTTTGATCATCATCAAGGAGTAGGTCTTTCCTAGATTAGAGCTTTGAGCCAAAACCATGACTTTTCCTCCCAAAAATACACAGCAAGGTTTTTAGTTTCAGTCATATCTCGTTTCTAACGAGTTAACCAAATTTGTTCAATTGAAGTTTTAGTATATAAAAAGCTTTTGATAAAATGAGCATTTATTTACTAAACTTTACAGTTGATTTTTTATAAATATGAATGTAAAGTTCACTTCACATTTAAGCTTTAACCTAGCTTCTGGAATCTATCTTTAGGAATAGAAGGTAAAAGACATTAACTATTCCATTCCCTTTACCCCGTAGTTAATTAGCTTATGCTTAACATTTCTTATAAAAATTGCTAGTGTCTCTCATAATTCTCAGACAAGGCTGAAAAAATTATCTACTGCTGTTTTTGCTATTAATTGCTGGCAACTTGCGTCTATACTTTGCACAAAAAATTCTCATCTAACAGGTGAGAGTATTTACATCTGCATTTATTGTATAAATAAGCTCTTAATATTATCCTGATATATACTGAAGTATTTGCATGGATATAGTGTGTTAAACCAGTTTATAAATGAAACTGAAAAAATTTTCCTAAAATGAAACACACAAAAACTTGAATAAAAAATATATAAGTATAAAACCTAAATGTAACGGATTATTGCGGTGAAATTTTGCTGTAGATAGATACCAGCAATTCCGCTTCCCACCTGATTCAGAGCCGCTACAAGAGATTTTTCGCTAATTTCAATTGATCAAGGTCACATTTTAAAGATATATGACAGAATCACAGCTTCCACCAAACTCCCACCCTGTTGCGCCTCGGAATGTGCCACCAATGCCACCGCCACCACCAGCGTTAATAACGCAGCGCCAGTCTACACAAACATTGGATATGTCAGTTAATAGAAATACCAGCCAGCCAGGTGCTGCCCATCGTCCAGGTACTCCCCCACCCATGCCTACTGCCAAAAGTAGCAGTTCGGTGCTCAGTTTAGCGCAGATCATCAGGGAAGCGTATGATTTAGAGTATTCTGACGTTCACCTAGGAATAGGTGAAATTCCCCGCTTCCGTAACCGAGGAGAAATTCAGATAACGGATTATCCACAAACAGATCGAGATACTTTTATTAGTTGGTTGCGGGAGGTGATGACAGAGGCAGAAATTCAGCATTTTCAAGAAAACCTCGAATTTGATGGTGCAACTCAGTACGACTTTGCTCGTGTGCGGATTAATGTTTTTGGCTCCCTCAAGGGCTATGCAATGGTGCTGCGGTTAATTCCCTTGAAAATCTTGTCTATGGAACAGTTGAGATTACCGACAGTTTTTCGGGAGATTTGCCACCACCATAAAGGTTTGATTTTAGTAACTGGGCCGACTGGTTCTGGTAAATCAACGACAATGGCAGCGATGATTGACTACATCAATAGAGAGATGGCTAAACATATCATCACCATTGAAGATCCCATTGAATTTGTCCACCAAAGCCGCAAATCCTTAGTTAAACAACGGGAAGTGGGAATGCACACCCGGAAATTTGACAACGCTTTAAAAGCAGCTTTGCGGGAAGATCCAGATTTGATTCTGGTGGGGGAAATGCGGGATAAAGAAACAGTCAACACCGCCCTGAAAGCTGCTCAGACTGGTCACTTGGTGATGGGAACTCTCCACACTAATAGTGCAGTGAAAACCATTGAGCGGATTCTCAATCTCTACTCAGGTGAGGAACAGGAGGCAATGCGGGTGGCAATTTCCGAGTCTTTAGTGGCGGTGATTGCTCAAGGTTTATGCCGCACAACTGATGGTAAGCGGGCGGCATTCCACGATATCCTGATTAACACTGAGGCAATTAAGGAATGGATCAAAGACGGTAAATATGATGAAATTAGTGAGCTGATGAAGCAAGCTAGTTTTGACGGGATGATTACCATGAATCAGTCTTTGTTGAACCTCTATCAAGAAGGTCGGATCACAGAAGAAACAGCTTTAGAAATGTCACCGACTCCTAACGAAATGGCACAATTTCTCCGAGGACGAGTTTAGTTACAGTAAAAGGAAAAAGGTAAAGGATAAAATTTTTTTACTTTTTCCTTTTGAGTTCCCTCACCCCTATAACTGACTTGATCACAGATAAACTATCTAAACCCCAGTTGTTCAAAGGTATTGCCCTTTTTACACCAGGAGGAGATTTAATTTATTGCATCGACCCTAACAAGCAGGGTCGATGGCATTTGCATTTGTGTGCTGCTTTGCAGGAAATTTTAGACTTACCAGAACCGCCACATTTTTTAGTGCCTTGCTATACCGCAACCATTGATCACTGGTTAGATCCACATACCCACCAAGTGCGAACTTTTGCGGAAGCGTATCCAGCCGTCATGCGACATCAAGCTGTACTTAACGCTATTTTTGGTACAGGTGAGCTAGTTTGGCAAACAGCACCTTGGCAAGATGGGTTGTGCGATCGCATGGTGTTAACAACCTATCGTGCCTCATTTCCCCAACTTTGGGAAGACCATGACTTAATTGTGGATTTAGACTGTTCGCAACCTACACCAAAGTATCATCCACCAGTCATCACTGCCCAAAAGGTACAGTTACAAGCACAATGCTATGTTCTGCGCTTGTTTGTTGCTGGACATAGTGCCAACACAGAACGCATCCTCCAGAATCTGCACGAACTCTTAGAGCGATCGCTAGGATATCCTTACACCATGAAAGTGATTGATGTTTTAACAAATCCAGAACAGGCAGAAATTGATCAAGTGTCTGCAACTCCCACCCTAGTAAAGGTTTGGCCGCAACCAGTGCGCCGAATTGTGGGAGATTTAGATAATGTCGATAAACTCTTACAAATGTTAGGCGCTACAGAAAAAATTTAATTGCCTGACTAATGAGCTTTACACTGGATTGCTTTGCTTTTTTACTTTTAGCTTCAGTTGCAATTCATCTTTAATTCGATTGAGAATTGATGTTTCATCTAGATTTGCCAAAATGCGACTGATGACTGCTTTTGGCCCTTCTGGCCCCCAAGTTGCACCATTAGCTAAATAAACTTTCGTCACTTGTCCAATACCATAAGAAGAAACACCAGCCACACCAGCTTGAGTTAATGCCACCGAAATATAGGGCGCAAGAGTCGCACCAGCTGTCGCTGATGCAGAGATACCTAGTAAAGTTTTCAATCCACTCAAGCCTAAGTTAGCCAGTAGTTCACTAACACCAATACCGCCCATACTGAAAGCAATTTTTTGTAGCAATTGTACAGCACCAGCTTCCGTCATGGGGATGCCATAGAGTTTAGACAAACCCAAAATCAGGAAAATATCAATTACTACACTACTTAATACATCTACCACAGTTACCGGATTGAGAGCGATCGCTACTGCTTTGGTCATCACAGCTTTCCAAATTAACTGATTGGCATTTTGTTCGCGAATCATCAGTTTTCGCTCTACTAATTGCTCATTGACGGTGTCTGCATAAAGCATGGTATTAAGAGCAACTAAGGCTTTGCCTTCACGGTGCAGAATCTCTAAAATTTTCAGCTTCAGTTCCTCAACTTGGGCTGCACCTGTACGTAACTGCACTCCCCTAGTGCCATCAGGTCGAAGAATTGCCGTTTTTACCAATGGTGATGCTGCGGCCATGACAATTTCTAGGGGTGTAAGTAACTCCCTTACCCGTTCATCCCGAATTTTGTGGTAAATTGCCATCCGGTCTGCTTCTGGATACTGATCTACTTTGTTAAATACCAGGATGATTGGTTTACCTGCTTCCCGCAACTGGGAAAGAGCCTCGTGTTCTATCTTGGTCATGTCGCCAGCAATTACAAACAAAATTAAATCTGCTTGCTTGGCCACCTGTTCGGCTAATGCTGCACGTGTATCACCATCAACTTCGTCTAACCCAGGAGTATCAATTAATTCCACCTGAGATTGACCGACAGCAGGTAGAGTCACCCGTAAGGCGCGTTCAGTTTCTCCAATTGCTTCCTCACTAATACTCCAGTTAACTCGTTGAGCATCACGGGTAACTCCATGTAAGGGACCAGTTTCAAACACAGTTTGCCCAACCAAGGCATTAAGTAGGGAAGACTTACCACGTCCCACCATGCCAAAAGCTGCAATCTGTACCACCATGCTGTCTAACTTGCCTAACATGGCTTCTAAATCAGCGATTTCTGCCTCTAATCCAGTTTTTTCTTGGGGTGTCAGGTCGAGACTAGCTACCAAATTCCGCAGCGCCGTTTGTGCTTGTTTATAGTTCAATTCTGTTTGAATATCTTCAAAGCTGAAAATGGCACTATCAAGTTCTTCCTCCCAGTTGAGAGAATTGGTATCATTGTGATGGTCAGGCAATGCGGAAGTCATAATTAATATAAAATTTACTCTTTCCGATCCTAGTCATTTTTAGCAGGAGTTTGGGATCGGTAAAAGGGAGCAGGTACAAATATTTTTCATCACACAGCGCTGATTCTTTTTAGATGCTGGCTGCACTGTTCTCTGGCGATGTATTCAAGTCAAACTGAGAATCAGTGAAATTGTCGATTAATGCTAATATAGTAATCCGATTTAATTTAAAAACTACTCGTGTAGTCAAGGGACAGGTTTGTTTGCCACTCATTTAGGGTTGCTACATAAGCTTGCTTTAGTTAGGGTGCGTTCAAAATAAGACCCTTCTAAATCCCAGACTGTACACGCCACAGACTAGCATAAATTCCATCAAGTGCTATTAAATCCTCGTGCTTACCCTGCTCGACAATTTGACCATTATCCATCACGTAAATACGATGACTATGGCGAATTGTAGAAAGACGATGAGCGATCGCTATGGTCGTCCGATTTTGAGTAATTATGGCTAGAGATTTCTGAATAGCTGCTTCGTCTCATTATCCACCGCAGAGGTCGCCTCATCCAAAATCAAGATTGGTGGGTCTTTGAGAATAGCACGGGCTATGGCAATTCTTTGTCGTTGTCCACCAGACAGCTTTTGACCGCGTTCGCCCACGATAGTATCGTATCCTTGGGGTAGTTGCAGAATGAACTCATGAGCTTCAGCTAACTTGGCAGCATGGATAATTTCTTCATGACTCGCATCAAAACTACCATAAGCAATATTCTCAGCTACCGTACCGTGAAATAAAAACACATCCTGACTCACCCAACCGATACAACGTCGTAAATCAAATAAATTGAGGTCGCGGATATCAATGTCGTCAATTAAAATACGTCCACCTTGTACTTCATAAAACCGTAGTAAAAGTTTAACTAAGGTACTTTTACCTGAACCCGTTGCACCGACAATACCGATTGTGGCTCCGGCGGGAATCTGTAGGGATAAATTTTTGAGTATATCGTTGCGTTCGTTGTAGGCAAAGGTAATATTATCAAATTGTACTTGACGAGCTATAGTTGCAATTGGTAAGGAATTGTTACCGTGGGGAATTGCGATGGCAGTATCAAGTAAACCCATAACACGACGCACCGAGGCCATTGCTCGCTGATACTCATCCATGATTTCGCTGAGAAAAGTAAACGGCCAGAGTAAATCTTGAACAATAAACACCATGAAGCCATAAGTACCCACAGTCAGGCCACCTTGTAGCACTTCTCGACCACCCAGATACAATGTCAGCACAAACCCTAGCAAAATCAAAAATCGCAGCACGGGTTGAAAAGCGACACTCAAGGCGATCGCCTGTTTGTTACTGCGACGATAGAATTCACTTTCTTGGTAAACGCGATCGCTTTCATAAGCTTCAGCCGTAAAGCTTTTAATCGTGGCAATTCCAGAGATATTGTTAGCGAGGCGATCGCTGATAATTCCGGCGTGGTCTCGTACTGTATCATAGCGGGGAGCTAAACGAGATTGAAAGGTGAACGTTCCCCAGAGGATAAACGGGATAGGTAACATCGCCAGCCACCCAATACCAGGAGCCAGCAGCAAAAAGCTCATCCCCACCGCAAATACTCGCGTGAAAAAGCCGATGAGGTTCTGAGCGCCAGAATTGAAGAAGCCTTCAAGCTGGTTGATGTCATCATTGAGAATAGATAGCAGGATACCCGTGCTACGGTCTTCAAAATACGCCAGTTCTAGTTCTTGTAAGTGGTTGTAAGTATCAACTCGTAATTCGTGTTGTAGGGTTTGTGCTAAATTACGCCAAATTTTGTCGGCTGCATATTGGCTGAGGGATTCTAAACCCCAAGTGGCGATCGTTAGGACAGACAATACTAATAACTGATTCAGGGGATTTTGAATACCAAACCGCGCAATTAAGGAAGTTTCTCGTTCGACTACCACATCTACTGCAATACCGATCAGATAAGGTGGTGCTAAGTCTAATAGGGTACGCAGAATTGAACAAATAATTGCACCCCAAATTTGAGGTTGATAGGGTTTAGCATAACGCAGTAAACGCGGGAGGGGGTGAGCAACAGGTTTTGACATTGTGATGGGCAGGTTCATAAGAGAAACGAACTAAAAACTAATATTTTTTTGATAAAAATTTACTTTTTGCAATTAAGTCGAATGAGATAATTTCCAGATGTGCATCTAGTTTAGACATGGCAAAATCTTCCGATATCAGTAGTAAAAAAATTATTAGTCTTGCCCCCGATAAATGGGTAAAGTGGGTGACAAATATTCCCGACACCATAGTTAAAGAAATTCTGAATTCTGAGTTTCAATGGATTAGTCGAGAAAATGATGTATTAATTCGTGCGGAGAGTCGTGAATATGGAAAATTTCTGGTTCTCAACGAAGTGCAAATACGCTATAAATCAGATATGCCATTGCGTATTAATGCTTACACTGCTTTAGCCAGGGAGAAATATAAGTTACCAATTTATCCAGTATTGATTAATATTCTCCCAGATGGAAATGTCAACATACCTAACCGCTACGAGTCAAATTTTGCTGGTTTACAAGCGCGTCAAGATTATCGCGTGATTAATTTGTGGGAAGTTGATGTCAATATTGCTTTTCAACAAGAAATTTCGTCATTGCTTCCTTTTGTACCTATACTCAAAGGAGGAGATGACGAGTCAACAATTCGAGAAGCATTACGATTGCTGCGTGCAGACGAGCAGTTAAATCAACTGGAGACGGTTTTAGCATTTTTTGCTACCTTTGTGTTAGAGAGTGAATTAGTTCAACAAATCATGAGGTGGGATATGGCAATTTTACGTGAGTCTCCTTGGTATCAGGAAATCGAACAGCGCGGAAGAAAGGAAGGGCTTTTATCTGGTATTGAGTTAGCATTGGAAATTAAGTTTGGTTTAGATGGTTTAGAATTAATGCCGACTATCTCACAAATTAGTGATTTGCAGAAATTGCAAGTAGTTAAGCAAGCGATTAAAAGTTCAAATACTGTTGAGGAATTGCAGTCATTTTTGTAGTTTGAACGTTAGTGTAAAATCAGGAAATTTATTTTCGTTTTAGCAAATCACTAGGTAGAATATGGCAGTTTTGCGTGAACCTCTTTGGTATCAAGAAATTGTACAGAGTGGACGACGGCAGGGACTTTTGTCTAGCATAGAAATGAGTTTGGAGGCGAAATTTGGAAGCGAAGGGTTAGAGTTATTTTCCCAAGTCTCCCAAATTTCTGATTTCGATAGATTAAGAGAAGTTTTACGTAGCATCGTTGTTGCAAATAGTATTGAAGAAGTCCGAGAAATTTTGTGATTTGATTGTGTAATTAGTAAGTAATTACGAATTACGTCGCAGTCGATATTTGCTCCCAGGATGACTGTGTACTGTTTGAAGTAAAAATAGACATAGGGGCGGGCGATCGGGTGTTGGGAAATAAGTTTAAGGTGTGTTGACAAGATATTTATAAAGGTCATCAATCACGGCATTAGCAGCCGATGGATCTTGCCATACTATCCATGTCCAAAAATCAACAAGATAAACTTGCCCTTTTTGAACAGCTTTTAGCTTTTTCCAAAGAGGTTTACGTTTCAGTTTTTCATAAGCTTCTTTAGCACCAATATTATGAACCGGAAAGAATAGAATATCGCCATCTAATATCTCCAGCTTTTCCTCAGAGATGTTATAAATTCCACCAGTGGGTGTAACAACATTTTGTGCTGGTGGGCGTTGCAGTCCAAGTTCATCAAGGATAGAACCAACAAATGAGTTTTTAACAAGAGTGAAGTTGGTGGAAGGAACAGCACTAGCTACAGAAATTGTTTTATTTTGGCAATGATCGCCCAAAGCTACTTTGAGTTCCTCAAGTCGCTGATAGTAATGATTCATAACTTTCTGCCCCACTGCTTCTTTCCCCAATACCTCAGCGACAAAGCTAAATTGGTCTTTCCACTTAGGCTCTTTCCACTTGGGCATATCATGAGGAACCACGACTGTAGGAGCAATTTGAGAAAGCAAAGGGTATATTTTTTTGGCAGATTCCCAAGTCAAAATTAAATCAGGTTTAAGTAATAAAATTTTCTCTATATTGGGGCTATCTACCAAACCTATTTGTTGAACCCCTTTTATCTCTCCTCCCAGATGGGCTTGTTCTGTTGAATAGTTTGCATTCAAATCCTCAATTGAATGAACACTACTAGCAATGGGTTTAACACCGAGAGTAACCGCATTACTCAACAAGCTGTAGGGGGAAAGGATAATGACCCGTTTGGGGTGATTTGGAACACAGGTTTCCCCCATGAGGTGTTCCACGACTCGACAAGGAGTTGAGGGTGATTTAATACTCAGCATTACGGTATTATCAATCGCCGTGTTGCTACAAGCTGAGGCAATCCCAATTATAAGTAGTGCTAGTAATAGTTGTTGCTTTACCCCCCTCAATCCCCCCTTGCAAAGGACTTGTGTATACACGGTAGCCTTTGCAAGGGGAGGGTTAGGGTGGGGTCGCTCCTCGCAATTGACGAATCGTCTGAGCGATCGCCTCCACCACATCATCCAATTGTTGATATATTTGCTCATTAGTAAGCCTCACCACGCAAATTCCCTTCGCTTCTAGATACAGTTGTCGTTCTTTGTCATATTCAATTGCGTCAGGTTGAAAGTGACTATCCCCATCAATTTCAATCGCTAATTTGAGTTCAGGTAGATAGAAATCAACCACAAATGCACCAATGCTGTATTGTCTGCGAAATTTGCAATTTTCAACTTGTCGTCCTCTGAGCTTTGCCCAAATTTTGGTTTCGGCTGGGGTTGAGTTGTTACGGAGAATGCGCCGTTTTTCCAGTTCGGAGGTTTTTTTTGTAGAGTTTGGTCATTAGTTGTTGGCATGGGTTTATTCCTGTTTATTATTCCCTGTTGTGTTTTGACTAATCTCTACCCCCCTTAATCCCACGCCACTTGCTACAAGTCGGGGAACCCGCCCAACGCAGTGGTTCCCCTTGCTAAGGCTACGGTGTACACACAAGTCTTAAAATCCCACCGGAAACTTGGTTTCGTTGCCCTAGCGCCAAAATTAGCGGAATAAATGGAGTTTCCAGTTGCCCAAAATTAGGGTATTTATGGGGCTAAAAGAGTTGAAACCCTTGCGGCTTATACTTGTGTGTACACGGTAGCTTTGCAAGGGGAGGGTTGGGGTGGGGTCAAAATTGCCACGAAATACTGCCTTGCACCGTAAACGGCTCACCAAAAGAGATGGTGTTTCGACTAAAGGCGCTTTCAAAATAATCGACATTAAACAGATTTCTAAAATTGAGGGCAGCGCGAAACCGATCGCGTTTATAGAAAATGGCTGCATCTGTTCGCAGATAGCTAGGAAGTTCTACGCTGTTGGCTAAATCAACTTGTCGCCCTCCCACATAGAATAATCCTAAACCAAAGCCTAATCTTTGGAAATTACCTTTTTGAATTTCATAAGTTGTCCACAGGTTGATGGCATTTTCTGGAACACCATTCAACCGATTACCTATGGGGAACGTATTGTCTTCAGTGATCTGAGCATCGGTATAGGCATAGCCAGCAATAATGTTCCATCCCGGCAGAATTTCACCTTGAACACTCAGTTCAACGCCTCGGCTGCGCTGTTCCCCAGTTTGAATCGAAAATTGACCTGGGGGTACACCGGGTCTATTATCAGTCGTTGTGACACCAGTGCGGGTCAGGTCGTAGAAAGCCAGGGTTGTCGAAAATCGCTCATTCAAATCTGCCTTGACCCCAACTTCATACTGAGTGCCGCGCTCTGGTTGAAAAACATCACCCTCAAAACTACGTCCAGTAACTGGGTTAAAGGAGCGACTGTAGCTGGTATAGAGAGAAATGGGTTGAATGGGCTGATAAACAATCCCCACACGCGGACTGAAGGCATTGCCTGATTGGCTAGTTCTGGTATCTCTCAGAAAATCTTGATTACGCTGCTCAAACAGATCGAATCGCCCACCCAACAATAACTTGAGATTGTCTGCCAGCGTCACTTGGTCTTGAATATAAATCCCTAGAGTGTCTGTTACGTCTGCGCCATTAACAACGCGATTGAAAGCTCCATCAGCAAGCCGATCATATGTAGGGTTGAAAATGTCTAGGGGTACAGCAGGTGCGATCAAAATATTGTTTCTTTGATCAAATCTACCAAGATCAACGCCAAGAGCTAGCTGATGATGAATTGAACCTGTTGAAAATCTACCCGTTAAATTGACATTTAAGTCGTAAATATCTGTTCGAGGTTCTTCATCGATAAGTAAGCCATTTAACGTTCTATTGTCAGGATCGAGACCAGTACTAAGACGAGTTTCACCTGAATATACGCGATCAAAGAATCTCACCTGAAACGCATTTTGTAATGACCAGTTTTCACTGAACTCATGCTCTAGGCGGTACCCCACTCTGCTTCTTTGGCTAGTGAGAACAAAATCAGGGTTTCCAACAAAACGATTGCGCGGGATGCGTCCATTAGGGTTGGGCAGCACTGTACCGACCGTTGGCAAGCCTAAAAAGTTAGATTCGTTTGTCTCTGTGTATTCACCTTCTAAGGTGAAGCGAGTGCGTTCCCCAATTGCCACACTCACGACAGGCGCAATGGTGAATTGATCCCGCTCAACAAAATCAATAAAACTTCCTCTGTCTTGGTAGGATGCGTTCAGTCGGTACAAAACTGTCCTCGAATCGTTTAATGGCCCCGATAAATCAATAGCACCTCGATAAAAGTCATAACTACCAATAGTGGCATCAATCGCATAGAAGGGATCGCGTAGTGGTTGTTTCGTTACCACGTTGATGGTTCCCCCGGAGCTGCTGAACCGTAAAGCACTGAAGCCGGGCCTTTGAACACTTCAATTCTTTCAACATCAGGGGTAGTTTCCGCATTCAAACCGCCAGCCTCTCTCAACCCATTCCTGAGAATGAAGTTGTTGGCAAAATTTGTGTCGAGGAAGCCTCGAATAATAAAGTTGCCAAGTTGCGTTGTTGAAGAATTGAATGGAGCTACCCCAGGAACATTTCTGAGGGCTTCGTTGTAGGTGGTGACATTTTGATCGCGCAATACTTCTTGGGGTACAACTTGAATCGATTGGGGAATATCTCGCAATGGTGTATCTGTCCTCGTTGCTGTACTTGCATTCGGTACTCGATAGCTATCTTGTTCACCTGTCACAACTAATTCAATCGGCTCATCCTGCTGCGCTGCTGGTTCATCTGGCGGTGCTTCACTCGTCGTCGGCTGTTCAACTTCAGGTTGCATTGCCGTTGTCGCAGGTGTCAGAGCAAAAATCAATCCTTCATCAATGTCAAATAACTCAACTGTTGGTAATCCTGTTTCACCAGCCACTGTCACCCGAATAGTATTGGCATTAAAATTAGTAACAGTTATCTCAGTAATACCCTCAACTGGGTTTTGGGAACTGAATGTAAACGCATCACCACTGGGTAAACGCAGTTGAGCATTGGGAATATCTGCAATAAAGTTATTCTCAGCACTGCGATTAGTGATTTGCAGTTGTTCCCCTTGAGTTGTTTGTAAAATCACCTCCACACCTTTATCTGTGGGATTAGCTTGCACCCCCGTCACTTCAATCACACCTTGCTGCTCAGGGGGGTTAGTTAGTGCTGGTGACTGCGCTAACATTCTGGCGCTAGTGCTGGGAGGCTCGATTTCACTCAATCGAGGAATTCTCAAACCTGTTTTCTGTTGTGTCGTTGCAGATATAATTTGTCTCTGCTCTACATCTTGCTGGTGAGGTTTTTCCCCAGCCCATACCGATGAAACCGCAATAATACTCAAATATCCCGAAAGACTGATTAAAAACGATAGACGAACACCAGCAGATAAACACAAACGCCTCATAGTTCCTCACACAGCAATCAAAGCTTTTTGTCGCTAATTATTTTTGTTAGCTATGAGGTGTAGTGTAGAAAACTTGACTGTGGCGTGTCTATCCAAAAAATGCCATTTATCTAGCCAAAAAACGCTTTTTCTCCTGCCAAGTATTGGCTGGGTGTGATGCCATACTGTCGTTTGAACGCTGCTGCAAAATGACTTAGGTGGCTATACCCCACTAGATTTGCCACCTCTGACACTTTATGATCGCCTTGACACAATAACCCTTGGGCATTCTTCAACCGTTGCTGTGTCAAATAGCCCACTACAGTTGTGTTAAACAGTGCGGAAAAACCTCTCTGGAGAGTACGAACACTAACTCCCACTTGCTGCGCTAGTTCCGAAAGCAATGGCGGATGCTCAAGTTGTGTTGTCAAAATTTCTTTAGCGTGGTAGATGCGGGCAATAGTGTCAGGTTTGAACCCTGGTAAGTCAAAAATTGGCTGTTGCTCTGCTGAAATCCAATCCAGGTGCATCGCCACTAACTCAAATACCTTTGCCTGAAGATACATTCGCTTTGCAGTACCGCGATAGGGTGGATTCCACATTTGTTGAGCAAGCGATCGCATTGCTGGTGTCACCTTGGGATAAAATGAGTTTTTCCAGTCTTCTCCCTTAAACAGCAATTTCTGGACATCAGAGCTATATTGCCCATCCTCCAGCAAAAACGAGTCTAGCAATTCTGGCGAAATCTCTACATTCACACAAGTTAAACCCTCTCCAGCCCGATGCTTTTCAATGTAGCCAGGCGAAATTCCACTACCGGAAAAGTAGCTATGGGTTCCACCTAGATTAGGATGAGTATTTTCAAAGTAAAGCAAACCTGATAGAAAAATTGTGAACTGAATCGGATGGTTGTGGGCAGGCGTTTTTACCATCAAGTCCTGGTGATATTCATGATCTGAGAAGTTTAACCACACCCCAGGCGATAGGTTCATACTGAGATCGTAGCCCCGTCCCAGGATTTCCGGCACACCTTCCAGCCTCTCAAAGCTATCAAGTACGAGATTCTGCACCTGGGGTTGAGGAGCCTGTTGATACAGTTCATCAAAGTCTGATTGGCTGAGGATGAGTGTCATGCTGGAGTGAGCTAAGTGCAATTTATTATCAATAAATTTACCACTATAGCCCTGGAAGCAAAATACTAAGACAGATTTTAAAAATGCTCTTGGGGTGTAACTGTTGGTTGATTCTTCATCTTACTCAGTGCTGAGTGCTGTAAAGCCCTGCGGGCATAGCTGCGCTTAGAGCGGTAGGCGATCGCATATCTGAATCATAGGTAGTTTACTTTGAGCAATATGGACGAGGTGGGTCGTAAAAAATAGTAGAGTAAAGAGTGCATCTAGTAGCGTTAGAATCTTGACTAAATCACCTGTGCGAAAAATAGTTATTGCCGGTAACTGGAAAATGTTCAAAACCCAGGCAGAAACCCAGGAGTTTTTACGAGGATTTCTGCCCCACTTGCAGGAAACGCCTGAAGGCAGAGAGGTTTTATTGTGCCCTCCCTTCACTAACTTAAACGTTTTATCCAAGAGTTTGCATGGCAGCCGCATACAACTGGGGGCACAAAATGTCCACTGGGAAGAAAAAGGAGCCTACACGGGTGAAATTTCTGCCCCTATGCTGACGGAAAGTGGTGTCCGTTTTGTGATTGTCGGTCATAGCGAACGACGGCAATATTTTTGTGAAACGGACACCACTGTTAATCTGCGCCTGAAAGCTGCTCAACAATATGGATTAACACCAATTCTCTGCGTTGGCGAAACTAAGCAACAAAGAAATGCTGGGGAAACTGAATCACTGATTAGCACCCAATTGGAGAAAGGCTTAGTGGGTGTCTCTCAAGAGAATTTGGTGATTGCCTACGAGCCGATTTGGGCAATTGGGACTGGTGACACTTGCGAAGCAACGGAGGCTAACCGGGTAATTGGCTTAATTCGTAGCCAGTTGAGTAATCCTCATGTGCCGATTCAATACGGCGGCTCAGTAAAGCCAGATAATATTGATGAGATTATGGCTCAACCAGAAATTGATGGTGTGCTTGTAGGCGGAGCGAGTCTAGAACCTGCAAGTTTCGCTCGGATTGTCAACTACAAGTAATTTCATGTGTGGCGCTTTTTCCCTGGCAGAGCCGGGGAATGCGTGTATTAAGACTGATTATGTCAAGCAAGTTATTAATTCGCGATCGCTGTTTCGAGTGGGGACAGCGAACTTATCTCATGGGTGTTTTAAATGTCACACCTGATAGCTTTAGTGATGGTGGCGTGTTTAATACAACTGCTGCGGCTTTAGCACAGGCGCAAACAATGGTGGCTGCTGGTGCTGACATGATTGATGTCGGTGGTCAATCAACTCGGCCGGGAGCGGAGCAAATAACTCTGGCAGAAGAATTGGAACGAGTAATACCAATATTGCAAGTGCTACGACCAGAAATTGCCATACCGATTTCCGTAGATACTACTAGGGCTACTGTAGCAAAAGCATCTGTTGAAGCTGGGGCAGATATAATTAATGATGTCTCTGGTGGTACGTTTGACTCGGAAATGTTGCCCACAGTAGCAAGTTTAGATGTACCGATTGTATTAATGCACATCCGGGGTACACCGCAGACGATGCAACAAATGACTGATTATCAGGATTTAATGGGAGAGATTTCTAGTTTTTTAGCAGCACAAATTGCAGCCGCAACTGCTGCGGGTATTGACCAAAAGAAAATTATTATTGACCCTGGTATAGGTTTTGCGAAAAACTATGAGCAAAATTTAGAAATTTTTCGCCGCTTGCGTTCATTGAAAACACTAAACTGTCCTATTTTAGTAGGCGCATCCCGTAAAAGTTTCATTGGTCGCATTCTAGATCAAGCAGATCCAAAAGCACGAGTTTGGGGAACAGCAGCAGCGTGTTGTGCTGCTATTTTTAATGGTGCTGATATCCTGCGAGTTCACGATGTTCAAGAAATGCGAGATGTTTCATTGGTAGCTGATGCACTGTTGCGACTATAGCAGGGGACAGAGAACAGGGGATAGACTTTCAAATCTCTTGATGTCTGGGTTTTGTAATTAGTTTATGTCCTTAGCTACGTGGCAACTGCTATAAAAATTAAATATTGCCGTTTTCAGAGTTTCTACCATGACCTTCTTGCACGATCGCATCAGCAATTAACTGGTTATATACTTCATTAGTTTTGCTGGGGTCTACAAACACAATTTTGGCATTATTACTCTCACCGAGCTTTTGGCTAGCCTCCACATAATCTTGAGCCACGAGATACCGGAGAATTTCCCGGCTTTCAGGATGGGAGCGTAAGGCTTCAGCAATGATCTGCATTGAAGTTTGAGTTCCTTGCGCTCTCTTAATGGCGGCGTCACGTTCTCCTTCTGCTTCAAACGCCAGCGCCCGTTTTTTGATTTCGGCGGCTCGCTCTTCTTCCATTGACTTGCGTACACTCTCCGGTGGTGTAATGCTCTGAATATCTAACCGGATCATCTGCACTCCCCAATCTTCTGTTGTTTCATTCAACTGATTTAAGATGGCTTGGTCCATCTCAGATCGGGAGACATTAGTTTGTTCCACAGTGTTCTGAGCAATGATTTCTCGGAGCGTGGTTGTCGCTAGCTGTGTCAGAGAGCCTTGGAGATCGTCGATTTCGTAAAAACTTTTGACCATATCTCTGATACGCCAAAACAGAACAGCATCAACTTCTAGATAAATGTTATCTCTGGTGATTACATTCTGAGGTTTGATGTCTATAAACTGCTCTCGGATTGTATCTTCCATGACAATTTGATCAACCAGGGGAACAATAAAGTTGAGTCCAGGCCCAAGTTTCCGATGATACCGCCCCAATCGCTCAACTAAAGCTTCGTTACCTTGATTAATTAATTTGGCAGATCCTAAGGCATAGCCTATCAGCGCTAAGACTATGGCAATAATTGGCTCCATATATGCTCCTATTCAGCTTTTGGGCGAATTTTAGTTTAAAGGACATGGTACTACCATAGTCCTAAGTTTAAGTCTAATGTTTTGCATCTGTAATTTTATGAACATGACTTCAGTATTTAATGACAAGTCGCAGCAAATCTTGTAGGTCTTGTACATGCAGGATAATTTGGCAGAATGCGATCGCTATTAAAGCACCTTGATCACACGCTGGCAAGGAGGAGTTAGGTAGTAAAATTTACGTTAATGGGGAATGGGGAGTGGGGAGTAAGTATGATCACTTCACTACAAAACCTAACCAGGGTTTAATGTTTCCTGGTAAATCAGTACTAAAGCGTAGGGGGAGTTCTGCTGTCGAGAAGGATTGGGCGTAAGTGGGTGTGAGGAATTGTTGATAAATCTGGGCTTGTGGTGTGTCTTGTTTAATAAACGCTAAAGTGACACCACGAATTAGCTGGCGTAAGGAATTGGTTTCTGCGCCTCGCTTTTCTCTGACGATCGCAGTTGCTGCACTCACCGGATATGCTGGATCGGTAATACTCAAGTGAGTTGCACCAATAGCGGTTAACAAATACTTAGAACCTCGCAGTTGCTGAAAAGGTCGGATTTGATGGTTTAAGGCTGGAGTGAGAGCGTCTTCGGTTCCCGTTAAGATGAAAACTGGTTTGGTAATTTTACTGATACCATTCGTACCAAATAGTCTACCAACAAGCGGATTGAGAGCGATCGCACTCTTAACTCGTTTATCTTGCAACTGTGGTTTGCTCTCTTTTAAAGTCGCCGCCGCACATTGCAACCAATCACCGGGAGATTCACCAAAGGACAAAGAAGTTTTACAGAATTCTCGCAATTCTTTTAAATCTACTTCTCCACCAACTAAGGCTAAAGCTGTATAACCTCCCAAGGAGTGACCGATGACATTTACTTTCTCGGTGTTGAGCTTTCCTTGAAGTTGTCCCGGTTGGGTATTGAGTCTTTCTAGTTCATTGAGTAAAAAGCTGACATCTTTTGGTCGTTCAATAAATTCACTAGCTGGTAGTAGTTGCGCCAAGTTTACTTGATTGGCAGTGTTATTAATCGCAACAGAGTTACTACCAGGATGTTCAATGGCTGCAACAGCGACTCCGTGGGAAGCTAAATGACGCGCTAAATAGCTAAAAAATCGGCGGTTGGCTCCAAAGCCGTGGGAAATTACCACCAGTGGTGCTTGAGTGTCACTTTGACTCCAATAAATGTCTACAGGAATGCGGCGATTTCGTTGTCTGTCTTGTAGAGTTAGAGTTTGCTGTTGAACTGTGTTTTGTCCTGGGGCGGTTGGGTCAAAACTTGGCTGAAAAGGTGTATTGTTTTTTACTAATAATTCTCGTTCTAGTAAAACCCCAAGGGCTTGACTTTGCAAGTTGTTGGCATTAAATTCTAATGCGATTTGTAGTGCTTGAGTTGCGTCTACGGTAATATTTTCTTCTGGGTAGGCGCGCAAAAAACCAATGGCACTTAAACCGTTGACTTGACGTAGAGAGAGGTTAAGTGCTGCTTGGAGGCTTTCTATGGTACTACCTGGTATTGCTGCGCCCAAGGAAGCAATTAATTGTTTGCCTTGTGGCGATCGCACTAGTTCAGCGACGAATTTATCTGCAAAAGCTGGGTCTACTTGCAACCTGCGATTCAGTAATTCTTGTAATTGAGGCGTTAATAAAGCACTAAAAATTTGTAAGTGTTCTGGCAGTTTCCCGGTTTTGGCAAAGTTTTCGATATCGGCGATCGCCAGTGACTGTTGAAATGGGCCTAAGTTAATGGTAACTGTTTCTGCTGCTGTGGTAGCAGGAATACCCATACCCCAACTCACAGCCAAGGTTAAGCTGCACAGTAATCCTTTGAGGAAGGATGTTTGAGGTCGATTTTTACCAAACCAAAAGTACATACAAACGAGTATTTAAAAGGTAGCTCAATGCATTGACTACCATTATGGGTTTGAAGTTGCGATCGCTAGTTAGTCTCCGCAACTTCAAACTCATGACAAACGACCTCTAAAACAGACCAAATAAAGCCCTGAACACTCCCAATAAACCGCCCAGGGGATTAACTACTGTACCCACACTATCACCAACTGAGGCTAAACCAGAACGGTTAACAATGACAACATCATTATTGCGGAGTATGGGATTAGTCTCTTCATTAATTCCTTGGGAGAAATTAACCTTGACTTCTCGCTTAGTCACAGAACCATTGGGGTTCAGACGAACTAAATCTACAGTGGTTGTTCTAGCTCTAGCATCGTTGAAGCCGCCAGCCGCCAGCAATGCTTGATTCAAAGAGCTATTGGGCCTGATTTCTACGGCTCCTGGTCTTTTGACTTCGCCCACCACACCAACTTGAATTGTTGCTGGAGACAAAGTAGTACTAGCTAATTGAGTGGCTTCTGCTGGGTTGACCTCCGTAGCAGTCGGAATAATAATGGTATCGCCGTCCTGCACAATTATGTCTTGGTCGATATCACCACTCTGTAATAATCGCCAGAGGTCAATATCTATGTTTTGTTCTGAACCGGTTCTTGTCGGTCGGCGGAGCTTGAGATTACGAACATCCGCTTGTGATGTAATTCCCCCAGCTAATTGCAGGGCGCGCATGACAGTGGGTAAACCACCAGTTGTTGTTGTTGTTGTTGCACCATCCTGTCCACCGCCGCCACCAGGGCCGACTAGATATGAGCCGGGACGATTAACTTCACCAATAATTGCCACAGTGCGAGGTGTGGTAGAGCTAGCAGCAAAGTTAGCGGCAAACAGATTGCGTGCTTCTGCTACGTTGAAGTTAGTTGCAGTTGGCACAACAATGGTGTCACCATCGCGTAGGGTAATATCCTGGTCTATGTTCCCTGTTTGAATCAGGTCTTTTAAATTAAGAGTAACAACTTGCTCAGAAGTGCGTCCTATCTTACGTTTTAATTGCACTTGAGTGACATCGGCGGCTAAAGTTACGCCCTGGGCTGTGGTGAGTGCAGCTAATACAGTTGGGTATTGTACCCCTGGATTGTTACCCGCGCCTCCTTGCAAATTCAAAGTGTAAGCTCCTGGGCGTGTAACTTCTCCAGCCACCAAAATATTTATAGGACGAGGTGATAACAGGTTGACTGAAATTAAAGGACGCTTGAGAAAGCGAGCGTACCTTCTGGCAATTTCATCAGCAGCTTGTTCGGTTGTTAGTCCCAGAACAGGTACACTGCCAATTAAAGGTAAGTTGATAGATCCACCTGGAGGAATTTGATATTCACCTGTATATTCAGGTACTTCAAATACATTTACACGAATGAGATCACCGCCTCCTAAAGAGTAATTAGTATCTATTGGTATAGTAGGTGATGCTTGTTGTGTACTGGGTATTATGGGCTGTGTATTTGGTGTTCCTGGTTGTATCGTTTGTGGTACTAATTGTCCCTGAGCTAGGCTGGCAGACGGTGCTGCAACATTGACAGCCGTTAACAAAGCCACACCCATAATTGGCTGGGTGAGGAATTTCAGCAAACCTGTGTTAAGCATATTTACCTGAGACTCTGAGACTGTGATCGCCATAGTACTTTTTAAACATCTTGATATGACTATATTTAATTATTCAAGTTCCCCAATTCAAGTTACCCAACATTCTTATTTTCCTAGAAAAGTGTCATTTTCCGGAGAGATATTATTGATTAACTTTAAATTTTTAGTAAAGTTAGCTTAAAGTTAAACTAAATTGTATGACAAGATATTTATCAATCAAATTCTGGTATAAATTAGCTTCTTTTTTGCTTATATTGTAGCGAAATAATAGTAGCAAAAATTACTATTTTATTCACGGATGAAAATCAAAACTTAGTGCGGATCTGTATTCTATTTGATACACATCCATTTTGATACCATGAAACATAGTTTCTCTTGTATATTGCATACCTAACTTTTCCAGAACTCTCATCGATGCTATGTTAGCTCGTTCAACAATACCAAGAATGTATGCAAAATTGAATCGTTCAAATCCATATTGCAGAGTAGCTGATGCTGCCTCTGTTGCTAAATTTTGACCCCAAAACTTTGGACTTAGACGATATCTGATTTCAATTTCGTCTTTTTGATCAATTTGCTCTACTGCTATTCCGCAATATCCAATTAACTCGTTATTTTCCTTCAAGAAAACAGCCAATTTTCCAAAACCATACTTTGCATAGGACACAATGAAGCTCTCAATTTTTTCTTGAGTTTCCGAGCTTGAAAGTATACCCGTTCGAGAAAATTTCATCACTTGTGGGTCAGCAAGTATGGATGCAAGTTGCTGAAAATCTTCTCGTCTAAATTCTCTAAGAATAAGTCGCGGTGTTTCGAGGTAGGTCGGCATAATTAACGAAGGAAGAGGGAAGAAGAAAGAAGGAAGAGGTCTTCTTTCTTCTTGCCAAAAGGGTTGAAATCTCCCACCACATCTATGATTTGGTAGTCTACAATTGGTGGTGGGTTTCAATCCCCACTTCGACAGATGATACAGTGAGCGGCTCCGAGTGACTTGTACTGAGCCTTCTGACTCCAAACTTCTTCCTTCTTTATCACAATACTAATTAACCAAGTTATTTTGCTGTAACTGTTGAATAAAGAAATCTTCTAAGGAGTGGCGAGATAAATTCATAGAAATAATCTGTCCCCCCATTAGACGGAGACTACCCAGAAAATCATAGTAATCTTCTGGTAGTGTGCCTTGCCAAGAACCATCATGCTCAAAGACTAAATTAGGTATCCATTTTTTGAGAATTTCCCAGTCACCACCTTGACCTTTGACATGATATGTGCTGCCAGTACCTAATAGTTCATGGAGGGAACCAGAACAAATCAATTCCCCTTGAGAGAGGATAGCAACGCGATCGCAAATTTGTTCTACTTCACTGAGAATATGGCTGTTGAAAAAAATCGTTTTACCTGCGGCTTTCAGTGATAAGATAATTTCCCGCATTTGGTAACGTCCCACAGGATCTAAACCAGACATTGGTTCATCAAGAAATATCAATTCTGGATCATTAATCAGTGCCTGTGCCATACCCACACGCTGTAACATCCCTTTAGAATAGCGGCGCATCAGTTTTTTACGTGCATCGGCTAGGGATAAACCGACTAATTCCAGCAGTTGGGGAATGCGTTGACGTTGTACACTTGGGGGAATTTGGAATAACCCAGCTGCTAGCTGCAAAAATTCCCAGCCAGTGAGATAGTCATATAAATAGGCATTTTCTGGGAGGTAGCCAATAAGTTGTTTGGTATGGCGATCGCCTAATGGCTTGCCTAATAATAATCCCTTTCCAGATGTAGGACGAATAATGCCCAATAACAATTTTAGCAGGGTGGTTTTACCAGCACCATTTGGCCCCAGCAATCCAAAGGTTTCCCCTTTATATACTGTGACAGAACAGCTTTTGAGCGATACAACTTTTTGATTCAGCCAAAACCCCGTGCGATAGACTTTTCGCAAATCAGAAGTTAGGACTACTGGCGGCTTGTCTATATTATTCAGTGGCAAATCCAGGGTGTCTGCACCAGACTTCATCTTGGTTCAAATATATTAATTGCAGGTTACCCAATAGTTTGAAAAATCAGATGACTACTGAGTTTGTCAATTATTGCCAACCTAATAGCTAATTGACACTAAAAGCATCAATTTTGCCAAGTATAGCGGTAGTAACATAGGTGGGGAAAGTGTTGATTGCTCAAAGCTTTGAAGCAATTGAGCTTTTAATCAGCACTCAGCACTTGGCTATAATTCTGACTATCCTACAGGATACCCTTGGAACTGGGAATTGTACCAGCACGACGGGGATCAATTTCCACCGCCATACGAGTAGCCCTAGCAAAAGCTTTAAATGTCGCTTCAATAATATGATGAGAATTAATGCCATCCAGTTGGCGAATATGCAATGTCATTTGGCTATGGTTTACCAATGCTACAAAAAATTCCCGTACTAGTTGAGTGTCATAAGTTCCCACGCGCTGGGTAGGAATATCCAAGCCATAGCTGAGGTGTGGACGTCCAGAGAAATCCAAAGCCACTTGCACTAAAGCTTCGTCCAATGGTGCGAGAAAATTACCAAAACGCACAATACCTTTTCTATTGCCTAGTGCCTGACTGAAAGCTTGCCCTAAAGTGATACCCACATCTTCATTTGTGTGGTGGTCATCAATTTCCCAGTCTCCCTTGGCTTGGACATTTAAGTCAATCAGTCCGTGGGAAGCAATTTGATGCAACATGTGATCCAAAAACGGAATCCCGGTTGCTGCTGTACAAATTCCTGTCCCATCCAAGTTGATGGTAACTTGCACATCAGTTTCACCCGTAGTGCGGTGAA
Organism: Trichormus sp. ATA11-4-KO1; assembly: GCA_019358915.1. GTDB lineage: Bacteria > Cyanobacteriota > Cyanobacteriia > Cyanobacteriales > Nostocaceae > LEGE-11386. The sequence goes on from JAHHIM010000021.1 coordinate 26,525, forward strand.
CAGAGGCAATGCGAGAAGTTTGAGTTAAATTAATTTGGCGTTCGCTTGTTTGCATAGGTAATGGGGACAAATTAATTAAAAATTAAAAATTAAAAATTAAGAATTTTACATTTTTAATTTTTAATTTTTAATTCTCTATGTCCAAATTATCTTACATTCCCATGATTTCATATCCTGCATCTACATACAGGACTTGCCCAGTAATGCCACTAGCTAAATCGCTGGATAAGAATGCAGCTGTGTTGCCGACTTCTTGCTGGGTGACGGTGCGTCGTAGGGGGGCTACTTGTTCTACATGGTGAATCATATCTAAGATTCCGCCTACTGCTGACGATGCCAATGTCCGAATTGGCCCGGCGGAGATGGCATTTACCCGAATGTTTTTTGGCCCTAGTTCAGCCGCTAAATAACGCACACTTGCTTCTAATCCGGCTTTTGCTACTCCCATAACGTTGTAGTTGGGAACAGCCCTAACCCCGCCTAAATAAGTCAGGGTAATAATACTACCACCCTCTGTCATCAGTGGTTTTGCTGCACCACTTAACTGGACTAAAGAGTAAGTGCTGATTTCTAAAGCAGTTTGGAAACCAGAACGAGAAGTTTGGCTAAAACCTCCACTCAAATCGTCTTTGTTGGCAAAGGCAAGACAATGGATGAGAATGTCTAGTTTTCCCCACTTTTCACGGATTGCTGCAAAAGTAGATTGAATTTGTTCGTCATTTTGCACATTACAGGGAACAAATAAACTGGGGTTGAGAGGTTCTACCAATTCTGCAACTTTTTTCTCCATTTTGCCTCGGTCATCTGGCAGGTAGGTAATACCCAAGTTAGCTCCCGCTTTGTGCAGTTGTTGAGCAATCCCCCAGGCGATGGAGCGGTTATTGGCAATACCTGTAACCAGGGCATTTTTTCCAGTCAGATTAAGCATAGAAAGTGTGAATGTGATCAATCATTAGGAGCATACTAGAATCTGAGGCGAGTTTGTCTTTGTTTTGCACAACATTTGCAAAAATGAATATTAGAGGGGCTGTTTTCAGAAAAATTTCTCTAGATAATCCTTAAGATATTCTCAAGATATCGTGAATTTTTTGCCAAAAAACCTGATGACCACAACTGTGCAAGTACTTATAACAACTACTAGCTAAAAAGATGAAAAATTATGTATCATTATGAACAAATAACTGTGAAGTTGTGGGTTTGAGTATAGGAATGCACAGAAAGGTTGACGGTGCTTTATTAATTTTTCAGGTGTATTCTTAGGTAATCAGTTTTTGTTTTTCCGGCATTGGGTAGGGGAAGGGAGATGATCGTGACACAAGATAAAGCCCTAGCAAATGTATTTCGTCAGATGGCGACCGGAGCGTTTCCGCCAGTTGTGGAAACGTTTGAACGCAATAAAACGATCTTTTTTCCCGGAGATCCTGCTGAACGAGTTTATTTCCTTTTAAAGGGTGCTGTGAAACTTTCCAGGGTGTACGAAGCAGGAGAGGAAATAACGGTAGCACTGCTGCGGGAAAATAGTGTTTTTGGTGTGTTGTCATTGCTGACGGGAAATAAGTCCGATAGATTTTACCATGCAGTAGCATTTACCCCGGTAGAATTGTTGTCAGCGCCCATTGAACAAGTGGAGCAAGCACTCAAGGAAAATCCAGAATTATCGATGTTAATGCTGCGGGGACTATCTTCGCGGATTTTACAGACAGAGATGATGATTGAAACCCTAGCTCACCGAGATATGGGATCGAGATTGGTGAGTTTTTTGTTGATTCTTTGTCGTGATTTTGGCATTCCTTGTGCAGATGGGATTACGATTGATCTCAAGCTATCTCATCAAGCGATCGCAGAAGCAATTGGCTCTACTCGTGTAACTGTAACCAGGTTACTAGGGGACTTGCGTGAGAAAAAGATGATTTCTATCCACAAAAAGAAGATTACCGTGCACAAACCTGTTACCTTAAGTAGGCAGTTCACTTAAAAGCAATTGAGGGAGGTGGAGTGGCACGTGTTGTATTTTTAAAGATGACACCCATAGCTGGAGGTAAATCTAAAATCGTGAGTAGTTTCAGCTATTGCCAACATTCCATCTTCCACAAGATAATGATCGAAAGTAGTAGGCTGTATCTGGAAGCAATATGCATCCGGCACAATGCGTGAACGGTAGCTGAAGATGACCACCGGGTACATCCTGATCGCAGCAATTTTAATTTTGGGGGGTGTGATTGCCACTGTGGGCGATCGCATTGGCACGCGAGTTGGCAAAGCACGCCTCTCATTATTTAAACTTCGTCCCAAAAACACGGCTGTACTAGTAACTATTTTTACTGGTGGGTTAATTTCGGCATCAACCTTAGGAATCTTATTTGCTGCTGATGAAGGATTGCGGCAAGGAGTATTTGAGCTAGAGGATATTCAAAAAGACCTGAGGGACAAACGAGAACAGCTAAAAGTTGCAGAAACCCAAAAAAGCCAAGTAGAAAGTGAATTAGGCCAAGCTAGAAAAGAACAAGCAAAGGCACAGTCAGACTTACAAGCAATCAACAAGTCGTTGCAGGCAGCTAACGCCAAACAACAACAAACCCAAGCCCAACTGAACCGCACCATTAGCCGACAGGCCCAAACCCAAGCACAACTCCAACGCACCCAAAGTCAGTTAGGTCAAGTAGTTAATCGCTATCAACAAGCCATAACTGAATTGCAAAGCGTTTATGATCAAAGAGAAGCATTACAGGCAGCAGTTGAAGAACTCAGAGCAGAACGCGAACGACTGTATGCTGAAGCGAAAAAAGCCATAGACCAAGCCAAAACAGCTATTGATCAGCGTGATCGCAAAATTGCTGAACTCGATGGACTGATTCAAAAGCGTAATCAAGAAATAGCTGCGCGAGAGCAAGTGATCGCTACAAGGGAAGCTCGCCTCAAAGAATTAGAAAGACAACAAAATTATTTAGGACAAGAAGTGGCAAGACTGGAGAAGTCATATCTTGACCTACGTGTAGGCAAGTTGGCGTTGGTTCGCGGTCAAGTTTTGGCTGCGGGCGTAATTCGCGTTAATCAAGACATAGTGACTGCCCGTCAGGTGGTAATGCAACTTTTACAGGAAGCTAACCGCAATGCCAACATTGAATTAACAGAACCTGGTGCCAGTCCGACAAATGAAGATATTTTACGCGTTACCCAAGAGATGCTTGATCAGCTGATCAAGCAGATTAATGATGGTCGAGAATACGTCGTGCGAATTTTCTCGGCTGGCAACTACGTTCGGGGAGAAAACCAGATCGAATTTTTTGCAGATGCAGCACGAAATCAACTAGTATTTTCGGGAAGCGAGGTATTGGCTACAACTACTGCCGATCCCAAAACCATGACAACTTATCAGCTGCGGCAAAGACTGGATTTATTAATTTCTGCTTCTCAATTTCGTGCCCGTAATGCCGGAATTGTTGAAAGTGTACAAATAGATGGTACTTTTTTACGCTTTTTCTCTCAACTAAGGCAGTATGATCAACCGTTGGAAATTAAAGCGATCGCGGCGGAGGACACTTATACAGCTGGGCCGTTAAGAGTAAGACTATTGGCAATCCTCAACGGGGAAGTTATTTTTAGTACCTAATAATATTTAAATCAAAATATTTATCGGATTTAAAAGTATTTGATATGACTTTCAGTGAATTTTCACCAACACAACCAGTTATCTTGGGCTTTGATCCAGGTAAAGATAAGTGTGGTTTAGCAGTCATGGGATTGGATCGACAACTATATTATCACCAAGTTGTGCCCGCACAAAAAGCGATCGCTACCATTGAAACACTGCGTCAACAGTTTCCGGTTTCCTTGCTGGTTATGGGTGACCAAACCACAGCTAAACGGTGGAAACAGCAACTCCATCAGGAATTGACAGAGCAGCTAAATATCATCTTAGTAGATGAGCGCTACAGTACCTTAGAAGCACGCGATCGCTATTGGCAGATGTACCCACCTAAAGGACTAACAAAGTTATTGCCACAGGGGATGAGACAGCCACCACGACCCATAGATGACATTGTTGCTCTCTTGTTGATTGAAAGATACTTAAATCGCTTAACTACAAGTGCTGAGTGCTGAGTGCTGAGTGCTGAGTCAAGAATTAGCCTCTAGCTTCTAGTCCCTGTGCAAGTGCTGAGTGCTGAGTCAAGAACTAGCCTCTAGCTTTTAGTCCTTGTGCAAGTGCTGAGTGTAATGACTAATGACCAACGACTATAATTCAGCCCGAATAATAAAGGCATAATCTCCTCCAGGTTCTAGCTGATAATCTTGTTTCTCTAAAAAGCGGCCAAGAGGTTCTTTAATCAAGGCGCGACCTTGGGAAGGTTTGACGGACAGTTCTCCCCGGCGGAAATGCCACTGGAAATGCCACTCGAAGTCACCCGCGCTAACTTCACCCTCAAGAAAGCCGTGTTGCCAGGATTGGCGGATAATTCTGACATGGGCAATGGTTTCTGGCAGACGTTTGGCACTCACAATGCTTGGTGTCACGTGTGGAATCATAGCCGAATAAATAGGCTACTTCTTTTATTTACCAAACTTCTCTTAAATCGACAAATAGACAAAGTGAGTATTTGCAGTTGATCATGTTGAACTGTCGGATGATTTAACCAGCAGCTACTAGCTACTTGCCAAAAAACAGACTTAATGCATTAAAACGCAATCTATCCTAAATAATTGAACAAGAAGGAGGATCATTCTTCTTCCTTCTGACTTGAAAGTGGTGAGTGCGCTTGTCCTGAGCGAAGTCGAAGGGGAGTGCTGAGTGCTGAGTAAAAATTCCAGTCTCTAGCTTCTAGTCTCTCTTTCATACTTGGCTGTGAAACTCGTTTCATCGGAACTTCCCTCTGATTTCTGACTTCGTTAAACCTGTATTTATCATTTTTAAGACAAGGAATAACCGGTGGCTTTTTGCACAAATTTTAAAACTTTTTCATATGATTCCGGATTACTTACTGGGTTTATAATGATGGGGATAGTACCATCAGGTAACCAAAAAGTTATCCTGCCATTAGATTCCTGACAAAAAGAACTGATGCAGGTGAGGTTAATTATATATTCACTTTTCTCATAAATAATTTTCACCCAATAGGCGTTATCTAGTTCCAATCCGGTAACATGTTCTAGATATTCCAGAACTTTTTGATAGTCTACTAAATTACTTTGCGGGTTAATTACAATAGGGATAGCACTATCGGGTAACCAAAAGGTAACCCTGCCGTTCTTTTCATAACAAAAAGCATTAACACGGTCGAAATTAACTACATATTCTTTCCTCTCGTAAAGGATTTTCACCCAGTACGCCACAACATCTCCTTAAGTTTGAAGTTTATGAATGATGCACCCTGTGTATAACCGAAAATCTCCTCAATTCCTAAGTCAATGTTGCTATGTGCTAATTCAAAACTCAAAAAATATTTTTTTGAGTTTTGAATTAATCACGAAACCTCCACGGGTGTTGGTAAGCCAGAGATAGAACGAGTGCGGTTAATCGCAGCTTGCATGAATCCTTTAAATAAAGGATGGGGAGTATTAGGACGCGAATGAAATTCTGGATGAAATTGACAAGAGATAAAGAAGGGATGTTGGGGAAATTCGACAATTTCAACTAAGCGTCCATCGGGAGAAGTACCACTGATGACATAGCCGGAATCCAATAACAGATTGCGGTAAGTATTGTTGAACTCGTAACGATGACGATGGCGTTCTTTAACTGCTGGTTGTTGATAAAGCTTGAAAGCTAAACTGTTGGGCAGAATATGACAAGGATACTGACCTAGACGCATTGTACCGCCTAAATCAACTACATCTTGTTGTTCTGGCAACAGATTAATTACCGGATAATTGGTGCTAGGGTCAAATTCGGCACTGTTGGCATCGGTTAATCCTGCCACATTCCTAGCCCATTCAATCACGGCACATTGCATTCCCAAGCATAAACCCAAGAAGGGAATTTGGCGATCGCGGGCATATTTAATAGCGGCAATTTTACCGTCTACCCCGCGAATCCCAAAACCTCCAGGTACCAAGACACCATCAACACCTGCTAAATAAGTTTCGGGTGATTCGGTTTCTAAATCTTCCGAGTTCACCCACCGCAAGCGCAAATCCCCATAGGTAGCAATGGCAGCATGGCGCAGTGCTTCCACGACAGAGAGATAAGCATCACTTAAGCGCACATATTTACCAACAATGGCAATTTCCACAGTGTACTTGGGACTGTACAACCGTTCCACCATTGTTTGCCACTGCACCAGATTTGGTTGGCGTTGTTCCATTTGCAGCAAATCTAATGCTTGCTGCGCCAGTCCTTCTTGTTCTAAAATTAAAGGTACTTCGTAAATACTGCTGGCATCTTGGGCAGTAATCACACATTCTTTCGGGACATCGCAAAATTCTGACAACTTGCGTTTTAATCCCACAGGTAACGGGCGATCGCAGCGACACACTAAAATATCTGGTTGAATGCCAATAGACCTCAGTTCCTTTACCGAATGCTGCGTTGGCTTAGTTTTCATCTCACCCGCCGAAGCAATCCACGGCACTAGGGTGACGTGCATGTACAGCACATTCTGCCGTCCCACCTCTTTACGTAACTGGCGAATCGCTTCTAAAAACGGTAGTGATTCAATATCTCCCACCGTACCACCAATTTCCGTAATTACAACAGACGGTTTTGTATGTTCAGCAACACGCAAAATCCGGTCTTTAATTTCGTTAGTGATATGGGGTATGACCTGCACCGTACCGCCATTATAGTCTCCGCGCCGCTCTCTGTTGATTACCGCTTGGTAAATCGAGCCAGTGGTAACACTATTCAATCGCGACATTGAGGTATCAGTAAAGCGTTCGTAATGTCCCAAGTCTAAATCTGTCTCAGCACCATCATGGGTCACAAATACTTCCCCATGCTGAAAAGGACTCATTGTACCTGGATCGATATTAATATAAGGGTCGAGTTTTAAAATCGACACCGAATAATTCCGCGATTTAAGTAAACGTCCCAGACTTGCTGCTACAATGCCCTTGCCAATACTGGAAACTACACCTCCAGTTACAAAGATAAACTTAGTCATAGTATAGTAGTTTGAATTTCTAGCAACTTCTCAAAATACATCCCGTCATTGTGCCACAGTCACTGTGGTGAAATCTTCTGTGCTGTTGTCGTGAAAAAACTTCTAGGATTAGTAATATTAGGCTGTATTGTTACCTCCTCTGTAGCCTTGGCAGGAATGGCTGCGCCACGCATATCATCGCTTTTAGTTGTTTATCCCCCAACCAACCACCAGACAAGTGCGGAAAAAATATTCTTGATTGGCACAGCACCACCAGATGCGCAGGTTCTCATCAATGGTAAGCCAATTAACCGCAGTCAGGCAGGTCATTTTTCCCCAAGTTTTCCTTTGCAGTTGGGAGAGAATCTCTTTACTGTACGTCACCGCCACCAAGAACTGGAAATTAAAGTTACCAGGCTTTCTACTCAGCCTGAGTTACCGCAGGGGTTAGCCTTTGCTAAAGGTTCTTTGTCTCCCGCAGCTGACATTACCAGACTACCAGGAGAACTAATTTGTTTTAGCGCGATCGCACCCCCTCAAGCCAGTGTATCTGTGAAACTGGCAAATCAAAATATTGTCCTTGCACCCCAACCCCAACAGGTAAGTTTACCAAGTAATTCGGCTGCCCTCACGGGAAGCAACCAGCCTACTACCCAGTCTATTCCCGGAAAGTATGAGGGTTGTACTACAGTTCAACCACCTAGTTCCCTCATCTACGGTAACAATATCATTTCTGGTGCTGTGGTTCCCGATGCCAGTAAAAACCTTGATTTAGGTAAACCGGAATTTCAACTGACACTGAATGGCAAGACGATAACTCAACCAGGAACTGGCAAGATTCAAATCCTCTCACCCTCCAACTTGCAAGTTGCTGAGGTGGTAGTAGATGCAGGCGTAGCACGTACTGGACCAAGTACCGATTATTCTCGACTCACCCCACTACCTCAAGGAACACAGGCATCAATTACTGGAAGTGAGGGTGAATGGTTACGCCTAGACTATGGCGGTTGGATTAATAGTCAGGAGACTCGTGTTTTACCAGGTGCTATTCCGCCACGCACAACTATTCGCAGTGTCGGATATCGCCGAAATCCCAGTGCCACAGAGATAGTTTTCCCCTTACAAGTTCCAGTTCCCGTGAGCGTGCAACAAAGTGATGATAAATTTACCCTCACACTTTACAACACTACTGCCCAAACAGATACAATTCGTCTAGATGATGACCCTGTAATTTCTCGTCTAGATTGGCAGCAGGTAGCTCCAGGACAAGCACAATACACCTTTAACCTCAAAAAAGCTCAACAGTGGGGATATAAGCTGAAATACGACAATACAACCCTGGTTTTAGCTTTACGTCATCCGCCGACAATGGGTCGTGAAAGACGCAATCCGCTATCTGGTATCAAGATTTTACTCGATCCAGGGCATGGAGGCAAAGAATCGGGGGCGATCGGTCCGACTGGATATACAGAAAAAGAAGTCAATTTAGTCGTATCCCAGTTATTGCGTGATCAATTAGTGAAACTAGGGGCAACAGTAGTCATGACTAGAGACACTGATATGGAAGTTTCCCTAGGCGATCGCATGGCCATGATACATCGAGAAGCACCCGCGATCGCCCTATCCATACATTACAATGCCTTACCCGATAGTGGTGACGCTGAGAACACCAAGGGAATCGGCACTTTCTGGTATCATCCCCAAGCCCACAGCCTAGCTATATTTATGCATAATTATTTAGTGAAAAAGCTAGATAGACCTTCCTACGGCGTATTTTGGAACAACCTAGCGCTAACCCGTCCCCATGCAGCACCCTCAGTATTATTGGAATTAGGTTTTATGATCAACCCCGAAGAATTTGAATGGATAGAAAATCCCCAAGCACAGCAAAAATTAGCCAAAGCTTTGGCTGATGGGGTTGTAGAGTGGTTTAAAACTAGGGAATAGGGAGTGGGGAAGGTGAGGCCTCCTCTGGGGATAAGGGGCAATGGGGAGTGGGGAATGCTAGTTTGAAGAGTAGAGCATTGCATAAGAGCTAAACCATGTCATCCACAGCAGTTATCACAATTGTCAAGATGTTAGAATCTTTACCCGTTGAGGTACAAGAGCGTGTTGCAGAGCATCTTCGAGAGTATATTGAAGACTTGCAAGATGAGATGAAATGGCATGAGTTGTTTCAACGCAGTCAATCAAAACTTGTTGCTGCTGCACAAAGAGCCAAACAGGAAATTACCGAGGGACAAGCAACAGCTAGAAATAAACTTAGTGATAGAAGGCTTGTCGCAAACTTATAACTATTTCTGGGCTTCAGTACTTGGCTGTAATTGGCTAGTAGCGTGGAGTTTAATAAAACTATCAAATGCGTACCATGCCAACACATACCAAGGTATAATTTCTACTTGCAAACCTTGAATCAGCAATTGCCTAACAGCAAGCATACTAAGTCCTAAAGGAAAAATAAAACGCAAGTCTACCTCACCGTTTGTTGCCTGTTCAAATTGCTTGTTTAAGTTAGTAATTGCGCTGGTGATATTCGTTGCAGCTTCAGATTTTCCTTCAGTAATATCTGTGAAAACAACTCCTAAATTTAGTAATGTGGCGAACACATTTTCCAAGGTTTCATCTTTTCCATCATAGTTAACAACAATACTGCCGTAAGGAATATTTATCTGTATCTGACTGATGTTAGGTTGTGCTTTTAATGTTGTAGCAAGGCGTTGCATTTCTCTAGCATGGCGGTGGGGTTGAGCAATTCTCAACCTTAGTCGTCCTGGGGTATCACTAATGATTTTCGTAGATATAGGTTTAGATAACTTGTTAAAGCTTGCTTGCTCAATAATTTTGGCTATTTTGGTGGGATTACCATGACTGTTAATTAACACACAGCCGACCTCCTAATTGATATTTTTGATTTTGCAATGGCTCGTAGTGAGGACTAAATTCCTCACTACAAACTTTCATTGGCCGATTTATACGCCATGATCTCCTGGATTGTCGCCAGGAGTGCTAGCAGCTTCAAATGCAGGGGTTTCTCTTTCCTCAGCAATTTCCGCCTTTGCTTCGGCTATAATGTCTTCCCAGGTTTCGCCCATTTCTGCAAATGCTCCTCTGCTTTTTTCGTAGGCGACAATTCCACCTTTGATGAGTGACTTGGCTAAGGGTTTACCAATTCCTGCCACAACAGGAATGATCACAGGTGCCAGTAGTACCGCCCCAATACCAGCTATAATTCCAGGAGCGCCAGCGTCTTCAACGAAATCAGTAATTTTAGGTGCCATAGTAAAATTTTCTCCAATAGATATAAGAAAGCTTTCTAGCGTAATCTGCGCGAGATTGTGATCTCATCTTGCTGATGGCAGAGTTTTATGAGCCGCAGGTTTGGTAAATCGTTCTGCTAAAAGCATTCATCCAGAACGTAAAACTTTTCTATGCCCCATGAACATTAGCAGCAAATATACTAAAAGCATGACACATACTATTCAACCATTAACTCGGAAAGCTTGGGCTAGTGCGATCGCGGAGCCGGCGAAGGAATTTCCTCTGACTCAATTGCCAATCCTGGCGGGTAAAGTTCCTGATGGCTTGCGCGGGACACTATATCGCAATGGGCCTGGACGGCTAGAACGTGGCGGTATCCATGCAGGGCACTGGTTTGATGGCGATGGGGCAGTACTGGCGGTTAATTTTACCGATGCAGGTGTGACTGGACTTTATCGTTATGTGCAAACTGCTGGCTATCAAAAAGAAGCCGTAGCAGGTAAATTGCTTTACGGCAATTACGGTATGACAGCACCAGGGCCAATTTGGAATCAATGGCTCAAACCAGTTAAAAATGCGGCTAATACTTCGGTGCTGGCTTTACCTGATAAATTGCTGGCACTTTGGGAAGGTGCTAATCCTCATGCCCTTGACCTGGAAACTTTAGAAACGAGGGGTTTAGATAATTTAGATGGTCTGGGACAGGGATTACCCTATTCGGCACATCCCAAAGTTGATTACCAAACTAAAGAGATTTTTAACTTTGGTATCAGTGTTGCATTCAACGCGACGCTAAATGTTTATAAAAGTGACTTTACTGGCAAGATTATTCAAAAAGCCCAGTTCACACTAGAGGGTGTTCCCCTCATACATGATTTTGTTTTGGCAGGACAATATCTGATATTTTTTGCTCCTGCGGTGCGCTTAAATCTTTTCCCTGCCCTTGTGGGTATTAGCAGTTACAGTGGTTCACTGGAGTGGCAGCCTCAAGCGGGAACTCAGATTTTGGTGATTGATCGCGAAACTTTATCTTTGGTGAGTCGTGGAGAAACTGAACCTTGGTTTCAATGGCATTTTGCCAATGGTTATGTGGATGCTAATAATTTAGTAGTTGTAGATATTGCCCGATATCAAGATTTTCAAACCAATCAATATCTCCAGGAAGTAGCTACAGGAGAAACTCATACCTCAGCAAAATCTACACTAACACGAGTTCATCTTCAGCCCCAAACTGGTAAAGTCACATCGATTCAGCAACTCTTGGACAGAAGTTGTGAATTTCCCAATGTACCGCCGCAAAATTTGGGACAAGTTTCGCGTTACACATATATGTCTTTATTCCGCCAAGGAACAGACATTAGCCAAGAACTATTAAACGCGATCGCTCGTTTCGACCACAATACTGAAACTCTCACCGAAGCAGACTTAGGAGAAAATCGCTATCCTAGCGAACCTCTACCTGTGCAAGATACCCAAAATCCTCACCAAAGTTGGGTTTTAACAGTAATTTACGATGGTAATTCCCATAGTAGCGAAGTTTGGGTATTTGATAGCGATCGCCTAGATGAAAAACCGGTTTGCAGGCTAGGATTACCTAGCGTCATTCCCCACAGTTTCCACGGTAACTGGAAAGTAGTGCAATAAAAAAAGTTTTTAGTCAGGGATTTAGTCTTTAAAGCCCTTATTTAGCTGACTCTAAAAGTCTAAAACATCTAATGATTCTGCAATTTCTAAATCTAAAACTCTTTGACGAGCATCTTTGAGCGCTTCTAACTTGCCTTCTTGGCGATAAATATCTGCTGCTTTACGAAAATCATCAATTGCTAGTTGTTTATCTCCTAATTTTGTATAAACATTACCACGATTGTAATAAGCATTCGCATAATGAGAATTAATCTGTATTGTCTGGGTGAAATCCTCAATTGCTCCCTCGTAATCTCCTAAATCATAACGGGAATTACCACGGTTATAATAAGCATCTATATACTGCGGATTCAGTTGTATAGCCTGAGTATAATCGGCAATTGCACCTTCATAATCTTCTAGATCAGCACGCGCATTTCCACGATTTTTATAAGCAACTGCATCTTGAGGATTCATCTTAATTGCCTGCGAAAAACCCTGGTGATATTCGATAGAATAACGCGCAATTCCCTGATTTTTATAAGTATCAGCGTAATGAGGATTAATTTTGATCGCCTGAGTGTAATCCTCGATTGCTCCTTGGTTATCACCTATATGAGAACGAGCTTCAGCACGGTTTTTATAAGCAACAGCAACATGAGGATTAATTCTAATAGCTTCTGTATAATCCTCTATTGCTTCTGCAAAATTTCCTAGTTGATAACGAGCTAAACCTCTTTTATTGTAGGCTTTGCCATCGTTAATATTAATCTGTATTGCCTGAGAATAATCTGTACTCGCTGCTTCATAATCTCCGAGTTGATAATAAGCCAACCCACGTTTGTAATAAATATCAGCATCATTATTAAATTGCAAAGCTTGGTTATAGTGATTAATTGCAGCTTCATAATCACCTTTATTAAAACATTCATCACCCAGTTGTACATAAAGTAGATTTATATCTTCATTCTGATGATTTAAATAATTAGTTCTATCTGAGAATAAGATAGATTTAGTTAACTGCTTTGTGGATGAACGAGATAGCTGTTCTTGTTTAGGGGCATATTGATAAATTTGCGGTTCATGTCTAGAAAAATTATGATTTACAGAAGATTGTAATTGTTCTAAATAGCACCATAAGCCACCACCATATAATAATTGATTGATCCCAAAGGAAATTTTTCCAGTTTTTAACTTAATCATTTGAGTAGGAAGAAAGCCAGCCAAAAAAAGGTGATATTCGGGTTGCGCTTCATTGACGTTTTCTTGAATCAAAACGCAAACTACAACTGCATTTTTTTCGACTTCTTCCGAACTAACTGACCATCTAATTTTATCAATACTGCCATGACGAGATTTTACTTCCACACCAACAGATGGGTTAGAAGTCAAGGTAAAATCAATTTTGCCATCGCCGCCGAATCTTTTTTCATAATCTACTTCTGTAATTAAATCAGCTAAACGTTCTTTAACGACTTCTTCACCCAGTTTCCCTTTAAGATTGTTGATAAAAACGTCACGAACTGGCGAGGTACGCTTATATTTCTCAGCCATCAGCCAGCAAAAATCTCGTAATGCCTTTAATCTTTCTCCAGAGATTATAGTTAGTTCGCTGTATTGACCTTCTGTTTCACAATGAAGCAGACAACCAGATGATAACCTTTTAACAAAATCAGACTGTAGCGATCGCAGTAGTGTAATCCAGTCCATCTATCTATAAAATGCTGCGAATCTTTTGATGAGATTATTTTATTAGAATATCCAGTTAGCGTAAACAATTCAATTAGCTGAGGGGTGATATTGCCACCAACTGGTTAAAAATATGTCACAAGCCTTAACTGTACTGATTTTTTGGAGATGCGATCGCGAAGAATAATAAAATTAACTAACCACCAATAGATACAGTAAAGGGCACAGCGTTGCTGTACCCTGAAAATATTTATAGCTCCTAAGTTTATCAAAAACCGACAGATGGTAGCTTGCCTTGTAGCAACTGGAATTTGGACTGAACGCAAGTAGCGCAGTTGCAACCGAGTTGATCCATAATCGGATTAGATGATTGAGTCACCTTGAGAGCGGCAAATTCGTCAACTTGTTGATGAGATGCAATTGAAACCATTTGTGTAGTAAATGCAGATTCTAGACTAGATGCATGAGATGGATTCGCTACCAGTAATATAGATGCGAGAAACACAGGACAGGCAAGCAAAATCAGTTTGGCTATGTTCATAATTCACACATAAATACTATTTCTGCTACAGCATAGCCAATAAATAGGGATACCTTCAACTTAATGATGGTGTATTACTAACTACACTACAATCCTTGACCTCTTTCAACCTCTTAAGTTCCCAACGACTATTGACACCTGAGTAGACTTTTTCCCGCCTCCCGAAAAAATGGGCACAATGGAAGAAATAATCATAATTATCGCAACTTGGTATTACTTATGGCTGAATTAATGCCAATCATTCAATTGGGCAATCCTATACTGCGCCAAAAAGCGGCTTGGGTTGATAATATTCAAGATGCACACATTCAAAATCTAATTGATGATTTGACCGCAACAGTTGCCAAAGCTAACGGCGTAGGAATTGCCGCACCGCAAGTAGCAGCATCCTATCGTTTATTTATTGTAGCTTCCCGTCCTAATCTCAGGTATCCTCACGCTCCGGTAATGGAACCTACTGCTATGATCAATCCGAGAATAGTGGCTCATGCTACTGAAATTGTCAAAGGTTGGGAAGGTTGTTTAAGTGTGCCGGGTATTAGAGGATTAGTTCCCAGATATCAGGCAGTTGAAGTTGCATATACTAACCGCAATGGCAAGTTACAAAAACAAGAATTAACTGATTTTGTCGCGCGGATTTTTCAACATGAGCATGATCATCTCGACGGTATAGTATTTGTAGACCGTCTTGAGAACAATCTCGATATTCTTACTGAAGACGAATATCAAAAACGAATAGCTAACAATATTTAGTTACAAATAGTAACAATAAAATATAAAACACACGCTATTTTATTGCTAATAGCTAATAGCAAAAGTCTTTTCTAGAAGACTAACAACACGTAAACGAAAATAGCTCTCAAGGAAGAGACTGGACACTGAAGCTAAAGTTATATTTAACCTATTGTTAACCTTAGTCTTGGTGCAGCTCATCGATTAAATGACAACAACTATTAGTAGTCGTGGCTTAAGTCCGCAGTCAATCATGTCTCCTGAGTTTATTGCTACTCAGGCTCAAAACGCTGAAGTCAAGGTAAATAAACATACTAGCCCAGAAGTTGCACAGTCACAATCACAAATTGTCCATGCAACTAACGGACGCATCCGCATTCGCGCTACTAACAATAGTTTTAACTCGCAACTAGAAACTATATCCCAAAATTTACGGCAACACAAAGGGGTAAGAGGAGTTTCTATTAATCAGCAAACAGGTAGTTTGGTCGTCACATTTGATCAAACTCTGTTGTCATTACCGCAGTTATTGAGCATACTTCAAAAATTTGATATTCAACCGCCTCAAGTCAACAATGTAGATTTTTTGGCTGCGTGGAAATCTTTAGATTTTTGGCAAGAACAGTCGATTTCGTTCATCCCCTTGATGATAGGTTTAGTAGTGACGGGAGGACTAGGAATCAGAGGTTTAGCAGCGATTCCAGTTTACATGATGACCGCAAATGCAACTCGCCAGGTAATGGATTATCTGCAACCCCAATGTTGGGAAACAACAGGCGATCCTCACCACAAGGTTGTCCATGTAATCCCTGGCCGAATCAGGTTTCATGTGCCGCAAATCGCTGAAGATCGTGCCTATGGTAGGCGACTGGAGAGGTTAATTAAAACCGATTCCCAAGTTATTAGTGTGCGGGTAAATTATGATGCAGCGTCGATCGCGATCGCTTATCAGCCTGGTGAGGTGGCTATTAGTCATTGGCTGAATTTAATGGAATTGGCTGTAGATGTGAACCCATTGCCCGATCCCGTTAAGGTGTCTAGTCAAAATGTATCGAGTTTATGGTCTAATATGCAGCCTCCAGCGCTGTCTTTTTTCCTGGCGTATTTGGCAAACTTAACGAACCACTAAGACACCAAGACACAAAGGAATAAAAGTACCAAGAGAGAAGGAATGGCAAACGTCACTGTTCACTTAGCGTCGCCTTCAGTTCAAACATCTCACGAGTCTGTAGAGGTAGAACTGTCCGTTCGCTGATTTTCACCTCAGAAAAAGGACGTTTGAGAATGTTTTCGACATTCGACCTCAAAACCCTTTCCAACTAGATTTTCCTCTTCCCCTTGTTGAGGTAAACAAATATCGACAGTTTCTGAGGTGGGTCAAGTACCCATTGCTTGAGGTATTGGGGGTTTTGTCCACTTTTTACCTCTACCTCACTCATCGATGCACCCCGAAACAGTTCATTAGTTTGTCTTCACATTACCTGTAATTAACAAAATTACATAAAAAGTTACTCTATTCATCCAGTTATTACCTTGAAAGTGTTTCTTGAGTGCTGAGTGCGCTTCTTGCCCTGAGCGAAGTCGAAGGGGAGTGCTGAATAAGAGGGAGTAGAGAAGATGACTATGCCTCTTTTCCCCCATTCACCCCGATATCAAAAAGCAAAATTTGCGATTTAGGTTGAAATCTTATTTTTTCATTTATATTGCGCTGTTTTACTGTAGTATTTTTCCTAACCATTGCAGTTGTAACAAACAGTACGTATTATTTAGGCATTTGATTAGTAAATATGCGGCTATAAATCCCAGATTTTAGCTAAAATGCGTTATTTGTAGCAAAAGCTCAATTGCCATCATCGTGAGACAGTGCCATTCATCTGCGGTTTAGTGGTTGACAATACATCTTTAAGCAAAATACATAAATTAATTTATACTTTTGCGTTTAGTGTTCACAAAGTAGCCAGGCTAACAGAAATATTGAATAAAGGTTGAATATAACAGTAATAATTGAGTAATAAAGGATACAAAGATGTCACAATTATCTCAAGTTTGGCAGCTTTTGAAAAATTATATAAGTAGTGCGAAGTCACCAGAAGCGCCAAGAACCAAAGCTTTAGCAGCAGCAGCGTATTTGCCTATGGGAAAAATCTTGAACAAACCAGGCAAAAGTATGAAATTTTCTCAAGATAATTTCCAGAAAGGTTTATTAATTAAACGATTACAAAAAAGCTTGGAGGAATGGACAAAACCAGAAAATAATTGCACGTTGAATACAAGCAAGCTACCCTCCTCTTTCAGTTCTACCAACGGGAACGGTTACTCTAGCCAAGTAATTGGCAACGGTTATTATAATAATCGGCAACGGCTGCGCCGAACAATTTCTGCGGTACAGTATAGCGAACAGCAACGACTACCCCACGCTTATCCTGTGGGAGATACGGCGCGAACGGGTTCTACTGTCAAGTACGATCATGCTTGCCGCGATCGCCAATTGCATGAAGAGATTTATGATTTACTAGGCAATGGAGCGTTGACACCAGAAATAGTCAAACAAGTCATGGACTTTCTCCAATTTGAACAAAAATTTCAACCAGTACTTTTGTTTCACCGTTTAGAAGATTTTTATAGTCGCTGGTGTCGAGGAGAATTTATTGATGCCTTACCGAGTGATAACTTGCCTCAAAAAAAAATGATGGCGCTTTTAGCACAAAATATTACCATCGGCTTAAGACAGGTAGATATATATACAGGACTTAATGTACTGATTTTACTCTTAGAATTACACAGTTACGCACAAGCGCAAGAACAGCTACAACAACAAATCATTTTCTATCCATCCACTAAACCAGATACAGATAATTTTTTTACATCCCAACTGCTGCGAGTTATCAATTACAGTGATGCCCTGGAAATTGGTAATTTTAGTAGTATAGTCGGGGAATTTCTCAAGGGAGGTAACTTTCAGGGTGCTTACCTCGGTGATGCCAACTTAACTGGAGTCAACTTTAGCGATGCCAATCTTAGCGGTGCTTACCTTGGTGATGCTAACCTCACAGGTGCCAACTTTAGCAACGCCAACCTAACTGGGGCAAACTTCGGTGATGCTAACCTCAGTGGTGCTAACTTCAGCAATGCCGACCTCAGCAATGCTGACCTCAGTAGTGCTAACCTCAGTGGCGCCAACATCAAAGATGCCAACCTCTACCGCGCCAATCTTAGCAGTGCCGACCTTAGTAGCAGTAACATCAAAGATGCCGACCTGTGTCACGCCAACCTCAGTAGTGCCAACATCAAAGATGCTAACCTCAGTAGCGCCAACTTGACAAATGCTATCATCTTTGGTGCTAACCTGAGCGACGCTAACCTTAGTAGCGTCAACCTCAGCCATGCCGACCTCTGCCGCGCCGACCTCAGTGGTGCTGACATCAGTCACGCGATACTTAATGGCACTAACCTCAGCGATACTATTCTCTTTAGTACCAACCTGAGTAATGCCAATCTCAGCAATGCTGACCTCAGCTATGCCAAACTCAACGGTGCTGACCTGAGTGGTACTAACTTCAACTATGCCATTCTTGGCGGTGCTGATTTTAGTGATGCCAACTTAAAAGCAATGACCTGGGATGAAAAGCAGCAATGGGAAGGTATCCGGGGATTAGAAACAGCAGTTAATGTGCCAACAGCACTGAAGCAGCAGTTGGGGTTGGTTTGAGATAGACAGAGCGCCTTTTAGCACTTAGTGGACTAACACATGACACAGCTAAAGAGTGCTGAGTGAAAGTGCTAAGTGCTGAGTTAAAAGACTGCCCACACTTCGGCAAGGCTCAGTGACCACTAGGGGCGGGGCATTTACCGAGTGCGAAAGTGTTTCCTTCCTCTTGTTATTACTCAGCACGGGCTATAAGCGCAGCTATGCCCGCAGGGCTTTACGCCCCGCTACCTCTCTACGCGCAACCATGCCCGCAGGGCTTTACAACACTCAGCACTGAGTAAGGTAAAGAGCGCATATAATCTTCTTGTAAAATCGGTATCTTGCCTGTTCTGGGCAGGCTAGAAGCCTACCCCACAATCATTAAATCTGCCACGCCACTAGAAATTATTTTAAATTTTTAGGTGCTACTGGAGAGTTTTCAAACTTCTCACTATTGCTTGTAACAATTAGCGCTAACTCAATTTGCTCTTCCCCAACCTGGGTGATTTTTACTTCTACTCCAGGACCAAAATATTTGGTCATTTTTTCCTGCTTTTCCTGCCAAGCATGAATGGGAATCAACGGCGAATCAAATTCTAAAATTAAGGTATAGGCCCCATCAATTGCTGTTTCTCTTAAACCTGTGACTATTGGTCGTTCCTCATCTGTAGGACTCAAACCCAGATAAGAGAGTGCAGCATCTAAATGAGCGTCTTGACCATAGCAATATCGGGTGATGTCTTTACGAATTTTATTTTGAGTGACAGTTGCTTGCTGCTCTCGCAATATTAATATTGATGGCGTAGTACTTTGACTAAAGGGTATGGGCTTAATTTCATTGGCTTTCAGTGCCAATCCTCCCAGTAAGAGAGGAAACCCGTAAAAAAAACCCACAAGATTGAGTGTGGCATTGTCAGCAGCATAGGCGACAAAACCAACAATGGTTAATATGCTGCCGATGGTCAAACCGATTGTTCCCAAAGAAATTTGGCGTAACATGAGCTTAGATAATATAAATTCTTAACACCTCAGTTTTATTATCATCGGCTATGAGTAACAAATTAGGGAAGAGAGGGAAATGAGGAAGATTTGCCAGAACATAATTTCCCCTTGTCCTTGATCCTCTTCCACTTCCTACTCCTTTTTGAGCTAACTTTAAATTTGAAGGTATATCTAAAACTGGAAGTAAATAATGGATTTACAGACTATAAAAGAACGAATTGCTGTAGTTCAAAGTAAACGCGAGTACTTGCTGAGCCTTTTAGAGCAGTCAAATTTGGGAACTCTGAGAATTGATGTCAATCAGGCTTTGGAAGAACTAGATGAGTTAATTGATGAATTTAGACGCACTATTCCGCCGGAAACAGAAAATAATTAAGGTGAACTAAACAGCATAAATAACACACAACCGCGTCAGTACAACCACTAAATTACAGTTATACTGACGCTGCTTGTTCATAAATATTTTCCAGTCCCCAGAATTGAGTTAAGCCTGGGGTAATCCACCAGCAATTACTCAGCATGATTTATTTTTTCACTTAACCATCTCCTGCACGTTGACCTAACTGCTTAACCAAAGCAATTAGTTCGTTCGTAGGCACATCTTTTTGACAAATATCGTCAAAATTCGGGGTTGCTTTGTTTCCCAGAAAATTTGCATCTTCCACCGAGGAATAAGCCAGTATCTGAGTATTGGGAGAAATCGCTTTAATCTGACTAGAAGCACTCCAACCATCCATGATAGGCATTTGTAAGTCTAGAACAATTACATCAGGATGGCAGCTTTTAACCATTTCTATAGCTTCTTGACCATTGCAGGCTAACCCTACTACTTGAAAATTTTCTTGAGCTGAAAAAGCTAATTGCAGGGTTAAACGAGTCAGTTCGTGATCATCAACCACTAAAACACGTAAGGTAGAAGACTCACAGGAAAACATTAACATTCAAAGTAAGAAAAAAACTAGAAACAATAGTTCTTACAGTTTATGGTAATGAGCACCAGTAATCACTCTATCTTACGGGTGAATAAATTGATTTACCCACAGTTATTTATCAGATAAATTGTCAAAAATTAAAGTTTGTTTAAAGAAACTCAGTTGAGCTAATTATCAATATAAAAAGAACTCTTTTTTGGATCAATTAGGTTTGAAGCTATACTTGTTGACCGTAATGCCATATTCATGAGAGTTTTTTGTGAGTTAGTTTCTGAACAATCGTCACAGGGACGGCGTTGAATATAACTACCATCAGGTTGTAACTCCCAAGCTTGACGATTATCGGCTAACATAATTCCCAAAATTTCCTGCAAATCTTTGGCAATATCTGGGTCTTTAATCGGCGTAATTACTTCGACTCGGCGATCTAAATTGCGGCGCATCCAATCAGCGCTGCCAATATAAATTTCCTCTTGTCCATTGTTATGGAAATAGTA
Source organism: Trichormus sp. ATA11-4-KO1 (assembly GCA_019358915.1). Lineage (GTDB taxonomy): Bacteria > Cyanobacteriota > Cyanobacteriia > Cyanobacteriales > Nostocaceae > LEGE-11386. The sequence goes on from JAHHIM010000021.1 coordinate 47,563, forward strand.
AATGCGAGAGTGTTCTAAAAAGCGCCCGATAATGCTGAGGACACGAATATTTTCACTAATGTCTTTGAGTTGCGGACGCAAACAACAAATACCCCGAATAATCAGGTCAATTTGCACTCCGGCGCGGGAGGCTTCATACAAAGTGGTGATGATTTGCGGATCAACTAGGGAATTCATTTTGGCAACAATGCGCCCGGAAAAGCCATTTTGGACATTTTCGATTTCGCGATGAATTAATGCCAAAAAGCGATCGCGCATATTCACAGGTGCTACCAACAACTCTCGATAAGATTTTTGTCGAGAATAGCCTGTTAAAAAATTAAATAAATCTGTAACATCAGCACCTAATTCTTCACGGCAGCTAAACAATCCCAAATCTGTATAAAGCCGCGCTGTTTTGGGATTATAGTTGCCAGTACCAATATGTATGTAGCGTCGCATCCGGTCTTTTTCTCGTCGCACCACCATGACGGTTTTGCAATGGGTTTTTAGTCCTACTAGACCATAGACAACATGCACACCAACTCTTTCTAAACTTCTGGCCCAATAAATATTATTTTCTTCATCAAACCGTGCCTTTAATTCCACTAATACAGACACTTGCTTGCTATTTTCCGCCGCCGCAATGAGAGCTTTGACTATGGGTGAGTCCCCAGAAGTGCGGTAAAGGGTCATTTTAATAGCCAGCACATTCGGGTCATGAGCGGCGTGGGTAATAAAGCGCACCACTGTTGACGAAAAGGATTGATAGGGATGGTGTACTAGCAAATCCTTTTCCCGAATTACCGCAAAAAAGTCCTGTCCTTCTTCTAATTCCAAAGCATCTGAGGTTAAACTCGGTTCTCTCAATCTTTGCAGACGAGAAGGAACTACAGATTGGCGTGGTGGTTCTTTGAGTTCGGGTAATGGCAATGCCATAAAATACATTAAATCCCGTAGTCCCAGAAGACCATCAACTTCGTAAACATCGCTTTCTGTTAAGTCCAAATCTTGCAACAACCGAGAACGTATGGGGTCAGGCGTTTGTGATTTTATTTCTAGTCTGACGGTTGTTCCACCCATGCGCCGTTTTCGTAGTTCCTGTTCAATGGCTAACAGCAAGTCATCTGCTTCATCTTCTTCTAGCGCGAGATCGGCATCACGGGTAATGCGAAAAGGATGATATTCTTGGATATTCATTCCTGGAAATAAAAATTCCAGGTTATGAGCGATCGCCTGTTCTAAAGGTACACCAGTCCAGTGTACAGGTTGTTCAGTTTCGGAAACACCCAACTCCGGTGGTAAAGGCAAAAATCGCGGTAGCACGTTGGGGACTTTGACCCGCGCAAAAAATTCTTCTTCGGTATCTGGGTTTTTGACCACAACTGCCAAATTCAAGCTGAGATTGGAAATGAAGGGAAAAGGATGGCTAGGGTCAACAGCTAGGGGAGTCAGCACCGGAAAGATTTGTTCTTCAAAGTAGTTGTCTAAATAAGTTCGCTGTTTTTGATTTAAATCGATGTAATCCAAAATATGGATGCCATGACCGACTAGCAGAGGTTGCAGCACTTGCTCAAACTGTTGGTGCTGTTTTGTTACCAGAGGACTGAGAGTCGATCTAATATCGTCTAGCTGTTGTTGCGGTGTGCGACCATCGGGAGTTAACTGACTAACTTTTGCTTCTACCTGTTGTTTTAAGGCCGCAACACGCACCATAAAGAACTCATCTAAATTGGCACTGAAGATTGCCAAAAATTTTAGCCGTTCCAAAAGCAGCGTTCGCGGGTCACAGGCTTCGTGCAGTACTCTACTGTTAAATTCTAACCAGCTTAACTCGCGGTTAATGTAATATTGCGGATCGTTCAAATCAATGGGATTGGCGCTCTTCTTTGATTTCGGCATGACGATCTCAGGGTAGCCAGATGAGCTAATACAGCTGGGGGACAATACATATAGTAGATGAAATTGGCATACGAAGTAAGGGGATAGGGGAATGGGGGGACAAGGGGAACTCATCAATCCTTAATAGTTTCCTTCACTGCGGCAGCAATTGGTAATTGCAGATTTTGGTCATAGATAAAGTCTTTGTTAATTGCTACCTCTAGTTTGGGGAGGGTCAAGCTGTTAGCAATACCATCTTGGTTAGGAATCAGCAATGTGTAATTGCCAACTGGTACTCCATCTAGACGATAAAGACCAAATTGGTCAGTTACCGTTGATAAAACACGTGCGCCAGCAGGATTGATGAGTTCCACTCGCACTTGTGCCATTGGCTGACCTGTGACATCTGTGATTTGTCCTGCTAAACCATATTCTTCTCTAACAGGAAAATTTAAATTAGTGATTGCCGCGCCTGCAACCTCAGCTACTATGCTGGTTCTATCTAAAGAAAGCTCAATAGGCAATCTATCCGGGTCTAGCTCAATGATATAAACACCTTCTTTGAGGTTGCCAACAAAGAAATTTCCTAACGAGTCAGTTTTGGCAGCACCAACTCGATTATTGCGATTATCTATTACCCTAACGTTAGCTCCACCCAAATCAAAGCCTCTTCTTCCGCCTGCAACCTCAATTTTTCCAGAGATCGCACCGCGTTCTTTTCCTAAACCATAAGACCTAGCTGGAGCAACACCACCCCCGGCAAAAGACAAGTCTGATACTAGTAGAACCGTGAGGCGTTCGTCGCCAAATCCTCCTAAAACGTTTCGACTTCTGGAAGGAATACCTTGATATTCCAGCCGACCAAATAAGCCGGGAAGCAACTGCATACTAGCACCAACGATTGGCCCGACATTACCGTCGCTGAAAGCTGCGCCTAGTCTCCAACTCAGTCCGTTGAGGTTCCGAGAATTATAATTTAGCGTTGTAGAATAACGCGGAGCTAAATCAGCACCAAATTCGCCACCCAAAGATACTTGGTACTCTCTATTTAACCTGTAGGTGAAATCTGAAGTGTATATATCACCAAAGGTGTTGAAAGCCAGTCTCATTGAGCGATTAGGGACATATAAAGTACTAAATAAATATCTCCCGTCTAAATCTGGTCTACCCCTCATAGATAAGCCAGAAAAAGGATTGAAGGCAAAAGTAGGCAATATATAATCGGCGCTTCTCGATTCATCTTGGCGGCTACGGGCAATGACTCCCACATTGAAATTATTACTGAAACGATATTTTGCTTCTAAACTATGATTAAAGCGATCGCGTGACTGTCTAGTTGAGTTATATCCAGAAGGAAACAACTGGGAATTACCCAGGATTTCAAATTGACCTAAATTAATATCTAAATCGGTTGTGTAGCCTAATTGACCGCGAGACATGCCCAAACTGGTAGCGAGAACCGCCGGGTTTGCTAGTCGCCAAATAAAGCCAGCTTGTGTCTGTAAAGTACCAGGAATCGATTGTACAGAACCTTCAAACGTTAAATTCTCAGACAGTCCTTGACGTAATTGGTAAAACCCAACTAATCTACCTGCTTCTGAGCCGAAATCTCCAAATAAAGAATCCTGGACTAAATTACCGCTTAATCCTAAGCCACCTAGTTGGACATTACCGCCTGCGGGGAGCAACAAATCAGAAGCATTTAATCTCAACGAGCGAATTTCAATTGGGATGTTAATGTTGTTGCGATCGTAGACCAACAGTTCTATTTCATTATTGTTACCACTAGGTAAATTAACATCAATAAATTCATAGATGCCATTGAGTCCAACTTGCTGCTGTGCAACTATAATTCCACTAACTCTTAGCTGCACGAAACTTGCTGGTGGTACTTCACCCTGGAATGTTTGTAAAGGTCTAGAGCGTCTAGGTAACAATTCAGCCGCGCTATATTGTTGAGCAAATCTATCAACGGGCAAATTACTAAAACCAAATTGCGCTCCTGTCAAATTCATCCCATTTAGTAGGGGATGTAAACCTATTTGTTGCCTACCTAGTTGATAGCGAAATTGATTCTCACGTTTATAGAAAAAGTATTCGGAAACATCTGGTTGATTAACAAAGGTGTTATTTAGCCGTACTCGCCAATTACCGCCTGCTAGTCTTCCTCCTACAAGTGTAGAACTACGTAAGCGCGTATTTCCAGCAAAGTTGGTAACCTGTAATTCTTGTCTTAAATTAGAAAGGGCAGTGCTAGGAGGGAGAAATTCAGGCTGTAATTCGGCTGCTGTCTGTCTAGGTGCGTTGCTGCCTCGCCGCCAAGGTAAATCAACAATTAAGGCTAAATTAGCAGAATTGAAATTTATAGATGTAGATAATTTTTCTTGAAGTTTGGTATCATTGATGTAGATTGTATCATCAATTTGTTTTACTTCACTGGCTAATAAATTAGCTACACCTAAAGGTGTTTTTAATTGAATATTACCTTCAACATTTTCAATACTAATGCCAGCAATTTCTGCAAATGCTTGTAAAGGAACCAAAATTGAATTGGCATCAATCCGAATATCTAATGTACCAACTTCCCGATTGTTAATAATTACCCCAACTAGGAAATTTCCGTCATTAGCTTTTATATTTTGGGTAATAGTAGATGTACCTGGATTTACAGGTGTAGAAATACTACTATTATTGTCTATCGGTTTACTATCACTAGCAGATTTCGTAGTAGACGCAGGAGTATCTACTGCCACACTAGTAGAATTTTCTGCTAGCTGCTCACCTGGTTTTGCTTCTACAGGAAGATTAGCAAGTACCTTAACTTCTAAATTAGGCTTAGTTGATGGACTTTGTAAAGCCGCTTCACCAGTTGAGAATTCGGGTGCAAACCCTTGATTTTCGGTAGATGTAGTAGTTACAGATATTGAATTTTGCTGCTGTACTACAACCTCTGCGGAATCTAAAGTTTGTACATTCGCTAATGTAGCATTACCACCATTTTCTAAGTCAGATTCCTTGCTTTTCAGTTTGTTTAGAAGAGTTAGTTGTTTCTTATTCCAAACCTTATCAACAAGACTTTCTGTCTGTGTGGTGATAACAATAATAGGTGGTGTAGGTGGTAAAGCTAAATGCAGCATATTTAATTAAGTACAAAAGTTAGGTGAAATTGGGAAAGTAAGCGAAAATTTACTGCTTAAATAATTTGTTGCAGCAAATAAAATCAGGCGTAGTAAAAACTAACTTCGCCTGAGAGGATGTTTTAGAAATTACAAAAAATACTCAAAGACCTCTCGCCAACCTTCTCTCCTACAAAGAAAGAAGCTTTAATTATTTGATTTTTCCCCATTCCCGCGTTAGGTTTTGCTAATAAAGCGAAGAGTTTGAGGGATTAGGTTTGAGAGCTTTGATGTTAAACAAGATACTTTCCAAACAACCCCTGATAAGTTCAGCTGACAATTCAGCAAAAGCTATCTTGGACGCAGACGATTTCTCAAATTACGAGCAGTAGCAGGCTGAGGTTTATTTGAACTGGATGTGGTAGCAGTAGCTTCTGGAACAACAAAGGGAATACCTTGCTCAATTTTTACTCCATTTAACTCGCCGTTAATATCTAAAACATATTTACCGGGAGCTAATTTTTGAGTAATAGGTAACTGAAGGCGGCGACGAGTATCAGGTAATACAGGTAACAAAGGTAATTTCCCTGCATCTAATAAATTTTCTGGTAGTTTTTGTCCAGGCTTTTCTACATTAGCTATGGGTTTTGTAGATTCAGCACCCGGATATTGAGCAGCCGGCCAGATAGCATATTGACCTTTCAAACGGACGTAACCAGTGCCTTGACTAGAAACATCAAAGTTTGCTGTCACACCATTAGGTTGAGGATCTACAGTAATGGAATTGAGCACACCAACTCGTTTGATGTCTCCTACATAACCATAGATCACAACCCCCATACGTCCCACTGAGCGTACACCTTGGGTTTGGTTACTAGCAGAGGGAATTTCTTCAAAATAAATTACAGCACGATGCTCACCCGGTTTAGGTTCAACTCTGGGACGAATGGCAAAACGTAAAGTTTGAGCGCTGTTAGGTGGAACAGTAAATTGAGAAGGCGTAAACACAACCCACTGATCTAATGATTCCGCAGTGGGGGGAACCTCGACAAATTTATTATCCTCACTCATTTTCCAAGTCCGGACGTAGGCCTTAATTTCAACCGGTTTAGAAGAAAAATTAAGTACACGAATTGCTTGTGTCCGGGTTTTCCGATTGATTTCTAGCTCAATTCGGGATGGGCTGACACCAATATTGAGAGCTTCAGCACTTGGTATCCCTAGGGCAAGTAACCCTACTAAACTTAAGGCTAAATTAGCGGCTCTGCGAAACATTTGTGATAAAGTTTTAACCTTTAGATACTCGTTGGTTGATAAGTACTACTAAGCAACTAACGTTGATTTACCGTTACTGTAATTACGCCCCCATAGGCTCCCGCAGTTCGTGCATTTGCCAGGTCAAACTGCAACAGTGCGCCCCCTTGAACTAAAGCGGTAGTTTCATCACGGGAAATTTCGATAATAGGTAAAGGTTCAATAGCAACGTTCACTGTTTGCTCAGAACGATGATGGCTGCTAAACCTATTACTTTGTCCATTCCCAGCCTTGAGTTCATAAGTGGCGTAGAGAGAACCCACTTGATCTATGGGAACCCGCATCTGCCAAAGTGCTGGCAACTCGCGAGCAATCACTGTATTAAATTGCACAGGAGCTAGCAAGTCTTGATTGTCTCTGACTGTCTCACTAATAGGAGCAGGTATCATCTCTCCTGGCTGTTGGCGAGGAATAGTCAGTTGTTGAGGGGTTGATAGCTGATAGATGCGGGTTGGCTCTGGCAAATCTAGGGGTTGAGCTAAAGCCTGAGATAGGGGCCAAGCCAGCAACCCCATTAAAATACCCAGGCTATATTTAAACTTGCGTTGGCAACTAATTTTCTGATTGTTGTCCATGTGACTGGATTTTTTCAAGATATTCTGGCTGTAATTTTTCTTTTTGAGAAAGGCATCCTGCTGGCTTAATAAAAGCAGCAGGCAAGATGCCTGCACCAATGATGATGAAACTACGGAGCTTCAACGCTGACGTTAATGACACCTCCAGTGTAAGTCTCGGCTACTGTAGCACCATTCAAGTCAAATTCTATGTCTGCACCGCCAACATAAGGTGTCTCTAAACCAGGTGCAGTAGTTGGGTCAGTGCTAGTTTTGGTGACACTGACAATTGTTGCAGTACCACCGCCTGCTGATGTCAGCCCTGTTGTAGTGGGGGTTAAGGTGACGTTAACACCACCATCAGGGTTGTTAGACCAAACTGCGAATAGTTCAGCTACTGGTTTTGTGATGCTGCCACCTGTTAAACCACCAAATGGGCTGGTTTGATCGATAAGAGTAGTACCATCTGAGATAGGGCTTAGGCTGTCGAAATCTTGTCCAATTCCACCTGTTGTTACTGCTGTACCTCCAGCCAATTCATCTTCGGTAATCGTCAAAGAAAGTGTCTCAAAAGTCCGCAAATAAAGTACTTCCGGCACTTCAAGTTCAACGTTCACATCTTGGTCAACAGCTAGTTGAGCGTGAGCTGGTGCGGAGAACAAAGCGCTACCTACAGCAGCAATGCCAGCTACGGCGAAAATGGCTAGAAATTTGTTTTTCATGTTGAAATTCTTCCCTGGTTGTATCTGTGTGAATTCGGTTACTTGTGAATTTCCCGGCTTTTTCGCTGGGGTGGGAAACTGCGATTTTGTGAGTCACTATTGAACAGTGATTTCCCAATTGTTCGAGAGTTGCTTAAAATGTAAACAAAGATTTTTACTTAGTTAATCGGTTATAAACATCACCTCCTTTATAAAACCCATAATTCTGTACCATCTGTCCCGTTGGCGGCAGTGAAGAACAGTTGTGTACCAACGACAGTCAGCTTGTCAGGGTTAGCATTGCCTGTTCCAGGATTAATGTTGCTAACTCTGCGCGTACCTAAAGCTGTGCCGTCACTGCTCCACACTTCTCTACCGTTGGTAGGCTCAGAAGCCGCAAAGTAGAGAGTGCCATTGAAATTAACGAGACTAGTGGGAATACTGTTGTTCGGGTCTGCACCTGCCCAAATATCTTTGACTAGAACAGTGCCTGCATCGGTGCCGTCAGACTTCCATAGTTCTAATCCTGTGCTGCTGTCGCTAGCTGTAAAGTAGAGAGTGTTGCCGACAGCCGTCATATTTATGGGGCCAAAACCAGTGTTGGGCGCTGCATTCAGGTCATTTTTGACCCGTCCCACACCATTTCCATCTATCTTCCACAGTTCTTCATTAAAGTCATTATTGCTATCTGTAACGAAGTATAGGGTGTTACCTACGATGGTGAGTTGACTTGGCCCAAAACCGCCCGTACCAGGGGTAATGTCTTGGACAAGACTGGTTCCACCTGTGGTGCCGTCACTCTGCCAAAGTTCAATTCCGTTAATACCATCATTAGCTGTGAAGTAGAGGGTGTTATCAACCACAGTGAGTTTAACTGGAGCCGAACTCAAACCACCAGAGCGAATATCCTTGACTAGGGTTGTTCCGGCTGTGGTACCGTTGCTTGTCCATAGTTCAGTGCCGTTAATGCCATCATTAGCTGTGAAATAAAGCTTGTTGTTAAAGGCCACGAGGTTATTGGGGTTGGAACCTGTAGCACCAGAGTAGATATCTTTAACCGGACTAACTGTTGTACCGTCGTAAACCCACAATTCCTTGCCACTAATACCGTTATCAGCAGTAAAGAAGACTTGGCTGCCAACAACAGTTAAGTTACTGGGGTTAGAACTAGCACCAGCATTGATGTTGCTGACCATCGTGGCTGTCATGCCATCGTAAGTCCATAGTTCCCTACCGTTGACACCATCATCAGCAGTAAAGAGCAAGTTGCTACCAAAGACGGTGAGATTTTCTGGGTTAAAATTGCCAGGATTAATGTTGGTGATAGAAGTTGCTGAGGTGCCGTCACTCTGCCATAGTTGCCTGCCATTGACACTGTCATCGGCAGTAAAGTACAACGTGCTTCCTAGCGTTGTCAGATGATTTGGGTTAGAACTACCCGCACCTGGGGAGATTTCTAACATCTCAATTAGAGCTTCGGCAGATAAACTTAAGTTGTAAAAAGTTTCAGCAGAGCCAATAGGATTGATGCGAACGAAATAAGTGCCTGCTAGTAAGGTGGTGTTGATATTTTCGTCGGCATTACCTGCTAGGGTGGAACTCTGAATTAACCCACCGCTACTATTAAGCAATTCCACATCGGCATTGCCAGATAAACCACTCAGGTTGAGGTCGAAAATACTTCTGTGAGCTAAATCAAATTGGTAATAATCATTTGTATCGATACTGCCGACAAAATCGCTAAAGTTCTGAGAACCAATCAGCGTACCAATATTGTTAGCAGATCCTCTGGAATTAGGGGCTATGTCAGGGGCAATGGGAGTAGCAGAAACACTTAAATCGTAGTTAGTTGCTGCACCAGAAACGGGGAACACTCGAATATAGTATGTACCTGCATTTAAGCTACGTCTGATAGTATCTGGATCAATACCAGTTTGACTAGAACTGACTATTGTCGTACCAGCACTGTTGAGTAATCGGACATCAGCATTTGCGGTGTCTGGTGTTAATGTCAGGTCAATGAGAGCGCTAGATGCTAAATCAAAGCGGTAATAATCGTTAGTGTCGAGACTATTAACAAAGTCTGTGAAAATTGAAGGAGTGGAGCTTAAAGTATTGATATCACGGGCTGTAGCCAGTGTGTTGCCGGCAAAGTCTTCTGGGTCGGCGGTGAAGGCAAGATTTAGTCCGTAGTTAGTGGCACCTATCCCACCAGGAAACACCCGCACATAATATGTACCACTAGTAAGACTTTGACTGATGGACTCAGAATTAGTATCTGGTTGGGTAGAAGCGGCAATCTTTGTACCACCGCTATTGAGCAATTCTACATTGGCATTGCCTCCTAGACCATCCAGGGTTAAGTTAAATGTCCCGTTATTAGCTAAGTCAAATCTGTAGTAGTCATTGTCGTCAAGGACAACACCCCGGTTACCAACATAATCAGTGGTAGTATAGCTGCTGAGTGTGCCAATGTCTAATGCTGCTCCCAGCGTATTCCCTGAACCGTTATCTGTAGGAATTTCGTTAGCTACAAGGTTCAGGTTATAAGCTGTGCTTTCACTATTTACTGAACCAACACGCACATAGTAAATGCCTGGATTTAAACTGTGAGTTAGTAATTCCGGTGATGTACCACTGGCATTAACAGTTTGAAGAGTATTACTTTCGTCATATAGTATTAAACTGGCATTACCATCTAGTTCGCCACCACCAAGTCCATTCAATCTCAGTGATATAACACTGGCGGGGTCACTGCTGCTAGCACCAATCCGAAATTTGTAAAAGTCGCTAGGATCAGAACCACCAGTAACGGAGTCTTGAAAAATATGAGAAGAACTGGTGAGAGGACCGCCAATATATGTTGCAGAGGTTGTATCTAAAGCTGTACTTCTATTACTTCCTGGATCTGGAAATCCTGAAAAAGTCGTCATAATTTTTCTCTAAAATTTCGGCGATTATGGTGACTGCAAGTTACTGATGGCGCGGCTTGATACATTAATTCAAACCAAATTTATAGATTGTTAATAAACGTTATTTTTGAAAAATAATGGCTTATCTGTAAATACACAATCTGATAGGGAAGGTGATTTTGATTTTCGTAATTTAAATGATTGTCTAAGACTGGGTAAATGCCAAGTTTTTAAATTACAAATTCTAGCAAGGGACTAGAAATGTTTAGTAAAGTAAAAATCAGATGATTAATCGGACTTTGTTATTTTTTATTGTTGAGATGAAACATGATGGATTGGTTGATAATTTCACAGCAAAACCTTTCCATTTTTAATTAGAGATTAAACTTGTCTGGATTTCATATTGTTTAGGGTCTCTCCATCAACCTTTACTGCAAATTGAATTTAACTCCTATAGAAAATGGGTTGCCTCCGTGAAAATACTTAAAAATCAAATATTAAGTAATTGAATGATTAAGTAAATATATAAAAAACGTGAGAATAAAGATATGCTGTATATTGCCAGATTCCGCTCAGGAAGATGGTTAGAGCAATTTGTCATCAAAGATGATATCTGAGATATGGGAGGATGAGTAACGTAAAGTTTCTACAAATAGACTTGCTATTTGATTTGCGATCGCTTTACATGCTTTCATATAGCAATCTACTTTCTCTAACCTCGCTCTCGCTTTGTGGGGATGGGGAGTAGGTTATTAGAGAGCGATCGCCCTAAAATATTGTATTGATGGGATGAAATGTTTGCCTGAGAAATATACAATTTTTTCAGGAAAACAGTTAACTAAGCAACTCATCCCGATTCAAGCCAAAATGGTCAGCAACATCTCGTAATATAGCACTCAGCGTACCAACCTTGAGTGGGTTATAGGCGGGAACTGTAATATGACTTCCTGTTTGCCTATCCACCACATACCCGAAGCAAGCTAAGGCTTTAGCCAAATCCTCACCCGATAAATCTCGTGGTAATTTCACGAAGCAATCACCTCATCTCGGACAATGTGCAGCCTAATCACTTTTGGTCGGTCTGCTTCATCAGGAAAATGACAGCGCACTGCATCACGTAAAATTTCTTTCAAGCTAGCAATATCATCAGCTTGCGTAAAAATCGATTCCCCCAAAGCTTTTGCTGTGTAACCACCCTCTGGGTCTTCTTCGATTAAAAATACAATTTCCGTCCCTATATTGTTCACTATTTCTTAACTGTCATCAACTTATTTACTCAACCATAATTTAACATTCAAAAAGAATAACATCAGATTTTTGCTGCATTGCCAAATGTTCCAAGCTACTCGCCGCCGTCTTGCTATCTGGTACACTGCCGTCACGGCTGTCTTACTTCTACTATTTGCCAGTGGTGTATATTTATATGTGCGCAGTACCTTAATTGAACGTGTCGATGATACCCTCAACCATGTAGTGGAAATTGTTGAGCGATCGCTTGTGATTGAGCCAGTCAATACGGATGCTGAACAATTTCGCATTAATGTAGAAGCTAGTTTTCGTGATAATGCCGAAACTGTAGAAGATGACCACATCGACTTAGAATGGTTTAGTCCCACAGGCGAATTACTCTGGTCAACTCTATCCGAACCCCTCAATATTCCCATTCATGGTAATCATCTCGGTGAAACTGTCCGTGTAGTTAAAGAAGCAAAGCCTGATGATCAGGAAATTCAAAACTCAGCATTCAGGAAGGAAGCCTCAGCACTTTTATTGCGCCAAGTGACGCAGCGTGTAGAAGTGGGACGACAAGTATTAGGATATCTGCGCGTTAGTCACCCCTGGTTTGAAGTTACTAAACCTAGTCGCCAGTTAATTATTGATTTGGCATTGGGTACTTGGTTTATGGTGCTTTCTGTAGCAGCAAGTGGCTGGTTTCTTTCGGGTAAAGCTATGGAACCAGTGGGTGAATCTTACCAACGTCTCAAACAATTTACAGCTGATGCTTCTCACGAACTCAGAAGTCCCATTACTTTGATTCAAACTAATGTGCAAGTTGCCCTTGCTGATTTGGAGTTAGCAGAGACAGAAACTACTACTTATTTGAACTATCGCCAACAATTAAAAGTGGTGGAACGGCTAACGCAGCGCTTGGGTAAGTTAGTCAATGATTTATTATTCTTAGCACGACAGGATAGTGGTATTAGCAAAGATGTTTTTTCACCTTGTCCCCTAGATGCTTTGCTGATGGAAGTGGTAGAAGAACAACAACTATTGGCTGTTGAAAAAGAAATTACTTTAACTCTGGACTTGGTTGATCCTAGCACCTCGGAAACTAGCCCAGAATTACTAGAAAATTGGTTCACACTGATAGGCAAATGGGATCAACTCGTGCGACTGTTTATAAATTTGATTGGTAACGCCTTGCAATATACCCCACCAGGTGGACGAGTGAATGTAGAATTGGCGCGTTTAGAGGGAAGCAACCGCGTATCTAAAATTCGTTATAGCACTGCCCAGTTGCAAATTAAGGTGAGTGATACCGGGATTGGTATTCCAGCAGAAGCCTTACCACGCTTATTTGACCGCTTTTATCGGGTAGATCCGGCGCGTACCCATAAAACTAGGAATACAGCTACCGAAAGTACTACAGGTTCAGGATTAGGACTAGCGATCGCTTTAGCTATTGTCGAACATCATCAAGGTCAAATTCAAGTTGAAAGCAATCTTGGCAGAGGTACTACTTTTACTGTCACTTTACCAATAACTCTTGAGTCTTAAATCTGCAATCAACATTTGTTTCCTGTGATAGATGAAAAAGTACAACTTTATATACTAAATTTAGATCACAAAGCTGGCAATTGCCACATGCTGCCTCAGGCACGCTACTCAAACAAACTAGAAGTTTAGGACTACATTAATCATAAACAAAGTCCGCGCAGATAAACTTAATGTAACCTGTGAAAGCAGGTTTAGTCTGCATAGTATTTCTGTTATTGGGTTAATATTGCCCATTCTCATACATTGTTGAGTAGTTGTATTAACTGCTGGCTTTAGCATAGCTAAATACTGACATTACGAAATTTTTGGAGGATTAGATGCCAATTAGCATTAGAAAAGATGTTGCTTACCTTTTACTCAAAAAGATTAATGATACTGGGCAAGGAATGCACGAAGTTAGGTTTAATGAAGCTGATTTAGCAGGTCGAGAATTAACACCAGCCGAATTTTTAGGCCATTTAGATTATTTGAATCAACAGGATTATATTAATGCCGAGTTTACAGGCAATGCTTACGCAAACCAGAACGATGTGCCTGATTTCATTAATCCACAAGAATTTGACATGAGAATTGCCAATACTTATGGTGCAGAAGATGGGCTTCTACCACATTTGATTACCTTTAAAAAGGCAGAATTGACGGAAAAAGGTCAAAAAATGCTAGAAAAATTGGAGGAGAATCCACCTGAAGCTTTAAAAGCAGGATCATCAGTTCCTATCGCTACGAAAGATATGCCCTTTTTAGAGAAAGTCATGGTGAAAAGTGGCTTGGCTGATATCTTTGATGCTAGAGATATCACAGTAGTAGTGTACCGGGTGATGCGTGACCTGATGACTACGGAGGCTGCTGACAGAGTTGAAAGTGAACTGCATAAACCTGCTGAAGTTACTGATAATAAATCACTGCAACTGGAAATTGCCCAATTGTGGCATGATACAAATCCGATTGTGGGATTTTTGAGTCGGGTACGTCCACCTTGGCAGGGTCCTGGTATCTTTAAAATTGATAGCGATCGCTTTCTATTTAGAGTGGCAAATGAAGGCGGAATGCCATCAAATGTAAACCGTGAACAGGTTGTTAAAGCAGTATTTTCTGCTACTAAAGATGAATTATCATCAGAACGAATTCAAGAGATTGCCAGCTGGTTACCGGATCAGGTTCGCCAACTTTGGAAAGAGGCTTAAAGCTAGTAAATAATTGTAGCTAATGAGGATGAGTTATTATTTACAATAACTCATAAATAAAAATCTCACCGACTTCTTGTAAACACTCGTAGGGTGGCTGAGTGAATGCTAGAAGTCGGGGATCTAAGCCTTTTGCTACAAATCAAAGAGGATGGCTATAGCCAAACATGCTCTAATGTTATTAGACATATTTTAGACATATCAAATTTTAGAATATATACTGATTACTTTTTATAATTTTGACTAATTAATTTACCGATTATTTAAATATCTCATCCTGGAGAAGGAAATATTTATTTCATTTTAAATCCTATAGTTAGATATGAAAAATCAAATTAATAGCTAGATTAAAAATACTCAATAAATTGAGATATTAAGACAAAATATATTCAATTCAAATAATAACGTAATTTTTGGCGATTTACTGACTTAATTGAAATTAATTGAGAAGTTATTAAGGCAATAAAAGACGACATTATTTAGGAGAAAATGAATGAATAGCCAAACTCGCAAAATTTGCAAATATCTTGGGTTATTTGGTGCTATTAGCGGCGGATTACTAATTAGTACACCAGCAATTTCTCAAACGTCAAGAGCACCACAACCTACTTCCCAGGTTAACCCTTGCCCTAGTATTTACTACGAAGAACCACACAATAATCGGGTTGTAGTACCCCAGGGATGTCCTCCCAATGCGCTTACCAGACAACTAGAGATTCAAGGACTTCTTCCTACTCCTACTGTTCCTGCTACACCAACACCTGATCAGAGGCTGGGTATTGGTGGTGAAGCACCTGGTTCTGGCACTCCTGGACTCAATCCTTGCCCTCGTATTTATTACGAAGAACCTTTCAACACTAGAAATGTAGTGCCTCAAGGATGTCCACCGAATGCTATTACCCAACAACTACAAGCACAAGGAATTCCTCCTACTCAAGCTGCGCCAGCACGTCCACCAGTTACCGGGATTCAACCACCTCTACCAGAACAACAACAAGCACCTAGCACTAAAATTGCTTTAGCTAATGGTAGAGTGAACGTCAGACTGGTCAATGAAACTGGAGCTAATATAACTTATGAAGTGATTGGTGATACACCACCGCGATCGCTCAAAGGTCAGTCAGATGAAATGCTGCAAGGTTTAAGTGCGCCAGTAACAATGACATTCTTTCGTGAAGATGGCGGCTTGCTGCAAGTAACTTCCCAGCCTGCTGCGGAACCAGGAATGTTAGAGGTCAGGTTGGATGAAACAACTGATGTAGGTCAGGATAAAAATACAGTGCGGATTCAAGATGACGGTACAGTATTTTTGAATTAATGTAAAAAAATTACTCCAACCTCTTCTCCCAAGTTAAGGCTAGGGTGTACACATAAGTCGGAAAACCTGATGCACATTGGCTGGAATCTGGTAGGGTACGTTATGGAGATTAGTCTATAACGCACCGACGGATGAAGAATTACCGCTTCAGCATTTGAGTTAGTCTATCAATCAATAGCACTTCCTGCTTACTATCTGCGAGTGTTCGTGCCAGTATAATGGCTCTTTCATAAAAATTACGGGCAGTTGGGTAATTACCTAACTGTTCATAAAGTTGAGCATAAGACTCAAACGACTTTAACTCTTCTCGGAGATTTTGTAATTCTTGTGCAAGTATTAAGCGCTGTTCCAGTAGATCAAAAGCACGTTGATAACGTCCTACTGTACTGTGCGCTGTAACTAAACCGTCAATTGCTCGTAATTGATTATGGCGATCGCGGTTAGTTTTAGCCATTCGCATAGCTGCCCCATAACTACCAATTGTATCTGGATAATTGCCCGCAGCTAAATAGGCATCACCCAAATTATTGAGGGTATTGGCCTCACCCAGGACATTACCAGTTTGACGGCGGAAACTTAAAGCAGTTTCATAAAGTTTAATTGCCTTGTTGTAATCTCCCAGCCTAGCAGCTACCAAACCCAAATTACTCAAAGATAATCCTTCACCTTCAATATTTTTCACATGACGAGCAATTGTGAGTGCTTCTGCCACAGTTTGGCCTGCGGCTGAGGCTTCACCTTGTTGTAGTAGCAAGGTGCTAATATTATTTAACGCAAAAATTTGAGATGCAAAGTCTTTCGTATCACGAGCGATCGCTAACCTTCGACGTAAGGCATTTTCCCCTTCTTTGAAGCGATTTAGCTGGATATAAGCTTTCGCCATCAAATCATAAGTCAAACCTTGGGCTTTGAGATCGCCAATTGAATGATAAATCTCTAGCGCCTCCAGACAAGAATCAACTGCTTTATCAGCAAATCCTGCGGCATATTGTTGTTCACCAATACGCAGCAATGTGTCTGCTTCTTCTCTAGATTGCCGCCAACTCGAATTACTTAAAGGGCGGTGCAGTTGTTGTGTAATATCAGCAGCAGGTGCCACTGTAGGATTTAGTAGAACAATAAAAAGTAAAACGTAACACCCAGGTAATAAATGCCGTGGTTTCATAAAATTCACCGGTGAAATTTCGGCTTTAAAGTGTAGAAGGTTGAAGAAAAAGTTTTATTTTCTGAAAACTAATACCAAGAAATTACGTATTATTACTTGGTTTAAATTTGATTAAAATCTTCTCCCAAGTAGATAGAGCGGATGTCTGCTGGTAATTTGTCCTCTAGCATACGATAGCCTTCTTGGAGAAAATTGGCTACTTCAAGAGGCGAAATTTTTTCTCCTTCAGCTTGTAGGTAAGCAGCAATTCTAGTTTCACTCCAGTGAAAAGTTTGAGACATTAAAACCATCAATCGCAAAATTGGTGGTAGTTGATCTAATGCCTGTTCGACATAGCACCATAGCGGCGGCGAAGTTGCCTGAAGAGAATAATGAATTGCTTCTGTTGGGGGTAATTTAATCTCGTTGATACAGAAAGCAGTGATATTAATTAGCCAATTTTGCAAAGTTAAAGCTTCTGGGGTGGATTGGGGATCAGCTAAATTGAGTCCACCGAGTTCATAATAGATGTGCCGCCAAGTTAAGGCAAACAAATAATCTGCTTGCACAGGCGATCGCGCTGAATGCTGAATCAAGGTGTAGACTATGGGACTATAGCGGCAAAAAATCACTGTAAAGTACTTACCAGCATCTGGATAGCTCTGAAACAAATTCAGCAGTTCTTGGTCACTATGATGAAACAGCGACTTTACTAGCGGGTGATTAGCTTCGGGAAAATGGGGAATTTGCATAGGCTTGGGGGTGGATAGTAGTTAAAATAGGATTTGTCATGACAATTTTGGCATTAGTCTATTGCGTTGCTAAGACTCAGACTACTTTAGTATTGATAAACTAAGAGCAAGGACTTAAATTTAGTTCTTATCGACAATCATAAAAGCGGCTCCCTTATATAATCTTTGGTTTGTTCATGGTTATAGCAGCTAATATAATGGCTTTCCTGCTCGCCCCTTTGACTTTAGGATCTTTTTTACCTTCCCTACCCTTGGATAGCTTATTCTCCACCCAAGGCATTATGGTGATGCTACTGGCAGCTTATGCCGGTGCTATGTGGATGTTCCTCACCAGTGCCCCAAAAGTACACACCGTTATGGTGTCTGACTTGGAGATTGCCCGACAATTATATGAAGGGTTGCTAGATTTGCCAGCAGCTGAAGTGCCTTTGCACTACTACTACAACTACGAACAAACATTAGGCGCAACTGGAATTGATCCTCTGTATATGTCTACTAGCCCCAGTTGGTCTAACAAGGTGATGAACAATACTAATGATGGGCTGTGGTATCAATTGAAGAAAAATACTCAGCTACATGTGATTGGCGGAGCTAGTTTGGGTAGCAAAAATCAGCAACGTCACGTTTGCTTCGACCGCGATTGCCTCGATATGATTTTATTGCGAGTAGAAATGCGCGGTTTAAAATTCAAAATTCGCAGCCAAAAACCTCTCAATTTTCTAGTTAAAGATTATGAAGGGCGGGTTATTGAGATGGCGGAAGTAGCAAATTAGTTCAGTCATGCCAGTAGGGTGGGTTAGTGAAAAAATAACCCACCTAGCCAAAAATCTGACCAACTTCCGAGTTGGCAAAAGCTTAATCTTCGTCCAGCGCTGGAAAAACTTCTTCAAACCGCCACAATTCATCTTTATTATCAAGGAACCAGATCCGAGTTTCGGCAGTTAATTGGCTCCAAATGATATCACTGGGAATGTGAGGAGATGCATATTGGTATTGCTGACCAAGCGCTTTCAGGTTTTTCTCTACATCATAGGGAATGCCAAAATTTTGCCAGTCAACTTCTATATGTCTGCCTGAGAGTCCCGCAGTAGGATCGAAAATCAACTGTGCAGCTCTAATTAAATCAGCAAAGTGTTTTGGTTTAAGACTAGCTATCTGCTGAATATTGAGAGATTCGTTATGCTCTTGAGACATTGTACTGGAGTGGTAAAAATTTGTCGTCTATTGAACCTATTGCCAGAGATTTTTACCCCAATGCCTTTAGTTTAGCGCAGAGCCGCTCTGGTGGATAGTTTGCTCAAAAATTAAGTGTTTTGCTTTTTAACCACTAAGACACTAAGACACCAAGAAAAATATATTACCCCTTGAAAGGGCTAGTCTATGTAAGATAAATTTTTGTTCGTACTGAGCAATTTAGCGCTTTCTTACGAGGCTACTTCGTATCTATATTTTTGCATGAGTTTACATAAGTCATGAAAGTTTAGTATCACGGTTGTTAAAGAGCTAATAAAACCGTAAATAAATCACTAAAAAACATTTTTAGCTTGATATTATGATTCTACTTTTGGTCTATTGCAAGATATAGATACAAGCAAGCCATTACATCTTTCATGGTATGTGTATTAGACTTAATTTAAAACTGTTGTATCTGTCATCAAAGACATTTTTGAAACAATTTATTCTGTCTTTTTATTTTCACTAAATCACCTATTAGATAGATAAAATCAAGCCTGAACTTAGCGGTATTAGTTATTTACTAGGTGGGCAATTTTTATAGGTTCAATTTACATGTTCTAGAACTGAAAAATGAATCAATTCAAAATTCAAAATTCAAAATAAAATTGGAGGAAAGGTTATGGCAAGGTTTGGCTATCATGCCTCCCATGAGCAGTTTAAGCCGAGCGCTCTTTTAAATTACGTACAAGCCGCTCATCAGGCTGGATTTAGTCGCATATCTTGTTCTGATCACTTTCATCCGTGGAGCGATCGCCAAGGTGAAAGCGGCTATGCTTGGTCTTGGTTAGGTGCAGCAATGCAGTCCATACCTCTGAATTTCGGAGTAGTTTGCGCCCCCGGACAGCGCTATCACCCGGCAATTATTGCTCAAGCGGCAGCTACCCTCGCCGAAATGTTTCCCCAGCGCTTTTGGGTAGCACTGGGCAGTGGTCAGGCACTGAATGAGATGATTACAGGCGATCGCTGGCCTGTGAAAGCTGTACGCAACGCCCGCCTCAAAGAGTGCGCTGACGTGATCCGCGCCCTCTGGAGAGGAGAAACTGTCACTCACGATGGTTTGGTATGTGTAGAGGAAGCAAAGCTTTATACCCGACCACCAGTAGCACCATTAATCATTGGCGCGGCAATTACGCCGCCAACCGCCGAGTGGCTGGGAAGTTGGGCAGATGGATTAATCACCATCTCTCACCCCCATGAAAAACTCAAACAAGTTGTAGAAGCGTTCCGTCGGGGTGGTGGACAAGGAAAGCCAATGTATCTCAAGGTACAGCTTTCTTATGCAGCAGATGAAGATACAGCCCTTCAGGGAGCCTATGACCAGTGGCGGACAAATATCTTTCAAAGTCCTGTTTTGACTGACCTCCGACATCCAAAGCAATTTGAGGCGATCGCTGAATTTGTCAAACCGATGGATATGTATAAATACGTGCGTATCTCTGCCGATTCTCAACAGCATATTGAATGGCTTAAGCAAGATATCGAACTCGGCTTTAACGAAATTTACTTACATAACGTTAACCGTGAACAACAGACTTTCATCGAGGTTTTTGGCAAACAGGTAATCCCAGCACTTGAAGGAGTAAAAAGTTAATTATGCGAGTAACTGTTGGCCCACCAATTCTGATGATTAATCATGGCAGTACCTTTATGGCAACTGACTTGAGCGGTCAAATCAATCCTTATAGTCATCTTGGTATTTTTTCAGATGATACTCGCTTTTTAAGTAACTATGCTTGCTACGTGGATAGTAACCCTTGGATTCGTTTAACTTCGACAACTACAAGATATTATGCAGCGCGGGTTTACCTGACAAATCCTCAGTTCACATCCAGATACGGCACAGTTGCTCAAGGTGACTTATCCTTAATTATTAGCCGCACAGTAGAACAGGGCATTCATGAGGATCTCGACATCACCAATCATGGTCTGGAACCTGTCAGCTTTAATCTAGAAATTACCCTGCGTTCAGACTTTGCCGATATCTTCGAGGTAGAGTCACAGCAATTTGTGCGTCGAGGACATATTGAAACGAGATGGCATGAAAAGCAAAATCAGCTAGAAACTAGCTATCAGAATGATAATTTTTATCGATGCTTGATTTACAAGCCGAGTAACTACTCATCTGATCCCCACTATGCAAATGGTTGCGTCACCTTTGATGTGGCACTAGAACCGGGTGAAAGCTGGCACGCCTGCTGTAAATATAATCTGATTGATCATGAACACGTTCGTGAGGCCGTTGATTATTGTTATCAAACAATGGTAGACCTTACTATCATCAATACGGAAATTGAGAGGCTACATTGTCAATGGCGTGATTCTGTAACTGGTATTGTCTGTGCTAATGAAGATGTGGTGCGAATATACCGCCAGTCAATTGAGGACTTGGGGTCACTGCGACTATATGACTACGATTTTGAGCCTGATGTTTGGCTACCAGCAGCAGGTGTACCCAAGTTTGTGACGTTGTTCGGTCGTGATAGCTTGATTATCAGCCTGCAAAATATGATTGTCCATCCGGGTTTTGCCCGTGGCGCACTGCAAAAACTCGGACAGTTGCAAGCTAAAGAGTTAGACGATTGGCGTGATGCCCAACCTGGTAAGATTCTTCATGAAGTCCGCCAGGGTGAATTAGCACATTTTCAACACATACCCCATACACCCTATTACGGTACTGCTGATGCGACGCCATTGTTTTTAATTACATTACATGAAACCTGGAAGTGGTTGGGAGATAATTCACTGTTGCAGGATAATCGGGATGTGGCTCTGCGCTGTCTGGAGTGGATTGATATTTATGGAGACTTGGACGGCGATGGCTTTCAAGAGTACCAAACCCAATCTTCAGGAGGAATTGAAAATCAAGGTTGGAAAGATTCCGGAAATGCGATCGTTTATCCTGATGGGAGTCAGGTAAAAGCACCAAAGGCATTATGTGAATTACAAGGTTATGTTTTTGATGCTTGGATGCGGATGGCTGAGGTGTTTGATGTGCTGGGTGAGAGTAATTTTGCTCAAGAGTTACGTATTAAGGCCGCTAAACTCCAAGTACGCTTTGAGGAACAGTTTTGGAGTGATGATTTAGACTGTTATGTTTTTACTTTAGATCCAGATAAACAACCAGTGCGATCGCTTACTTCCAATGCAGGTCATTGTCTGTGGAGTGGTATCGCCAGTCCTGAACATGCAGCTCGTGTGGTCAAGCGGCTGATGCAACCAGATATGTGGAGTGGCTGGGGCATTCGTACCTTAAGCACCAAAAACCCTGCTTACAATCCTTACTCTTATCACCTAGGTTCGGTTTGGCCTCATGATAACGGCATTATTGCTCTGGGATTTAAACGTTACGGTTTTGCTACTGAAGCCGCCCAGGTTGCTTACGGTATTTTTGATGCCGCTAAATATTTTGCTAGCTATCGCCTACCAGAACTATTTGCTGGCATTCAGCGCCAACCAGGAGCTTTTCCTGTTCCTTACATAGAGGCAAACGTGCCCCAAGGCTGGGCAGCTGCATCAGTTTTCCAGCTAATCCAAGCCATGCTGGGTTTACAAGCTGATGCCCCGAATCAGTTGCTTTACGTTGACCCACACTTACCAGAATGGCTACCTGAACTCGAACTCCAGCACGTAGAAATTGGCAATGCTCGTGTGGATTTACAGTTTTGGCGGGAAGGCGAGATCACCCACTGGGATGCTGTTGTCAAATCTGGGGCTGTGGAAATTAAACAGCAAGTTTGGCAACCCTGGCACAGTACAGCTTCGTTAGTGAGAGACTTAAGCTAATCATAATTATTCTCGCTGTCAATGACGACACAGCATTTTCCACAGGTAGACAAAGCGAACATGATTAATTGGGCGGATATCGAAGGGTAACTTGACGATAAAATTACTACCTTTTGTGAATTCACTCTGTACATTTATACTGCCGTGGTGCGCGTGAACAATTGCTTGCGCGATCGCTAATCCTAATCCAGAACCACCAGTACTACGGGAGCGATCGCTATGCACTCGGTAGAAGCGATCAAAAATACGCAAAATTTCCTGTTGCGGAATGCCAATGCCTGTATCTTGCACCTGAATTACAGCATAATTGTCACTACGGTCTAAGAAAATTGTGACTTTTCCGCCTTGTGGTGTGTATTGAATGGCATTAACAATTAAGTTAGAAAACAAACGATAAAGCTGGTCTTCATTGCCAATCACATTCAGAGGCGTAGACACCCGTACTGAAGATGTCAGCACTACACCTGATGCGATCGCCAACGCTGCAAATTCTTCTCTTAAGTCGTCAATAATATCATTTAAGGAACAAATGTCACTTTGTCTTGGCATAGGTTGCCGATCTAGGCGAGTCAGTAGCAGCAAATCTGTCACTAGGGTTGTAAGTCGCTGATTCTGACGTTGTATGGTTCGGAGAATCTCGCCCGCCTCTGTTTGTTTCTGTTGTGACATCAAAAGTGCTGATTCTACCGTCGCTTGAGTTGCGGCTAATGGTGTCCTTAATTCGTGGGCGGCATCTGCTGTAAACTGTTGAATTTGCTTGTATGAATGATAAATCGACTGCATTGCTAATCCTGCTAACCACCAACTAGCAAGACCAATTAGAGTCAATGAAATAGGTAATCCCAATGCGAAAGTGAGTTTTATCGCATTCAGATAACTAGTAAAATCTGCAAGACTCCGCCCTACTTGGATGTAACCCCAATCACGATGCTCTTGGGTATGCAAAACAAACGAAATTTGGTGGTAAAGGTTACCTTTGTTGTCTTTAAGAGTTTGCCAAGGTTCGTTGTTAAAGTTTAAAGATAATCCATTTGGATGAGCGCCTGCTATAGCCATCAAGCGCCCAGAATTATCGAAAAACCGCACATAGTAATTACTTTGGTTGATGGCACTTAAAACATGGCGCTGGGAACTTGATAACTCTTGAATACAGCTTTTTCCCACTACACAAATATTGGGTAAGAGTTGCTGTATTACAGGTTCTAATTTACCAGGTTGTTGTAGTTTTAGTTCAATACTCTCGTGCAGTGTTCCCGCTACAGATTCCAGTCGCAACCACTATTCGCTAATTTACGACGCAGTAAGCGCATTTGTGCTGCTACCACATTACTAATCGGTTCTGCACTCACTTCCCAAAGCTGATTGCGAATTTGTTCAGTAGTCAAAATTTGATTTGGGTGCTTCATAAAATACTCTAGTAACTGGAATTCTTTATTTGTCAGAGGAATTACCTGTTTATTCCCTGCATTATTTTGACTAATAACTATATTGTTACCGTAATCTAGAGTTAAGTTACCAACAGTTAATTCTTGTGGTTGAAATTGAGGCGATCGCCTCTGCAATGCCCGCAACCTGGCTAATAATTCTGCCATGCCAAATGGCTTGACCAAGTAGTCATCTGCACCTGCATCCAAACCAGCAACTTTATCTTCCATTCTGTCTTTAGCAGTCAGCATTAACACAGGTAAAGAATTTTTGTGATGACGTAGCTGTTTGCATAACTCCAGTCCTGATATTTCAGGTAGCATCCAATCAAAAATAGCTAGAGTATATTGTGTCCAACTATATTCTAAATATGCCCATGCTTCACTTCCATTTAGTACCCAGTCAACTAAATACTTCTGCTGCGTTAGACTTTGCTTAATCGCCGCACCTAAATCTGGTTCATCCTCGACTAATAACACCCTCATATAATTTATTTGTTAATTACAAATTTTTAATGTTTAATAACTCTTTTAAAAGAAGAGTTTTATTAGGTTTGAATCATTGATTTTTTCATGTAAAAAAAAATTTTTAAATTCATTTCCTAAAATTGTCAAAGTCTCCTCATTTATTGACCTAAAATTCAGTTTCCGGTTTAAATGCCACCTTTTATTTGAGTTCTAGATAACAAATAAGCATAATTAATGACGTATTTTTTTATACCAAGCGTCAACTATTTAGTAATTGAGTATAATAAATAAAAATAACTGTATTGTGACTAACATTATCCTAATTACTTTGCCTGACAGATTAGAGAAATGAAAATTTCTTGAGCAAACATTTAGCCAATGGGTAGATGTAAGTCATAAAAATAATCGGGGGTAGTAGCAATGATGGAAATATTTTGGTTTTCGGTTTGCTTTTTTCTGTTACTGATTGGCTTAAGTCTGGTAGCAGAAACTTGGTTTTATGAAGAAGAACAACAAATGTCACGTTAGTATTGTAAAACAAAGCCTACAGTTGTGTTCCAGTCCATTTTTGGTGAGCAAGTTAAATTAAAATTTCTAGCTAAGGCGTGAGTTGATTTTTGAGCAAAAGTACCTTACAGCTTTGTTAGCGATCATAGCTGAGAAGTGGCAGATTTTAGGAGGTAGCTGTGGGGCGTAAACGCTTGATTATCGAAATGGGAATGGGAATAGATCAGCACGGACAAGAACCAACAGTAGCAGCAGCTAGGGCTGTACGTAATGCGATCGCTCACAACGCCCTACCTGGTGTTTGGGAGGTTGCTGGTTTGCATGATCCCGATGAAATGATTGTGGAAGTCCAAGTAGCGGTTCCTTATCCAGAACAAGTTAAGGAACAAGAGGTACTAGCTGTACTCCCATTTGGCCGCAAAACCCTGACTGTAGAATCCGGTGGGATGGTGGTTCAAGGACGAGCTATTGCCTCTCTGAACGATAAAAATGACGAAATGTTGATAGCTGTTGCCTCTGTTACAGTTTTAATTGACGATTAATCACGCTGCTTCACCACGCAAGGGTCATCATTTGGCGTGAGCCTAGTTCATGTTTTCAATCAGCAATGCTCAAACTATTTATTGCAGTTCCTCTTTTTGCAATAATCTATCCAGCTTATTCTCAATTGCTGCAAGTTTCTTGAGAATAGTAGGGCGATCGCCATCGAGAGAAATTAGTAAGTTAACTATTGTCTCATGTACATTCGTTAATCTTGCCACTGCATTCTGAAGTTGTATCATTCCTTCCCGGAGTTCTTGCCGTTCCTGCCGAGCATCAGCTATTTCATCCAACATCGCCTGGGCTGTTTTAGCATTACTCTCCATTAGTTGTTTGATTTCTTTGTCAGTCATTGCAATTAAGCTGCGAGATTGGGGTTGTTACTTATCATAAAAATTACCATATCCACGGCTACTATACACTTTAAAGACCATCATCAATGGCACACGGAAAGCTATTCATTTGATTGATATCTTGATGAAAGAGTTAAACCGTCAAATCAGCAAACTCAGAAATTCCGAGGAATTTTTAGAAAGTAAACAATTAATCCTCAATTGATTCTCAAGTATCCTGGTAATGACGAGTTTAAACATGTGCGATCAACTCTTAAAAGGTTTGAACTGCATTGAAGTAGATACTTCAACTTCAATGCTTACCTCTGCGTTACCTCCCTTCGGATGATGCCTCCGGCAGAGCAGCTATTCCCATCAGATCTGTACACCAGTCGCCTGAGTCGGGCTAACCTGGACACAGTGTTAGTTCACTGCGTATCTGTGCGTTAAAAAATCGGTGTTGCTGAATCAAGGGATGATTCTTGTGGGGTGGGCAATCTTGCCCGCCCGGAAATACAAGGGACGGGCAAGATGCCCATCCCACAAAACCAGCAAAATCATCCCGCAAATATGTAATGCCAAAAATCGGTGTTGCTGAATCAGAGTATAAAATTTCACAACTACATTTGTTCAACTCTTATTCTTTGCAACGCCAGTTGCTACAAGTCGGGGAAACCGCCCAACGCACTAGCTTACCTTTGCGCCTATGCGTATTAGCAAAGCGGGGCGTAGCCCGGCTAATTCATACATTTAATCAGTAACGCCAAAAAATAATTGGTCTTTCTTGACTTTTTACATCCTTTCTAATACCGGAATTCCCAGCAAAAATAATCCCAGTTTCAGAGTTTTAGCTGTCAAATCACACAGAAGCAAGCGAGATGTCCGCAGTGGTTCCTCAGCTTCAAGCACCCGCACTCCTTGGTTACGGTCGTAAAACTGATTAAACTTTTTACTTAACTCATACAAATATTCACATAAACGATTGGGTAGCAAATCTTGCTCTACAGTACTAATAATTTCATCTAATTGCAGTAAATACTTAGCCAATGCTAATTCTGTTTCATGCTGCAACAAGACTTTGACATTATCTCCCAACTCTTCAAAATTAATCCCACCCTTGCGGCTAATCCCCTGAATCCGCGCATAAGCATACAGCATATAGGGCGCAGTATTACCTTTAAGATCCAGCATTTTGTCGTAGCTGAAAATGTAATTACTGGTACGGTTTTGACTTAAATCAGCATATTTAACCGCACTAATACCAACTACCTTGGCAACTTGATTAATGAATTCTTCAGTTTCTTCCCGCTCTTCCTCTTGTAATCTGGTTTTTAAATCTGCACGAGCGCGAATTACTGCTTCATCTAATAAATCCCGCAGCCTAACAGTATCACCAGAACGAGTTTTAAATTTTTTCCCATCTTCCCCTAACACCAAACCAAAGGGAACATGAACAAGTTGCACATCATCAGGAATCCATCCAGCTTTGTGCGCTACTTGGAAGAACTGGGCAAAGTGGTTTCCTTGTCCAGCATCTGTTACATAAATTATGCGCTTTGCTTCATCCTGTTGAATTCGGTAACGCAGGGATGCTAAGTCTGTAGTGGCGTAATTATAGCCACCGTCAGATTTTTGCACAATTAAGGGTAGAGGTTCACCTTCCCTATTAGTAAAGCCTTCTAAGAAAACACACTTTGCTCCTTGATTTTCTACCAGTAAACCGGATTTCTCCAAATCTTCCACGACTGCTGGTAGTAGAGGATTATAAAAAGATTCTCCACGTTCAATTATTTGCACATCCAGCAAATCATAAATGACCTGAAACTCCCGCCTTGACTGTTCACACAGCATTTTCCAAGCATGGAGTGTATCTTCTGCACCTGCTTGTAATCTTACGACTTCCTGGCGTGCTGTCTCTTGAAAAGTTTCATCTTCATCAAACCGCTTTTTAGCTTGGCGGTAGAAACTGACTAAATCTCCAATATTTAAAGCATTGGCAGTTGTTAGTGCTTCCGGGTAAACTTCTCGCAAGTAGGCGATTAACATCCCAAATTGCGTACCCCAATCACCCACATGATTTAATCGCAGGACATCATGTCCCTGAAATTCCAAAATTCGAGCAATGGAATCACCAATAATTGTGGAACGCAAGTGTCCGACATGCATTTCTTTGGCAATATTCGGACTAGAAAAATCCACAATTTCCCGTTTTGGTGTTTTTGCCTTTGGGAGTCCTAGTCTAGAATCTAACTGAATAGCATTTAGTTGCGTTTCTAGGTATGTTGTTTTCAGTTTCAGGTTAATAAATCCTGACCCAGCAATTTCCGGTGATTCGCAAACATCAGATACATCTAGTTTATCAACGATCGCAGAAGCGATCGCCCTTGGTTGCTGTCCTAACTGCTTACTCAAGGATAAAGCTACATTTGCCTGATAATCACCAAATTTGGGATTACTAGCAAAAACCAAAATCGGGTCTACTCCGGCGTAGTCATCGCCAAAAGCAGCCACCAAAGCCTGGGAAAATTTAAGTTTTAGTTGTTCTTGTGTAGCGTTCATATATACAACATATATAAATATTATTTGTTTGAGTTGGCTATGGACCGTCTAATGCTTAGACTTTCTCCAAAACTTGATTATTTTAACCTTATATATCCTTTTCACCCATCCTCATACTCAAATCCAACCACTTTGACTGAGTAATCGGTGCACTACTAGATATATAGTCAACGCCAGTTTCCGCCACAGTACGAATAGTTTCTAAAGTCACATTCCCTGAAGCTTCAATCTTTACCCGACTATTCTGCTGGCGAATCAACTGCACCGCCGCTTGCATCATCTCAATAGGCATATTATCCAACATAATAAGATCAGCTTTATGCTGTAACGCTTCTTGCACCTGCTCTAAACTTTCCGTCTCTACCTCAATTGTCAGAGGATAAGGTATTTGGAAACGAATTCGGGTAATAGCTTCGGCAATTCCTCTAGCCGCCGCGATGTGATTATCCTTTATCATCACTGCATCATCCAAACCCATCCGGTGATTAATCGCCCCACCTACCGCAGTCGCATACTTCTCCAACAATCTTAGCCCTGGTGTAGTCTTGCGCGTATCCACTAACTGAGCAGGTAAATCAGCAATTTGCTCTACATATATATGAGTAAGCGTAGCAATCCCACTCAAACGCATAGCCAAGTTGAGCGCCACCCGTTCCCCCATCAGCAGCGCATCCAGGGAACCGTTAATTTCCGCTATTACTTGTCCTGTCTCACACCTTGTACCTTCAGCCGCAACAGCTATAAAACTAACTTTTTCATTTAAAAGCTGAAACACCCTAGCTGCAACCGGTAAGCCAGCAATTATCCCTGTTGCTTTAGCAACCCATTGAGCTGTTCCTAGGGTAATATCTTCTACTAATAGGCTATTTGTAGTGCGATCGCCCCGACCAATATCTTCCAACAACCAATTACGCAGCAAGGGATCTAAAACTAGCCAAGGCGGCAAAACACCAAACTTACTCACCACTTAAATTAGTCTCTTAGTGAATTTCAGGAATACTATAGCCTAAAACTCTTACCAGATAGGACTTTTATTAGACGCAAAAAATTTTCCAAGAAGAGTGGAAAAAGTAGTTGACAAAGTCATGAGCACTCGATATATTAGATAAGTGCCTGAGATGCGAGCGCGAGAGAGCGGCGCCCAAAGGACACCGAACCTTGAAAATATT
>JAHHIM010000022.1:0-76782 GCA_019358915.1 Trichormus sp. ATA11-4-KO1
GGAGGAAGAGGCGAGCGTCGCTTGCCTCCTTCCTCCACCCCCGCGCGCGATTATCATTCTTATTTAAATTATTTTAAGTATTTTAACTTATTGACAAAATTTACTTTATCTTAACCTCTCACGAATGCTCAGCACTGAGTAAGATCAACTTCAACTTATCTCCAGCCGTAGGATAAAAATACCTTATTGATTGACTAAGTTACCCAAAAATGAACGATAAGATCAATCTTTTACTTTAATAATCCCCTACGATTACCAAATACCTCGCTTTTGGGTAAAAAAAAGGCAAAAGATATAATTCTCTTGCCTTTGATGTAAGTTTTTACTCTGAGAAATTAAACTTCATAATCGTCCTCGTCATCATCGACTTCCTCGTAATCATCTTCATCTTCATCTTCTACGAGGTCGCTGACTTCATCAGCAATCAACTCATCTTCATCATCTAAGATTGACCTTTCGACGCGGCGGTTACCAAATCCAGGTTCCGCCAGCCCAGGAGAATCTAGATTGTAAGTGCGAGCTGTGCGGTCATCTAGCACCATATCTAGAGGGTCATCAACTTCATCCAGGACACCGTTGCTCTCCAGTGCAGCATATTCATCAATCGCACCGGGTTCTTCATAGGTATTGTAACCAGTACCAGCCGGAATCAATCGCCCGATAATCACGTTCTCCTTCAACCCACGCAACCAATCAGATTTACCTTCAATGGCGGCTTCGGTTAGTACCCGTGTTGTCTCTTGGAATGATGCCGCAGAAATGAAGCTGTCGGTGTTCAAAGATGCTTTGGTGATACCCAACAATACTGGGGTGTACTGTGCCCTAGCACCACCAGTAATTGCCATCGCCTCGTTCACTTGCTCAACTTGGCGCAACTCTACCAACTCACCAGGAAGCATGGTGGTGTCTCCACCATCATCAATCCGGACTTTATTGGTCATCTGGCGCACAATTACTTCAATGTGCTTATCGGCAATATCAATCCCCTGAGACTGATACACCATTTGCACTTCATTCACCAAGAATGTTTGTACCTTCTGCAAAGCATGGCTGGCACAGGCATATACTCCTTCCTCAGAACCTAGGCTGAAGAAGACTTCCAAAATTTCGTGAGGGTTGGATGGGCCATCACTCAAAGGTTCTCCTGCTGATACCATTGCTCCATCTGGTACCATCAAATTTTGTCCTGGGCCTAGGGGATAATCGGTGACTACGCCATTGGGTTCTACAACCTTAATAGCGATCGCTTCATCTCCATCTCCATAAACTACCTTGACTTCTCCAGAACGCCGTGCTAAAATACATGCTTCTTTGGGTTTACGCGCTTCGAGTAGTTCTTCAATCCGAGGCAAACCTTGGATAATATCTCCAGTTTTGGCGCGTTCAAACACCAACAATACCAAGTTATCGCCCCGTTGTACTAAATCGCCGTCTTCTATCTGTAGCACAGCACCGGGGCTGACTCGGTAGGGACGACCAACCCGGATGACGATGGAGTACTGTTGTGTACTAAGAGCCGATTCACCAGTTGCAGAACCAGCAGTAGCATTGTTCACTGCTAATACTTGTCCTGATTCGTCAGCAAAGATTCCCGGAGCAATTTCCGCACCTTCTACTAACAAGTCACCCTTTTTCACTGTGGGTTGGGCGCTAGTAGTCATGGTAATTTTGTCGGTATCGCGTAACACCAAGCAGCGTCGCACGGCTTCAGCGCCTTTGCGTACACCCCGCACAATACCCCCTTCTTTGCTCAAGATTTGGGTACGTGCCACCACAGCACCTGGGGCAATGGTATCTCCATCCTCTACTTCCAGGCTTGTTTGGGTACTTCCTTGGGTGGCATCAGCAGTAATATCTCGACGAATTACCAAAGATTCCAAAATCACCAGTTGCAAGCGGTGAATTTCTGGGTCTTCAACATCTTGTACCAATTCAATATCTGCTGCAAGGGGAGAAGCAGTATGGTCTTGTTCACCATCTTGCTCAATTTCCAGCACTAACTGGGTACGTAGTAGTTCTACACCTTCTACAGACTTGACACGTTCAGAATCTTTGTAGGGTAATCGTTGTACTGCCCGCAGTTGAATTGAACGTCCCGTTTGTTGACTAACAGATGTAGTTGATGGCACATCAGGATTACTGGGTACAGCGAACTCCACAACTGGACGGCTCAATAATGCTGGGCCTTCGGGAGATTCTACGTACTGGATATAGCGTAATTCTGTAGCTACAACCCCTTGAAACTCTTCGCCTGGTTGGACAAAGGTATTATCTCGCCCAATCACTGCTTCTGGGTCATCCACCATCAGCAATTCGCCTGGCTTAACCACCACTTCCCGCAGGATGTCGTTTTTCTGGGTGACTTCTACCACACCACTGTTTTGGCAAAAGATATCCTTGACAACTTCGGTACCAGCTTCGACAAATTGTCCGTCTTCCACCAATAGCAAGGAAATATCTTTATTAACTTCGTGGGTTTCTTCAGGAATCCACAGCAGTGTCCCTCCCTGTACCACTTCATAACCGAGTTTAGCTTTGCCTTTTTTCTGGACTTCTACGCCTGCGAATTTCAGGAATCCACCAGTATTGGTGCGATAGCGCTCATCAATCAACTCAGCTACAACCTGACCATTTTGAACTTTGGTACCTGGGGTAGCCCGGAGGTTAAATACCTGGTTATTACCAGTGGTGACTAAGTAGTGGTTGCGCCCTTGGGAACTTTCCACAGTGACCGTTGCTTGGTCTAAGACCACAGAAGCCGTAATAATTTCAATTTCCCGGGTACTCTTACCTGGAGTAGCTTCTGGTAAGCGCACCACACCACCGTGCAAAGTCGTTAACTTGGTTTCTGCTAGGACACCATTAGAGGCGATCGCATCACCATTTTTCACAACCAATTCTGCACCTGGGGGCAAGTTATAAACTTCTCCAGACAACACCCAAATCAAGCCACCCCGTGCGGCGGTGGTTGTGGTATTACCTTGACGGTCTGTTTTTTGTTCGGGGACAACTTCGGCAAACTGCACTTCCCCTGCCAAGTCAGATGCTACGTCTTTGACAGCTTTTTCTGTATTGGCACGAGTTGTGCGTCCACCCAAGGCAACTTCTGCCAGCAATTGACCAATTTTTACTTGTTGTCCATCTACTACATAGAGTGTGGAACCTTGAGTTACATGAATTTCTTGGGTAGCTTGGGTCTCAGAACCTTCTTTTTTCGGTTCCAAATGTATAATCCCGTTGACCTCAACATACAAAGCATCTTCGCCGTGGCGGGTGCGATATGGTCGAGTTCGCAATTTGCGTGGCAGACGAATGGTACCTTCTGTTTTAGAACGTACTTGCTGCGCTACTTCCCCAGTAAACACACCACCAGTGTGGAATGTCCGCATGGTCAACTGAGTTCCAGGTTCACCGATACTTTGGGCGGCAATAATCCCGACTGCTTCGCCCAAGTCCACCATCTTGGCGTGAGCCAGACTCCAGCCGTAACAGTGTTGACAAACGGAGCGAGCTGCTTCACAAGTTAGAGGCGATCGCACTACGACTTCAGTCACCCCGGCTTTGTGAATTTCTGTGGCTAAGTCATCAGAAACTGGGGTATTACGTGCTGCAATTACTTCTTTTGTGGTGGGATGTACTACATCCTCGGCAATTACCCGCCCCAGTAAGCGCTGAGCTAGGGGAATCAAGATTTTGCCACCTTCTGTCATCGCCCGCACAGGAATACCCCTGGTGGTACCACAGTCAAATTCCCGAATAATCACGTCCTGGGATACGTCCACCAGCCGACGGGTGAGATAACCAGAGTCAGCAGTCCGTAAGGCGGTGTCTACCAATCCTTTTCTGGCACCGTAAGACGAAATAATGTATTCCGTCACCGTGAGTCCTTCACGGAAGTTGGTTTTGATGGGCAAGTCAATAATTTCCCCTTGAGGATCTGCCATCAACCCCCGCATTCCTACCAACTGCCGCACTTGGGAGATGTTACCCCGCGCCCCGGAGAATGCCATCATGTACACTGAGTTTAGGGGGTCAGTCTTCTTAAAGTGAACGACTACTTCATCTTTGAGGGCTTCACTAGTACCATTCCAAGTATCAATTACTTTTTGGAAGCGTTCTACTTCAGTGATTTCGCCCCGTTGATAACGAGTTTCTGTAGCGCGAATTTCTTCTTCTGCGGCATCCAAGAGCGATCGCTTGGTGGGCGGAATCATCAAGTCATCTACACTGATGGAAACCCCGGCCTTGGTAGCATAGCGAAATCCCAAATCTTTCAATTTATCCGCCATGACTGCGGTTCGCGCTGTCCCATAATGCGTAAACGCCCAGGAAATTAATTTTCTCAGTTGACCTTTGTCAACTACACGATTGCGAAAAACTGCGTTTTCGTTAGTCATTAGTCATTATTCCTTAGTCATTAGTCGTTAGTCATTAGGATTGGGCATTGGGCATCGGGAAAAGAAATATTTAGTAATCCCCTCTGCTCCCTACTCCCTAGGCCCTAGCCCTTAAACTGCTAGTGCTTCCTGAATAGCTTTGTTGTAAATAACACGACCAGGCGTTGTACGTACATACTGAGAAATCAAATTCCCTTGAGCGTCTTCTCTGACTCGGCGGAATTTATACAGCAAAGTCCGGGTACCATCACCATTTTCTGTGACTTCCAGGGGTTCTGCATCTGGTTGGTCTGACTCAACTTCTCCATCAAACCGGACGTAGATGTAAGCGTGTAAGTCAACTTGTTCTTGCTGGAAAGCCATAATTACGTCATCCAGGGAAGCAAAATACCTACCCGTACCCTTGGTAGCACCAGGATTTTCTGCTGTTAAGTAATATGCCCCCAATACCATGTCTTGGCTAGGCGTGATAATGGGTCTACCTGTAGCTGGTGACAAAATATTGTTAGAAGCTAACATTAACAACCGCGCCTCAGCCTGACTTTCTAGAGACAGTGGCACGTGTACCGCCATTTGGTCACCGTCAAAGTCAGCGTTAAATGCTGGACAAACCAAAGGATGAAGTTGAATCGCCCGTCCTTCCACTAAAACAGGTTCAAAAGCTTGAATACCCAAGCGGTGCAATGTCGGCGCCCGGTTGAGCATGACTGGGTGTCCTTCAATCACTTCTTCCAGCACATCCCAGACACTGGGGTCATTACGAGATATCAGCTTTTTGGCGGCTTTGATGTTATTCACCATGCCGCTACGAATCAGACGATTAATCACAAACGGCTGGAATAGCTCAATTGCCATTTCTCTAGGCAAACCGCACTGGTGAATTTTCAGCTTCGGACCCACCACAATTACGGAACGTCCGGAGTAGTCAACTCGTTTACCTAACAAGTTTTGTCGGAAACGTCCTTGTTTACCTTCAATAATGTCAGATAAAGATTTCAGGGGTCGATTATTTGCGCCTACTACTGTGCGTCCTCGACGACCATTGTCAATCAAAGCATCCACTGCTTCTTGCAGCATCCGCTTTTCGTTCCGCACAATAATTTCTGGTGCTAAAATTTCTTGCAACCGTGCCAGACGATTGTTCCGGTTAATTACCCGGCGATACAAATCATTCAAGTCGCTGGTGGCAAACCTTCCACCATCGAGTTGTACCATTGGGCGCAAATCTGGGGGAATTACAGGAATGACTGCCATTACCATCCACTCTGGCTTAGAACCAGTCGCGATGAAGTTGTCAATTACCCGCAGCCGCTTAATTAACTTGGCTCGTTTTTGCCCTTTAGCATTACCAATCTCTTCGCGCAGGCTTTCGGCTTCTTGCTCTAAATTAATATCAGCCAGCAAGCGCAGCAATGCTTCGGCACCAATACCTACTTCTACGCCCTGTAAAGTAGAATCTTCACTATAAATTTGGTCTTCAATTTCCAACCACTGGTCTTCACTGAGTAGCTGTTTATAGGTTAATGTTTCCGCATTACCAGGACTCAGGACGACATAAGAGTTGAAATAGACAATCTGCTCCACATCCCGCAAAGGCATATCCAGCAGAATAGAAATGTAACTAGGAATACCTTTGAGATACCAAACGTGAGCTACTGGGGCAGCGAGTTTAATGTATCCCATGCGGTGGCGACGCACTCGTGACTCGGTGACTTCTACACCACAGCGCTCACACACAATCCCACGGTGACGTACTCTTTTATACTTGCCGCAGTGGCATTCCCAATCTTTAGCGGGACCAAAGATGCGCTCACAAAATAAGCCATCCATCTCTGGTTTGAGAGTACGGTAATTAATCGTTTCTGGCTTGGTAACTTCACCAACTAGTTGGCCATTAGGTAGTGTTCGTTCACCCCACTGCCTGATGCGTTCCGGTGATGCTAAGCCGATTTTAACGTAGTCAAACTGATTAGTTTGGGCGGGTCTCATCTCTTTAGTATTTAGTTCTAAGTTATGAGTTAGTAAGGGCACGAGGGTATGCACCCGTGCTAGGAGGAGTATTTAGTTTTGATTGGGGATGGAGTATCGGGGATGAGGAAAACTCTTTCCCAGTCCCCAATCCCTCTCTCCTCTCTACTCTTCTTCTTCTAGCGATTCGCGAGAGAGAGATTCGTAGGTTGGCCTTGGTGGTGTCCGTCGGGCTGATTGGTCTGCCATTAAATCGACTTCCACATCTAAGGAACTACCATCTGCCTGGGTTTCTACTTTGTGGACGGCAATGTCTAATCCTAATGATTGCAGTTCTCGCATTAGCACCTTAAAGGACTCTGGTGTCCCAGGTCGAGGAATTGACTTGCCTTTAACGATCGCATTTAACGCTTCATTGCGTCCCTGCATATCGTCAGATTTGACTGTCAGCAATTCCTGTAATGTATAAGCTGCACCAAAGGCTTCCAATGCCCACACTTCCATTTCTCCAAAGCGCTGGCCACCTTGCTGTGCTTTACCACCCAAGGGTTGCTGAGTCACCAAGGAGTATGGGCCTGTAGAACGGGCGTGGATCTTGTCATCCACCAAATGTACCAGCTTAAGAATGTAAGCTACACCTACGGTGATTGGTCGGTCAAAGGGTTCGCCTGTGCGACCATCAAACACCATGATTTTGCCAGGATCATCTGGGTTATATACCCAGTCTTTGCCTGTTTCATCTCGTGCTTCTTGCAATTTGCCATGTACGATTCTGCGGGATGACTCTTCACCATACATTTCGTCAAAGGGAGTAATTTTAAACCTCACTCCCAAAGTATGAGCAGCCCAACCCAACATACACTCAAACACCTGTCCGACATTCATCCGACTAGGTACACCCAAGGGGTTGAGTACGATGTCCACTGGTGAACCATCTGCTAAATATGGCATATCTTCCACTGGTAATATCCGAGAAATAATCCCTTTATTACCGTGGCGTCCTGCCATTTTGTCGCCTACTTGGATTTTGCGCTTCTGTGCCACATACACCCGGACTACCATATTGGCTCCCGGTGGCAGTTCATCGCCTTGTTCACGGGTAAACAGGCGCACGTCAACAACGCGTCCTTTTTCGCCGTTAGGAACTCGCAGAGAATTATCTCTCACATCCCGCGCTTTTTCACCAAATATGGCTCTTAAAAGTTTTTCTTCTGGTGGTTGGTCAGATTCACCTTTAGGTGTAACTTTTCCTACTAAGATATCTCCAGCTTCTACCCAAGCACCGATGCGGATAATACCTTGTTCATCTAGCTGACGTAAGGCATCTTCCCCGACGTTGGGAATTTCTCTGGTGATTTCTTCTGGTCCCAGTTTCGTCTGGCGGGCTTCAATTTCATATTTTTCAATGTGAATTGAGGTGTAGACATCATCCTGTACCAGTCTTTCGGAAATCAAAATCGCGTCTTCGTAGTTATAGCCTTCCCAAGGCATATAAGCGATAACGATATTTTGTCCCAATGCCAATTCACCACCTTCGGTGGATGAACCATCAGCTAATACCTGACCAGCCACAACCCGCTCACCAATCCGGACAAGGGGTTTTTGATTTAAACAGGTATCTTGGTTGGATCTTTGGTACTTAGAAAGTTTGTACTTAATTTCTGAGGTACCAGCTTTGGGACGGACGCGAATTTCTGTGGCATCTACATAAGTGACATCACCATCGGTACGGGAGACAATCACCATCCCGGAGTCTCTGGCTCCCTGAGCTTCCAAACCCGTTCCTACCAAAGGACGTTCTGGTTTGAGTAGGGGTACAGCTTGCCGTTGCATGTTGGAACCCATCAGTGCTCGGTTGGCGTCGTCATGTTCCAGAAAGGGAATCATGCTGGTCGCCACGGACACGATTTGTACCGGAGATACAGCTACGTAGTCTACTTGTTCTGGTGTTGTGGTAGCCCAGTCTTGGCGATAGCGTACTGGTACTTGTGGCCCTTTGATGTAACCATTTTCATCTAAGGGAATATCACCTGTGGCAGTCCGCAGGTCGTCTTCTTCGTCGGCTGTCATGTACACTGGCGGTAAGTCAAACCGCACCAGCCCGTTTTCTACTGGTCTAAAGGGTGTTTCTAAAAATCCGTACTGGTTAACTCGTGCGTGAGTTGCCAAGGAACCAATCAACCCAGCGTTGGGGCCTTCTGGTGTCTCAATGGGGCAAATACGTCCGTAGTGAGAGGGATGAATATCTCGTACGGCAAATCCGGCGCGTTCACGAGTTAAACCACCAGGGCCTAGGGCACTAAGACGGCGTTTGTGAGTCAGTTCTGCCAAGGGATTGGTTTGATCCATGAACTGACTTAATTGGCTGGAACCAAAGAATTCTTTAATGGCTGCTACCAATGGTTTGGGGTTCACCAAGGATGCTGGGGTTAACACTTCGGCATCCGATACGGTCATCCGTTCCCGGATAATTCTTTCTAGGCGATTTAATCCTACCCGCACCTGGTTTTGGAGTAGTTCCCCTACACTTCTCACTCGCCGATTGCCTAAGTGGTCAATGTCATCGATGTTACCAATGTCATATTCCAGGTTGATCAGGTAATCCACTGCTGCCAAAATATCCCCAGGAGTCAGCACACGCATAGTGTCGGGGACTGATAACCGTAATTTTTTGTTGAGTTTATACCGACCAACGCGACCTAGGTCATAACGTTTGGGGTCAAAGAACCGGGAATCTAACAATTGTTGCCCACCTAACACTGTAGGTGGCTCACCAGGACGTAGTTTCCGATACAATTCCATCAGGGCTTCTTCTTCGGAAAACTGCCCTTCTTTTTCAATGGTTTTTTGGAAATATTCGGGGTGGCGCAGGGCATCAAAAATTTCGTTATCTGATAGGCCCAAGGCTTTTAATAGTACCTGTGCCGAGAGTTTACGGGTTTTGTCAATGCGGACCCACACCAAATCGTTACGGTCTGTTTCAAATTTCAGCCAAGCTCCCCGGTTAGGAATTAAGCTAGCTGAATAGGTACGCCGCCCGTTTTTGTCGATTTCCGATTTGTAGTAAACTCCAGGCGATCGCACTATCTGGTTGACAATTACTCGCTCGGCTCCGTTAATAATAAACGTGCCGCGATCTGTCATCAAAGGCAGATCGCCAATAAATACTTCTTGTTCTTTGATATCCCCTGTTTCTTTGTTTAACAGGCGTGTGGGTACATACATTTGGACAGCGTATGTACTATCCCGCCGTTTAGCTTCTTCAACGCTATACTTTGGCTCCTTGAGTTTGTAGTTCTGACCTAAAAAGTGCAGTTCTAGTTTGCCTGTGTAGTCTGTAATCGGACTAAAGGAGTTGAGTTCTTCTATCAGCCCTTCTTCCAAAAACCAGCGAAAGCTTGAACGCTGGATCTCAATTAAGTCGGGCAACAAAAAGGCGGATTCCATATATGTTTCTGTAGTCATGCCTCTACCTTCGTCAACCTGGTTAAACTTTATTTAGAAGACACTGCTTTTGGACGGTTTTAACCGCCAAGCTGTGTCCATACCTGTTGGGGAACTTCTCCTAATGCCACCTGTGATTTCCAGGTGTAGGTAAACGCAGCAATTTAAGCTGGAAAGAGAATTGTTGGCAAGGGGGGTAATCGCCCTTGCTGTCTATCAAGGGACGCTACAATCCAGCTATTAAGTTGATTCCTCAACAGCAGATGGCTGAAATATTTGTGAATTTGTTTCGCTTTCCTCACGTCCCCTCCCAAAAGCGCGTGAATTAGTCTACGCAAATCTAGACTAGTGTGCCCTCAATTCACCATTTATACTGCTGGTGGTCTCCTAAGACACAGGCAAAGAGCCGACTATGTACGCGGCTCTGATTCGGATTTTTTCCTTGATTTTGGTGGGTTTTACTCACAAGCTAATTTACGTTTAACAATTTTCTATAGGTTAAATACAGCACAGGTGATATTTTGCCAAAGTCTGGGTGACTGTTTTGCTAGCATCAGTCAGGTATTGAGAACATCCGCATGTAGAGATTAGGTGGATGGTCAAGTTGATAACAGTACAAAATTCAGCTTAAAAGTTTTCAATTCCTTCCTTTATCATTATGGCGCAATATAAATGTTTTGGAGGGATTAATCTTAGCATACTTTTGTCCTCCAAGAGTTTTATTTTTTCACTACAACCTACGATATAAATAGGCAAGCTTTATAGTGTCAGCCCAAATAGTTCACAGGCATTTTGGGTGGTTTGATTGGCGATCGCTTCTGCTGTTTCCCCACGCAAATGAGCTACTTGCTCCGCTACATAGCGGACATAGGCAGGCTCGTTGCGTTTTTCGCCCCGTTTGGGTACGGGAGCTAAAAAAGGGCAGTCTGTTTCAACTAGTAGGCGATCGCTACTCACCATGGCGGCTGAGGCTTGGATAGCTTTAGCGTTTTTGAATGTTACTGTCCCGCTAAAGCTGATATAAAAGCCTAAGTCCAGAAACCATTGGGTTTCTTCTGGTGTCCCACCCCAACAATGCATGACACCTCTAATGCTTTCACCTTTGATATCCTGCCATTTTTGCAGTATTTCCCTGACTTCTTTGGCCGCATCACGACAATGGATAATCACTGGTAAATTGAGTTCAGAGGCGATCGCTAGTTGTGCTGCAAACACTAGGCACTGCTGCTCATAGTTTTCAGCTTTGTAAAAATCCAGTCCCATTTCGCCAATGGCTACGACTTTCGCTTCTGAACTAGCCAAAGATTGGATTTCGGCTGCTGACTCGCTGTGCCATTTATCGGCATCTAAAGGATGCAATCCCACAGCAAAACTCAATTCAGGAAATTGGTAGGCTATGGCTTGAATACTGGAAAACTCTGATGGTTCAACGCAGGAATGTACTAATCGCACTACACCCGCTTCTTGCCATCGCGATCGCACTGATGCTAAATCTGGTTGAAAGGTATCAAAGTTGAGATGGACGTGGGTGTCAATCAGCTGCATTGTTGTTTTTGGTCATGAGTTCAGTTGTCATCAGTCAGCGCACAGTAATTCAGTGATATTGACTAATTACTGACGACTGAATTACTCAGCAGCTACCTGTGTAAAAGGCTTGAGTTTGTTAGCCAATCTCGATTTTTTTCTGGCACCATTATTTGGGTGGAGAACACCCCGCTTTACGGCTTTGTCGATTTTGCTGTAAGCCTCGGACAGCCGCACCTGGACTTCTTGCTCTAATTCTAAGTTAGGATTAGCTGCATAGACTTCTACTGCGCTAAAGTATTTTTTCATCAGCGTTTTTACTGCCGACTTGTAAGCTTTGTTACGCAGACGATTGCGTTCTCCGATTTGGGCGCGTTTAAGAGCAGACTTTGTATTCGCCACAGTCAATTCCAAAAAGACTATTAATTATGTACACACACTACTAGACTTACTAATATAGCATCCATACTGCCAATGTCAGAAATTCTGAAAAAATTTTTGTCATTAGTCGTTGGTTACTTTCCCCAATCCCCACTCCCTACTTATGAAAAAATACGTTAAAATAAATTACTTGCATAAAATAGTAATCCTAACTTCTCACCACTGACCAAAATGTATCTATCTCCAAGGGGGTAGACATTTAGAAGGCATAAATAAACTGTGAACGGTTGAAATTCAGGGGTTGAAATATCACAGTGTAGAGAACTGAAATATTGCGTCTCTACAAATGTTAACTAATAAAGTAGAAAAATACGCAAAAATTATACTCAGACTTTAACCTTCCTCCTGAACTTAAGGAAAACTGGATGTGCAAATATGCCACCAGTCAGTCCACAGGGAGTGCAGGGAGGAGTACAAGGGTAGTGGAATTGGCACATCCTCTCCCTGCCGTAAACCGAAGAGCTTGCCATTAAGGTGAGCTACCTAGGCACATCGGACTGAGCAATTTAGTTGCCTTCTCAAGCAAACCATGTGCTGGCAGCCTTGGGAGTATCAAAAAAATCCAGGTTAAGCTAGAGAAGAGAATCAGGATTAGCTTGGCAACCCCGTGGGTCAAGAGCAAGACTGATTCTGAGGCGGAAGTATTCTAACTAAATTTTGGCATTCTCCTTACTCCATGCTGCGAATCATTACTCAGCAGGCAGACGTTAGAGCCGAACTACAACGTATCTGCGATCGCACCCACGATGAACAGGTGCTTCACAAAGAAGCAACTGTGCGCGAAGTATTGCAAGCAGTGAAGCGCCAAGGCGATAAAGCTGTGTTGCATTATACAGCCGAATTTGACAACCAAACCCTAAGACTAGAAGAATTGCGGGTTACAGGCTCGGAACTGGATGCAGCTTATCAACAGGTGTCGAAGGAGTTGCTCCAGGCGATTCAGTTGGCTTGTCGCCAAATTGAAGCATTTCATCGTCAGCGTGTCCCCAAAAGCTGGGTACATTTTGGCGAAGATGATGTGGTACTGGGCAAACGCTATACCCCTGTAGACCGAGCAGGGTTGTATGTGCCTGGCGGTCGTGCTGCCTATCCCAGTACTGTACTTATGAATGCTATTCCAGCCAAAGTAGCTGGTGTACCTCGTGTAGTCATGGTAACACCACCAGGCGTAGGGAAAGCGATTAACTCAGCCGTCTTGGTGGCTGCTCAAGAAGCTGGATTACAAGAAATTTATCGTGTTGGCGGGGCACAAGCGATCGCGGCTTTAGCCTACGGTACAGAAACGATTCCTAAAGTTAATGTAATTACTGGCCCCGGTAATATTTATGTCACCCTAGCGAAAAAACTTGTTTACGGCACTGTCGGGATTGATTCTTTGGCAGGGCCTAGCGAAGTGCTAATCATTGCTGATGAAACAGCCAATCCAGTAAATGTTGCAGCTGATTTGTTGGCGCAAGCCGAACACGATCCAATGGCGGCGGCTATTTTGTTGACTACAGATCCAGCTTTAGCTAAAAACGTGCAAGTAGCGGTGGAAAGACAGTTGGTGGATCACCCACGACGGATAGACACCGAAAAAGCGATCGCTCACTATGGCTTAATTGTGCTTGTGGAGTCACTAGAAGCAGCAGCCGAACTTTCCAATGAATTTGCTCCTGAACATTTAGAATTAGAAGTTAAAGATCCTTGGGCAGTCCTTCCTAACATTCGCCACGCCGGGGCAATTTTCTTAGGATACTCTACACCAGAAGCTGTAGGAGACTATTTAGCAGGGCCCAATCACACCTTGCCGACTTCCGGCGCTGCCCGCTACGCTTCACCTTTAGGAGTAGAAACTTTCCTCAAACACTCCAGTATCATTCAATATTCACAAACCGCACTGCAAAAAGTAGCTGGCGCAATTGACGTGCTGGCAACAGCCGAAGGCTTACCTTCCCACGCCGATTCAGTCCGACGCCGAATTCAGCAAGAAGAATGATTTGGAATGTTGAATTTTTTCCTATACTATCAAGCAGTGCTGAGTGCTGAGTGCTGAGTGCTGAGTATAAATCAGTTGCTTCAGTGCTTTGAGTCATCAACAGCGTCTTTACATAATCTGACTACAGCTATATATTTAGAAGCTGACACCAAGGCTGTAACTGCCAACAAACTGTATCAGGTAATTATATTAAGGGGTCTACCTTTTAGGAGATGAGCGGTGCTAAAAAATGTTTTGGTAGCTCTAGACGGTTCGGAAATTGCAGAAAGAGTAATTCAAACTTTAAGTGATTTGGTATTTTCCCCCGATACCAAAGTCATTCTCTGTCATGTATTTCCGACCCCAGAATCAGAGATGGAACTACCCGCAGATCGCCCTCATCCAGAGTCCCCAACACTTCCTTATTTCCAGATTGAAAAACAGCTACAATCCTACAAAGAAAATTTATCAGTCAACTGTGAATTAGAGATGGTAACAGGCGAGCCGGCTGACGAAATTATTCGCCTGGCTAATATTTACAAAACTGACTTGATCCTAATTGGCAGTCGGGGGTTAACAGGGATGAAGCGAATCGTCCTGGGTTCTGTTAGCAGTCAAGTAGTAGAAGAGGCTAATTGTTCAGTATTAGTGGTTAAGCCGAGTAAAAATTAAGTAGCATCAGGTAAATAATTCAAAGTTTGTAGTCAGGACTTTAGTCCTAATAACCTGGAAGAAGCGATGAATCGCTTACTACGAACGAGAATTTTATAGCCAAGCATGAAAGAGAGACTGAGGACTGGGGACTAGTATTTTTACTCAGCACTCAGCACTCAGCACTCAGCACTCTTTAATTTGTCAAAAACTGACGCAAACTCAACAAATTTAAGGTTTGACCCAAATTCAAGGGTAGAATAGAAACT
Organism: Trichormus sp. ATA11-4-KO1; assembly: GCA_019358915.1. Lineage (GTDB taxonomy): Bacteria > Cyanobacteriota > Cyanobacteriia > Cyanobacteriales > Nostocaceae > LEGE-11386. The sequence goes on from JAHHIM010000022.1 coordinate 14,652, forward strand.
CCTTCCAAACGTGACTGCACCCAACCTTCTCCCCAATACCATTCGTGAAAGCCATCAATGCCTCCACTAAGTAGCAAGCGTAAACAGTTGGGTTTTGCCACATCTACTTGATGATGGATGGGAACTGGCCCAGTCCAAGTTGTAAACTGAAATCCTGTGTGCAGTTCTTCTGGCATTCCTGGAGCAAAGCTTTGCCCTACAAGCCATTTATTTAGTTGGTCAGGATGCAGGAGACTGTCACGAATTGCATTGGCGGATGCGGCGATTTCTATCCGTAGTTGGCTTTGTTGAAAATTACCCAGCATTTTTCAGAATTGCTTAAACGTGAAAGATCACTCTTGATGAATTGTAGTTCTAATATTGCAAATACAATCACAGGTGACCACGGCATCACTTTTCTACTGAATGAGAATTTAGAATAGAGAAGATAGACTTGTTAAGAAATGTAAGGGTTTTCATGGCAGATCAATTAATTCGTGCCACAGCAGCAGAAGGTGGGATTCGGGCTGTAGGAGTGATTACCACTCGTTTAACAGAAGAAGCAAGGCAACGTCACAAGCTTTCCTATGTGGCAACAGCAGCACTGGGTCGGTCTATGGCAGCAGGCTTGTTGATGGCTTCTAGTATGAAGCGTACTGGTTCTAGGGTGAATGTCCGGGTCAAGGGCGATGGACCTTTGGGTGGTATATTGGTAGATGCAGGCTTAGATGGCACAGTACGCGGCTATGTCGGAAATCCATCTATAGAATTGCCTCCTAATGCCAAAGGTAAGCTAGATGTTGGTGGTGCAGTAGGTGAAGGCTACCTCTATGTAGTGCGGGATATCGGTTACGGCTATCCTTACTCTAGTACAGTGGAACTAGTTTCGGGCGAAATAGGCGACGATGTGGCTCACTACCTAGTAAATTCTGAACAAACACCTTCAGCTTTGGTTTTAGGCGTGTTCGTGGGAGCAAGTGGAGTAACGGCTGCTGGAGGTTTGTTAGTGCAAGTTTTGCCTAAAGCTGCCAGAGATGAAGCCCTCGTAGAAACGTTGGAATCACGGGTAGCTAGTTTAGCTGGATTTACGCCGTTGTTACAAGCTGGTAAAACTTTGCCAGAAATCTTTAATGGCCTATTAGGAGACATGGGGCTGACAATCTTTCCTGAAAGTCAAATGCTGCGCTTCCATTGTGGTTGTTCTTTTGACCGTGTACTGGGAGCATTAAAAATTTTGGGAGAAGAAGAATTGCAAGACATGATTATTAAAGATGATGGTGCTGAGGCAACTTGTGACTTTTGCGGTCAAGTTTATCAGGCAAGTAGCGATCACCTGGCTCGGTTAATTGTGGACTTGCAAACAGAATCTTCAGTTTCTGGTTAAGGTATAAAAGGGCACTTAAAAAACCAATTGTTAGTGGTATTTGTGGAAAAGACCATGTTAAAAGTAGCTTTTAAAATATGAGAAAGTTACCATAGCAACATCGGAATTATCAGCCTAAAACAGATCGCTATTCAACTATTTTGGTGTGAGAGATGACAGAGCGGGATATTCCAGAAAGTTGGCCCCCATCTAGAGCAGGAGAGCCAGATGATATAAAAAGATTATCTCGAACGCCACAATTCGGTGAAACTCAAGCATTTGGTATCCCAGCTACTGGTTCTACCTCTAAGTCAGTGAAGCGACAAATACAAGACAATTCCGGATTACCTTTACAAGAGCAGTCAGCAGAAACTAGCTTACCCAGCAAAGGTGCTAGAAAATGGCCGCGCTGGATGAAAAGCTGGGTGTTGTGGGCAGTAACATTAACGTTGATTCCTGGCAGTGTGGGATTTTTAGCGATGGCAATGTTGCTAAAGCTACCAACTGCCCCCAGTTGCCCAGCGATTTTTTGGCCTTTGGCTAGTGCGTCAGTGCGGCTGCATTGCGCTCAGTTAGCAGCTTCTAAGCAAAATGTGAATGACTTATTGCAAGCGATCGCATTAGTTAAAGAATTGCCACAGGAACACCCATTGCGGGGAGAGATTGATCGTTTTTTAGAAGAATGGTCTAAGGAGATTTTGCAGTTAGCAGACCAAAGTTTCCAAGCAGGCAATTTAGAAGAAGCGATCGCGACTGCGCGGAAAATACCTGAAGACCTCTCGGCATATAAATTAGTAGACGAACAAATTGCTAAATGGGAGTCAACTTGGTTGAAAGCAGAAGGTATATACAAGGACGCAGAAGCCGAACTACAGCAACGGCGTTGGCAATCAGCATTTATGCTATCCGCTAAACTACTGCGTGTAGATAATAAATACTGGGCAAGTACTAAGTACGACCAATTAAACAGCTTGATTGCCTCAGCTAGGGAAGATGGTGAGAAGTTAACAAAAGCCGAAAGTTTAGCAAATAGCAAAGTAGTAAATAATTTACTAGAAGCGATCAAGCTAGCCGAGTCGATTAAGCAAGAAAGCTACCTTTATCAAACAGCTCAAGAAATGATTCCCGCATTTGGTCGGAAAATGCTGGATTTAGCCCAGGCAAATCTGGATAAAAGGGATGCAGATACAGCTTTAGATATTGCTAGACAAATTCCCGATAATACACGCTTGCAGACAGAAGTCGCAGACTTTATCGCTTTGGCTGATGCTCAGAGGAGTGCATGGATCGGTACGGTATCTAGTTTAGAAACAGCGATCGCCCAAGCGCAGCAAATTGACCCCTCCAGGTCAGTTTATGATCAAGCACAACAATTGATTGCCCGGTGGCAGTTGGAAATTGAAGATGTGGCCCGCCTAGAAAAAGCGCGGACACTTGCTAGCCAGGGAACGCTGGAATATTTATCAGCAGCGATCGCCGAAGTACAGCTGATCCCCAATAATAACCCCCGCGCCTCAGAAGCTAGGCAAGAGAGGAATCGTTGGCGTTCTCAGGTGGAGACTATCGAAGATAGACCTTATTTAGAACGCGCTGAACAACTTGCTTGGCTGAATGATATTAACTCCTTGCAAGCAGCGATCGCGGAAGCTAGTCAAATCCGTCGGGGTCGGGCGTTGTATCCAGAAGCACAGAGAAAAATTCGCACATGGACAGCAAAGGTACAGCGAATCCAAGACCAGCCGTACTTAGATCAAGCCCGAATACTGGCGCAGAGTGGTGATCTTACGGGTGCTATTAATACAGCTCAACCACTGGCATTGTCAGGGCGATCGCTTGCTGGTGAAGCAAAGTCAGCGATTGAGGATTGGCAAGGACAAATCCGCGCTAGAGAAAACTGGAATAGAGCAAAAGAAGTGGCAGTCACTGGCACACCAGAAGCTTTAGTTCAGGCAATAGGACTGGCTGATAGAGTGCCCAGAGCTAGCGTCTTGCGGATGGATGCGAATATTGCAATTAACCAATGGAGTCAGCAATTATTGGATATTGCTCGTTTTCAGGGGAATTCTGATATTCCTAGGGCTATTGAGACTGCCAAGTTGATTCCTAGTAGTAGTACGGCTTACAGAGCGGCACAGGAGCAAATTAAGAATTGGCAACAGTTGCTTAATCCTGAACCTTTACAGTTTGAACCAATCACACCTATTCGTGAGCAGTAATTTTTAATGCTTGTAAATCAACCTCTTGCAGAAGGCTCTTTTGCAGGAGGTTGATTTTTTGTCCCAAATATTCATAACTTGGCAGCGATGGATGACAAGTAATTTACCAAACATGATATTAACTTGATACTGTTAAAACATTGACCTACTCTGCGATCGCTGGATATTCTTGATTATTTATTCGTCGTAAATTTACAAAGTGAGTGAATTAATAAAGTTTTGACTAAGTAGAGGACAGTAATTATTTACATACTTAAGTATGTTTTATATATTTAGTAACATAGATCCAGTTGTAATGAAAACCATAAAACTTACTAAAAGCCAATTGATTTAGTTAAGTATTCTGGCAAATACAAAAAACATCCTCTTAGTGTTTTGTAGTTAGGTAGCTTACCGATTAAAGCACTGATGATTTTGTAGTGCCAATTTGCACATAGAAATTGTAATCCCAATGAAAACTGCCTTGTTGAATTTATTCAAGCCTTCTTTATTAGCTGCTGGTATTGCGGCTGCATCTTTGGCTATGATGCCAAGTTCGGCTCAAGCCTTCAGTATATTGTTTGGCCCCGATAGTTTTTCTTCTAATCCCACTCGCACTGGTTCGTCTGCAAAGGTAAACTTCAACTTCTCTCAGGTGGGAAGTGATGTTTTACTCGATTTGGCTCTGACAAACACTACTGGTCAAATTCCTACTTTTGGAGATGGTGCAACTGAGTCAACTTTAGTTGGTTTTGGGTTTGATATTTTGGATGGATTGACATTCGCTTACAATCCACTGTCCAGTACTTTTACACAGCTTTATGGTAATTCATCTTTAACTTCTCAGACTATATCGGGTCCAGCTACGCTCCAACCCTTTGGCACGTTTGATGTTGGTATTCGCTCCGCAGGCCCAGGAGACTTTAATGGTGGTAATCCCACGCAAGGTTTAACAGCAGGTCAATCTACTAATGTTAGCTTTACTTTAAGTGGTGCTAACCTGAATGCTGCTGATGTTGAAAGCGAATTTCTAAGTGGATTTCAGTCTGGCACACTACGGGTAAGCACTCGCTTTCAGAGTGTAAATGCTGGTGAAGGGAGTGACAAATTGCTAGGGGGTAATATTGTCAAAAGAAGAGTACCGGAACCAGCGACTTTGGCGGGTATCGGTTTGGTAGCTGGAGTAATGGTGATGTCACGCCGTCGCCAGGCTATCAAGTTTGCATAGATTTTAACGTGAGTCTCCAACGGAGGCTCACAAGGAACCTTGCAAGGTCAGTGTCAAGAGGAATTACCTCCAGTCAAAACTGCTCAGATGCACATATCACAAAACAAATATTTTGTCTAGTCTATTTGCACACATAAAAACTTTTATTACATATTAATATCAATGACCAATGAGCTAATTGACGAACGCGGCTTAAGATAGCTTTAATATCAAATAAAATCGGCGTTTATGCTTATATAAATGAGAGGTGGTCTGATTTTTGCATGATTTGTACTTGAATGAGTACTATTATGAGCAGCTGACACGGCATGGGATAATCCAACCTGAGGATTCCAGTTGATTCACAAAATAATAGAACTCGGAAAGCTGATTTTAATCTATATGCCGCCTTCTGACTTCTATGCTTCTACTGACTGTCTACCTTGTAGTTGATGCAGTAGAGCTGACAGGGCAATTATGGTTATAGGACACTAAACCCTATTGTGAGCCAAACTCAGTTGTACTGATGCCCTCATGCATTGCCTAATCAACAGCCTTTTGGTTGTAATTGTCCGGATTAGATAAACTCAACTGTTAAATTTATGGGAGTGAAAATGCAAGAACCGGAATTCACAGAAACCAAGTCCAAAGAGGCAACAGTGCCAGATATCAACAACCAAACAGGAACCATTACTAAACTCCAGCCTCCTGTGCAGTCTCAAGAGCAATGGCAAAAATACGGTGAACAGATTTCTAGCTTTTTAGCAACACTGCCTGAATACCTGGGAAGCTTCTTTAATCAATATAAGCAGCCCCTGGTTAGTATTGGTTTAATTGTGGCAGCAATTGTCTCGGTTAAGGTACTTTTGGCAATATTAGATGCTTTGAATGATATTCCTTTGGTAGCACCGTCTTTTGAATTGATTGGTATTGGTTACTCTGCCTGGTTTGTTTATCGCTATTTACTCAAAGCTTCAACCCGGCGAGAGTTAACTGATGAAATTACAACCCTCAAATCACAAGTCGTCGGCAAAAATATTCCAGAAGCTTAACATTTAACCGTCGGTATACTCTTGTTCGGCGATCGCCAGGGCCTTCCCATTCGGCGATCGCCTTTGGCGTTTCTGTAGGGTAGCCATGACTTTAATTAGCTAATCGTGTGTAGTTTTGAGAAGGGATTTGTTTTAATCTCCCTGTTTGCACCAAAGCTTGATGAATCATCACTGCTACCTCAGCACGGGTAGCTTCTTGATTGGGAGCTAAGACATTTGGGTCTGGATAAGCAGCTACAAGACCATTAGCTGTAGCCGTCGCTATTTTTTTAGTAGCATATTCAGGAATATCTTGAGCATCTTTATAAACACTTAAGACCTGCAATGGATCGGATGGTTCTTGCAGATTTAACCCACTGACAAGAGCCACTAAAACTTGCACTCGGGAAATTTTTTGTTCTGGTTGAAAGGTCTGATCAGGATAGCCTTTTAAAAATCCAGTGGTAATAGCTTGGTCAATTGCCGATGTTGCCCAGGATTTATCTGATACGTCTTTAAAAGACATGGTGTACTTAGCAAGCTTTTGGTCAAAAGCTTGTTGTAGTATGGTCGCAAATTCAGCGCGATTTACAGGCTGATTGGGTCTAAAGGAATAATCTGGAAAGCCCTTGATAATCCCACGGGATGAAAGAACATCAATAAAACGACCTGCCCAAAAGTCAGTCGGTACGTCGTTAAATGCAATTGGTGGCGGAATAATTGACTTCTTCTCCTTAGGAGTAACTAAAGGCAAAGGTGATGATTGAATTGACGACTCAAAGTCTGTAGAGGAGAAAGGTGCTTGCCTGTGTGATGGCTTGATGGGAGCTACCTTAGCAGATGACATCATGAGGGGGAGAGTCGCTCTTTGTGTTGGGGATAGAGTAGTTCTAGGTTCAACAACGGTGATATCTCGAGGAGAAGGTAAGGTGTTGAGATTGGCATCTGCATTCGGTTCTAACCTAGATGATGCAGGATAGCGTTCAACCCCAGGAGATGGAGTCGGGGGTATGATTAGGTCATTCAAGTCCCAGCCTGTATGACTGCGAGACATTGACCAAAACAGAATTCCGCCAATAGTAGAGAAAGCAACCAAAATAGCGATAAATTCATCAAAGCCAAGGGAATTTTTTTGAGATGACTCCGGTTCAGAAGGAGGCAGATTTGTCATCGTAATTACCCTGGTAACCGTAAAATTTGTTTTTACTTTACAACAATTAGGGAAGCACAGGGGAGTAGAGGAGATTATTAATATAAGTTCTTTCCCCTCTGCCTCTTTATTTCCCCTTCACAGCACCCGTAGTAAACTGGGAATACTGTCTATCGCTTCTAAATTACGAATTTCTGCTAGGGCTTGCCGAAAATCTCCTTCCCGCACATCGTGAGTCACAACTACAATCTCCGCGAGTCCTCCCTGAAAGCCTGTCTGCACAACTGACTCTAAACTGACGCCATAGTTGCCAAAGCAAGTACCCAATTTACCGATGACTCCGGGTTGGTCTTTGGTGAGGAACCGGGCATAAAATCGTGTTACTAGTTCTGTCATTGGAGAAATTTGACAGTAATCCTGATGTCCACAAGTTAAGAGTGGATTTGGTTTGGCTGTACTAGTTTTGAGGACAGCAACTAAATTCAAAATATCTGAGGTGACTGCACTGGCTGTAGCACCTGCACCCGCACCAGGTCCGAAAAACATTACCTGCCCGATGGGTTCTCCTTCTACGAGAATGGCGTTATAAACACCGTTGATGCTAGCTAAAGGATGTACTTTAGGCACTAAGGTGGGATGAACTCTGACGGAAAGGGAAGATGCGGGAGTGTATTGTTTAGCGATCGCTAACAGTTTAATCACAAATCCCAATTTTTCAGCATAGGCTATATCTGTTTTGCTGACTTGCCGAATTCCTTCACAATAAACATCTTCTAGATTGATGCGTCCACCAAAGCCTAATGATGCCAAGATGGCAATTTTATCTGCTGCATCCAAGCCGTCTACATCAGCTGTGGGGTCAGCTTCGGCGTAACCGAGTTTTTGGGCATCAGCTAAAACATCGCTGAAGTTGCTGCCTTCGGTTTGCATCCGTGTCAGAATGTAGTTAGTTGTACCGTTAACGATGCCAGTAACAGTATGAATACGGTTAACGCTTAAAGATTGTTTTAAGGGTTGAATCACGGGGATACCGCCACCAACAGCAGCTTCCAACATCACATATACGCCAGCTTGGTTGGCAGTTGTAAAAATTTCTGCCCCAAACCGGGCGATCGCGGCTTTGTTGGCGGTGACGACGTGCTTACCATGACTTAAGGCTTTGAGAATTAGCGATCGCGCTGGTTCCAGTCCACCCATCACCTCAACGACTATATCCACAGCCGGATCACTGACAATGGCTGCTAAGTCTGTGGTTAATACGCCCGGAGGTAATTCTACTTGACGAATTTTATCAAGCGATCGTACTCCCACCCGATATATTTCTATCTCCCTCAATAACGGGTTACGCCCTACTACATCTTGTAGTAATTGCACTGTACCTGTGCCGACAGTGCCTAATCCTAATATTCCTAATTTCACACCCACAAATTTTGCACCCTATTTTCTGAGTGCTGAGTACTTCCTTCCTGAGTGCTGAATATTTATACTAACTAATTAGCCTGCTAATCACGGCTTTGTTTGTATAGCCACAGGCTAAAGCCTGCGGGTGAATCAAGCACTTAGAACTCTTTTCTCAGCTGTCCATATAAAACAATTGTAGGGTGGGCATTGCCCACCCTACTCACCCATTCATAACTCAGAAAGGAAGCATTTAGTAGGTTTCTACGTGCCAGCGATGAACTTTTTTGAGTTCTTTCTGGTATTCACTCCAGACTACTCCTTCTTTAGCAGCAGCAGCTGTTAGGGCTTCATCGATACCACCTTCCATACCACGCAAACCGCAGATGTAGGTGTGAGTCTTTTCTTCTTTAATCAACTGCCACAGTTCATCTGCATGTTCTGCTACACGGTCTTGGATATACATTCTGCCACCTTGGGGATTTTTTTGTTCCCGGCTAATAGCATAGGTGAGGCGGAAGTTATCAGGATACTTCTGTTGTATTTCTTCCAGTTCTTCTTTATATAAGATGTTAGGAGTTGTGGGGACACCAAATATCAGCCAAGAGAATCCTTTAAACTGGTAATCTGGGTTAGCTGCTCTTTCTGCATCCTTGAACATCCGCCATAGGTAAGCGCGCATGGGAGCAATACCTGTACCAGTTGCCATCATGATCACCTTGGCTTCAGGATCATCGGGTAACAACATTTCCTTACCCACTGGGCCAGTGATTTTTACTTCTGCTCCTGGTTCCAAGAAACACAGGTGAGTAGAACAAACACCATAGACTGTTTCGCCGGTTTCTGGGTGCTTGTACTCTAACTGGCGAACACACAGCGATACTGTTTTATCATCCACATCATCGCCATGGCGAGTTGAGGCGATCGAATATAGTCTGAGTTTTTCTGGCTTGCCGTTCTTATCCACACCTGGCGGAATAATGCCAATACTTTGCCCTTCTACGTACTTCAAATCACCGTCGGTCAGGTCAAACTTGAGGTGCTGAACAATACCAATCCCGCCTTCTTTTACTAATGGTTCGTTAGATATGCACTTACCAATAAATGGGGCATTAGGACGGTAAATGTTCACAGGAACGTCAGCGCCTTTTTTGGCTTTCGCTTGAGTCATGGTGTTGCCTTTTTTGTCCTTCTTCTTATGCTGTTCTTCAGCTGGTGGTTTAGCGAAGCCCTTGACTTCACTATTCGCATTCACAGGTGTGGCTTTACCATTCCCCTCACTGTTAGCATTCTCTCCAGATGTGACTAAAGCTTCCTCTTTGTGATCAGCACTCGCTAATGAGGCTTTACCATTAAGTTGTTCTAGAGCACTTACAGGTTGGATACTAACAATTTTGCCGCCTAGGCGAGTGATCCGTCGCATTTCTTGATTCATGCGGTTGTAAGGTACTCTGATGAACACACTGCCACTTTTACGAATTGGGTAGTTCGTTTTATCAGTTTCTTCGTTTTGACGCAGACCCACCACTTCGTAAACGAAGACGCGGCTACCTAATTCTGTGTTGGCAGCACCCTCAACAGCACCTTGATTGTACATTCGTTCTACCACTCCGATTTTTACTAAACCGTTTCTCAAAAAAACTTTTCCCGTCACATACCAGCTTTAGTTTATCGGATTTTTGGCTACCAAAACTGGTGCGATGGGAAAGCGGCATCATGAGCTAATGCCGTACTCAGTACACTCACCTAAAGACATGCAAGCATAGCAAAAAACACACCTGTTCACCTTCTACGGTAAAGGATAAGCCTTTGGGAGAATGTTAATAATGAGTCAATTTAATTTTTTTTTCGTGAACTACTACTCTGATCAGGGAGATAGCTCTCAACCACCCAAAGGGCAAGATGCAATGAAATATAGCATGAAAAGGCAACTTTGATTGGCACAAGCCATTGCTCATTTTGCCTCTAAGTGTTGACTTTTTTGAGGCATTTACACTAGATAGGACTAATCAAGAAAAATTTTTCTAATTGGTTCTAAATTCTCTGGCGTATTTACCTCCCAGTAATGTTTTTAGCCATATATTTCACTATCACAGCTAATGCCATGATCAGAATAGGTTTAGCTACAAACAATTATGATTGAGGGAAAAGTTATATAAGCAACTACAATCAGTTTTACTTGATGTGAAACATCTGTCAACCTCTGTCAGTACCTTGTGATCACCCTCATGTTCATACATTTGAGCTTTTTAGACAATTACTGGCAAAAATTTTTATTGTGCAACTTACCTAATCATTCTGGAGATAGATTCTGGCTTTGAAGATGAAGAGCATTGCCAGACCCCAAATTAAAATTCGAGAAATAGATAAAATTTGCTGCCAAAGAAAATTATACCTTATAGACTTGAACAATAGAGGTACAGAGCAATATATGTGGTTGACACATCGTTTATAGGTGATGATGACAGGACTTTTAAAATCAACAACTAAATCATTAGGATGACTAGTAAAGCTCTAGATGATTCCTGACAGCAAACCTTGTTACAGAATACCCCATTCTGTTAAAATCTAATATACCACTAGGATTAAATACTTACCAGCAGTAAATTAAGGTTCGGTCAGACAAGTGACGACTATTACTTAGTTGTCTACTCGTCCAAATATTTCTTAGCCCTGCTGGGTAGCAAGAACGCAGGATAAACCAATGGGGTAAACTCCTGGCTTCAAAATCTGCTGTGTGAAAAAATATTGATTGACACATTTGATTTAGTATTTAGAGGAGATTTATGACAAGTAAGCCGGAACGCGTGGTATTGATTGGAGTAGCCGGAGACTCCGGGTGCGGTAAATCTACGTTTTTGCGTCGTTTAATAGATTTATTTGGTGAAGAGTTCATGACAGTCATCTGTTTAGATGACTATCATTCCCTAGATCGCAAACAGCGTAAAGAGACTGGAATCACTGCACTTGACCCCAGGGCAAACAATTTTGACCTGATGTATGAGCAAATTAAAGCGCTCAAGGAAGGTCAAGCAATTGATAAGCCGATTTACAACCACGAAACCGGCATGATTGATCCGCCAGAGCGCGTGGAGCCAAATCACATTGTCGTAGTTGAAGGACTGCATCCTTTATATGATGAGCGTGTGCGATCGCTGCTTGATTTCAGTGTCTATTTCGACATCAGCGATGAAGTTAAAATTGCCTGGAAAATCCAGCGAGACATGGCAGAAAGAGGTCATCGCTATGAAGATGTCTTAGCTCAAATCAATTCTCGTAAACCTGATTTTGAAAAGTTCATTGAACCACAAAGAGAATTTGCTGATGTAGTTCTCCAGGTATTGCCCACAAACTTAATCAAAAACGATACAGAGCGCAAAGTCCTGCGGGTACGTATGCTGCAACGTGAAGGTAAGGAAGGCTATGAACCAACTTACCTATTTGATGAAGGCTCGACAATTCACTGGACTCCTTGCGGGCGCAAATTAACCTGTTCTTACCCTGGTATGCAACTGTACTATGGTTCAGATGTCTACTACGGTCGCTACGTCTCAGTATTAGAGGTAGACGGTCAATTTGATAACCTGGAAGAAATTATTTACATCGAAACTCATCTCAGTAAAACATCCACCAAATACGATGGTGAAATGACTCACTTGTTACTTCAACACCGTGAGTATCCAGGTTCCAACAATGGGACTGGTTTGTTCCAAGTGCTGACAGGTTTGAAAATGCGCGCTACTTACGAGCGGTTGACAGCAAAGGAAGCAAAATTAGCAGTTCAAGTTTAAGCAAACAGTGTTTGTGTCAAAGCTTTTGGGGGTGCTTCTGGGTGTCCCCCTTTTTTATACCAAAAATCATCATGCAACTCATTAAATCTTATTATTTTAACTGATTACTTAATTTCCATAAATGACTTTTTAAGAAATACTCACTACTGAGCATGTAAATATTGTTATGATTTCAGAAATTAGTAGCTGAACTAAATAAATATCCAAAATTTAGCCAGCGACAATACTTCAAAAGGAGGAAACCTCTTTGTCTCGTCGCTATTTATTTACCTCCGAATCAGTTACCGAAGGTCATCCAGATAAAATTTGCGATCAGATTTCTGATACTATTCTTGATGCCTTACTGACAGAAGATCCCAGCAGTCGTGTGGCGGCTGAAGTAGTAGTTAATACTGGTTTGGTGCTAATTACTGGTGAAATTACCAGTAAAGCTAATGTAAACTACGTCAACCTTGCGCGCAAAAAAATAGCGGAAATTGGCTATTTAGATGCTGTTAATGGATTTTCTGCGAGCAGTACCAGTGTTATCGTAGCTTTAGATGAACAATCACCCGATATCGCCCAAGGTGTTAACACCGCTCAAGAAACACGTCAGCAGAATAGTGATGAATTATTCGACGCAATTGGCGCGGGTGATCAAGGTATAATGTTTGGCTTTGCTTGTAACGAAACACCAGAATTGATGCCTTTACCCATCAGTCTCGCCCACCGTATTGCTCGCAGACTGGCAGTAGTCCGCAAAACAGGCAAGTTGTCATACTTACGCCCCGATGGCAAAACTCAAGTAACTGTTGCCTACGAAGACGGGTATCCGGTAGGTATTGATACGATTCTGATTTCTACTCAACACACAGAGAGTATTGGGGAAATCACTGATGAAGCTGCGGTACAGGCTAAAATTAAACAAGACCTTTGGTCAATGGTAGTCGAACCTGTATTTGGCGACATAGATATTAAACCGAGTCAAGAGACACGTTTTTTAGTTAACCCCACTGGCAAATTCGTCATTGGTGGACCCCAAGGAGACTCGGGATTGACAGGACGGAAAATTATTGTTGATACCTACGGTGGTTATTCACGGCATGGCGGCGGCGCTTTTTCCGGTAAAGATCCCACTAAGGTAGACCGTTCTGCCGCTTATGCTGCTCGCTATGTAGCCAAAAATATTGTCGCTGCGGGGTTAGCCCAAAAGTGTGAAGTTCAGCTAAGTTATGCCATTGGTGTAGCGCGTCCAGTGAGCATTTTCCTCGATACCTTTGGTACTGGCAAAGTAGATGATGAAACTTTACTGGAAGTAGTCAAACAGAACTTTGAACTACGTCCAGCAGGGATTATCCATGTTTTCAATTTAAGCAACCTACCAAGTGAAAGAGGCGGACGTTTTTATCAGGACGTCGCGGCTTACGGTCATTTGGGGCGCAATGATTTAGATTTGCCCTGGGAACACACCGATAAGGCTGAATTGTTGAAAGAATTAGTCAATCAGTCGCTGGCGGCAGCGATCGCTTAGATACTAAATTAAACCTCAGCCGATCAGGAACTGGGTAAAATTATTTCTCACACCCCATATCCAGTTCCACTGAATTGAAATATTCAGCAAAGAAGCTGCGATAGAAAGCTCCCTCTGCTTTTATGGTGTCAAAATAAATACTAGGCAGAGGGTTTTCATCAAAAGTTACTTAAATATCACCGTAAATATAAGTTTTGCTCTTTGATTTATTCAGCCTATGGGTTAATTTCCAGAGAAGTCTATTCAAAAATCCGCTAACTGCCCAACATCAGGCGAATACTCAAAGGAAAATTATTTGAGCATCAGACCAATTGATGATAAAATCCCTATTGACCTAGGACGTATGTCAAAATATAGTGGCTTTCATGTTTCTAGCCCCAAGAAACTCAAAGATGTTATTATGTGAACCCTATGTGTAGATTCCTAAGACTAAGATTAGGATAGGTTAACATACAGCCAATGGTTAAAACATCACCATAATTAACTGGGCATAAGAATAGTGGTGAAAAAGACAAGCTTTTAAAAGACATTTGCTACTCAGGGTTTTGTGGCTTCTACTGTGCATCTGTGTAAACATTCATATCCAAAGTAACTAAATATTAAAGTACTCATGAAAATCATCTAGTCAGCAATTTTTTGAGTTTTTTATCAAAGAAGATAACGCTAAATGTTAATCATCAATCAATTTGATCGTACCAACAAGACTGATGCGATCATATTTGCGGGAGGGTAAGGAGGTTTGAGGAATGCAAACTCAAAAGCCAGTCCCTGTTGAAAGCAGTCCAGACAGCAAAAAAGTGCCAACAGAAGAGCCTTCAATAGACGAACTCCCGACCATAGAATTTCCCTCACGAGGGAAACTCAAAGCCAGTTCCTGGCGCATACATCAAAAAATTGGCTATGGATATTTTGTGGCCATCGGGATTGGCTTTTTTGGCTCGCTTACTGGGTTAGTAATCGCCAATTACTACCGAGGCAGAGAAATCAGGCAATTTAATCAAGCCCAGGAACAAAGACAACTACTCACAAATTATAAAGATGCGGTATTGGGAGCGCAATTGCATAGCTCCAATTTAGTTGCAGTCTTGGAAAATTCACAACGACTGCCAAATAAAAAAGTTAAATTTCTCCAGAGTGTGAACACAGCTAAAAATTTGGAGAAAGAAATTACCAAATATATAGACAGGAATCCTAGCCGATTAGCGGCAACAAGTGCTAATTTACAAGCTTTATTGCAAGATTATGGATTTAGTTTAAAATCATACGTTGACCAAATAGAAGCTGTTTTACAAGAAATCGACTCTCAGCAAGTGCAGCCAGAAAAGGTTGACATCGCTAGGGAGCAGTTACTTAAAATTATGCGTGGTGAAACAGCCATGCAACTAGACCAACTCTCGCAAAAATTGACAAATATCCTGCAAACTGCCGAACGTCAAGAAGAAGCAAGGCAACAAGATGTAGAACAGGCCAAAGGAGTTGAAAGATTTATTGTCATGATGAGTATGCTGGTGTCAGTAGCCATCGCCGCCATTGTCGCATGGCGAACCAGTCGCGCGATCGCTGAACCAGTAATTACTGTCACCCAAGTTGCTGAACAAGTCGCAAGAAAATCTAATTTTGATTTGCGCGCTCCTGTCACTACTGAAGATGAAATTGGCTTATTAGCAAAATCGCTTAATCGTCTGATTGAGCGGGTATCGGAGCGGACTAAAGAACTAGAACAAGCCAAAGAACTAGCAGAAGCAGCTAGCAAAGCAAAAAGTGTATTTCTGGCAAATGTCAGCCACGAGTTACGCACACCATTAAATGCGGTTATCGGCTTGAGTCAACTGCTACAAGACGACGCTACCGATTTAGATTTGTCGGGAGACTTCATCACTGACTTAGAAACCATCAACTCTGCTGGTAGACATCTACTGGAGTTGATTAACGACATCCTCGACTTATCAAAAATTGAAGCGGGGAAAATGACTCTCTATCCAGAAACATTTGCGATCGCCACACTAATTAATAATGTAGTTTTAACGGTCAAATCTGCTATAGACAAAAATGGCAACGTTCTAGAAGTTCATTGCGAAGAACAACTTGGTACAATGTATGCAGATCAAACTAGGATGCGGCAAGTGTTATTAAATTTACTCAGCAACGCCGCCAAGTTTACCACCAATGGCAAGATTAGCTTAACAGTGAAGAGTGAAAAGACAGACCTACTACCAAATGCGCCTTTGGGTGTAATTAGCTTCACCGTGGCTGACACAGGTATTGGTATGTCTATTAGCCAACAGCAACAGCTATTTAAACCCTTTACACAAGGTGATACATCAACCACAAAACGATATGGTGGTACTGGGTTGGGGTTAGCAATTAGCCGCCACTTTTGCCAGATGATGGGTGGTGAAATTATGGTTAAAAGTCAGCTTGGAGTTGGGTCTACTTTTACTGTTCACTTGCCATTGACTGTGCAAGAGTGATGGGGAAACGGGGAGAAAATTTAATTCTTAATGCCCAATACCTAGTCGTTTTTAATTAATCTAGAATTGTATTCGTTAATTGCGATACTCTCAAAGGAGCGATTATTTGCTCAGTCGCCTTGACTATCCATGACAACCACCATTGATTTCCTCAGTCACCTTAACCCCAGCCAGCGTCAAGCCGTTGAACATTACTGCGGCCCTTTGTTAGTTGTTGCTGGCGCAGGTTCCGGTAAAACGCGAGCGCTGACTTATCGCATTGCGAATTTAATTCTCACACACCGTGTTGATCCAGAAAATATCCTAGCGGTGACCTTCACCAACAAAGCCGCGCGGGAGATGAAGGAACGGATTCAAAAATTATTTGCGGAACAATTGGCCATGAAAGAACATGGTCAACGGTTTGATTTACTGACAGAATACCAACAAACGCAATTGAGATCGCAAGTCTACAAAAACACTATCAAAGACTTGTGGTGTGGCACTTTTCACAGTTTATTTTCGCGGATTCTCCGGTTTGATATTGAAAAATATCAAGATGAAAAAGGACGGCGGTGGAATCGCAATTTTTCTATTTTTGATGAATCGGATGTCCAAAGTTTAATTAAAGATATCGTCACCAAACAGTTAAATTTAGACGATAAAAAATTTGATGCCCGTTCTGTGCGCTACGCTATCAGTAACGCTAAAAACCAAGGATTCTCGCCCCAAGACTTCGAGCGAGAACAACCCAATTATCGGGGAAGAGTAATAGCTAATGTTTATGACGTATATCAAGCTAGGTTAGCCGAAAATAATGCCCTCGACTTTGATGATTTGATTCTGGTTCCTACAAGATTATTTCAGCAAAACGAGCAGGTTTTAGGTTACTGGCATCGCAAATTTGGGCATATTCTTGTAGATGAATATCAAGATACCAACCGTACTCAATATGATTTAATTCGCTTGTTAGTAACCAATGGCGAAGATAGAAAGAGTGAATGGGAATGGCGCAATCGTTCAGTTTTTGTTGTGGGTGATGCTGACCAGTCTATTTACAGTTTTAGGATGGCAGACTTTACTATTTTGCTGGAATTTCAGCAAGACTTTGGCGATGGTTTGCCAGATGCAGACACCCGTACAATGGTGAAGCTAGAGGAAAATTATCGCTCTTGTGAAAATATTTTGCAAGCAGCTAATGAATTAATTGAAAATAACACCCAACGGATTGATAAAATCCTTAAACCCACACGGGGTGAGGGTGAACAGATTTATTGTCACAAAGCAGATGATGAATTAGACGAAGCCGATTTTGTGATTCGGCAAATTAAGACTTTGGAACACCAAAACCCAGAGTTAGATTGGGGTAGTTTTGCCATACTTTATCGTACCAACGCCCAATCACGCCCTTTTGAAGAACTGTTGGTGAGGAATCAAATTCCTTATACAGTTGTAGGCGGAATGAAATTTTATGATCGCAAAGAAATTAAAGATGTCATAGCTTATTTAAGAGCGATCGCTAATCCCTCAGATACAGTCAGTATATTACGAGTTATTAATACTCCTCGGCGAGGAATAGGTAAAGCTACCATCGACAATTTGGTGAATGCTTCCCAGCAATTAAGCACAACGCTGTGGGAAATTATTAGCGATGAGACATCAGTAAATACATTAGCTGGACGTTCCGCAAAAGCTGTGAATAACTTTGCAGCCATGATTCGCAATTGCCAAGAACAAATTGCTACAGTTTCAGTTTCCGAGTTACTGATGGGACTTTTAGACGAATCTGGTTACATTCAAGACTTGCAAAATCAAGGTACAGATGAAGCCGAAGACCGCATCCAAAACGTCCAGGAACTTTACAACGCCACACTACAATTTCAAGAAGAGAACGAAGATGTCTCCCTTCCCGCCTTTTTGCAAAGTACCGCCCTTAGTTCTGATTTAGATAACTTAAAAGAAGGACAAACAGCTGTATCTTTAATGACATTGCACTCTTCTAAAGGGTTAGAATTTCCCGTAGTGTTTTTGGTGGGGTTAGAACAGGGACTATTTCCCAATTACCGTTCTATGAATGACCCAGCATCCTTGGAAGAAGAACGCCGTTTGTGTTACGTCGGTATTACTCGCGCCCAAGAAAGATTGTATTTATCTTTCGCCCGTGAACGTCGTTTATATGGTTCTCGTGAACCCGCCATGCGATCGCAATTTCTCGACGAACTACCTGAAGAATTATTAAACACTCGAAAAGTCCGTCATCCACAGACCAAAACTGCGGCTAAAGCTGGCGGTAAGCCCTATACACCCCAAAACTGGCAAGTAGGCGATCGCGTCTTACATAAAGCTTTTGGTATCGGTGAAATTACGCACGTCTTTGGTGAAGGTAATAAAGTATCTGTAGCAATTAAATTTGCTAGTTTGGGGCAAAAAATTGTTGACCCCAGAGTAGCGCAGTTACAAAGAGTGGAGTAATTGCTAAAAAACTTAAGCTAATTCTACTTCTTCAAAGTGTTCAACAGTGGGAAATGGCTCATAGAAATGATGCAGCAATTTTTTCCACTCTTGATACTCAGCAGAGCCTCTAAATCCCACAGTATGAGCTTCTAAACTCTCCCATTTGACAAGTAACAAATATTTACTTTGAGCTTCTATGCATCGATGAAGTTCATGTGATATATATCCGTTAGTTCTTGAGATAATACTAGAAGCTTTTTTAAAAGCAGATTCAAAATCATCTTCCAGTCCAGGTTTGATATTCAGCATCACTGCCTCTAAAATCATAAACTTTTTCTTGAGTCCAGTTGATGTGATTTACTATAATGCGATCGCTGCTCTCTTAACTCAACTAAAAATAATTCTTGAGTAAATAGATAATTACAGTACAAAATGGCGCAGTTCTGGATGAATACATCTGCTTTGACAAATTCTGAAGCAGGGGTTTTATAATGAAGATTGTCAAGATATAATCCCTATTAGGGATTGAAACTCCTAAAATTTGTAGAACGACTAACCAATTTCCACTAGGAAATTAACAAATTCAAAAATCCCCACAAGGGATTGAAACTATGCTAAGTGTCACAAAACCAAACTTTGGATTACGGATAAGGAACAGCATCGCCCCCAAAGAAAACGAGCAAATGAGGGCGATCGTTTATAGTATGGACTTGCTAATCCCTGGTTTATATGTGTGGCTCCCAGGATTTAATATTCGGATTGGCGGAAGTATTCCTGATGATTTACCTTACAAGTATCCTGGTAAAATTCACAGCCCGGCTGGCATTGCTTTAGTATTACCTGGATACAAGATATTGACTACGTATCAGGGAACCTATGACCCTAGAGAAGCACCAAATACAAGGAATACCTCAATTTAAATGTAAGGTCATAGACTCCAGTCAATTTGAAGAAATGATGCAAAAAGCTGGTTACTTCATAGCGGGAAGTGCTTCAGCACAAGGTAACAGGATTAAAGTTTGGTGGATGCATCTTGAATATCAAAGAGTTGAATCAATATACAGTCAAGACAAAACAAAAGTTATAACGGCGTATCACGTTTAGTACTGCTTCAATCTTTTATTTGAATGCAATGTATTTGGTGGGCAAATGCCCACCCTAGTTTTAACTAAACTTAAACAGACTGAAACTTAATTACGCCTTTGTCGAAAATCTTTTTATCAGTGCCCATTGTGCTGACTTCAATTCTATCGGGATATACTTCATAAGCAGCAAAAGCCAACCTTTCAGCAGCATGTTCTGTCCACTCAGAACGCCCCACAGGACGAACACCTGCACCACTACCAGTTGTTAAATAAGTTGTGCCTTCAATAGCACGAGTACGCTCATAATTATGGTCATGGCCATTGATATAAAGTTGCACATTGTACTTTTTAAATAAAGGTACAAAGCGTTTAATTAATGCTTGGCTAACTCCATAGTGTCCCGATGAATAAAACGGGTCATGTCCAAATACTACTTTCCACGGTGCATCACTGCGGCTTAATTCTTGGTCTAACCAAACTGCTTGTTTCTCCCAATCAGCATTACGGTTAGTATCTAAAGCAAAAAATTGTACTGCGTCACGGCGAAATGTGTAATAACGTCCCTTCATGTTAAAGCCGGGATATTTGACTTGTGGGTCACCATTCTCAGTGCGAATGTCATGATTTCCTAAACAAGCGTGAAATTTGACATTCTGAGACAGTAAATTTTCATAGGGACGCTCAAAAACGGCACCTATTTTTTCAATTTCGCCATCGTTGTAAATATTATCTCCAGCTAAAACTACTAAATCATAGGGATTTCGCTGGTGATGAAAATTCATCGCCTCAGCCACAGCATATTGTCCTTTAGCACCAGTTCCTGTATCTGCAACAGAAACAAAACGCAATAGCAAGTCATTTTTGGCTGGGGTGGCGGCTATAACTGCTGAATCAGCAACATTAGCAATTTGGCCATTTTGTCGAGTTAGTGTCCAACCGAGAAGTCCTGTACCAAGAGTACCAAGACTACCTAAAAATAGAAATTGACGGCGTTTCAGGTTCATAAACTCACCAAAACTCAATAACTAGTCAGTTTAGCCGAAGAAGCAATGAGCATTGAAATGATACATTAGGGCAAAAGAGGCAGCAGCAGCAAAAATGCTAGTTATTTGTCTTTGATTCGCTGCTTTTGGTGAAAGTTCCATGTCACAAGACGATCCCAATTCACAACCCCCTTCCTCCCGTGAACCTGAAGCGAATCAGTCAGTGTCCACTGATTCCCGTCAACCACCTTTTTGGAAAGTCAAAATCATCCAAATTCTCCGAGGGATGATTGGAATTTTAGAAACTGCGGTGGTGAAACTGGAGACTGCACCCCCACCGGGTACTGAAGAAACACCCAGTTTTTGGCAACGTTTGGCAACACAATGGAATAGATTTTTAAGACAAGTCCGTTTGTTTTTACCATCAAATGTATCTAACAACTTGTCAGATACAGTGTTGACAGGAATTCTCGCGGTAATTACTGTAACTATATTTTGGTCAACTGCAACTGTGTTGACTAAAAAACCAACTGAAATAGCAACAGTTACCCCAGTTGAGGAGGTTCCTGTATCGACACCAACTCCCACAATTACTATTCCACCAGAGTTAACAGCACCAGAGCCACAGCCATTAGAAGAAATTACGCCGGAACCAGAAGCAACACCAACACCGACCATCAAATTGACACCAGAACAAACCTTAATTGCAGCCATTGAAAATCAAGTTGCCGAAATTAGCGATCGCTTTGCCTCCGGCTTGATAGAATCCATTCAAGCTAACTTCCGCACTAGCAATCTAACTGTCAAAATTAATGATGATTGGTACAATCTTCCAGAATCCCAACAAAATCAACTAGCCACAGAAATATTACAACGCTCTCAAGAACTTGATTTCACTCATCTAGAAATTATCGACTCTCAAGACAGGTTGGTAGCGCGTAATCCAGTTGTTGGTACTGAAATGATTATTTTCAAAAGGCAAACAACAAATTAACAGAGGTGATACCGGGGCTACACAGACAAGGCGCGTACACCTGGTATTGTGAAAACAAACACAGTATCAGAAATCAGCACTCAAAATTACTGTTTAGTATCTCCGCTTGCTAAACTATTAGGACTAATATTGATCAATGGCAAAGAACCATTACCACTCATGACTGTGGGAAAACGACCATCCCATTTTTCTATTGCTTGCTTTTGTAATAAATCTGGCGTTAAAGTTAGCCGTTGTAATCTTTGTGCTTCAGCCTGACCTTTAGCCCGATTGATATCTGCTTGGGCTTCTTGAGTCGCTTTCTGAGCAATAAATTCTGCCTGTTTAGCCTCTTGTTCAGCTATTTGTTTAGATTCAATTGCTCTACTAAACTCTGGAGAAAAGGCGAAATTTACCAGAGAAACATCATCTATAATAATGCCATAAGATGCTAAGCGATTTTTGAGATTACTGTCAATTTCTTGCTTTAATTCTGTTCTTTTAGTAATGACTTCTTCGGCTGTTTTTTTAGCAGTAGCTGCTTTCAAAACTTCGGATACCGCAGGGGTAATAATTCCATCAATAATTAGTTTCTCATCTCCAACTTGTTGGAAAATTTTATTTACCTTTAGTGGGTCAATGTGCCAGTTAACTGCAAGTTCTGTGGTGATTGTTTGGAGGTCTTTAGAAGCCGCATCAGATTTAAAAGTATTTTGCTGAACGCGAACATTGAGTCTTTTAACTGATGTCACAATTGGCATAATAGGATGTAGACCTTCGTCTAAAACTTTATCTTGAACTTTGCCAAACTGCATAACTACACCTCGTTCCCCAGCATTAACAACGGCAAAGGGACGGATCATCATTGCCAAAATCAAAAAACTTATTCCTCCAGCAATGTAAACTCCGTATTGAAATTTATTATCAAGATTTCTGCTAATATTACGCATATTTTTTCAATTCAATAAAGTGCTATAGTTCATCAATTATTGATACACAAATGAATGTGATTTCCTCAAAGACTACAAAAATTTTAAAATTAGTGTCATCGGTAGATACACTATTGCCAATCAAAATTTCGGAAAAGCACACTTTTAATTTTGACTTTGATCATGAAAATTTATCAACATCATCCTTGGTCTTTGACGTTGGCAGAAGCTATAAATATCCAAGAAAATTTGCAAAATCAGGTAATTCAATTAGATCAATTTAAACAACCTGTCCAGTACGTTGCTGGGGTAGATATGGGTTTTGAAGCCAATGGCACTATTAGTCGTGCAGCAGTAGCAGTGTTGAGTTTTCCCGATTTACAAGTAATAGAAACGACATTAGCACACCGTCCTACTTCGTTTCCGTATATTCCTGGTTTCCTTTCATTTCGGGAAATACCAGCAGTACTCGACGCGCTAGAAAAAATTAAAATTACACCAGATATCATTTTGTGTGATGGTCAAGGCATCGCTCATCCTCGAAGATTTGGCATAGCTAGCCATCTAGGAGTAATCTTGGATACACCCACAATTGGTGTAGCAAAATCCTTGTTAATTGGTAAGCATGACGAATTGCCAGATACTAAAGGTAACTGGCAACCTCTAATAGATAAAGGTGAAACTATTGGGGCAGTTTTAAGAACACGTAAAGGTGTAAAACCTGTGTATGTCTCCATCGGTCATAGAATCAGTTTACTTACAGCAATTGACTATGTATTACGCTGCACACCAAAATATCGGCTGCCAGAAACCACACGTGTTGCTGATAAATTAGCATCTGCCAGATCAAGCAAATGATCTCGATATCGTTTTGTTGAAGTTTGTGCTAAATACTTGCTTGCGTCTGCTCAATCGTGTTAGGAATCGCACAGGAAGAAGTTGAAGTAACTAAATACGAGTTACCTAAGTTAGAACAATGAACGCACTAACTTTACAGTGGCACGATGCAGGCCAAGATAGAATTCAGCATATTTATGAACAACAGCCAAGTAAAAATCCTGGCAACGTCCGCATCGGTCGCGATCCACTCCGGTGTGACATTGTTCTAAGTAACCCAACTGTATCTGGTTTACATGTGGAAATATTTTTTCACACCCAGCAGCAACGCTTTTATCTCAGAAATCTGCGATCGCCCAATCCTCCCCTCGTAGATGGACAGCAATTAGTCCAGGGTGAAATGCCTTTAAATGAGGGCAGTATTATCTATTTGGGTCAAATGAAACTCCAAGTTACGAGGATGGCGATCGCTAGTATTCCTGTAACAATTTTGACTCCACCACAACCACTAATACCCCCACAACAGCCATTAGGACAACAGAAGCATCATCATCTACCCACACCCCCAGCACAGCCACAAGGAGTTTATGGACTAGAGTGTCCCAAATGTCATAAAGTGTCTCCTGCGGAGAATCTGCAAATTGGCTGTCCTTGGTGTGGGACATCTTTGGCTGCGGCAGTCAGTGTGTTGGTAGCACCCAATCATTAAGGAGATGAGGGAGATGGGGGAGAATATTTAATGAGTAATCCACAAATTCAATTAAGTTGGGAAGATCCAGCGACGGGGGAACGGCGAGAACCAACGTTGAGTACGCCTATAGCTTTTGGTCGTGAATTCACCCGTTTACCTGCTGAACTTCAGGGACAGCGCGTTGCGAGAATGCTGCTTAACAGTAATGAAGTTTCCCGCTTTCATGCCCTCATTGATTGGGAACAAAACCAGCTAGTAGTAATTGATCAAGGCAGCGTTAACGGTGTATTTATTAACGGTCAACGACAAAACCGTGGTGTTTTAGCTAACGGTGATACGTTGCAAATTGGTCCCTACATGATGACGGTGATGTTTGGTGTCAACGCCACTACCCAAGCTACCAGCCCACCGTCAATGATTCGATTTAACCACAATACTAATAACCCAGACCCTGGCTTGCCACCAGCCCCGCCGATGACACCTTTGGCAAGCAATTTTCCCCCACCAGCTTTTCAAGCGGAAACAGTTGTTGTACAAGCACTTCACGCCACAGGCTTACCAGTAGATAAATGTGATTATTTGGCAATTGGGGCGGGATTAGGTAGTTTTGTTTGGGTTGACTTGTTGCGAATTAGTGGTGTAAGTGCCGACAAAATTGTTGCTTTGGGATTAGAAGCAGAACCATACGCGCGTTACAAGCGCCTTTGTTTGAATTCGCAAATTCCCTTACATGAAAGACTGCGATCCAATTCCGATTCTTGTCCTGATAATATTTGGGGTTGGCCCAGTTATGCTTTGCGGGAAGCTTGGCGTGACTTTAGCAAAGGTCAGCTGAATTCGGCATCGCGGTATTTATGGCAAGTGTTTGCTGAACCAACCTTTGCGGAAACTTATACACCCCGTGCAGGTAATGTCTTCGATTCCATAGACCGGGAAGTGAAGCGCATTGGCTGGAATCAAATTTATCGTTATGGGCGAGTGCGGGCAATTCGCAAAACAGATGATGGCAGATATTGTGTAGCTTATTCTCGCGGGCCGGGAAATTATGCTTTTATAGTTAGTCGTTATTTACATTTAGCTACTGGATATCCAGCAATTCAGTTTCTGCCAGATTTACAAGCTTATAGAGAAAAATATCAAGACTTTAAGTCTGTGGTGAATGCCTATGAAGCACACGACCATATTTATCAGCAACTGGAACAACAGGGTGGTACAGTGTTAATTCGGGGACGGGGGATAGTTGCGTCGCGAATTATCCAAAGAATTTATGAAGCTAGAAAGCAAAATCGCCAGATTACAGTTTTGCATTTGATGCGATCGCCTAAACCCCAAGGCAACAAATTCCAAAAAACTCAGCGTTTAGTCAAAAATCATTACGAATTTCAACCCTTTAACTGGCCAAAAGCCTGCTGGGGTGGTGAACTCCGCGTCATGTTAGAAAAAGCGAGTCCTGATGAACGCCAGCGCTTACTAGCCGATTGGGGTGGCACTACTACAGCCGACCGTCACGACTGGCAGGATATCACTGAACGAGGGCTAAGTGAAGGCTGGTATCAAATTACCTTCGGTGAAGTGAAAGCTGTAGAACGGGATACTCAAAACCGCACTATTACCCATATTCAGGAAAAAGGCTTTGGTGAAATGAAACTGGCCGCAGACTTTATTGTTGATGCTACCGGACTGGATGCCAAGGTGGATGCCAGCCCTTTACTAGAAGATTTAGTAAAACATTACAATTTGCCTCTAAATCATTTGGGGCGCTTAGTCGTGTCCAACAATTTTGAGTTACCAGAAATGCGGAATGGCAAAGGTCAGATGTATGCGGCTGGGGCAATTACTTTGGGTGGCCCGTATGCAGCCGTTGATAGTTTCCTCGGTTTGCAGTATTCCGCATTAGTCGCTGTTGATGGACTCGCCGCCGCTCGTGCGCCCGGAGTTCATCGTTTAAATACTGTCAGTTCTTCTAGGCAGTGGTTGAAGTGGGTATTTAATCAATCACCTTAAAACTACTTTCTGACTCAGCAGCGCTAGGTGCTGCCTCTTTTCCTGCGGAACGCTACGCGAACAGAGAAGCTATGTACCTTGAATGCTCACAAGTTGGCGAAGCCTTACACCTACGGCACGCTACGCAAAAAGTGGTTTTTCTTTGGGGAAACCACCAAGATCCACCAATGTACTGACTCCACCATGCGGTCAACCGCAGCAGCGTCCATAACACTCAGCACTTATGATCCATAATCTTGATAATCCATTCCACAAGCTCAAAGTTAGGAATTTGCTGTTGCAGGGTTCGCTCATCTCGTTGAGTCTCGGCATGGCATTAGGGTTGGTACAAGGGATTAGCAATTTAACATTCGACAATCAAGTCGTTACCCTGATTCTCTACATTTTCATATTTGGATTGCTTTGCCTTTGGGTACTGGCAGACTTTCATCGCTTGGGAATTAATCTCCGGTATGTTGTGGGCAGTGTTCCCAGCAACTATGGGTGGTTGCCGATAATAGGCTTAGTTCTCCTCCTGATCTTGTGTTCACTCAGTGCCTATCTAGTATCATTTTCCCTATTGTCATGGATTGCCCCTTCCTTTGTAGAGGAAGTGATGCGCCAAGTTGCTAGCAATCCTTCTTTGCAAAATTCAGCACCTTTATTGAATAATTTGCTGAGTGCGATCGCAACTGTAGTGGTCGCACCCATCACAGAGGAATTCATCTTTCGCGGGGTGATATTACAGCGCTGGGCTGCCAAATGGGGCATTCACACTGCTTTAATTATTTCTTCGCTGATATTCGGAATTTTACATGCTAATTTCTTAGGATTATCTTTGTTCGGAGTTGTGATGGGAGTTTTATACATCAAAACCCGGACATTGATTGTACCTATTGTCTGCCATGCGTTAAATAATTTACTAGCAGTAACAGTAGGATTGCTTTCTCATGGGTCACAAACTACTACAAATGTGAACAATTTAGAACAATTGCGTTCTGGTTTGGGGACAGGAGTCATTTTAATGCTGATATCTCTGCCTTTGTTGATTCGCTTTCTCTGGCAGAATTGGCCTCGCAGGGATGCGCCAGTTCCTTACTTAGTCAACGCTTCCCAAGCAGATATGTAAAGCTTACGGAATTTAAAGACAAGAAAAATACGCTTTAATGGTGTAGAAATGTATAGAATCTTGTAAAGATATAAAATATAGTCTTTAAAATGCAAACATTCGAGCTTTCTTCCTCAATGCAGCTGTCTGTACCACGAAACAAATGTCAGCCTTTGAAGATTGTCTCACTAGGGGATAGCTTAGTTTACGGATTTGGCAATCCAGAAAAAGGCGGTTGGGTTGAGCAACTGCGCCGATGGTGGATGTTACCGGATAGTTCTGGTCATGTCCTATATAATTTGGGAGTACGGGGCGATACCTACGGTAAGCTACGCTAACGCACACAGCAATTAGCGAAAAGGCTATCAGCGAAAAGGCTATCAAGCTTTGTTAGAAGATGTAATTAATTGGGAACCATTGGCAGCTTATCATTCTCAATATGATTACCATTTGACATCATTACAGAAATAGAATTGCTTTTACCTATTTCCCTGCTTTAGGCGGAAAATATTTTTTACTCAGCAAGGAAGCATTCAGATGACACCAACTTTATTTGGTCGCTGGCAAACTCGATTATTACTACTTGCAAGTGTAGGCGTATTAGTATCTTTGCCTTTTGCAATGGGCTTAATTGGCCCTGGTGCTAACTCGGTTTATTTCTGGATACTTGCTTATGTTGCCATCTTTGGCTTAGGTTGGGATGTGCTTTATAACTATTTTCAAAACTTTCGCTGGGATAGGGACTGGCCAGCTGCTTATCAATTATTCGCTGGTATGTGGGAATTAGTATTTGTCTTTTGTGGGGTAAAAATTTTTGGGTTTTTACCAATACCTATACCCAAAGAAGCACTACCAATAGGAGCTTTTTTACTGCACTATAGCTTTGTTTGGCTAGCAGTTTTTACCGCCTCCCAAAGCCTGATGCGAATTATTTTTCCCCGTTGGCGTTTCCGAGGCGGAGAGTGGTTATAATTCTCAAGTCACTCAAGACTACGTTTCTCCTGATTCAATTGACTTTTTCGCAGATCAAACTCAAATTTCATATACTCAGACAAATAATCTCAACTAGCAACGCCTAAAAAGAAAATTTAGTGCCGAGATTTTGCCGATTGCGATGATCTACGACGGCTGATGTATTGACCGTGAATATTCACAAAATAGGGAACTATGTATGTTAGTCCCGCAGAAATCCAGCGATCGCGGCTCATTTTTCCTTGCCACACAGCACTTCCATGATTGATGGTAAATAAAATAGAACCAACTATCAAAGCAACTTTTACAGCCGTTGGCACAAATTTTGGTTCAATTAAACTAGCAAAATATCCTTTAATTAACTTATTCATTGTTACCTAATTTTGGGAGCTTGCAAATAAGCGTAGGGATTTTCTGGGTCAAATTCTAAGCCATTAAAGAACTTTTCTACTCCGCGTGAGGTACTAGCTGGAATAGCTGCCTCCTGACCAATTAATTTAGCAGCTTCTCGCCACAAATCTTCACGGTTGACCGCATCAATTAAGGGTTTTGTCTCAAAATCAGGTGACCGATTACCCCAG
Source organism: Trichormus sp. ATA11-4-KO1 (assembly GCA_019358915.1). Lineage (GTDB taxonomy): Bacteria > Cyanobacteriota > Cyanobacteriia > Cyanobacteriales > Nostocaceae > LEGE-11386. The sequence goes on from JAHHIM010000022.1 coordinate 43,322, forward strand.
CGCATGTCTTCAATTAAAAACCACAGGTCATGACTTTTGAAAGGGTAAGAAGCATTCTCACGCCAGTATTTTATTGCATGGGGATTATTTTCTACTACACGCCCATTGCCGTAATCCATTTTACCTAACAAGCGATCGCCAATCAAATCACTTTTCACACCAATCCACTGGCGTTGTGACATGATCTGAAACAGTTCTGCTTTATTTTCTGGTTGGTCACACCAAATTTGCGCCTCCATGACTGCTGCTAAAATTGCCTTAGCTGCTTTAGGGTACTTATCCACCCATGTAGCTCTCACTACTAGTGCTTTTTCTGGGTGATTATTCCATAGTTCTCCACTAGTAACAGTCGAATAACCCAGTCCTTGTTTAATTAGCCGGTGATGCCAAGGATCAACCACACAAAAAGCTTCCATACTTCCACTCCGCATACTTGCCACCATCTGGGGCGGAGGAACCACAATCACTGATGTATCTTGATCTGGATCAATACCACCATAAGCCAACCACCAGCGCATGAAAAAATCGCCTGTGACTCGACGATAGGGAACTGCACAACGTACAGTTTCTCCGGCTGATGTCTTTTGAGCATAAATTGATTTTAGTGGCGAACTATCTAGACCCAGGTTTAACTCTTTATAGGTATTAGCAACATATATCCCCTGTCCATTCACATTTAGTCTAGCCAGGATATGCATGGGGATTTTCCGCCCATAGGTAATTTCTCCTGTAGCCATCAAATAAGTCATGGGAAACAGCAGATGACCTCCATCCAAACCATCGTCAGCAGCACCTAACATCAGTTTGTCGCGCATGACAGCCCACGAAGGCTGCTTGACAACCCGGACATCAGGCATCCCATACTTAGCAAAAAATCCCTTAACTTTGGCAATAATTAAAGGACAGCAACTCGTTACGGGCACAAAGCCTAGGGTTGCGGTGGTTATTTCAGGTGTATCTGTATGCGCAACATAAACACTTTGGCTTAACTGATTGGTAGCAACCTTAAAAGTTAATTGATGGGCGCAACTGTGAGTTAATGCAGCTGCGCCAGCAGTGGCTAGAAATTGTCGTCTGTCAAGTTTTGCCATATCATTACCCTAAATTGTTAGGCGTTTAGCTTGTTCTTGGTTGTGCAAGAACTGCATCAGTTCGTGGCGTAGGTGATGATATTCGGAGCAATCCTTAATTTCTAAAGAACGAGGATGTCCAAAGGGTATATCCAAAATTTGACCAACGGTTGCAGCAGGCCCATTTTTCAACATGACCACTTGATCAGACAGTAATAGCGCTTCATCTACATCATGAGTCACCATAATTGTTGTGATGTGGTAGATATCGCAGATACGCATTAACTCTACTTGCAAAGATCCCCGAGTCAAGGCATCTAATGCACCAAATGGCTCATCTAGTAACAATAATTTTGGCTGAATTGCTAAAGCCCGCGCTAAAGCTACTCGCTGTTTCATCCCTCCAGAAAGTTGTCCTGGTTTTTTATGTGCTGCATCCTTTAAACCAACCATTTCTAAATGAGAGGCAATAATTTGATGACGCTCATTTTGAGACTTGTGAGGCATGGCTTTATCAACAAACAGAGCGACATTATCCCAAGCAGTTAGCCAAGGTAACAGAGAATAATTCTGAAATACTACCATGCGATCGCGATCGGGTCTTTTTACCAATTGACCATCAACTTGCACCTGACCTCGTGTAGGTTTTTCCAAACCTGCCACTATATTCAGTAATGTAGACTTGCCACAACCAGAATGACCAATTAGGGAGACAAAACATCCCTGTCTAATTTCTAAATTTATGTCTTTGAGAACAATATTTCGATTGCCATTTTTAAAAGTAAATTCTTTTTCGATGCCCCTGATTTCGACAAAGATAGACACATTATTTCCTTTATTTCTGAAGTGGATGCTTTAGAAAAAATTATTCCTGAGGAGTAACTTTGATAGAAATATAAGCCATTATTTTATCTAGTACTAAACCAACTGTACCCAAATAAAGAATAGCTAAAATAATTTCATGAATATTAGCATTATTGTAAGCATCAACAATAAAAAAGCCGATTCCATCATCAGAAAGCAGCATTTCGGCAGCTACAACTGCTAACCATGATAAACCAATTGCAATTCTCAGCCCGGTAAATATATAAGGTAAAGTTGCAGGTAACAGGATTTTAAAAAAATTTTCAAATAGTGATAAACCTAAAATTTTAGAAACATTAATATAATCTTTGGGTACAAGCTGTACACCCAAAGCCGTATTCAAAATTATTGGCCAAATAGCAGTTATAAAAATTACAAAAATCGCTGAAGGATTGGGTTTGAGAAAGACTGCTTGTGCCAGAGGTAGCCAAGCCAAAGGAGCTACAGGACGCAACAGTTGAATCATCGGGTCTATTGCTTTTCTACAGAAGCTATTTAAACTGACCATAAAACCAACTGGAACACCCACTATTGCAGCTAGAAAATAGCCAACAGCAACTCTTTTCAAACTAGCGAGAATTAACCAAAAAAATCCTTTATTGTGTCCTCCATGATTAAAAAATGGGTTTTTAATTAAATCCCCAGTATTAATCACAACCTCCAAGGGAGAAGGCAATAATGTCTCAGACCTTAAACTTAACAATTGCCATAACATTAATAAAAATAAAATACCAGAAACAGATGGTAAAGATTGTCTGATTTTCTGGTATATTACTTGGAAAAATTGCCTAGCAAAACTTTTATTTATAATTTGTATATGCATTAATAATGAACCTTAGCTCAAGCATGTTTCATGACTGATGAATAAACGTATAGATGACCAGAATATATGTTTGACAGTTATTAGATTGATAGCTGCTGAATTCATTTGAAGTAGAACTATAACTAAGATGAATTTAGTGTCTACTCAGCAACACTATAATAACTATAACCAGAGATTTTTAGATGTCAATATAAATCTTTACACAACTTGGTAAGCCAACCTTGTTATGAGGCAATTTCTAGGTTATGCTTTGCTTTACTGCAATATTTCATAATCTTCTTTATTCGATAATTTTAGCTTTTTTGTTAATATATGCCTGGAATCTAGAAAAGATTACGAAAAAAATTAGTAATCATTCATTGCTCATAGTAGAAAAACTATTACCTATTAGTCCTAAAAAAAATGCCTAATGGCTCAAAATACAAGGAATAAAAATCAATGTACAAGGAACTAACGATTAGGCAATCTTTGCAATGGGGTAAACGGCTGTTTGGGTTGTACGCAGTCATTGTCCTCCAAACTGGCAGTAGTACCGCCGCACCAGTAGCAAGACTAGAGAATTGGCGCTTTTATCCAGAGGCTGTGCAACTAGAAATTACCCTCTCAGCAGGCACAACTCCCCAGTATTTTTATCTCCCCGAACCACCTCGTCTGGTTGTGGATCTGCCAGATACTAAGTTGGGTTATGTTCCCACAACACAAAATTATGTTGGCGCAATTCAAAGAATTCGTGTTGCCCAATTAAATGACACTGTAACTCGCATTGTTCTAGATTTGGCATCTGGAAATTTTGTAGATACCAACAAAGTGCAACTGCAACCAGCTTCCCGACAAAACCCCACGCGCTGGGTATTACGTCCGACAATTACTAGTGATAATCCCCTGACACAACTGGGAAATTTTCCATCTTTACTCAATAATCTAGCGCCAAGTGACTATCTCCAGTTACCCAGTACCTTAACACCAACGACTACTAACCCACAGCAACCCTTTGTAACTGTACCACCTCTCACTCCTACTCCTAGCAATTCATCTCAACTACCCGGTTCTATCCTTCCTCCAGCCACTTTTCCCAATCAACCTAGTAATCTTAATCACATTCCTCCTGTCACAAGTCCTGATTTCTCCGTACCTGCAATCCCCAACAATCCACCTAATCTGCCGCATATAGAAGTGATTGAGTTTGGTCAACCCCTTCCCAAACCCAACTGACTTAAAAGTGCTTCCTTCCTGAGTTTTGAATAAGAAAACTACTCCCTATTCCCCTACTCCCCACCTCCTTTTTCATCCAAATCTAAAATCTATCTGTTTCTTGAGGTTGTGAGACTGCACCTGGTTGAGACGTAAAGAAGTTTTGCGCTGCTTCATTCTGGTAGATACATCTAATATCAGGTTTTTCGCTTTCCAAGTTACCTGTAAAGCCAAAAGTGTTCAGGCGATTTTTACATTCTCTTACCTGACTAGATGATACAAGTTTGCGTTGCTCTAAAATTGCCCAGTTATTTTGGCGGAGAACGCACCCAGGACGCATACTTGGTTGGGCAACATAGACATTAAAAGGGTTGAGAGTTACGAACAGTCTAGCGTCCATCACCATTGCACTAGCTCCATACTGTACGCAAATCTCCGGATTTGGTGCTTTAGTGTCAATGAATTCACGGGAAGCTACATTGGATGGAGTTAAAGTGGTGGTAGAGCTAAAAGCAATACCAATTCCAATTCCCAAAATCAGCACCCCCGCCAAAATTGCGATGGTCGAGAAGTTAAATAAAGGAGATTGGAAAGCAGAGGATTTAGAAGTAGTAGCCGATCTACCAGTAGATTTACGTCTCATTTTCGCTTGATCACCTTCACGCTTGAGAAAGTAGGGAGTAGTTTAAGCTGCTCTCCCTTTTACAGTATGCCGATTCTTAACTATAATTGTCCGCAATATGAGCGATCGCACCTCAAATAAGTTTTGGTAGTAGCGATCGCCCACATGCTAACTGATTACACAGCCTGATAACTAGCAGAGTATGTGTCTTTAAGCGGTTGCCAACGGAAAGCGCGATCGCCTCCCCTCTCAATCACTACTTTTACTCTTGGTTCCCAGCTAGGCAAAGTTGCTAAAAACTCAACTTCTTGATCGGAAAGAATATTTCCTTCAATCATCCACAACACTAAACCTTTAGACTTTGGTGGTAGCTGTTCTAAGTGATATGTGACAATTGGTGGTACATAGTACACATATCCTACCGCCGCACCACTACCAGTACTTTTTTTACCAAGGTGAGGTGGTCTGACTCCATGAACTCCTGTGAGATAGGCCGCTACGTCGCCTAGTCCCCTAGCAGTCATATGCAGAGCGACATAGCCAACCGCACGCAGTCGGCGTCGATATCGACCTTCAAAACCTCCCTCTAAAGGTACATAAACACCAAGGGAACCAAATTTTTCCAGATCGCGGATGAAAGCGTTGCCAGTGGTAATTAGTGCCATAAATTTCCGTTCTATCCCACTTAGATATCTCTATTATTTACCCTGAACCCAGATTAGGTTGAAGTATCTGCTCAAGAAAGCCCATCTTGAAACAACCAAGTAAAAACTCTCAGCCAGAATTATGGACAAACCTAAATTTATAGTTTATGATGTTAGATTGTGACCAATTGGCTAAATCAGTCTACATTTTTCTGCTATTTTACAAATAGCAGATCACTCCAAGCCAGTAACTCATTTCATGAGTATTAATCTGGCTAAAAGTTATCAGAGACTGGTAAACTAGAAAAGCTTTAAGGTTAATCGAATTTAGTCTGAAAGCTTACGGCTGAATCACCAAAGTTCACAAATATATCTAGACTGCATTCACTCCTGTAGTCCTGAAGAACTAAGCAAAATCTTGAACTATAGTTTAAGGTTAGTGTGTCTAGTGAAGTCAAAGCTGAGCAGCAGTGTTGATTTCATCACATAGCGTCAGCCTTAATTAATGGATACTGAGTGGTAAACAACCACTTAAGTCCCACTACACACGGCAGTAGCATGTCATGGCGGGAAACCTACCTACAGCACTGCCTCCAGAAAGTGCCTAAGCAATTGCTCGGACGAAAGCATTGCTGCACAAAGAGCAAAGCTCTAAAGCATTGCCCTGATCCAGAAGTTATTTCTTCCTCACAGGAAGACACTTGTGGCTGTTCTGGTGACCAAGTGAGTGAAATTAAACGGATTCACCAAGCAGTGAGTACACGGCTTTTTTGTCCCGCAAGAAATGGAACGGCGTCAGTTGCTCCCAAATTCTGAGGCTCGTCTAACCTCAATCAGTGGCACTAAAAGTGTAAAAGTGTGCTCTAGAGTCCGATTCCCAACCAGCAAGTATAAAGGAGAACCAGTAACTGTGTCTGTAGGTATTCTCGGCACCAAGCTGGGCATGACCCAAGTATTTGACGATGCAGGAGTATCGATTCCTGTCACCGTTGTGCAAGCAGGTCCATGCACCGTTACACAAGTTAAAACAAAACAGACCGACGGTTACGCCGCCATCCAAGTTGGTTACGGCGAAGTCAAACCAAAGGCTCTAAATAGACCTCTGCTGGGTCACTTGGCAAAATCATCTGCCCCAGCATTACGACATCTAAATGAGTATCACACAGATACTCCTAGTGATTATGCGTTAGGTCAAGAAATTAAGGCAGATATTTTTAGTGCAGGTCAACTTGTAGATGTAGTTGGTACAAGTATCGGTCGCGGTTTTGCGGGTAACCAGAAACGCAACAACTTTGGTCGCGGACCCATGTCACATGGTTCCAAAAATCACAGAGCGCCCGGTTCCATTGGTGCTGGTACAACACCAGGTCGTGTTTATCCGGGTAAACGGATGGCAGGGCGCTTAGGTGGAACCCGCGTAACAATTCGCAAGTTGACTGTGGTGCGAGTAGACCCGGAACGCAACTTATTGCTAATTAAAGGAGCCATTCCTGGTAAGCCGGGGTCCTTAATAAATATTCTGCCTGCAAAGAAAGTTGGGAAGTAGTCATTAGTCATCATTAGTCATTAGCTAAGGACAAATGATTAAAAAAAAAGACAAATGACAACTGACAAAGGACACAAAAATGGTTGAAAGTGTAGTTAAAAATTGGCAAGGGGAACAAGTCGGCGAGACAACCTTCGAGTTGCGAGTCGCGAAAGAATCAACAGCGTCTCATATTGTGCATCGAGCTTTGGTAAGGCAAATGACCAATTCTCGCCAAGGAACCGCCAGTACAAAAACTCGTGCCGAAGTTCGAGGTGGTGGGCGCAAACCTTGGCGGCAAAAAGGTACTGGTCGCGCTCGTGCAGGGTCTATTCGTTCACCACTGTGGCGTGGTGGCGGTGTGATCTTTGGTCCAAAACCCAGAGACTTTAACCTGAAATTAAACCGCAAAGAACGGCGTTTAGCATTGCGAACCGCACTAGTTAGTCGCGCTGACGATTTAACTGTGGTAGAAGAATTTAGCAACGAACTATCGCGCCCCAAAACCAAAGAACTAGTAGCAGCGCTAGCTCGTTGGGGAGCAGCACCAGAAAACAAGACATTGTTAATTTTGTCTGAAATTGTCACGGCGGATAACGTTTATTTGTCAGCCCGCAATATCGAGAATTTAAAGCTGATTGCAGCCGACCAGCTGAATGTTTACGACTTGCTACACGCTGACAAAATTATAGTTACGGCATCAGCCCTAGAAAAAATTCAGGAGGTCTACAGTGCCTAACTTTGACCCCCGTAACCTTGCTGACTTAGTGCGTCGCCCAATTGTCACCGAAAAGGCGACCATCCTCATGGAGCAAAACAAATACACTTTTGAAGTAACTCCAAAGGCCAGTAAGCCGGAAATAAAAGCAGCAATTGAAGACTTATTTCAAGTCAAAGTTGTCCAAGTAAATACCATGTTACCACCGCGCAAAAAGCGGCGTGTTGGTAAATTTATTGGTTACAAGCCCCAATACAAGCGAGCAATTGTTACCGTTGCACCTGGGGACGTAGACAAGATTAGACAAGTTCTATTCCCAGAGCTTTAGTTATTTGATAACTTCAGCCTCTTGATTCAGCACGGGCTAAACGCCCCGCTACCGCTAACAGCACTTTGAATTTAAAACTATGGGTACTCGTTCTTATCGCCCTTATACCCCCAGTACTCGCCAAGTAACGATCTCCGACTTTGCCGAAATTACCAAAACGGAGCCGGAAAAGTCCTTAACGATGTACAAACATCGTGCCAAAGGCCGTAATAATCAAGGGCGGATAACCAGCCGTCGTCGGGGTGGCGGACATAAAAAACTTTACCGGATCATTGACTTTAAAAGGGATAAGCGTAATATTACTGCCCAAATCACAGCAATTGAATACGATCCTAATCGCAATGCGCGAATTGCCCTTGTGCTGTATGAAGATGGCGAAAAGCGCTATATTCTTCACCCCAATGGCTTAAAAGTGGGAACAACAATTATTGCTGGGACTGATGCTCCTTTTGAGGATGGCAATGCTTTGCCACTCTCGAATATCCCCTTAGGTACTAGTGTTCACAACGTCGAATTGACTCCTGGTAAAGGTGGTCAAATCGTACGTGCTGCTGGTGCTAGCGCCCAAGTAGTAGCAAAAGAAGGTAATTATGTAACTCTCAAGTTACCTTCAGGGGAAGTGCGGATGATTCGCCGGGAATGCTACGCCACCATTGGACAAGTAGGTAACACCGACGCCAGAAACTTGAGTGCAGGTAAAGCTGGACGTAATCGTTGGAAAGGTCGTCGTCCTAAAGTCAGAGGTAGTGTGATGAACCCTGTGGATCACCCTCATGGTGGTGGTGAAGGTAGAGCACCCATTGGTAGACCCGGACCTGTAACGCCTTGGGGTAAACCAACTTTGGGTGCGAAAACACGCAAACCCAAGAAAGCCAGCAGCAAATTGATTGTGCGTCGCCGCCGCAAATCTTCTAAACGGGGTCGTGGTGGTCGTCAGTCTTAGAATTTGAGATTTTAAATTTGGGATTTTAGATTAGGGTTACTTATAAAATCCCAAATTTGTCAACCTAAATTAATCAAAATCCAAAATCCAAAATCAACCTATGGGTCGTTCTCTAAAAAAAGGTCCTTTCGTTGCTGACCATTTGCTCAGCAAAATTGAAAAGCTGAACGCTAAAAACGAAAAACAAGTTATTAAAACTTGGTCAAGAGCCTCGACGATTTTACCCCTCATGGTAGGTCATACCATAGCTGTACACAACGGACGCCAACACGTTCCAGTTTTTGTAAATGAGCAAATGGTAGGTCATAAGTTGGGAGAATTTGCTCCCACACGCACCTACAGAGGTCATGGCAAGAGTGACAAAAAAGCAGGGAGATAGTGATTAGTCATTAGTCATCAGCTAAAGACTAATGATCAATGACTAAAGAAGAAAATTATGGCTATTGATACTACTGAAGTGAAGGCGATCGCCCGTTATATACGCATTTCTCCTTATAAAGTGCGTCGTGTACTCGATCAGATCCGGGGGCGTTCCTACCGAGAAGCGCTGATTATCCTGGAATTCATGCCTTATCGAGCCTGTGAACCAGTATTAAAACTGCTCAGAAGCGCAGCAGCTAATGCCGAGCATAACGCTGGGTTAGACCGGACGCAACTGGTGATTACTCAGGCATATGCCGACCAAGGTCCAGTGCTAAAACGGTTTCAACCAAGAGCGCAGGGTCGAGCTTACCAAATTCGCAAGCCGACGTGTCATATCACTTTAGCTGTAGCTGCTGACGCCTCTGCTGAATAATTATCAGACACAAAAATTGCGTAAAGTCAGAAATTTTAGAGGAAGCATTTGTGGGACAGAAGATTCATCCAGTTGGTTTTCGCCTGGGTATTACACAAGAGCATCAATCCCGTTGGTTTGCTGTTCCTGATCGCTATCCAGAACTTCTCCAAGAAGACCACAAACTCCGTCAATACATAGAACAAAAGTTGGGCAGACTGGCTCAAAACAACGCCGGGATTTCCGAGGTGCGGATTGAGCGCAAAGCTGACCAAATTGACCTAGAGGTACGCACGGCTAGACCCGGTGTAGTAGTAGGTCGCGGTGGGCAAGGGATTGAATCACTACGCACCGGACTACAAGAACTGCTGGGTAGCAATCGGCAAATTCGCATTAACGTAGTCGAAGTGCAAAGAGTTGATGCTGATGCCTACTTAATTGGTGAATATATTGCTCAACAATTGGAACGACGTGTTTCGTTTCGACGAGTAGTGCGGCAAGCCATTCAGCGCGCTCAACGTGCTGGTGTCCAAGGCATCAAAATTCAAGTCAGCGGCCGACTCAACGGTGCAGAAATTGCCCGGACAGAGTGGACTCGCGAAGGTAGAGTACCTCTACATACCTTACGGGCTGACATTGACTACGCTTACTGCACAGCCAAAACGATTTACGGGATTTTAGGTATCAAAGTATGGGTGTTTAAAGGAGAAATTATTCCTGGACAGGAAGAAACTCCCGCCCCACCCACAACACGCGATCGCGAACCTCGTCGCCGTCAACAACAACGTCGTCGCCAGCAATTTGAAGACCGATCTAATGAAGGATAAATGGAGATGGGGCATGGTGCATGGGGCAGAGGAAATTGACAATGCCCCATGACGGCAGTTGCTCCACTTGGGGAGACCCCAAGTGGAGCAACTGCCTCCCCAATGCCCGATACCCAATGCCTGATACCCAGTACATAGTACCTAGTCATGTTAAGTCCTAGAAGAACTAAATTCCGCAAACAACAGCGCGGACGGATGGAAGGTCTAGCCCACCGTGGCAGCAACATTAACTTCGGTGATTTTGCTCTCCAAGCTCAAGAACCAGCCTGGATTACCTCCCGGCAAATTGAAGCCTCTCGGCGGGCCATGACTCGTTATATTCGCCGGGGTGGCAAAATCTGGATTCGGATTTTCCCCGATAAGCCAGTAACCATGCGTCCCGCAGAAACCCGGATGGGTTCTGGTAAAGGTTCGCCAGAGTTTTGGGTAGCCGTAGTCAAACCAGGTCGCATTATGTTTGAAATCGCTGGCGTTTCTGAAGAAATCGCCCGTGAAGCTATGCGCTTGGCTGCAAATAAACTGCCCATTAAAACCAAGTTTATTGTGCGTTCTCAACCACAGGAGCAGGAGTAGGTTATGCCTCTTCCCAAAATTTCAGAAGCTAGAGAATTAAGTGACGAGAAACTGGCTGCGGAAATTGTCGCTGTTAAAAGACAACTGTTTCAGTTGCGCTTGCAAAAAGCCACAAGACAAATGGAAAAACCTCACCAATTCCGCCATGCTAAACATCGCCTAGCTCAGTTGCTGACTGTAGAGACTGAGCGGAAACGGGTAGCAAATCAACCGGCTAAACAAGAATCATAGGAGATTATGGCAATCAAAGAACGAGTCGGCTTGGTAGTGAGCGACAAAATGCAAAAAACGGTGGTAGTTGCTGTGGAAAACCGCGCCCCCCATCCTAAATACGGCAAAATTGTAGTTCAAACCCGGCGTTATAAAGCTCACGATGCAGAAAGTAAATGCAAAGTAGGCGATCGCGTGCGGATTCAAGAAACTAGACCGTTGAGCAAAACTAAGCGCTGGCAAGTCAAAGAAATCTTGAACACCAAAGCGACAACGTAATAGTTGTATAACGACTAACAACTCCAAAAAGGAGATAAATTGTGATTCAACCCCAGACTTTCCTGAATGTTGCCGATAATAGCGGTGCCAAAAAACTCATGTGCATCCGTGTATTAGGTGCCGGCAACAGACGTTATGGTTTCATCGGCGACAAAATTATTGCGGTTGTCAAAGATGCTATTCCTAATATGGCTGTGAAAAAATCCGATGTCGTTGAGGCAGTGATTGTCCGCACCCGTCACAACATCCGCCGGGATAGTGGTATGACCATTCGCTTTGACGATAACGCAGCCGTCATCATCAACAAAGATGGTAATCCCAGAGGTACAAGGGTTTTTGGCCCAGTTGCCCGGGAATTACGCGATAAAAACTTCACCAAAATTGTTTCTCTGGCTCCGGAGGTGCTGTAATGGCAAGCCGCAAGGAAAAGCCCAAAGTATTCTACAAGATGCACGTCAAAACTGGTGATACTGTGCAAGTAATTGCTGGCAAAGACAAAGGTAAAGTTGGCGAAGTGGTTAAAGCACTGCCCCAACTGAGTAAAGTCGTTGTCAAAGGTGTCAATATTAAAACTAAACACATGAAACCCCAACAAGAAGGGGAATCAGGCCGGATCGTCACCCAGGAAGCTCCAATTCATAGTTCCAACGTGATGCTCTACTCCACCAAGCAAAACGTCACCAGTCGTGTTTGCTACACTTTCACCGCAGAAGGTAAAAAGGTGAGAATGCTGAAGAAAACAGGTGAAATTCTCGATAAATAAAGAATTAGCCAATAGATGTGCCACAGTAGCTTCTTGACTAAGCATTCAGCACTCAGCATTTAAAAAAGTTTCCCTGACCAAGACCAGGGAGAAGGACAAAAAAACTATGGCGACAACAAGACTCAAAACCTTATACCAAGAGACAATTGTCCCCAAACTGACGAATCAGTTTCAATACACTAACGTTCATCAAGTACCGAAGTTAGTCAAGATTACGATTAACCGAGGTTTGGGGGAAGCGGCTCAAAATGCGAAGGCGCTAGAAGCGTCTTTAAATGAAATTGCGCTGATCACTGGGCAAAAACCAGTAGTAACGCGGGCGAAAAAGGCGATCGCTGGCTTTAAAATTCGTCAGGGTATGCCTGTTGGCATTATGGTGACCCTCAGAAGCGAACGGATGTATGCTTTTCTCGACAGACTAATTAGTTTGTCACTACCTAGAATTCGCGACTTTCGGGGCATTAGTCCTAAAAGCTTCGACGGTCGCGGTAACTATACTCTGGGTGTGAGAGAACAACTCATTTTTCCAGAGGTCGAGTACGACAGTATCGACCAAATCCGTGGTCTGGATATTTCTATCATCACTACAGCGAAAACCGACGAAGAAGGCCGCGCCTTACTTAAAGAAATGGGAATGCCTTTTCGCGATCAATAAGTTCATCTAAAGAGGGAACGATGGCGGCTAACGACACAGTTGCAGATATGCTGACGCGCATCCGCAATGCCAACCTGGCAAGGCATCAAACTACAAACGTGCCAGCCACAAAAATGACTCGTAGTATTGCAAAAGTACTACAAGAGGAAGGCTTTATTGCTGAATTTTCCGAAGCAGAAGAAGGGGTGAAACGTAACCTAGTTATTTCCCTGAAATACAAAGGTAAGAATCGTCAGCCTTTAATTACTGCCTTGAAGCGAGTGAGTAAACCAGGTTTGCGTGTTTACTCCAATAGAAAAGACTTACCCAGGGTACTAGGTGGCATCGGCATTGCCATTATTTCCACATCCAGTGGCATCATGACTGACCGTGAAGCACGGCGTCAAAGCTTGGGTGGTGAAGTACTTTGCTATGTTTGGTAGTCTGCTCAGGACTCAAGATAAAGGACAAAAAGTCATGTCTCGTATTGGTAAACGTCCAATTACTATCCCCGCCAAAGTGCAAGTGACAATTGATGGCACAAAGGTAATGGTGAAAGGCCCTAAAGGTGAACTTTCTCGTGACCTACCTGCCAATGTCATTGTCTCCCAAGAAGGAGAAATCTTACAGGTAAACCGTCGAGATGACACCCGTGTTTCTCGACAAATGCACGGTTTGAGCCGTACCTTGGTCGCCAATATGGTCGAGGGAGTTTCCCAAGGCTTTCAACGTCGTTTGGAAATCCAAGGCGTAGGTTATCGGGCACAAGTTCAAGGGCGGAATCTAGTTTTGAACATGGGTTTCAGCCACCAAGTGCAAATTGTTCCCCCAGAAGGCGTGCAATTTGCCGTGGAAAATAACACTAACGTCATCGTTACTGGCTACGACAAAGAAATAGTAGGCAACACAGCAGCCAAAATTCGTGCCGTACGTCCACCAGAACCTTACAAAGGTAAAGGTATTCGCTATGCCGGTGAAGTAGTCAGACGCAAAGCTGGTAAGACTGGTAAGAGTGGTAAGAAGTAAAAATGAAACTTACTCGTAGAGAATCAAAACAGCGTCGCCATCGACGCGTTCGTGGGAAAGTTAACGGCTCTCCAGAACGTCCCCGTTTAGCTGTATTTCGTTCCAACGAACACATTTATGCCCAGGTAATCGATGATACACAGCAACACACCTTAGTAGCAGCTTCAACTATTGAACCAGAGTTGAAGTCTAGTTTAGCTACAGGCGCTACTTGTGAAGCATCAGCGCAAGTTGGCAAGTTGATAGCCGTACGATTGCTAGAAAAAGGAATCACCAAAGTAGTCTTTGATCGTGGTGGTAACTTATATCATGGTCGTGTCAAAGCCTTAGCTGATGCCGCACGCGAGGCTGGTTTAGATTTCTAAAGTCATTAGTCATTAGCCCTTCGGCTACGCTCAGGGTAAATCATTGGTCATTAGTCATTGGCTAAAGACAAAAGACGAATGACAAAAGACAAAAGACAACTGACTAATAGAGAGCATTTGATTATGGCAACTGGTCGTCGTAAAGCTAACCGCACAAAAAAAGAAGAAACCAACTGGCAAGAGCGCGTCATCCAAATCCGCCGGGTAAGTAAGGTCGTTAAAGGAGGTAAAAAACTCAGCTTCCGTGCGATCGTGGTCGTCGGTAATGAACGTGGCCAAGTTGGTGTAGGAGTAGGCAAAGCCTCAGATGTTATTGGTGCTGTGAAAAAAGGCGTAGCCGATGGGAAAAAACATCTGATTGATATCCCCATGACTAAATCCAACTCCATCCCCCATCCCATTGATGGTATCGGTGGTGGTGCTAAGGTAATTATGCGTCCAGCCGCACCTGGTACTGGGGTAATTGCAGGTGGTGCTGTTCGGACTGTACTGGAATTAGCAGGAGTGCGTAACGTCTTGGCTAAGCAACTTGGCTCCAACAACCCCCTAAACAATGCTAGAGCCGCAGTTAATGCTTTATCTACATTACGGACTCTTTCTGAAGTGGCCGAAGATCGAGGTATTCCTATTGAAAGACTCTACATCTAGTAGCTGTGGTGAACTGCGTACACCAAATAACGCATGAAAAAAGGATTAGGGCTAGAGGCTAGTCTTATTACTCAGCAACGCCAGATGCTTCACTTGGGGAGACCCCAAGACCGCACTGGCTCCTCAGCAATTTTAAGTCAGAGCTTTTGTGTAAACAAGTACTAATTACATCATGAGACTCAACGATGTTAAGCCCCAAAAAGGCTCAAAAAAACGCCGTCGCCGTGTAGCCAGGGGTATTTCCGCAGGTCAGGGCGCTAGCGCTGGTCTAGGTATGAGAGGTCAAAAATCTCGTTCTGGTAGCAGTACCAGACCTGGTTTTGAAGGAGGTCAACAACCTTTGTATCGTCGTGTACCAAAGCTTAAGGGCTTTCCGATTGTGAATCGGAAAATTTACACTACGATTAATGTAGAGAAGCTAGCCTCCCTTCCTGCCAATACAGAAGTAACTTTGACCTCCCTCAAAAATGCAGGTATCATTACTGCTGCCAAAGGTCCATTGAAAATTTTGGGCAATGGGGAATTGAGCATTCCGCTCAAGGTACAAGCGGCAGCTTTCACAAGACAAGCTCAAAGCAAAATTGAGGCAGCTGGTGGCAGTTGCGAAGTCTTAGAGTGAGCCAGAAAAGCGCACTTTGCAAGCCCACTCGCTGCCAGCGCCTGGTTCACTATAAAGGTAGCATTCTATGATCAGTCGAGAAAAAGCCCCCACGGCTCAAGAAACTTTTATGCAGATGGCGCAAGCAGCTGGACTGAGAGGTAGGCTGCTTGTCACCGTCGGTATTTTAATTTTGGTTCGCCTAGGCATATTTTTGCCAGTACCAGGAATTGATAGAGCGAGGTTTGCCGAAGCTATATCGGGAAATAATGCTGTTTTCGGTTTATTGGATATATTTTCTGGACGTGGACTTTCGACTTTGGGAGTCTTTGCTTTGGGAATTTTGCCCTTTATTAATGCGTCCATTATCATCCAGTTGCTGACTGCGGCAATTCCATCTTTAGAAAATTTACAGAAAAATGAAGGTGAAGCAGGTCGGCGGAAAATTTCGCAAATCACCCGCTATGTCACTGTTGTTTGGGCGACTATTCAAAGTGTGGCTTTTTCGGCATTCTTTCTCCAGCAATTTGCCTTAAACCCAGGTTTAGTATTTGTAGCTGAAACAGCCATCGCTCTGACAGCTGGTTCCATGTTCGTGATGTGGGCATCAGAACTGATTACAGAGCGGGGAATCGGTAATGGCGCATCATTGCTGATTTTTGTCAATATCGTAGCTTCATTACCTAAAGCCTTAGGCGATACCATTGACTTGGTGCAAGTTGGTGGTAGAGAAATCGTTGGTCGCGTGATCGTTCTCATCTTGGTATTCTTAGCCACAATTGTGGGTATTGTTTTTGTTCAAGAAGGCATCCGCCGCATCCCAATTATTTCAGCACGTCGCCAAGTAGGTCGCAGAGTTTTGGCAGAGCAACGCAGTTATTTACCCCTGCGTCTAAATTCTGGTGGTGTCATGCCGATTATTTTTGCAGCTGCCATTTTGAGTTTGCCACTGTTAATTGCCAATTTCACCAGAAATCCGGAAATAGCTAACATTGTCAACACTTATCTCAGTCCTGGGGGATCTGGGGCTTGGGTTTATGCTCTGGTCTACTTAGTCTCAATTATTTTCTTTAGTTACTTCTATTCTTCATTGATTGTCAATCCAGTTGATGTAGCGCAAAACTTGAAGAAAATGGGATCTAGTATTCCTGGTATACGTCCAGGAAAGGCTACAAGCGAGTATATCGAGCGTGTGATCAATCGACTCACTTTTTTGGGTGCGATCTTTTTGGGTTTTGTCGCTATTATCCCTACAGCTGTGGAAAGTGCTTTAGGCGTACCAACCTTTAGAGGATTGGGTGCTACCTCTTTGCTGATTTTGGTAGGTGTGGCGATTGATACAGCTAAACAAGTCCAGACTTATGTTATCTCTCAGCGCTATGAAGGAATGGTGAAGCAATAGTGACACGTTTAATCTTCTTGGGACCACCTGGATCTGGTAAAGGAACTCAAGCTCAAATTTTGGCTCAAGACTTGAATATTCCCCATATTTCTACAGGGGAAATATTAAGGCAAGCTATGAAAGAGCAAACCCCTTTGGGAATTAAAGCTCAACATTATGTCAATAGCGGCGAATTAGTTCCCGATGAGCTAGTACAGGATTTGGTACAAGAGCGCCTTAGTCAACCAGATACTCAATCTGGCTGGATTCTCGATGGTTTTCCCCGCAAAGTAACACAAGCAGTTTTTCTGGAGAAGTTGCTGGAAAAGTTACATCAGAACGGTGAAAAGGTAGTTAATCTAGATGCTCCAGATAAAGTTGTAGTAGAGCGGTTGTTAGCTAGAGGGCGAAAAGATGATACCGAAGAGGTAATTCGGCGTCGCCTAGAAGTTTACCGCGCGGAAACTGCACCTTTGATTGACTATTACCGCGATAGCGCCAGCGCTGACTTGTCAGTTGGCCAAAAACTGCTGACGGTCAATGGTGATCAGTCTCAGGAAGAAGTCACTAATGAACTGAGAAATTTAATTGCTTCATAGATTGAACAACGGGAGTAGAAAATTCACCACTGACTACTCCCCACTCCTCCTCCCAGTAGGATGAAGTCCAATTTTAGCTAAGATATATTAAGAAACTGTTGATATATTGCGCAAATTGTGTTTTTTGCAGATGAAGTGCTGCAACTGACCAAATAAGAGATTGTTGAGTTGAGGAAAATACAAATTGTCTAAGCAAGATTTGATTGAAATGGAAGGCACTGTTACAGAGTCCTTGCCCAATGCGATGTTTCGCGTTGACCTAGATAATGGCTTTAATGTCTTAGCACATATTTCTGGCAAGATTCGCCGTAATTACATTAAGATTTTACCTGGCGATCGCGTCAAAGTGGAGTTAACCCCTTATGACCTGACAAAAGGTAGAATTACTTATCGACTGCGGAAAAAATAGTTATATGCAGAGAATATTAACATAAAACCATTTTTTTAGGTTCTACCAAGTTACTTAATTGAATTAATTTCCCTAAAAATGCTATAATTTACTATTTGGAGTCAATTGAAAAAGGCATGAAAGTCCGAGCCTCAGTCAAGAAAATTTGTGAAAAGTGTAACGTGATCCGCCGTCGCGGTCGCGTCATGGTGATATGTGTCAATCCTAAGCACAAACAACGTCAAGGATAGTAATCTGACACATCCAAGAGTGAGTTGTCACCATCAAACGCTACAAAGGCGATTAATCACGCTTTTCTCACAGCAATTGCGATAACAATAGGGAGAAATTCATTGTGGCACGTATTTCCGGAGTAGACCTTCCACGCGATAAGCGTGTTGAAATCGGTCTGACTTATATTTACGGAATTGGGTTAACAAGGTCGCTGGAAATATTAGCAGCTACAGGTGTCAACCCAGATACCCGCGTTAAAGATTTAAGTGATGCTGATATTGCCGCCCTACGCGGCGAAATAGAAAGCAACTACCAAGTTGAAGGTGACTTACGGCGCTTAGAAGCCATGAACATCAAGCGCTTGGTTGACATTGGTTGCTACCGAGGTCGGCGTCACCGCATGGGCTTACCAGTCAGAGGTCAAAGAACTCGTACTAATGCTAGAACCCGCCGTGGGAGAAGGCAGACAGTGGCTGGTAAGAAGAAGGCTCCAGGCAAATAAACTTTCAACACTTGCTCGTGTGGGCAAGTTTAACCTGAAATTAACTAAACAAATATGGCGAGACAACCAACTAAAAAGGGCGGGAGCAAAAAGCAGAAGCGGAATGTACCCAACGGGATGGCTTACATCCAGTCTACTTTCAACAATAGCATTGTCACCATTACCGATCAAAATGGTGATGTGATCTCCTGGGCTAGTGCAGGCTCTAGCGGTTTTAAAGGAGCAAAAAAGGGAACTCCCTTTGCCGCCCAAACCGCCGCCGAAAGTGCCGCCCGCCGAGCAATTGACCAAGGAATGCGGCAAATTGAGGTGATGGTAAGTGGCCCGGGAGCAGGTAGAGAAACCGCTATCCGCGCACTCCAAGGAGCAGGACTGGAAATTACACTGATTCGGGACATCACCCCAATTCCTCATAATGGTTGCCGTCCACCCAAGCGCCGCCGAGTCTAGATGCAACCTGTTAAGTGTTTGATCTACGAACTGTTTATGATAACTTGAGCGACTAAAAGCCAGTCAGCTCTTCCTGTCGGGAGGGCTGCTAAACTCAGACCACCCAAATTAAATAATGATGTCCGCTTCTGAATAGGGATATCAAACCATACTGCCATTAAATGCTGGCAGTTTAATCTACCTAGAGAAACCTAGGAAACCAAAAGTAAATTCGGGAGGCAATTGATTTGCCTGCTAGCAGCACCTTAAAGAAGGGAGGCTAATCCGTGGCGCAGTTTCAAATTGAATGTGTAGAGTCTAATACTGAAGAAAGTCGGAGCCATTACAGTAAATTTGTGCTGGAACCTCTAGAGCGTGGTCAAGGAACAACAGTTGGCAACGCGCTGCGGCGGGTTTTACTGTCGAATCTAGAGGGGACAGCAGTTACAGCAGTAAGAATTGCAGGCGTTACACACGAGTTTGCTACAGTTCCGGGTGTGCGAGAAGACGTACTGGAAATCCTCATGAAAATGAAGGAAGTCATCCTCAGAAGCTATTCTGCTCAACCCCAGATCGGTAGATTACTCGTTAACGGGCCAGCAACAGTTACGGTGGCACATTTTGATTTGCCCAGTGAAGTAGAAGTCATCGATCCGACCCAGTATGTAGCCACCCTAGCTGAAGGTGGAAAACTGGAAATGGAATTTCGGATTGAGAAAGGCAAAGGGTATCGCACCGTAGAGCGAGGACGTGAGGAAGCCACATCTTTGGACTTTCTGCAAATCGACTCAGTATTTATGCCAGTGCGGAAAGTTAACTATAGTGTCGAGGAAGCTCGCGGGGATGGCTCAATTACCAAAGACCGACTGCTGTTAGAAGTTTGGACAAATGGCAGTATCTCCCCCCAAGAAGCACTATCTTCAGCTGCTGGTATTCTGGTAGATTTGTTCAATCCGTTGAAAGATATCTCACTGGAGCCAACGGACACAGGTGCGGAAATTCCAGATGACCCCACCGCTCAAATCCCCATTGAAGAGTTGCAACTTTCTGTGCGGGCTTATAACTGTCTCAAACGCGCACAAGTTAACTCTGTCGCCGACTTATTGGATTTTACCCAAGAAGACCTGTTAGAAATTAAAAACTTTGGACAGAAGTCAGCAGAAGAGGTAGTTGAAGCTTTACAACGCCGCTTAGGTATTACTTTGCCCCAAGAACGAGGCTCTAAACACCCATAAGCCAATTTTTACTAAATTCATAGTGCATTATTATGCGTCACCGTTGTCGAGTTAAAAAACTCAGTAAACCAGCTGACCAGCGTCGCGCCCTCTTGCGTGCGCTGACCACAGAGCTGATCCGTCATGGTCGGATTACTACCACTTTAATCAGAGCTAAGGTAGTGCGCAGCGAAGTAGATAAAATGATTACCCTAGCCAAAGATGGTTCTTTATCAGCCCGTCGGGAAGCTTTGGGCTATATCTACGATAAGCAACTAGTTCATGCTTTATTTGAGCAAGCTCCTAATCGGTATGCTAATCGCCAAGGTGGTTATACCCGCATCCTGCATACTGTCCCTCGTCGGGGAGATAAGGCGGAAATGGCAATAATTGAGCTGGTTTAAATTTAGTCATTAGTCATTGGTCATTAGACTAATGGCAAAAGACAAAATCTGTATGTTAGAAAGCCACCAGCCTCCACAAACCCATCGAGTAGCCCTAGTAATTCAATACTTGGGCACTCACTTTCATGGCTGGCAACGGCAAAAACAACATCGGACAGTTCAAGAAGAGATAGAAACAGCGATCGCGACGATTTTGGGTTATCATGTCACACTACATGGTGCCGGGCGAACCGATGCCGGAGTCCATGCTGCTGCTCAAGTAGCCCATTTTGAAGCCACAGGTTTAATACCGCCACACAAATGGGCAACAGTCCTTAACAGTTATCTGCCCCAAGATATACTAATAAGGGCTTCAGCTAGTGTCGATCACCGTTGGCACGCTCGCTTTAGTGCTGCCTATCGACGATATCGCTACACGATATACACTGAAGATCGACCGAACTTGTTCGTCAGACCCTTCAGTTGGCATTATTATTATGCACCCCTGGATGAATGCTTAATCCAAGCTGCCCTCACACCCCTGATGGGGAGGCATCATTTGGCTGCATTTCACCGTGCAGGGTCAAAGCGATCGCATTCTTGGGTAGAGGTGCAAGCAGCAGAATGTCATCGCAGTGGGCCATTTCTTCATATTGAAATTCAGGCAAATGGATTTTTGTATGGCATGGTACGGCTGTTAGTCGGAATGCTGGCACAAGTAGGTTCTGGTCAGCGTTCACTTGCCAGTTTCACCGAACTCTGGAAAGAACAACGCCGCGAAGAAGTAAAACACGCCGCCCCTCCCCAGGGTTTGTGTTTATTAAGAGTTGGCTATCCAGATTTTCCCTTTTCCCCAGAGATTTGGTACGAAACTCTACCAAAACTCGTCTTTCCTACCCATAAATTCTCGGAATCTTTTTCAGATACCGCTTATTTCGATTCCACACCTGCAAGTCAAGTAAAACCCCAATGAGTACTAAAACATACCTTCCTCCTCAAGCATCCCTTGAGCGTGAGTGGTACTTAGTTGATGCCACAGATAAACGCCTTGGCCGCCTCGCCAGTGAAATCGCCATGATTCTCCGAGGCAAAAGAAAAGCCGAATACACTCCCCACCTAGATACAGGTGATTTTGTCATTGTCATCAATGCTGAAAAAGTGGCAGTCACAGGCAAAAAGCGTAGTCAAAAACTCTACCGTCGTCATTCCGGTCGTCCCGGCGGGATGAAAACAGAAACCTTCGCGAAACTGCAACAGCGCTTACCAGAACGGATAGTAGAACACGCCGTCAAAGGAATGCTACCGAAAAATAGCCTGGGCAAGCAGTTGTTCACCAAATTAAAAGTCTATGCTGGACCTACACATCCCCACGAAGCTCAAAAACCCAAAGAACTAAACATTAATACAATTCCTGGAGCAGAAAATTAATGGTAGTAGCAGATGCAAATAGCGGTCGCGCCGTGTACTGGGGTACAGGCCGACGTAAGTCCGCAGTAGCACGGGTCAGATTGGTTCCCGGTGAAGGTAAGCTGATTGTCAATGGTAAGCCTGGAGAATTGTACTTCCAATTCAACGCCAACTATCTGGGAGTAATTAGAAACCCTCTAGAAACTTTAGGTTTGGAAAACGAGTATGACATTTTGGTAAAAGCTGAAGGTGGCGGACTGACCGGACAGGCAGATTCCATTCGCCTAGGAGTTGCTCGCGCCTTGTGTCAACTAGATCCAGAAAATCGCCCACCTCTAAAAATTGAGGGCTACCTAACTCGTGATCCCCGGGCCAAAGAACGGAAAAAATATGGTTTGCACAAAGCCCGGAAAGCTCCTCAGTACTCCAAGCGTTAATTGAGTGCTTCCTTCCTGAGTGCTGAGTAAGAGTACTCAGTTCTCAGTGATGCAAGATTAAGAGTTAAAGCTAAAATTAAGTTGTGTGAAAAAGAGAAATACCAATGGCAAAATCTGATATTCATCCCCAGTGGTATCCAGAAGCTAAAGTTTACTGTAACGGTCAAGTTGTGATGACTGTTGGCTCTACTAAGCCAGAACTACACGTAGATGTTTGGTCTGGAAATCACCCTTTTTATACTGGTACTCAGAAGCTGATCGACACGGAAGGTCGAGTAGAACGCTTCCTGCGGAAATATGGTATGAGCAGCACTCAAGCCTCTGGCGAAGAACAAGACAAAAAGTAGCGGATTGGCTCTGCTGTTAACGACGACCCTGCGTCTGCTGGGTCGATTGTCATTTTTTGCTGAGCCAACTTGTTATTTTTAAGGAGCATTGTATTCGTCATGGCTGAAACATACCTGCTGGAGAAACTCAAATCCGTCGAACAAACTTTTAATGAATTAACCCGTCGTCTGGCTGACCCTGATACTGCTCAAAATCCTGATGAGTATCAAAAAATAGCCAAGTCACGCTCATCTTTGGAAGAGGTAGTCAATACCTACGAAACTTGGAAAACTGCTACTGAAGAATTAGCAGGGGCGCGTCAGGTACTTAAAGAGGCGAACGGCGACCCGGAGTTGCATGAAATGGCAGCTTTGGAAGTCAAGGAATTAGAGGAAAAATTAGAATACCTAGAAACTCGTTTGAAGGTTTTACTGTTACCCCGCGACCCCAATGATGATAAAAATATCATGTTGGAAATTCGTGCTGGTACTGGTGGCGATGAAGCGAGTATCTGGGCGGGAGATTTATTACGGATGTACTCCCGTTATGCTGACCTCCAAGGTTGGAGAGTGAAACTAGTGAGCGAGTCACTGGGTGAAATGGGCGGTTTTAAAGAAGTAATCCTGGAAATTCAGGGTGACAACGTTTACAGTAAGCTGAAATTTGAAGCCGGAGTCCATCGTGTGCAGCGTGTACCCGCAACTGAAGCTGGAGGACGAGTTCACACTTCTACTGCCACAGTAGCGATTATGCCAGAAGTGGATGATGTGGAAATTCACATTGACCCCAAAGATATTGAAATGAGTACAGCTCGTTCTGGTGGCGCTGGTGGACAAAACGTCAACAAGGTAGAAACTGCGGCTGACTTATTCCACAAACCCACTGGTATCCGGATTTTCTGTACAGAAGAACGTAGTCAGTTGCAAAACAAAGAACGGGCGCTGCAAATTCTGCGGGCGAAATTGTACGAAATGAAGTTACGCGAACAACAAGAAGCGGTCACTTCCATGAGGCGATCGCAAGTTGGTACAGGATCGCGATCGGAAAAAATTCGCACTTACAACTATAAAGATAATCGCGTGACCGACCATCGTCTAGGACAGAATTATTCTCTTAACCCTGTCTTAGAAGGTGATTTAGAGACTGTTATTCAATCTTGCATCTCTCAAGACCAGCAGGAACGTCTGGCAGAGTTAGCAACTTCTGGTGCTACCTAATTTTTACTATTGAAAAATTGGAAAACCGCCTTTTGTACTGTAACTTTTAATACACATAGGCGGTTTTTTAATGTCGCGTTTAGTACATCTTCCATTTCAATAGGATAATAGTAATGTGCCCTTTATTGAGCAGCAGAGCAAATTTGTATTGACTGTGAAAGACTGTGAGAACCCAATGCCTAAAAAACAGAAATTCCCTTACCTAGTTGGTTCTAAGTGGACAACGCAGAAAAAAGTTGACGGATGGAGACACTTTCAAGTCGTCAATCGTAAAAATCAAAGTAAGTGGGTGTATGCCGAAATGGTTGCAGCTTGTGACCCCAATGTCCGCTTTTGGATAAATGCCAAACTCTTACAAGACAACTCTCAGTGGCAAGCTGGCTGGCAATCATTACAGGAAATCGAATCCCGCAAATCTGATTTATTCTAATTCAGCTAAGTTTTAGCCTTCCCAAACAGGCAACATTTTAAAATTAATAATTTATTACAAATAAATCCGTAACTTTTCAAAAGCAGAACTTAACTAGTCTTGGGAGTAACTTGCACTTAACAATAATCTTTGCTTATTGAAATTTGGAGTATTATTTTCAGCATTGGGCGACTAATCTCTCTCTTCAACCCTAAAATTAAGCCCATTTTGCTGCGGATTAAATTGCCTGAAGTAAGATAAATCCATGAAAACTATATACAAATTTACATATAATTTTTTGTCTTTTGTAACTATTTTATATTTTAAATTTTATAAATAAGGAAATATAGCTTTTATTTGTCAAATAAAAGCTTTTTGAAGAGATTTAAATTTAAATAAATCCTAAAAAGCTTTAAGAAACAAGTTTATTTCGTTTTTCATATTTCAACCCTCTTTCTTTTCTGTGTAAATTCGACAATAATGACAATCACATAGCTCACACATCGCCATCTACGGCTAGGTGAAGGCAAAAGCTTGAGCCACGAGTTTGACAAAAAACGATAAGAGGCAAACAACAGTGAAACTAGCAGTTTACGGAAAAGGTGGTATTGGCAAATCCACAACTAGCTGTAATATATCCGTCGCCCTAGCCAAACGCGGCAAGAAAGTTCTGCAAATTGGTTGTGACCCCAAACACGACAGCACTTTTACTCTCACTGGGTTTTTGATTCCTACAATTATTGATACCCTGCAAGAAAAGGACTACCACTACGAAGATGTTTGGCCAGAAGATGTAATTTATAAAGGTTATGGCGGTGTAGATTGCGTAGAAGCAGGTGGTCCGCCGGCGGGTGCTGGTTGTGGCGGCTACGTAGTTGGCGAAACAGTAAAATTACTGAAAGAACTTAACGCTTTTGATGAATACGATGTGATTCTATTTGATGTCCTGGGTGACGTTGTTTGTGGTGGTTTTGCCGCCCCACTCAACTATGCAGATTACTGCTTGATTGTTACCGACAATGGCTTTGATGCTTTGTTTGCTGCCAATCGAATTGCTGCATCGGTAAGAGAAAAAGCCCGGACTCACCCACTGCGTCTAGCTGGTCTAATTGGTAACCGCACTTCTAAACGCGATTTGATCGAGAAGTATATAGAATCAGTCCCCATGCCAGTCCTGGAAGTATTACCTTTAATTGAAGATATTCGTGTTTCTCGCGTTAAAGGTAAAACTCTATTTGAAATGGCAGAATCTGACCCATCTTTGAGCTACGTTTGCGATTACTATCTCAATATCGCTGACCAAATTTTAGCCCGCCCAGAAGGTGTGGTGCCTAATGACGCTCCAGATCGGGAATTGTTCTCTTTGTTATCCGATTTTTATCTAAATCCGGGTAAACCCCAGGTTCCTAATTCAGAAGAGGCACTAGACTTGATGATTGTATAACATCATCTAGTTCTCAGGATGAGGAGCAATATGGCTTTCTTTAATAGCTTTACAGATTCAATAAGACAAAAGTGGTTGCAGTTTTTCCAGGCAAACCGTGAATGGATTACTCTGCACATGAAAGCAGAGTCAGTGTACACACCTGATGGTGGGAAGCGACCACCGTCATACCTCATCCTGGGCGTTGTGAACGCGCTGGAACCGAAGTTAGCGCAGTTAATGATGCCTTTTTCCAGATTAAATCCTGATGCCGATACCCTGATTGAAGTACTGGATTTGCATTTTGACCCAGACATTGCTCTCGGTAATCGTTTCATTCCTCCAGTCGAAACAGAAGAAATCAATCAATATCAGTCAGCAGTTACCGTTGATGAAAATTCCGAAGATGAAACTTTGGCGATTTCTCATACCAGTGGCTTTGGCATGGATTCGGATCTACAAAATTTAGTAGTTGGCGAATCCCAGGAAAGCCGAAATCGCATGGGTGATGAATCCCATCAAGTTTCCAGTACGGAAGCAGATGAATTTGGTGAGATTTCCTTTGAAGCCCCAAATGCAACTGAAGCCCAGCTGAATGAGCAAATGCTGGATGATCTGGATACACCAGACGAAAACGCCTTTAGAGACGTATTATCAGATGTCTGGGGTGATGAAACAGCATTGCAAAAGAGTGAAGACAATAACGATTTATTAGGGGAAGAACTGCCATCTGGAGTTTTTGATGAATCAGAGATTGCCCGTCTCTTCCCCAACGCTTAATGATTGCCGTTCCTGTTGAATATAGGGATTGCTAGCTGGTGTCATGTGCCACAAACCAAGGTATCCAGGGGGAAACATTATCTCCCCCTCATGCCTACCCTGTATTCATCTGCCGTTAAATAACAAGGGGAGAAAAATTAAAATGACTATCGCTCAACAACCAGAAGCTTTAAACTTTGAGTGTGAAACTGGTAATTACCACACCTTTTGCCCAATTAGCTGCGTGGCGTGGTTATACCAAAAAATCGAAGACAGCTTCTTTTTGGTAATTGGCACCAAAACTTGCGGGTACTTCCTGCAAAACGCGATGGGGGTAATGATTTTTGCTGAACCTCGCTATGCAATGGCAGAGTTGGAAGAGGGAGATATTTCGGCACAGCTAAATGATTATGAAGAATTAAAGCGATTGTGTTTGCAAATTAAGCGCGATCGCAACCCTAGTGTAATTGTCTGGATTGGTACTTGCACCACCGAAATTATTAAAACTGACTTGGAAGGTTTAGCACCCAAGCTGGAATCAGAAATTGGGATTCCCATTGTTGTAGCGCGTGCTAATGGTCTAGATTACGCCTTTACCCAAGGAGAAGACACCGTATTAGCAGCAATGGCTAATCGTTGTCCTGATAAAGCTCCTGCGGCGGAAACGGAAACAGACAAGAATGAACGCAACGCCATTCAAAAGTTGCTCAACTTCGGGAAGAAGAAAGAAGAAGTGGTGCAAGATGAATCTGAGTATGTCGATCATCCACCATTAGTTCTCTTCGGCTCTTTACCTGATCCTGTTGTCACTCAGTTAACCTTGGAGTTGAAGAAACAAGGAATTAGGGTTTCCGGCTGGCTACCTGCGAAGCGCTTCACGGAACTGCCGGTGATTGAAGAAGGGTATTATGTCGCTGGTGTTAACCCCTTCCTCAGTCGTACTGCGACTACCTTAATGCGCCGCCGTAAGTGTAAGCTGATTGGCGCACCCTTCCCCATTGGCCCTGATGGTACTCGCGCTTGGATTGAGAAAATCTGCTCTGTTTTTGGCATTACTCCCCAAGGATTGGATGAACGCGAGGCGCAAATTTGGGAAAGCATAGAAGATTACGTGAAATTAATTCGCGGCAAATCAGTGTTTTTCATGGGTGATAACTTGTTGGAAATCTCCCAAGCACGGTTCTTGGTACGCTGCGGGATGACGGTTCACGAAATCGGCATTCCCTACATGGATAAGCGTTATCAAGCTGCTGAGTTAACGCTGTTGGAGAAGACTTGTCACGAAATGGGTGTACCTCTGCCGAAGATTGTTGAGAAGCCGGATAATTACAACCAATTGCAACGGATTTATGAATTGAAGCCAGATTTGGTAATTACTGGTATGGCTCATGCTAATCCATTGGAAGCACGCGGTATTAATACTAAGTGGTCTGTAGAGTTTACTTTTGCTCAAATTCACGGTTTTACTAATGCGCGTGACATTCTAGAGTTGGTGACTCGTCCGTTACGTCGGAATAATAATTTGAAGGATTTGGGTTGGGATAAGTTGGTGAGAGAAGAAGCGAAGATTTAAAGTTTGGGTTTGATGATTAGGCGAACAGAAGTTCGCCTTTTTTAACGAACCACGAAGGCATAGAGGACACGGAGAATTCGATAAATTTACCCCTTTCCAAGCTGGAACGAGAAAGAGGTAAATCCAAAAAACAAAAAGAATTATTTAATTTTAACTTTTCAAAACCCCTATTTCTTGCTGTATTGGCAAGACATCTAAAATATCGGTTTGGGCACAATATTTTAAATCTTCATGACATTCAAGGCGTAACAATCTCTTGCCGTGACTAGCTTGGTGGAATAATCCCAATAGGTCATCTTGCCATTGTGAGTAAAGCGCGATCGCACTAATTAGTTCATCATTTCCAGCAATTTCCTCTTGAGAAAACTGGGACTGTTGTATGAGGCTGTGAGCGATCGCTCCTGCACAAACTGTATCTTCTAAAGAAAAATTGCCTTCCCAACCGGAACCAACAATCCATACTGTCTCTGGTTGCTTTTCTAGGAGATATTGCACCACCGCCGCCCGGTTAATCAAAGCTGCTGCTAAGACATTTGGCGAGTCTTGTATCCGTTGTAAGGCGCGAGTCCCATTGGTGGTACTGATAAACAAACGACGCCCCTTGACTACCTCTGGTGTGCAGTCGAGGGGAGAGTTACCCAATTCAAAGCCGGGTACTTTTGCGCCGCCGCGTTCTCCGGCTCGTAGTCGTTTTTCCTGTGGCCATTTTTCGCTGACTGCAATTAATTGATCTAAATCACTGAAGGCTTGCACAGCTTCGCCTCCAGATGCCAAGACAGTCGCTATTGTGCTAGTAGCCCGCAAAACATCAACTGCGATCGCGCAGTCTGGAGTTTTGTCTGTTGGAGTCAATTCCGGAGTGTGGTATATGAATAGCTTCACGCGCTGGATACACCTGCTCTAAATACTATTGCCGAGATTACATTCTAATTGGTGTCATCAACCAAAATCACAATTAAAACCAGAGTATTTCTGAATCTTCAGGCAAGAGTATTCATTATCTTAAAATTACAAAGTTTATGTCCGTGAACCAAACAACGATAATCTGAAAAAAGCATAGACCCCAGCACAAATGTCCGGTACTGGCAATATAGAGAGGAAATCTTTGCATCTAATCCGCTCATCCAACCTCTAAAATTGGCTTTGAATCAATATGGCACCTTTACCCGAATACCGCCCTAAACAACTGTCTGTAGGCCCATTGGAAGCAGAAATTTTAAATATTATCTGGGAACTGGGTTCAGTTACAGTCAAGGATGTACACGATCGCATTCTCTCTGACCCCAACCGAGAATTAGCTTATACTTCTGTAACTACAGTTCTGCGCCGCCTCACTGATAAAGGTTGGTTAGCTTGTGACAAACAAGGAAGGGCTTTCTATTGGCGACCAAAGCTGACAAAGCAGCAAGCGCAGGTAATCAAGGCCCACGACCAATTACAACGCTTTTTAGCGGTGGGCAACCCTGATGTGATTGCGGCCTTTGCTGATAGTCTAGATGAAGCCGCCAGCGAGCAATTAGAAGCGATCGCTCAACGCATTCAAGCCGCACGCCAAGCCAGGGAGGAACAATAATGCATCTAATGATGATTTTGACTGCTTTGACAGTTGCTTGGAGTTTAAGATGCTCTTTTCATCATCTCCCAGGTAGCTGGGATGTCCGGTGGCGGCGATCGCTATTTTTATTTCTCTTCCCTCCATTATTAATTTTCATGACAGCGATCGCTGTGCTGTTTATGGGGCCCCAAGGAAGAATGGGCGGTGTACATACTGGTTGGTTGAGTTATGAACTAGCATTAATTTTTCTAGTTTTTTTTACCATTTTGTGTATTGCCTTAGCTTTCCAAGGTTGGCAATCAGTAGAATCTGCCCGAAAATCTCCCTTAGTGAGTCTTGGGGGTAAGCAAGTTAGGTTACTCAACACAGAGGCGCTGTTTGCCGGTCAAATTGGCTTTTGGCAACCAGAATTAGTAGTTAGCCAAGGATTACTGCAAACTCTCTCTCCAGCGCATTTAGATAGTGTTTTAGCCCATGAACAGGGACATTACCATTACCGCGACACATTTTGGTTTTTCTGGCTGGGTTGGGTACGCGCTTGTACAGCTTGGCTACCCAACACAGATTCTTTGTGGGAAGAATTATTAGCTTTACGGGAATTACGTGCTGACAGTTATGCGGCATCACAGGTAGACCCGCTTTTGCTAGCAGAATCATTACTAATGGTAGTGAGTAATAGCAGTGTATCATCAGAAATTTGCTGCGCGGCTTTAGAGTCTAGCGGAGGCGATGCCTACGGCGGTAAGCTACGCTTAGAACAAAGAATAGAAGCATTATTAGCACCACCAGAACCCACACCGGAAATTAACTGGCATTACTGGAATAGTTTTCTTTTAGCATTTCTACCGCTAGTGAGTGTGCTTTTTCATACTTAAATGGGCAAAGGGGTTACACATCTTTTTAGGGGTGTATCTACAGGAGAACGGCTTTTATTGAGCAAAAGTTGAATTTCTCTCTCAAATTGTTCTCTTCCCCGTGTAAAAAAGTTTGGCTCTCTGGGGTTAATTACATCATTGAATACTGGCTGACTGGTAGCAGCAACTGGTAGGCTGACTAATAAAAATGTCAGTATCAGTATTGTGAGTATATTCAGGCGAGGAAATAGATGATATAAAATTTTGTTCATAGTGTTTTAGTGGCTAACTTAGCAAAAGTCGTGAAGCGGAATAAAGCAATCACCAATCCGTATGATGCTTTGCTAGCAATGACATATCATTAGTAATTTTTCATTCACGATACATAAAATTAAAAGCCTAAAGTTGGAAAAAGCATTTCCACCCTTTAGACTTTAGATTTTAACTATTTTTTCAACTCCCCAGGCTGGATTCGAACCAGCGACCAATCGATTAACAGTCGATCGCTCTACCACTGAGCTACTGAGGAACGCTCACGATTTATTATATTAAACCTAACACATAAGATTTGGCAAGTACTTTTCCCAACTTTTTTTCGTCGATGCTTAATACCCAGAAATATTGCAACCAAAACTCTCTCTGGAGTTGGGTTAGAGACTTTTGGATGCTAATATCTACTGTAATCCCATACGCAATTGTGCTAGTCGCTGCCGTGCTTTCGCGTCAATAGAGTTGGCTAAAAACCTACTCTTAGATTGATTGCGTTTTTGATACTTATGTCGCATCCGACAAACTGTACTTTCTACCTCGCCACACAATTGTTGTGCCGACAACCATTCAGCGCCATATCCCTGTACCATTAACTGCTGTGCCCGATCTGAGGTGGCCACAATCACGCGAGTAATTAAAGATTGCGCTATTTGATAACGCAAAGATGCACAGGCTTTTTCAATAAAAGTATCTGCGGTTTGCCCAAAATCAGTGTAATGAACTGATAAAAGTTCTGTAATAATTTCTTGATTACTAGACGCTTTATGATATTGGGCATCAAAAATTATTTGAGTATCATAACCTTGAAATGAGCTGTAATTAGTCATTGCTTCAACCAATTCCCAGCGTGCTGCCTCTAATCCTGCGTGATCACGGGTTTTTTTCAGGCAAGGCCAAGCGCCAATTATATTGTAGCCGTCTACTAACAAGACGGCTTGGAGTAAGGAACGAGGCATGGTTTTTAATCACAGTTATCTAGAGTTAACAAAATTCATTCATAATTTTTATAGTAATTGAAGCATTGCTTGTAACACTATGTTACAAAAGAGAAAAAAAGGCAATGTGATCACAAAATTAGACGAGAAAAAGCTTTAACAAATGGAAACGCGCCTGTTCTAGGCGCGCTGTAGTTGTTAGTAATTATTGATTAATTAGCTGAGGGAAAAGGGAATTTAAGCGTGTCCGACAGGCGGCGCGCCACCCGCTACAAATGAAAGCAACACCTGTTTCTTGATGATGGACTGTTGTGTTTTTACTCCTAACTCAGCACTCTTTCTTAAAAGGCTTTATCCTCCACTGTCATCAAACGTTGTTTAAGACGCTGAGGTTCACCTCTATCAACCAAAGAGCCTTTTTCTAATAAAAAAGCGCCATCACAGTAATTCAACTCATCTAAGCGATGAGTTACCCACAGGGCAGTAATACCGCGACTTTTGACTAAGCGACGGACACCGGCGACTAAATCTAGTTGGCTATCTGGATCGAGTAAGGCAGTGGGTTCATCTAATAATAAGATTTCACAGCGACGGGCGATCGCACCAGCGATCGCGACTCGTTGTTTTTGTCCTCCACTCAAAGCATAGATAGGTCGTAGTTGTAGGGCAGACAAATTCACTGCCCCTAGCGCCTCTTCAACTCTTGCCTTGACCGTAGCAGGCGGTAATTTTTCTTCCACCAGTCCAAAAGCCACATCAGCACCAACTGTTGGCATCACTAGTTGATGATCAGGATTTTGAAAAACAAAGCCAACAGGATGTAAAACTCGAATTTCACCGGACTGGGGAGCTAATAGCCCAGCCAGCAGTCGAAGTAATGTTGATTTACCACTACCATTTGTACCCAAAAGCATCCAAAATTCACCCATAGGTACTTCTAGGGTGCAAGATTCAATTGCTGTCTCGCCATTAGGCCAACTAAAGCGTAAATCTTTGACCTCGATGCCCACTTCTGCCATTTGTATACCTTAGTTATTCAGCAGTTACGGCAAAAAAGCCAGGTGGTCTACCGCTACTTGTGGTTGCACCATCTTTTTGCATAATCTGTATCCCAGAAATTTCACTAGCACGGACAGCAATTTTCTTTTCTGTCTTACCCTCACACTTAAGTTCTACAATGTCAGGGTTACCAGAGCGCATTGCTGCCAAAATTAGCTGATAGATAGCCTCAGCATCCTCTGCTGACTTACGTTGTACTGATATAGGGAAGGCAGTGTTTCTGAGACTTAAGTCGATGGTAAACATTTAGGATTAATCAAAACATAACTGTAGGAATCATTTTAGCGTCAGGGGATTGGGAATTGGGGATTGGTATTAGGGATCAGGGATTAGGGAGAAATATTTTCAGTCCCCACTCCCTTTTTCTGTATTCAAAAATGAAATTAAATGATAAGGCTACTGGAAAAATTAGCGATTTGCCCTTAAAATTATGAATGTCGGTAAAAAATTGTAAACTAGATTGACAATCTAGTTAATTTTCTGTTTATGGATAGCTGTAAAAAGCTGGTCTATATGCAGACCTGTACTTATAAAACATTTGGAGATTTGTTCTAATGACCATCGCAGTAGGACGCGCCCCCAGCACAAGAGGGTGGTTTGACGTACTAGACGACTGGTTAAAGCGCGATCGCTTCGTGTTTGTAGGATGGTCAGGGATATTATTATTCCCCTGCGCTTAC
>JAHHIM010000023.1:0-76316 GCA_019358915.1 Trichormus sp. ATA11-4-KO1
GTCCATTTTCTTCTTCCAAATGGACAATGGCTTTATTCTTTTCTTAACGAAGTTATAAGTATTTCAGTCTGCAACCTGTCCATTTTCTTCTTCCAAACCTGTCCAAAATCTTCTTCAAGTCACACTACCTTAGCGTCCCTCTGCGTTGAAAAACATTAGTTCTGTACCTCACTTGACTCTTAATCGCTATAAAAATCAAAGGTTTATTAAATGTGTCGCAATCTGCATCGAACCAAATCCATGAAACTCAGCCCAGGGATGGTTGCGATCGCGTCTGCTGGAAATTTGTGAGCATCTTTGACAGAATTTGAGTTTTAAATGAAAAATTCTAATTTAATGAATTTCTAGATATTTGAATTTATGCGTATTATGTAATATATGAAACAGGCATTTTGGCATTGTAAATAAAAAAATGATACTAAAAGTGATTAATATCTATTTTTTATTTTTCATCTTCCCAAGATAAACATCCGGTTAACAATTGTGTAAGTCAGTAAAAATAAATCTGTCCACCATAATCAATAGTCTAGTAAAAAGGCAAAATGTCACATCAGGAAGTTATATAAATATCTATTGCTGGCATTTTTTATGTTATAAAACTCACAGAAATTAATACCAGGCGGAAAAATGTTCTATGGAATTAGAAAAACTTGATTGTTTTAAAGAGTACGGTGAATTTATTCTTCAGAAAATAGACTCAGTACCTCAGTACCCTTCTAAACAAGCAGATTGGATACCAGTCAGCTTAGATGATTGTCTTGTACGTCTCCGGGAAGCTGCTGAGAAAACTGTAGAACTTGCCACATCGCCAGTTAAAATTGGGGTAATGGGCGAATTTAGTAGTGGGAAAACCTTGCTTTTAGGTAGTCTGATGGGTTATGCAGATGCTTTGCCCATTAGTGAAAATCCGACTACAGGTAATGTCACTGCCATCCACATCGTACCGCAGGATACCTTTTTAACAACACAAATTAGTAACTTTACTGTAGAGTATCTGACTCATGAAGGAGTAGACGAGTGCCTACACTTTATGTTGGAGGAAGCAAGCCGTAGGGCTGTAGCCGCCGGACTTGCACCCATGTCTCTGTCAAAAGTAAATAGTGGCAAAGATATTATTAACCTGTGCGAGGATGCATGGAACAGCAGTAAAAACTTGGAGTTACGTTATTTACTGCGGGAATTAGTCTTGTTTGTTCGTGCTTATCAATCCTATGGGGAAGCAATGTGTGGTGGACACTACCAAATTGATGCTATCACCGCCCGTGAGGGGCTACAGCTAACCGAACAGCCAATGGCTATCCAAACTCTCAATTTTGAAGATTTACCCCCTGTTCACATCAGATTACCTAGTCCACCCCAGAGGCTGGCTACCAAGTTATTGCAAAACAGCTTTCCTTTGATCCGCCGTGTAGATATTGAGGTGAAAATAGCACGGGAAATTTGGGATGTTACGGGTGCTTCCGAATTTATTCTCTTGGATTTTCCCGGATTGGGGGCTGCTAATTCGGGAGCTAGGGATACATTTTTGTCGCTGCGGGAATTGGCAGAAGTCCAGACAATTTTAGTACTTTTAAATGGCAAATCTCCCGGAAGCGATCGCGCCAATAAAATCTTTACGATGATGCAGCAACAACGACCAGGACAAGACCTCAAAGATTTAATTCTGGTAGGTGTGGGTCGTTTTGATCAGCTACCTTTAGACAGCGAGGGTGGTGAAAGAGAACTTGACCAACTCATTGAAGATACCAATCCTTTACATGAGACAGATGTTTTCCACAAGCTGAAAGTTCTGCAAACCACAATTGATGGCGCTCAAGCATTCACAACCCAACAAGACCGCATCGTTTTGTTATCGCCACTTTTAGGACTAGCAGAGTTAGCAAAACGTTCGAGTGCAGTGAAAGCAGGTTCACCAGAATTTTTAGCTAATTTGGATTATCCTGATTACCTGGAACGGTCTAGGCGGTTGCAACAAAAATGGCAACTATTAAGTGAACGTCTGCTAGAATCTGATGCACGTAGCCATTTAGGCAGACAATTGAGTTATTTTGCTCAAGATGGGGGTATTGCCAAGCTACGAGAATTAATTCAAAACCACGTTGCTACTCACGGACTGAAACAACTGTATCAAGATACTTGCCGGGCTGCCGATAATTTACGTCAACAACAAGATTACCTGAAAAATATTATTGCAGAAATTCACGAGCAAGGCATACCCACCGCAGATACTCCAGCTTTAACTGATTTGCGTGCTGCTATTGAAAACTTAGATAAAACTTATCGTAATTTCCAAAAAGATTTAGGAAAAGAACCACTCAAAGACCGACGAGGAGAAGTCGTCAGTGATGTGGTAAAAGATGAACTGACATTTAAAATACTCAATTGGCATCAATGGACTTTGCTATTTAACAAAGCCAATAATGGCAATATTACCCTGGCAGATTTTAAAGGTGCAGCCGGGAAACTATTTGATCGGGGAAATAGAGTTAATAGTGTTTTGCCAACGAAGAGTGATGATTTTTATCCAGCCTTTGCCAATACAGTCACAGAATTAGCAGATTTTGCCCGCGATCGCATTTATCAAGCAGTCACAGATTTATTAAGTAAATTATCCAATCAAATAGCCCCAGAACGCGATTACCTCAAGGCAATTCTCCAGCCAGAAATGGAACAAGATATTGAAGCAAAATTTGGTATAGAAGCAGCCGATATTTTTTACAAATTACTGTTGGGGTGCGATCCTAATCAATGGCAAGAAGCAATCATTGGGGAAATTAATAGTAAAGATAAAACAATCTCACCGGAAATTATGTTTCCTTTGGCGCGCCAAGACGAAAAACACAACATTGGTCAAATTTTTGATTGGGCACCTGAAAAAAGTCAAGACTTACCCAAATCTGCTAACCACCAACTTTTCGTGTTACGACTGCGAGACGAAATCACTGCTAGCGCCAGTCTTCATCTTGTGCAATATGTCAGCGAAGTCAATCAACAGGTAAATTCAGAATTAGAAGGAATTTTGGATCAAATTATTCCCACTCTGCAAAATCTTTCTAAAAAAGAAGCCTTACTCAGACATATTGCATCTGGCGACACTCCACCTAAAATTGCTATTCCTACTTGGTTACAAATTCTCTCGGAAATATCCACCATTTCGTACTCAGATATTTATCGTGGTGACTAGGGAGTGGGAACAGTATTCGGAATACAGCGATTTCATGCGTGTGGAAAAATAGCTAAATATTTATGCGTAGGTATTTCTTTCCCCATTCCCTGGTTACTGAGCGCAGTTGAAGTACACTCCCTACTCCTAATTATTTGCAAATAAGGACAAAATCAAATGCCTGTAGAAATTCGGCTTCCGCCCAACTTTCAAGTGCGTGTTAATGAAAACGACTACTTGGAACTTCCAACTATACAACTTGTGGCTGCTGGCGATAATGTACCTCATATAGCCAGAATTAATTGTATTGTTACTGGTACTCCAGAGGAGTTAGCCATACAAATTAAGAAAGCCTATAAACCATTTGATTCTGTAACTCCAAAAATTTCGCAAATCGGGCAATTAGAACAATATCCTTGTAAACTAGAGCAACCTTTAACAGAACCAATTAATTGTACTCTAGAAGTGATTGTTGAGTACTTTGATTCTGATCCTTTAGGAGATCCAGTATTATCTGAGCCTAGGCAAAGTGGGGCTTCGTGCTATCTGTGGTCACCACTAGTTTTTGACGAGAAAATAATAGATGTAGATGCTATCAGCGAAGATTTTCAACTTAGTAATTATGTGATTCAACAAGCGAGTAGAAAACAGCGAAAAAGATTTCCTGGGTGGTTTGCTCTGGATTTTGGCACGTCAAATTCTACAGTGACACTTTTCGATCCAATTGAAGTGCCGATCGCGGAAATTTTACCCAAAGAACAAGAAACCCGGTTACGCGATCGCCTGGCGCAATGGTTGAGTTCTCCGGCTGCGGTGGCTTTACCTGATGTCAATCCGATTGATTGGGAAAAGTTCATCGCTGATATCAGCAAAAACCTAGAAATTGAACCCCACCGTTTGAGTGAAATTTTTGCAGGTGATCATAAAGAACGATTTTTAGAAGCGATTCGTCAAATTGAATTGTGTTTGGGTAACAGCGACAAATTTCGCCGGGCGGTGAGCAAAAAGCTTTATCAAATATATCATGAGGTCTTCCGCGTACCCACTTTAGAATCACAAAATTTAATTCCCGTCGTATTAGATATTGATCGCCGTGAAACAGAAATTCCCAGTGAGTTGGAAATTGCTAGCTTGGCAGATTTAAAACTGCGGATGGGTAGGGAAGCTAGAGACAACAGAAAAAAAGCGATCGCCCAAGGTACAAGCAGTTCCTTAAAGGAAATTATCAGCAGATTTCATCACTCACCCAAGCGCTATTTTGGTCAGGATCGGTCTTTTCCAGTCATTTTGGCTGGCGAAGAAGAGTTAATTCATGTTAGCGAACTTATCCAAGCCGCTTGGGCGCATCTGATAGAGTTAACTGAAGACTACCGCCAACGAGCTAGACGTAGATTTTCCGAAGGTGAATTCTTAACAGCAGTTGTTACTTACCCCACCGTCGCCCCGCCGCTAGTACGCAAGGAAGTTAAAGAATTAGTCGAACAATTGGGCATTGATGACGTTCAAACCGCTTATGATGAAGCTGTCTCAGTGGCAATCTTCTTTCTATGGCGAGAATTTGGTGGTAATCTCAACATTGGTATTGAGTCATTTAAAACCCGTTGTCGCCAAGTAGGAAACAAATGGTCACAAAACGTTCTCGTCTTGGATATTGGCGGGGGAACCACTGACTTAGCCTTGATTGAACTGACTCTGGAAGATAAAACCCCCTTCTTTGCCGAGCATGAAGACCGAGGGTTAGGTGGACGTTACTATAAACTTACCCCGAAACTATTAGGTTCATCTGGGCATTTACAGTTAGGCGGTGAGTTAATTACCCTACGAATATTCAGATTATTGAAAGTAGCGATCGCCGATTTTCTTTTAACAGCAGTTACTATCGGTGACATCGATAGCGATAAGCTAGAAGATTTAATTAGCACTGAGTTAAATGAGCGTTTTATTGAACAAGGAAAATTTAAAAGTGGTAGTTTGTTGAAGTGTTTAGATAAAGAAAATCCTGAAGGTGACGCTGCTTACAAAGAGGCTCTAGATACTGCCGAGAAAGTATTACCTACCCGATGGCAACAAGCACCCCAAAGATTACAAACCTTTTATACTCTCTGGGATCATGCTGAAACTGCTAAACTCAAACTTGGGCAAAAGCCGTCAGCAGATAATTCCCCTTTAACCTTCACTGTTTCGGAACAGCAGATTTTGGAACTACTCAATCAAAGTGCCATTAAATTCCAAGCCAAAGATCCAGATAGTGTCTGCGTCACCATAGATAGCCAGCAATTTGAACGCGCCACATCTGCTGCAATTAAAGAAGCGATCGGTATTGCTAAAGGATTGATGGAAAGTCGTTTACGTCCCCAAGATCAAAACATAGATGCTTGGAACACCCATAAAGTTGATTGGTTAATCCTTTCTGGTAAAACTTGTAATCTCGATTTAGTGCAGCGCCATATCTACCAGGAATTTAGCAACTCTCCCTATTTCGTGTGGAACCCAGAACGAATTACCTTTGTCCTGGAATTTACCAAATTAGCCACCTCTGCGGGTGCTTGCTACGCTGAAAAGTTACGCAGACTGAGATTCGATCCACAAGAATCCAAAGAATTGCTGCGTAAGGGAGCCAATCAGCTAGAAATAGATGTCAAAAACCTATTTTATTATTTGCCTTGCAACTTCAAACGTAAAACCCAAAGTAACGAACTGTTGCCGATATTCAAAGCAGGACAAGAACTTTATCAAATCACTCCTTCAGAAACAACCGCCAAGGTGCGTACAGAGTGGCAAGGGATACAATTGACCAATATTATTTACCGTCAAGACTACGAAGATGGAGACTTAAGACTTTGGGGTAGCTTCGACGGCAAAAACCTGATGAAGCAACTGGGAATGGAAGAAGCTGAGTTTCTTAAAAAAATTAAAGTCCAGTTTGAAATTGACCAAACCTTGCAATTTAGTGTCTTGCTATGTCATGGAAATCCCCATTATTTGATTGACGTTCCTGGTATTGATGTGGGAGCAGCACTATCAGCAGTTTCCGAAACATCAGCGCTATTTACTGATGGTAAATTGAAGTGGAATATTGCCGTGGAACGCCCCAAACAAGATTTAAATGATGGTGATATTGCCGTTAATGTTATTGAGTCTGCAACGGTTGATCAACCAAATGCTTATCATCTGGTATTTGAAATAGACAAAGATGATAGTAAGATTCTGCGAGAATTTCACTATCTCCGCGATGGCGCACCGCAGCCAGAAAACGGTTTAATTAGCAACGCTTTACCTCCCTTCCCCCAAACAAGTCAACACACCTTTTATATTTATCAAACAGATACCGAAACCAATACCAAAAAATGGATAAGAATTGGCTCACTGAATAAACCAGATGTGACAACAGATTACCCTTGCCAATATTGTGTAACTCTTGATAACAAAGGCATTCTGCGGATGCACGCCGGTGAAGTTCCTTACTGGACATCAACCAGTCAAGAATGTCTCAAGCAAGAAGGATGTGTTTATCGTGCTGTACTAGAATTGCAACCCAATGAGGTTGATAGAGAACGCGATCCGTTTTGCGGGATACATTAAGAGAGGATTATTTCACGCAAAGGCGCAAAGCCGCAAAGGTTTTTTAGCGTTTCTGCGTGAGATAAAGAAAGGTAATATTCATGCAGCATTTACGTCAGTTATTAGAAGTAGAAAACTCAGAGTTAGCCAAATTATTAAGATTTAGTCTACACGGACTAGAGGCTAGTTTAAATCAGGCTCGCAGTGAATTTCCATTAGATCCAGGATTTGAGATATGCGAAGAGGTACTGCAAGAAATTCATAGCTTATTGCAACCAAAAGCAGAGGCGAATGAAGAAGAAACAGAAGAGGCGATCGCGATTATATTACCCCCAGATGAGTTAAAACTGATTCACCTGCGAGAGGCTTTTGTCGCTGATGCGGAACTTGGTTTGTATTTGGGAAGTTTTTCACTACAAAGCCAAACAGATGCTGATTTATGGAATGAAATTCATCGTAAACTGCTCAGGGTTCCCGAAAATTTGGCGACACCTTGGCGACAGCGTGCTTTGGAATTGGCTCAAGAAGTTGGTGCAATAGCAGATAATTTGCATCTTGATCAACTTCCTTTTATCCGCGATGAAATTATCTACCCCGGATTGAATGGTACTGTTAAAGCTCAAGGGTTGCGCCTATCTAAAAAAGCACTATTAAATTCGGGAATTATTTCTAGTGAAGCATCTGGAGATATGTATTTAATAGCTGGTTTTGTCCACTTATTTAGCAAATTTATCGAAATAGACCCAGATTTACATCATGCCTTAAAAAGCATTTTTAGCTTTGATGTTATTCCTTTACAGTCAAAGCCAGAACAGCGAACTCAATATATTGAAGCTTTAAGCGATCGCTTGCTGCGCGTCCAAAAAGCTGAGGAAAATACTGAGCCTTTATTAACTCTGCGTGCTTGGATTGACATGGATGAAGTGATACATTCCCTTGTATTTGTCCCACCAGCTGAGCGTTATTCTTGGTGGGGTAAACTGCAACAAGAATCACGACGCATTTTGAAAAAAAATGCACAAAAGGCAATTAGTGCAGGTTATGACGTGCGTATTCGTCAATTATCAGGACTTTATGCTGATATCTGCGCTTTATCAAAAGACGACTTGCAACTAGATTGCGGTGGTATTCCTGGCGAAGTTTTAACTTGTTTGCGGGTGTATGCGCGAATTAATCAGGAAGAGTGTCCAGGAAGAGTGATATTTCGTTCATTGCGGTAGGTTTTTGGAAAAGGTTACGGTTTTAACTAGATTTGCTTACATTTGCTAATCTAGAACAAAGCCATCAGATATTCTGATGTATTTGCTTCTTGAGGTTCAGCAATGTCTGGAAAACAACTATCTCTATTTGATCAGCAACCAGAAGATTCAAATAAATTTTTCACTCGTAAAAGACCCTGGTCAGCAGCTAAACATCGGATAATGCTGAGATATATACAGGCTCATTGCTATAATTTAGGCGGCAGCAAACCCTATCAATCTATGTATATTAATTATGTTGATGGTTTTGCAGGAGCAGGCAAATATGATGAAGGGATTGGAATCGAAAACTTTGTAGATAATTCTAATTTTTGGCAGAGATATAAAACTGACTTTTTAGATACTGATGGTTCACCTTTGATAGCGCTTAAATGTGCAAAAATATTCAGAATTGAGGAGCGTGTTAATTTAAGATGTTTTTTTACAGAAGAAAACCAAGACCTTAACCAAAAACTAAAGAGTAACTGTAGTTTAGTTGGTGAAGGATTGCCATATAAAATTTACGAACCCCAAAGATTTGACAAAGTATTGACTCAAATAATGTATGAATTGGACGAATATCCAACATTATTTTTTCTAGATGCTTTTGGAGTTAAAGGAGTAACTTTCGAGCAAATATGTTCTATAGCTGATTACGTCAGTAAATATAAAGGGGAATTATTCTTATTGTTTCATAACCGTGCAGTTGCTCGAAATGCGGGTTTCTATAAAATAAATTATAAAAACTCCAAAGAGCAAAAAACTGCCGAAACATACACATATAATTTAACTAAACTATTAGGAAGTAATTCAGACTTAGACTGGAAAGCAAAGTGGCTAGAATGCCAAAACCAAGAACAAAAACAAAAATTTGAAAGATGGGCACTTGAATATTTTAAGTCTAGGCTTCAAAAAGAAAGTAGTTTTAAAGGAGTAGCGACTTTTGAAGTCAAGGAAACATACAATGATTCCAGACCACAGTATAATATTGTGGTTGGTAGTAACCATCCACAAAAAGCTTTTGGTGAATTTCTAAACGAATTTTTTTGTCAAGAAAATAAATTGCTATTCTTTGAGGATGATAAAAGTAGCAATAATAATAAATTTCTTTCCCAAGTATGGGAACGTGAAAATAATGAGCGAGTATCCATAATTAAACCTAAGATAATTGATATTTTACGCAAGAAAAATCAAGATTGGATGATTTTACATGATGTTATAACTCTTATTATTCTTGAAGTTACCCAACTTGGTTATCTAAGTAGAACTAAATATAGAGAAATTTTACTAGAGTTGCACCAACAAAAAATTATAGAAGCTAGAGAGTTGGGTAAAAGAGGTAATTTAACTTTAAAAAACTACGTTAGAGTAGTACGATAATACTAATAAGATATTGCTGATTTTTTGTGGAGTTAACATTCTATGTCAGTATCTTCAACAATCGAATGGACTGAAGCTACATGGAATCCTACCACTGGCTGTCATAAAATTAGCCCTGGTTGCCAGAATTGTTATGCAGAACGTTTTGCTGAACGCTGGCGGGGTATTCCTGGTCATCCCTATGAACAAGGATTTGACGTAAAATCTTGGAACGAAAGAATAGCAATGCCACTTTCGTGGAAGAAGCCTCGCCTAATCTTTGTTAATTCCATGAGTGACTTATTTCTTGATGATATTTCAGAAGAATTTATTATAAAAGTATTTCATGTTATGAAGGCAGCTCATTGGCATCAGTTTCAGCTGTTAACTAAACGTCCCAAAAGGATGCTCAAAATATCTAATTGTATAAAAGAATGGCCTACTAATGTTTGGGCTGGAGTAAGTATAGAATCTCAATCCTGGGTATGGAGAAGTGAAATTTTAAAAGAAATTCCTGCCAAAATCAGATTTTTGTCTTGTGAGCCACTTCTTGGTTCTGTAAAACTTGGTTTGCATGATATACATTGGGTTATTGTTGGTGGAGAATCCGGTGTAGGCGCTCGTCCTATGAATGTTGAATGGGTACGGGATATTAGAGAGCAATGTATCCAGGGTAATGTCCCATTTTTCTTTAAGCAATGGGGTGGAGTTCAAAAGAAAAAATTTGGTAGGGAACTAGATGGTAGAACTTGGAATGAATTTCCAGAATTTACAAATAGAAATAATAAATCAGTATCGCTGTTAACATGATTTGAATATTCCTATAAATTATGATTAAAAGCCCTCTCCGTTATCCTGGTGGTAAATCTAAAGCAATAAATCAAATAATTAAATATTTACCAGAAGGCTTTTCCGAATTTAGAGAACCTTTTGTAGGCGGGGGTTCTGTATTTATTTATTTAAAACAAAAATTTCCGGAACTGAAGATTTGGATTAATGATTTAAATTGTGAATTATTCCTTTTTTGGAAGTTTGCTCAGTCTGATTTGTCGCAATTAGTTACAGAAATTCGCCGTATTAAAGATAAATATCAAGATGGTAAATTGATATTTACAGAATTGACCAGTGTAAATATCAATAATCTGTCTGATTTTGAAAGAGCAATTCGCTTTTTTGTACTTAATAGAATCACCTTCTCTGGAACTGTAGAATCCGGTGGTTTTTCTCAAGAAGCTTTTCATCAAAGGTTCACTTATTCTTCAATTGAACGTCTGGAAAAATTAGAAAGTATTTTAACAGAAAATGTCAA
Source organism: Trichormus sp. ATA11-4-KO1 (assembly GCA_019358915.1). Classification (GTDB taxonomy): domain Bacteria; phylum Cyanobacteriota; class Cyanobacteriia; order Cyanobacteriales; family Nostocaceae; genus LEGE-11386. Next base: position 10,631 of record JAHHIM010000023.1, read on the forward strand.
AATTACTAATTTAGACTACAGTGATTTATTAACTAGTGAAGACAAAGACATATTTATATTTTTAGATCCGCCCTATTTTAGTGCTACTAAATCAAAATTATATGGCAAAAATGGTGACTTACATAGCATTTTTGATCATCAGAGATTTGCTGAGATTTTAAAACAATCTCATCATCAATGGCTAATCACTTACGATGACTCACCACAAATTCGAGAAAATTTTCAATGGGCAAATATCTCCCAGTGGGAATTGCAGTATGGCATGAATAACTACAAACAAAGTCGTGCTGCTAAGGGGAAAGAGCTATTCCTGAGTAACTATAAAATTCCCAATAATTTAACAGCATGTTTGAAAAGTTTTGGGCGAATATAATAGCAGCCCACGGATGCCGCAGGCTGTACGCTACTACACAAACTAAGTCCGCCTACGACGAATCTCTCTCTCCCAGCCTCCCTATCCTGCAAGGCTACGGTGTACACACAAGTTTGCCCAGAGCGAGTTTCCAGCCAAAAAAGGTGGATTCAAACTGCTCAAGCCCCCCACAACTGCTTCTGTTATTACTTTACTTGCACTTGTGTGTACACGTTAGGTTCACTCAGCGATAGGTTATTTTTTTATTTGTCAGTCCCTAAGGAGCTACTACTAACCTTCCCCACAAGCTATAAAGTATGTGTAGATGGAACATCAACCATATCGAGAAAAAAATCTGTATGACAAGCTACCAAGAAACCTTATTTAGTAATGAGCTAAACATGGATACAGTGAGCGTCAAGCATTTAGAAGTCATTGAAAATGTCATCAGTAGTCTGGAACAAGATGACAGTGCGATGGTGAGCCATACCCCAGAGAATGGTTATCTCTGGAAGTTTAAGTACGGTACTGTAGAAGTGTTTGTCCAACTTACTGGTACAAGTGATGAAGATACCATCACTGTTTGGTCTGCGGTGCTACATTTACCCGCAAAAGATGAATCCAAGTTAATGCGGCATCTTTTAGAAATGAACTGCTCCAACACCTTAGAAGCCCGTTTCGGGATTATTGAAAACCGTGTAGTTGTTATATCGACACGCACTCTCGAAGAATTGTCGCCTGCTGAAGTCTCACGGCTAATTACCATTGTGGCTACCATTGCTGACGAGAACGATGAAGTCTTACAATCTCAGTTTGGCTCCCCCTAGGCTTTAGCCTTTGAGCTAATCCAAACCGTGTTGCTTGCACTCCTCTCATATTCAGTGTTGAACTCAATTGAAAACTACGGTAAGCAGGCTTGGCGACTGATTCCTTTGCTAAATGCTTCTGGTAATGTGCAGATGGCGATTGACCGTTGGTTGTTAGAACAGCACCAATCTGGAAAGCACCCCCCGACTTTGCGATTTTATACTTGGTCGCCACCTGCCATTTCTCTGGGCTATCATCAACGCCAATACCCCGAATGTTGGCAAAATTTTATTTGGCGAGATCAGCAACTAGATTTGGTACGGCGTCCTACAGGCGGTAGGGCGGTGCTACATCAAGGTGATTTAACTTACGCTGTAATTACATCTGGAATAGCTGGTAGCCGCCTTCAGATATACGAGAAAATTTGTGAGTTTTTAATCCAAGGATGGCGATCGCTCGGCGTAGAATTGCGCTACGGTACAGCTGGACGAGGCTATATCCATAATCCCAACTGTTTTGGTACTGCTACGGGTGCAGATTTAGTTTTGCTAGATGGAGCAAAACTCATTGGTAGCGCCCAACTGCGACGAGGGGAGGCAATTTTACAACATGGTTCTATGCGTTTACAACCGGATGCTGCCCTGTTTGCTCAAGTTTTCAATACAGAATCTTTGACAACTGCGCTAATACCTCAAAACCTAAGTTTAGAAAAAATTATTGCAGCTTTAATTGCAGCTGCTTGTGATTGTTTTGTGATGCAGATAGAGGTACAACCTCTCTCTCAATTTGAATGGGAAGCAATATTAGCAAAACTTTAGCGGTTGCGCCCCAACCGTTAACTAGAGCAGCAGATGAAATAATCTTCCTATAAAACGGGAAAACTATGGTTACCCCCGCATGGGGGAATTTGATGTAAGTCCCCAATAGGAAAATGCTCCAAAAATCTCTATTTAATCGTTTAATTTGGCCTTTTTTTCTAGTTCCCTGGCTATACGTGGGCATGTTGTTTGATTCAAAGGCTGATGCGTTACCAGGGCAAAGCACAGAAGAAGTAACTACTTGGATGAAAGCACATCCGACATTACGCCCTAGGGCTGGGGAAAAATTGTATGTGCAAAAGAGTGATACAGCTGCCCAGCGATTCACGTTTCAAGCTTCGGTGTTAGCTCCTGGTAAGGTGACATTTACTAAAGACCGCAGCCAGATTCGTAGTGAGCGCCTGACTATGTATGATGCCATTAATGGCATGAGTTTTCAACGTCTGCAAGAATCCCTGCGGGTGATTTATGGCTTAGATATTTATCAAGACTTTAATCGCGCTCAAGTAGTATACGAGTATCCTAATCAGAGTGCCATTAACTCGGCTCGTATGGCTAGAACTCCCATTAGGGAAGCTTTACAGGGAGAATTGCGTGTAGGCGATCGCTATGCCTATTGGCTGGAAATTGCCCAACCACAAGGAGGCAAAGCTTTTACAGGTCAAATGACGATTTTACTCAAAGGTGACCTAGATAAGTTGGAATCTGAATTGCGGACTCGCTAATAGTTGGCATTTACTGTGGGTTAGGCTGAACCTAGCGTGCGGCAAGTCGCTTCTATAATCCTCCTAAGCCAACTGGAGTTGGGGTTTGCCACACGCCAGAAAAGATGCTTTCTGTTGCTAGGGAAATTCTCAGTAAATCTTCTTTCAGCAGAGGCGGCCAATCAACCCCAGCTTTGCGTCCCGCTACAAATATCTGTTGCGCCTTAACACCTAACTGATAAAGAGCAAAAGCTAATTCTCGGTCAAGATTGGGCGCTTCTTTCATGGATTCAAACACAACTTTCAACGCTAACAAAATTGAGGTAATCTGACCGGGTATCGGTGGTTTTCCCAGTTTCATCCGCATTAATAAGGCATCTGGGTTGTCCTCAGTTGTTAGTGTCTGGGCTACCAGGAGTTTGCGAGCTGTTTCGTAATTCATGTATCCAGCTTATCTTAGTTGTTAGCACAGCAAGAGTACCTGACTTGAAAAAGTGCTGAGTGCTGTAGACGCTGCTGCGGCTTCCTGCAGGGTGGAGCCACTGACGGGTACGTAGGGGTCTTCCCCGCCGCAGGATGCACGCAGCGCTGTAGTGGAGCATGTGGTGTTGCTGAGTAAAATATACTAGTTTCTAGTCCCTAGTTTCTAGCCTCTTTTTCATTTGTTCTGGTGTACACAGTTCATGACGGCTACATACAAATTACTATGAGGATGTCACTTTAATTTCTATGCCTAGATTTTGCTTCTATTTGTCTCACAACTGTTAACGCTGAATAACTTACCCCAGCTGTACCTTCTCCTGGATGGGTTGAATCACCAACTAACCACAGCTGATTGATTGGTGTGCGATTGGCAAAACCAAAAGGGCCAAAGGTAGGTATTCTTTGACCAATACCGCCAACTATACCGCGATCGCGGGCTGTGTAATGAGCAAAGGTACGAGGTGTTGCTGCTTCTAGATGCATGATTGTTTCTGGCTTTAGATAAAAGTATTGCGAAAGACGAGCGATCGCCTGTTGTGTATACTTGTGTTTGAGCCATTGATAATCTTGATGCCACCACGGTGTCGGATCGACAAAAGAAGAAGCAATAACTGTCGCTTTCCCATCTGGTGCGCGTCCGTCTCCCGGATGGCTGACGGAAACAAACAGAGAATTGTTCTCGCCAACGGGGCCGTTGGCATCATACATAAATTGCAGGTGGGGCGGACACTCAAGCGGGATGGCACTGGCATCTACGCCTAAATAAATAACAAATGCACCTGACGCTGGGGGTAATTTTTTTACACGGTTTTTATACCCAGATGGTGCCTTTTCACCTAACAATTGCACTAAGTTTTGCACAGTGACGTTAGCAACTACATGATCTACGGCTTCTGTCCAGACTTCCCCTGTTTTTTGGTTTCTAATAACTACAGCACTGGCTTGATTATTTTCTACCTGGATATGTTCTACGGTATGGCGCATGAATAACTTACCGCAGTCTCTTTCTAAAGCTTGTACCAGGCGATCGCTTAGTACCTGCATACTACCTTGGAGATGAAATAATCCTTGAGGTAATTGGGATACACTCAAGGCGGTGGCTGCATAAAGTAAAGCTGTTTCCTCGGCGTTAACTTGGGAATAAAGCTTTAATTGTAAATCCAAAAATGTTCTTAGGCGATGATCATTACCCAGTCCGTAGAACCTCAAAGCATCTCCGACAGTAAATAAGGTATAGGGTACGGTAATTAATGTACTAGGGCGCACCGCCTGAGTTAGCTGCCATAAATCCCACAAATTACGTGGTGGTAGCACCGGATCACGTCCTTGGAATTCCCAACTAGCCTCAAATAACACCGCCATCATCTGCCAAAAAGGTTCGCTACCAGGAAATTGTTTTTGGCGTTCCTCTCGCCATTTCTTGGGGTCGCGCCAGACATTAATTGGTGTACTTTCTCCAGGTAAATACACAGCACAAGCCGGATCACAAGGCGTGGCCTCTGGTAAATTTATGGCTAATTCTGAAAATATCCGGTGATGAATTCCTCCTGGTTCCAATCCAGCGACCTGAGTCGCACCGACATCAAAGGTAAATCCTCGACGTTTAAATGTAGAAGCACAACCCCCCGGAACCAGGGCTTGATCTAGAACTAAAACGCTGTAACCTCGATGGGCTAATAATGCCGCAGCCGTCAGTCCACCTATCCCCGCACCAATTACAGCGACACGGGATTTGGTTTTGTCAATAGAAATATGAGACATTAATATTTATCTTTACATATGCCTAATGTAAATTAAAAATAGAAGTAGCGGCAGTCAGAAGATAAAATTTACTAGCAATTCATTTAGCTGAACTATGGCCAAGCCAAACGTTCCACTCACACAAGACGCACTGATAAAAGAAGTCTGTCGCCGGATTCGAGTAGCTCGCAGCTATTGGGATGCCCACAATAATGGTGCCTGTCGCCATGAACGCGATCGCGCCTTAGCCCTTTACAATACACTGACTAAGGAACAAAAACAGCAGATTCCGCAAGCGTTGCGGGTATGGCTGCGCTATCGTAGTGAGAAATACTTTGGCGCACACCGAACACCGCCCAAGTCGGCACGCAAATAATTAAATAATTGATATGCTACGTGATCGCAGTGCACAAGCTAGGCGATCGCCCTAAAGCAATTCTCCCAAACGCTGTTTCAACTGTTGTCTGAATCAATCTCCGTTGACTTGAGTATGATGTCCAAAGTTAAGAGCGCAGGGCTATTAAAACGTATTTCTGCACAAGCCTAATCACTCAAAGAAAGCTTTTTTACATAACTAAATCCTGAAATTGTGACTGTGGCAAACCTTTGAAAATCGCTTCAGTTGGTTTCGGTTGCAGTCTGAAGAATTTGTTCTCATCGAGCCAGATGAGTCAGGTGTAATTCGCAGTAGCACTTTTCCAGAGCTGTGGCTAGCGGTGACGGCTTTGTTAGAAGGCAGAATGAGCGATGTGTTGAATACTCTGCAAACAGGGCTGACATCACCTGAGCATCAAGCCTTTGTGCAGAAACTGGCCGAGCGTCGCTGATGTGGGGCAATAGCAAACTAGGACTAGGATTGACCTAATTATTTTGCTGATGTGAATACTGGTTGTGCAGTTAAACGCTGAGATAGAAACTGCTGTACTCTTAGCATTTCATCTGCCGCGATCGCTGGATAGGAAAGCATCTCTATTTCACTTGCGATCAATCAATTTTAATAGTTGTTGCAGTAGATGTTGTGGTGTCACAAGAAAGTTCGATTATTGCCCGATTTGGTATCACTAATACTATTAGATAATTAGCACTATTCTCATTATTAACTTTACTAATTTGGACTTTAGAATCACTATCTGAATTTATTTATGATCGCCTGTGGCGTAATCTTGCCCAAACTATACAGAATGAGTTACGTCTTGATGCTTATAGTCACTTACAAGAACTTTACTATTAAGATTGCTTGTTTTTGGCAACACAACCATCAAAATAAAGACAGTTGCCCAGGCGATACAGTCAACTGGCTTACAATAATCCCCGATAATGAATAAAAACCAAAATCACTGCCCACGACCCCAACGCAACTTTGACTGCAACTAAAATATTCAGCAAGGGGATCACCCCGCCACTAACCAGTGCGCCCAATGCTCCGTGGGGTAACTCCACTCCAGCCAGAGTTATCACCGCCAGTACAATAAAAATCAGTACCGAAACTTTCTCCCACTTAGCAGCGTGCCAACGCTGGTAAATCTCTTGCATCCACTCAGGTGATGAGGTAATCGCCACCAGACCGATCGCCGTACCGCCCGCCACCCCGGCAGCAAAGCCACCGCCAGGACTCAAATGCCCCCGAATCGCTAGTTCAATACCCACTAAAGAGGCAATAGTTGCTCCCAGACGCGCCAAGATAATTGATGGTTCATCTGTAAACTGATAGATGGCGCAGAACAGTCTTTCATCAGCCAGCAAAAAACGGGCACCCATGACTGCGATCGTAAATACTACCACCTCAAAGATAGTGTCATACAGCCGATTCCTGAGAATGATACCTGTAACCGCATTGGGTATTCCACTATCTTGTACAACCGATGCGACGATAGAGATATCCCCTAAGTCCGATGCTTGATTGGGCATGATCAGCAATATGAAGTACAGCGCTATTCCTGCTGCAATATAGACCCATTTCATCGCTGTTTCTCCTCTGATGGTGTATTTACGTAGGTCAAGATTGTCACTGGTGACGAAAGCTCGGCTTGCATGATGTCATAGAGGCGTTGAACTCTGGTCGCAGTGTGATAGAGTTGCGCCTGGTCTGGCGGTGGGTGTAGCGATCGCCTGCTACAGATTGTGTGGACTTCTTTGTCCATCAATGCTCGGTGCAAGGCCTGCATATTCGTATACGGAACTAGCTCAAGACGCACATAGTGTTTGCCAAAAATTGTGCGTAATTCATCCATCAATTGCCCAAATTGAGCATCTTCATCTGCCTCGCTCGACTCGTCTTTGATCACGCCAAGACGCATTACGAGCGATGAACGCACCGCGATCGCATACAGTGTAACTGCCAGCAGGGTACCCATCAATGCTTGGGTCAAAGCCACATCCGCCGCCCCCAAAACCGCAAATACCAATGCTGCCACAGCTCCCAGTATTCCCTGAATTACTAAGGCATTGTATGGATTAACTTGAAGTACCAGCATGAACGCAGATAACGGCAGCAGAGCGGTGATGACATAGATATAACTATCATTCATGGTCACCCTCACTGCTAGAACAGTACGCCAACACATATCCCAGCACTGTATTCCAGATTGCCAAGGAGATGATGCTGAGGATAAGTAGAGGCCATTCACTGGGTATCTTCAGGAGTAGCCCAACAATGATACTCATTGAGCCGAGGGTATCTGCAACCGAAAGACTATGCAGCTTGAATAATACTGAGCGATTGCCCACCAGAGGCAAGGTTCCCCAAAACCAAAAGACGATGCCTACACCTATGCAGGTATAACTAAACAGGTCGGTCATAATTAATCATGCGTTTAAGTAGATGTGCTAACAACATTAGTCCGGCATTACCCACACTCAGGATAATTACCCCGACAACACCGATCATCCAATCATCCCGTAAGACGGATACGACCAGGATCATAATTGATGTCTTGGTGGCAATACTGGCAAACGCCAACATTTTTTGCCAAATATCATCATCCTGCCAGGCTTCATAAATGGGTATGAGTAAGGCCAAAATCATTGCAATCAGTACCAGGTTCACGCCTTTTTTCTCCGTTTAATCTGGTGTACTTCGTACCAGCCATGTTTGTGGTATTTCAAGACGATGGTCTTGGGTGTAAAGGTGATCAGAAATATATCCAGAAAAATGAGTCCGGGTGTTCGTTGGGGTTTGATTCGTTTCATGATCACATCTTCGTGGTTATGGGGACGGAAGATGATTTCAAATGCCTCAATATATGCCTGGGGAATCGCCACTATCACCTCACCCAGCACACGCAGCCAATCCCTTAAGGCTTCCGGGACTTTTTGACGACCTGGCAATAAAAGTGCAACGCTAACACCGATAATGATGTTTGCCAGACTCACATCAGAGGTGAGTAAAAACCAGATAGTTAGTCGCAATATTAAATTTAAGTGCCCAATCATGCCAATACCATCCCCAAGAGTAGAAGCAACATCAGACTCATTACACCGATTAGATGCTCAAATTGCTCAAGGACACGTGGTAGTTTGAGTGCGGAGCGTCGAAAAATCAAAAAATATGCTAACCATCCAAGACCGATAGTTGCCAATGGTTTCATAATATTGGCAACGGTATATGCCTCGTAATACACAACATTTGCCGCTATTAGCCCAGCAAGCAAAAGTATCACCGCAGGCCAAAAACCGGGTTTTACATCCTCTTTTGGTTCATTCCCATGTGCCAGAAATATGAATTTGGCAAAAGATATTGCTGTTCCTAAAGCTGCAAGGTTCATAGCGATCACTTGCCAAGGCAGCAGATTTTTCGTTGTCAACACCTTCGCCCCAAAGCCGGATAATAGTGGAAAGCCCGATATGGAAAAGCTGGTCATGACTAGAGCAACCCAGATTGAGGTATTGATCGGCTTCTGTTGCAACTCCTTGAAGTTTCGGCTCGGTAAGTTACCTGCTATCAGGAAAAGCGCCGATTTGACTAGGCCGTGCGTCAGCGCATAAAAGCCACCCACGATTGGGGCGGCGAGGATAAAGCCTAACTGCGAAACTGTGTGGAACGCCAGCATCCGCTTGGTATCCTTTTCAAAGACGGCATAGACTACTCCCAGCAGCGCTGTCCCCACCCCAAATATCCTGACGATGGGATCAATTTCCTCTACCATCAAAGCACAGCGCACCAACGGAAAGACACCAGTTTTGACTACAACTCCTGATAGCAATGCTGACACTGGCGTTTCTGATTCGGAGTGGGTCAACGGTAGCCATAATCCCGATACGAAAATTCCCCCTTTTGTCAAGAGTCCCACAAAAATGAGAGCGATCGCCTCGGTTGGTGCTTGACTTAACCCGGCAAAAGCAAAAGAATGATTCGCCTGATAGACTAACACTGCGCCAATCAGATAAAACAGCATGGCCGTATTGCTGACAAACAGATAGCGCAAAGCCACCCAAATCGAGCGATCGGTTCGGGGATAGGCAATCAAGAGAAATGCCGCAATACCGATTACTTCTAATGCCACGTATAAACTGATGAAATCCGCACAGATAAACGCGGCATTGACGCTACCATGCAAAATAATAGTCTGCGTATAAAAGAAAGCTGACTTATCAGTGTGCCAACAGTAGAGGATGACCGCCGCCGTTACCAGGGCATTTGTCAGTATAAAGTAGGCACTCAACTGATCTACCACTAATGTGACGCCGAAATTATCTAGTAACTCCAGAGTCAGTGACGACTGGTTAAAAAATAGCTGTAACGCATATCCCACTGAAACAACGACTACGCCCAGTGCGAGGTATCGGTCAAGTATGGGGAGTAGATAAATAACGAACCCCAAAAAAAACGGTAGTGCAATCCAGGTGATCGTCATGGTAATCATGGCGTATTGTTCTTTTCAATCTCGTTGCTTTCCAAGGTGGGATTATCCCGTGCCAGTTTCATGACCCCGACCAGCATTAAAGCCTGAATCGAAAATCCGATCACAATTGCCGTCAATATCACCGCCTGGGGAACAGGGTCGGCGTAAGCGCGATTTTCGACGTTGGCAACAATGGGTGTGAACAAGCCATCTCGTGATGCAATCAGCACGTAATAGGCGATAACCCCCGTGCTCATGACATCCATAGAGATGATCTTCATCACCAGGTTCTTTTTCAAGATGATGCCGAAAAATCCGCACAATATTGTTGCGAAGATGCACGCTTCTAACACGGGAATTATCTGTTGGGTAGTGGGACAGAATTAGTTAGCCAATTAAATTGGCTTCCTCTACAGATTCTTTTTCTCCTGGCGATTGTTTAAATGCAAACCTTAAAAAAGGCGGTGCTAGGAAGGTTGTGAGAATCACCATAATAATTATTGCAGCTTGTAGAGGTTTATCAAGGGTACCACTAGCTGCACCAATACCAGCAAACACTAGACCAACTTCACCTCGGGGAATCATCCCCACACCAATTGCTAAACGGTTAATTCCAGATTGACCAAAGACTGACCAACCAGTCACAATTTTACCGATAATCGCAATCACAATTAAGAAGGTGGCAATAATTAATCCCTCGCGATTCTCAGGAATGACGGGATTAAGAACACCTAAATCAACTTTGGCTCCCACTGTGACGAAGAAAATCGGTACTAAAATATCAGCAATGGGTTTAACTTGTTGATCTAATTCTTTGCGCTTATCTGTTTCATCCAAAACTAAGCCAGCCGCAAATGCGCCTAAGATAGCTTCTAAATGAATGGCATTACCCAAAAATGCCATAAAAAAGGCAAAGATAAATGCTGGGATAATTAAATTTCCTCGTGTTTGCAATTTATTAGCAATGGCCACAAAACTCTGATTGAAATATTTGCCTAATAAAATTGAGCCAATGAGAAATACAGTGGCGCTAACAATCAGATAAATCACGTTGAAAATATCAACTTCACCAGTTTTGGCCAGACTAGCTACTACTGCCAAGACGATGATGCCTAAAATATCATCAATGACTGCTGCACCAACAATAATTTGCCCTTCACGAGATTTTAACTGCCCAATTTCTGATAAAACTTTAGAGGTAATTCCAATACTAGTAGCTGTCAGCGCTGCACCTGCAAAAATGGCGGGAATGACTGGAACGTGAAAGAGCAACATCAATCCTGTGGTACCAGCTGCAAAAGGAACGGCTACCCCGACACAAGCTACAACAGTGGCTTGATAACCGACTTTTGTTAGCTCTTTTAAATCCGATTCCAAGCCAATTTCAAATAAGAGAATGATCACACCCAATTCAGCCAGCACGGAAATGATTTCACTCTGGCTTTGAAAAATTGATGTTACTGCTGCGGGACTGATGTCGTTAATCAATTGCAGGATAGTCATAATGGTGGAGTCAGAAGCAGCTGCACCACTTTCAGGAAACACAACCAAATTTAGTGCAGAAGCACCTACCACCACGCCACCAAGTAACTCACCTAAAACGGGAGGTAAGTCGATCATTCGAGACAATTCACCACCAATTTTACTGGCCAGATAAATGACTACTAAACTAAGTAATACGCCAGCCAAGACAATAGGAGCATTTTCTGCTTCGTTTGTGGTTGCGAGTAAAGAATTTTGCCACACTAAGCTAACTATTGATTCTGAGAAAATCATGTTATCTGTCTGTTGTGTTGATTAATTCTGTGGTGAGATTAAGTCCTGGGAGAAATACAAAAGTAATCATGAAATGGTGGGTAGTTGCCTACCCTGCTTAATTAAGTTTGATATCCGTAGGTATCAGGATCATTTGCTGCGGAACGATATTCACTAGTGTCGGTAACGTTGGCACTGACTGCATAAGGATTAATTACAGTCAGGGCTTGCTTGAGTGCTTCTGAACGATTCATCAAGAAATTTTGTGCAGGTACGAATCGCTCGATGCCAAATTTTTCTAAGCGGCGTTTAATTTTGCCAGATGCACCGACAATTAACACGTGACGACCTTGTTCACAAGCGTCTTTGATGGCATTTTCAATTGCTAAAGAAGCCGTCACACCCAACATGGGGACATCGCTGAGGTCTAAAATCAGCACGTCAGAGTCTGCCATTGCTGAATGTTCACGAGCGATCGCTTTGGATACGCCAAAAATCATCGGCCCGCTCAGGTAAAATAGCAGCACACGTCCGTTAGCTTGATCTAGCAATTTTTTCTCTTCATCGTTCAAGATAATGGCATCATCCGCATCGGTAATTGTCTTCACATCCTGGGACTGTAACTGAGAAAGACGTTCGATAGTTAAGATGTTGGCAATGAAAACTCCCACGCCGACAGCAACAATCAAGTCAACAAATACGGTTAAGAACATGACACCGTACATAATCAGCGCACCCTTGAGGGATACATGATGAGCGCGTTTCAAAAAGCTCCAGTCGAGAATGTCAATCCCTACTTTGAGAGCAATACCAGCCAATACTGCCATGGGGATGCTTTGAGTTAAACCAGCAGCCCACAAAACTACAACCAGTAAAATCAATGCACGAGTCAAACCAGATAAAGCCGTTTTAGCACCAGTCTGGATATTAACTACTGTTCCCATCGTTGCACCAGCACCAGGGAGTCCACCACATAAACCAGATGCTAAGTTACCGAGACCTTGACCAATTAATTCTTTATTAGACTTGTGTTCAGTGCGAGTCAAACTATCGGCAATTACAGAAGTTAACAAAGTATCAATACAACCCAACATCCCCAACATTGCCCCATCAACAATCATCACAGTGATTTGTGATGCACTAAAGGTAGGTATTTGCAATGTTGGCAGTCCCATGGGAATTTCACCAATGCGTCTGATGTCAACATTTCCGAAAAATACTAGGGAAACTATTGTTACTACTACTAATGCCACTAATTGTGGTGGGGCAAAACGCTTGAGTTTAGATGGCATTAAGAAAATAATTGCCAAGGTCATTGCTCCCAAAGCTGTTTCCACCGGATTAATATTTGCTAACAGCTGAGGGAGATTTTGCACCATTCCTAATACACCACCTTTCGGACTGGGTTGTCCCACAAAAGGGGCAATTTGCAGTAATATCAAAATGACTCCAATCCCAGACATGAAACCGGAAATCACACTGTAGGGCATGAGGGTGATATATTTACCCAGCTTGAATACTCCCAACAAGATTTGAAATATCCCGGCCAGCATAACTACTGTAAATGCCATTGCCAAGCCGTTTTCAGGGTCTCTAGCAGTCATGGAACTGACAATTGCCGTCATGACTACGGTCATTGGCCCGGTTGGCTCAGAAATTAAGGTTGGTGTCCCACCAAATAAGGCGGCGAAAAAGCCGACGCAAACTGCACCATAAAGACCAGCCACAGGCCCAGCACCGGAGGCGACACCGAATGCCAGCGCTAAAGGTAACGAGACGATCGCAGCAGTTAAACCACCGAACAAATCGCCTCGTAAGTTTCTAAAATGGATAGTATTAGTCAATGTCATACTTTGCTTATAGTTCTAAAAACAACAAAATTTAGATTGGTAAAAATTGCCAGTGACTTTCAGTAATTCTCATGTTTTTTGAACATGAAAAATTAGGTAAAGAAAATTTTAATTCTTCACAAAGCAATAGGGTATGTGCCTTTCTACATGGTGAGTTGCTAAATACGAATCCACAATAGAGAAGGCTTAGGTCAAAGACAGTTCAAAATTTTGACTCAAAGAACTTACATAAATTGCCAGTTTCTTTTGCTTGCCAACTTTCTAAGGTTAACAATAGCTTACAGCCTTATAATTCAATTTTGTTAATTAAGGAGCATTAATATTAAATAAATATTAAATTGCTTGCATAGATAAAAGACTATACTTGTTGACTTACTTTGATGGCAGTAATTAATAAGATAGGTAAAAGTTATATTAATTTTGATGAAAAAGGTTTTTTGACCAGACTAATTTAGTTCATAAATAGCGATCTAAAATTTTGTCCAATTTTAGGCTTTCCACCTTTGTGCCTTTGTGGTTCAAAAGTCATTCTTTTAACCACTAAGACACTAAGACACCAAGAAAAATACATTACACCTGGAAAGGGGTAGTCCTAGGTATATTCTTTCAGACCAAGATGCTGATTTGAATTCGTAGATAAGATAAAAGAGTAAAAGGCTTTTCATCCACACTACCAATGACCTCAACCCTGTTAAAATTTCCTCGGATCAATGCTCCCACACTGCACCAAATGCCTAATGGTTTAACCATAGTAGCGGAGCAAATGCCGATTGAAGCTGTGAATCTCAGCTTGTGGATCAAAGTTGGCTCGGCGGTAGAATCTGATGCTATTAACGGCATGGCTCACTTTTTAGAGCATATGATTTTTAAAGGAACTGAGCGATTAGCTAGTGGTGAGTTTGAACGTCGAATTGAAGAGCGGGGTGCCGTTACCAATGCGGCTACCAGCCAAGATTATACTCATTACTATATAACTACTGCTCCCAAAGATTTTGCTGAACTAGCACCACTACAAATAGATGTAGTATTTAATCCCAGTATTCCTGATGATGCCTTTGAACGTGAGCGATTGGTGGTTCTGGAAGAAATTAAGCGTTCCGAAGATAATCCTCGTCGGCGCACATTTAGAAGGGCGATGGAAACAGCGTTTGAACATTTACCTTATCGCCGTGCAGTATTGGGGCCAGAAGAGGTAATTTCCCAACTTAAACCTCAGCAAATGCGTGATTTTCATGCTATTTGGTATCAACCCCAGTCAATTACTGCTGTAGCTGTGGGTAATTTACCTGTGGAAGAATTAATTGCAACTGTGGCTGAGGGATTTAGTCACACTCAACACTCAGCACTCAGCACTCCCCTTCGACTTCGCTCAGGGCCAGCGCACTCAGCACTCAGTCCTGAACCTGCATTTACAGAAATTGTGCGTCGGGAATTTGTTGATGAAAGTCTTCAGCAAGCACGGATAGTGATGGTGTGGCGAGTTCCAGGGTTGGGACAATTAGATGATATTTATGGTTTGGATGTTTTAGCGGGAATTTTAGGACAAGGACGGACATCAAGATTTGTTAAAGATTTGCGGGAAGAAAAAGGATTAGTGTCTTCCATCGCTGTGAGTAATATGAGTAATTTACTGCAAGGGACATTTTATATTTCGGCTAAATGTGCAGTGGAAAATTTACAGGCTGTGGAGGAAGCGATCGCCCAACATATCCGTATACTGCAAACAGAGTTAATCTCAGAAAAAGAAATTGCCCGTGTGCGGCGGCGGGTAGCTAACAGATATATATTTGGTAACGAAACCCCAAGCGATCGCGCTGGTTTATATGGTTACTATCAATCTATGATAGGAGATTTAGAACCTGCGTTTAACTACCCACATCATATTCACAGCCAGGATGCAACTGACTTAATGCAAGCAGCCAAAGATTATCTGTCTCCAGATGCTTATGGTGTAGTTGTCCTCAAGCCGTATTAAATTAGGGAGTAGGGAGTGGGGACAATCCTCAAACTCTTATTTTCTCAGCGCCTCAGCGCACGCCACTTGCTTCTCTTCGAGACGCTTCGCGAACAAGTCGGGAGACCCGCCCAACGCAGTGGCTCCTCTGCGTGTTAGCGCAGCGGGGCGTAAGCCCGGCAAAAATCATCCCACCAATCAGCAACGCCTTAAAAATGTGGACTGAAATTGATACTCATATTAGCCAAGTTACTGGCGACAAGTTTCAGAGTCAGCAGCGAAATTCTGTCAGTGGCGGCTGTATTAACCAAGGCTATGCTGTTTCTGATAGTCAGCAGACTTACTTCGTGAAGCTTAATCAAGCATCCCAAGTAGCAATGTTTGCAGCTGAAGCGCTAGGTTTAGAGGAAATGCTAGCGACAGCTAGTATTCGTGTTCCCAAACCTATTTGCTGGGGGACGGCTGGTAATTCTAGCTACATTGTTTTGGAATGGTTGGAAATGGGAGGGGGTAACAATAAATCTTGGCATGAAATGGGACGCAAGCTAGCAACGATGCACAAAGCTACTAGCAGCCAAGGTTTTGGGTGGAAAATTCATAATACTATTGGTTCTACACCCCAAATTAATACTTGGACAGCAGATTGGACAGAATTTTATGCGAAACACCGCCTAGACTATCAGTTTCAGTTAGCAAGGCGACGGGGTGGTAATTTTCCCAAACAAGATCAGTTACTAGCGATTATTCCTGAACTATTTGCAAATCATCAAGTGCAACCATCTTTAGTGCATGGCGATTTATGGAGTGGGAATGCTGGATGTACTGCTGCGGGAGAACCGATAATATTTGATCCAGCAACTTATTTTGGCGATCGCGAAGTTGATATCGCCATGACAGAATTATTTGGTGGCTTCCCAGCCGGATTTTACCAAGGTTATCACGAGGTATTGCCTTTAGATGCAGGCTATGAGCAGAGAAAAACGCTTTATAACCTATATCACATTCTCAATCACTTCAATTTATTTGGCGGTGGTTACGCTTCCCAAGCAAATAGGATGATTGACCAGATTTTGCGTTAAGTACATGTTTTGGTCTTAACACAAAGCAACAATACTTAATGTTCTGTAGCTCGGGCAGAAGCCAAAATTTGATTTATTATTATAGACTTGTTATCAAATTAAGAGACCCCCATGACTCATGACAATCATAGGGATCTATAAAGCTCTTAATTTGGATACACCACCAGCTTCTTTTTTGGCATCAGTAGCTGGTTAGTAGCTTGACTACATCAAAAGGTGTATTGCAACTGTACCAAGTGTGAACAGTGACACCATAATCCCAAAAATTCTGGGATTATGGCTTTAATAAACGGCTGGAATTAAGCATTGACATTTTCTTTCTTCTTTTTAGCCAAACTGTTGGTGAAGAAAGCTCCCAATCCTAAAGCGGCGAGTGCGGCTGTAGTTCCAGGTTCTGGTATTGTTGACAATGAAGCAGAGTAGCTACCATCTGCATTGATGGAATTGATCGATAAAGCTCCTCTACCAAGAGAACTACCACTAGCATCGATAAAAGTTCCAGTTATACCTTGGTCAGTCACTGCAATTCTTACACCACCAGGAAGAGCTAATCTCTCGACGGAAAAGGGGTTATCAACGTTAAATATCAAACCACCGAGTGTAATTAAGGGATTAACTGCACTACCAGAGTAGCTTGTACCCGCAATCTGGGTTAAAGACACATCTGACATGGTGGCATTTTGGCCTATGAAACCAGCAAAGCTGCCGCTTGATAAGTTGCCAACTGTAGCACTGTCAAATATGATTGTGTCATTTACAGGAGCTAACTGAGCACCGTTCACTATGGTGGCATCACCAACGATATTCAGTGTACCTGTAAGTGTTGCTGCCTGAGCAGAGCCTACATTAGCTGTTACAGCTACAGCAGTACCGAGAGCAAATGTAGCACCAGCAAAGGCTACACCACGGCCAATTTTGTTGAGAGTTTTCATGGTTTTCTCCATCTAAAAGTTTATAGTTGTTATACCAAAGCCTAGGTGAATACTGTGCTTCGGGTACCTACGCTTTGTGCCACTTTATTAATAGGCTAAGGTTTTGCAACCTAGTCTAATTAGGCACATATTCACAAAGAAATGGTATTAGTTTGGGGAGTGTAATTCCGATATGCAATTTGCCAATACGGTTAGTTGATTACACGCTCTAGCCTTATGGGAACTAAATTTAAGTAGATACAACACCCAGAAATAGCAAAAGTCAAACTTAAAGTTGTATTTTTAGCTAAATCTTATGTTTCTCCTGTCAGTATTATCACACGCAATTCCTAGGCTTATCATAAAATAACAGTAAAGAAGGCACTAAGTTTGTGTGAATACTTTTACGTAAATTTCTCTATGAAAATTATAATAAAAGCTATCGAATAATAACAGGCTAATCAACATTGAATGATTAGCCTGTTGTGTATAATTTCAATTACATTAGCGGGAACAATTTACAGCACTATCGATTGCTATGACTAGTAGTTTCTCTCAACAACTAAAATTCAGTATCAGAGTATATTTACTGTAACTAAACAACTTAAACTGAATGCAAAGCTTTTCTCGCTTCATTTGCCACCGCTTCGACCTCATCATCAACAAGAGTTTCTAATACAGATTTAGCATCTGCACCACCTAAACGAGTCAAGGCTTGCACAACTCTGTAACGAATCTGCCAATCTGAGTTACTAGCAAAGGGTGCTAAAAGAGGGATTGCTTGTATATCTCCTAACTCTCCAAAGGAACTAATAGCAGCAGTTTGGACTAATTCATTCTCTGAAGAGAGTGCTTGTTTGAGTAATGCAAAAGCTCGCGGATCACCTAACTCTCCTAATGTAGCAATGATGCTAAATTGCACCAACCACTCCGGGGTTGTGTTGTAAAGCTGCTCTAAATCTGCAAAAGCATCGTGTAATTTTAAAGCCCCTAAACAGTCGGCGGCGGCGGCTTGAACATCAGGTTCGGGGTCATTGAGTAAACCACGTAATATGTCTAAAGATAGTTGTAAATTTTGGTTTCCTAGGGTATCTATTTGACTCACAGCAGAGTATCGCACTCGAGAGTTACTATCACCAATAGCAATTTGAATTAATTCAAAAGCTTTTGCTGGTTCTAATTCGCGGGCTTGATTAACAGCACGCAAGCGATCGCCTAAATCCTCAGAACTAAGTAATTGCCTTACAGACTCAGGAGTAATACTCATTTATTTGTCCTAATTTTCAAAAGTGTTTAAAAAAGTCAATCACCAAAGCAGAAAAACTCTATACCAATAACTAATGACTAAGATTAACTAGCTGCCATTGCTCGAACAATATCACCACGAGTGAGAATACCAACAACTTGACTCGCGCTGTCAAGAACTGGTAATCGGTGAACTTTGCGATCGTGCATCAGTTGAGCTGCTTCCTTGACAGTTTTATCTGGAGAAATAGTCACAGGGTTTTTACTCATCACTTCGCCAACAGTTTGCCCTAGTGCTTTGTGTAGATCGCGATCGTAAGTGGCAGGATTTTGTAAATAAATCACACTATCGAGAAACATAATGTACGCCGGAGGAGTCACACCAGTTTCTTGCCACATCAAATCAGTTTCGGAAATAATACCCACCAATTTACCAACATCATCAACAACAGGTATGCCACCGATGCGTCTTTCTGCAAGAATTTGGATAGCTTCCTTTAATGGAGTTTCAGGCCTGACAACAATTGGGTCATGGCTCATCACGTCGGCAACGGTTTTAGACATTTATTTGCTGACACCTTCGATCAAAGTCTCTGCAATCATTGTAGAAAATTGCGTGACTCAACCTGCTTCAGTTAATACATTGTTACGGTATTGGGGAATGGGGACTCAGAAAATCCCCCTCATCCCCCTCATCTCCCAACTCCCTCCTTTAACGCTGCGATAATTTGACTATTTGCTTGGGGAAAAGCATATTTTTCTAGATCATCTAAGTTAACCCAGCAAACTTCATCACATTCTAGAGGTTGGGGAACACCTGTCATCAAACGACACTGATGTACTGTTAGGGTGACGCGCAAGTGAGTGTAAGTGTGATCAATAGTAATTAAATGTTCTCCCACGGCAATTACTATTCCCAGTTCTTCTTTAATTTCCCGTTGAATACACTCTTCAATGGTTTCACCAGGCTCAATTTTACCTCCAGGAAATTCCCACAAACCACCCATTACACCTTCTGAACGACGGCGGTCTATTAAAATTTGTTCATGGTCGTTCCAAATTACAGCAACACCAATAATTTTGTGGGGTGGGAAAGAACTGGTTGCACTCATAGTTAATGATGTTAAAAATGTGGGTGGAATTTTTCCAGATGCATGTACACCGTAGCCGCGTTGGAGAGGGGTTGGGGGAGAGGTCAAAAGAGATTTATCGAACTCACGCTAACTACATAATTTTACATTGCTTAACTATTTACTTAATAGCAAAACTCGGCAGATGTTGAGTTAATCTGCCGAGCTTGCAGTTTATTTAAAGGGAAGGTAAGTTATGAAAAGCCTGCATGTAATTAATTTTCCATGGGTTTACCCATAACTATGAGACTGTATAAACCCAATAATGTTGCAATCTCCGATAAAAATTTCAATTGTTTAGTCAACTTCGCTATTATTCTCGGTTCCTTGCAAAACTTTTTCAAAGTTCATTCTCTGCTCTGCATTGCGTAAAAAATAACCACTGATCATCGCTGAGGCGAGTAGCTGACCAAGACTTTCCCGACTTGTGGTTACGGTAACGTTAAAGTGTTCTGAAGGCAGGTTTCCTAATAATCCTATAATGTTACGCTCCATTACCTGAAAGACTTCGGAAGAAGTAGGTTTAGATAACTGGGTAACTGTTTCTGGACTCAAAGATTTAACGTACTGCCATAACAAATTACTTGTTTCTGACTCACCATTAAAAAATTCTGAGACTCGATTGGATTGGTTACTCATCTTGTACCTCTTGTAGGATCACTACTGGCTGTAGTGCTGGCAACTTGAATAGTAAATGCCTGTTTTTAATTTGATATAACTAGCTATTGGCTATCCTTATCAATTAATGTAACAGGCTAATTACCAACCAGCAGTCGGTGTAACCGTACCAAAAGTAGAGTATTTTCTCGTCTTAATACAGTATGTTTTTTTCCCAGTACTCAGAAAAAACTCACTACTTCTTTGATAACTCCTAACTTGCCAAATATTCATTCATGTTGGCTTTAGACTTGCGAAGTTTAGTTAAAGCTTCCCGCTCGATTTGCCGCACTCGTTCACGACTGATGTTTAATATCTCACCTATTTTTGCTAGAGTCAGTGCTTGTCCATCAGCTAATCCAAAGCGCAACGTAATCACTTCCTTTTGTTGCGGTGTGAGTTCCTCCATCAGACGTTCTAAGTCATAAGATAGAGAAGATTGCATGACAAACTCTTCTGGAGAAGCTCCTGGATCTTCCAGCATTTCTCCGAGTTCGGTATCATAGTTATCTCCTAACCGCAAATCTAAAGATAGAGGTAACCGCGCCTTTTCTAAATACTCTCGCACTTGCTTTGGCGTCAGTTCCAATTCTTCAGCTAGTTCAGCAGCTGAAGGTGCACGTCCCAATTGTTGAGATAACTGGCGCTGTGCCTTTTTAATTTTATTTAATTTTTCCGTAATGTGAATCGGCAGCCTGATAGTGCGAGCTTTTTCGGCGATCGCTCTAGTGATGGCTTGACGTATCCACCAATAGGCATAGGTCGAAAACCTATAACCTTTGGTTGGGTCAAACTTTTCTACGCCCCGTTGCATACCGATACTACCTTCTTGGATCAAGTCTAGTAAATCGACGTTGCGTTTAATGTATTTTTTGGCAACAGATACCACCAGACGCAAATTGGCTTCTACCATTTTGCGTTTAGCAATCTCACCGTCGGCGATCGCATCGTTCAACTCTGTTATTTCTAAATTTGCGGCTGTGGCCCACTCTTCTAAACTCGGTTGACGACCCAACTGATTGATCAGATACTCCCTGACTTCGTGCAAAGCACTGGAACGTTGCACTTGTTTGCCATAGAAAATTTCCTCCTCGTGGGTTAAGAGTGGCACACGGCCAATCTCACGCAGGTAAGTCCGCACGAGGTCTGTGGCTGTCTGAGCGGTCTTCATGGCGCTACTCTTTGGTAATGATGGACTTGACGGTGGGGTCATTAACTGATAGATGCTTTTGCGGGGTATTACCCAACTGAACTGGGAAACTAAGATATGGTTGGTAATTTACGCTTCCGAAAATCTCGGCTGCTCATATTAATCAGATTAAGGTCTTAACTGGTAGACGTTACAGTTATTTCTCAGTTTTCACAAGTATCTAAGGTTAGATAAAAGGTACAATTTGAACATTTTTTGTATTGACCATTATTAATAATTGTAACATTTATGAGAAAAATTGAAAAGCCTAACAGTCCTGATTTTTTTAGCTGTTTTAGTTTATGCCATAGACTACTTGCAGCTGTTTTAGTTTATCAATAAAGGCAGAGGGCAGAGGGCAGGAGGCAGAAGGAATACTGTCCTCCGTCTTTTGCTGCGACCACTCGTGAGCAAGGGTTTAAGACCCCCACCGAACTCTGTTCGGTAGCCCCAAAACAGGAGGGGTCAGAATCCCTTTCTGTTTTGTTCCTTCTGCCCTCTGCCTCCTGCCTCCTGCCTTCTTCAAGCCATAGACTACTTGCAGTAGTACGGAAACTAGGGAATGCTAACGACAAGGGAGAGGGGAAAGAGAAATTTTCCTTGTCTGCTGGATTTAAAGCTATCCTCACCTTCTAACCAAAGACACTTTTACCATAGGTTTTACACTGTCGGTTTCTGAGAATTTGTCTGGTAGCCAACCTGATAAAAATTTTGCCAGAGAAAAATTACTTCCTCATATTTGTTAAAATATCTCAATGAAAACAATAATTATCCTTCTATAATAATTGCTTAATTTTCCTTGTAAATACTGCTTAATGCAGATTAAGAAAAGACAAGGGGGAAAAATTTTTGAGTTGCAAATTTCCCCCACAGCCCCAATTTCTCTGACAAAACCCAGTATTCCTACTTCCTAGACTGAGAGCTTCATTCACCAACCTTGCAGTAATCTTGGATAACTTTTACGTCTAAAGTAGTAGTTTGTAGTGAACGGATCGCGGCGACAGTAGCTTTTGCGCCAGCGATGGTAGTGATAATGGGTATTTTGTAGGATAAGGCTGTACGACGGATTAACCTAGCATCAGTTTGGGCTTCTTCTCCTGAAGGTGTGTTAATGATGAGTTGGATTTTCTGATTTTTAATCGCATCTAGGACGTGAGGACGACCTTCATGGAGTTTCAGCACTAACTCAACATCTAACCCCTGTTCCTGGAGGACACGGCGTGTACCTAGTGTGGCCATCACTGTAAAGCCCAAGTCGAGAAATTCCTTAACTACATTAACCGCAGCAGCTTTATCGCGATCGCTCATGGAAACAAATACAGTTCCTTTTAGGGGTAAACGTTCTCCAGCAGCCAATTCTGCCTTGGCAAAGGCGCGCCCAAAATCGCTATCGATTCCCATCACCTCACCAGTAGAGCGCATTTCTGGGCCTAATATTGTATCAGTTCCCGGGAATTTATTAAACGGTAATACTGCTTCTTTGACAGCAATATGAGAAGGAATCACTTCTTGGGTAAAGCCTAGCTCCTCTAAAGTTTTACCCGACATAATCAAAGATGCTAGTTTTGCCAATGGTACGCCCGTCGCTTTAGACACAAAAGGCACTGTACGCGAGGCGCGGGGGTTTGCTTCCAGAATATAAACTTGGGGAGAATAGCCTTGAGCGCCAACAACGGCAAATTGAATATTCATTAACCCCACAACTGACAACGCTTGAGCTAGTTGCACAGTCCAAGTGCGAATTTGTGTGAGAACTGCTGGGGACAGGGAAATAGATGGTAAAGAACAGGCAGAATCTCCTGAGTGGATTCCCGCTTGCTCAATGTGTTCCATGATACCACCGATTACTACCCTGCCAGTGTGGTCAGCGATCGCATCAACATCGACTTCGATGGCATTTTCCAAAAACTTATCAATTAAAATCGGATGTTCAGGTTCCACCTGCACTGCAAATGTCATGTAACGTTCTAATTCTGTATCAGAATAGACGATTTCCATCGCTCGTCCTCCCAATACGTAACTAGGACGCACAACTACCGGATAGCCAATGCGTTTAGCGACAATCAGCGCATCCTCATAACTCCGAGCAATTCCATTGGGTGGTTGGGCAATATTTAATTGATTAAGAATCTTTTCAAATCGTTCCCGATCTTCTGCCATGTCAATGGAATCCGGGGACGTACCCCAAATGTGAGTGCTGAGGCTTCCTTCCTGAGTGCTGAGAAATTGTTGTAGGGGTACTGCTAATTTTAGGGGTGTTTGTCCGCCAAATTGAATGATTATGCCTACGGGATTTTCCGCTTCGATAATGTTGATGACATCTTCTTTGGTCAACGGCTCAAAGTACAGGCGATCGCTTGTGTCATAATCTGTGGAAACTGTCTCAGGATTGGAATTGACCATGATTGTTTCAAATCCTGCTCCCTTCAACGCATAAGCGGCGTGACAACAACAATAGTCAAACTCGATTCCCTGGCCGATGCGGTTGGGACCACCACCCAAAATCATTACTTTTGGCTTGGTTGTGGGCAAAACCTCGGTTTCTGCTTCGTAGGTGGAGTAATAATACGGAGTAAACGCTTCAAACTCAGCCGCGCAGGTGTCCACTGTTTTGTAAACTGGGATAATTCCTAGTTGTTTGCGGTAGGCGCGGACTTCATCTTCGGTGGTTTTAGTAGCAAAGGCGATTTGGCGATCGCTATATCCATCGCGTTTTACACTATATAGTTGTGCCTTTGTCAACTGCTGTAAGGGTGTCCGCTTGAGGAATTTCTCCACATCCAACAATTGCTGCATTTTATCTAGAAACCACGGGTCAATGCCTGTAAGTTCGTAGATTTCCTCAGGACTTAGCCCCAGTTGCAAAGCATGACGCACAGCAAAAATGCGATCAGGGTTAGGTGTCCGTAGTTGGGCGCGAATCTGTTCACCACTAGGTAATTTTTCGGCTTTGTCACAACCCCAACCAGCGCGGCCAGTTTCTAGGGAGCGCAGGGCTTTTTGGAAAGATTCATTAAATGTCCGTCCAATGGCCATTGCTTCCCCCACCGACTTCATTTGAGTAGTCAGCACAGGTTCCGAACCGGGGAACTTCTCAAAAGCGAAGCGGGGAATTTTGGTGACTACATAGTCAATGGTTGGCTCAAAAGACGCGGGTGTTTGCTTGGTGATATCATTTTGAATTTCATCCAAGGTGTAACCCACAGCCAGCTTGGCGGCTATTTTGGCAATGGGAAAACCTGTAGCTTTGGAAGCTAAAGCCGAACTACGGGAAACACGGGGGTTCATTTCAATGACAACTACATCCCCAGTAATGGGATTGATGGCAAATTGGATATTAGAACCGCCAGTTTCCACCCCAATCTCGCGGATAATTTTAATTGCCATGTCCCGCAGCCGTTGATATTCTTTATCAGTCAGGGTTTGGGCGGGAGCTACGGTGATGGAGTCGCCGGTGTGGATACCCATCGGGTCAAGGTTTTCGATGGAACAGATAATTACGACATTATCCGCTAAGTCGCGCATTACTTCCAACTCGTATTCTTTCCAACCGAGTAGGGACTGGTCAATGAGAATTTGGGAAACCGGACTAGCATCTATACCTACCTGGGCCATTTCTTCAAATTCTTCTTGGTTGTAGGCAATACCACCACCAGTGCCACCCATTGTAAAGGCAGGACGAATAATTAAGGGATAAGTCCCAATTTGTGAGGCGATCGCTTTTGCTTCTTCTAAAGATGAGGCTGTACCACTGGGACACACCAGTACCCCAATCTTTGCCATCGCTTCGTTAAATAGTTTGCGGTCTTCCGCTTTTTCGATCGCGGGTAACTTAGCGCCTATTAATTCAACGTTATACTTCTCTAAAGCGCCATTTTTCGCCAGAGCAACAGCAAGGTTGAGAGCAGTTTGTCCGCCCATTGTTGGCAGTAGAGCATCAGGGCGTTCTTTAGCGATCACTTTTTCGACCAATTCCGGTGTTAGCGGCTCAATATAAGTGCGATCAGCCGTTTCTGGATCGGTCATAATCGTTGCCGGGTTAGAGTTGACCAACACCACTTCATAGCCTTCTTCTCGCAGCGCTTTACAGGCTTGAGTGCCAGAGTAGTCAAACTCACAGGCTTGTCCGATGACGATGGGGCCAGAGCCTAACAATAGTATTTTCCGGAGGTCTTGACGGCGGGGCATAGTCGTTGGGTTGGAGTAAGAGAATACAAATCCTGATTATTTTAAGGGTCTTTTCCCCTAGTCATATTATTTATTATTAAGTTTTCCAGGTTTAACAACACAGACAAAGGAAATAGGTACAGGTAGATGGGAGCGCAGGGGGGAAAACTGCCATAGCTATCCTGTATCAGAGTAGCAGGCGATCGCCACTTGGTATAACTATTTAATTTGTTACTTCACATATCTACTTTTCTGTATCTACTATTTTAAATATTTCTCAGTAAAGTTAATCTTAGTTATTTGCAAATATTTTTGATTTAAACTAATGATGCTTAACCATAATTAAGTATTTGTTGCATACATATTGCACTGCTGACTTTGCATAAATAACTTAAATAACAATATTTCTTAACTGGCTAATTAGTAATATTTTCTTATACCTATTACTTGACCACCTAATATCTTGTGTGTTCCTGTTTATTTAAATTAAAAATGGCAGAAAGAATTCTCTACTTTCTGCCATTTTTTAGAGTTTTTTAAGACTTAGTGCTGCTAACTCTTTCATCAGTCTCGATCACACCAATCAAGAAGATGAGGGTATTAGTTTTGAGCAGGTTGGACAAATGCCAAGGTTAAGCTATCATGAGCGAGGAAGTGAGCCAAGTGGAAAGCTCGTTCCTCAGTTTTTAACAGAATTTTTTCGTACAAATAACGTGTGGCTCGGTCGCCTAAACTCTCTGCCTGAGCGGCTTGGCGACGAATAACGTTGATGATAGCTTGTTCTGCCGCTAGGTCATTTTCTACCATCTGGCGACAAGAATATACGCCATCGGCTTCTTGTTCAAAACACGTTAATTCTGCTAATTTGCTGAAGGTAGCTACTGGTACACCGCCCAATCCATCTAAGCGCTCGCCAATTTCATGGGTATGTCCCTGTACTTCTTCATAGCTCTCGTTGAAAAACTGATGCAGCTGATAAAATTCTGAACCTTCAACTACAAAATGATGTTTTTGGTACTGTAAATACAGTGCCTGGAAACTAGCTAATACAACATTAAATCCTTCAGTGACTGGCGCTGTTACACTGTGATCCAGCAGGATAGGATTGTCATAAACATGACCAAAATTTCTTAATACAGTTTGCGTCTCAGACATTGTTCTCCTCGCTTTTTAGCAGTTGTAGTTTTAACTGCTTATTCTCTATATATTAACATTTAAAAAATAAAGGCAAGCCTAATTAATATCATAAAATTTAGATTTTTTTGTGGCTAAAAGTGCAAAGTTTCCTCTTAAGCAGGATAAACACACACCTATCGTGTAGTCTGTAATTACCACTAATGACAATGTGTGCAAAGTATCTTGTTAAACATCAAAACTATCCCAGCGAACCCCTATTCCTTACTGGAAATAGGGAAAATATCAAGAATCGAAGCTTTTCTTTGCTGAGTACAGAGAAAGGTTTTTGAGTATTTTTTGTGATTGCCCTCAAGATGCTTTAATGTTAAATAATTTGCTTAAAAGTGTATATACCTAGAGAAGCCATAGCAGATTAGGGTATTTGAAAAGTAATCCAGTGAACACAAGTTAAATCTAAAATCTCCTCTGTTTCTTGTATTTGGGAGACTGGAGGCGATTGATAACGAAAAATTATTACAAAGTTTTCATATTTTTTGCCCGGACAACTGAGAATTGTTAGCACTTAGGGTAAGCTTATTTAAAGATGCTGTAATCCAAAAATTTTAAAAATTAGGGGGTTAAGGCACGGTAGTTACTGCAATTTAGTCGCATGTTGAGGGCTAGTCGCTTGAAAACGTTCAATTCAGAAATTCAAAAAAAGTACGTTGTTGGGGTGAATTGGGCAGACCGATGGCAAGTCTATAGACGCTTACAGGAGTTAGATATTCCCTGTTGGTGTGAGACTAACCAGCCATTGATGGTGGAAATTGATAATCCTTTAGCAGCTGTTCAATTTTGGTGTGTGATGCGGCGATTAACAGCTTCCCGTCAAGACCTGATTTGGTCTCTGGAAAACAGCTGGCAAAGACGCTACCGAAAGCATTAATAGATGGCAGATATGCAAGCTGTCTTATTTAATGCCTTAAGAACATTACTTAGTTAAAAATGGGTTAAACAACATGAGTGCATCTTACAGTACAGAAATCTCAGAATTTTGCCTTGAAGGAAGGTTTATTGATTTTGTCATTAAAGATGGCTACAAGCTCAAAGGCTTATTGTTAGGCACTTCCGATGGTGAATGCTATGTTAAACTTGCCAAGCATTTACGAGCAGCTTTTGACTTGCGGTTACCACCAGGTACTTGGCTACAAGTTGTTGGTTACAAAAAGTACGACATTAAAAAAGATAAAATTACATTAAAAGCTGAACGTGTAATGGCAGCACGTTCTGAAGCGGGGAGAGTTCCCACTGTCACTTCACTACAAGAACCCCCAGCAATGAACACTACTAAAGTAAAATCAGTTAAAAATAAAGACACAATTTTGGTGTGTCAAAAGTCTGATTGTATGAAACGGGGTGGTAAAGCACTGTGTCAGGCGTTGGAAGCAGCTTTAAGTAATCGCGGTTTGGAAGACCAAGTGACCATTAAAGGTACTGGTTGCATGAAAAACTGCAAAGCTGGCCCTAACCTAGTGATGCCAAACAAAACCCGCTATAGTCGCATTCAAGCTGCACAAGTTCCTGGACTCATGGACAAGCACTTTGCTGACAAGGGATTGGAGGAGCAGCCAGATAATTCAACACAAGTAATCATACCTAACAGCAAATTTTGCTGAAGTTGACAGTAAAAGATTTACTTTTTAATGAGAAAATTTAATAAGAAGATTTTTAGTGTGTTTCTCTAGCACTCGGTGGCAATTTTTGCAAATACTTTGCAAGAGTTCAAAAGCGATCGCCTAAAATTGGCAATGACTATACAGGCGATCGCTTCACATTTCTTATCTATCAAATTCAGCAAGTGTCAGCTGACGCTGTTTCAGAATATCTTGTAGACTCTTGGGTTTGTTTTGCGGGTTATTCACAAGCTTCTGTATTTGAAGTGCTAATACTTACAGAATAACTACTAACCACGCACACTATATTCCAGAAATTGCTTAATTAACAAAATTCACCACCTTACGCATTATCCGACTCTGCAAGTAAAGCTTCTAAATCTTGACGACCACTGACAACGCGCAAAATTTCTACTCCATTATCAATTACCCGATAGAGAATTATATATCCATCTAACGGCAAGCCACGCAATGAAGGTTTAATATGAGCATAACTGCGTCCCATATTGGGAAATTTTGCTAATTTTCGACATTTATTATTAAATTCTTGAAATAATTTTTCTCCTGCCGCTAGATTTATTATTAAAAAATAATCAGAGATTTCATTTAAATCACGGCTGGCAGATGGTGAGATTATATAGCGACTCATTACTGATTTTCACGTGCCTTTTGGAACCTTTCCAGTATCTGCATGACGACAGTTTCACCATCCAAACCTTCCCCTCGGTCAAGTTCTGTAATCGCCACATCAACTTTTTGTCGCGTTTCTTCAACCCATTGAAGATACTCGAAATTACATTTTTCTAATATTTGAAATGCTATATCAATTACTTCATCTGCGTTTGTAAATCTCCCACTAGCAATTTGAGCTTGAATAAATTGCTCATGTTCGGGTTTAAGTTTAATATCCACAATTCCTTCCCAGAATTTGCCATCAGTTGTACCCAAATGGTACTAAATCTAAAAAAGAATATGGGCATAGGTAAAGAAGCTTAAACTTTCCATTTTCTTTCCTACGCCCTGACAATCCTTAACTCTTATGTTCCAGGTATCACCGCAATACAATCAATCTCTACCAAAACATCTTTTGGTAACCGCGAAACCTGCACACAAGCACGCGCTGGCGCAGTTGCTTCCTCAAAATACTGGGCATAAACTGCATTGACTGCGGCAAAATCATTCATATCAGCTAAAAATACCGTCGTCTTCACCACATCACCAAACTTAGCCCCAGCAGCCTGCAAAATCGCCTCCAGATTTGCCATTACCTTCTCAGCCTGCTGCTTCACATCCCCCATACCCACAATTTCCCCTGTATTGGGATCAAGGGCAATTTGTCCAGCCACAAACACCATTTGACCAGAAGCAGCGATCGCTTGATTATATGGTCCCACAGGAGCAGGTGCGCTATCAGTACGAATAACTTTTTTACTCATCTCTTCCTTCGTGTCCTTTGCGTCTTCGCGGTTCGTTAAAAACCTAGCCTGGGAAGTATCCCATAATGCCGATAACGCCAATAATCTCGCAGAATGCGATCGTGGTCAAAACATAAATTACTCGGCACACGCCAAGACTCAAAAACGCCTATATTTTTAGCATCATCTCCCGCCAGTGGTTCCCCTGTCGCTGTCGCTAAAAACACAATACTGATTGTATGTTGCCGAGGGTCGCGACTAGGGTCAGAATACACCAAAAATTGAGTAATTAACTCCACCTGCAAACCTGTTTCCTCCTCAGCCTCTCGCCGCGCTGCTACTTCCACAGGTTCACCATAATCCACAAACCCACCGGGAATAGCCCAACCTAAGGGCGGATTATGTCGCTCAATTAACACTATCGGTCGATGTGGCCGATCCACTAATTCAATGATGATATCAACCGTTGGTGCAGGATTTCTGTAATTCATAGTCAGTAGTCATTGGTCATTAGTTACTTCCCTATTCCCCAATCTTCCGAAAGCTTTCAATGCTGACCTTACCGTGATAGATTCGATGGGATCGCTTACTCCTATATTTGAAGTTAAATATGCCTTTTCCTAGATCCAGTGGCGTTTTGCTGCATCCTACATCTTTTCCCAGTCGATTTGGCATTGGGGATTTAGGCTTAGAAGCCTATAAATTTATTGATTTCCTCAGAGAAAGTTACCAGCAATATTGGCAAGTTCTACCTTTAGGGCCGACTGGGTACGGTAATTCTCCTTATGCTTCTTATTCAGCAATGGCGGGAAATCCCATGCTCATCAGTCCAGAACAGCTGCAAGAGCAGGGTTTACTAACTGAGGAAGACTTTGCTAACTTACCAGTATTTGAGGACTCTCAGGTAGATTACGAGCAAGTTAAGCCAATTAAAATTGGGCTACTTAAAAAAGCCTGTCAAAACTTCCAAGTTAGAGCAACACCCCTACAACAAAAAGAATTTGCCGGCTTTTGTGACAGTAAAGCCTATTGGCTGGATGATTACGCCTTATTTATGGCGTTAAAGGATGCTCATGAGGATACCAGTTGGCATACATGGGAGGCGGAACTTGTCAAGCGTGAACCCGCCGCAATTGATCGGGTACGACGGCAATTAACTGGTGAAATTTTTTATTATAAATTCGTGCAATTTGAATTTTTTCGCCAGTGGTCGGAACTCAAATCCTATGCCAACATGAGCGGGATCTATATTATTGGCGACATTCCCATTTATGTAGCGCAGGATAGTGCTGATGTGTGGGCGCACCCCGATATCTTTTGTTTAGATGAAGAGACTAGGGAACCGGCTCTAATGGCGGGAGTTCCACCAGATTACTTTAGTGCTACTGGTCAATTATGGGGTAACCCAGTTTATGACTGGGAGGAATTAAAAAAAAGAGACTTTAAGTGGTGGATTGGTCGCTTTGAAGCGATGCTGGATTATATAGATGTAATTCGTATTGACCACTTCCGAGGATTTGAGGCTTACTGGGCTGTGGAACAAGGCGAAGAAACAGCCATCAACGGAGAGTGGATGAAAGCCCCAGGCGAAGAGTTGTTTGATACGATTAAACAAAAATTGGGCAAGCTGCCAGTTTTAGCGGAAGATTTGGGGGTAATTACACCAGAAGTGGAAGCACTGCGCGACAAATATGAATTTCCCGGTATGAAAGTTTTGCAGTTTGCTTTTGGTTCTGATCCCGGTAATCCGTTTTTGCCTTTCAATTACACACGCAATGCCGTAGTTTATACCGGGACTCATGACAATGACACAACTGTAGGCTGGTTCAATTCAGCTAATGATTGGGAAAAGCGCAACTTACTACTGTATTTAGGTTGTATCAGTCCTGAAGGCATCCATTGGGATGTCATTCGCCTGGCTTTGAGTTCCATCGCTAATCAAGCAATTATTCCTTTACAGGATATTTTGGGTTTGGGAACCGAAGCTAGAATGAACTTTCCTAGTGTTGCTGAGGGTAACTGGGATTGGCGCTATCAGCCGTCGGTATTGACCGCAGAACTGGGCGATCGCCTGAAAAATCTCACTAAACTCTACGGACGCGCACCGAGTGAGTGCTGAGTGCTGAGTGCTGAGTGCTGAGTGTCACGAAAAAATCTACTGACTACTCAGCACTTGCTATATTTCAAGACCGAGGTTTGTTACCAATCTTGATTTCTTCCACTGTTCCCGGTTTTCCCATTTGTTTAGCTTCTTGCTGATTAACACTCATCAACACACTACCAGCATTATCAGTCTTCACCGTTAGTTGTTCTTGGGCTTTCCAAGTGCGCTGAGTTCCCTCTGGGAGAATTCCTTCAAACTCGGTTTTGCCATCAGCTACTACACGAATCCAGGATGACGCTTTTAAGGTGACACCAATCTGTACTGACTGATTGTCGTTGATGCGGTTAAGGTGATTACTAACAGGTTGAAACTCGGTTGGCAGTTTGGGGGTTGATTGAGTTGGTTCTGATTGTAAAACAGTTGCTCTCCCCGGCTGTTGCTTGCTGTTGCTGAGAGCAGTATTATTCAGTAATTGCGACAGGCCACTCACAGAGCATAAAATCACAAATATGTAAAGTAAGTAAAGATGAAGAGGACGCAGTAGACCAATTGACTGATTTTTTTCAGTAGGCGGAAGGCTAACAGGCTGAGAACCAAGAGGAAAATTGCTGGCAAAGGTTACTCCATTAAAGCCGAGCGCTTCGGCAAATTGCCTGATTAAACCCTGAATATAAATTGGTTCTGGCAGATCATTTAAATTCCCTTCTTCGATCGCCTGTAACAACCGCCGGGGAATTTTGGTCAAAACTACCATTTCCTCTAGGGATAGAGCTTTTTCTTGACGGGAGGCCCAAAGTTGAGCGCCCATTTGGGCCAATTTTTCCGATTGTTGTTGTGCTAACGAAAGTGTGGGCTGCTCTTTATCTTTACTTTTTAGCCATTTCATGCTTTTTTTGCGCTCCTGACCTCAGCTGAATCTTTAATAGGTAGATGCTTGATCTGCTCTTTTAAAAAGCGAATTTCCGCATCTTTGAGTGAACGATAGTTACCCTCACATAAAAGGGGTAATTTTGGCATTTGTAATTGAATTCGACCTATAGCAGTACGATGTAGCTTGATGACTGGGTACCCCAACTGTTGGGCTACACGGCGAATCTGTCGATTTCTTCCCTCCTTCAAAACTATTTCTAAACGGCTGGTTTTAGCAAGACTTTCTAGTAAGCGTACTTTAGCCGGACGTGTTTTTCTTCCCTCCAGTACCACACCTTGACGCCACCTTTCTAGAACTGCTTCAGAGGGATGTCCTTTTACCAAAACCTGATAAGTCTTAGGAATACTGTGACGTGGATGGGTAAGTCCAAATGTTAGGTCTCCATCGTTTGTCAGGATTAATGCTCCCGTTGACTCTACATCTAGACGGCCTACTGGGTGTAGACCTGAACCCTCGCGTAATTCTTGAGGTAGTAAATCCAAAACCGTTTTTCTTCCCTGAGGGTCATAGCAAGTGGAAACTACTCCAAGTGGTTTGTGTAGCAAAAGATATATTAAATGCGGCCGCTGATGAGCAGACACTGGCTTGCCATCTACTGAAATCCTATCTCTTTGAGGGTCAACTTTTTGACCTAAGTGCGCCAATACCCCATTAATTTGCACACGCGATCGCCGAATCATTTCTTCAGCTTCCCGACGTGAGGCAATACCCCACTGGGCAAGAATTTTTTGTAACCGTACCTCCATGTTGAAATTACTGAGTATGATGTGAAAGTTTAGATAATAATCATAATATTTGCATTTTGTGCCCAGTAGCCATAAATGTTACATTTAAGGCTTATTTAAATTCAGTCAGTTGCTGAGTAAATACCCATCAACAGAGTGGTTAAATGCCGGACAAAAATTCCCCAACCAAAAGCTCACATAAGCTCCGCATAATTACAAATGTACTCACAACAGCACTCAAACTCTGGTTGAAATCACAAGTCAGCCAAGTATCCCAGCTAGAGGTAGAGATAAGAGCGAGCGATCGCCAAATTCTCTCTGGTTGTATTCCCTGGGTATCTATTTTTGCGAGTGACGCCGTGTATCAAGGTATTCATATTACACGAATTCAACTTTTAGCAGAAAATATTCAGGTCAATGTAGGCTCAATAATCAAGGGTCAACCACTAAGACTATTAGAAACAGTACCAGTTAGTGGTAGTTTGGTGGTCGAGGAAAAGGATCTTAATAGCTCCCTCTCATCTGAACTATTATCAACTGCTTTAAATGATGTACTGGTTAAACTTATACCAGAATACTACCCTAAATCTCAGCCAATTTCTTGGCAAAAAATTATCCTTGGTAATCATCAAATTATACTTTATGCTAGCCTAGCCCAGGCAAGTAAAACTACGCCTCTGGAGATTTATTTAAGTTTAGAGTTAATTGGCACTCGTGAGTTGAAGTTAACACAGATTCAAGTTATCCAAAACCAAGTAGCGCTTTTAGAAAATGAGCATGGTTATAATTTGGATCTCGGTTCAGATGTCGACCTGCAAGCACTCAGCTTGATCCCCGGTCAACTGGTGTGTCAAGGACGGATTAATGTTAATCCTTGAAAAAGTGCTTTTGTGAGTGCCTTTGTAAGTGCTGAGTGCTGAGTGCGCTGGCCCTGAGCGAAGTCGAAGGGGAGTGCTGAGTGGGGAGATGAGGAAGTATTTTTGTTCTTGTCCCCATTCCCTATTACCTATTTCCCATTCCCCATTCCCCATTTTTCACATATCTGCTATCAGTGGCAATAGAAGTGTGACAAAATAATAAACCAAGGGAGCTGTAAAGATATAACTATCGGTGCGGTCTAAGATACCACCGTGACCGGGGATCAACTGGCCTGAGTCCTTCACACCTGCGTCACGCTTGAGCATAGACTCGGTGAGATCACCTAAAAGACTGGCAATCCCAATCAGCGAACCTAATGCTACACCAGTGAAAAGAAATTTCGGCAAGTGAAGATAATAAGCTCCTAATACAGCTACGGCAATACTAGCAGTGATCCCAAAGACTGCGCCTTCCACAGTTTTTTTGGGGCTGATCTCAGACAAACGGGTTTTCCCAAAGAATTTGCCAATAATGTAAGCACCGATATCAGCAGCCCAAATACATAAGAAAGTCAGCACTGTCAAGGTTAATCCTTGTGGTAAAAAGGCAAAACTTTTCTCTTGCAAAATATCTGTCCAGGTTGTAGGCCAGTAACCACCGAAAGGAAGATTGCTGACAGCTAAACTACCGAGATTGCGTAACCGCACCCAGTAACTTGACAAGTAACCCACATAAAATAACCCCATAATAGAAGCGGAAATATCCGCAATGGTTGCCATTTTCGGCTGAAACAGCAAATAAAAACAAATAAATGTCCCCGCTATTGGCATCACCGCATCAGCTAAACTGCCATCAACCGTACAAATTACCAGTAAAGTTTGACTGACAAACATAGTAGTTTTCGCCGCCGGGACTATACCTCTAGCTCGTACCAAATTAAAATATTCTTGTTGACCTAAAAACACAACTACCGCAATGGCGATGGTAAAGTACCAGCCTCCTAAAAGAGTGGCAACCAAAGTCAGAGCGATCGCTACAATTCCACTAATAATCCGAGACCAAGGCATAGATATATTTTGAATTAGGTGTTGGGGAACTCGAGGCCCTCTCTGGGTACAAGGGGACAAGGGGACAAGGGGATAGGGGGACAAGGGGAGGGAGCAATGCTCTAACAGTGAGATGGGTAAGCTCTTGAGGCTCTTGAGGCTCTTGAGGCAGGGGGAGAGAAAGAAATAAGTGTATAAGCAATCCGTTTAGGTAGTAAAAAGTACTAAAAATGTCTCTTTACTCCCCCTGCATCCCCTGCACCCCCTGCCCCCCTGCCTATTTCACGAGGATCTCACTTTTTCGCGTTGCTCCCCATCTCCCCATCTCCCCATCTCCCCATCTCCCCACTCCCCTATTTAGTCTAGTTTCTCACCACTCAGGATAAAAATGGGATCGACGGCGGCAAAGGTTTGAGAAAAGCCGCGCGTCTCTAGGCGATTGACCGCAGACTGCACGACTTCAATATTTCTAGCTTGTAACACAGAGAAGCTCTGGGAAATAGCATACAGGCTTTCTAGATTATTGGCAGTGGCAACAACTCTGCCTAATGGTGGCAAATACTGCCATATTGCTTGCAAAATGTCCTGAATGGGTCGTCCACCCTCAATGCAAACGCGGTGAGGTGCTACCTTGATCTCATGCAAACACTCTGGGGCGCTACCTGCAATTACTTCCACATTTTTGACATCAAAGCGATCGCAGTTACGCTGAATTAAGTTGGCTACTTCTTCATCCCGTTCCACAGCGATAATCTTTCCTTGAGGACACAGTAGTCCTACCTCTACAGGAATTGTCCCCGTCCCCGCCCCAATATCCCACAACACTGAATCAGGTTTCAGCCGCAGTTGGGACATCAACAACAGCCGCACTTCTCGCTGGCTGAAGGGAATTCCTGGTAAATGCTCAAAAAATTCATCGGGAATTCCAGGGGTAATGTAAGGCCAAAGTTGGGAGGGCATAGAAAGACACAATTATACTAAAGGTATCAACTTGCCCGATTGGACAAGCCATAAGCTATAAAAGCTTTTAAACATACATAGCGTTATCAGCAATCATAATGGTCAGCGAAATTTTAGGCGACCGCTACGAAGTTCAGCAGTTGTTGGGAAAAAAGTCAGGACGGCGGACGCTATTAGCTAGGGATCAAATAACTGGGGAATTAGTTGTGATCAAGTTACTTACTTTTGGTAGTGACTTTGAATGGGATGATCTCAAGCTATTTGAGCGTGAAGCCGAAACCTTAAAATCTTTATCTCATCCCGCTATCCCTCGCTATTTAGACTATTTTGAAGTAAATTCACCCCTTGTCAAAGGATTCGCCTTAGTACAGAGTTATATCCCAGCACAAACTTTAGAAAAATACTTGCAAGCTGGGCGAACTTTTACAGAAGCTGAAGTTAAACAGTTAGCCACGGCGCTTTTAGAAATACTGATTTACCTACATGGGTTGCATCCGCCTGTGATCCACCGTGATATTAAGCCTAGCAATATTTTATTGGGCGAGCGTTCTGGGAATAGTGTTGGACAAGTTTACCTAGTAGATTTTGGTTCGGTACAAACTGTCCTCGCAGCTGAAAGCAGTACTAGGACTGTGGTGGGAACCTATGGTTATATGCCACCAGAGCAATTTGGTGGGCGGACTGTCCCGGCTTCTGACCTTTATAGTTTAGGCGCAACTTTAATTTACTTGGTGACGGGTACTCATCCTGCCGATTTACCCCAACAGGATTTTCGCATTCAGTTTGAGTCAGCAACTGATCTTAGTCCTGGTTTGACTCGCTGGTTGCAGTGGCTCACTGAACCAAGTGTGGAACGGCGGCCAAGTTCTGCTGTGGAAGCTTTGAAAGCTTTAGATCAGCCACAGTTGACTAGAGCTAATACTTTGACTATTGGTAAATATACTGGTAAACCTGCTGGGAGTAAAATTCAACTCACCAAAAATGACGACCTTCTAGAAATTCTGATTCCGCCAGTTGGGTTTAAGCCTTCGATGATGTTTACAGGTGTGTTTGCGATCGCCTGGAATTCTTTTATCTTATTTTGGACAATTGGTGCTCTTTCTGCCCCGTTTCCCCTCAATCTCCCCTTTGCTTTGTTCTCACTGCCTTTTTGGGGTGTGGGCTTTTTTATGATATCTACGTTGTTAATGGGTTTATTTGGCAACATCAGGCTGCGTGTGGATCAGCAGCGAATTGCCTTTACCTATGAGTTATGGAGATGGAAATTTCATCGTCCCCGGCCAGCTCCCAGAGAAAGTATCACTAAACTCATTTATATTCCCAAACACTTTACTAGAGACTCTGATGGTGATAAAACCTCAGTGCCTACACAATTGGATATTTGGGCAGGAGTACATAAGTACCAACTTAGTGCTAACTCTAGTGCTATCCCATCTGAAACGGAACTGGAATGGCTAGCCCATGAATTAAGTGATTGGTTAGGTATAGAAATAACGCAATAAGTAGTCTTTTAATGTCTATAGTTAATTAAGAACCCTTTACAGGAAAGACATCATGTTTGGACTGGGATGGCCGGAAGTTGCCATAATTGCCATAGTCGCTATTGTAATTTTTGGACCGAAAAAAATTCCTGAGTTGGGAAATGCACTGGGTAAAACCCTACGGGGTTTTAAGGAGGAATTGAACGCTACTGATGATGACACCAATTCTGAACAAGAACAGCAATAGTTCGCAGTAGAGACGAATTCATCGCGTCTCTACTAGGTTGCTAAAGTAAAGTATTAATAACAGAAGATGTCACCCCATTTTGGGTATCTGCGATTGTCGTGGAGGTATTTTGTTGCTGTACCTCCTCTTTCACTAAACCGCGTACTTTGATTAACTTGATAGCGCGGTTGACGCTTTCTGGCAAAATTACCACCAGACTATTATCAGGAGCCATGTCTAAAGCTTTATTGATAGCTTCGGTTTCATCCAAAATTGACTCATAGCGACAATCTGGATTTACTTGGGTAATACCTTTTGTAATTAAATCAGCAGCTGATCCCCGTGGGCGACCCCTGGTGTCATCGTCTTCTTTAACAATGATGTAATCAAAAATCTCGGCTGATAGTTTACCCAAGCTGACAAAGTCTTCGTCGCGGCGATCGCCAGGCCCACCAATTACGCCAATGCGCTCTCCTGTAGTCCAGTTACGCACAAATGAACCTAACGCTTCATAACTAGCTGGATTGTGAGCATAATCTACTAAAGCTTGGTAGTTCCCTAAATTAAATAAATTCATCCGCCCTGGTGTTTGACTCACGGAAGCACGAAACGTCTTTAAACCAGCACGAATTTGCTCAATTGTCACGTTTTGCACGAAGGCTGCCAAACTAGCTGCTAAAGCATTAGCAATCATAAACGGTGCCCGTCCACCCATTGTCAAGGGAATATTTTCGGCTCTTTCAATGCGATGCGTCCAATCACCTTTGACAATTGACAGATAGCCATTTTCGTAAACTGCTGCGACTCCTCCTTTTTGGATGTGCTTCCGCACTAATTCCGAGTCGGGATTCATTGTAAAGTAAGCAATGTTAGCTTTCGTTCTCTCTGACATGGCAGCAACGCGGTGATCGTCAGCGTTAAGTACTGCGTAGCCATCAGGAAATACAGCTTCAGCCACTACACTCTTGAGGTTAGCCAACTGATCGATGGTATCGATATCACCTATGCCTAGATGATCGGCGGCCACATTCAATACTACACCCACGTTAGCCATTTCAAACCCTAGCCCAGAGCGGAGAATACCTCCACGAGCAGTTTCCAGTACCGCTACTTCTACAGTCGGATCTTCCAGAATCAAATGGGCACTTTGTGGGCCTGTATTATCTCCAGATTCCACTAAGTATTCACCGATGTAAGTTCCATCTGTAGTTGTATAACCTACTACTTTACCCGTTTGTTTGTAAATATGTGCTAACAGTCTAGTAGTCGTAGTTTTACCATTAGTACCCGTGACACTCAAGATGGGAATGCGGCTAGATTGTTCGTTGGGGAATAACATATCCATCACTGCGCCGGCGACGTTGCGGGGTATGCCTTGGCTGGGGGCGACGTGCATCCGGAAACCTGGTGCAGCGTTAACTTCCACGATCACACCATCTACTTCTCTCAGAGGACGACTAATATCCGTAGTCACAATATCTAGTCCAGCGACATCCAAACCAATAGTTTTTACTACTCTTTGTGCCAGCCAAACATTTTCTGGGTGGATTTCGTCGGTGCGATCTACGGCACTACCGCCTGTACTTAAGTTAGCGGTTGCCCGTAGGTAGCAAATTGTGCCTTTGGGTGGTATGCTATTTAACGTGTAACCTTGCCTTTCAAGAAGTTGATAGCTATTGCGATCTAGTTCAATTTTGGTGAGGATATTATCATGCCCTTCACCGCGATTTGGGTCTTTGTTGGTTTCCTCAATTAAATCGGCAATAGTAGATCTACCATCACCAACCACATGAGCTGGCACACGTTCAGCTACTGCTACTACTTTGCCGTCTACAACTAGTACCCTATGGTCTCGTCCGACGTAATAGCGCTCGACAATGATTGAGCGGGAAACTTGTCTAGCTGCTTCGTAGGCGGTCTCAGCTTCATCCCAGTTTCTGATGTCGATGGTAATACCACGTCCATGATTGCCATCTAATGGTTTAATGACAATGGGATAGCCACCAACATATTCAATGGCTTCTTCTAAATCGTCCAAGAAGTTAATCACCGTACCTCGGGGTACTGGTGCTCCAGCTGCCGCGAGAATGCGCTTAGTAGCTTCCTTATCGCAAGCTAGTTCCACCCCTAGAATGCCGGTGTGATTGGTCATGGTTGCCTGCATCCGCTTCTGGTTGACGCCATAGCCCAGCTGAATCAAAAACCGCGCACTCAACTGCATCCAGGGAATGCCTCTTTTTTCAGCTTCTTTGACAATTGCTTCTGTCGAAGGGCCTAAAGAAGATTCACGCCATAAGTCTTTCAGGTCTTGGATGTCTTGCTCGAGTTCTGCCTTGGGATAACGACCTCTATCAACGATGCTTTGGCACAGCCGCAC
Source organism: Trichormus sp. ATA11-4-KO1 (assembly GCA_019358915.1). Lineage (GTDB taxonomy): Bacteria > Cyanobacteriota > Cyanobacteriia > Cyanobacteriales > Nostocaceae > LEGE-11386. The sequence goes on from JAHHIM010000023.1 coordinate 51,225, forward strand.
AGCTGCTCGTCCAGCGTAGCGTCCCGCTTCCTCATTCAGGTACTCGATTACTACCTGGAAAATTCCGGGTGTGGCAGTTTCACGGGTGCGCCCAAAGCCTACATGCATTCCAGCTAATTCCTGGAGTTCTAAGGCTACGTGTTCTACGATATGGCCCATCATAGTGCCTTCTCGCACTCGCATCAGAAAGCCACCACGACAGCCAGGCGAGCAATAGTGACCCTCCAGACTTGGCAGCGCCTCTACTAACCCTTCATAAAAGCCAGGGATTTCATTCGAGGTCGTCTCGGCAAGGTTTTCTAAATCGAGGCGCATGACGATCAGCTTGTGGCGTCGAATGCTCCAGTAGTTTGGGCCGCGTAAGGTCTGGATCTTGAGGATTCTCATGGGAATAGGTAGATGGAGATTCGGAACCAAAATTCTAGTTTCTTACTGAAATTGACCGCTAAACTGTTTATTATGAACAGTTTTTTCTTTTTCTATGGTATTCTTCTGATTTTTCTACAGCAAGAAATAAAGTCAGCGATCAACACAGTGTAACCTCGGATACTCTATTCCGTCAGCTAGAGATGCGGTGTACAGCAGGCAATACAGTACGCTGATACAGGTGGAAGCGATCGCCATAGCTGAGGATATGCAGTCGTAAATTATGCACAGTCAGAGGTTCATTAGCGCCGACATGAGGTTCATTGGTGTGGGTCACTTCTGTAGGATCGACAATGGTGACACTGCCTTTGCCTACAACTTGTAGCCAACCATCGCGTTCAAAAACAGCACAGGTATCTTCATCAATGCCGATACCTAAACGGTCGGGATGAGCTGCGATCGCACTAATTAGGCGACCCATGCGATTACGATTGTGAAAGTGCTGGTCAACAATCACCTCAGGGATAAAACCCAAACCCGTTGCCATATCGACCAAAGAACGATTGGGTGTCTCACCACTACCGCCGCCAGCAATCATATGATGCCCCATCACTGCTGCCCCCGCACTGGTGCCTGCTAGGGTAAGTTGACCCGACCGCACTCGCTGCCGGATAATTTCCATTGCTGGCGTATCTGACAGTACACCACAGAGGCGTAATTGGTCTCCTCCCGTCAAAAAAACTCCACTACAGGCTTCTAAGGATGCTTTCACTTGGGGAGTTTCGCACTGTTCCCGTTCGCGGATGTCTAAAATTTCGACTTTTTCAGCACCCATTTCTTCAAAAATGCGAATATACCGACCACCGATGATAGCGGGTTCGCGAGAGGCTGATGGAATAATTGTAATATAGGCCTTACTCGCACCAGCACGACCAAAAAAAGTTCTGAGGATATCGCGTCCATGAACTTTATCTTCTGCGCCTCCGATGACCAGAACGGCGGTTTTAGTTGCTTGGGGTGTCCTCATTTCCAGCGATTTAGCTTTTAATTGCGGCATTATGTTTCTCCTGTCAACAACTTCAGGAGCCATCGCCTTGGACGGTGAGTGCAGCCACACGTGCGGCTTTGCCGCCGAGTGGACTGCCGTTCGCGTCAGCGTGCCGGAGGCATCACCCAAAGGGGTTCCCCGGCTTGTGGCGAATGGCATGTGAATTTAACAAGGTCAGTAGCCTGATGATTTTTGCACTTTGCTTTTTTTGGGAGGACACTTTTCTGAAGTTGGGAGCGGCGACAGCCACCATGCCATCTTCTCGCTGAATACACATGTTCCTCAAAATTCATGTGTCCATTGCTGTTCCTCAAAGCCAGCGCCTTGTTGTTCACCTGTCCACTTGTTCCAGACCAGCAAAATAATGCTTGGGAGACGAGGGAGAACACTTCTGTGAGAGGTTGATCCCGTTTTCGGCGGAACGCTTTCCCGCAGGTGAGAAAGTGTATGTTTCCCCTTTGGGATTGGGGGCGAGCAGGTTTTAACCTTGCCTTTGAGCGAAGCGAAGGGACGCTTTTTCTGAGGCTGGCTTGATGCATCCTGGAAGTTGTTAACTTGGTCAGATTATTAATTTAAATGTAGTTGTGACAATATTTAAACACAAATTAAGTAATTAGAAAAACTTTTGATCCTACGAAAAATCAATAGTTCTGGTACTTTTAGACACTATTGATTAAACTTATCTGTAGTTCTATCCTACATTGACTGATTGTGTTTGCTAGACATTCATTCTTTAGATTAGTGTTCTCGAATACGAATTACTGTGCGCTTTGATATAGTTACACTTTTTCCTGACTGTTTTACCTCAGTTTTAAGTTCTGGGCTACTGGGTAAAGCCTTAGCTAAACAGATTGCCCAAGTGAATCTAGTTAATCCCAGAGATTTTACCACCGATAAGCACCATAAAGCTGATGATGAACCCTATGGCGGTGGAGTGGGGATGCTGATGAAGCCAGAACCGATCTTTACTGCTGTAGAATCGCTGCCAATTTTACCCCGCAGAGAGATTATTTTAATGAGTCCGCAGGGTCAAGTAATGAATCAACCTCTGCTGCGAGAACTGGCCGCAAATTATGACCAGCTAGTGGTAATCTGCGGCCATTATGAAGGAGTGGATGAGAGGGTGTTACATTTAGTTACTCGTGAGGTATCTTTAGGCGATTTTATTTTGACTGGTGGGGAAATCCCCTCAATGGCATTAATGAATGGCGTGATTAGGCTTTTACCAGGAACTGTGGGCAAAGTTGAATCTCTGAAGGCAGAAAGTTTCGAGGAAGGGTTGCTGGACTATCCCCAGTACACTCGCCCTGCCAATTTTCGCGGTTGGAAAGTGCCTGATGTTTTATTATCTGGGAATCATGCCGAAATTGCCCGATGGCGATATGAACAACAAATTCAAAGAACAGGCGATCGCCGCCCTGATTTGCTGGAAAAATGGCAACAGGAGAAGCAGGGGAGCAGGGGAGCAGAGGAGCAGGGGTGAAATTTTTTCTCAATAACTAATGATTAAACATGAATATTCGGATTGGTAACGGTTACGACATCCATCGATTGGTGAGCGATCGCCCTTTAATTTTAGGAGGCATCCAAATTTCTCACGAACTTGGTTTATTGGGACATAGTGACGCTGATGTGCTAACCCACGCCATTATGGATGCCATGTTGGGGGCATTATCCTTGGGGGATATTGGTCATTATTTTCCCCCCAGCGATCCTCAATGGGCAGGGGCAGATAGTTTGCTGCTATTAACTCAAGTACATCAGCTAATTCGAGATCAAGGCTGGCAGATAGGCAATATTGACTCGGTAGTAGTGGCAGAACGTCCAAAATTGAAACCGCATATTGAAAAGATGCGTGCTAAGTTAGCAACTGTTTTACAATTACAACCAAATCAAATTGGGATCAAAGCTACCACCAACGAAAAATTAGGACCCGTTGGACGTGAAGAAGGTATATGTGCTCATGCTGTTGTCTTGCTCATAGCATCAAAGTAGTTTGTCTTGGTTTTAACAGTGTAGCTATTTCATAATCCTGAGAATGAAATCAATAGTTTAAAAGTAATTTTTTGTTGAGTATAGTTCACTATTTGCGTCTGGAAATTATGATATTTACTAGTAGTATCCTTCATGTAATTAAAAAGTTTTGGTTACCAGTAATTCTGGCTTCAGCTACAGCAATTACAGTTGCAGGTTGTAACCCATCTAATTTTAAAAGCACAGATGCTCAGGTACCGCAATTAGTCAACAGCATTCTCAGTGATCCCCAAACCTTTAACTATCCGCTCAATCAAGATGCATCAACATCAAGTCTGCTGGGATTGATGTTTGATGGCTTAACCAACCAAAACCCGATAACTGGTGAATTTGAACCAATATTAGCAGAATCATGGGAAATTACTGAAGACAAATTGGGGTTTGTTTTTACCATACGAGAGGGTTTGAAATGGTCTGATGGGCAGCCTTTAACAGTAGATGATGTTATTTTTACCTACAACGACGTTTACCTGAATCAAGACATTCCCACAGACGCTAGAGACGTTTTGCGGATTGGTGAAAGTCGAGCATTACCGAAGGTACGAAAAATTGATGCTCGACGGGTTGAATTCAGGACTCCAGAACCATTTGCACCATTTTTGGGAGTTTTGGGACTACCAATTTTACCTGCTCATGCTTTAGAAAAATTTGTCAAAACCAAAGACCAAGAAGGTAAGCCAGTATTTCTGTCAAAATGGGGTGTTGATACTCCACCTGACCAAATCATCGTTAATGGCCTTTACAAACTAGAGCGTTATGACACAAGTCAACGTATAATCCTTCAACGTAATCCTTACTATTGGCGTAAAGGGCCACAAGGAGAATCTCAACCTTATATTGAAAGGATTGTATGGCCAATTGTCGAATCAACAGATACTTCCTTGCTGCAATTTCGTTCTGGCGGTTTAGATTCTGTAGCAGTGACACCAGAATATTTTTCTTTGTTAAAAAAGCAAGAAAAACAGGGTAATTTCACAATTTATAACGGCGGGCCAGCTACTGGGACGACGTTTGTTTTGTTTAATCTCAACAAAGGGAGAAGAGATGGCAAACCGCTAGTAGATCCAGTAAAGTCACGTTGGTTCAATACAGTTGAATTTCGCCAGGCGGTAGCTTATGCTATTGACCGCCAAACGATGATTAATAATACTTTCCGTGGCTTGGGACAAACTCAAAATTCACCAATCACCGTCCAAAGTCCTTATTACATGTCGCCGGAAGAAGGACTAAAAACCTACGATTATAATCCAGAAAAAGCTAAAGAACTGCTACAAAAAGCTGGATTTAAATATAACGCCCAAGGTCAACTATTAGATGCCCAAGATAACCGCGTTCGCTTTACTTTGTTGACAAATGCGGGAAATAGAATCCGCGAAGCAATGGGAGCGCAAATTGCCCAAGATTTAGGCAAAATGGGGATGCAGGTCGATTTTACTCCAATCGCATGGAATACTTTTACAGATAAGCTGGCGAATACACTCGACTGGGATGCTTCTTTACTAGGATTTACTGGTGGTTTAGAACCGAATAGTGGAGCTAACGTCTGGAATCCTGAAGGTGGATTACATATGTTTAATCAAAAACCCCAAGCCGGACAAAAGCCCATTGAAGGTTGGGAAGTAGCGCCTTGGGAAGCAAGAATTGGTGAGCTTTACATTCAAGCCGCCAGGGAATTAGACGAAGCCAAGCGAAAAGCAATTTATGCCCAAACCCAAAAAATTACCCAAGAAAATTTACCATTGATTTACCTGGTTAATCCTTATTCACTATCAGCAGTGCGGAATAAATTTGCAGGAATTCAATTCTCAGCCTTGGGTGGCGCATTCTGGAATATTCATGAAATCAAAATTGTTAATTAAGGGGAGTAGGGAGTAGGAAGTATTTTTGTTCTTGCCCCCTTGTCCCCTTGTCCCCTTGTCCCCCCATCCCCCACTCCCTATTAAACTACCGTGACTCAACCTGAAGCCTTGCGATCGCTCCTCCAATCGGTTGCCAATGGTAAAGTTACCCCAGAGATGGCATTAGAATCACTCAAAGATTTAGCCTATGAACCTGTGGGTGAGTTTGCTAAAATTGACCATCATCGCCAGCTAAGAACTGGTTTTCCAGAGGTAATTTGGGGGCCAGGTAAGACTCCCGAACAAATTGCCCAAATTATGCAGGTAATGCGCCTCCGTAACCCGGTGGTAATGGCAACCCGGATTGAACCAAGCGTTTATACAGCACTGCAACCACAAGTTAGTGATTTGCATTACTACGAATTGGCGCGAATTTGTGCTATTGCTCCCCCTAATGTCGAACCCCAATTTGCAGGATTAATCGGTATTCTCTCTGCTGGTACTGCTGATTTACCTGTAGCTGAAGAAGCGGCCATTACGGCAGAACTTTCTGGTTTTCGTGTCCAGCGTCTTTGGGATGTTGGCGTTGCCGGAATTCACCGCTTGCTTAGTAATCGCCACCTCATCGAATCATCATCAGTATTAATTGTTGTGGCGGGGATGGAAGGCGCTTTGCCTAGTGTTGTAGCAGGTTTGGCAAGTTGTCCTGTGATTGCTGTTCCTACTAGCGTGGGTTATGGAGCGAGTTTTGGCGGGTTAGCGCCCCTATTGACAATGCTCAATTCCTGTGCTGCTGGTGTGGGGGTAGTAAATATTGATAATGGTTTTGGTGCTGCTGTTCTAGCAGGGCAAATTTTGCGAACAGCCGAGAAATTGCGGTTGGCATCGTCTGCATCTTGAGTTATGACAGTTAAGTTATACGTAAGATTTCCGTATGTGGTCAGTGTGTAGTAGTGAAAAACACATATCTGTCCACTGTTAATTACAACCCATAACTCATGAATTACCAAGTATGAACTACTTTAGTGATGTGATATCTCAGTTACTTTGGCATGTACCTGTAAATCTGACGATGCTAGCTCAACACATTACCGATCCAGACCTGATGGGTCAGATCCAGCAAAGTTGGAACAACTTTGTACAAACAGGTCAAGTGTGGGCGCTATTGATTGGATTGATAGTTGGTTATATCCTGCGGAATCTCACAAGTTACGGTTGATACGAGTGGGGAGTGGAAGGCGACAAGGGGACAAGGGGACACTCATATCTTGCACTCCTGCACTGGAAGTCGCGGCTACACAGGCCAAACCCGCACTTCGACAAGCTCAGTAACCACCTACGCGGGTTAAAACCCTTGATTTTCCGTGAGTCCGCGCAGGCGGACTTAGTTTGTATAGCCGCGTACAGCCTAGCGGCATCCGGAGGCTCTTTTCTAATCGCCAGGGCTAGGTGCAAGATGTCAGGACAAGGGAAAGGAAGAGTGATAAATTCTTCTTGTGTCTTCCAATTCCCAATGCCCAATTCTCCATTCCCTACTCCCCTAATCATCTATGACTAAAGAACAAACTTGGAGTCAACGGTTTGAATCAGCGTTGCATCCAGCGATCGCTCGTTTTAATGCCAGTATAGGTTTTGATATTGAATTAATAGAATACGATCTCACTGGTTCTCAAGCTCATGCCAAAATGTTGGCTCACACGGGTATTATTTCCCCAGCAGAAGGAGAACAACTGGTTGCGGGTTTAGAGCAAATTCGTCAAGAATACCGCCAAGGAAAATTTCAGCCTGGGATCGATGCTGAGGATGTACATTTTGCTGTGGAACGGCGATTGACGGAAATTGTGGGTGATGTGGGTAAAAAGCTGCACACGGCGCGATCGCGTAATGACCAAGTTGGCACTGATACTAGACTTTATCTGCGTGACCAAATCCAACAAATCCGCAGCCAGTTACGGGAGTTTCAACGTGTCTTACTAGATATCGCGGAACAGCATGTTGAAACCTTGATTCCTGGCTATACTCACCTGCAACGCGCCCAACCTCTGAGTTTAGCTCATCACCTCCTGGCATACTTTCAAATGACACAACGCGATGGGGAACGCCTGGGGGATGTGTATCGCCGGGTGAATATTTCACCTCTGGGGTGTGGTGCATTGGCGGGAACAACTTTCCCCATTGACCGCCATTACACAGCCGAACTCTTGAATTTTGATCGCGTTTATGAGAATAGCTTAGATGGAGTTAGCGATCGCGACTTTGCGATCGAATTTCTTTGTGCTGCTAGCTTAATCATGGTTCACCTCAGCCGTCTTTCAGAAGAAATCATTCTTTGGTCATCAGAAGAATTTCGCTTTATCACCCTCAAAGATAGCTGTGCTACTGGTTCCAGTATTATGCCCCAAAAGAAAAACCCCGATGTCCCAGAATTGGTACGGGGAAAAACAGGGCGTGTCTTTGGTCATCTCCAGGCCATGCTGGTAATCATGAAGGGCTTACCCTTGGCGTATAACAAAGACCTACAAGAAGATAAAGAAGGTTTGTTTGACAGTGTTAATACAGTCAAAGCCTCTCTAGAAGCAATGACAATTTTGCTAAGAGAAGGTTTAGAATTTCGTACCCAACGTTTGACAGCAGCCGTGACAGAAGATTTCTCCAATGCTACCGATGTCGCAGATTATCTAGCGGCGCGGGGTGTACCCTTCCGAGAAGCCTATAACCTCGTGGGAAAAGTCGTAAAAACCAGTATCGCCGCAGGTAAACTCTTAAAAGATTTGACCTTGGAAGAGTGGCAACAAATACATCCAGCATTTGCCACAGATATTTATGAGGCAATATCTCCCCGTCAAGTTGTAGCCGCCCGCAACAGTTACGGTGGCACAGGTTTTGTACAGGTAAATCAAGCGCTTGTTACAGCCCGCGCTCAAATTGTTGAATAGGGGAGTAGGGGAGTGAGGGAGTGAGGGAGAATTATAGAAGCAATTTCACCCCATTGCCAATGCCCAATGCCCCATACCTAATAACAAATAAGGGCGTACAAGTGTACGCCCAAAAAACTATGAAACTCAAATAACAAGGATTTAAGTAGGCAGCTTATTCAGTATCAGCTGCTGCTGTCCCCTCTTCTTCCTCACTCTTCGGCGGTCTCTGTTGGAACCTTCTCTGCATTCTTCCTGTCGTAGTTCGTTTACGAAACTTTCTGGCATACGCCTGGTTCCGTAGCGCCTTTTCTTTTTTCGGGTTACGGCGCTTGGCCATGTTCACCTCATTTAATAAACAACAAAAAAGTGCAACTAGGCATCACGTAGGCAATATCAGCTACTGATGTTATTGATATACTTTTGGCCTAGCTTAATAACTTCGTCTACTTTTAACAGTATACTAGTCTAACGTATTCAATTTATTTATGTCAAGACTAACAAGCAGTCAAATCCTTGAAATAGCAATCCGAAATTAGTCCTTGTGCAAATATTGCGCCTATCAAGCAACACTCAATTGTTATCCTAGTAAGTCTGCACTATTGACTATAGATGAATCTCACGCGATCAGCGTAACTTAGTTCAGGTATACATCGTTGTTTAGTAACAATTCATTTTGATGACAAACTTGGGCAAATTTAATATTAATAATTACATTCTTGAAAGCTATTTAAATATACGTAATAATCAGTTTATATATTTTATAATTTTGTATTTAAAACCTAATATCGACCTCTGCTTGCAGTCCTAATCATAGTAATTTCAATTTGAACATGCAAATTAACTCTAGCTAATCTTTGTATAGATAAATACAAATAATCTCAAAATTTGTCGGGAAACAAATGGAAAGATTGATATACTATACAAAAGTCGTTAGAATAAAATCCCAAACCACAAGCATATTTGTGTAACACAAAAATCAACTATCATAAGGTTGATTTTATGTAAGTGGAAGGAAGTTAGAGAACATAACACATAATATATATTTTAAGTTTGAACGTTCTTGCTTTTTTTACGACACCTGTTCAGTCCATGCGTAACTTATGGCGTGTTGGTCAAACAGTACTGGGTATTATTTTCCGTCATCCCATTACTGGCACTAGTATCATTCCAATATTACCCGATGGTCGAATTGTGCTGATCCGGCGGCGCGACGATGGCTGCTGGGCATTACCTGGAGGCATGGTGGACTGGGGAGAGGATATTCCGCAGACAGTCCACCGAGAGTTGATAGAAGAAACTGGACTGGAGTTAGTAAAAATTACACGCTTGGTAGGAGTTTATTCCTCACCTGACCGCGACCCTAGAATCCATTCAATTTGTGTGGTGGTGGAAGCAGAAGTGCGAGGGACAATGGAAATTCAAGACAGGATGGAAGTGATGGAAATCCAAGCTTTTCCTCCCAATTCTCTACCTCCAGGAAAAATGTCTCATGACCATACTCGGCAGTTACAGGACTACTTAAATGGGTTGACAACATTGGCATAAAACTATTTTGGATTTTAGATTTAAGCTAAAATATCTTATTTAAAATCTCAAGTTTGCTAAAAGTTCACAGTTAAATTCAGATGAATACTCTAATCCGTAACTCCCGGAGAAAACTCTCTCAAGGGCGATTATTTTGGCGTGAAGCTGGAGAAGGCACTCCGATAATTTTATTGCATGGTGCTTGGAATGATAGCAGTCAATGGGTATCGGTGATAGAGTCCCTATCTCAAAATTTCCATTGCTTGGCACCAGATTTATTAGGGTTTGGTGAGTCAGAAAATCCTAGAGTGCATCACTCAATTGATTTCCAGGTGGAGTGTATTGCTGAATTTCTGCAAGCTGTGAGGCTCGAAAAAGTATATTTAGTGGGATATTCTCTTGGTGGTTGGATTGCTGCTAGTTATGCTTTGAAATATCCAGAACAAGTGAATGGTTTAGTACTACTAACGCCAGAGGGTGTAGCGATTGAAGGCCAAGAAAAACATTGGCAAAAAATGCGAAAATTACTAAATCGTCCATCGCTAGTATTTAAACTATTAAAAATGTTTCATCCTTTAACTAAAATCCTAGGATTGCAAGAAAAAATTGCCAAAGATTTTAGTCTGCGTCAGATGTTGCTGCAATATCCTGTTGCCTGTCAGTTACTATTTCAAAGGCGGCGGTCAGAAATTGACGCAGAATTACTGCACAACCGATTGTACTTGATGGAAGTTCCAGGTTTAATTTTGCAAGGTGGTCTAGATTTACTAGATGCCGTAGTCAGAAGTCAAACTTATACTGAACTTATTCCTAAAGTCGAGTTAAAAATAATTGCTCACGCAGGAAACGATTTACCTGAATCTTGTCCTGGAGTTATAGCAGAAAATATTCGAGATTTCATTAAAAAGAATGGGTGATGAGAAGCAGATAAATTTCTCTTACCTGTTACTCATGAATATTTCCCGCATTCCCCAAAAAGTTAAATTTGGTTCCACGATTAAACTGGCGGCAATTTCCGGAAACTGGGCTTGAAGATAGTTAATTAATAACAGGCGATCGCCTCCTTTAATGGCAATTTTTCCTTGAGGAAATAACTGCCACCATGCCGCAATAAAATCTTTTATTCCTGCTACTAAAGTGTAAATAATTCCACTTTGAATTGCCTCTGGTGTATTCAGTGCAAAGCGCCGAGGTAAAGTAATAATTTCTGTTTCCAACTGTGGTAATTGTCCTGTTTTTTGACCTAAAGTTGTAAATTGCAAACCTAATCCCGGCAGAATTGCTCCCCCAATTAAACATTGTTCAGCATCTGCACCTGTAAACGTTAATGCTGTACCAGCATCAATAACTAACATGGGAAAACCCCAAGTTTTGCCAGCACCAAACAAAGCTAAAGCGCGGTCAATTCCCAATGTGGGATACATACTTAATAGGGGTACTTGGTCTAAGGTAATAATTTGCACGTGAGGATAGGTTTGCCAAAGTGCGGTTTGACTAGGAACGACGGAGGATAAAAGGAGAGGGGGGGATGGGGGGATAGGGAGATGGGGGGGAAATTTTTCTGGAGGTAAATCATTCAGAGTTTGACATTGAGCAAGTTGCTGTATAACAGACTCAGGTAAATGCTCAGTATCCCAAGTGTAGTTAAGAATTTCGCCTGTAAATAAAGCCCAATGCAACCGGGAATTGCCAATCTCTAACGCCAACCAAAGTCTCTGTGGTTTCACACTTTTAACTTTTTTAAGTCACTCATAGGTTTTTTAATAAAACTTAACAATCAAGGCGTGTCACAATAAAACAGAGGAAAAAATACTCATTTTGTTTAAGGAGGGGAGTTATGGTAGCGCTCACCGAAAGAACTGAAAAACGGCTCACCATAGAGACTGTGGAAATTGCTCAAGAAACTATGGCAATACGATCTCTAGACTGGGATCGCGATCGCTTTGATATTGAGTTTGGTCTGCAAAACGGTACCACCTATAACTCCTTTCTGATTCGCGGTGAACAAACTGCCTTAGTTGACACCTCCCACGAAAAATTCCGCAAATTATATTTTGATACCCTCACCGGATTAATCAATCCCCCAGAAATTGATTATCTAATTATCAGCCACACCGAGCCAGACCATAGCGGCTTAGTTAAAGATTTGCTGCAAATGGCTCCAGATATCACAGTTGTGGGTTCTAAAGTCGCAATTCAGTTTCTGGAAAATTTCGTTCATCAGCCATTTAAACGGCAAATTGTCAAAAACGGCGATCGCTTAGATTTAGGCAACGGTCACGAATTTGAATTTGTCATTGCTCCTAATTTACACTGGCCTGACACCATTTTCAGCTTCGACCACAAAACCAAAATTCTTTACACCTGTGATGCTTTTGGACTGCATTATTGTTCAGATAGCACCTTCGACGAAGACTTAGCAGCTATTGAAGCGGATTTTCAATATTATTATGACTGCTTAATGGGGCCAAATGCGCGTTCAGTACTGTCTGCCCTCAAGCGCATGGGGGAACTGAAAACCATCGAGATGATTGCCACTGGTCACGGCCCCTTATTATCCCACAATGTCGAGGAACTAACAGGACGTTACCGCACTTGGAGCCAGACCCAAACCAAAGCCGAAAACGCCGTAGGCATATTTTACGTTTCCGAATATGGCTATAGCGATCGCCTAGCTCAAGCAATTGCCAATGGTATCAGCAAAACTGGCGTGGCTGTGGAAATAGTGGATTTAGGATCAGGAGTTGATTTACAAGAACTGCGAGAACTAGTTAGCCGTTGTACGGGAATTGTCGTAGGTACGCCTCCTGTGGGTGCTACCGCGACTACCCAAGCTGCTCTCAGCACTGTTTTAGGATCTGCCAAAGAAAAACAAGCCATAGGCATATTTGAAACAGGCGGTGGAGATGATGAACCGATAGATCCTTTATTGAGTAAATTCCGAAATTTGGGTTTAGTAACAGCTTTCCCAGCGATTCGGATTAAACAAACGCCCACAGAAAACACCTACAAATTGTGTGAAGAAGCGGGTACAGACTTGGGACAATGGGTGACACGCGATCGCAGCATCAAAGCCATGAAGTCCCTGGGTGCAGACCTCGACAAAGCCCTAGGCAGAATCAGTGGCGGCTTGTATATCATCACTGCCAAAAAAGGCGATGTATCCAGTGCCATGCTAGCCTCCTGGGTGAGTCAAGCCAGCTTCAAACCCCTAGGATTTTCCATTGCCGTAGCCAAAGATAGAGCAATTGAATCACTGATGCAAGTAGGCGATCGCTTTGTCCTCAACGTTTTAGAAGAAGGCAATTACCAAAAACTTATGAGACACTTTCTCAAACGGTTTGCCCCTGGTGCTGATCGTTTTGAAGGTGTAAGAACCCAACCAGCCGAAAACGATGCTCCCATCCTCACCGATGCCTTAGCATACATGGAATGCGAAGTAATTAGTCGGATGGACTGTGGCGACCACTGGGCAGTATATAGCACCGTTTACGAAGGACGAGTTTCTAAACCAGAAGCACTCACAGCCGTCCACCATCGTAAAGTCGGCAACCATTACTAAAAATCCCTTTCCGTGTCTTCTTTGTGTCTTCGTGTTTTAACCACAAAGACACAAAGCCACTAAGGTAAAAAATGAGTTTTAAAGGTATGACTTTCTCTGTAAACAAACCCCGCGACGTTCAAATAATTCCCATAGGCACAGAGACAACAGTACTGCGATCGCGCAGTTGGTCAAGGCTGAGATTTGAAATTGAATATGCTCTTGCCAAAGGTACAACAGCCAATTCTTATTTAATCAAAGGTGATAAAATTGCTCTCATTGACCCTCCAGGAGAAACCTTCACGCAGATTTACCTTGAGGCTTTGCAGCAGCGACTTGATTTAAAAACTATTGATTATGTAATTATCGGTCACGTTAATCCTAACCGTGCTGCTACTATCAAAGCTTTACTGGAACTGGCACCGCAGATCACCTTTGTGTGTTCTAATCCAGGAGCGATTAATTTACGGGGAACTTTAGAAAACCCGGATTTACCAATTATGGTCATGCGGGGGGAAGAAACTCTAGATTTAGGCAAGGGTCATGATTTGGCATTTATTCCCACTCCTAACCCCCGATATGCCGATGAACTTTGCACCTATGACCCACAAACAGAAATTCTCTACTCAGATAAATTGTTTGGCGCGCATATTTGCGGTGATCAGGTATTTGATGAAGGCTGGGAGACAATTAACGAAGACCGACGCTATTATTTTGATTGCCTGATAGCGCCTCATGCCCGTCAAGTGGAAACAGCATTAGATAAACTTGCTGACCTACCCATCAGAATGTATGCCACCGGACACGGCCCCATAGTGCGTTATGGCTTAATCGAACTTACTAAAGCATATCGACAATGGATTCAGCAGCAAGCTGCTGCTGACTTGACAGTAATACTAATTTATGCATCAGCCTACGGCAATACTGCGACACTGGCACAGGCGATCGCTCGCGGTATTACGAAAGCTGGTGTCGCAGTAGAATCAATTAACTGTGAATTTACAGAACCAGAAGAAATCCGTACTGCCGTAGAAAAAGCTGATGGCTTCATCATTGGTTCACCTACTCTCGGCGGTCATGCACCCACACCAGTACAAACAGCTTTAGGGATTGTCCTATCCACCGCCACTAACAACAAACTTGCTGGTGTCTTTGGTTCCTTTGGCTGGAGTGGAGAAGCCGTTGATTTAATCGAAAACAAACTCAAAGATGCAGGCTATCGCTTTGGTTTTGATGCCATCCGCGTTAAATTTAAACCAGATGACACCACACTGCAATTATGTGAACAAGCTGGCACCGACTTTGCCCAAGCATTAAAGAAATCCAAAAAAGTCCGTGTCCCCAGCCAACCAGCCACCAATGTAGAACAAGCAGTCGGTCGGATAGTGGGTTCGCTGTGTGTAGTTACAGCTAAACAAGGCGATATTTCCAGTGCCATGTTAGCCTCTTGGGTATCTCAGGCCAGCTTTAACCCTCCAGGTTTAACCGTAGCTGTAGCCAAAGACCGGGCTTTAGAATTATTAATGCACTCAGGAAACAAATTCGTCCTCAACATCCTCCAAGAAGGCAATCACCTAGGCTTAATGAAACATTTCCTCAAACCCTTTGGCCCAGGACAAGACCGATTTGCTAATGTTACTACCGCAGAAACTGAAAATGGTTCTCCTATTCTTACTGATGCTTTAGCATACTTAGAATGTTCTGTACAGACCCGAATGGAATCTGGTGATCACTGGTTGGTTTATGCAACTGTAGAAAGTGGCAAAGTATTAAATCCAGATGGTGTGACAGCCGTGCATCAACGGAAAACTGGAAGTCATTATTAGGAGTGCCAAAAAAACAAATCCTCCCATTTTCCTCGATGGGCTTCCTCGCCCGTCCCCTGCATGACTACAAATTCTTGGCGTCTACAGCCCTTTAGATAAATTAAGTTTTTGGGCGAATGCGTAAGTACTGACTGTATTTCTATTCGTCATCAGTATCTTTATTCGACCTTTCCACACTAGTAAAATAATATCCTGTCACCGCAGTAGCTAGTAGGCCCAAAAACGTATATAAGGTTTTAGACGCCTCATTTACATTTGCTGTAGCGCTGTTGATTCTTTCAGCATATTGCTCTTTATCATCAGCAGCAGGTGTTCGTATTAAATGCCAAGAAAAAATAATAGTTGACAGCAAATTTGCACACACTACAGACCCAAGTAAATACCATAAGAATTTTGCCAAATCTCCAGAAACAAGAGTTTTCTAATTCTTACGCTCTTCTACAAGGGAAAATTTATCTTTACTAGATCCGGCAAAACTACCAAATTTTTTGGTAGTCTCTTCCAGTTTTACTGATACTTGTGGATCAATTTTATGATGAAAGCCATTACTTGAAGACAGTGGTGGCTTTTGATCAGAACTTACAGATATTTCTTGGCTTTCCGACATGAAAATTCACTAAGCAAGGATTAATTCTCTAGTTATATCTCCTTCTCTCAACAGAATTGCCGCAGTACCATTGCCTTGCTTCTCATTTTCTTTCAATTTTGCATACAATCCCATAACAGCCAAGCCTTTTCTTAAGACTTCTGTCTCTGAAATGCCTAGCTCTCTGGCAATTTCTTTTAAATCTTCAGAAGCTTTTTCATTCAAACTGACTTTTACAGCACGCTTATTCATATATGTACTGTTTGACTCCTTGTGTCATATTTACTTGGTGAAGGGACAGGAATTACCCCAAAACGACCCCTCATTTACTCCTAAAATACCCTAAATTCTTGCAAAAGTGATCCGTAATACATAGTTTTTAATGGTAAAAAATCGCTATCATCCCTATGAAATAAGGGTTTGAGAATTTTCTACATGGAAGCTTACATAGCTTACCTAAAGATATTAAGAGGAAAGTATGGCTATGCTTCGCTTATTGATAAAAAATACGTAAAATTACAGTTTTTTACCTTCACTTAACCTAAAGCACCTATTTACTTAACCTTTGGGCGATAGTTTTCAGGTGTAACTGTAGTTGCTAGTCAGCTTTATCCCGCGTCATCACTTTCCAAAACTGGCAACATAAATATCCTGCAAAGTTGCATCACATCATGAGTGGGCCATTTTTCGTGTGCTTGTATTTGGGGTATAGGGATAAACCACATCTGACCGATATCTGAAAGCCAAGCATTTAATTATTTCGTGGAAATCATGACCATTCAAAAGTTTATCGCCTTAATAGCTCCATCCGCTATTCTTTTAGGAGCATTGACAGCTCCGGCGGAAGCAGTTTCGCTCACACCTCTCGGTACTTATAGCACGGGTCTCTTTGATGAGGGCGGCGCTGAAATCCCGACTTATGACCCACTAAATAAAAGGCTGTTTGTGACTAATGGGGCAGACAAAACCATTGATATTATAGACATTAGCGATCCAACTAATCCATCACGACTGTCTCAAATTGATATCACTCCCTACGGCGCTGGAGCTAACAGCGTTGCATTTAACAATGGTCTGCTAGCAGCAGCAGTTGAAGCCAATAATACCCAAGACCCAGGAAAGGCTTTATTTTTTAACGCTGATGGTGTTTTCTTAGGTGGTGTCACCGTAGGAGCCTTGCCTGATATGCTGACCTTCACTCCAGATGGCAATCGCTTGTTAGTGGCTAATGAAGGAGAACCGAATGATGACTATATGATTGACCCGGAAGGCTCGGTAAGTCTTATAGATTTAAATATCTCGGATCTCTCTAATTCCAATGTGATTACTGCTGGCTTTGGGGACTTCAACGACCAAATTGATGATTTACGGGCTGCGGGGGTACGCATTTTTGGGACGAATGCGACCGTTGCTCAGGATTTAGAGCCAGAATACATTACAGTTTCTGATGATTCTACTAAAGCTTGGGTAGCGTTGCAGGAGAACAATGCCTTTGGGGTGCTGGATCTGATTAACAATAAGTTTACAGACATTATTCCTTTGGGCTTTAAAGATCGTAGCTTGCCAGGGAATGGATTTGATGCTAGTAATCGCGATGGTGCTATTAACATTGCTAACTGGCCTGTCTTTGGTCTGTACCAACCCGATGGGATTGATTCCTACACAGCCAGTAATGGCAAAACCTACATTGTCACAGCTAACGAAGGTGATGCCCGTGATTATGATGGTTTTAGCGAAGAATTGCGATTGGGTGATGATGAGTATCAGCTCGATCCTACTGTGTTCCCCAATGCTAATGAACTCAAGGAAGATGAAAATCTAGGTCGTCTGAATGTAACTAATACTCTGGGTGATGCAAATGGCGATGGTCTATTTGAGCAAATCTACGCCTATGGTGCCCGTTCCTTCTCCATTTGGGATGCTGAGACACTCGATCTGGTCTACGACAGTGGCGACGACTTTGAGCAGATCATTGCCCAACGCTTACCTGATTTCTTCAACTCTAATAATGATGAGAATGGCTTTGACACCCGCAGTGATGACAAAGGCCCAGAACCAGAAGACGTAAAGATTGCCGAGATTGACGGTCGCTTTTACGCATTTATCGGACTAGAGCGTGTCGGAGGCATTATGACTTATGATGTCACTGATCCAGAAAATCCTGTCTTCATAGACTACATCAATAACCGTGACTTCAGTGTTGAAACAACTTTGATCAATGGGGATGTTAACCCAGATGTTAAAGACTTAGCCCCAGAAGGTTTACTTTTCATCTCTGCTACAGATAGCCCAAATCGTAAACCATTGTTGGTTGTCGCCAATGAGGTGAGCGGAACAACGACGCTTTACAATGTAAGGTCTGTTCCTGAGCCTGGAGTTGTCCTTGGCTTAGTGGCAGTTAGTTCAATGGGTCTCCTAAAATTCAAGCGGAAGCGCTAGAACAAATTACTGTAGTGATTTAAGCCTGAAAAGGGAGAGACTATAATTAGCTCTCCTCTTTTTAAAGAATGACGGTTTTCTCGCTCACTCGATCAACTAACTTTCAGTTCTCTTTTCCAAATATTGACCAATCATCAATTGCTCACCAGCACGAGAAATAATAGTTTGTCTGGTGCGATATTTACTGCCAATAAGTTTTAATTCCTCCTCAAACACCGAGCCGTTGTACTCAGTTCGTAAACATAATGTTTTAGAGTTGGGGAAATAATATTTGGCGGTGACTGGTTGGGATGTAGCAAAACCGCGATCGCGATACAGAATATTTCCCAAAGTGCCAAATAGTGTAGAACCTTGAGACTCTTTTCTTGCCTTTAGCACATCTGTACTCTCCCAGGTGACTTCCGCACCACAGATGAAACCTACAGAACTTTGCAAGTCGTGCATTTGACCCAGCTTTTGCAATTCATCACATCCTTGTTCTAAAAACCGGATGGTGATCAAACTTTCCATCTCCTTGGTTTCACCCTCTGGTAGGGTGTAATAACGCCTTTTTGATTGCCACTGGCCAACTGATTCCTGGAAAAACTCTGCAATTTGGAATTCGTCAGTGGTTTGTACAACTTTGAGCGGTGATGTCACGCTGAATTATCCTCACCTATAGTTGAATAAAAATTGCTCATACTCATATACTATATATATCAAAAAAGCAATTTTTGTTAAAATTTTTAACATACTTCATCAATACCGAGAAATGTGAATTAAGTCACTAGTCTTTCTGCTACTAATAGGTTATATATAGTTAGTAAAACTAAATATCCTCAATAAATACTAGCAAAGTTAATAATAAATCTGTAAGTTAAGCCGCATTTTTAATTTTCAATACTTTCTCTCTTTTGGTTGATTTAAACTAAATATAGAGAGATTTATCTTAAATTGAACTAATTATATCAAATCACAAAAATCCTGGAAATTTGCATCATGAAAGAGTGGCAAGATTGAATATTTTGAATTATTTTTGTAAATGCAGCTATATTTTAACAATCAAGAATGACAAAGAAATGACAAATAATCGAGTTATCCAATTTTTCAAATAGCAATCTACACGTAGTTGGTTAGTAATAAGAGGGGATTCTATTGCCAAAAACTCGTTTATAAGTAGTAGAGTCAATAATTTTGAGCGGAAGACATATAAAAAAATCGATGAAACAGCAAACTTACACAGCCTCCATCCAGGAAAATATTACCCAGTTAAATTCTACAATCGCCAAGAATTTAACCGGAGTACAAAGAAACAAGAAAAAATCTGCATATGGGCTATCCGTTCGCTCTATTTTGTTGGTTGCTAGCTTATTCAGCATGGGAGTACTGATGGCAAGTTGTGGATCTTTGCCAAAAGAATCTGCTAAGGCACAATCTCAACAACGAGGTGGAAGAGAGCGAGGTAGCAATGCAACACCTGTAGATGTAGCGATCGCCCGCACTAGCTCGTTAGGCACACCACTAATTTATACAGGTAATACTACGCCATTTCGTAACGTGTCACTGCGATCGCAAGTAGAAGCCAGGTTATTAGCATTGAACCTAGATGTAGGCGATAGAGTTGAACGAGGACAAAACGTCGGACAGCTCGATGATGCCCTGCTGTTGACATCATTAAAGCAAGCAGAAGCAGAACTAGCAGCCCTCAAATCAGAAGTAGCCAGGGCACAGACTCAGGTAAGTAATGCCAGAGCCGAAGTCGAAAGGGCACGATTAGAAGTTGTACAAGCCGAGGCAGACTCAAAACGACAACAAGAACTCTTCACAGCCGGAGCCATCTCCCAACAAAATGCCGAACAAGCACGCACTGAAGCCAAAACCGCAGCCCAGGCACTAAGAGCAGCCGAGGATCGGGTGCGTACAGAACAGGAAGCCGTCGCCGCCGCCCAAGGCAGAGTAGTTGCCCAACAAGCAGTAGTTGCTCAAACAAAAGAGCGCAGATCCTACGCGCGTCTAATCTCACCCATTACTGGTGTGGTCACAGAAAAAGTGACAGAACCGGGCAATCTTCTCCAACCAGGTATTGCAGTCCT
This sequence comes from Trichormus sp. ATA11-4-KO1, assembly GCA_019358915.1. Classification (GTDB taxonomy): domain Bacteria; phylum Cyanobacteriota; class Cyanobacteriia; order Cyanobacteriales; family Nostocaceae; genus LEGE-11386. The sequence goes on from JAHHIM010000023.1 coordinate 71,417, forward strand.
CAACATTGCCGACTTTAGCCGTGTCATAGTGAGATTTAATGTTTCCGACAGAGATTTATCCAAAATTCAAGTAGGACAATCTGTACAAGTCAGCTTAGATGCTTTCCCCAATGAGTCATTAATTGGCAGAGTGACACGCATCTCTCCAGCTGCAAATACTACGTTAATACCAGTAGAAGTAGTGATTCCCAATAACGACGGCAAAATTGGTAGTGGATTATTGGCACAAGTCAATTTTGAACCCCAGACATCACAGCGAGTAGTAGTGTCACAAAGAGCTATTCAGGAAGAAGTAGGAAGTAAACAGTCTTCTTCTACAGAGGAGCGAAATGGGACAGTGTTTGTCATTACAGACACAGAAGGCAAGACCAAGGTAACAGCACGCGCCGTTACCTTAGGGAACAAAGCTGATGGCAATGTGGAAATTTTATCTGGCTTGCAACCGGGAGAGGGCTATGTTGCTCGTAGTGGTAAGCCTTTAAAAGACGGTGACGCTGTAGTTTTATCAGCTTTGTCAGAAACAGCAGAGTCAACCTCTGCGGCAAATTAAAAGTTTTTCACCTAGCCCTTTTAATTGGAGATGAGCAATAGATGCAGCAAATACATAAGGGCGGCGGATTTAGTATCAGTACCATTTCCATCCGCCGACACATCGGCACACTCATGCTGGCCCTGGCAGTAATTGTATTAGGCGTATTTTTTGTCATAAAACTACCCGTAGATTTACTACCATCAATTACTTATCCCCGAATTGGCGTGCGGTTACAAGCACCGGGAATTACACCAGAAGTAGCGATTGATGAAGTGACCAGGCCTCTCGAAGAAGCCTTTACCGCTACCGAGGGCGTGCTACAGGTTTTTTCCCAAACTCGTGAAGGACAGGTCAGTTTGGATCTGTATTTTCAACCGGGAGGTAATATTGACCAAGCCTTAAACGATGCTACAGCTGCCTTTAATAGAGCTAGAAGTAATTTACCAGACACTATTGAAACACCACGTTTATTCAAATTTGATCCTTCTCAATTACCAGTTTATGAATTTGCATTAACTTCGCCTTCTTTAGAAAGCCTTGATTTGCGGGTTTTTGCCGAAGAAGAATTAGCCCGCGAATTAGGTGTTGTACCGGGAGTAGCCGGGGTAGATGTATCGGGAGGAGTTAACGAAGAAGTTAGAGTCAATATTGATTTGAATCGCTTGCAGGCTTTGGGTGTAGGTTTAACTGATGTATTAGATGAACTGAGAAACCGCAACCAAGATGTTTCTGGTGGTCGAATTTTAGGGCAAAATTCTGAGCCATTGACTCGGACTGTGGGGCGTTTCCAAAGTGCGGATGAAATTAAAAATTTATCTTTTGAAGTATCTGCTCCATCTTCCCCAGAAATTAATTCCCAAACCCAAATTATCAACCGCCGCGTTTATTTGCGAGACTTTGCCGAAGTTATTGATGGCTCAGAAAAACAAAGGATTTACGTTTTACTTAATGGAGAACCAGCTGTTAAAGTCAGCATCCAAAAGCAGCCAGATGCCAACACAGTTAACGTTGTCGATGGTGTCAAAAAACGCCTGGAAGAACTCCAAGCCTCTGGTGTAGTTCCTGAAGGGACAATACTGACACCTACATTAGATGAGTCGCAGTTTATCCGCAATTCTATTTCTAACGTAGCCATTTCCGGGTTGATTGGTACGGGACTAGCTGCCTTTGCTGTTTTATTATTTCTGGGTTCCCTACGGCAAACTTTTATTATTGTCATTGCTATACCCTTGGCAAGTTTAGCCGCCATTATCTTGATGGGGGTATTTGGCTTATCCCTTAACGTATTCAGTTTGGGTGGTTTAGCCCTAGGTGTGGGTATCGTTGTAGATAACTCTATCGTCATGTTGGAGAACATTGCTGAGGGTGCGGGGATGACTCCCGGTAAAGATACAAAAACCCGCCTGGATACCCAGCAACTCATTCAACAAGCTGAACAAAGTAGTCAGGAAGTAGAATCTGCCTTAATAGCTTCTACCAGTACAAACTTAGTCGCAGTGATGCCATTTTTGCTCATCGGTGGTTTCATCTCACTACTGTTCAATGAATTAATTCTCACCATCACCTTTTCTGTAGCAGCTTCCATTTTGATTGCGGTGACCATCATCCCCATGCTCACATCCCGCACCTTAGCATGGCAATTTTCTAGTGGATTAAATAGATTTTGGCCGCTACAAGAATTTAATCGCCGCTTTGATGCAGCCACAAATAGATATGGTCGTTTCTTGGCAGGGATTTTACATTGGCGATTATTAACAGTCGCGATCGCTATTATCCTATTTGGTGGCGGTAGTTTGTGGATGGCTCCGCAAATTCCCCAAGAAATCCTCCCTCGGATTAGCACAGGACAAGCTAGATTAAATGCTCAGTTTCCTCCCGGTACGCCCTTGGAAACAAACCGCAAAGTTATGGCTATGGTCGATGAAATTCTCCTCGACCAACCAGAAACTGAATATGTATTTTCTACAGCTGGCGGCGCACTTTTTGGTACTAATACTAACGCTAATCCCCTTAGAGGTACTAGTACTATTACCCTCAAACCGGGTACAAATGTAGAAGCTTACATAGAACGAGTCACACAAGAGTTTAACAAACTCAATTTAGTGGGAATTCGCCTGCGCCTTTCTCCTGGTCAAGTACGGGGTTTAATTCTCAGTAACTCTCCAGTACGTGGTGCTGATGTTGATATTATTCTTCAGGGCAACGACACAGATAGTTTAGAACAAGCTGGTCGGGAAGTACTGAATGCCTTAGAAGAACAAGCTACTTTAGTCAGATTCCGTCCCGATGCCGATGAGCGTCAACCTGAAGTTCAGATTCGTCCTGACTGGGAGCGCGTGGCAACTTTTGGGTTAAGCACTAGAGATATTGGAGACACAATTCAGACAGCGATTGAAGGTAGTGTGCCTACTCGACTACAACGCAGTAACCGTCTAGTAGATGTCAGGGTGCAGTTGAATGAAGCATCACTGCAAAGTGTTTCTCAATTAGGGAGCTTGCCTTTATTTGTCAACAACAATCGCCAAGTCCGCCTGAGCGATGTCGCCACAATTACCGAAGGACAAGCACCTGGAGAAATTCAGCGAATTAATCAACGTCAGGTCGTCATACTTGCAGGCAATTTGACTGAGGGAGCTAACCTTAGTGATGCTTTTACACAGGTAGATACAATCCTCAATAGGATAGATTTACCTGAAGGCGTTAGTGTCTTGCCCAGTTCAGCAGCTGAATCTAATCAGGAACTACAAAACTCGTTACAGCTATTGGGTGGATTAGCTAGCTTTCTCGTGTTTGTAGTGATGGCAGTACAATACAATTCACTTATTGACCCATTAGTAATTATGTTTACAATTCCTTTGGCATTAGCTGGGGGAATTTTTGGGCTTTTCATTACAAATACTGCCATTGGTGCGACGGTGATTGTCGGGGCTGTGTTATTGGTGGGTATTGTTGTGAATAACGCCATCATCATGGTGGAACTGGCTAATCAAATTCGTGAACGAGATCAGGTTGACCGGAAAACTGCCATTTTGCAAGCTGCTCCCCAACGCCTACGTCCAGTATTAATGACTACCATCACTACTGTTTTAGGGATGTTTCCCCTAGCATTGGGAATTGGGGAAGGGTCAGAATTTTTGCAACCATTGGGAGTGGTAGTATTTTCGGGTTTGTCTTTGGCAACATTGCTAACGCTGTTTATTATCCCCTGTTTTTATACTCTGCTCCACGATTTATTAAATTGGCGTTGGGCGAAGCCAATGTTAATCCATTTGGATGGATGGAAGAAAAAATTCTACTAAGAAAACAGTAGTATGATACGCTCTACCCGTTTTCCATTTGGGAAAATATAGGTTTTTATTAGGGGTGCAGGTTTTGCGCCCCTATAATTTTATTGCCGCCAAACTTATCTTGAAAAGATTAAGGAAAAGTTGATGAAACTCTCGCTCTGATTTCTCCACTTAAAGCTAAAGCGGCTCAAAACTTTTGCCAGTATTTGTCAACCCATCGCCATCGAATTATCAATTATGATTATTATCAAACCGAAGGTATTTGCTCTATCGGTTCTGGTGCCATCGAGTCTACTATCAAACAGATAGATCGGCGATTAAAAATATCGGGAGCACAATGGAACGAATCTAATGTCTCTCAAGTCCTCAGGCATCGCTGTGCTTATCTTAATGACAAGCTTTAGGTGCTACTAGTTCTTTTGTTCTAACAAAGTTGAGATGCTCCCAATTGTCTCAAAGGCAAACCTGAACATTTGGGTATTGAAGTCATTAAAGAATACGGAAAACTACCACTTATAGAGTGCTATGCCGGACAACTAAATCAGGTATTTATGAATATTTTAACTAATGCTATAGATGCGTTAGAAGAACGAGACCAACAACGCACTTGGCAGCAAATAAAACCCTCTTCTAGCAGAATTTATATTCGTACACAAATGCTGAATGAGCATCAAATTAGTATCAAAATCAGAGATAATGCTCTAGGCATACCAGAAAATATAAAACAACTAATTTTTGATCCTTTCTTTACCACAAAACCAATTGGTAAAGGAACAGGCATGGGTATGTCTATTAGCTACCAGATTATTACCAAAAATCATGGTGGTAATCTTTATTATATTTCATATCCAGGTCAAGGAACAGAATTTGTGATTGAGATTCCTCTAAAACAGCAGGTCAAATCTTATAGTAGGGGATAGATGTGAAAGTCTTTTGATGTCTGCTAACACTTTATTGTCAGTGGGACGATAACTTGTCCATAAATGGAAGCATAAGTTGTCCTAAATAAGTTCTATTGAATCTAATTCTGCGTGTTTTTATCACACATTTTTTGACAATTGGAAGCATAAATTGTCTAAAC
>JAHHIM010000024.1:0-74201 GCA_019358915.1 Trichormus sp. ATA11-4-KO1
ATTGGTATGAATTGCAAAGGAACTTATTCACTTTGGTTGTGCGTGATTACATTGTAGAAAATCTTACCAATACTTGTGCTGCTTAATACACATGAATGGAATTTTTTGTCAATGCGTAACTCCTAGAGAGCATGGTTTGATGGACATGCGAATTTTAATTTAGGGTCATGGAGAAAATAACTTTGCCGTTAACCTACAAATTTTTTTGCGTGTTTTTGGCTTTTAGCTTTGTAAAGACTATATTGGCATGAAGATAACAAATAAATAGCCATCCAAAACCTAAAAAATTAATTAAGATTTTTGACACCACAATGCCTGCTGATTTTTATCAATACAGCAAAGTAGGTCGTTTGCACGCTGGGCATTTTATATTGAATTTATTACAGAGGTTTTAGAACTGCTCATGGTTTGGCCTTTTAAGTCTAAGTTTCGTAAACAAATTGCCCGGATTGAAATTACTGGTGCGATCGCTAGTGGTACTCGCAAACGGGTGTTAGAAGCCCTAAAAACCGTAGAAGAGAAAAAGTTTCCCGCTTTACTCCTACGCATCGATAGTCCTGGGGGTACAGTTGGAGATTCTCAAGAAATTTACAGCGCCCTGAAGAGCTTACGCAAAAAAATCAAAATTGTCGCCAGCTTTGGCAATATTTCGGCTTCTGGCGGTGTCTACATTGGCATGGGAGCCGAACATATCATTGCTAACCCTGGTACAATCACCGGGAGCATTGGCGTAATTCTGCGCGGAAATAACTTAGAGCGTTTGCTAGAAAAAATCGGTGTTTCTTTCAAAGTGATTAAGTCTGGCCCTTACAAAGACATTTTGGCATTTGACCGAGAACTGACTGAAGCAGAAAAAAGCATCCTGCAAGAGTTGATTGATATCAGTTATCAGCAGTTTGTCCAAACAATAGCCGAAGCGCGTTCTTTAGAAGTAGAAACTGTCAAAAGTTTCGCTGATGGTCGGATTTTTACCGGACAACAAGCTCGAGAATTGGGTGTTGTAGACCGCCTGGGAACCGAAGAAGATGCACGTTGCTGGACAGCAGAATTGGTTGGTCTTGATCCTGATAAAACACCTTGCTATACCCTAGAAGAACGAAAACCTTTATTGAGTCGCGTTCTCCCCGGAAGTCGTCAGGTTTCATCAGGGTTAGGAGCGGGAATTGATTGGCTCGAATTTGAAATGTCTACCAGTGGTCTGCCATTGTGGTTATATCGACCGTAGATGCTGAGATAGTCAGAGGTCGATTATCTGTCGTTAATGACCCTTCGGGTTCGTCAGTTGCTCATTTTGGAAACCAAAAAGACCGCACTGACTGACCAATGACTAATGCTTATTAAGGAGGATTTTGGCGTGGAGTGGCAAATGCGGGCTATTCGCGGAGCAACAACAGTTTCGGAAAATACTATTGCAGCGATTCGAGAAGCGGTGACGGAACTGCTAGATGAACTAGAACAACGGAATCAACTGCAACCAGAGGAGATGATTAGTGTTACTTTTTCTGTGACACGCGATTTAGATGCTATTTTTCCGGCGGCGATCGCTAGAGAACGTCCTTGTTGGGATAATGTGGCCATGTTGGATGTTCAGCAAATGCACGTTGAAGGTAGCTTACAACGTTGCGTCCGGTTCCTCATCCACGCCTACCTCCCAGTTTCTACCCCAGTTAATCATATTTATTTGCGTCAAGCTGCTAACTTGCGTCCAGACTGGTGTATCTCGCAACCACTACAAGCATCACAGCCAGCAATTAAGTCAAAAGTTTAAAATACCTTCCTTCTTTGTGTCTTAGTGCCTTTGTGGTTTTACCACTAAGACACCAAGAAGCATACATTACGTTTACAAAGAAGCGTTTTGTAACTCAGCTGTGCGGACTGAAAGTAGCTGTATCTGATTACCACGTTGCACTTTCACTTGCAACACCTGACCAAGGCGACTATTTTCTACCAGGTTCTGTAACTGATCGGCACTAGTAATTGCTTGTCCATCAATTTGCACAATGACATCACCACGCCGGACACCCGCCGCCGCCGCCGGAGAATTGGGAACAACTCGCATTACCAAAACTCCATTAATTTCTGGGATTTGAATGGGAGAATTGGGGTCAGTATTATTCTGCTTCGCTAGCTGAGGCGTTAAAGTTACCATTTGCACACCTAAATAAGGGTGTACAACTTTGCCATCACGTTGCAGTTGAGCGGCGATCGCTTTAGCTTTATCAATAGGAATAGCAAAGCCAATACCCATAGCGTCGGGACGAATGGCTGTGTTAATCCCAATTACTTCACCACGTTCGTTCAATAATGGCCCCCCAGAGTTACCAGGGTTAATAGCTGCGTCGGTTTGAATGAAGTCTAAGCGTTTGTCAGCAATCCCGACTTGGGCGCTAGAACGTTTGAGGGTACTGACAATTCCCAAAGTTACTGTATTATCAAATCCTAAGGGATTACCCACTGCGATCGCCCAGTCTCCTACCTGGACATTACTGGAGGAACCCAAGGGCGCAACAGGTAAATCGTTACCAGCGTTAATCTTGACAACCGCCAAATCTGTTACTTCATCAATGCCTTGAACTTTTCCTTCATAGGTGCGGCCATCTTTGAGGCGGACTGTCACTTTATCAGCCTTGTCTACCACATGAGCATTGGTGAGAACCAGACCACTCTTGTCGAGAATGAAACCAGAACCTAGACCACGCAATTGTTCAGGCGGTAACTGTTGGGGAAAACCGTCACCAAAAAACCGCCGGAAAAATGGGTCTTCCAGAAATGGGTCCATACGACGAGTAATGGTGCGTTCAGTATCAATACGTACTACTGCTTTTCCGACACGATTGACTGCTGCTGTGACAAAGCTAGTACTACCTACAGCAGTATTTGCCGATGATGGCTTTTGAGCAATCACCTCTGGTACATTCGCAGACTGGGGTGCAGGTTCCGCTTGAGAAGGCAACACCCGCAGGGTGCTAACAGTTAGCGCAACGCCTAAAATCATCGCTAACAGATAATAGCTAAGTTGACGTATAGAACCACGTAGTTGGAAAAATTGCATAATCACAACCTAATCTAGAAGCTTAATTGTTGCTTAGTCGTGAAAAATCTGTTGACAGTATTTTTACAGAATTGATGCCCATCCCCGGATGTTGGCTTTTGCACTTCATTTCAGATTTTACTTTTTCCTCAGGGTTGAGTTAGGGTCTGGTGTGAGCCACCTGTAATTAAAATTAATTGAATATTTAACACAATAGCTATTATGGAGATTCGCCCTTTTAAGGTTCGGGTTTTACCCAATTAATCCTATTTTGGATTGGTAACTCTAGTTTCCTGAACCAGTAAAACTGACTTTACGGGTCGCTTGACAAAATTACCCTCCGAATTAACCTTCCCATAAAAGGCTTGGCCACTGTAATACATTGAAGACGAACTCCCTCCATCGAGGTTCATGGCTTTTTGAGCGCCAAGGGTTTTCAGGAAATCTGCCAGTGCTGGTAAGGACATGCCAGAAGCAGAAGCCGAGGGTTTTTGAGCTACCATTACCAAAATAATGCCACCATCATGAGTAATGCCTAGGGCGGTTCTAGCGTTGGGTTGTTTACTACCAAGTGCATCTCGTCCTTGGGAATGATCCACAAAACCTTCTTGTACTGAGGTGAGCGCTGGTAATAAGCCCGGGCCAGCACCGATGGCATCGACTAACTGACAACCTGCTGGTGGTGACTTTTTGTGTAGAGTAATATCGTAGCGGATAGTTTGCCCACATAGGTAGCGACGGAATTCTGTACGATTGAAAATTTGACTGAGGTAAGGCTTTAAGGTGGGATTATTCACTAGGCGATCGTTTGCTTGAGGATCGGCTACTATTTGTCCAGAAAGCACAACATAAGATGTAGATTTTTGGTTGGCTGGGTCAAAAAAGCCCGCATTTAAAATGGCGATCGCTCGATGATTTTGAGCAAACTCCTCTACTGTGTTGACCTTTTTTGATAACGCCGGCGTGATCAAAAAGCGGCCATTAGCTGGAATCCACAGGACATGAACTATGCTTTGGGGTAAGGTGCGCTGCTCATAGCGGATGGTTTTTTGTGGTAATGGTGTAGCGTTTGTCACAAACGAAGATATATTTGGTGTAGAGGAACGTAAACTAAACGACATTCCCAAACTAATTATTGTTATACTTAGTATCAGAATTTTTCTCACTTATTTATCTCTCCCAAAATCCTCTAAAGCTTGATGGCATTGTCCCGTAAAGGCTTTGGGGCATATTTTCCTATGATTAATAGACTAAAATATAATATTGCATTAATAGATAATTTTTAGTATTTTTTTGACCAGGAAATGTAATAAATTTTCATAAGACATCAAAATATATATTATGAAGTAAAAAATGAATTTCTCTAATTCCTAAAAAGTAAAAGGATTAATTAACTAGAGAATTATTTTTTGTTTTGACATCAAAGTATATATATTATATAGTTAGTAGCAATATCAGACTTTATTTTTGATGTTAATATCATTGAAAGGCTGAAAAATGTGCTTTTCTTCAAAGAAAAACCAAAAATTAAAAACGATCAATTACATAAAGTAAATAGAGTGTTTTTAAATTCTATCAATATTGTTTTATTGACTGGGTTTTTAATAACCTTAGGAATTAGTATTTATGCGACCTTTTCATCTTTGGGATTCCGCTTATTAAATTTTGACGTATTTACCTCCATAGAAGAATCGTACCACCCTACATCGATTCCTTGGATAGACAATGCTTACGAATGTCACCGCACTGGCAGAGATTGGCATGAGCAAGAGTGTTGGGATGATGAACACAATCCTATGTTCTAAATTGACATTGTATTAATAGCCTCTGCACATTGGATATTTAGATAAGAGAAACCAACATCTGGGAAATTTAGATCAAAATGGATATGTATGGATATGTAGGCTATTGTTTGTTCAACCTTGAATCAATCTAACTTTGTGCGTAATCTGCAAGAAACTCATTTGAACCGTGCCCGTGCTAGTCTCAGACAAGCATTGTCTTGGTATGGATATCTTCGCAAGTCAGGGCAGCTTGCATCAAACCCAGAATTAGCAGGTTTGGTAAAACCGGAATTAGAAGCTTTGAACTCCACTCTCAACAAACTAGACTCGAATGTCATTAGAATTGCCGCCTTTGGTTTGGTGAGTCGTGGGAAGTCAGCCGTATTAAACGCCTTGCTGGGAGATAAGATTCTGCAAACTGGCCCCTTAAACGGTGTTACCCAATGGCCGCGTTCCGTGCGGTGGCAACCAGGAGGTAAGGTACTGGTGGAGTTAATTGATACCCCTGGATTAGATGAAATTGCAGGCGAATCACGGGCACAAATGGCGCGAGAAGTAACGCGTCAGGCTGATTTAATTTTGTTTGTTGTTTCAGGTGATATCACGCGTACTGAGTATCGGGTATTACTAGAATTGCGGCAAGCACAAAAACCGTTAATTTTGGTATTTAACAAGATAGACCTCTACCCAGATACAGATAGGGCAGCAATTTATGACAATCTGCAACAACTGGGTGCAGGACATCACCAAGCCAAACCACTACTACCTGATGAAATTGTGATGGTGGCGGCGGAACCAGCACCAATGGAAGTACGGGTTGAGTGGCCTGATGGTCGGATCAGCTATGAATGGGAAACACCACAACCCCAAGTAGATGAACTCAAGCAGACAATTTTAAATATTCTTAATCGGGAAGGGCGATCGCTTCTAGCCTTAAATGCACTAATTCAAGCACGAGATGCGGAGGAGGCGATCGCCCAAAAAACCATTGATTTACGCGAAAAGGAAGCCGAAAATATTATTTGGCAATTTACGAAATACAAAGCCTTGGCAGTAGGGTTAAATCCCATCGCTGTCTTGGATGTGATCTGCGGTACAATTGCCGATTTAGCTTTAATTCGTTCTCTGGCACGGTTATATGGGTTACCCATGACTAGCTATGAAGCTAGTAAAATTTTAAAAACAATTTTCTTCAGTTCTGGTGGCTTACTGCTGGGAGAATTAGGTAGCAGTTTCGTTTTGGGTTTAGGTAAGAGTACTGCTGCTCTCACCAGTGGTGATCACCCTACTAATATTACTGCTTATGCTGGCAGTGCGATCGCTCAAGCTGGGATTGCAGGTTATGGCGCATACGCTGTAGGTAAAGCCGCCCAAGTGTATTTAGAAAAAGGTTGTACTTGGGGACAACTGGGAGCTAGTACTGTAATTCAAGAAATTCTTTCTCAAGTTGACCAGAATACAATTCTGTATCGTCTGCAACAAGAAATAAAGATCAAGTATTGATAATAAATAAAAAATATGTGCCTAATTATTACCATTCATTAGAGTTCATCAATTTCTATCAAATTCTGCTGACAATGGGTTTAAATTGCTAATTTAAGAGGCAAAATTAAGAAAATGACTGAAACAAAGATGAAGACTAAAAATTAAAATTTTATATTTTATTCTTCATTTGACGGTGTTCACTACCAGACTCTTTTGGCAAGCCTATCTAAACTGGAAGTAAGTAGTCATCATCAACTGCTTACATCAGGACTAATGAAAGTCTACTGTGCTGATTCATTAGCTTTTACACAGCACTCCTCACACAAAGGTGAAAGTATCATGACAAAAACCCTAGAAGTAGTTCAAGCTGCTGTTAACTCCGGAACAAAAACTCTTGAGCAAGCCATTTTAGAAGCTATTGTTGAAGCTCGTGAAACCTGTGAAATCGACGGCGATAACTCGGCCGGCTGTGCAGTTGCTTGGGATATTGTGGAAGAATTACAAGCAGAAAAAGCTCATCAGCAGCAGGTCAAACAACGCAAGACATCTCTGGAAAACTATTGTGATACGCATCCAGAGGCGATAGAGTGTCTCATTTACGATGTTTAACTTTCTCGCAAATCAGCTATGGCTGATTGTGTAATTTGCTTAATTGCATTTAAATCAGGCGGTGGTGTTTCACTTTCCATTCCTAACCAGAGAAGATATTCAATATTCCCCGCAGGGCCAGTAATTGGCGACCAAGTTAAGCCTTTGTATTTCCATCCTAAATTGTTAGCCACTTGCAACACTTGGAAAATAGCATCAGCTTGGTCGTGAGGATCGCGGACAACGCCTTTTTTGCCCACACGGGATTTTCCCACTTCAAATTGCGGTTTCACCAACAATACTGCATCCCTGGGAGCTTGAGTTAATTGCCAGATAGCAGGCAAAATCTTGGTTAAAGAAATAAACGATACATCCACCACCGCCAAATCGGGGATTTCGTCATCCTCACTGTACAACTCTTCGGGTGTGAGATGGCGTAAATTGGTACGTTCTTGCAAAATCACCCGAGGATCATTTCGTAAACCCCAATCAACTTGACCGTAGCCCACATCAATGCCATAAACCTGTTTTGCCCCAGCTTGCAGGAGACAATCGGTAAAGCCGCCTGTAGAAATGCCGCCATCTAAACAAATTCGTTCGGCGATGGGAATAGCAAATAATTCCAAAGCTTTTGCTAGTTTCTCTCCGCCACGAGAAACAAAACGCGATCGCTCTTTAATCTTAATTTGCGCAGAAATATCAATTTCTGTACCAGGTTTATCAACTATTTGCTGATTTACAGTTACTTCTCCCGCCTGAATCAGTCGCTGTGCCAAGGCCCGAGAAGCACATAAATTTAATTCTACTAATAGTGTGTCGAGTCGTTGTTTAACCAATTAAAGAACTTCCCATGATGATTCGCTTATATACCTAACTTAAAGGCGTACTAGCTGAGAATTACTCTGGTCTAGCTTCTGTGCTGATAATAACTTGACAATTTACACCCCCATATTGTTCACAGGTTTGTAAAGCATACTGTTCGGCAAGTTCTTTCCCAGCCTGTGGGTGATCAACATTAGCTCCCCACCCAGTACCATAAGCACCATTAGAACCAACCGCCAAAGCCCCCCAAGAATTTTTAAACCACAGAGGTACCAAGCAATCATTAGCGCCAGATTTTTGTTGGCAATCATTAAGCGCGGCCATTTCCGCATCTGCTTGTGATAAACGAGTGGCCAAGCCATAAATTCCTGTTAAAGAAGAGTAGGAAATTGCCCCAAATAAATCATCAGAAACTGGTATAGGTGTAGGTACTATATTACGAGGAATTTGTGATTGTATAGGTGTTGTCGCCTCTGGAGATGCGTTGTTGTTTGTGGTAGGTTGGCTAATTGAAGTTGTTGGCTGTACGGCTGGTTCTTCGGTTACTTGTTGAGGTAATTGATTGAGAACAGAACCGATGATTAAAGAAGCGCCAATCACACCACCCGCAATTAAACTTCCTCCCAAAATTCCCCTCTGTCTATTACTTTGGTTGTCAGGTTGGTGAGAAACTACTGGGCTGGCAGCAATGATATTTTGAGGTGTGACAGTAGGCGGTACATTGCTTATTGGTGGTGGGGTAAAGTTTCCTGTACCCAATTGCCAGGCTGAGAGCATTTCTTTGGCAGTAGCAAAACGTTCTCGTGGATGGTAGGCGATCGCTCGGTCAATCACTGCTGCTAGTCTAGAACTAACATTCAAAGCATATCGGTGCCAAACAATTTCCCCCGTCTGCGGATCTAATTCTAATTCTTGTGGTTGTTTGCCTGTGAGCAAATAAATTGCTGTCAGACCTAAACTGTATAAATCACTAGAATAAACTGGTCTCCCGGCTGCTTGCTCACTTGGCATATATCCAGGCGTACCAATGACAATCGAGCTGGTAGGATTACCCTGGGAATTCATCACTGTTCCCATTGTTTCCCGCACCGCACCAAAATCAATCAGCACGGGTTTACCATCACGATGACGCAAAATAATGTTATCCGGCTTGATATCGCGGTGAATAATCCCTTTGGAGTGGACATAATCCAGAACTGGCAATAAATTCACCAAAATTTCCTGGACTGCACTTTCATGAAATAACCCCTGCTGTTGAATTCTCGCCGTGAGTGTATCGCCTTCAACCCACTCCTGAACTAAATAAAATTGCCCACATAACTGAAAGTAGGCATACAAAGTAGGTATCTGGTCAGTGAAGCCGCCCAAATCTTCTAAAATGGCTGCTTCCCGTTGAAACCGTTCTTGCACCAGTTGATAAATCTGGGGATTATTTTGAATTGGTCTTAGCTGTTTAATTACACAGCGACGGTGGGAGGGCATTTGGGTATCTTCCGCGAGGAAAGTCTCACCAAATCCACCAGCCCCCAGTGTCCTAATAACTTGATAGCGGTTGTTTAGCAATGTTTGCATAAATAAGCACCAATTTAGTATTGCAGATTTACTTTTTTCTGCAACTGCAAACCAGCTTTACTCAGTGATGGGGATAAAAGCATAGTTTTCATAGATGTATGTATTATCTCAGGTTAGGGTACCCTCTTCTCTCTGTGTTACGTCATTTGCTACAACACGGAGAACCCGCGCAATGCAATGGCTCCTCTGCGCTTCTGTGGTTTAAAAAAATTATTTAACCACAGAGGCACAGAGAGCGCCGAGAAAAAAGAGATTTTACTTTTCTCTCTGCCTCTTTTGGTCATTTCCACCATCACCACAGATGTTGTATCATTCCCTAATTCAGCAATCCTAAGATATAAACTAAACTTTCTATGCTGGATACACTAGATTTAACCCTTTCCTTAGATAAAGCCACCTACAAATCAGAAATTACCCGGTTGATGTATCAACTCCGGGAACTACAAAATGCCTGTTGGGAAAAAAAATTGCCTGTGATTGTCGTCTTGGAGGGTTGGGCTGCTTCGGGTAAAGGTGGATTGGTCAAGCAAATGGTCTCCTATATGGACCCCAGGGGATTTCAGGTACATCCCATCTGGCCTCCGACTGAAGAGGAGCGCAAATACCCATTTCTGTGGAGGTTTTGGGAAAAACTTCCTGCCCAAGGCGCAATCAGCTTTTTTTATCACAGTTGGTATACTCATGTGCTGGAAGAACGTTTATTTGATCGGGTAGGAACCGATCAAATTCCCACAGTCCCCAAATTAATGGGACAAATTAACGCCTTTGAGCGTCAGATGGTTGATGATGGAGCTGCGATCGCTAAATTTTGGTTACATCTGAGCCGTAAAGAATTAAAAAGTCGCTTAAAAGAGTATGCCAAAGATCCATTAACAGCTTGGCGGGTGCGAAAAGAAGACTGGAAGCAAGAAAAACACTACGATCGCTATGCAGCCTTTGCTGAAGAGATGCTGGTTCAAACCAGTACCGGTGTTGCTCCCTGGACTTTAATTGAGGCTAACTCCCAACGTTGGGCACAAGTGAAGGTGCTAAGTCAGCTAGCTGCTACCTTGACGGCTGCCTTAGATCGACTCAAAATTCAGGTTCCTTCCCCTATCTTGCCTGCTCAAACTCATTTAGAAACCACGGAGTCAGACTTATTAGCGCAAGTCGATTTGAGCTTGACTCTTACAGAAACTGACTACGAAGAGCAATTAGCCAAGGAACAAGTACAACTACGTAAGTTACAGTTAAGCATCCACAAGCATCAAATCCCTGTACTGGTGATGTTTGAGGGTTGGGATGCAGCAGGTAAAGGAGGGGCGATTAAGCGCCTCACCGATATCCTCGATCCTCGGAGTTACTTTGTTCATCCCTTTGCTGCACCCACAGACGAAGAAAAAGTTCATCATTACCTCTGGCGATTTTGGCGACGATTGCCCACTGCTGGGATCATTGGCATTTTTGACCGTTCTTGGTATGGTAGGGTACTAGTCGAGCGGGTAGAGGGATTTGCTTCTGAGATCCAATGGCGCCGAGCCTACCGAGAAATTAATGAGTTTGAGGCTCAGTTAACCAGTGCAGGCTATGTTTTAGTGAAGTTTTGGCTGCATATTAGCCCAGATGAACAACTTAAACGCTTTATTGAACGTCAAAATGACCCTTTTAAGCAATACAAGCTTACCGATGAAGACTGGCGTAATCGGGAAAAATGGCCTGAATATGAAGTGGCAATAAATCAAGCTATTCAGCGAACTACTACCCCCACTGCTCCCTGGACTGTCGTTGCTGCTAATGATAAATACTATGCCAGAGTCAAGGTCATTGAAACTGTTGTAGAAGCAATTCAGGCTGAATTAAAACACCGTAAGAGTTGACTAAATTCAGTGCTGAGTGCGCTAGCCCTGAGCGAAGTCGAAGGGGAGTGCTGAGTGAAAAAAAGAGGAAGAAAGGACTTTCTCACTCGTAAATGTGCCGCCCCTCTCTGACGGGCATAGCTGCGCTTACCGCGTTGCCATAGGCATAAGGCTCCGCCGACTTATAGCAACTGGCGTGCAAAGTTACAAAGAAAAAGACACTTTATTGTAGTAATTTATACTTTTAATTCAGCAACGCCAAGCTACTTTTCTAATCGCACTGCGTACCACTGTAAATATTGTCCAGGGCCAATATCCAACTCACAACTCGTGTCGATTAAATATTGGGCTTGAGCTTCTACAGAATCAAAGTTTTGTAAGTCTGCTGGCAAATCATCCTCACTTATTTTTTGCAGCACTATCTTCAGCTTTGCTAATAATTCGTCTGCTGTGAGAAATTTTTCTGGTTGGTCGGTTTCTAGGACGACAAAATCATCCTGTTGATACATTAGTGAGTCTGGCATTTAAGAAGTCTTATTAATAAATTATTGTTTTTCTACAACATTGTTACATGCGCATTTTTCAATATTTTTGTCTGCTAGCACTTATTACAGTTTTACTTACCACTGGTTAATATCAGTGTTATGTGAGCAAAGTCATCTACACTTAAGATTTCTACACCGTATTTAAGTAATATACTGATATTCTTACGAAAAAGTCACCTATCTTTTGTAATACATATATATAAGTATATCTATTTTAAATCAGAATTTTCACTTAATTTTCAGATCAGTCAAGCGATTGAATAATAAAGTTTGTTCTTAGCTTGATATTGACCATATGTATTTTATGTAATTATGCCAAATTCACAGATGGTAAAGCTTGCTGATGAACATGAATGGGAGTCATATAATCACAGGATTGAAGATAGCTAAGTAGGTAGGCACAAATAAAATCAACTATGTAAAGAAAAATGAATCAGCTTAAAACCCTCTTCCCTTCTGCCTCCTGCCTTCTGCCTTCTGCCTTATCCTAGCGATAAATTTTCCCACCCACCTACTTATCCGTTTACGGCACTTTAATAATCTCTCTACTTCCGCTCAGTTGGTGTCTAAAGTAACAGCATAAGCCAATAATTAAGGCTTACATTTGAAGTTTTACCCAACTTTGAAATAACACTTTATTACCAGGGAAATATAAAAGTAACAATTCCTCACAAAACCGTAGCCAGACAAAGAGTAACAATTACCTTTACATCTTAAATAAATTGTCTATGCAACTTAGTGATCTAAATTTTTCTTGGCTCAATTGCCTTGAGCCATCTTATATCCACAAAAACTTACTTGTGCAGCCACATAAACTTGGTATGCAAGTTCTCGTACTGATGAGAATGCGATTATTTCCAGGCGATGGACAAATAGGCTGTTTTCAATATCCGCTTACAAGTCGCTATTTACATAAATTATTTAAACAGAGGTTAATGCTGTTAAATACAAAACAAATAGTTAGAACAGTAAAAAATTCTTCACTTGTTTGTTTCAATCCGGTAACAACTAAGCAACCCTTGTAGTCATAAAAAAGGTTGTACTTATTTATTTTTTACCAAATAGTTTTTGCAGTAGGATTCTCTCTGCTGTAAAAAATTCTCGCTCGCAGACTATTTAGAGATGAGGTCTAGCAGGTTTTCCTCGATTTGCCCATACCCGATACTCTCAATTTCAGTGGAACGCAACTCATGTCAGGCATAAGCCCATTTTCTATTCCCAAACAACCTCCAGTCATTCTGGTGGCTGATGATGACAAGACCATCCGAGTACTGTTGCGTGAAGCTATGGAACACGAAGGCTATCGAGTCGTCGAGGTCAGTGATGGTAAGCAGTGTTTAGATGCTTATGAAACCGTCAAACCAGATATAGTCTTACTAGATGCCATGATGCCTGTAATGGATGGCTTCACTTGCTGTAAGCAGTTGCTGCAAATTGCCAGAAATAATTTGATGTCAGCACTTGCTAGCCTTGATACTGAATCTGCTTTGGGCAATACTGTGATTTCCAAGATATGGGAGCGCACCCCCATATTGATGATTACAAGCTTAAATGATGAAGAGTCAGTAGATCGGGCTTTTGACGCAGGGGCTACAGATTATGTCACTAAGCCAATTCATTGGGCAGTATTACGCCAGCGATTACGAAGACTATTACAACAAGCACAAGTATATAAACAGTTAGAGGCGGCAAACTTAGCTTTGCAGCATCTCGCCAACGTGGATGGGTTAACTGGGCTGGCTAATCGTCGTCGCTTTGACGATTATTTAAATACGCAGTGGATTAATTTAGCACAGGAGCAATCTCCTCTATCGCTGATTTTGTGTGATATTGATTTTTTTAAATTTTACAATGACCACTATGGTCACCCAGCCGGGGATCTTTGCATCCGCAAGGTAGGTACAGTTTTGAGCCATAAAGCACAAAAAACTCAAGATTTAGTAGCACGTTATGGTGGCGAAGAATTTGCTGTAATTATGCCACATACCCATGAATCTGGTGCATTTCATGTTGCCTCAGCCATGCAAGCTGGAGTTAGGAATTTGCAAATTGTTCATAAAGGGTCTGCCGTTGGTCAGTATGTCACTATGAGTATGGGAGTAGCGACTATTATCCCTACCTGGGAATCCTCACCTTCCGATTTGATTGTGGCGGCGGATCAAGCACTTTACCAGGCAAAAGAACAGGGGCGCAATCGTATCATCCTCAAGTGAGTGCTACTCAAAGTGCTTCCTTCCTGAGTGCGCTTGCCCTGAACGAAGTCGAAGGGGAGTGCTGAGTGATTTATTTTTCCCAATGCCCAATGCCCTATTCCCCACCTAAGATGGATACACTGGCAACGTGAAATGGAACCACGCACCGTTATTGGGGGCAGAATCTACCCAAATTTGGCCGTAATGCGCTCGAATGATACGTTGGCATAAACAAAGACCAATGCCGTAACCATCTATACCTTCATCGCGTTGGAGTCGGAAGTGGTTTTCAAAAATGCGATCGCGGTTTTCTATCGGTATACCAGGGCCAGTATCACCAATACTGAATTGCACTTTTTGGGTGGTGCGGTGCAATCCGGCAATGCTAATTTTGCCACCCTCTGGTGTGTATTTTATGGCATTATCTAACAGATTGGTCAGCACTTGGCGCAAACGTTCTGGGTCAGCATATACGCTTGGTAAATCTTTAGGAATATCCGTTTCAATTTGTTGGGATTTGGCAATGTAGCGATCGCGCAATTCTGCCAACACGTCTAAGCAGAGTTTGCCAATTTCCAATTTTTGCGGTGTGATGGGTAGTTCTGTATCGTTTCCCCGGCCTACCTGCAAAAGGTCAGCGATCATGCGGTCAATTATTTTTGTTTGACTACGGGCTTGTTTGAGTAAATGCGCCGTCATTGCTGGTTTGAGTCGCTGAAATTCACCAGTTTCTGTATTGTAGTTAGATTGTAGAGTTTCTATGGCGATCGCCGCAGCTGTTAAGGGATTGCGGAGGTCATGTGCCAGCATGGCTATCACCCTGTCTTTAAATTGTAGCTGCTCCTGAAGTTTCTCTTTTTCTTGTTTTAAGCGAAAAATTTCGTCTGAGAGTTTGATGAGTTCCGCAGACACAGCCACGGAACTAATTGTTGATTTAGGTGATGATACCCAATTGTCATCTATCTTTTCTTGCAAGTCTTCTTGCAATTTTAAGTAAGCGTCTACAGATGTTTGCCAGCGAGGCCACCAGTTTTTCAATTGGGCGATGATATTACTCCCAGCGATAATCTGTCTGGGTTCTGGGTGGATTTTAATTAAAGCTGGGGTGGCTACTAATTTAAAATGTTCTGCTAAGTATGGTTGTTGCCCGACATCGATAATTTGAAGTTCAAAGTTATACTCAGCCTGCAATTCTTTTAAGTAAGCACGGATGCGCTGCACCTGTTGTCGGGACTTTGGTCGTCCATCAACAAATAGCAACAGTTGGAGTGGAGCCTCAGAATAAATCGGCTGATCCTGGGAAACTTGCATGTAATCGTGTTTCAGCACTGGTAACAACCTGGCGACGCTTTGCTTTACAGAAAGTAGAATGGACTAACGGTTGTCGATGGTCGTTGTTTTTCTTCAATTTAATATCTATTTTAGATTTTTCATACTCCTATCTGATTGGTGTTTTTGATATGAGATATATGTTTTTTAGCCTTTTGCTGCCTTTTTCTTTAGTTTCTGTTTCAGGAACTGCCCTATCTGCCGAATATCAGTCTCAATCTGCCCCAAATCAAAATCTTACATCAAAGCCAACAGGTGAAAAATTTTATACTGAGGCCGGGCGACTGGTGCAGCAACAGATCAATTTAATTGCTCGCATTGAGCAAGCACTGATTGAGCCAGATGCTAATCGGATGCGAGCGGTGCGAGGGCAATTAACATCCCAAGTCAAGACAGTAGAAGGTTTTCTGCACCGTCAGCACAAAAACTCTAAAACTTTGTGTAGCTCTAGAGCGGATTTATCGAGAAATCTTTCCCCCTTACCTGACCCGTTAACCGAAGCCCAAGCTCAAATTTACTGCTCTTTGGCTGCTTCTAGCCAGGAATTATTAAAATTGGCGCCAATACTAGACCTGCTGTTATCCCGACGGGGTGAATTAGCCTTAATTAGACAGCTACCTCTAGTCACTGGGGAACGCCAATCAGATCCTGTACTTTCTCTTGCACCAATGCAGTATCCCCATCTGGAAAAGTTAGCGATACCTTTCTCTACATGGGAACCACATTTACCGAATGACAATTTAGGAACACAAGCAGCGTCTTCAGAATCATCATCCCTACCCGTACAAGTAATTGGTAGGACTGCGAAAACAGCCATAGCCAGTTATGTACCACCTCGACAACCTGCGATCGCCGCGCCTGAAGCATCACTTATTACTTTAGCAACTGCCAAACAAATTTTAACAGCTACACAAACTGCATTTCCCCCAGAAATCCACTTTACAGATCCTTGGGAAAATGCGGCGATACTCGAGCGCTTTGCTTACGACATCGACCCCCAAGAACCACAAACTTACGCCAAGTTTCTGGAATTGCCTCGAACTGGTATTTTTCGTGTACTACAGTCTTCAGTTTACCAACGTCCACTGAATACACTGAGAAATCGTTTGCAACCCAGTGTGAGCGATCGCTATCCTTTCCCATTTTTGGGTGATGCTAAGGAGGGATTTAATCCTAGTTTAGCACTTCAGGTGATCGGAAAGCGCTTTCAGTTGGTAGATCAAGGGGTGAATTACAGTTTCATGGTGGATGTTGGTAATGTACCCCTTGAGGAGTTGGATGAGACATTGCAAGCTGTAACGTCACCAACGCGAGAATTTTTACTAAACTACAGACCGCCCCAGCAGTTAGATGCTTTACAAATAGAAAAACGGCGATTCTTGACTGGCAAAGACCAGAACTGGAACCAAAGTCAAGTGATTTTAGCCAATGCTAAAGCCGAGTTAAATCATACTTATATAGTGCGATCGCTGCAATTCCAACTACCAGAAAATGTCTTCAGTGGTCAACCTATTTCTGTAAACCAGCCACAACAGATACACAGCAGCGATATTCTCCTAGCCTTCCGGCCAGTTCGCCGCCGTTCTGATGGCAGTTACACAGTGCTTTGGCGAGTTTTAAATCAGTTACCCGCACCGCAAATCGAAGATTAATGTTTGTATGTAGTGAGGACTTTAGTCCTCTTTAGAAGCTAATCTATTTCAGTCTTATGTCCCTTACCTTTCGCAGCTTCTAGCTTTTGGCGAATTGCTGCTTGAATTTTTTCATCAAAATCAGGGTCGTCTGGACTGGTAATCACTGTATGTGAGTGCTGATTGAGTCTATCCAAGTATGCCTGAAAAGCAGCCTTATCGTGACGGTTATTAAGAAAGTAGCGTTTTAATTCAGTATCTGACATGCCATTATAATTAACTTGACTCATCAAACTACCTCTCCATTGAGTAATATTTGCAACTCAAGCTCTTCGTTTTGCCCAGCTAGGATGTAAATGTTACGAGTTCTATTATCAAGGCAGATGAGGTGTATTGGCTGAAGCATAATATACGTCAGTTGATAGCCGACGCGATATAAACTCTCTAATTGAGCTTGAGTAGCCATTTCAGTCAATCAATTCATCTACCGTTAATTTTCATCAGCCATCACGATTATCGAGTAAGGTTGAAGCGAGAAAAACACTGACTACAACCTTTACAAAATAAGGAAGAAGTTAGGAGAAAGAAGGAAGAAGGAATAACAAAAACTTTAGTTGTGGGTTTAGAGCCGCACTTTAAAAAAGATGTTTTTTGTGCTGCGCAGCGCCAAAAAACGGCTTCGGAGTTTCAATCCCACTTTTTAAAATGTGGGTCTCTTCTTCCCTCTTCCTTCGTGAACCTTAAATTTTTAAATTTTTTGTGCAGTAACTTCCTCTTCTTTCTCTTTGGTTTGCAAAGATGCGTAAAGCCGATTTAACGCATTAACATAAGCTTGTGCAGATGCAACTATGATATCTGTGTTGGCTGCATGACCGGAAAACACCCTGGATTGGGATCTTAGACGAATTGTTACTTCACCAATGGCATCAATCCCGGCTGTGACTGACTGTACAGAAAACTCAATCAACTCGTTAGGTACGTTCACTACGCGGTTAATTGCCTTATAAACAGCGTCTACTGGCCCAGTACCAATTGCTGCATCGGTTAATTCTGCACCATCTGGGGTGCGGAGGGTGACTGTAGCCGTGGGTTTAGCATTACTACCACAGGAAATTTGCACTAGTTCTACTCGGAATAAATCGGGTGCTTGTTGAATTTCATCATTAACAATAGCTTCTAAATCCCAATCAGAAATTTCTTTCTTTTTGTCGGCTAATTCTTTAAACCTCACAAAGGCTTTATTTAATTCGGTTTCTGATAGTTCAAAGCCTAATTCTGTCAAGCGGGTACGGAAAGCATTTCTCCCGGAATGTTTACCCAAAACTATTTGATTGTCTGTTAAACCAATCAATTGGGCATCCATAATTTCGTAGGTGAGCTTATTTTTTAAGACCCCATCTTGATGAATACCAGACTCATGAGCAAAGGCGTTTGCTCCAACGATGGCTTTATTAGGTTGTACTAGCATTCCCGTTAAATTAGAAACTAGACGGGAGGTTTTGTAAATTTGACGGGTGTCAATTTTTGCTAACGGTTCTTCAGAATCTGCTGGTCTTCCCAAAAAAGGATTGAAATATTGTCGCCGGACGTGCAACGCCATTACCAATTCTTCTAAGGCTGCATTTCCGGCTCGTTCACCAATACCATTGATGGTACATTCTAATTGCCTTGCGCCATTTTTTACGGCTTCTAAGAAGTTGGCAACTGCTAAACCTAAATCATTATGTCCGTGAACAGAAATAATCGCTTGGTTAATATTGGGAACATGCTCTTTAATGCCCTTAATTATTGCCCCAAATTCGCTAGGTGTTGTGTAACCGACAGTATCAGGAATATTAACTGTTGTGGCTCCAGCTGCGATCGCTCGCTCTAATACTTGGTAAAGAAATTCTGGGTCAGAACGTCCAGCATCTTCGGGGGAAAATTCGACATCATCGGTGAAACTCTTAGCATAAGCCACCATTTCTTCGGCGATGGCTAGTACTTCTGATTTGGTTTTTTTCAGTTTGTATTGGAGATGAATATCAGAAGTTGCAATAAAAGTATGAATTCTGCCATGAGCAGCTGGTTTAATTGCTGCGGCTGCTGTTTTTATATCATCATGTCTAGCTCTGGCCAAACTACAAATTATCGGGCCATCTTCTGTTCCCACAATTTGGGCAATTTTGTTGATTGCGGCAAAGTCTCCCGGACTAGCAAAGGCAAAACCTGCTTCAATTACATCTACTCCTAAACGTGACAATTGTTTAGCGATCGCTAGCTTCTCGTCTATATTTAGTGTTGCTCCCGGACATTGTTCTCCATCTCGGAGTGTCGTATCAAAAATGATAATTCTCTCAGGTTTGCTCATCATTTTGGCTCGTTGTTTTAGTTTTTACTGTTCGCTTAAAATATCTTGAACCTTAGTTTTTTACTCTTAGCATTTGTAAATATTTATTAAGCCGATTAACCTTCTACTTTTTCTATACTGTCTCTGATATCATTTAAATCAATATATCTATCCGTAGCATTACGTAATTCTCTAGCTATCATGCCTTCTGTCGATACTACTGTAATATGCGTATTTTTTGAACGTAATAATTCAATTGCTCTTTCAAAATCTCCATCACCACTAAATAAAACGACCCTATCGTATTGATCTACTGTATTAAACATATCTACGACAATTTCAATATCTAAATTGGCTTTTTGGGAGTAGCGACCGGAAGAATCATCATAATATTCTTTGAGAATTTTAGTTCGTACTGTATATCCTAAACTAATGAGAGCATCTCTGAAACCTCGTTGATCTTGTGGGTCTTTTAAGCCAGTGTACCAGAAGGCATTGATTAATGTTGTGTCTGATTGCTCGTGTTTGAAGTATTCTAATACTCTTCTTGGGTCGAAAAACCAACCATTCTTTTGTTGAGCATAGAACATATTGTTTCCGTCTACAAAAATAGACAGACGATTCATTGGGGAACCCATAGAAAAATACACCTAATATATAGAAAAGAATTTAGATTGAACAATAGATTATAGCAATTCTCAAATGATAAATTTGCTAATATCCTTAAAGCAGGTTTTTATGTATAGCTTTTATCTTACCTCTTTCACAGCATAAAATTGGCTAAAACATTGGACTTAAGGTGCTGGGACTTGAACCTTTTCACCTTTAACACTATAAGAGATACCTCGTGCTCAAAATCTACCAATAAATTTGACTGAGTAACAGCATTCTTAGCTATATAACTGTCAAGTTTACTTCTAAAGAGGTAAAGCATAGGTCTTGCGGTAGGATACAGGATGATGACCATCTATAAGTTTTGTCGTCAACAAAAGTACAAGCTTTATGGTAAATTCAGTCTTGTACAAGAGGAGCAAGTTGTACCATAAGAAACTCCTCACAGATCAAGTCTAGGAGGCATACCCGTTGGTTTGAGAAAATCAAATCTTACCGCAACAAAGTGCTGAAATAGAGCATTTCCGACTCCAGTCTGAGGCAGAATCACGGCTTTGATCTCAATTAAGAGAATAAGTTAGCCAGTATCTGGGTTAAGAGCCAACTGAGTCGAAATTTCTTAACCCAAGTTTGGTCAAAAATATCAAAGACATTACAAAAGTATAAGATTCTCATTTAAGTCTTATTTCAATCTTGAATAAATAAATAGAGTAGTAGTACGTAAACCAACTATTAACACGATATGGCAGAAGAACCTACATCTACCTTAACCAAAAAATATGTTTCTGCTGCCAATATAACGTCAAGTAAACCGACAAAAGTGACTGTGACAGCATCACGCCAGTCACTGCTAATGGCTCGCTTAGGTCATTTGCTAACTGGTGCTTCCGCAGTAGGTGCAGCATTGCTAACTATCTCTGGTTTGGGTTGGGTTCAATTGATGGAAAGTCAAACGCTTTCCACATTTTTTCAACTGCGTGGGCCGATAACACCTCCGGAAAATATCGTAATTTTGGCAATTGATGATCAATCAATATCAGTTCCCGAACAGTACTATAAAACAGATCCGCAACAGTATGCCTACTTAGAACCACTTAAGTCTTTTCCTTTTAAACGCGCTGCATACGGTAAAATAATTGAAAAGTTGACTAAGGCTGGTGTACGTTCCATAGCACTGGATGTAGTTTTTGATTTGCCTAGTATTTACGGAATTGCTGACGATCGCCAATTCCAGGCAGCATTACAAAAATACGGCAGTAAAGTTACCTTAGCCGCACTCTACGAAAATTTTGCAACGCACCAAGGCACCTTTATGCAACTGAGGCTACCCCAGGAGATGTTGCACACAGGTTCGGTGTCAATGGGTACGGTGAATTTTCCTTTAGAGGTAGATGGCAAGGTTCACCGATTAGCTAGCGAATTTTCTCAATTAGTAGCCGCAGATCATAACCTCTCCGTGACAGTCCGTGACTTTGATCAAGCAGTGTTGCAGACGGCGCAAATTAATTATCCCCAGCCAAAAGGCGATCGCATTCATTTTTGGGGGCCGAGTGGGACATTTGAGACAATTCCCTTATGGCATGTGCTTGACCCAGCAAACTGGGATACTTATTTACAACAGGGAAAAATATTCCAAGATAAAATTGTCATCATTGGGGCAACAGCCCAGTTAGGCAATGATTGGCATGGTGTAGCAGTTGCTAATACACCTGAAAAGATGTCAGGAGTGGAAATTCACGCCAATGCGATCGCCACTTTAATGACAGGGAAAGCAATTAGTCAAGCAATTAAAAGTCCACCTCTGCAAAGTTTGTTTGTACTGCTGCTAGTGGGTAGCACAGTATTAATTATTACTAGAAGTAAGCGGGGAATTACTAGATTCATCTCTAGCTTAGCCTTAGCTACTATTTGGGGCGGAATTAGCTATGTGATTTTTGTTTCTAGTCAATTAATTTTGCCGACTGCCATACCCATGATCGCGATCGCCTTTAATGGGTTATCTTATTTAGGAACCGAAGTCGCCAGAGAAAAACTCAGAACCCGCCAACTAGTAACTATTTTTCAGAGATATAAAACTTCTCCCGTAGTCCAAGAGATTATCAGCCAACAAAACGACCTGCAAGATTTACTTCAGCAAAGAGATTTGGCAGTCACCGGAAAAATCTTGGCTGGACGCTACAAAATTGTTAAAGTTCTTGGTTCCGGTGGATTTAGCGAAACCTACATTGCCGAAGATATCCAACGTCCGGGAAATCCCAGATGTGTTGTCAAGCAACTCAAACCAGCCAACACTCAATCAAAAGGGTTAGAACTTGCCAGACGTTTATTTAACTCAGAGGCGCAAACACTAGAAAAATTAGGAAAGCACCACCAAATTCCTCAACTTCTAGCTTATTTTGAACAAGATGAAGAATTTTATTTAGTGCAAGAGTATATAGTCGGTCATCCTCTCAATCAAGAACTGCGATCGGGCAGAGCTACTGAAGAAATTGCAGTTATCAATATTGTACAGGACTTGTTGCAAATATTAATATTTGTTCATGAAAACGGTGTGATTCACCGGGACATTAAACCCAACAACATTATCCGGCGACACTCAGACCGCAAGCTGGTATTAATTGACTTTGGCGCTGTGAAAGAAGTCTCCACATTGCCTTTTGACAGTCCAGAGCAAAGCCCCTTCACTATTGGTATTGGAACTAAAGGTTATGCACCAAGCGAACAATGTTTTGGCCGTCCCCAATACAACAGTGATATCTATGCAGTGGGGATGATTGCGATTAAAGCTTTAACTGGTATCTCACCCCACGAGTTTGATAGAGATGCTCATGGAGAGTTGGCATGGAGTGAAAAAGCATTAGTAAGTCAATCTTTGGTAAATATTCTCAATAAAATGGTAATGGATGATACCAAACAGCGCTATCAGTCTGCATCAGAGGTTCTCAAGGATATCAACGAGTTAATAGATTCGCAAAACAGCAACTCTGCACTACAAAATGACTCATCTTCAGAAGCATCAGAAACTATCACACAACTTTGGCAAGAATCATCTTCAGACACCACCATTTAATCGGCGGTTGCTGAACAAGATTTCAAACTCTTACTCTCTGCGCCTCTGCGCCTTTGCGTGAAACAAATTCATATTCTCAATCAGCAACGCCATTTAATCTATCGATAAAAAATCTTCAGATGTGGTGGGATGAATGCCTATGGTTTCATGCAAATCTTTCTTGGTAATTCCCTTACGAATTGCCACCCCTAAAGTTTGAATAATTTCGGCTGCATCTCCACCTAGCATATGAGCACCCAAAACTTGTTGAGAATCTTCATTTACTACTAACTTCATCATCACTGCCTCATCTTGTTCGGTTAACTGATAAAACAATGGTTGAAAACGAGTGCAGTAACATTTCACAGATGCACCAAATTTTTCCCGTGCTTTAGCTTCTGTCATTCCTACACCAGCACCTTCGGGACGGGAAAACACAGCAGAAGGCACATAATCATAATTTACTTTTTGTGGCTGGTTGCCAAAAACCGTATGAGCAACGGCAATACCTTCAGCCTTCGCAACTGGAGTTAATTGCACACGGTTGATGCAGTCACCCACAGCATAAATATTTTTTTGGGTAGTGCAGCAGTATTCATCTACTTTGATTTCACCCTGCTTACCAAGTGCAACTTGGGCTGTTTCTAAACCCAGATTTTGAGTATTGGGGGTGTAACCTGTGGCTACAAGAATGGTATCTGCGGCAATAGTTTCTGAACAATCGCCAGTAGTCTTCAACAGTAAACCATCATCTAAGAGTGTAATTGCTTGAGCAGTGCTGTTAGTTAAAACCCGAATTCCTCGTTTGCTTAAACCTCGTTGCACGCCAGAGCGGATTTCGTCATCAAATCCTGATAACATCATCTCATCTGTTTCGATTACTGTGACTTCGCAACCTAAAGCCTGCATCATGCTAGAAAATTCTGCCCCGATGTAGCCACCCCCAATAATTGCCAACCGTTTTGGCAAATAAGGTAAGTGAAATACCTCACGGGATGTAATGGCATATTCTATTCCGGGAATGCTGGGCTTTTTAGCACGTCCACCCACAGCAATTAAAATTTTATCAGCTGTAACTTTGTGTCCACCTACATCTAGGGTATGGGCATCGCTGAGTACAGCGTGTTCTTTAATTATTTCAATTCCGGCGTTTTGTAACTGCTCACAATAAGAGTAGTGAATGTGTTCTAAATGTCGGTGTACGGACTTCATAAATAGTGTCCAGTCAAAGTAGCGTTTACACTTACTCCAACCGTAGCAATGTGCTATTTCATTTTCTTGAGCAAAATCAGCTGCATAGACAATCAATTTTTTGGGAACACAACCACGATTTACACAAGTACCACCAATAGCTTCCTGTTCAGCAACAGCAACACGGACACCGTAACTAGCTGCTTTTTTAGCTGCTGCCAACCCTCCAGGCCCAGCACCGATGACAAACAAGTCGTAATCAAATGTCATAAAAATCTGTTCCTTTTTAAGTGTTTGCAAAGCAGCGCTATTTTATCTCTTATAGTTATTTAGCTAATATTTTATCTACTGTCTTTGGGTGGATCAAAATTACTGAAGGTTTAGATGTATAATCTGTCATTTATACTCACTAATGACATATTTTCAACAAATTTATAACTTGAGTAGGATAGTTATCTGGCTAGCGACAGGTATCTTGAGGAAGGTTAAGCCGACATCTATTGTCTAGATGAGGTAGAGGGCAGCAAAACCCAGCATATACAAGATTTTGCAAAGTTGGGTTATCCTAAGATTTAGGCTAAATCTACTTGTCTCGATCCAATTTATATTTTTCGCGATCGCGTTTCCCGTTGTTATTACGTGATTTTACAGAAATTACTGTAGTGCAAGGATAAAAATTTATGTATACAGTTCTGCAAAAAATGCGGAATAAGATTTTAAGGGAAATTGATGCCATACCATTTATACAGTATCAAGAAGAACTTGCTTATCAAGCAGCAGTAGAAAAACATATTATAAATTTACCTATTCTTTCCAAGAATGACTTAAATTTAGTCGAAACAATTAACCATGAAGGAGTTGCAGTTACTTCATTAGCAGAATTGGGCATTCCATCTACTCTTGAGATACTTAAAGCAGCAAAAGACCTGATGCCAAAAATCCCACCAAAGATTTCTGGTCATAAAAATGAGTTTGTTGTTCATGCTAATTCCCAGCAAATAATGCAGTATCCAGAAATTTTCTTGTGGGGTCTGGAACAACGTTTACTCAACATTATAGAGAATTATTTGGGTTTACCAGTAGCCTATAATGGGGTCTATTTCCGTAGAGACATTGCCAATCAAGTCGAGCAAACTTCTAGGCTGTGGCATGTAGACAGAGAAAATCAAAAAATATTGAAAATTATAATTTATTTAAATGATATTAATGAGGATACAGGGCCATTTCAATATGTTACACAAACTTTAACTTCAAAAATTACCAAATCTTTAAAATATACATCTGGCTACATCCAAGCACAAACTATGCAAGATGTTTTATCCGCAGAACATTATAAATCATGTACAGGACCCGCAGGCACTGTAATTTTTGCTGCTACTGGGAGCATTTTTCATCGCGGTAAGATACCTATAGCTTCTGATAGGTTTGCTATATTTTTTGATTACAGTTCTAGAAGAAAAAGAAAAAGTTTTTATGGGACAAATTCTCTATCATATAAAGATTTGGTATTACTCACCAAAAATCTTCCAGAACAAAAAAAGCAGTGTGTTTTTTGTTAAGAAGGAACAATTGAAAATAATTTAGCAGCATTACATTTAGAAGAACGTCCTCTACGGGGAGAATCTAATATCGCTTTAAAGGTCGGACAAGTTCTTAACCGTTACAAAGTTGGGAAACATTTTAAAATTTATATTAAAGCTGATAGCTTTTCATTTGAAAGAGATATACAAAAAATCGCATCAGAAGCGGCTTTAGATGGCTCATACATCATTCGTACATCTGTAGCACCTAAAATTTTATCTGCTGAAGATACTGTCAAGATGGTGCGTTGTTGCACCGCGCAACGCACCCTACTGGCGTGGTAAGGCTTACTAGTTTTGCCAGCATTACCAACCACGTACACCCATTCTTTGACAAACAATTTGCATTGCTTTACCTGGTGAAGAAGCGGCTACAAAAGGGATTTCGCCAGTATTGCGCTCTTGTTGAATTATTTGTCCACTAGTCCCGTAAATAGTAATGTTATTTAAAAAAAGCCGAGATTCTTGGCACGATGCAGAGAACGTAGTCTCAAATATACCGTCTCCATACATTCCGTAAAGTTTGTATGTCGTGCCTTTAATAGTTTCTGTATCCAGGGCTATATGGTTTCCTACCTTATCATGCCCCACGGTGATATACCTTTCTGCATCTTGAGCATTTACTATACTACTGCTCAACAAAACAGCGATCGCTCCCACTATACTGCCTAGTTTAAAAAACATGAGTTTGCAAGTCTAAGATTTACATCTTTTTAGCCTTAATCAAAACAGTTATGGCACGGTATAAGCACCGAATATTAGATGCATCTCTCACCTAAAGACCAAAATCAACTAGTATGAGAAGTCAAAGATAATGCACACAAACTTTGAGGATTTTGGCAGGCGATCGCAGTTAAAGTTTTCGCTGTAACAAAATTTGTATACAAATACATTCAAACTAACAAGTTACTCACCTTTTATGAAAAAAGGCCTGGCTAAGCCAAGCCCTGATGTATACCAAGCATTTACTACACCAAGATTAATTTAAAGCTTCTATTCCTTTAGTTCATCCTCCTAAAGGATGTGTGCAAACAGCCTGATAACTGATAATAAATGACTTGATTACTCATAAAAAAAGGTTCGGTTGTGAACCAAACCTCAATAATTGTTGTGCTTAACAACGTACTAAATTAATTTAAACCTACTATTTTCGCAGTTCATCTTCCTTTGGGATGTACCCAAATTTTTCGGAAACTGTTAAGTCATGATTTTGTTAAAATATTCACTATTTCCTATTACGTAAAGTCAATATTTAAGCTGTATATCAAAAGAATGAAAAAGGCTTGGGCAAGAGCCAAGCCTTTATGTATACCAGGTGTTTACCATATCTAGATAATTTATCTGCAATTTGTTATTAATTCATCTGCCTTAAAGATGTGTACAAATATTCTCAAAGCTGATATGCAGCATCGCACATAACTAAATAAATCTCTATAAACCTATTCATACTTTGGTGAGATGTCATTTTGCTATAACCAATATCTCACGAGACTTAATTTACCCAAAAAGAAAACCCTGGCTTGATTTCCAGGGCATATATGTATTTTTCAAGCATTAATAGTCCGAATATTAACTGCACAAAAAGTTTGTTGCCCCTATCTATAGAAGGATATAAGATCAATACTATTTATGCTAGTTCTAGAAATTTAATTTTTTGTCAATTAATTAAAAACCTTAATATGTAGTGCTACTTGTTGATTATTTCTCTTTTTTTACAAAAGAGGCTTGGCTATTAGCCAAGCCTCTCTATACCAAGAGTTTACCATACCTGGTTAGTTTAAATATGCTATTACTTAAGTTCATCTATCTAAAGGTTGTGTCCAGATATTATAAAAGCTGCTAGGGGCTGATTCAGATTACTATAATCAATAAAAGCTAACTATCTACTAGATGTTTGATATAATACTAATTACAGAAAAAATTTTATCTGTATAATTTATGTTTACTAAATAGAAAATTTAGTGATTTTATTGACTATATTGTTTTTGATAATACACATAAATTTAAAATATTAGATTTTTAATGATACTAAAAGCAGAAAAATATAGTATATAATTTTAGAAGCTAAATTGATAACATATAAAAAAGGCTTGGTTCACTGCCAAGCCTTAAGTAGAAGTAGAATCTATACAGCATAATTTAGCTATTTAAGTTAAATGATTCATCATCCAATAGAGAGTATACAAATATTCTAGAAGCTGATACAGCAGTAACTCATGAAAAAGGTTTAGCTAAATGCTAAACCTCCATAGAAAGCAGTTATTCGACACACCAAAATTAATTTAAACCTTCTATTTCTTGAGGTCATCTTCCTAGCGGATGTGTGCAAGTATGTTGCCATATGATATGTCATTAACTTGACAAACCTTGATAGGAAGTCGTGTTAAATTATGGCGCTGCTGAGTGCAAGGATGATTAATCTCACGCAGAGGAGCCACAACGTTGGGTAGGTTCCCCGACTTGTAGCAAGTGGCGATCGCACAAGTGCAGAGAATAAGATTCTTTATCTAAAATCTTAAAAAGCTACTGGGTCTAGTTTCCACTTAACGCAACGCCTAGCTAACAGCAAAACTGTAAACCCGTCGTCAAATTAACACAAAAACTAGACCCAGTATAAAATGTAGTCAATCAGAGTTTAAATCTTAGCGTCTGCTACCACCACGGTAAGGCACTGCATTGAGATAATCAATATCAAATGCAGAAAGCTTTTGTGCGTAGTTACCGTTACCACTAACTGATGCTGCCATATCCGCATACTTGCGAGGATCACCTTCAGCGAGGCGTTTTTCTTGGAATTTGCGGGTGTAGAATTTCTCCAAAGTAAAGCGCCAATCGGTTCGGACTGTACCCACTTTTTCTTGGAAGTCTTCGCCGTAGCGGGGAGTTACCAAGTTGTAGGGGCGACCTTCTAAACGCTTGCGTTGGTAGGGTACGGTGTTGTCACCAAAACTTTGGGTGTACTCGTCGCTATCCACTAGGGCATCAACGAAGCCGCCAAAACCTTTGGTAGCAATAACAATTGACCAAGCAATTTGTTCGTCTTTGTTGTAAGACGAACGTCCTAACAAACGCTTCAGGGTAATGTCTACTAAACGGTAGTTGTTGTTAACCGAAACTACCAAGCGATAGAATGCTTCAGACTTAGCTAGACCTCGGATGAAGTCCCGTACTGATAATGAACCAGTTTTCAGTTGAGATTCCAGAGTCTTTTGGCGGTTGAACTTGAGAATTTCATGTTCGCTGAAAACTTGGCGATAAGCAGCCCAAGTTATGCTTTGAATATCAGTGTAGGAACTGACATCTTCCAGACGATAGATATAAGGTGTATCTTCATTCTGGTCAGCTACGCCAAAGCTTTTGACTCGATGATTTTGACTACTGGGTTTGTATTGAAGTAATGGCAGTGCCATGCTGCGTTCTTCCTCTTATTAACAAATTAAACAAAAAACTAGCTCTGAAAATGGAAGGAGGTTTGATTACTCAAAATTCTCATTCCGGCTTTACTTATTCTCCCGCATTTATGTTAGTAGCCGGAGCTGATTCCAAACCAATTTAGTATCAATTTACCGTACAGGGAAATTGGCGCTGGAATCGATAGAAACAGGAACACCTTGCGGTTTAGTGTTTCTTGTCATGTCAGGAATTTGGATGTTTGCCAGGTTAACTGGTGTGTAGACAACTGTCTTGATTTCGATAGAACTGGCTAATTCCAAGAAATTCTTGATATCGCCTGATTTATACCGCGCATCTTCTAACTTGTCACGCCAGTAGTCACCGTAGCGGGGTGTCACTAGATTAAAGGGTCTATCTTGGAAACGCCGCCGTTGGTAGGGAACGATATTTTCCCCAAAGTTGGTTTGATACTCTTGAGAGTCGATCAAAGCATCAACAAATCCATTCCAACCGAGAGTGGCTATCTTGATTGACCAAGCAATCTCTTCGTCTTTGTTATAAGATGCACGACCTAAAAGTCGTTTGAGGGCAATTTCTACGAGGCGATAGTTGGAGTTGGTTTGTACTACTAAATTCCGCAAGGCTTCGGATTTAGCCAAACCCCGGATGAAGTCCCGCACAGTAATTGCTCTATTCTTTACCTGAGATTCTAAATTGCTCTGGCGGTAGAATTTCAGGATTTCATGTTCGCTAAAAACCTGCCGATAGGCTGCCCAAATTAACTCTTGGATTTCACCATCAAAGGCATAGTCTTCAATGCGGTAAATTCTGGGGGTATCTTCGTTAGGTACTTCGTAACCAGGGACGCGTTGGTTTTGGGAACTAGGTTTATATTGCAGTAAAGGGATTGCCATAGTGGATGTGTGGGTGTGAGTTGGTCTTGGTCATTTGTCCCATGACTCATGCCTTAATTTGTCCGGGTTGCCGGAATGTAACGGTAAGGTAGGGACACGGCTGTGGGTTTCACGGTTGGTTGTGGAGTCCCAACTTCGCGGGAGTTGTCTGGAATCTCCATATCTTTGATTTGGGAAGTAACTGAAGCAATGGTGCGCTGGTAGTTACGTTCGTTGGTAATCATCTTCCCTGCCATATCTAGGAAGTTGGCGGGAATTACCCGGCGAATCTCTTGTTGAGTGGC
This sequence comes from Trichormus sp. ATA11-4-KO1, assembly GCA_019358915.1. Lineage (GTDB taxonomy): Bacteria > Cyanobacteriota > Cyanobacteriia > Cyanobacteriales > Nostocaceae > LEGE-11386. The sequence goes on from JAHHIM010000024.1 coordinate 30,167, forward strand.
GTATCCTGTAGTGCGGGCGTTGTAGAAGGAACGACCACCTAGATAAGTCATGGTTTGGCGATCGCGCCAGTAGGAATTGTAGCGGGGATTAACTAAGTTAAAGGGTCTGTCTTGGAAGCGACGGCGTTGAAAAGGTACGATGTCATCGCCAAAGTTTTGCAGGTACTCTTCGCTGTCTAAGAGACTATCAATGAAACCGTGCAATCCCTTGGTGCCAATCACAATCGACCAGGCAATTTCCTCGTCTTTGTTGTAGGCAGCACGTCCTAAAAACCGTTTTAAGGTGATATCAACTAAGCGGTAGTTGGAGTTGAGTTCTGCTACCTGTGTCCGGTAAACTTCCGACTTGCCCAATCCCCGAATAAAATCGCGGACGTTAATAGCCCGATTTCGCAGTTGCGATTCTAAAAATTTTTGGCGATTGCTGTCGATAATTAGATGTTCGCTGAAAATTTGCCGATATGCTGCCCAAATGATGGCATCAATATCTGTATCTGAGGTAGCAGCCGCCAACCGGTACATGATTGGTGTATCTTCGTTGGGTACTTCGTAGCCTTCTACACGTTGATTTTGCGAAGAGGGTGAATAATTCAGTAATGGTATTGACATATTTACTTTTGCCTTGTTTTATGGTACATAAATCAAGTTATTAGCTATAGGCTAGCTGTACACGGGCCCGGACTGCCTTTTCCACATCGGTTGCTAGCATCTCTTTGAGTCTAGTCTGGATGGGTTGCTGTAAATCGGGTATTTTGGCCAAGGCTTGCAGACCCACAACGGCGGCATAACGTATTGACCATTCCGAGTCTTGGGAAATGAAAAGCAGCGCTTCCCAAGCTTTTTTAGGTGCTGTGTGGCTGTCGGGAAAGTTGAGCTGATGCCAGTGCAGGTTTCCTAATCCCTTCGCAGCAGCACGGCGGACACTAGGGGCAAAGTCTGTAGTTGCTGCTGTGATTAAAACATCTAAAGCACGGGGGTCAGCGATCGCCGCTAAGGTCCGAATCGAATAAGCCCGTGCCCCATAGTTATAATCATCAATTTGGGTTAGCAATTGTGGTACTGCTATTTGTCCAAATTCTGTGAGTGCAGCTACTGCCACCGTTGCAGCTGCTGGGTTGTTATAACCAAACACCGCTATTAAGGTGGGAATGGCTGCGACATCTTTCGCTGCTGCTAAGTTTTGCACTGCCGCCACCATTTTTGCTGGTGTATCTGCCAGGGCGACGGCACAAATTAATTCATCAGTCAAGTCGCTTCGCTCCAATTAGTAATTAGTAATTCGTAATTCGTAGTTCGTAATTACGAATTACTAATTATTAATAACTACAACAGTGAATCCATCAGGTTCATCACCCGGATTGCATTATCAGAAACAGATACAGCATCGAACTCTTGGGTGAGTTGATGCTCTAGCAATCCTTTGAGGGCGATGAGTTTGAAGCTGTTTTCTGCTTTGGCGTTAGCGATCGCCTCTGCTGCTGCCATATAGCCGATTGCACCCAAATCGCCTAAGGCAACGCGGCGCAATTTCAGGTCACCAATGTCCAACATCTTCACTAACCGTTCCCCATAAATAGGGTTTTGTGTCAGTTGGTACATGGCTCTGGCTGCGGCACACTGTACTCGTGGAACTTCATGCTCCAAGAAAGGTTGAATTAGAGAAATCGCTTCAGTTGCACCAATAGCTCCCAAGGCTTCTAATACCGCTTCATAGGGCTGAGTTAGATGAGGGCATCCCGGTATTTGCACGGCCTGTGCGATACCCCCATCTAACATTTTTATGAGTGCTGGCACCGCAGTTTGATCACCCAGCATTTGCAGGGACTGGGCTGCTGCTTCTCGAACATAAAAGTCAGGGCATTCTAAGCACTCAATTAAGCCTGGTACAGCTTTGGCATTCCCTAGTTTTCCCAGTGCTCTGGCTGCATTGCGTCGTAGGGGATAACCGCCCAGTTCTGTTCTGTCGGCTTCATCTTTTAACGCCGCAATTAAAGCATCTACAGCAGCTGGTTGATTGACCCGGAACTTGCCCAGCCACCAAGCTGCATAATAGCGGAGACTTAAATCTGATGATTGCAGGTTGGCGATTGCTAGCTCTGGTGTAAGCTGTGGCGCATTCTCAGCAGAATGTTCTGCTGCATTGGGTTCTATCATTGCCAGGAAGTTAGTTTTCTATGGCTACGCCACGCAAGCTATCAGCGCTCAATGGCTCAATTTTGATGATTTTGCCACCTAGGCGGTTAATCCGTTGCATTTCTTCGTTCATCCGACTGTATGGCACGGTAATGAATACACTGCCGCTACGACGGATATCGAATTTATTTTTGTCGGTTTCTGAGTTTTGGCGCAAGCCTACGACTTCATAACGAAATACTCGGCTTGCAGATGAAGAAACGCTACCAGCCCCAAGTGTGGTTTGACCGAACATTACTTCTATATCTCCTCTACTGTTTGAGTAACGTAACGCTACCTTACGCTGACGTAATGCTGGCGATTTTGCCGCCTACTCGATGAATCTGCTGCATTTTGTCTAACAACCGCTCGTAAGGTACAATAAACACTGTACTGCTACGACGCACACTGGGATAGCCAGTGCCACGGATTGCTGTTACTTCAATGCGGTAAACGCGATCGCCTTGACCCACAGCATTACCTAAATTCTTCTTGGGCGCTACATCTGCTGATGCCCGGAAATTCCAGTTATCATTACTTCCAGATGGGCCAACAATGGAGGAAGCTTTGTTACTAGCTAACTCTTGCGCTAACCGCGATTTTTTCCCTTCTACTTGAGCGCGATCGCTATTGGCATAACCCCGGTATAACCGGAAAAGACGGTTAAAACCTACAGTTTTTTGTCCCGGTTGAGTTTCAAAACCACGATAATAAGGGACAATGCTGTCGCCAAAGTTGTTTTGGTACTCTACAGAATCAATGTAGGAGTCAATTTCCGCGTCGTAACCTTTTGTTTGGTACAAGTCTAGGTGGTAAACAACTTCCGATTCATCGTAGGGCGCACGACCCAAAAGATGCTTGTAGTTGAGTTCAATCAACCGGGTTTGGAAACTGTTATAAAAAAACTTGGTTTTGTAGAGTTCTGATTTGGCAACGCTGCGAACAAACTCTCGCACTGTCAGGTTGCCGTCCCGCAAGAGTGATTCTGCACTAACCAGACGTTCTGATGCCATCAAATAGTCATTACCCAAAACTTGCCGATAAACGGCGCGGATAACTACCTCTACTTCATCTTTGCTGGCGTTAGGGCGCAGTTCAACTCGACGTACCTCGCTAAAAGGCTCTGTTCCTAGCCTTGATGCTGCTGCTGTAATTGCCATTTTTCTTCACTACCTATTTATTTGCATTTCGGCTGCTTTTGCCGAGTGCTGGCTTTGCTAAAGCTTTTCTTTTTAATCTCTGCCTAAATAAAACTTTGCCCGGGGCGAGATCCAACTGCTGGGTGACTCCATCCAACACTTGCATCCCTCTCCGGGCAAGATGGCTATCTAGCTAAGAGCGTTGATAGCGTAGTCAAGGTAGGTGTTGGCTTCGTTAGCAGCTTGTCCAGTCAAACCATGATTGGCTTTGATGTGCTTGAGAGCTTCAACGTACCAGCTGGGAGACAAATCAAAGGAGCTGTTGATTTCAGCCAAGCCAGCGATTAAATATTCATCCAAGGGGCCTGTACCACCAGCAACCAAGCTGTAGGTAACGATACGTAGGTAGTGACCAACGTCACGAGCACACTTGGATTTACCACGGCTGTCAGCAGCAAACTGAGGGCCTGCTGTTTGGGTGGTGTAGGGGAATTTTTGGTATACAGCTTGGGTTGCACCATCAATTAGACGTTGTGCATTGGCGGTCAAACCACGAGCAGCTTCCATGCTAGCAATAGCACGTACATAACGACCGTTAACTGCTTGCAGTTCGGTGTTGCTTAAGAAACGTCCTTGGGTATCAGCAGACGCAATTGCTTCGGTAATCGGTGTCTTAACCATCTTCTAAAATCTCCTTGGTATTTCGTAAATTTTGGACTGGTTACCTATATTTATAGGTGCTGGGCTTTTTGTTAACGTGCTATTAAGCAACAGCAGCAGCAGCACGATCAAAGTAGCTAGCTACTTCAGACATCAATTGGCTGCAATCGCCTTTGGTGATACCGTTAGGATCGTTAGCAATGCTAACCGCAGCATCTTTCATTTTTTGCACGCCTACAGCTACGGAAGAACCAGGTGTACCCAAAGCTTGGTAGGTTTCACGCAAACCGTTCAAGCAACGGTCATCTAGAACACTGGCATCACCAGCCAAAATAGCGTAGGTGACGTAGCGCAAGATGATTTCCATGTCGCGTAGACAAGCAGCCATACGACGGTTGGTGTAAGCATTACCACCAGGAGCAATCAGTTGGGGTTGTTCTTCAAACAAAGAACGAGCAGCGTTGGTAACGATCGCGGAAGCGTTGCTGGTGATGCGGTTAACAACATCCAAGCGCTTGTTGCCTTCTCTAACAACGTTGGATAGAGCATCTAGTTGCTCGTTGCTGAGGAACTCGCCTCTAGAGTCAGCTTGAGAAACTACCTTGGTGAATACATCTAATGTCATGAACTTTAATCTCCTAATTCCTTAGTTGAGAGATGACTAGATTAAAACTGGCAATGTTTTATCAAATCGGAATGGTTGAAAACAGACTAGGGATCAAACTGCTTCTCGGTTAGTCTCAAATCCCTTTGCTACTACATGAACTAGAAATTATGAGAATCTGGGGTGATTTATGAGAAGCTGGCAAACTTTACAGATTGATTGCCTTGTTTAACTTTTGTCTGTTATTTAACCCCTCCAGATTATGTTTATACAATGCTATAGATCCTTTATTTGTTACAAATTGTGAATAAATAAGATGCATGAATAAGAATCCCCTCAAATGCTTTACATACAAGGACTCTACCTGAGAAATATCCAGGATTTTCGTAACATAACTTCGTATTTAGTACATTTATCAGCTAAAAACACTGTTTTTATATTTTCTTAAGATTTCTACAAACCTTGAGATAGCAACAGATCGCAGTTTATCTTGTACGGAGAATCAGTACAGTCTTTATTAAGAACTTTTAACTTCATATTTCTAAATATTTGTTGTGAGTGGTTGTAACTCATCTTTTCAGAATGGGTAGGAGGAGAAAACTTCACAATTCTCAATAGTGGGGGAGCGGGCAAGGCTGTTTCATTCGCTTGTGTTGGAGATTTGTCAAGAGGATAATCTCACGCAAAGGCGCAAAGACGCAAAGAAAAATCAGGTATTTCGGACTGAAGATGCCAAAATTTTCGGTCTTAATTGTGGATTTGCCCTTGCAATTTTAACCCTTTTAGGGAACGAATCAGCCCTGGGGGAGCGGGGGAGCATGGGAGTAGTAATTTAATTTTTGGAGTTACCTAAATATATATAAATAAGTTTTTTTCTCCTCTACCCCTCCGCCCCTCCGTCTCCTATGCAGCGCCAATACATAACGCCTCTAGGGCAAGGGTGATGCGCGATCGCACAACTTGATCTGCTTCTTGAGCCATCGCCTGTTGTAAGGCAGCCTGAGCCTGTTGTGTGGCAATTTCTTGCAGAGATACCACAGCAGCATAACGTAGTCTCCAGTCTTCAGGAGTGAGCAAAGCCCAAGTGAGCTTTTCCTCAGTACAGAGAATTATTTCTGTGTCGTGAGAATTACTACCAATCTTTCCCAGTCCCCGCGTAGCGATGCGACGGACATTTCCCTGACAGTGATTAGCTACTGTTGTTCCCATAACTGCGGCTAACAAATCAAAAGCTCTCTCGTCGCCAATTTGAGCTAAAGCCTGAATAATATAGGCTGGGAATCCCTGATCGCTCAAAGTCTCAAAGGCGGCAATTAAGGGTACTACCGTTGCTGGAGCTAATTCCACATCTCTCATCAACCAGGGCATCACACAGATTTCTCAGATTTAAGTTCTAAGAGGAGATCGCAACTCGTCGCCGGAGAACTTCTAGCAGAGTTGTGAATGTTTGAGGGGGGGGGGCTGTCACCTCAATCCAAGCCTCAGAGACTGGATGTTGCAACTTTAGTCGCCAAGCGTGCAGTGCTTGACCTGGTAGATTTACACCGACAGAACGACCAGAACCGTAAACTGGGTCACCAACAATGGGATGACCGATTTTGGCGCTGTGGACACGAATTTGATGGGTGCGTCCAGTTTCTAATTGAAAGAGGATTAATGTATAGTTACCCAAGCGTTCTAGTACCTGCCAATCAGTGATGGCAGACCTACCGCCTTTTTCTGTAGGGACAACTGCCATTTTCTTACGGTCTTGAGGATGGCGACCAATAGGGAAATCAATGCTGCCACTTGCAGTTTTTGGCGCACCATAAACCACACCCAAATATTCTCGCCGTGCAGTTTTTGCCTGGAGTTGTGCTTGCAGGCTTTGATAAGCAATATCGGTTTTAGCAATAGCGATCGCCCCTGTTGTATCCTTATCCAATCGATGGACAATTCCCGGACGTTGGACACCGCCAATACCCGGTAAGTTGGGACAGTGTGCCAACAAAGCATTGACCAGAGTGCCATCTGGGTGACCGGGTGCAGGATGGACGACTAAGCCAGCAGGTTTGTTAAGAATAAGTAGCTGGTCGTCTTCGTAGAGAATATCTAGGGGGATAGCTTCTGCTTGTAGTTCTAGGGGTTGGACTTCTGGGATTTCTAAGGTGATGCGATCGCCTGCTTTCACATTAACTTTTTTGGTTGTGCAGACTTTGGCGTTAAGTTGAACATTACCCTGTTCAATTAATTGTTGGATGCGAGAACGAGATAAGTCTGGTAGTTCTTGTGCAAGGTAGCGGTCAAGGCGTTCACCAGAGGTATTGGCAAAGCGATCGCTGTATTCTTCGACTTGTAAATTAAATTCGGTCACAGTTCGTCTGGATTAATTCCTCGTTCTTGCAGTAAAGCATAAAGAGCTTGCAACTTGGCTTCAGCTTGTTCATCTCTAGCTTCAGCTTGCTCCGCACGTTGTCTTTCTTGCTGTCGTTGCTGGTCTAATTCCCAATAGGTGAGAAAGCGATCGCCATCAGGACGATAGATTTGCAGTTCTTTTTGAGACAACTCAAAGCGCACCCCCAATCTGGGACTTACCCAACCAGCCATTTGGTCAATTACTTCTAATCGTGAGTTCCGAAACTGCCAACCTGTCAAGTCAACTACATCAGGTTCATACAGATAATATTCTTTTACACCGTAGCGCTCATAAAACTCAATTTTTTTCGCCATTTTCGAGATCCGGTTTCCAGGCGACCAAGTTTCAAACACTACTTGCGGCGGAATATTGTCTTCGAGCCACTGTTTATAAGAGCCTCGGTATCCTTTTTGTCTACCAAATACTACCATCACATCGGGAGCTTGGCGCAGCTTGTTATCACCTTCTACGGGATACCACAGCAAGTCACCAGCGACAAACACATTTGGGTCATTGGCAAACAGCAGTTCTAAATTCTCTTTAATCCACACAATCAATTCAAACTGCTTGGTGTTGTCTGCCATTAGTTGTCCGTCGCTGTCGGGGTAGATGATGCCTTTTTGGGTAGAAGATGGTAGCTGTGTGACCATTGTGGTGATTCCCATTTAACAGGTGGCATGTTTAATTTTAACGAATCGCCACAAACGGCACAATTATTTCAACAGACAAGCTGCTTGAGAGATAGATAATATCCGCAACCATCGACACAAAGACACACTTGTTACCTTTTATTTTCCTAAGTGAAATAACAAACTGTATGAGATAAATACTGTTTGTCATATTTTTCTTAAAAATCCGGTTATAAATCAGAACTTGCGTAATTACAAACTAGAACATCCCACTTAAAAACAACTTTATTATTATTTGATTGATATGTTTATCTTGTCATAGAAATAACTATGTAATTACTTACACCTAACAATTTATTACATTCCATGTGTTATCAATGTTTCTATACTATCGTTAATTTTAGTTTTTTGTAATCCCGTAGTATTACGGTAACTCTTGTCAAAGTAGGCTTTCCGGAAAAAATATCACTATTGTCTATTTATATTTGCTTTACTTATTTATCAATATATTCATACAACTTTTTCGCCTTTTTGGGAAAATTATAGTAATCTAAAATATAGTAAGTAAATGACTTACTATCTACCATTTAGCTGAAAAAAGCTACTATTCTGGTATTTACTACACTTGTTGGATTTTGCGGTCAATTCGGCGATTCATTAGTCAAAATGGTGCAGGGTGACTATTTATCACCACACAACACTAGACATCCTTTCCAGTGCTTATGAAGTGTTTGCCTACTGCTAAGTCAGACGCTATTGTATTTCCAAAAACATCTTAATTATCGCCAGACTCGCCTTTAGTATGCAGGCGATAATTTTGCCCAAGCTTGACTGGAGATAAAATCTACAATCTTGAACTTGGGTAAGGTATTGCCTCTGATTATACTTAATTCAACAGATACATTGTATCTAGCAAAACCCGCCCTCTAATCGCTTATTGGCTGCAATCTCAATCTATGAAATACGGAATTTAGCAGTGCTTTTGTTACTGCTGGGCTACAGCCAATAGTCTGTATGCGGCAGTTGAGTTACTGTTAAATTAGCCAGATTAGTGAAAAATACAGAAAGTAAAATAGTATTTCAAATACTATTTTCTGGCAACCTGTCGGGTAATTTTGCTATTTGGCAATAGCATAACTGGGTCTACCAAGGTGAATTGTAGTTTGATGAACTATAGCTTAGCAGATATTGGGGAATTCGGAGTTAGGGGTGAAGAGTCTCTGTACTAACCCAAATGTGACCGTTATATTTATCTGAACACTACTTTTGAAAATCTCGTTGTGAATTCCGAAAAGGCTATTCACTAATTTTGACGGTGGATGTTAATTATATCTCAAATCTGTCCCGATGAAGACACTTCCCATTAGTAGATATAGATTTTTCCAAAAACTCCAGCCCATATCTCTTTTAAAAAAAATCACTAGTAAGACGGTTACTGGTTGTTTGCAAGTATTTAGCACATCAGGTTCTTGGTCAATATATATAGAGGAGGGTAAGCTGATTTATGCCTGCTACTCTGAGAAAATGTTTGAGCCGCTTTACAGAAACTTACAAAGCTTAAGTCAGCAAATCTCAACTCTTCCTCGCGGAATTCATGAGCAGTTGCAGGCAATATTTGAAAATGGTATTGAGAATCAGGCAATACCAAATCCAGATTATTTGGCTATTTGTTGGTTAGTCAGCCAGAAATATATTAGTCCCTCCCAAGCAGGGATACTGATTGAACAATTGGCACTAGAAGTCCTAGACTCATTTCTGGCCTTAGAAGAGGGAAGTTATGAATTTATTCCGGATAGCTTCCTAGATGACATGCCAAAGTACTGCCATCTCAATCTCCGCTTATTAGTCGAACAGTGTCAAAACTTTAGCCGTGATGGGACTTATCAAGAGAAATCACCAACTTCTTCAGTGCAACCTGCGCCATTAGCGCAGATAAATCAGCCACAACCTGCGAAAACATTTCCCATAGTCAATAACAGCAATAAAGCGGCACAATTTAACGGTGCAGCGACTAACCATTTTCATACTATCTATAATAACGGCCAGCAGAATAAGGCATCTGCTGAAAAGAAACTCTACACAATATTCTGTATTGATGACAGTCCTGCGGTACTGAATACCATAAAAAGTTTTTTAGATGAGCAAATATTTTCTGTTGTCGGAGTTACCAATTCTCTAAACGCTTTAATGCAAATTCTCCGCACCAAACCAGACATAATTTTATTAGACGTTGATATGCCTAATTTAGATGGTTATGAATTATGCTCTTTATTGCGTAAGCATTCCTATTTTAAACACACACCCGTGATTATGGTGACAGGTAGAACAGGACTAATAGATAGAGCCAGGGCTAAGATAGTCAGAGCCTCAGGATTTTTAGCTAAGCCTTTTACCCAAGGAGACTTATTAAAAACGCTCTTTCAACACATTGAATAATTTTTCATCCGTCAAATAAATATAAAAGATTATTGCTGTTAGAGATTTAGGATTAAGTATTTCTTGGGTAAATAAGTTGGCGAGAATAAATTAATTTACAGATCGCAAGATCCGGGTGGTTTTGGATCTATACCATCGGTAAAGTAAGGTAATGCCAAAATTCTCTTGATGCAGCTACATGATTTCGATGAACACGAGTGTGTATGACAGCGAAGACTACAGCCGAATTACTCAGGCGATCGCCTTCATGCGACAACATCACCTGAACCAACCCGATTTATCAACTGTGGCACAGCATATAGGTCTGAGTGAATATTATTTTCAAAGGTTATTTACCCAATGGGCAGGCATCAGTCCCAAGCGTTTTTTACAATATCTCACTGTTGAATATGCTAAATCAAAAATCACCCAAACTAAAAGTCTTTTAGACCTGACCCTAGATGTTGGACTGTCAAGTCCAGGAAGATTACACGATTTGTTTGTGAACTTGGAAGCAATGTCTCCTGGTGAGTTCAAGACAGGAGGCGCAAGTTTACAAATTCGTTACGGCATTCATGATACCCCGTTTGGCAAGTCCTTACTCGCTACAACATCTCGTGGTGTCTGTCACCTGTCTTTTTTAGATGCATTAGATGAGCAGACCGCCGAGCAAACCCTGCGTCTGGAATGGAGAAGTGCTGAAATTATTCATGACCAACAAGCCACCCAACCCCTGCACAACCGGATTTTCCATCCAGATGCCTTCAGTCATCAGAAGCCACTAACGCTCCTGGTTAAGGGTACCAATTTTCAAATTCAAGTTTGGCGGGCACTTTTGAGAGTACCGTTTGGGGGTATCACAACTTATCAGAATATCGCTGAACTGATTGGTCGCCCAACTGCTGCTAGAGCCGTGGGTAATGCTGTAGGCAAAAATTCCATTGCCTATCTTATTCCATGTCATCGTGTCATTCGGGAATCTGGGGAACTTGGTGGCTATAGATGGGGCTGGGAGCGTAAGACAGCTATTTTAGGATGGGAAGCCAGTCGTACAATCTGCAATTTCTGAGGATACTGTTATGCGAGTTTCAGACGTTGCCGAACTCTTACTCTTAGCAGCGCTATGGGGTGGCTCCTTTTTATTTATGCGAATGACAGCACCTGTACTCGGTCCAGTTTGGTTGATTGAGATGCGAGTGCTATTGGCTGGTCTATTTTTGCTTCCGTTTCTGATTCGCCTAAATCTTTGGGGTGAAGTGCGTCGTCAAGTCATCCCGTTATTTATTGTGGGTTTTATTAATTCAGCGCTGCCTTTCTCACTACTTGCCTTTGCATCCCTATTTTTACCTGCTGGGTTCACCTCTATCTTGAATGCAACATCACCCTTATTTGGCACAATTGTTGCTTCTGTTTGGTTAAAGGAAAAGCTAACAGTTAGCCGAATGATTGGTTTTGTTTTGGGCTTTGCTGGAGTTGTTGCCCTGATAGGATGGAAGACTTTTGCCGCAACACCCTCTTTTTTCGCTGCGGTGGGTGCTGGTTTGCTAGCAGCCGTGATGTATGCGATCGCAGCTCCCTACGCCAAGCAGCAATTGTCAAGTGTTCCTTCATTAGTTACTTCAACAGTTAGCCAACTGAGTGCAGCCATTTTTCTTTTACCAGCTTTACCGTTCACAGTACCAAAAACTGTACCTACAACAGACATCGTTGTAGCAGTTCTCGCACTCGCTTTATTCTCAACGGCATTAGCCTATATTCTCTACTTCCGGCTGATCAAGAACATAGGTTCAACAAAAGCACTGACTGTCACCTACTTAATTCCCTTGTTTGCAATGCTATGGGGCGCAATCGTGCTTAAGGAGCCAGTGACTTCATCGATGGTATTTGGCTGTACTCTGATTCTGCTGGGTACAGCGATCGCCAATGCAGCCAATCCACTAAAAATATCACACAATTAAATTTACCCGTGTTATGCCTTCGCGCATTTTATATTGTCGCTTTGACCAAGAGTGTTTGATGATTTTACGTAATAAGGGAGCAAGTTGAACCAACAGCGATCGCAGCAATGGATTGTTCAGTTGTTGGCGTTGTCTGGCTTCTTCTAACTGGAGTTGCTGGGCGCGGATAATTTCTGGCTCACGTTCTGCTTGAATGCGCGACAGTGCCAAATCAATTTCTTGGTGTCCGGCTTTTGCTTGCAACAAAGGCACTAAATGATTAACAGCAACAATCACATCACGTAATGCAACATTGATGCCTTGCGCGCGGACAGGAGACATGGGGTGTGCAGCGTCACCTAGAAGCAGTATTCCTGGTGTTTGCCATTGAGGACAACGACCAACCACAACAGAAAGTTTAATGGGTGATTCAATGGTATCTGCATAATTACGGAAATGTTCCGCCAGCCATGAAGGTGATAGTGAGGCAAAAATTTCTCCCCAATTTGCTTGCTTGTAGTCAGTTTTTTCATCTGCGGATATTACCCAAGCCAGATGTAGTTTTCCTGCTTCTGCTCCATGAAAGATGCTAAAAGCGCGATCGCCATTTACAATCGTCCGAAACACATTATCATCGGCAAACTTGGGGCTAGCAGCTAGCTTAAACCAGAGAATATCTATATTTTTGGGCTGACGTACCAATTTTAATCCGGCACGTTCTCGCACAATTGAGTTACGACCATCTGCCCCAATCACTAAATCAGCAGAAATTTGCCGCCCATCACTCAGGACTACACCGACAACACGTTGATTGCTCCACAATAAATCTTTTACAGGCAAACCCTGGATAAGTTCAAACTCATCATTAAGTTGAGCTTCCGAAATCAGTGCTTTGAGTAGCGGCGGTTGTGAAACCAGTGTACAAGGTCGGGTTGCCCCCATTGGTTCCTCAACTCGAAATAACTGTTTCCCCTCAATCATGAATTCCCACGCACTCAGTGGTCGATGGGGAATCTGTTCTAACAACGCAGATAGTCCCATTTGTTCGAGTGCATCTAAGCCACTGGGCATTAATCCCTCACCGCGAAATACACGATGAAAGTCTTTTGCTGCTTCAATTAATGTTACTGCGATACCACGTTTTACAAGGAGTAGGGCAAGTGCTGCACCTGTTGGGCCTGCGCCCACAATTATAATTTGTGCCACTTCATCCCTCCTGGATGTGTTTTTTAAAACTACATTTATCCAATATTAATAGGACTTACGCACAAGTTACGGAAGAATCAAACCGCAGAGGCACAGAGAACACGGAGGAATGAGAGTTAGAGAAGTATTTTGCGTAAGTCCTAATTAAAATTCTATCAACTGCGAGACAATTTAGGGCATTTTCTTTCTAAGAATTACGAATTATATCAATGTCATTCCCGTCATATATCCACATTGGTTTGACCCCCTGTGAATGCTGAAAACCAAGTTTTTCATAAAACGGAACAGCATTATCTATTGCCAGTAATATTTGCTGATGAAAATTAATATAAGGGCTTTGCAGACGTTTCATAATTTCACGTCCTATACCTCTATTTTGATATGACGGTAATACTAATAAATGAGGGTAGTAAACAACTAAAGCACCATCTGAAATAGCATTACCAAGACCAATCAGCAAATTCTCATGCCATGCAGAAATAACTGTGTGCGAGTTGGTGAGTGCTAACAAAAGTTGTTCAGGTTTCTCTGCCGATGACCATCTACATTGTGAATAAAGATTGATTACCTGTTCACGAGGAAGTTTTGTTTGATCTTGATACTCAATTTCTGCATAAGTCATGGCTATCGTGTTGTTAGATAGGAATATAACAATCAATTAATTCACTTTTTTGCCACTCCTTTATATAGATAGCCTGAAATTTTTGGTAAATTTTCGCCGACAAATTCTTCTAGAGTAACAGTATCAAAACTTTGCTCAACTAATTGTCTAATATTACGGTTGAAATGACACCCATCTCCTATAATTTTTTGTATGGGTGTTAATCGGTTTTGCCAAACCTGGATTTTAGGTTTATTACTCAATCCATGTTCCAAGAAAAAGAATTGTCCACCTGGTTTCAAAACTCGATAGACTTCTTTCAATGCTTGTTCAACTTTGGCAATACTACATAAAGTAAATGTACTAACCACACTATCAAATGTATTATCTACCATTGGCAAATTTTCACCGTTTAATACTCGATGATCTACTGTAATTGAGGATGATTGAATACGTTTTTGCGCTATTTTATGAACTCCAGAATTGACATCAACCGTGATAATTTTTTCCAGTTCTTGAGGATAGTAGGAAAGATTTAAACCTGTGCCGAAACCAATTTCTAAAGTTTCACCTTTTACATTTGCTAAAATTTCTTGCCGATACTTGGTAATACTGGGGTCGGATAGTGACCAATCAAGCAGATAAGGAAGTATTTTTTGTGAATAAAATCCCATTTTATACTCCTATGAAACTTGATCAGAGTATACAATTTTTCACCGTGCGATCGCTACATGAGGCAAACGGCTCCATTCATTCCAAGAGCCGTCGTAATTGCGAACCTGGGGATAGCCGAGTAAATACTTTAAAACAAACCAAATATAGCCGGAACGCCCACCAATGGCGCAGTAGGGAAATACTTCTTTATCAGTTGTGATACCTTGACTTTTGTAAAGAGCTTGTAATTCGTCGAATGATTTGAAGGTTCCGTCTTCGTTTAAAGTCAGGATATGCTCAATGTTAATTGCACTGGGTATATGTCCAGCACGCTCAGTTGCTGTTGGGGGCTGATTGAAAAACCACTCGCCACTATACTCTTGAGGTGTGCGAACATCTAATAAGACACAATCATTTTTACCGATAGATGCCTGAACTTCCTCATGTGAAACTCTGAGGCTAGTATCAGGAGTTTTGGCAGAGTATGGAACTGGTTGATATGTGGATAATTCTGTTGCTAGTGGACGACCTTCTGATTTCCATTTCTGATATCCACCATTGAGAACTCGTACATTCTCATGTCCAAATAATTTTAATAACCAAAAAATCCAAGCTCCTGTTCCGGGATAGCTACCATAGGCGATTACCGTCGTCTCGTTGGTGATGCCAGATTTTGACATCAACTGCTCAAATGCGATCGCCTCCGGCGGGGCGTAGCCCATCGCATCTAAATTCATTCTCCAATCGGGTAATAATATGTCTGTTAAGATGTTCCAAAACACAGACCCAGGAATGTGAGCATTTTTATATGGCTGTGGCATCATATCGACTTCGATAATGCGGAGATTTGGCTCATGCAGGTGATTTGCTAGCCATTCAGTATCAACTAAAACGTCGGGATGGGCATACTGGGAGATGATTTTTGTTGACATGCTAAAGTCTTCCTTAAAGGTGAATTCATTTCTTATACACAGTTAAGATAAAGCTCATGTTCTGACCCCGCCTAGTCCTCGAACGAGTACACTTTGCAAATCATGGCGAACTTGCAATCTTTATTTCCCCGCATCACCCACGCCCAAAATGAACAAGAATTGCGATCGCTGATTTTGGTAGAAGTTAGTGAATATTTTGCCGCTAAACGCTCAGGATTATTTTTTGTCGAGCAACTTCCCTTGCTGGAAGGCAAGTTACAAAAAGTTATGCAACTGGCGTTATCTACCAAGTACAATCCTGTTGTGCGCTACTTGGTAGAGCGACACGCCCCGGTTCACGAAGCTTTGGTAATATCACCGAAAGCATGGCAGTTGATTTGTCCACGTGCTGACCACTGGCATGTCATGGTGGGGCCAATTGTCAATCAAGGTCAATTAGTTGGTGTGATTGGCTTGACTCGTACCCTGGGAATGCCTGCATTTGATACGCAAAATTTGCTTGATTTAAGCGCACTTTGTCTGCATTTATCTTCTTGGGTAGCAACGGTGCGCTCGCCAAACTTTTCTCAACACAAATTGCCATACCCACAATTCCAGACAAATCGCCTCACACCCCGCGAACTACAAATTGCTGAACTAGTCGCTCAAGGGCGAACCAGTTCACAAATTGGTGCTGAACTTTGGATTACTGAAAATTCCGTAAAGCAAGCCTTAAAGCGAATGTTCCGTAAGCTGGAAGTTTCGTCTCGCGCAGAGATGGTGGCTCGGTTGTCTGCAAGTACTATGGCACACTATCAAAAAGAATTGTTTTAAACTGTTTCTTTATCCACCCAACTCACCTGCTTTTGAACTCCATACCCATCTTCAATAGTGTGGCCTGGATAGGAATTTGACCGTGATTGAATGACAATCCAGTAAAGTGCTTCTACATCTGAGGTATTGCGAAAACAGCGTTCTCCTTCAGGATCTACCCGTACTACTGTTCCCTCACTTATGGGAAAGACACGTTCATCAACTTGAAATTCTCCCTGCCCGCGAATAAAAATGTAAATTTCTTCGTTGAGCTGATGCTTGTGATAAAACGGTATTGACTGCTGTGGTAGAAGCATATTGACAGAAATCTCTGCACTGGTGAGGTCAAGCAGTTGTTTCAAAAATACCTTACCCTCGAACTCAAATGGAACCCCTGGAGCCTGAAATTTAAACTGATGTAACTGAGAGAAATTTCCTAAGTTCACAGCAGCAAAGTTTTGCCCGGTTTTGACAGATAGAGAAAATTGAGTCATTTTTAACTTTTAAATTGCAAGTTAAAAGCTAAGATACCAAGATAATTTGTAAAATGCAAGTAATTTAATTTATCCCTGAATCATGCAGTCACGAAGGTCACCATGCCCCATAGCTTGTACATTAGATTTAATAGGCGATCGCTGGACGCTGCTGATCATTAGGGACATGATGTTTTTCCATAAGCAGCGTTTTGAGGAGTTTTTAGACTCTCCTGAAGGAATTTCTACAAATATCTTGTCAAATCGGTTGAAATTGCTAGAAGAGCTAGGTTTAGCAGAAAAACAGCTATATAGTAACCATTCTCGACGGATGAGCTATCAATTAACAGAACGAGGTCAAAGCCTCCGCCCTGTGTTGAAAACGATGATTGCTTGGGGACTCAAGCACATTCCTGAAACTCAGATTCCTGATGAGTAATTTCAAACTAAGCGACACTCATATTTACTACGGAGGCAGCAATTTTATCAGTTATGCCCCCATGAGCTTATGGGAATAAAAATGGTGGGTAGCTCACAAGTCTTAAATAGGGCGACACCCAGATAAAATACTGTGCATATTTACTACTGAGCCGATAACTGCGATCGCAGGTACTGTAAATCTAGTATAAGCTGTTACGAGCAGGACAACATTCTCTTGCTTATGGCAGCCGACTACGCCATTTTTGAGGATTTTGAGAGCAATGAAAAACTGAGTAGACAATGAGCGTATAGTCAAAATACTCGTAGAAAACAACGTAAGGAAAGCGGCGAACGACAGCCCTTCTATAACTTTCATAAACTACCGGATACATTGTTGGGTTTCGTCGAACAAAATGAAGGCAAGCATCAACACAACGAAGAAACTCTTCACCCAAACCAGGTTCCTGATTTTCATACCAAGTGTAAGCCTGAACTGTATCCTGTTCTGCTTCTGGCAGAATAATCAAGTTTCTAAACATCGCTGCTGTTTAGGCGAATTCTCTCTTTGACTTCCTCCCATGAACTACCTGAGTCAGGATTCTGCAAGTATGCTGCTTTTCTCTTAGCAAGTTCTTCTTTCTGCCAGTCAAGCACAGAGATTTGTTCTGGAACAGAGGCAATACTATCCCATAAATCTTCCACAAGCTGTAACTTTTCCGAGAGGGTTAACTCAAAAATTTGAGTGAACTCTTTGTTCATGCTGACTTTACCAAGGAAAACCTGTTTTTTCTAGTTTATCAGTTATACTCTCCCATGAACTTCTGTAGTGTAAATAGCTAGTTCATGTACTCTTAAATAGGGCGACACCCAGATAGAATACTGTGCATATTTACTACTGAGCCGATAACTGCGATCGCGGGTGCGCCAAATCCAGTTTCCTCAACTTGCCCAATAATTGACTCTAACGTCCCGACCAATTCTGCTTGTTCTGGTCGTGTACCCCAACGCACCAAGGCAATGGGTGTCTCTACACTCAACCCAGCTTGACTTAACTGTTCCACAATGTAAGGTAGATTGTGCATCCCCATGTAAATCACAATGGTTTCCGAACCGTGGGCGATCGCCTGCCAATTCACCCTCGGTCTATACTTACCTGCTGACTCATGCCCAGTTACAAAAGTTACAGAAGAACTATGCAGTCGATGAGTTAAAGGTATCCCAGCATAAGCAGGAGCCGCAATTCCTGATGTAATTCCTGGCACAACTTCTACAGATATCCCAGCTTGGACTAAATCTGCCATTTCTTCGCCACCGCGACCAAAAATAAACGGGTCGCCGCCCTTGAGTCGCACCACTACTGCGTGATCTTGCGCCTTTTCAATGAGCAGATGGGTGGTTTCTTCTTGTAATAATGAATGTCTCCCCATCCGCTTACCTGCGTTGATTTTTTCGGCTTGGGGATTAATCATAGCCAGAATTGCTGGACTGACCAAGGCATCATAGATCACGACATCCGCACATTCCAATAAACCCTTACCTTTAAGGGTCATTAATCCTGGATCTCCAGGCCCCGCACCTATTAAATAAACCTTACCTAAACACCCTTGCGCTTCTTTCTCTGTGCGGCTCATTTATGTATCAAATCCCCAATTATCTCAGCTAATTCTGTACTTGCTCCCAAAGGTTCTGCCAGTTGGCAAGTTACAGCAGGAAATTGTAATTTTAGCGTTTCTACGGACTTTGCGATCGCATCGGTAATACCACCTGTGAATAGAAAATATGGCAAAATTGCAATTTCCCTCTTGCCAGCAGCCACAAGCTCTTGTACCTGCGATTCTAATTTAGGTGGTACAGCCCAATAAGCCGCCACTGCTCCCAATTTGGCTGCAATTGTTTCTATTGGCTCTAAGGAACCAGGACGACTGCTACCATGAGCTAACAAAATTGATTTTTCAGCTTTCATCGTAGCCATTTGCTTGACTAGCAATGTGACTAAGCCGGGATGACTGCCTAAATGTGGTTGCAGATTAATCATGATATCTTGACCAACAGCCTGTTGCGCCAGTGCAATCTCGACAGGAATATCTGTCATTACATGCACACCCGGTAGCAGAAATAACGGTATTACCTTGAGGCTACTAGCCCCGGAAACTAAAGCACTGTGGGCAAATTGTTTAATCTGCTCATGCAAAGGCTCAGGTTTTAATTCTAGAGAAGCTATACCCATAAGATGTTTGGTATTCCCCAGTTTCTGCGATACCAACCCTGCTAATTGCTGCATAGCAATTTCTGGGCGTGGGTCACGACTACCGTGGGATACCAGCAAATACGCAGATGTCATACCAATTAAAAAAAAGAGTGAGACACAAACACAGCCAAAGTCTAATTTTCTTAATTACGAATTAGTAATTATTTTCAGGGTAACAGCTTGGCAGCTTGGAAACTAAAACACTGGTATGTTGCCACACTTGAGTCCCACCAGCCCAAATTCGGGAGGGGAAGTATCCTTTAGGGATAGACCAACTTAGCAGAAATTGAGAACTAGACTGGGAGTTATAAACAGTCCAACCAATAGCAGCACAAAATTTGCCGTAGTCACCATCAACGTTTTCATAAATTTGCTTCTGAACACTAAACCCAAACCGTTGTTGGCTGTACTGCATCCACAGTTGGTCAATTGTTTGTAAAACCTCATCTGGCAACTTTTTCAAATCACTACAAAAAAGATAGCTGTTAATTGGCTTCGAGAGTGCTTGACACATCACCACCCAAGTTTCTTGGTCTGCTTGTTGCCATTTCCTGACAGCGAGGAAATCGCGCAATTGGCTGTAATCAAGTTCTATCTTTAAATTATCTGGCTGTGTTGTGGCTAAATTTAAGGCTTCCAGGACTTCCGCAGCCGATTGATAACGTTGAGAAAGGGCATTGTGCAGCAATTTATCAAGAATTTGACCGAGTGCATGACCTACCCTATTTTCACTTAATATATAGTCACGCCATACCCAGCGATCGCTAATCACATCAAACAACTCAAAGGGAGAAATTCCCGTCAATAAATGAATACAGGTGACACCTAAACTATAAAGGTCACTAGCTGGTAAAGCTTTACCCCGTGTTTGTTCAGGAGCAATATATTCTGGACTGCCTATTGTTGTTCCTGTATGTAGCAACGCTGTAGTAGTGATGTGTTTAGCAACTCCGAAGTCAATTAAAACTAGATCACCTTGGGGGACGCGACGCATGATATTTGCTGGCTTAATATCACGGTGAATCACTCGGCGGTCATGGATGAATTGCAGCACTGGCAACAAATTTTGCAGTAATTCCCCTATTTGGGATGCGTTAAATACTCCTTGCTGTTGTAATTCCTGTGCCAGGGTTTGTCCTGAAATTAATTCCTCCACCAAATACAGCTGATGCTCTTGTTCAAAGTACCCTAATAGTTGAGGTATTTGGGGATGCTGCAACTCATCTAGACGAACGGCTTCCTGACGAAATAATTCTACTGCCTTGTGAAGGCTTTCTCTATCTTCCTCTGGAAAACAGAATTGTTTGATGACACACCTGATTTTGGAGGGAAGGTGTTCATCCACAGCCAAAAAAGTTCTGCCAAATCCACCGTGTCCTAAGCAACAGAGCAGGCGATAGCGGTCTTGGAGCAACAATTGCCCACCACATTTGGGACAAACTTGAGCCGTGTCAGAATTTTGTAAATGCAGACAGCCAATGTTGGGACAGAGTTTCATTACCAGGTAGAACGTTTTCTGGGCTTCATGATCTTAGTATTCCCAATTTATTCCCGACTCTCCCTCGGCTGCTTGCCTTATTGCTGCTCGGCGGTGTAAGTATAAAAGTTATTAAATGCCCCCACTGTCTCAAATCTGTAAGCAGGTATCCAAGAACTCAGTCTTATATCTGTACTGTAAATGCTAAAAATCATAAAATCTTGCTTTTGCGTAGTCAGAGCCAGGATTTCCCGCATATGGGGATTGGCTGTATCTACCAGTTGCTCACATTTAGAATTTAGTAAATTTTCTAAGAAACTTGTAGTTTTTTTGCAAACATCCTTTTTTAAATATTCTGTCAGTCGTTGCGCTGCGTACTCTTCATATTCAGCCTGCGACGGATTAGTTTTCGCCATTGTCACTCCCAAAGTGGCTAATCCTGCTGCTCCCGCGTATGCCATAATAGTCAGTGCTTTCATGTTTCCTAACTGTAATTCAATGTTGTCATTGGACTCCCAAGACTGGGAATAAACAAAGTCCGTTCCTTAAAAAAAAACTCTTGATTACTTCTTCAAAGAAATGTTATAATCAGCAATATCGAAATGGCGAGCGTAGCCAAGTGGTTAAGGCAGTGGTTTGTGGTACCACCATTCGTGGGTTCGAGTCCCATCGTTCGCCCTTACAAAAGCTATTTTTTTGAGTAAATTCAGTGGATACTGGTTAAATCGTGAAATTTTCAATCAGTAAAGAGGCATTACCTAAGATTGGGCTAATTTAGGCAATGTTCATTAATCACTCTTGACATTAATCGATATTACTTAGATATACATATCATAAGGCATAAGTTTCTGTTTGCAGCCATGAATAACTCTCTAAAATCAACATTAGCCTCATGATTACATGGCTTAAAATTAGATATGGATAACCCTTAACCTGACAAAGACTTGTTGACACCAATTATTCAATTCCTCAATTACGAATTGCCTTACAGGTTCGCGAGTTTGCCAAACTTCTTTAAAGAAATTACCCGAACGACGCCAAGCGCCAAGATGGCGACTCGCTCACGAATTAAGAATTAATATGACTGTATTTGCCTCTGAACGCCTCTTATTCACTCCCACCACTCCCAACACCGATGCGATACCGCTAATTTTTGCCTTTCCTAATGAGTACAGCGTCGGTATCACCAGCCTCGGCTATCAGGTGGTGTGGGCTACTTTGGCTATGCGTGAAGATGTGCAGGTGAGTCGCTTATTTACCGATATTCAGGAACAACTTCCCCGCAACCCGAAAATTGTAGGATTTTCGCTTTCCTGGGAACTAGATTATGTAAATATTTTAAATTTACTCGAATCTCTAGAAATTCCTATTCGGGCTACTTTCCGTGATGATTCACATCCCATAGTTTTTGGTGGTGGCCCTGTACTCACTGCTAACCCGGAACCTTTTGCAGACTTTTTTGATGTCATCTTACTAGGTGATGGAGAAAATCTACTGCCTAATTTTATTGAGGTGTACAAAGAAGTTAGAAACGCCTCTCGCCAGACTCAGTTAAAAGCATTGGCGCAAATTCCAGGAATTTACGTTCCTAGTTTATATGAGGTGGAATATCAGGCAAAAGATGGTGCAGTGAAGTCAATTAAACCAATTTTCCCAGAAATTCCCGCAGTGGTGCAAAAGCAAACTTACCGAGGAAATACCCTTGCATCATCAACTGTAGTGACTGAAAAAGCCGCCTGGGAAAATATTTACATGGTAGAAGTGGTACGAAGTTGTCCAGAAATGTGCCGCTTCTGTATGGCAAGTTATCTGACATTGCCTTTTAGAACAGCCAGTCTGGAAAGTTCTTTGATTCCAGCCATTGAAAGAGGTTTACAAGTTACAAATCGCTTGGGTTTATTGGGTGCTTCGGTAACTCAGCATCCAGAGTTTGAGGCTTTGCTAAATTATATTAGTCAGCCAAAATATGATGATGTGCGTTTGAGTATTGCCTCAGTGCGAACCAATACAGTAACTGTGCAGCTGGCAGAAACTTTAGCAAAAAGAGACACGCGATCGCTTACCATTGCTGTAGAAAGTGGTTCGGAAAAACTCCGCCAAATTATCAACAAAAAGTTGCATAACGATGAAATCATCCAAGCTGCGGTAAACGCCAAAGCTGGAGGCTTGAAAAGTCTGAAACTCTACGGGATGGCAGGAATTCCCGGTGAAGAACCAGAAGATTTAGCACAAACCGTAGATATGATGCTGAGTATCAAAAAAGCTGCCCCAGGACTGCGATTAACACTAGGATGTAGCACCTTTGTACCCAAAGCCCATACACCATTTCAATGGTTTGGGGTGAATCGCCAAGCGGAAAAGAGGTTACAATTTTTACAAAAAAAACTCAAACCTCAGGGTATAGAGTTTCGCCCCGAAAGCTATAATTGGTCGATTATACAGGCTTTGATATCCAGAGGCGATCGCCGACTCTCACAACTGCTCGAATTAACCCGTGAATTTGGCGACTCTTTAGGTAGCTACAAACGAGCTTTCAAACAACTCAAAGGACAAATCCCCGACTTAGAGTTTTACGTCCACACCAATTGGTCAACAGAACAAATCTTACCTTGGAATCACTTGCAAGGGCCGCTACCACAGTCTACACTACTGAAGCACTTGGCTGATAGCTTATATGGCAGCCATGATGAAGAAATGAAAAGTAAAAAAACGAATTTCTTTAAATCTGATTTAAAACTACATGGCATAGCCTGAAAATTATACTGTATAAGACTTTGGTGCTAAACTTTAAATTTGAATCAGGAGCAAGTCTCATGTTTCAAGCTTTGCCAAAAACAGTAACTTTTGCAGAATTCCTAAATTGGAAGCCAGACGGTAAATGTTATGAACTACATGATGGAGTGATTGTTGAAGTGCAGCCAGTAGGAGATCATGAAGAGATTAATGGTTTTTTAGCTGGCGAAATCACTCTAGAGTTCAAACGATTAAAACTTCCTTATCTCATACCCAAGCAAGCATTAATCAAAGTTCCTGCAAGAGAATCTGCTTATTCACCTGATGTAATTGTCATCAATCAAAAGCATCTTTCATCAGAACCAATGTGGAAAAAGTCTTCGACAGTGACTGAGGCTGCATCTGTTCCTTTAGTTATTGAAGTCGTCAGTACTAATTGGCAAGATGATTATGCACACAAGCTAGTTGACTATGAAACTTTTGGTGTTCCTGAATATTGGGTTGTTGACTATTTAGCTTTGGGTGGTAGGCGATACATAGGTAATCCCAAACAACCTACGATTTCTATTTACTATTTAGTGGAAGATGAGTATCAAGTTAACCAGTTTCGAGGTAGCGATCACATAATATCGCCTACATTCCCAGAATTGAATTTGACTGCTGAACAAATTTTTCAAGCTGGGCGACCTTAATCAAGAGCGATCGCCTAGCCCTGCTTATGTGGGAATATTAGATAATCTTTATTTGACACTTTCCATAGACAAACTACCTAGAGTTTTTACATTTGCCTATCGTCTTACGAATTAACTCAATGCAAACCACGGCAGATTATTATTGTGCCTATTGTGGCGAACCAAACTTAACCTTTATCGATTTAAGCGCTGGGTCACAACAATCTTATGTAGAAGACTGTCAAGTTTGCTGTAACCCCAACATTTTGTATGTGCGGGTTGATGAAGATACCCTAGATATCGAGATTGATACTGAATGCGAAGGCTAAATTTTAGGTTTTTCTTTCCATGCTGCACTTTCAACATTCCTCAGTAATTAATGCACCACCCGAAGTAGTTTGGAAATTTCACGAAAGACCGGATATTTTGCAACTACTAAACCCACCTTGGCAACCAGTTCAAGTAGTCCGTCGTGAAGGAGGGCTGGAAGTGGGTGCTATCACCGAATTTCGTTTATTTTTGGGGCCATTACCTTTAACTTGGTTAGCGCGTCACACTGAATGTGAACAAAATTGTCTGTTTATCGACGAACAGATATCTGGCCCTTTTGAGTCTTGGGTACATCGACATGAATTTGCGCCAGAAAATGGTAAAACCAGGCTAACTGATGCTGTTGCTTTCTCAATGCCGGGTGGTGACACAATTGAATTTATCAGTGGTTGGTTAATCAAAGTGCAACTAGAAGCGATGTTTCGTTATCGTCATCATGTGACTAAACGCGAGTGTGAGTCACGATAACGCGGTGAGATTAACATCGTGGCATTATCTAATGAGTCTTGTCTACGTTCCTGTACAGTGCCACATTAAATAACAGGGAGACAAATTTGTGTGGTCAAAGTTGAAGTTATATCTAGCGGCATCTGTGAAGAGAGGTGACTTTTGCTAGCGTAGAGATATGAAAAATTATTGCTCATTCACAAATTAGCTTGCACACGAAATAATATGGCTCATTTAGATATTCGTCGCTGGGAAAATGTTAACGGTGATTTTTATGTAGATACTACTTGTATTGATTGTGATACGTGTCGCTGGATGGCACCTCAAGTATTTTCTCGTATCAATCAACAGTCCGCAGTACATCATCAGCCACAAAATGAAGTAGAAAGATTAGCAGCACTCCAAGCACTTTTAGCTTGTCCAACTAATTCTATTGGTACAGTTGAGAAGCCATGTGATATCAAATTTGCTCAACAAAGTTTTCCAATTTTAGTTGATGAAAATATCTATCACTGTGGTTATCATTCGGAAAAATCTTATGGTGCTGCTAGTTATTTAATTCAAATTCCAGAAGGTAACATTTTAGTGGATTCTCCTCAATTTTTATCACCTTTAGTCAAGCGTATAGAAGAAATGGGTGGAATTCGTTATATGTACTTAACTCACAGGGATGATGTAGCAGATCATCAAAAATTTGTTGAACATTTTCAATGTCAGCGTATTCTCCATATTGATGAAATTACTGCGGGTACTCGGAATGTAGAAATACAGCTAACTGCAAAAGAACCATTTGCTCTAACTCCAGATTTGCTGATTATTCCCGTTCCTGGTCATACCAAAGGACATACGGTTTTACTGTACAAAAATAAATTTTTATTCACAGGCGACCATCTTGCTTGGTCAGAAAGCTTGCATCAGTTGGTAGCATTTCACGATGTCTGTTGGTATTCTTGGTCAGAACAGATAAAATCAATGTATAAGTTAGTTAAATACTCATTTGAGTGGGTACTACCTGGTCATGGTCGAAGATTTCATGCTGATGCTGACACCATGCGTCAGCAGATGAACAAGTGTATTGAGTTAATGGAATCAATCAGAAAGTAGCCATTAGCTTACAATGCTTCAAATTGCATTTGAACAGCTATAAGAAAATTACAAAAGATACCTATTTATCCTGATTTTTTAGACCTTGTTGAGAAACCCATTTCATCAAGCCAGGAAATAATCTGTATAAACCCTGCGACACATTTGCCGAACCCACCATTACTTCCGATTTTTGATGCTTAACTGCATCCCAAATAGCATTTGCCACATCTTCAGGCTTCTCAATAACAGGATTTTTCAGCACATTATCAAGCTGTTGACGGCGGCTGGTAATATCTTGCTCATCCTTACCTCGAAAAACTGCCCGTTCCATAAAACTACTTTTGATTAAATTTGGATAAATCCCACAAACAGAAATACCTTTTGGCTGTAATTCTGCCTGCAATGATTCTGTTAATCCTGTCACCCCAAATTTACTAGTACAGTAAGGAACTAAATAAGCAGTAGGTACTTTTCCCCCAATAGAACTGACATTAACTATGGTTCCACTTCCCCGTTGGAGAAAATGAGGCAAAAGAGCATGGATAGTATGAATATATCCCCATAGATTAGTATCTATAACTTGGTGCCAATCGTTGAGCGAAAACTGTTCCACTGGCCCTGATGCAAAAATACCTGCATTGTTTACCAGCACATCAATGTCAGCATAATGCTCCAAGGCATTTTTCACTAATGTATCTACCTGGGATGGATCTTTGACATCGCAAGTAATAGTTAATGGTGCTGTACGACCAAGGCTTTGTAATTCCTGTGCTGTGGCTGCCAAGGAGTCAGCATGACGAGCTGCAAGGACAAGGTTATATCCTTTTCGGGAAAATAAAAGTGCAGTTGCTTTACCAATGCCTTGAGAAGCACCTGTAATTATTACTGTAGGAGCCATATTCTAAAATTAGAATGTTATTTACTATCTATTTAGTCTGGGCAACAAGGCTCAAAAAAATCTTCTGACTTCCGTTAGATTTTTGATGAGATTTGGAATAGTATTTGGTCACTATAATTCATTCATTGTGAAATTTTAGCTAGTAATGAATGGTGAAAAAACATCTACTCAATGAAATAATTATTTAATAAAAAGACTTCCGTGCAAAAATTCTCTAAATCTCATCCTTTAGACTTGCTGAGAATTTGGCACTAGAGACAGATAGCACTAAATGACCAGGTAAATATTATGAAAAATGTAATTAGATTTTTCAGGAAAATCCACAATGCAACTTTATTCTAGTGATGCAAATAACACTACATAAAATTGGCAAGAAGCGTCATGCCTTTAAGTTTGATTTTACGCCTCAGTCTGAAGTTGGAAGCGTGTTGCTGATCTATTAGGAAAAGAGGGAACAGAGGCATTTTCTCGCGATTGAATAGCTTGAGAAAGGCTGAGTCTGACATCTTGCACCAACCCTTGGCGATTAAAATCGCAGCTATACAAACAAAGTCCGCCTTGCGGACTCAAGGAAAAACAAGGGTTTTGAACCCACGTAGGTGGCCTTCCCTCCGGGAAGACGCTACGCGTCGCGCCTGTGTAGCTGTGACTTCCAGTCGCCTGGTGCAAGATATGAGGAGTAGGGAAATGAGTAAGGGGGAGAATTTTTTTCTCCTGTTTCTCTGCTTGAGGATCTCAATGGTAACAATACAGTACAAAAGTACTATGTTGATGCTTCACGCTTCTGACTAATGAGTGACCATCCTTGCTTGCCAAAGATAACAATAGCAACATCTTTACCTGGGCGACTCAATAAGATCAGTTGTATGTGTAATAATAGTTAAAGTAACTTAACATTTCTACATAGTATAAAAATGTTGGTATTGTCTAGTGTAGAACACTAACCACTAATAGACATTTCTAGCTCGTGGTTGGTGCTTTTTACTGTGACTATATTTTGAGAATTTTCACCTAAAATGCTACGCGGAGTAAAAGCGTGATCCAGTTAGAACAACCATATAAAAATCAAAAATCAATCACCCCAGAAGTAAAAAATAACGATTTATTTGGGGGAATTTTTATAGCCATTGCCATTATTAGTATATGGGCTATTAGCTTGGGATTATTACTATTTATTGATATCTCAGAAATAAATTTTTTGATTTTATTGCCAATTATCCTGTGGCAAACATTTTTATATACAGGATTATTTATTACTTCTCATGATGCTATGCATGGGGTAGTATTTCCCAAAAACACCAAAATCAACCATTTTATTGGGTCATTAACCTTATCAATTTATGGTCTTTTATCATATCCAAAACTGTTAAAAAAGCATTGGTTACATCATCATAAACCAGTAAGTAAAATAGATCCAGACTTTCATGATGGTAAGCATAAAAACTTTTTTGCTTGGTATATTTATTTTATGAAGGGTTACTGGAGTTGGCAACAAATTATTACTTTAACTATTATTTATAACATCGCAAAATCCATATTTCATATACCTGGTGATAATCTAACTTATTTTTGGGTAATTCCTTCCATATTAAGTTCATTACAATTATTTTATTTTGGGACTTTTCTGCCTCATCGTGAGCCAAAAGGCGGTTATATTCAGCCTCATTGTGCCCAAACTATTAACCGGCCAATTTGGTGGTCATTTATTACTTGCTACCATTTTGGCTACCATAAAGAACATCATGAATATCCCCATATTCCTTGGTGGCAGCTACCACAAATTTATAAAATTTGTAAGTAATCAGCAAAACCACAGAGGATCAAGGGAAGATGCATCTGATAAAAAAAAATAAAATCCTATTTGGTAGTCACGGATTCCTCTCTTGTTCAGGGTGATCAGGACTGGACTCAAGACAGGGGAAATTGCACCTATCTTGTTCGGTTCTACGACTGTCGCTAGTACACAAAAGACTATAACCTCATAAGTAATGATGAAATACTTAATCTAAACGCCGCCAGCCGCTCTAAAATTAAGGGGTGAAAACCTGTGTACGAATGGATATTGCCAAGTCTGAGTGAAGTTTTAGCCGAAAGTCAATCAATCATGGCTGAATGTTCACCAACCAAAGCAGAGCGGCAATGGCGCGTCAGTTTAGCAGCGACAGAACAACTGCTAATCAACACTTTAGCAACCACTTCACCTGAGGCGAACCAAGGATTAGTGCTAGCTGCACCAGCACCCTTATTTAGTCAGCCTAGACTAACTCAAAGCTTACAAACTGTCACTTTTACAGCTAAGCCATTTAACCCCTTGGCACTGATGCCATTTCACATGCCAACAGTGATCGCCATGGCAGATGTAGAAAAGGTTCCCCACGAATCAGTACTACCCTTGCTACCTGCCGACCCACTGGCAGCAGAGCAATTTTGTTTGGTTTTTACAGAAAAATTTCGCTTAGTCTTAGTTTTAGCAGAACACAAAAACGGTAATAAAACATTTTCATTTTCTTTTGAGCCAGAAATAGTCCAGCAGGCTTGGCGATCGCTAGGCGCGCGGGTAATGCTGAGTAATCCAGAATTTTTTGCTGAACTGGATACATTAGTACAAAAATATGCTCCTGTGACAGCAGATTATCGGACTGTGATGCAGTTTAGCCAGTTGTTGCTTCAAGAATTAACACAACCAGAAGAAACTAAGGAAGCATCACAAAACCCTGGAGACTGGGGACAAAAGAGTGAGCCTCATCTTTATTGCCCAATTTCCCATCCCCAATCCTCAATTTCCCACACTCAATCTCCAGTCCCTGACATCGAATTACTCCAAGCTTTTGCTCATGAAGTTCGCACTCCATTGACAACCATTCGCACCATGACGCGCCTGCTGCTGAAGCGGCGAGACTTACCAGCTAATGTAATTCATCGGTTAGAAATTATCGACCACGAGTGTACCGAGCAAATTGATCGGATGGAGTTACTATTTAAAGCAGCAGAACTAGAAACTTGCACCTCGGTAAAATCTCCAAACACTCAACTTACACCCATGTCGTTAGATCAAGTGTTGCAGCAGAGTATTCCTCGCTGGCAACAAGCAGCGCATCGGCGGAATTTGACTTTAGATGTGGTTTTACCCCAGCAACTGCCAACAGTGGTCAGTAATCCGAATATGCTGGATCAAGTACTCACCGGGTTGATGGAGAATTTCACTCGCAGCTTACCACCAGGCGGTCATATTCAAGTACAGGTGATCCCGGCGGGAGACCAACTAAAATTGCAATTATCGCCCCAAATCCAATGCCAAGACACCAGTAAAGTAGCCGCAACTCCACCAATTCGTAAAGCCCTTGGTCAACTGCTGATGTTTCAGCCAGAAACAGGTACGATTAGCTTGAACATTGCCGCAACCAAGCATTTATTTCAGGCTATTGGCGGTAAACTAATTGTCCGCCAACGCCCACACAATGGGGAAGTTTTAACTATATTCTTGCCTTTGGAAGTCAGCAGTAAGCACAAGTTAGGAATTAGAAGTTAAGAAGGGAATGGGGATTATGGATTTTTTACAGCGATCGCTCTTGGTGTTTTGCGAACTCTTGGTAGCTGCACAATAAAGGTAGACCCTTCATCCAGCTTACTTTTAACATAAATAGCACCACCACAACGCCACAACAACCGTTTGACAATCGTTAAACCCAAACCAGCGCCACCCATATCTTCAGTAACTCCCGAACGGACTCGATAAAAGCAGTCAAAGATTTTGGGAATTTCGTTTTCACTAATTCCCATACCTGTGTCGCGGAATTCTAATTGCACATAGTCGTTGTGAACACGCGTCCTTACCCACACTTGGCCACCATTGGGGGTAAACTTAATGCTGTTATGTAGCAGATTAATCACTATCTGCCTTAGTCCACCCATTACACACCACACACCGGGAAGTTCAGATGGTATGGTGTAAGCTAACATAATGCCTTTTTCATGAGCTACAGGCTGGTAAGTGCTCACTATCCCAGGCACAATATCTGCAAGATTTACCAACTCTAAGTTCGTCCCCTCCAAATTATGCTCCAGATTTACCAAATCTAATAAACCTGTAATCAGAGTACTTTGGCGATCGCACTGGGTATTGAGCATTTGTAAATAACGTTGTCGCTGCGGTGGTTTAAGATTAGGCGAATTTAACAACGAAAGTGCTGTCTTCATGTGCGTTAGAGGTGTCCGTAGTTCTTGACACACACTGCTCAAGTATTCATCCTTAAGTTGCTCTTGGTTTTGTAGCTTTTGATTTTGCAGCCGCAACTTAGCGATGCGTTTAGTCGAGATGTAGCAATTAATTTCCTCCTGTCGCTGGAGTTGTTTGGTCAACAGCTGACTCATAATTGCTGATGCGGATACACTTGGGCAAATCAAATCCGCAGGTACAACAGATGATTCTGGTAACCTCGCCTGCTTAATGCCATCTAACACTCGCTGAATGACTCTTCCTTCAACAGTAGTTATAGCTAGTAAAGGCGGGTGTTTCTGGGTGTGCGCCTTCCCCATACCGTGGGTTTTATTTTTCAGCGATCGCTGCACTACAATTAAATTGCAAAACTGCGGCGACAACACTATGAGAAAGTATTCCCGCCGCAATAGCCTATTTGGTGGTAGTTGCACGCAGACATGATTAGATGCGTTGAAATTTGCATTTCCTCTCATCTGGCAAGTATAGATCACGCCAGAACCACTCATCGAAGATTGATATCGCAATAATTCTGCGTCCCAAATTTTTCCTGGTGGTAGCTTAACCCAAAACGTTGCGGTGATCTGTTGCTCAATCAGTAAATCTATTTGTGACCTCACTAGAGATAGCAGAGTAGCAGGATTGAGGGGCAATGGTTGAGGAGGCGCTTGCGCTCCCAAAGCCAGCCGATAAACAGATAGATCCTGACGCGGAGAATCATTCATGAGTACAGCACAACAAACAGGAAAAAGTAGTTATGTCATCGATTTTCACCCCTATGTGTACCTTTTTTACAAAAAAGCTACGGAAAAAATATAAATTATAAATTCACAAGGCTGAGATTCTAGGTATTAACCCTTTAAATATGACTCGTAAAATTTCTTTTTTTCTCGGCGCTCTCTGTGACTCTGCGGTTTAAAGTAATTTATTTAACCACAGAGGCGCAGAGAACACAGAGTTAAGAGATGGAAAGGGTTAATTCTAGCTCGCTTTCAGAGATGGATAATCTGTGTAACCATTCTCCAAATTTTGCTCTTTCACACCATAGAATGTTGCAGGATTGGGCGAGTTTAACTCAGCATCAATTGCAAAACGCTCAGGTAAATCAGGGTTAGCGATAAATAGCTTGCCGAAGGAAACTAGATCCGCTTCATTTGTCACCAAAATTTGATTTCCCTGAGATTTATCATACCCTCCGTTGGTGATGATTAAGCCTTGATAGAGGGGGCGAAAGGTGGAAATTACGGGATTGATAACATCGCGGGTTGCTAAATCTTGTTCATTTGGCTCCATTAAATGAATGTAAGCAAGCGCAAATAAATTCAGCTTTTTAATCACATAGCTAAATGTTGCTTGAGGCTGAGAATCGTGCATTCCGTAAAATGTATTGCTGGGAGATAACTTAATCCCGACGCGATCGCTTTCCCAAACTTGGCAAACTGCCTCGACCACTTCTAGGAGAAATCGCGCGCGATTTTCAATGGAACCGCCGTATTTATCTGTTCTCTGATTTGAGCCGTCTTGCAAAAATTGATCGATTAAATAACCAAAAGCACCATGTAACTCAACGCCATCAAACCCTGCGTTCATGGCATTTTTTGCACCTTGGCGGAACTGCTCGATAATTTGCGGTATTTCGTCAGTTTCTAGAGCGCGGGGTGTTTCTAAGGTAACTTTGCCTCTTGGGGTGTGGAGTGTTCCCGTTGCGGCGATCGCACTAGGAGCTACAGGTAACTCACCATCCAAAAGAAATGGATGTCCTACCCGCCCACTGTGCCACAGTTGCAAGAAAATTTTGCCTCCTTTGGCATGAACGGCATCGGTGACTTGTTGCCATGCCGTTACCTGCTCAGGTGAGTAAATACCTGGACAGTTGATATATCCATTACTCAATGGTGAAATCATCGTGCATTCAGTGATGATCAACCCGGCTGAGGCTCTTTGGGCATAATATTCTGCCATCAAAGGAGTGGGAATTGATCCCACAGCCCGGAGGCGAGTCATCGGGGCCATGACCATCCGGTTTTGTAATGCCTGACTCCCCATTTGCATGGGTGAAAACAGATTAATGGTAGAACTCATGACTTTTCTTTGGTTTAAGCGCAAAGGTTCAATTGGTTACCACTTCAGGCTAAAATGACTGCTGCACAAAAACAATTAGGTACCAAATGGTGCGTGAAAAATTTTGATGGTACAAGACTTTCCCGAACCAGAATTATTCACACTCAATTGCCCGACTCAGCAAATTCTTGATGTGA
This sequence comes from Trichormus sp. ATA11-4-KO1, assembly GCA_019358915.1. Lineage (GTDB taxonomy): Bacteria > Cyanobacteriota > Cyanobacteriia > Cyanobacteriales > Nostocaceae > LEGE-11386. The sequence goes on from JAHHIM010000024.1 coordinate 63,560, forward strand.
TTACAGATAAGTGGAGCGTGATTGTGCTATATTGCCTAGCCTACCGTTCACGACGATATAACGATATTCAGCGACGCATTGAAGGAATTTCCCAAAAGGTGCTAACTCAAACCCTGCGTAAACTAGAACGGCATGGGTTAGTGGAGCGTCAAGTATTATCACAGATGCCTTTGAGTGTGGAATATTCTCTAACACCTTTGGGAGAAACACTAATAGAACCATTACTAGCGATCGCTAATTGGTCAAGAGAACACTTTTCTAAGGTAGTTGCATCACGCAATCACTACGATCAGCAAGACTGATCACAGTTATGATTAAGCACAAATAGTGAAGAGGCGATCGCATAATACGTAAAACAATTTTTGGAGCATTATCTTTCTCCTATGTTATGGTTGCAAAAATTTAGTTAAAGTTAATAACAAGATAACTCGATTACAGATGAATATGCATTGAGCAAATAAGACGGTTATCCCTATGAATCAACTCAAAACTCAACTCACCCTTGAAGAATTCCTCGCACTCCCCGAAGCAGACATCCCCCATGAACTCATTGAGGGAAAAGCTGTCCCCAAATTCAAAAATGATGAAATGTCACCAAAATTCTTTCATAGTTCGATAACAGGTGCGTTATTTATACTCTTATCTGCATGGGCACAAGGAAAGGGACGGGTGGTCATAGAATGGGCAATTAAGCTAACACGAAATCAACAAGACTGGGTTCCTGTACCAGATTTGACTTATATTTCTTATAACCGTCTTGCTGCTGATTGGTTACAAGATGATGCTTGTCCTGTTGCACCCGAATTAGTGATTGAAATTATCTCACCTGGTCAAACTTTCGGAGAAATGACAGAAAAAGCTACAGATTATCTGAATGCTAAAGTTCAACGAGTTTGGATTATAGACTCTAGAGCAAAAACTCTGACTATTTTTTATCCAGATGCTCTCCCTCAAACTAAACGCGGTACTGATGCTTTAGCAGATTCTTTATTTACAGACATACAAATTACGCCTCGGCAAATCTTTCAAAAAGCAGGAATTTCCTAACGAATAATCTAAAATCTTATTATTATCAACGCTGTAAAATTAAATGATTGCGTTCAGTTAATCTAGCTTCCCAGTTAGGCTCAACTACAATTGTGCTAATTTTTTCAACTATAATAGCAGTCCCACTAATTCTATCTCCTGGTTGCAAATCTTCCCGTTGATAAACAGGCGTATCATACCATTTGTTAGCAGTAAACATTCTAACTGTTTCAACAGCTTTGGGGACTTCATTTAGAGGACGGGTACGAGTAATTAAGGGTTCTGCGGGAGTATCCATTTTTTGAATTACTTCTACTGACGCAGATTCGACAATTAAAGTTTTTTCTACTTGGATGAAACCGTAACGAGATTTATGTTCATCTGCAAATTCTTGTTGCATTACTGTTATCTGAGTGGCAAAGTTAATATTTAATGTAGAGTTAGTCCCTGCATATTTTAAATTAACTTTTCGGACTACTTCCTCTTTATTGCTCACCTTTTCTGATGTTATTTCACCTCTAGCTTGATTTTCTAAAGATGCCATTAGCTGCTGTAATTGTGGAATTAAAACTTGAGTTAAAGGCTGTTCTACGCCACTTTCTCTAATTGCTCTAATATCAGCTAAACCCATACCATAAGCTGAAAGAACCCCAGCATAAGGGTGGAGAAATATCTTTTTCATCCCTAATGTATCGGCAATTAAACAGGCAACTTGCGCCCCGGCACCACCAAAACAACAAAGTACATATTGGGTAACATCATAACCCCGTTGTAGACTGATTTTTTTAATAGCATTTGCCATATTTTCTACAGCGATCGCTATAAATCCGGCTGCTACTTGTTCGGGAGTCCGATGATTTCCTGTAACATCTGCAATCTCTTGAGCTAATTGGGTAAATTTCTGAATAACAATATCTTTATCTAAAGGCAAATTACCATTTAATCCAAAGACAGAGGGGAAGTATTGGGGATGAATTTTACCTAACATGACATTGGCATCAGTAACTGCTAATTTCCCTCCTCGTCGGTAACAAGCAGGCCCAGGATTTGATCCCGCAGATTCTGGCCCGACACGATAACTAAAACCATCAAAAAACAGAATTGAACCGCCACCAGCCGCAATAGTATTAATTGCTAATACGGGAACTCGCATCCGCGCCCCAGCAATCTCGGAATCTAATTGACGTTCATATTCTCCTTTAAAGTGGGCAACATCCGTACTTGTTCCGCCCATATCAAAGGTAATAACTAACTCGAAACCTGCTCTTTTACTAGTTTGCACTGCACCGACAATTCCCCCAGCCGGTCCGCTTAAAATACTATCTTTCCCTTGAAACTGTGGGGCTGCGACTAAACCGCCGTCAGATTTCATGAACATTAATTTTACTTGGGGTAAGTAACTAGCTACCTGGTTAATGTAGCGACGCAGAATTGGAGTTAAATAAGCATCAACGACTGTTGTATCTCCTCGGCTCACCAATTTCATTAAAGGACTGACTTGATGGGATATAGATATCTGTGTAAATCCAATTTCTTGAGCAAGTTGGGCAACTTGTTGTTCATGGTAAGGATAGCGATCACTGTGCATAAAAACAATGGCACAACTGCGAATCCCTGTATGATAAACTGCTTGTAAATCGTTCTTTACTTGGTGAATATTGACAGATTTTAATTCCTCACCGTGGGCATCATAGCGCTCATCAACCTCAACTACCTGTTCATACAGCATGGTTGGTAAAATGATCTGACGAGCAAAGATATCAGGACGATTTTGGTAGCCAATTCTCAGGGCATCTTTAAACCCTTTAGTAATGAAAAGTGCCAGGCGATCGCCTTTTCTTTCTAATAGGGCATTTGTTGCTACTGTTGTCCCCATTTTTACCACTTCTATAACTTCAGTAGGCATAGGTTCATTACCTGCAAGACCGATAATATCCCGAATACCTTGAATAGCTGCATCTTGATATTTTTCAGGATTTTCCGAAAGTAGTTTATAGACGATAATCCATTGATGCTGAGGAATAGAAACAATTAAAAAACGGTCAGGATGGCTTGAGAGTTTGTCTATAATTACCTGTTCATCAGTAACAGCAACTATATCTGTAAATGTACCGCCTCGGTCAGCAAAAAATTTTAACATTGTTTATTTATTCAATAATCTAGAAGTAAAATCATACTATTTGGGATTTTAAATTTTATTCACATAGGTCTTGAAGAGAAAGATTTAAAAAGTTGATGTTAAAACTTAACTGGCTAAAGAAAAAGCTTCTTCAACTGCCTTAGGTAACTCAATAGGTATAAAATAAGTACTTGGGTATAAATAATCTTCGCCTGATTCATCAATCACCCGAATCATATAATGTTGAATAGCATGAACATCAGGAATAACCTGATAAATTTTTCTAATTTCTAAGGAAGCGGGGTAATCTTTGTTGCTAATGCAAACAACAAATTTAGTTTTTGTATCTGCCGACTGCATAAATACTCCTATACAAAGCGTTTAATTTATATACTATACTGAGTATATACTTAAATCGTCAGCAAGAAAGCGATCAAGATGATACTGAGGGTAAAAGCAAATAACAAGGCATATTCAAATCTGCGACTAAAATATCCCACAGCCGCAACCAAGCTAATAACGAGTATAGCAATGCCAATGTACTGTTCGCGTTGCCAACCTTTAGCAATGAGTGGATCTTGCTGAATCGGTTCAGTAGAGGGACTTTCTTGAATTGTAGTGGGCAATGGTGTTTCAGGTTGTGAAAACATAAGATATACATTAATTATGAAAGTACGAAGATATGAAATAGGTGATACCGAAGCAATTATGAAGTTGTTCTCTGACACCATTCATGAAGTGAATATTCGTGATTACACAAAAGCACAAATAGATGCTTGGACATCAGTAAATATGGATGTTGAAGTTTGGATGAACAGCTTAAAAAGTAAGTTTACTTATGTAGCCCAAGAGGATGGTAATATTCTTGGCTTTGGAGAACTAGAGGCAAATGGACATATTGACCGCTTTTATTGCCATAAAGATTTTCAAGGTCAAGGAGTTGGTACTAAAATTTTAGAACAAATTGAATTAACAGCCAGAGATTTAAAGATTCAAAAGTTATTTGTAGAAGCTAGTATTACAGCTAAACCTTTTTTTGAAAGGAAGAAATTTATTGTTGTAAAAAAGCAAGAAGTAGAACGCAGGGGACAAAAATTAACAAATTTTGTCATGGAAAAGATATTATTTAATAACTAGTTATTCTGCACTAACAGCCTAAGCATAATTTTAACTGTGTTAATTATCTAAATTTTATTTTTTATAAAAACTACATAAATATTAGACTAGATTTTGTTTTATATACCCTGAGAAAGAAAGGTTAGTTATTCCATTAGAAAGAAGTTATTACACCTCCTAATCTCTAAAGTGAACCCAGGAAGACTGAAAGAACTTCCTTGGTTATTGACAAATTACCACCCATAACAAAATTAAACATTAGAAGTCAAAAAAGAATTTTTGTTTTGGCACAAAGCATAGTGGTAATTTATCCGGGAAATAGCTCAATCTAGCCAAAAATTGCTAAAAATTGGCAATTACCTGTATTTTTATTCAGGAAAACTATTATGACCACACAGGAGCAACTACACCAATGGCATGAACTAGGACAACAGTTGCGTGTAGATAGTATTCGCGCTACAACCGTTGCTGGTTCAGGTCATCCTACTTCGTCTATGTCAGCTGCTGATTTGATGGCGGTTTTACTTGCTAAACATTTCCGCTATGACTTCGACAACCCAGCTAATCCTAATAACGATCGCTTGATGTTTTCTAAAGGACATGCAGCACCCCTGCTCTATAGTATGTATAAAGCAGCAGGGGTAATTAGTGATGAAGAATTGCGATCATTGCGGCAGTTTGGCAGTCGTTTAGAAGGTCATCCTACGCCAGTTTTACCTTGGGTTGATGTAGCAACTGGCTCCCTAGGACAAGGTTTGCCGATTGGTGTGGGAGTAGCTCTGGCAGGTAAATATTTAGATCAACTTCCATATCATGTCTGGGTACTTCTGGGTGATAGCGAAACAGCCGAAGGTTCGGTTTGGGAAGCTTTTGATCATGCCGCACATTACACCCTAGATAATCTCATTGCCATTATTGATGTCAATCGCCTCGGTCAACGGGGTCAAACCGAATTGGGTTGGAATACACAAGCCTACGCTAATCGTGCTAGAGCCTTTGGCTGGCAGGCAATTGAAATTGATGGTCATAACTTAACAGAGATTGACCAAGCATTTAGCGCGGCGTTAACCGTTAACGATCGCCCCACAGTCATTATTGCCCGCACCAAGAAAGGTAAAGGTGTAGCTTCCCTAGAAGATTTAGGTGGTTGGCATGGCAAAGCGTTGAGTCCCGATGACGAAAAACAAGTAATTGCCGAGTTAGGCGGTGAACGCCAAATTATTATTCAGGTGGATACACCCGAAGAACAAGGACAACCAGCATCAACAGGCAATCCTCAACCCCTGCAACTGCCTACCTATAACAAAGGCGCAAAAGTTGCCACACGTAGGGCATATGGCGATGCTTTAGTCGCATTAGGAGCCGCTAAACCCGATATCATTGCCCTAGATGCAGAGGTAAGCAATTCTACTTACGCCGAAGATTTTGCCGAAGCTTATCCTGAGCGCTACTTTGAAATGTACATTGCTGAACAGCAAATGATAGCAGCTGCGGTGGGCTTACAGGTGAGAAAATACAAACCCTTCGCGTCTACCTTTGCTGCTTTCTTAACTCGGGCCTACGACTTTGTGCGGATGGCTGCCGTTTCGCGCGCCAACATTAAATTAGTGGGTTCTCATGCGGGAGTATCCATTGGACAGGATGGCCCTTCGCAGATGGGGTTGGAAGATTTAGCCGCCCTGCGAGCAGTATGGAGTAGTACCGTACTTTATCCTAGTGATGCTAATCAAACCGCCAAACTAGTCGCGCAAATGAGCGATCGCGATGGCATTGTTTATCTGCGCACTACACGGGAAAAAACACCTGTGATTTATGGTGCTAATGAAGAATTTCCCATTGGTGGTAGCAAAATTATTCGTAGTTCTGACCGAGATCAAGCAACTGTGATTGGTGCAGGTATTACCCTGCATGAGGCACTTAAGGCTTATGACAGACTGAAAAACGAAGGCATTATGGTACGTATCATTGATGCTTACTGTGTCAAACCCATTGATGGACAAACAATTCAGCAAGCTGCACGGGATACTAAAGGTAATTTAGTAGTTGTTGAAGACCACTGGATAGAAGGCGGACTAGGCGCGGCTGTGCTGGATGTGTTTGCTGGTACTAGCAATACTCCTGTTTACGATGGGCCTCAACTGCGATTAATTAAGTTAGCGGTGCGTGATATGCCAGGTTCAGGCACACCAGAAGAACTACTTCATGCTGCCAAAATAGATGCTGATGCCATTGTGGAAGCTGTGAAATCGCAAGTTAGACAGCCAGTAGGAGTATAAACATTAATGTCTAACTCTTTCCTTTGGTAGGAGTGAGAAGCAAAAGTGACAGTTACTTTAAAAATTACTTCTACCAATTGGAAACAAAAATGTGACAGATACAAAATATGGCAACCTAAATCATATCTGCCACCTCTTAATTACGAATTGGTATTACTGTAACCAGGAGGAAAAAAATGCCTGACAAGTATCATACCGGAACTCAGGACGAACACTTTAACCTCATCAGTGTTCTCTACCACGCCTTACAATGTGCAGCTTGTTGTGACAAGTATATTGAAGACGCAGAACAAGCAGGCGATCGCGAACTTGCCCAATTTTTCCAACAAATCAAAGAGCAAAATCAAAATGTGGCAGAGCGAGCCAAGCAGTTACTATCAAAGCGCACTGAGCAGCTTGTAGCGCACTAAATCAGGACTGGGAAAAAGCAGGGGAGCAGAGAAGAGACTGAGACTAATATAACTTCTTTCTCTTCTAACCCCTTTATCTTTGCACCTCCACCTTGCCTAATTTTCCATTAACAAGTGGAGGATAAACTGAAACTGTTAATCTTCCATAAGGAAGAGTTTCAACTATGAAAACATACAAGTATTTATAGCTTAAGTTATATATAAGTAGATAATTAATTTGGCTCAAATTTATCTTACGAGGTATGAACTAGAAACTATAAAATATCTCATTTGAATTCAGCCGCCAGCAGGAGGAAAATCAGCATAATACTCTTTACGCTAATGGATAGATATAAACAATTTACCCAACTTGGAACTATGCCTCTTTATAAACTCGAAGAATTCGCTCCTAACTATCGAGAAACCTTTGGCGGTGATGATGTTAAAGCTTTGGATCTCTATACCGAAGGGGGTATGATAGTCGGCTCTGTTGCTGATGCTTTAGTTGACCAAGATGGACATTTTCGCTATCTAGTAATTGACACAAATTTAGATTCAGTCAGCAAAAAAATATTACTGCCAATTGGTCTTTCTCGCATCAATTATCCAGCAAAACGTGTTTACGTTGATGGACTGAGTAAAGAGCAAGTAGAATGTTTACCTGAATACAGAGAAGACATCAATGTTGATGAGGATTATGAAGAACAAGTCCGTTTTGTTTTTCGCCCTTTAACTAATGATGGCACTAATAATCGCGAGACATTCAATTACCAGCAAGAACCAGCTTTATATAATTTAAATGAACAATATCATCAAACACTCAGACTGTATGAAGAAAGATTAATTGCTAATAAGCATCGGATCAAGAGCGGAGAAGTAGCAGTTGGTAAGCACATTGAAACACAAACCGCACGGGTGACAGTACCTATTAAAAAAGAACGTGTTTTAATCGAGCGAGTACCACCAACTGAAATAGGAACAGTTGTCGATCCAAACGCGCTTAAGTTTCAAGAAGGGGAGGTAGCACGCATAGAATTGTATGAAGAAACCCCGGATATTCGTAAAGAGGCTTTCGTGCGCGAAGAAGTTAGACTGAAAAAGGTGGTGGATCAGCAAACAGTAGAAGCAGAAGACACAATTCGTCGAGAACAATTAGATATTGATACTACAGGCGAATTGCGTGTGGATAAAACGGGTACTAATAGACCAGAAACTGTTTAAGTTGCTTATAAAGAATTGGTAGGGTAGATGGATATGAAAAGCCTTGCAGGCAGGGTATATTTTACCTCTGTCTGTACTTTTAATTGTGCATATTTAATTTAAATATGCACAATTATTATAGTGAATTTCGATTCTTGATATCACAAAACATCTATAACTTTGGATATCAATAAATTGAGGAAATTAAGTCAAAAGAAGGAGGTAAAACCTTGTGTAAATATTTATATTAATTAAGTAACAGATGGCTTAAAAAATTAGAGGTAAGATATAATGACTCTCCACAAATTAGCAGATTTTGATCCAAATTACCGGGATAGTTTTCAAGGTAATGATATTACCGGATTTGGTGTTTATACAGAAAGAACTGATGAGAAAATAGGCACTGTTAGTGACATTCTAGTTGATGATGAAGGTCATTTTCGCTATCTGGTGGTTGACTTAGGTTTCTGGATCTTTGGTAAAAAAGTATTATTACCAGTTGGTCGTTCCCGCATTGACTATAATGCTAATCGCGTCTACACCATTGGCATGACTAGAGAGCAAGCTGAAGCTTTGCCAGAGTTTGAAGAAGGACGCATACTTGATTACGACTATGAAGAACGGGTACGCGGAGTTTATCGCGATCCTAAATATCAAACTAGACCTGTAGAAGCATCAACCCCGATGCCAACAACTACACCAACCTATAACCGTGACACCTATACTTATGAACACGAACCTTCTTTGTATGGATTAAATGAGCAAGATCATCAAACCCTAAGACTATACGAAGAACGGCTAATTGCTAATAAGAGACGGCAGAAAACTGGTGAAGTAGCAGTTGGTAAGCACGTCGAAAGTGAAACTGCTAGAGTTTCAGTACCGGTAGAAAGAGAACATGTTGTCATTGAGCGCATAACTCCAGACGACGCTGGTAGAGTTGTTTCTAGCAGCGAAGCTAACTTCCGTGAAGGCGAAGTTGCTCGTGTAGAACTCCATGAAGAAACGGCTGACGTTCGCAAAGAAGCAGTTTTACGTGAAGAAGTCAGAGTTAAAAAAGTTGTAGAGAAAGACACAGTGGAAACTCAAGAAACTGTACGTCGTGAAGAGTTAGATGTGAATGCTCCTAATCTTCCAGTTGAAGAGCGCTAACTAACAAACACAGAATAATCACTCGTGAGCTAATTACTCTATTAGGGATAGTACAGGTAGGGCTTTCCTCAGCTTTACCTGTACTTGTAATCACTCAAAAGGATAAAAATAACTAATTTTTATAAAAGTAATTAATCAATCTTAATTATGAATAGCCAACCGATGGCGAATAACCTTAAACACGTCAACCAAAAAACCAGTGTAAACACCTTGCTAGAAACATTGAAAAACAAGGTGCAAGACTTTGCTGTAATAGACAGGCAAGGCCAACTAATAGGCAAAGTCAAGAATATTATTTTGAATGCTAATCATCGGCTAAACCTTGTAATATCTCAACAGGAAGACACGCGATCGCTAGATAGACATCGTTTATTTCTATTGTGGAGCCAAAAAGTCAACAAAATTGACAATGAAGCTCAATCTGTTTTCATAGACCTAGACAAATCAGAAATAGAGTTTATGCCTGAATATTTAGGAACAGGAACACCAGGCGAACAAAAAATATCGGATAACTCAACCGAGTTAAATACCAATAGCCAAACTATCCAAAGTCAAGTTGAGTCAGCAAATTCAGAAGTTGATGAAGAAAATATTATTCGGTTAATTGAAGAGCGACTGATAGCTGACAGTAGCAAACATAAACTTGGTGAGGTGATTGTTCGCAAAGAAATTGAAACTCGGATGGTACAAGTACCAGTCCGGCGAGAAAAATTAATTATAGAACAAGTTAGCCCAGAAAATAGACAACTTGCAGAAATTGATTTAGGGCAAGGGGAAATTTCTGGTCTTGAATTGATTACAGGAGAAAGACCTGAAGAGGTAATATTTGATGGTAGCTTAACAGTGAATGGTGTATTTAGTTCACCCAAAATTGCCAGTTTACTTTTAAATGCGATCGCTCTCGAAAAAGACCACGGATGTAAGCAGGTGAAAATTACAATTGCTGTGGCTAATGAGTCACTACAGAAAAAATACCAGGAGTGGTTTGACCGTTGTTCTCTAGGTCAAAAAACCCAGCCTGAAAAATAATTTATACATCAATACTGTTTACTTAGGCTGGAATAACATATGCAGTAATACTCACCTTGATTTAAATTGAGGTGTGTATCTTTTCTGAGTAAATATTGCTAATAATAATACTAAAAAGGTTAGCATTCCTGCTAGATATAATGGATAACCATAGGTTGGGGGATAAGATTGATCAATTAGTAATCCGGCAATCACAGGACCAATGCCATTAGAGGATGTTTGAAAAGTTTTAGGGAGTCAAAAATTAAGCCAATCGCTTCACCATAATACGGATCATTGCAAGGTAGAGAAAGGTTTCTGAAGTTTCGGGCAATAATTCATAATCTCTGGCCAAT
>JAHHIM010000025.1:0-72376 GCA_019358915.1 Trichormus sp. ATA11-4-KO1
GTAAGCGCAGGGGAATAATAATATCCCTGACCATCCTACAAACACGAAGCGATCGCGCTTTAACCAGTCGTCTAGTACGTCAAACCACCCTCTTGTGCTGGGGGCGCGTCCTACTGCGATGGTCATTGAACTAAAATCCTCTTTTTACTAAAATTGCAACGTTTTACAAGCAGTGCTATCGGTGGTTTTCCCGAATTAATGCACCTGCCACGAGGAATTAACGTTTTTTTTGACAATCTCAGCCGTCTAAAAACAACTGAGATTCTGAGAGGATACCGTCTTTATGAGTCAGCATTTCTCAGAGTGATGCCATTACACGTACCATTGGCTAGTAATCTAGCTTGTGGTAACTTAATGATTCTTAACTTATCACATTAGTTCGGGTTTTCGCCCAATCCATGTCAGTAAATCAGGTATTAAACACAAACCTATTACATATTATGAATATCAGAATTTTAACAATCTGACACAACTTTTCTCATAAATTTTAAAAGTATAGCCCTGCAACTTGCAAGACAAGCTCTTAAAATGGCAGACTTTGAAAGGGAAGAACTCACGGGCCAAGGTAGTTCAATGACGGCATCAACAACAATCAACCAAGGCGATTCACCTAATGGCGATCGCAACCCTTCACTTATCCTGCATCAAAATGTTCTCGGTTCTCGTCGGTTTAGCAACTACTGGTGGGCAACTATCGTGACATTAGGAGCCACAGGCTTTTTGTTAGCAGGGATCTCAAGTTATCTAAAAGTAAATTTACTTCTAGTCAGCGATCCAACTCAACTGATATTTGTACCCCAAGGACTAGTTATGGGGTTATATGGCACTGCGGGCTTACTTTTAGCTTTGTATCTATGGCTAGTGATCTTATGGGATGTTGGCGGCGGGTACAACGATTTTAATCAAGAAACGGGTAGCATAAAAATTTTTCGTTGGGGATTTCCTGGCAAAAATCGTTGCATTGAAATTGACAGCCGTATCCAAGACGTGCAGTCTGTAAGAATAGACATCAAAGAAGGTCTTAATCCCCGTCGCGCCCTGTATCTACGCATTAAAGGGCGTAGAGATATTCCCCTAACAAGGGTAGGTCAACCTTTATCGCTATCAGAGTTAGAAACTAAAGGCGCAGAATTAGCACGCTTTTTGCGAGTACCCCTGGAAGGGCTTTAAAGGATAGGGGGGATTGGGGGACAAGGCGAGTGAGTGGGGGAGATTACTAAATAAATATAAGTTCTTTCACCTCTGCCCCCCATCCCCTCTGCCTCATTCCCCATTCCCCTTTTGGAATCGGATAAGATACTGTGGTTGAATCAGTAACCGGTTATGCGATTAAAAGTTTCACAATTTCTAGTTGCGTTTTTGATGGTCGGTGCTTTGATGTTGGGAGGATGTACACCACAAGAGGTTACTTCCAATGCCTCTTCTCCAACGTCAACAGCAGGTGAGGCAAACACTACAACAAATACTGAAGCAACATCTGTATCAGAAACCACAAGTGAGAGTGTTCCTGGAATGAAAGATTTACCACGGCTCGAAGGCAAGGCTACTGTGGTGATGATGGTTAAAGGTTCGCCGATTACCATTGAAGTAGACGGCACCAATGCCCCAATCACAGCTGGCAACTTCGTCGATTTAGTCCAAAAGGGTGTGTATGATGGGTTGGTTTTCCATCGAGTTGTGCGCGAACCCCAACCTTTTGTAGTGCAAGGGGGCGATCCCCAAAGCAAAGACCCGAAAGTTCCAGCCAACAGACTAGGAACGGGTGGTTATAGTGACCCAAAAACAGGCAATCAACGTTACATACCCTTAGAAATTAAGCCCGAAGGAGAAGCCAACCCAGTTTATGGCAAAACCTTGGAGTCAGCTGGTGTAACTAAACCACCCCAGTTGCAGCATAAACTGGGCGCGGTGGCAATGGCGCGATCGCAAATGCCTGATTCCGCTTCTTCACAGTTTTATTTTGCTCTAGCAGATTTAGCTTTTCTAGATGGTAACTACGCTGTATTTGGTAATGTTACCGAAGGCTTTGATGTAGTTAACAAAATTCAGCAAGGCGATCGCATTGATTCTGCTAAAGTCACTCAAGGTGCAGAAAATTTGAAAACACCTGATTAAGAGGGAGTAGGGAGTAGGGGACAAGAACAAAAATACTTCCCCATTCCCCATTCCCCATTCCCCATTCCCCATTCCCTATTCCCCATTCCCCATTCCCCATTCCCCATTCCCTATTCCCCAAATTGGTTGTTGTTACTGGTATAGGCTTAGTCTCATCCTTGGGTGCAAACTTAGAGGATAGTTGGCAACAGTTAATTGCAGGTAAATCTGGTATTCGATGGTATCAACCATTTCCAGAACTGGAAGCATATCCTTTAGGTTTGATTGGGAAACAACCTGCTGAGTTGAGAATTTTGACTCAGCAGGTTGTCGCTTCTGCATTAAAAGATGCTGGATTGGTGCCGCCTTTACCTGATTCTGCTGTGGTTATTGGATCGAGTCGCAGTTTTCAGGGTGCTTGGGAATTGCTGGCGCAGCAAATGTATGGTGATCATTCCCGCCAAACTTCCTTAAATACAGGGGAAGTCGTAATAGAGAATTGGTTAAATTATTTACCTCATATGAATGCGATCGCAGCTGCGCGACAAATTGGTGCTACTGGGATAGTTTTAGCACCGATGGCGGCCTGTGCTACTGGTATTTGGGCAATCGCTCAAGCAGCTTTACTAATTAAAACCGGGCAATGTCAACGAGCGATCGCTGGGGCTGTGGAAGCACCAATTACACCTCTGACTTTGTCAGGGTTTCAACAAATGGGCGCTTTGGCAAAAACTGGGGCATATCCCTTTGATTTGCGCCGCGAAGGTTTAGTACTAGGTGAAGGTGCGGCAGTGTTTGTCTTAGAATCAGCCGAATTGGCAAAGCAGCGTCAAGCCAAAATTTATGGTGAAATCCTTGGTTTTGGCTTGACAACAGATGCTTATCATACAAATCAACTAGATCCTACTGGAAAAAGTGCGATCGCGGCTGTGCAAAAATGTCTAAAACAGAGTTCTCTAACACCAGTCGATATTGATTACATTCATGCTCATGGTACTGCTACACAGCTGAATGACCAAATAGAAAGTAAATTAATACAACGGTTATTTCCCCATCAAGTTGCAGTTAGCTCTACTAAAGGAAGTTCAGGTCATACTTTAGGAGCATCAGGAGCTTTAGGTATAGCTTTTTCACTTTTAGCTTTGCAAAATAAAGTACTACCACCTTGTGTAGGATTACAGACACCTGAATTTGATTTAAATTTAGTGACGGCAGCACGCCAAAGTGAAATTCAGCGTGTATTATGTTTTAGTTTTGGCTTTGGTGGTCAAAATGCAGTAGTGGCGTTAGGTATATAAAGTGCTGAGTGCGCTGGTCCTGAGCGAAGTCGAAGGGGAGTGCTGAGTAAAGAATTATTATTTATCCCCTGATTCCCCCTGTCACCTATTCCCTGTCAGTAATCACAGGTAATAAAACCTGAGAATTAGTATCGCTTCCACAACTGACTTTTAACGTGATGATCTCAGCGTCCAATAAACTGTCACTATTAATTACTGCACCATGACCAGAATTCATAACATATGCGGGAAAGCACGCAGCACTTAAACTCAAGCGCAGTGCATTACCTTTGGCAATTCGTACACAAGTTGCTTGCAGTTGAATTTTGATCGGTAGGTGATCTATCCCTTGCCGACAATGCATGTAACCTTGGGTTAAATTATACACACGGCCATCAGGATGTACTTCTGACAGCACTGCACACAAATCATAACTAGGTTGGTCAGCACTACACCAAATTTCGACTGCGACATCCCCTGCTAAATGCAAGTCTTTGATTAACGGTTGACTAGTATAAGTTAAGACATCAGAACGACAATCAATGTGCGATCGCTCAAATACACCAGCTGGCATGGCTGCATGACCACCTAACGTTGGAACAGGTCGCCAAGGGTCATGAACTAATACGTCAGTGGTGCTGAGAGTAGAGTTTTGAGTGTTAAGAGTTCCAGAATCTTCTCGGATGCTAGCTAGTCCGGTAGTTGACAAAAAATAGGATTTCTGGTTTTGTATAGGTAATCTAGGATAATTGCGCCAAATATTACTTCCCATTTCAAATAAGCAAACAGACTGGTCCTCAAGTAAGCCTGTATCCACACCTTTAAGGAACTGATCAAACCACCGGATTTGCATCTGATCTACAGGACTCGCAGCCGTAGCGCCAAAGTCGATTTCACCAACTTTGCGACTCCAAGGCAAGTGTGTCCAAGGGCCAATTAACAGATGTTGGGGTGTGGTGCTACGGGCTGTTATATCTTTATATAAATGCAAAGTTCCACGCAGATAAGTATCAAACCATCCTCCGATATGGAACATGGGCAAGTCAACATTTTGCAAATGGCTGTTGGGCGAAAGTTGTTCCCAATAAGCATCTGGCTGAAAATGTGCCAGCCACTCATGATAAAACGACTCTGGGGCGAGTTGCTGGAGAATTTCTGGATTAGTTAAAGGTAAATTGCGAGAAGCCGCAAACAAAGCTTGATAGGCAGGTTTGTCTTTTCGCAAACGGGCGGTTTCTGTAGCTAATTGAATTGCCCAAGCGAGGTTAGTTTGTAAACAAAATGCACCACCTTCATAAGCCCAATCTGTGTACAAATCATAGCCAATCATCGCCGGACAAATTGTTGTTAAAGCTGGTGGTTGGGCAGATGCGGCATAAAGTTGAGTCATTCCCTGATGGGAAAAGCCATACATTCCGACTTTGCCATTGCTACCAGGTAGATTAGCTACCCAATTTACTGTATCTTCACCATCGGCGATTTCATGAACAAATAGCTGAAATTCACCTCCAGAAGTACCACGTCCGCGCACATCTTGAATAACTACGATGTAGCCGTGGGCAGCATACCAAGTAGGATGGGCATAGACAACAGTAGAGGCGATCGCTCTACCATAAGGTTGTCGCATTAATAAAACAGGAAACTCACCATCTGCATCAGGGCGATAAATATCTGCATCTAGGCGTACACCATCGCGGGTGTACACGGAAGCGGTTTGTTTCGGGAGGATTTTCAGCATGGATATGATTTTAGGCGATCGCTATAATTTGGATGATTACTGCTGTATTAAAACAAACCGCCCAGAAAAAAAGTCATAAATTTTTAACAAGGCATTAAAGCATCTAATCTCCCCAAAACTGCCATATCTTCCGCATCTAAATCTACAGGAATACCACTGCGAATTAATTCCGAAAAATCTTCATTGGGAACCATCACTGTCAAAGTGTATAAGCGGGTAGTACCTATATTTTTAATTAAATGTGTTCCAGTGGGAGGTACTAACAAACTATCCCCGGCTTTAATTTGGACACTTTTACCATCACACATAGCTATGGCTTCTCCTTTGAGGACAAAAAACATTTCCACCGCCCATTGATGACGATTTGGCGGTGTTTGCCCACCCACATCAAAAATTTCGATGCAGCAAGTTAACGGCTCAAATCAGCGGCGGCAGATAAATTTGAACTAAACATCAGCGACGCTTATCCGTCCGTTGCATTTGAATTGTTAGCCTGCGCGGTTGGATCAGAAACTTGATTATCTCGCATCACTCTAATCAAAAAACGTAATGCTTCATTAACCGCATCAGCATTAGGAAACATCTCTGCAACATCAGGTTCTAAACGGACAGTTGCTCCACCAAAACTTTTCCTCCCAGAACCTAGCCTTCTAACTCGTAGGCTCTTCAAGTCATACTCTGCACGCAAATCATCTTCCATTTCTGAATTATTTCTCTTCATAAGCTTCTCGCTCAGTTCGTGTCACTTCTCTAGCACTGATGAGACGAATCAAATCTCCTCTTTCAGTATACGAAACGATCAACAATCGCCCTCGATCCGACTCTCCAACAATGAGATACCTCTCCTCGTCTTCAGAGTGGTCTGGATCATAGAAGTCAACATAGAGAGGATCATCAAAAACAGTTTTTGCTTCTTCAAACGAAACTCCATGTTTCGATAAATTGCGTGCTGCTTTGCTTTCATTCCATTCAAACTGCATAAAGTTATTGTAACACCGCCTACTTAAACCAATTGTTCATTTCAAGGGTGCAGTTGAATTGGCTTTGAATGCTCGTAAAGTTTGCTTTTTTTTGCAAAAGATTCATAGTGGTTAAATCTAAATCATCTGGATCAAAACCTTCCAATCGAAATCTTTTCCTCCGAATTCGTTTCATCCACGGTTTAAAAACAAAATCTGCCAATTCGTCTACGAAAATTCCAATTGGGTAAACAACAGCAAGCCCTACAAAGGTAAGAATTGTGGTGAAGTCTTTTAGAACTGTTAGATTAATCCAATTCCAACCAAATGCCGTTAAAACAAGCAGTAACAACCAAATTACAGCCTGTAAACCTGTTATAAGATGCTCTATTACAAGTGCTGTAGTTGACATTGATTGGTAATTATCCTCCAGATTTATCAGTTACTCCACTCTACCAACCATTGCTAAGACTTCCGCAGGCTAACGTTCCGGTTGAGCGGCTGCAAGTGACCTTTGCTACAAACCAACTAACTTTGTCAGTCCGTTCCAACCGGGTTGTTATGCCGCCTCAACTCTAACATTACAAAGGATATTTATTTATGAATTCTCTAATTGCAAATTTAAGGTTTTCTTCTGCCTCAAATTTCATTTGATTTGCCTCTCTTTTTGCTTGTTCCACTTCTTGCTCAACCGATTTCTTTTTTACTTTATCCATTAATAGACCGATACCCATACCTATTAATGGCGGAACTACAATCATCATTAAAACTCCGCCACTTGAGAGAATACTAGCCAAGCCAAAATAACCTATTAGTGACGCAGCGCACCCATAGCCACATCCCGCAGCCGCTTTTTCAACTGATTTATTCTGGGTCTCTATAATTAGTTTTTCAGCTTTTTTCTCTGCGTTTGGAATAGCCTCAAGATAGGGACCAACTTCAGCTACAAAGCTATTCATATAAGCTCGATCTTGTTCTCTAGCTAAATCCAGTGTCCTACCCGTTGAGTTCTTAACTACTTGAAGAATCTTGTAGAGGTCTGCGGCTTTCCAAGAAGTTCCACAATCAAGGCAAGCGTTTACATTTCTATCTTCTCCGGTAACTGCTCCAACTGCTCCACCTACCACTCCAAATAAAGCCCAGCCAGCAACGGCACGTCCCCAACTAACATTTGTCTCTTTTTTAAGAGTGACGTGACTAGAACCACAGTTAGGACAATTAGCCATTTCTTCTCCAAGACAACACCTAAATATCAGCTTAAGCAACTCATGTTTCGGGGCTCTTCTGAGACAGATCACCACTCAAACATCACTCTGCTTTTCAAGTCCGTAAGGCTAGAATCCGCACACTTTCTTCAGCAAGCTGCTAAATTTCATAAAAAGTCTTGAACGTTGACAGACAAATTTCAAGAACTGTCCCCACCGAGGACTTGCGGCATAACTATTTATTATACGGTAACTTTCCGTATAATCTTTTTTCAATCATAAATATATCAAGCATTCCAAGGAATTTCTGTTTGAATATACGGAAGACTTTTTTTTAACCCCTTATTCGGGTATTATACAAAATTTTTCCGTATATCCCCTGGTGTTATCAAGAATTTTTCTGTATAACATCCTTTTTTAGAGTATTAAACGGAATTTTTCTGCATAACATCGATGGAACAACGCCCAAAGAAACTGCTTGAACAAGTACAAGATGTTATTCGGCTGAAACACTATTCTTACCAAACTGAGAAGACTTATATTTACTGGATTAGGCGCTATATTCTTTTTCATGGCCATCATTTACACGAGAGTAGTTTACAAAAGGCATTAAAGCAAGTGGTTCGTCAAGCTGGTATTCAAAAAAAGGTGGGTTGTCATATGTTTCGTCACAGTTTTGCTACTCATTTATTACAAAACGGCTATGACATCCGCACGGTACAAGAATTATTGGGACATAAGGATGTAAAAACAACAATGATTTACACCCATGTTCTTAACCGTGGTGGTAAAGCTGTTCGTAGTCCCCTTGATTAACCAGGGTTTTCTAGTTAACGGTATTTACCTATGCAAAAGATGAAAAAACAAACCGCCAAGAAAAAAATCATAAATTTCTAACAAGGCATTAAAGCATCTAATCTCCCCAAAACTGCCATATCTTCCGCATCTAAATCTACAGGAATCCCACTGCGAATTAATTCGGAAAAATCTTCATTGGGAACCATCACAGTTAAAGTGTATAAGCGGGTATTACCTATATTTTTAATTAAATGAGTGCCAGTGGGAGGTACTAACAAACTATCCCCGGCTTTAATTTGGACACTTTTACCATCACACATAGCTATGGCTTCTCCTTTGAGGACAAAAAACATTTCTACCGCCCATTGATGACGATTTGGCGGTGTTTGCCCACCTACATCAAAAATTTCGATGCAGCAAGTTAAAGAAGTATTAGCATTGATGGAATCAAAAATAATCGCCAACCGATTAGAATCATGTGGACTAATACGATATGTTTGATAATCTTTGGGAGACTTGATGACAGGAATTACACATCTAGTAGCGTGCATTTATTTATCCCCTTTCAATTGATAACTGTAAATACTCCCCACTCAGGAAGGAAGCACTTTGAGAAAAGCTTGCGAGTCAGTCACAAAACCGAAACATTGCTTGACGTTATACAAAGTTGCTAGCCAACAATACTCAGGAGAGGTCGTAGCAGTACAATCTTTAACTAAAATGCAGTCATAGCCTAAGAAGTTGGCATCACATAGCGTGGCCATCACACATTGGTCAGCATTGACACCCCCAAATAATAGTGTCGTTATTCCCAAGTTCCGCAGAATACTATCTAAAGGCGTATCCCAAAACCCACTCATGCGGTATTTATCCACACGAATATCTTCCGGTAGCTGTTGGAGTTCGTCTACCGCCGCCGCCGCCCAACTACCTGCCATGAGTACTTTAGCACCATTACTGGGCAAGGGATCGCCCAATCCCACCCCGTCGCCTGTGGGGTTGTACACGTGATGTAAACCAGCACTAATATTTAATAAGTCGGGACGGTTGCCCCAGTTTAACCAAATTACAGGCACACCAGCTGCACGCAGTTCTGGAAGTAACCTGTTTAAAGGTTCGATGGGCTGACGTGCTGGTGTGACATCCACGCCGATATGCGCTAACCAACCATCAGGGTGACAGAAGTCATTTTGCATATCAATGACGAGGATAGCGGTTTTTGCCAAGTCTAAACGCAGATTTTTGGTTTCTGTTGATAAGATAACGGGTTGTGGGGTCTTTTGAGGACGAGTGATATCTGCGATCGCCTGATTCACAGTCCACGCATTTGGTGCAACTCCCAATGTCCGAGAAGGTAGATTCATACATGACAACACCCAAGACCATCTTTAAATTTGTAGCTTGAATTGTTACTGCGTGTTCGATAACTTAATCAAGGTTAAATATCGTGAATTTGACTAGCAAGACTGGGCAGCCGATGACTTCCCTAAAAATGTTTGAGATTTGGAAACAATCACGATCTAAAGGAGGCAAGTACAAGTACTCAGGCGTGGTTCAATCCTTGGCAGACGAAGAGAAATTAACTTACCTCAAACCTTACGCTACAAGGCACACGTTCGCTACTTGGGCAATAATTAGTAGTGGTATCAGTCCCGACAAGGTAGCGCTGTGGATTGGCGACACTGTAGAGACGGTTTTGAAATATTACTGCCATCCAGAAATAGTCAGCGCCGAGTGTCCAGACTTTTAGTTTTGCTACTCATTTTTTCTACTCAAAACGGTAGTCTTAGAGTGGTGGTTTGAGTCACTTCCAGACATTCTTATGTTACCTAAACCCAAGAAATATTGGACACCCCAGCATTGGGCTAGTTGGAAACCATTTGGCGTTGGCGAACAGTACCCCAACAACTATTGGGAAGTGCTACGGGCAATTTGGCTATCTCGTGACCAGCTGCCCTATGCGTGGAATATCCTGAATCAGGGTGTTTGTGATGGTTGCGCCCTGGGAACTACTGGCATGAAAGATTGGACGTTAGATGGCATTCATCTATGTAATGTACGGCTGCGGTTGTTGCGGATGAATACTATGCCAGCTTTTGAACCTGGGTTACTAGAGGATGTCTCCCAGTTGCAAAAGCAAAAAAGCGCCCAGTTACGTGACTTAGGACGACTGGCTTACCCGATGATGCGTCAACGAGGAGACAAAGGTTTTCATTGTGTGAGCTGGGATGAAGCTTTACAAGTAATTAGCGATCGCATCTCCTCTACTACACCAAATCGCCTCAGTTTCTACATTACTAGTCGCGGCACTGTGAACGAAACATATTATGCTACCCAAAAAGCTGTGCGGGCAATGGGAAGTAATAATATTGATAATGCTGCTCGGATTTGTCATTCTCCTAGCACAGCTGGACTCAAAGCTACCCTCGGTGTCGGGGCTACCACTTGTGCTTATAAAGACTGGATTGGTACGGATTTATTAGTATTTATTGGCTCTAACGTTGCCAACAATCAACCTGTTACCGTCAAGTATCTCCACTACGCTAAGAAAGCTGGTACCAAGATTGTGGTAATTAATACTTACCGCGAACCAGGAATGGAGCGATATTGGGTACCTTCAATTCCCGAAAGTGCGCTGTTTGGGACTAAATTTGCCGAAGATTTCTTTTTGGTGAATTTGGGTGGAGATATGGCATTTTTGAATGGCACAATCAAATATATGATTGCTAACGACTGGATAGACCAGTCATTTATTGCAAATTACACAGCAGGCTTTACAGAACTACAAGCTGAGTTAGAAAATCAATCTTGGGAAGAATTAGAGCGAATTTCTGGCGCATCCCGTGAGCAAATGTATGCCTTTGCCAAAATGGTTGGAGAAGCCAACAAAGCTGTATTTGTGTGGAGTATGGGCATTACCCAGCATGAATGTGGCGAAGATAATGTACGCAGTATCATCAACCTAGCACTCACCAAAGGTTTTGTTGGGCGGGAAGGTTGCGGTTTAATGCCAATTCGTGGTCACTCTGGGGTACAAGGTGGGGCAGAAATGGGATGTTACGCTACTGTTTTCCCTGGTGGTCAGCCCATCACCCCAGAAAATGCTGCCCAGTTCAGCCAGGTTTGGGGTTGGGAAGTACCTGAAAGTCCAGGTTTAATTGCCCCAGAAATGATTGATGCAGCCGATCAAGGGCAGTTAGATTTGTTGTTTTCCGTAGGTGGTAATTTCTTAGAAGTACTGCCAGAACCAGATTTTGTAGAAAATGCCCTGAAGCGGATACCGTTGCGGGTGCATATGGATATTGTTCTTTCTAGCCAAATGTTGGTGGAACCTGCTGACACAGTGGTGCTGTTACCTGCGACTACTCGCTACGAAGTACCAGGGGGAGTCACACAAACCAATACCGAACGCCGAGTAATTTTCAGTCCAGAGATTCCGAGGCCACGGGTGGGAGAGGCGCGTCCAGAATGGGAAGTATTTATGGAATTAGCAAGACGAGTCCGACCAGATTTAGCAGACAAGCTGACTTTTACTGATACATCTGCCATCCGAGAAGAAATTGCTCAAGTCGTCCCACAATACGCGGGGATTCAACACTTGCAGCAGGCTGGTGACCAGTTTCAGTATGGCGGGTCACATTTGTGCTTTGGTTGGCGCTTCCCCACACCCGATGGCAAGGCTCATTTTACTTCACTTTCTCCCGCCCACAGAGAATTACCAGATGGGTATTTTTTCGTAGCCACACGCCGGGGCAAGCAATTTAATAGTATGGTGCAGGAGTGCAAAGATGCTATTACTGGAGCAGTGCGTGATGCTGTACTAATGAATGCTGGGGATGCAGCAAAGTTGGGCTTAAAAAATGGTGATGTAGTAATTCTTAAAAATGAGTTAGGCAAGTTACACGGGCAAGTATATATTGTGCCTATTCAGTCAAGTAATTTACAAGTGCATTGGCCAGAAGGTAATGTACTACTAGATAAAAGCAAGCGATCGCTTGAAGGTGTGCCCGATTATAACGCCGTAGTACACCTAGAAAAACAAAGTTAATAGAAGATTAAGTATGTTAGGAGCGATCGCAGGTGACATTATTGGTTCAGTATATGAAGGCAAAAATTTCAAAACGAAAGATTTTCCACTTTTTAATCGCGAATGCCGCTTTACTGACGATACAGTTTTGACTGTCGCCGTTGCCGATGTCATTTTAAACAATGGCAAGTCACTGGAAAGTAGTCAATACATCGACCACTTCAAGTCGTACTACCGCCGCTATCCTTATGCTGGTTACGGACGTAATTTTAGAGAATGGGCCAACTCTAGCAGCCGCCAACCTTATAACAGTCTGGGTAACGGTGCAGCCATGCGAGTTAGTCCCATTGGATTTGTCTTTAATGATTTAGATACCGTAATCCGAGAAGCCCAGCGTAGTGCAGAGGTTACCCATAACCATCCTGAAGGGATCAAAGGCGCTCAAGCAACTGCTGCTGCCATTTTTCTCGCACGTACAGGTCATGATCAAGCCAAGATTAAATCTTACATTCAAAGTACTTTTGGCTATGATTTAGAGCGAACCTTGAACCAAATTCGACCAACCTATCAATACGATCCTACCTGTCAAGGTTCTGTGCCCCAGGCAATCATTGCTTTTTTGGAATCCACTAATTTTGAAGATGCTATCCGTAATGCTGTGTCAATTGGTGGTGACAGCGACACCATTGCTTGTATTACAGGTGGTATAGCCCAAGCATTTTACGGTGGCGTACCCAGTGCGATCGCTAAATTGGCTTTATCTCATTTAAATGAACATTTGTGTACTGTGACCGAAACTTTTATGTTTCAGTACTGTGATTGACCTGATTAGCCGCTTCTTCCACCCTGTACACCCTGGTTTTTTTAAGAAAACTTTTCCCAGGATTGAGTCAGCAATTGACTCAGCCAGCGTCGTTGCTGCTGATCCAGTACAGGGTCATCAGCTAATACTTGAGCGGTTAATTCCTCCAAGGATTGACCCTGAGAACGCACAAGTTTAATAACTCCAGCAATTGCTGAGGCTACGAGTTCTTCATCAACTGGCTGTTGTCTCAAGGCAAAAATTTCCTGGGGACTGTCTGGGATGGGATAATTCATGGCGTGGTCTTAAAAAAAATAAAAATGAACAATAGACTTTGACAAACTATTAAAAACTCTTTACTGAATCTTTATTGAACTAATAGGGCGGAGTTTAGCGTATTTTCTGCCTTTTTAAAATCTGTCTTAGTGAATAGATTTATCGGAGATGTCAGCAAAAAATGATGAAAGAAATACTTTATCTAGAAGTTCCGACTCCAAATATTGCGGCTGTACGTAGTTGGCTGCAAGTAGATTTTCAACCAGGACATGGGGAAAAAATCCTCACCTCGGATGGCTTTCGTTGGCAAATGTCGGCTGAGACTACAAATGCTAGTGCGGCGATTCCCGAAAAATTACCGGCTGAACTTTCTGTATTTGTTTGGTCAGTGCAGCGAACTACTTACCTAAAAGTGTTCCGTTGGGCAGACAAGCCCCTTCCTGGAGAAAAGCAAATCCTGCAACGCCTAAGGATGGAAATTAGACAGCAATTTCCCCATAACTACCCTGAACCTCCAGCCATTGATTCCCAGCAATCGATTTTTGAGGCATTAGCGTCATATTACCCTCTCACCGTTAAATATTTTCAGCAAATGCCCAATGGGGAATATGACCTCAAGCGTGCCTACTGGTGGGAGCAAAAATGGCGCGAAGGGGTGCGGAATCCTCGGCAGCCAAAGCAGGTAGTGTTTTTGCAAAGCAGGGGAGCAGGGGAGCAGGGGAGCAGGAGAGCGGGGGAGAATAGCCTTCCAACTCTCTCCCCCACCTACGACCTCATCTACATCGGCGGAGCCTTAGGGGTGATCCATGCGGCTGTCATGGCCAAGGTGGGATATAAGGTGCTGCTGGTAGAGCGAATGCCTTTTGGACGAATGAATCGAGAATGGAATATTTCCCGTGATGAACTCCAAAGCATAATTAACTTGGGTTTGGTCACAGTAGCCGAATTAGAAACCGTGATTGTCCGGGAGTACAAAGATGGATTTAATAAGTTTTTTGATGGCAATAATCCAGACAAATTGCGATCGCCTATTTTGCACACACCCACAGTGTTAAATTTAGCCTTAGACTCGGAAAAATGGTTGCAAATGTGCGGGCAAAAGCTGCGGGATGCAGGCGGTGAAATCTGGGATGAAACAGAGTTTATGCGTGCGGATGTTGATAAATCACAAGTTGTGATTACAGTCAAGCATTTACCTAGTCAAAATGAGCAGCAAGTAAGTGGGCGACTGTTAGTAGACGCCATGGGAACTGCTTCCCCAATTGCCTGGCAGTTAAATGGTGGTCGTGCCTTTGATAGTGTTTGTCCGACGGTGGGAGCGGTCATTGCAGGAGGATTTGAACCGGGAGTCTGGGATTCTCAATATGGAGATGTGCTTTATAGTCACGGAGATATTTCCCGGGGAAGACAGTTGATTTGGGAATTATTTCCCGGAATGGGTGAAGAACTGACGATTTATTTATTTCATTACCACGAAGTTAATCCCGAAAATCCTGGTTCTTTGCTGGAAATGTACGAAGACTTTTTCACAATTTTGCCAGAATATCGCCGTTGTGATTTAGACAAGCTGGTATGGAAAAAGCC
This sequence comes from Trichormus sp. ATA11-4-KO1, assembly GCA_019358915.1. Lineage (GTDB taxonomy): Bacteria > Cyanobacteriota > Cyanobacteriia > Cyanobacteriales > Nostocaceae > LEGE-11386. The sequence continues at coordinate 14,761 of JAHHIM010000025.1, forward strand.
GACATTTGGCTATATTCCCGGGCATTTTAGTGTGGGGAGTAGCGATCGCACCGTTGCTTTTGATAGATTAATTGCCATCGGAGATGCCGCATCTCTCCAGTCTCCCCTGGTTTTCACTGGTTTTGGTTCCTTGGTGCGGAACTTGGAGCGCTTAACAGTACTTTTAGATACTGCTCTCAAGCATGATTTACTCAGTTTCCGTAACTTAAATAGAATTCGCGCTTACCAAAGTAATGTTTCCGTAACTTGGTTATTTTCTAAAGGTATGATGGTACCGACGGGGAAATTCTTACCACCCCAAAGGATTAACTCCATGCTCAATACCTTCTTTGGGTTATTAGCAGACGAACCCCCAGAAGTAGCAGATAACTTCATCAAGGATAGATGTGATTGGTTAACTTTTAATCGTTTAGCCCTGAAAGCAGCTCGCAAAAATCCTGCCTTGCTGTTGTGGATTTGGGAACTAGCTGGGTTTAGAGATTTGGTCAGGTGGCTGGGAAATTATGTTAATTTCGGTCTTCATTCCTTAGTCAGTGCTTTACTGAGTGCATGGTTACCGCGCTTCTTGGTGCAAAGCCAACCTTGGCTAGAACCACGCTACCCAGCATTGTGGTTAAGGCTGCTGGTGATTAACTACGCTATCACCACTGGTAAGCTGCGATCGCACCATCAAATCACACAAGTCAACCCAGAAGCGATCGTGCGAAAATCAGAGGCGAGAATTCTCAATTAATCAAAAGTTCATTACTCAGTGCTGAGTACTTTCTTCCTCTTCTTCTGACTCAGCACTCTTGACTATTGATTATTGGGGCGAAAATTCGGCAGTTCTACAGATGACAACGACTTGCGCCCTTTAGGTGGACGCTGAGGATAAACTACTGGTGAAGGTGATTGCATATCGTTGGTGTAATCATTAAATGATTCTTGGGGTAAATCAGTAGTCGATGATTCTTCCTCATGTTTATCTGCTTCTATGGCTACGTCTATGGTTTCGCCACGCACACTATCAGCATTAGCTTCGGTGAGAGGGAAGGTGAATGATGCTGGTGAAGGTGTAGAATCTGCCCCCAAAGAAGAATTTATTGCTTCTGCATATGGCTGTTCTGGTAAAGTTTCTGGTTGCTCATCATCTTCAAGGGTTTTGGCTCTAGTTTCCCAAAAAGGCGTATCAGTTTGATTTGTGTTGATATTGGTTTCGGTTGCAGGTGGTGATCCAGATACAGGCTGAGGGGTAAAAAACAGTTGGATGAGACTATCTAGTTGCTCATCTAGGTTTGATGATCCCGTAGAGGAAACGGTTTCTGGTTTAGTGAAAAAATCATCAATTTCTGAGGACGCAGCTGGTTGTGAAGGACTGGAAGTGTCTTCCTTAACTGGCCAGTTCCAAGGAGATGATGGATTAGGAGCAGGATGATGGCTTTTGTATGGGGGTGATGTGGAAGATTGACCCTGAGGATAATTGAGTCTATCGATAAAAGATTCTGGTTCTGCTGACCAAGGTCTAATTGGCTGCACGTTAGGAAATAAAGACCGAGCCTTTCTAGAAAATCTTGTTTGGTGGTTGGTAGTGTCGTCTGAGGAGTTATTCGGAGCTGGTGTCTCTAGGCATTTTTCTAAAGCCGCTTTGAATTGTAAAGTCTGGCGTTGTTGGCGCATCAGCCTAGTACGTAACTCCCGACAAGTATTTTCTGATTGCAATGCCTGCTGAGACTGTTCGTTATAGTTAGTTTGCAGTAACGCACATTCTCGCTCTAACTGAGCCAGGCGCTGTTGGCTAATTTCGAGTTGTGCTTTGTAAGTTTCAATAAAGTTTTCTTGGCGTTGAACTGTTTGTACAGCAGTTTCTAACTCTTGGAATAGAGATTTAATTTGTTCTTGGGCTGCGGCTAGTTCCTGAGTTTGTTGGTTAAGCATTGACTCGGTAACACTGGAGCGTCTTTTTTGCCACTGCAAAGCTTTTTCCGATTCAGCTAGGTCATCTTTGAGATGCTCCACCTGCTCATACAATTCATTGTTAGCAGCACGCAATTCTTCATTCAATGCCAGTAGCTGCTTAAATTCAGCATCAATCAGTTTTTGTTGTTCGCTATTAGGCTCTACAACCCAGTCCTGCTGAGTAGTATTTTGTGGGGAATTAGGAGTTTGCACCTCTGGCTGTTGATTTGGCGCTGGCTTGAGGAGTGGTAATTGCGTATTTACCATATTTTCAGGAGGCACAACTGAGTAAAAGGGACAGCTAGGCTGCTCCGGTTGTAGCGAATTGTCAGAATTTAAGGATTCCATCACAGCCCTGTTGTTTGAGGTGTCAGGTTCATTCATCACTCTTGACCCACTCACTTAATTGCTAGGGTTAGCATTGCTGAACAATTGCATCAGATCAGGGTTTACTCTAGAAGCCAAGTCGGACTTTCCCCAAGCATGAGTGATTAGTCATGAGTCAGTGTTCCCCTTTTTGCATCTAGAACTGATGCCGTTATAACATTATGAGCTTATCCCTCGTCAACCTTCGGAATCAAGGGGTATCTTAGTTTAAATGCTACCAATATACGGGCTTGATTACAGATACCGAAGCAGATTTTATCCTAACTTGGCTTTGTTAAACTCATTCTGCCTCTACAACTGTTAACTTGAGAAATCAAGTTTCAGCTCAATCACGAGTGTAATCGCAACATGCATTATTAACACAACGCCTCAGAAAAAAAAGTAAATTTGGTTTGTATTAACTAGCTTGTTGTCCGAACCGTCTTTGTAATTCAGCCTCCACTTCCTCGATTGTCATAGAAACAGGATTTGGAGATGCAGCGCGTCTTCTATCGATGTAAATATGGAATGCTTCATCGTCGTTACGGTGCGCCAAAATATAGGATTTTAGCTGCTCTAAAGGCATTTCTTGAAAGTTAGGTTTTGTCATAGCCAAAAAACTTCTCCACCCAGCGCTTCCTCATGGTAACCAACGGGGATGAAATCCAACTAAGGGAAGTTTCTCTGGCCCGATTGTGGTAGTGGGAGCATCGGCAATAGGTAACAATGGCATTAGCCATAAACTGCTGGTAGCGATCGCTTCTCCATCCTCGGTCTTTAATGGGTTTACAGACAAGGGTAAGGGTTCTGTTTGTGGCATTACTTGATCAAATAACAAGCCCAAACCATCTGGGGATAAACTCATTTGCACATTTCGCTGATCAATTGGGAGTGCTAGCAGGGGTTTTTGTTCTCCAGTTTTCAGGTCAATTGCCACTAAATAAGGCTGTTCCACATATTCTTCATTAGAGACTAACTGTGTTAGCAAGCAGTAGAGGGTGGGTGAAGCAGGGTCAAATTGGCAGTTGCGAATGGAGCCTGTGGTTTTTAGCAGAGGTTTTTGGATGCCTTGGTTGGTCACCAAAAACAAATCACGTGTGTAGTCAGTATTAAATTTTACCATTGCTGCTTGGGAGCCGTCTTTAGAGAAAGCCTGGACTAGCCCAAATTGCGGTAGAAAATCTAGGGGTTTACTGGCATCACTTTGTAGTGGTAAGATGGCTGCTCCTTGACCTTGGGCAACCGCTACGGCTTTACTATCGGGAGTGATCATAAAGTCTCCCCCTGGTTGGCTTTGCAGGCGTTTAGGGGTGGGTTTTTCTGACCTGTCACTAGTTGCTGGCATAAACCAGAGACCAAAATCACCGGGATTAGCTTTGTTCCCTCGCTGAACGACAATAGTTTCCCCATCCGGTGATAAGTCAAATTTGAGGTTTTGGTATTTTTTGTTATCTAAAATCAGGTCAACTTTACCTGCTGGTTCTGCTGGGGTTTCAGGCTGTACGGAAATGCCTGTGGTTACCGTGTACAACTGCGCCGATAGTAAGTCTTGGTTATTGGAGGTGCGAGCCGAAAATAAAATTTTGCCCCCGTCTGGAAATGGCTTAAAGTCCATGACAATCAGGTCTTTGGGGGTAATTATCTGCTTTTGCTCTTCGGTTAAGTTGTAGAGAACTAACTGACCTTGGTTGTCTGGATCGGCTCCTATGTAGAGAATGACGCGATCGCGAGTGCGGAAATTGCCTGTAAAGGGCTGGATTACCCGATTTTTAGCATCTTGTTGCGAAAACCTATCTTTCGCGTCTTGCAACTGTACTTCATAATTTGTGCCATAGGGTGCTGGTGTGAGCAATGTATAAACCATCCGCCGCCCTGCCCAACTAATTTTACCTGCTAAAGGCGGCTCAATTTTCAGATTCTCTTCTACGCTCTTGATGTCCATTGGGCGACTAAAGGTAAGGCTAAAGGAGATATCTTCTGCGCCAATTTGCCGATTTTGCCAGGTAAAATCCCGGACACGAGATGTCACCACATCACCTTGCAGGATGATGAATCCAATCAGCAGGCTCAGCAGCAACATCAGTGCGATCGCCACACGATCTAGTGGTTGGATAAATGCTTTGGATGTAGTCATTTTTCAGTTATCAATTATCAGTTATCAATTATTAGTTACTACTAATAACTGTAAGGATTTCGGGGTTGGGGAATTTCTTTCATGGAGTTAGCAGCAATGGTAAGTTGGCGTTTACCTGCTAGATTTTCTGTGACCATTTCTCCTTCTACTTCCAACCAAACATCAGGAGAATAGCGATTTTGATTTTCTGGTAGTTTGACTGGCAATCCCACAGGATATGCGTCTGCTGCACAACAAGTCAGGACAAATCGCGCTAAGAACAAATATTCACTTTCTAAATTTGGTGGGTGAATCACAAATCCCTGAACTTTGACTTTTTGCCCTGTGTATGCGTCTGGTTCTGGATAGACGTTGAGTGTGCGTACCCAATCTACTAGCGATCGCTCTTCTGGTCGAGTAGAAGCTCGAAAGGATTGGGGTTGGACACGTCCGGTGGTTAATAAATCATTCACACCTAGTTGAATAGCGCTGTCGCTGGCAAAAACTCGGGGTGTAATCGTCAAACCCACAATTGCTGTGGTTAACAACAAGATACTACCCCAACCAGGGGGAAATAAATTCAAATGCTGGGTGCTGGATGTCACCATCCGGCGACGTTGGCGCCAAATTTCTCGCATCTTTAACAAGCCAATAACTAGCAAGGCAATGCCACACACAATCACCAACCCAAAGAAATTGGGGTGAATCAATAAATATAACTTGCCTGTGAGCCAGTATTGCAGCATCAAAATTCCCCAAGTTGTAATTGCTAGGGCATCTAGCCAGGGGAATAATAGATTTGGGCTTTTAGATTTGGGATTGGTCATTAGTCATTAGTCATTAGTCATTGGTCATGGGAAAATTTTTTTACCTATTCCCTGTCACCTGTTTATTGTCATCTGTCAACTGAAATTAAAGCACATATAAGTTCATGAACAGGGTAAACAAAAATGTTAATTGTGCTGCTAAAGCAAATAAGTAAAAGATTGTTCTGGGACTAAAAACAGATAACATCAAACCAACGCTTTTAATGTCAACCATTGGGCCAAAGACTAAAAAGGCCAATAAAGAACCAGAACTAAAAGTCGAGGCAAAAGATAGAGCAAAAAATGAATCGACAGTCGAACAAATTGAGACAACTGCGGCTAAAAGCAGCATGACCAAAATTGAACTAACGTGTCCTGCACCCAGACTCAGGATTAATTCACGGGGGGCAAATACTTGCACAGCAGCTGCGATCGCACTTCCTAAAATCATTACTCCTCCCAATTCCCGCAATTCCTGGATGACATTATCCAAAACTAGACGTAGTTTATCTACCACAGATTTGCTGGTGGTGGAGTTGGGGATAGTCTCCTGCATAAAATTAGGATCTAACCGTGTCGATAGACCTGCTTTGCCTCCTAAAATGTAAGTCCCTGATTTCAACACACTGGATACGGCTGCTTCCTGCTGTGCTGGGTAACGTCTCCCACGGCGTTTTGTTTCTGGCTTGGCTGGGGGATTGAATTTCAGATAACGGGCGATCGCTGGTTGGACAATCGGATTGACATCCTTTTGAAAACTAAACACAAAACCGATAATTACGGCAATTGATAGGGAAAATACCACTCGTAAAACTACTATTTCTGGCTGGTCTCGAAAGGCTATCCAAGTTGCCCAAATTACAATGGGGTTAATCGTTGGTGCTGCTAGTAAAAAACCAATGGCCACGGGTGTGGGTACTCCCTGCATCAGCAATCGTCGCGCTACTGGGACATTACCGCACTCACACACCGGAAACAGAAAGCCGATCATACTGCCTGCTAAAGCACCCAGTACCGGATTTCTGGGCATTTTTGCTACTAATTGGCGCTCATCGATAAAAATCAGCAGCACACTGGAAAATAACACACCAAACAGCAAAAACGGCATCGCCTCGACTAGCAAACTCAGAAATATAGTGAAACCATTGTTCAGTTGATTCATGGGTGTCGCAGTCAAAAGCGGTTTAAAGTTTTTAGGTTATGCCTTGTCATTTTATCGGAACGGGGATCAAAAGCATGTCAGGGTAACTCAACCTTATTTAAACAGTAAGTTCGTGTTTGATTTCTAGTTACGCTACGGCGATTACGAGCGCTAGCAAGTTGTCGATAGTCATGTTTAGCTGTGTGCATTTACTGATGATGACTAATCTTAAGATTGCTGAATTTCCGAAATTGTTCCGAGTTATGGGAAATAGTGAGCTAGCTGCATGACGTTTAATTACTTAATGTTTATACTGACTGTAAACTAGTCGGTCAGGATGTTATCTTCCACGCATTTTCATAAATGATTCATAGTTTTTAAACATTCGGGGATCGCTGGTGATTGCTAACAACCGTAATTTTGACTATTATTTTTGGCAAAATCAAACATACGCTTTGGTTGATTTCTTACTATAAAAACTGCCAAACTGCAAGCTCAAGGGGGAACAAATAAGTACATGAGAATGAGGATTTTAACAAAAAAGTACCTCTATGACTTAAAGGCCAAGTAAAATCGCGGAGCTGCAACGGCTCTCCATCTGACAAATTCTGCTACGATTCATCAATCAATTAGTCCTGAAGCTGTTTGTTTTGTTCTCTAGCGCCTCTATCTGCCAATTCAGTAGATACTGACAGGGACTAAAATATTAGCTTATTACTTGCCAGATTTTCTATATATTAGAGTCTCCAGTGCCACAAGAATTTAGTTCCCTCATCTCACCGCCAATTTTGTCTGGTGGTAGCGATCGCGATCTCGGCTTAGAATCAACACTCCAAGAACTACCCATGTACAACTTTCAGGTAGAAATTAGTTGTACTGGTGCAGAAGTTGCTAATTTTTTTGAAAAGTACCCACTGCTACCAGGAGCAATTTTACTAGAACAGGGCAAATTCATGGGGATGATTTCGCGGCGGCGACTGCTAGAATTTTTGGTTCGTCCTTATGGACAAGAGTTATTTACCCAAAAAACTTTGGATGTGCTTTACAGCTATGCACGTACAGCTATAGTGCTACTTCCCGATACAACATCGATTTTGACAGCGATACAACATACATTGAGGCGATCGCCTGAACTTTTGGCAGAACCAATTGTAGTGCAAACAGCAGCTAATACCTACAGATTATTAGATATACATGACTTGAATATTGCTTCTTGGCAAATTCAGGGAATAGAAACTCAAGTGCGCTATGAACGTAGCCAAGCCCAAATGATTCAAAATGATAAAATGGCACGTCTAGGGCGTTTGGTAGATGGGGTAGCACACGAAATTTTAGATCCAGTTGGGTTTATTTGGGGTAATTTAACTTATATTTCTAATTACAGTCAAGATTTACTCAAGCTAATAGCTGCTTACGAAAAAGATTTACCTCACACTTCCCAGGCAATTCAACATATTAAAGAAGAAATTGAATTTGATTTTCTCGAACAAGATTTATCAAAGTCGCTTGCTAGCATTCGTACTGGTGCAGAAAGATTAAAAAAACTGGTCACCAGTTTACAAAACTTCTGTCATATCGATGAAGTTCACCCTAAACCAATAGACTTACATGCCTGTATAGATAGTATTGTCCTGCTGATTAAAAGTCGTTTAAAAGGAGAAATTGAAGTAATCAAAGACTACGGTAAATTGCCACCAGTTTCTTGCTTTATGGGACAGCTAAATCAAGTATTAATGAACATTTTGAGTCAAGCTGTGGATGCTTTGCTAAATGAAGCTGTGCGACAAAAATTTCAGCAAAATTATTCGCCAACTGCTACTAAACCACAAATTAAAATTACTACAGCAGTTATCTCGCTAGAAGCCACCAAACCTGATGCACCAGATTCTCGTTGGGTTTCTGTGTGCATTGCTGATAATGGCCCAGGAATGTCTCCAGAGTCGCAACAGCAAATTATAGAGTTTTTTTCTTTGGAAAAATGGGCTGATAAAGAAACTAGTTTAGGGATGAGTTATAGAATTATCACCGCAAGACATGGTGGCAAATTAAAGTTTCGTTCACAACTTGGTGTAGGTACTGAATTTGAAATATTATTGCCCTTAGTGTAATTATAGGAATCCTCTTGGATTTGCCAACATCAACAGACTCATTTCTCTAAATTCTTGTAGAAACCTCTAGAGTGGCTTCCCGGAGGGTAGAAGTCGATGTTTTTTTGTACATAATACATTGAGCATTGCTATATGTATTCTTATAGCCGTATTCACATAGACTATACCAATTCACAATTAAGAAAGCCAGATTTTACAAGAGTTTCTACGCTTGGATCTGTTGCTTAATTTTGGTGAATTGGTATTAGGACATTACTGATTGCTCAGAGCAATGAAGCAACTGGGTTTATACTCAGGAGGGAAGCAATTTGCTATATAAATTAATCCTGCTTGTCCACAGGGACTAAAATATATGTAGTCTGGTTATTAGGTTTGTTAACACTCTGACTACCAGATGTTGGCACATCCTTAACTGCACTTTTTGCTACATTGATTGTGCCTTTAATCGTGTCCTTAATCCCTTCATCGGCTCCCTTAACGATGTCCACAGTGTTTGTGAAAGTATCGTTAACATCTACAGCTACACCCTTGACACTAACCACGGTATTTTTCACAGTGTCGTTAACATCTACAGCTGTACCCTTAACGGCATCACTCACATCTTTTACAGTATCGTTAATGCCTTCAGCTACAGTTTTAATTGCATCTCCTACACCTTTTACGGTGTAATTAAAATTATTAGTTACGCCCTTAACTACGTTCCCTACACTTTTGATAGTTTCGTTAACTTTTTGGGCTGAATTTCTCATAGCTAAAGCCCCAGCCACAGCGCCTAAAGTAGCACCAATAACTGTTCCAAATACTACTTTCCCAAACTCATTATTTGAGTCTGCGCCTACTTGCTCATTATCAGCTTGATTTGCCTGACTATTTCTATTTTCTGTAACTTGATCGGAAAACTGCTGGTTGCCATTCATCATCATTACCTCATTTTAAGTGTGAAATAATAAGTAACTTGAGGACAGAGCTTATATTATTATGTCCGGTTAATCAAACTAAATAAAAAATGTTTGCTCGTAGTCAGGACTTTAGTCCTGTCTATAGGGACTGTAGACGCGTAGCGGCTTCTCGCAGAGTAGTCCATACTACAACAGGGCTTCTTATAGGTAGGCGGACAACATATAACTAATCATTAGGAAGGGCACAGAAATAGTTAATCTATTTATGTGCGCTTCCTTCATGATTAAAGATTAATTTGATTGCAAAAAGGTTCATCAAAGGGTCATATTTAAAGAAATGTTTGTATTTGTTACTAGGTAGTTAAACCCCAATTCTAATGACCTTTAAATTTATGCTTATTTTAACTATCAATCCGATTAATCTCTTCTTCAATCGCACTATCTTCAAAAGAAGATACTGAAATTCTTTCATTGACAAAATTTGTTGATTCGCCTACATATCCTTCTGTACGCTCTGGAGTTGAAATGTACATCGACTGAGTACTAATATCTTGCTGACCTATGCCGACATCATCATTTTTAGTTTGCTGATTGTCTGCGACTGTCTGGTCTTGATGTTGCTTACCCGTATTTTCAAATGGTCTGGTATTCTCTGCTGCTTCCTTTGTCCTCTCAGCAGAATCTTGTACAGCTTGGTTAATATCCTGAGATGTCTTCTGTACTGCGTTCATTGCACCGACTGCGGTTTGTCTAGCTCCCTCTGCCGCACTCTGAACTGTCTCTAACCCATCCCTATCACCAATAACAGCGTAGCTGGCACCTTCAGCAACACTCTTTGCCACATCTCCTAAACCTTTGGCTGTATGACCAAGACCTTCACCTATAGTTTTTGCTGCGTCTTGGACACCTTTCATAGTGTGGTTAAATCCCTCACCCAGTCTTTTACCAGCTAAAGCACCAGCTAGTGATCCCAAAGTACCACCAATGAGTCCACCAATGATTGCTCTACTTAATGCTGGATTAACTTGTCGTCCGTTTGTGGTGCGACTAGTATCGGGTTGAGATCCAGTTTTTGCGGTACCAATACGAGATTGGTCTGTAGACGTGCGGTTAGCCTCTTCGGGACTAGATACTTTAGTCCCCGTATTCGTGCTTGCTGTACCAACACAAGCTTGGTCTGTAATTGTGCGATTAGTATTTTCACTCTGATTATTCACAGCCTGTCTGCTCTCAACCATATTAAGAATCTCCTTAGTTAAAAACGATTAACATCAACTGTTATGTGTTGTTATCTAAAGACAATTTAACGATTATAGATTCAGGCTTAACCGTTCTGAAGGCAGACATATTAGACCATACTGTCTGTCTGGAGTTGAGTTAATTGTATTTTTTAGTTGTGACTAGCAATACAAACTTATTTAACCCATTGAAAATGGCTATAAACACGCTAATTGATGATATTTCTCTCAGTGGAATCTCGTTGACAGCAAGTTTTCACCACTTTGGTAAATTTTCCGCGCATAGTCAGTCCAAGAACCTTGCCCCCAGTAACGAAAACAACTAGTTTGTAGCAAAAGGTTATGTAAAAGAATATTGCGATATTCAGAAGAATTAGTTGACAATACTTTACTAATATTTTGGTGAAATAAGCTGCTTAATTCATACATGGGAGATAGCACATTTTCATATCCTGTTACCCAACTAATATGATTTGTCCATGAGGCTCCATCCATGTGAAAATTAGGGTTATTTTGTTTTAATTCTTGAATGGCATTTTCTACAGTATCAGGTTGGCAATTTTCGGGTGAAACTCGCTGCCAGATTTGATGTTGTCCTACTGGCTGGCATGTGGGATAGTCTTCAGAATAGCAACCAGCAGCAGCGATTAATTCTAAATATTCCGTGCCACACACCCCAACAACACCAGATTTGCCTCCTCCTTGATTCACCATGTCTCCCCATGCTTGTTTAAAAGCACTAGGAAATTCATTCATCATCACACCACCATTTTCACCATCCCCAATTTGGCTCACTATTGGGGGGATCAATACATTGCCTACTTGTTGTTTAGATAGAGTTTTGGCTTCATAGTAAGGCTGCATTTGAGCCACTAATTTAGTATCGGAACCCTGGGTTTTAATTAAGGCTGTAATGCTAATTGTTTCGCCTTGAGAATTACGGGCAATAAGACGGTGAGGTAAGTGTTTGTGAGTAAGAGGTTGACCGTTAATTGTTTCTACAGAATGTTCTTGCACAAGTAACCAGCGATATCCACATTCCTGGAGAGCTTTGACAAATGCAAATAAAGTATCAGGGTGATTTGGTAGGTGCATTTCTGGGAGTGAAAAACCTTTGACTCGCGCCAATGCTTCCCAACCAAAAATCGCGGCAAAGTGATGTTGCCAGGCAATGATATGTAACTTAATATCTGGTATGGGAGTCGAAGGAACTACAGCATGACCCCACATCGTTCCCAGCCATTCTACATGAGGTTGATAGGTAGGGTCGCAAGTGATGCGTTTGAGATTATCTAAAATATCATCTCGTCCCATTTGTCTGAGTCCCCACAAAAGATTACCAGAGTAATCCAACATCACACGGGGGTTACAGCCTTGATTAACGAGTTCGGGGATAAAGTCACCCATGCGGCTGTAACAATAAGCAAAAGGTGCAGCATTATGATTATCCCCGAACTGGGGATGCTCAAACATATATTGCAGATTATTGATCAGTCCACCATCATGTCCAGCAGGTATAGTAGGCTGGTGCATATGTAAGGCGATCGCAAATACAGCATTCAAGTCCTCTAACCGGATATTCGTTGAGGGTAAAAATACAGGCGCATCATGGTTAACTACAGAGAGCACCTCTGTTTCCCAACCAGAAATATTCGGCAAACCATCTATGATTTCGGGCAAAGAAGGAAGATTTGTAGGTAATGTCAGCATTTCTGATTGCTCCGAAATAAGTTTTATTTTTCAATCTTGCACCAGCTAACTGATTTTGCGTACATAACACGCTATTTTCAATCTGGTATTTTTTAGGCAACAACAAATCTGGCAATGATCGTCAGTGCCGTCTTACCAGATATTCCCATCTTTGTGTGCCACTTGGTGATGAAGTTTGTTTACCGTCTGTTGTCAACGAAGTCAGAAAGAGGGAAGACGGAAGAAGGATGATCCTTATGCTTCTTCCTCCTGACTTCGCTTTGAATTGAGACACTCAAATTTTAGCGATCGCTTGTCCCTACGTCCGCGATAAAATTCTCAAGCACAACAGTGTCGTTATTCCCATGCAAGTCAACTGGCAAACTGTCAAAACTTACGAAGACATCCTGTATCACAAAACAGATGGCATCGCTAAAATAACCATCAACCGACCCCACAAACGTAATGCTTTCCGCCCCAAAACTGTCTTTGAACTATACGACGCTTTCTGTGATGCCCGTGAAGATACGAGTATTGGAGTAGTACTATTTACGGGGTATGGCCCACACACCGATGGTAAATATGCCTTTTGTGCTGGTGGTGACCAAAGTGTCCGGGGACAGGCGGGTTATGTTGACGATGCTGGTATCCCCCGCTTGAACGTGTTGGATTTACAACGTCTCATTCGTTCCCTGCCGAAAGTCGTGATTGCTTTGGTCGCTGGTTATGCTATTGGTGGTGGACACGTCCTGCACTTGATTTGTGACCTCACCATTGCTGCTGATAACGCTATTTTTGGACAGACTGGCCCCAAAGTTGGCAGTTTCGATGGTGGTTTTGGCGCCAGCTATCTCGCCCGCATCGTGGGACAAAAAAAGGCGCGAGAAATTTGGTTTCTCTGCCGCCAATATAATGCACAACAAGCTCTAGATATGGGTTTGGTAAATTGTATCGTCCCCATAGAGCAACTAGAAGCCGAAGGAATTCAATGGGCGCAAGAAATTTTAGAAAAAAGCCCAATTGCAATTCGGTGTCTGAAAGCGGCATTTAATGCTGATTGTGATGGTCAAGCCGGTTTACAAGAACTTGCTGGTAACGCCACCTTACTGTATTACATGACAGAAGAGGGTTCTGAAGGCAAACAAGCCTTTTTAGAAAAGCGTCCACCGAATTTTCGCACCTTCCCCTGGCTACCTTAAAATTGCCAAAATCGCACCTTAAAACAAGGTGCGATTTTGGCAGATGTCAAAGTTAACAGCACTAGAAATCTTAATAGATAAATCTTAATTTTAAGTAAACTACAAACCGAGTCCAGTCATTAAGTGACTAAATTCGCACTGCCCTAGTCTTAGCCTCTTGTAAGGTACAGTTAGCTACTTCCTCTACAGGGGCAAGAGTCTTATTGTCTATATCTGAAGCCAGAGTATGAGAAGAACCTAAAACTCGTGTCGCATCTGGCAAACTCCAAGCATCTTCCAGGGTTTCCCAAGAAGGTGCAAAAGGTGGTAACGCCAATGAGCAAGCTTTCCAACTGGCTTGAACTGGCGATCCCAACTGTTGGCACATTCCGCCACGGCGACCCTCTGGCTGGTAATGACGACAATATCGACAGGCAGATGTCAAGAATTTAATGGGTTTCATTTGGGTTCATCTTTAGTGCCGTTTAGGGCTGATTTGCATCCTTATATTCTGCGCTTAGATGTAAATACGGAATATAGCCAAAAAGCCATTATTTTCCCTAGGTTTCAGCGATCCCGACGAAAAAATAAACTTTAGGATGTTTTTAGATTCTCGTTATATTTGTCAATGATCACTATAGTAGTTACACACTTGATTTTGCCTAAAAAAGGTAGGGGATCAAGGTTAAAGCTAAAGATTTTGATTTCAGGAAAATATTAAATTCATTACTAAGGTATTCTTCATATCTGTCTTTGGCAATGAAGTGCTGTGTATCATTTAGGATAACTAGCTTAATTTTACATCAATAAAAAGGTTAAACTCAAGACATAACAAAAAATCAACCGCTTAATGGCAGTCTATGGCGGCGAAGGACATTTTTCATGATGTAGTAAGACGCGCTTTAGAGAAAGAAGCGTGGTTGATCACCAATGACCCTCTTTTCCTGCGTTTTGGTGGTTTGGATATGTACATAGACCTCGGTGCAGAAAAAATTCTAGCGGCTGAACGAGGTGAAGAAAAAATCGCCGTTGAAGTTAAAAGTTTTGTCAGTCCATCTACTACAACTGAGTTTAGTACTGCTTTGGGACAATTTCTTAAATACCAGCTAGCACTGGAAGAAGAGCAACCGGAAAGGCTTTTATACTTAGCGGTTCCTGCGGATACTTACCGTTCCTTTTTTACTCTAGAACTACCGCGCTTGTTAATTCAACGCTACCAAGTGCGACTGATTATTTTTTCTCCAGAAGAGGAGGTAATTGTCAAATGGCAAAAGTAGAACAATATCGTCAACTAATTCAAGAACTGTTACAGGCTTACAGCGAAATTAAGGCTAGTAACGAAGAAGTCGAAGCAGAAGTAATTTTTGATAATGATCGCGATCGCTATCAACTAGTTCATGTAGGCTGGTCAAATAAACGGCGTGTGTATGGTTGTGTTTTACATCTAGACATTAAAAATGGCAAAATCTGGATTCAGCACGATGGTACTGAAGTAGGTATTGCCAATGAACTTACTAACCGAGGTGTACCTAAACAAGATATTGTCTTGGCTTTTCATTCCCCTTTCAAACGACAATTTACTGAGTTTGCTGTTGGCTAAACTCTCTACAAAGTCAGTATCGTTAGTGTTTCCCAGATGGGATAATTGCTAGCACAAAGACTTTAATTTCCAGTTCCCAACATGCTGAAGAATTCAATCAGATTACCATCAGGATCGCGGAAATGAGCCGTCCGTAGCCCCCATGCTGGGCGATCTTCAGGTTGAGTGACAATGGTGACGTTTTGGTCTTTGAGGTACTGATATAGCTCGTCCACGTTATCCACGGCAAAAACTAGAGCTACTTTGTTATGACAGTCAACAGCCGAAGGTTGATAAGCACTGGGGACGGCTTCAGCCATCAACTCTTTTCTGAACAAAGCCAGCTTGATATTATCTCCGGTGTGCAATTCGGCGTACCAACTATTTTCGTCGCCCCAATCAATATCAAATCCCAGTACATCACGGTAAAACAGAAAACAATCTTTGAAGTTGGAGACTAGCAGCCTGATGTGTGTTAACTGAAGCATCATATCTCTTACGTGATTCTACTAACTATGAATTCTAGGCTCTGGATGTAACTTTTCTAGCAAATCACTTTCGATATTCGCCAGTTCATCTAGCCTTTGCCTGACAATTTCACGGTCAAAATAAGTATCAGCTAAAACCCAATAAGTACCGTAGTGTCGTGCTTCTGAAGCCATCAAGCCCCGATAGAATTTAGCTAATTCTGGTTCAGGACAATGTGTAGCTAATAGTCCTAAGCGTTCGTGACTACGAGCTTCAATTAAACCAGTGACGAGTAAGGAATCTAAAAAACGATGAGGTTCTTGAGGACGCACGTTGGCTCTCAGTCCAGCACCGTAGGGAGGGGGTGGTAAGGGAGCAAGGGCTATATTTCGGCTCTCTAGCCATTGATTAACTAATTCAAAGTGTTCTAGTTCTTCGCGAGCGATCGCTGTTAATTCCCGTACCATTTTAGTATTGGAAGGATAGCGAAACATAAAATTTAACGCTACGCCAGCAGCTTTGCGTTCACAGTGGGAGTGATCAAGCAAAATGATGTCTAAGTTAGCTAGAGCTTGTTCTACCCAAGCATGACTAGTGGGTTGCTTGAGGGCGTTGATAATAGGTAACTGAGAGGTAAGCACAGGGTAACAAAACTCCGAAAATTTTCATGTTGCTGAATAATCCCAGCAAATAGATTTTAATAGTGGATGGGACAATCAGGTATGCGCCATTAAAATGTTTGCCTGATTCTTAAAAATAAATTTTCTAAATAATCTAAATAACTTTATATATATTCATGGTTTGTAGTGAGTGCTTGAGCGCTCAACATCAAGATTCTCAGAGCTAGAGGCGTGACCCTTTTCCTGTGATTGACGCTACACAGTAAGCACAACTATGTCGGGATGATTTTGCTGGTTTTGTGGTATGGGCATCTTGCCCGTCCCTTGTATTTCCGGGTGGGCAAAGATACGCAGCCTACAAGAATCATCCCTTGATTCAGCAACTCCCAAAATTTAATTTATTTAGCAAGCCCAAAAATAAGTAAATCACCAAAGCGGAGGAAACTACTCATACACTTTCACAAGTTGCAATTGATGAATATCAATCACACTTGTTAGGGTAATTTCCTATCGCTCTGGTGCTTCTTTAGCGGAAATTTCCGCCGTAAGGGTATAAGTAAAGGGCTTTAAAAGCCTATAACAGTTATTTAGAATGTATTGTATCAGTCCACACATTTTGTCCTAGATTTGAGAATGTTAGGCTAAATAAGTGCTGAGTTGTTTTTCCCACACAGAATACACTCTCATCAAGAAACATTTTGTCACCAATCAATGAGTTGGCGATCGTGGAAAAATCCCCCTGTAGTACCATCATCTGCAAGAGTTGCTAGCCAAACAATTGTATCAACTCCTTGTTCTGGGGTTAGTGTTGCATCTTGTCCACCCATATCAGTTTTTACCCAACCTGGACATACAGAATTAATTAAAATATTCGTGCCTTTTAACTCGCTAGCAAAAATCCGTGTTAAAGCATTCAAAGCTGTTTTAGAAACACGATATCCTGTAGATCCTCCCTCCATATCAGTTAGTTGTCCCATACCAGAAGAAACATTGACTATGCGTCCATAATTCTGTTTTTTCATTATAGGAATTAATGCTTGAGTTACTCGTAAAACGCCGTAGACATTCGTTTCCATTGTTTGTCGCAAAGTGTCAATTTTGGCATTGAAAATACTATTTTCATTGGCTTGACCATCGATATATATACCAGCGTTATTTACCAAAACATCGAGTTTACCAAACCTCTGGCGAATGAATTCAGCTAATTTACGGCTGCTTTCATCACTAGTGACATCAAGGGGATAAGAAATGACATTTAAACCTTCAGCTTGTAACTGTTGAGCCGCCGCATTACCTTTTGCTTCATGCCGACTGGTGAGAATTACTTGATATCCTTTTTTAGCCAATTGGCGAGAAGCTTCTAATCCTAAACCACGATTTCCACCAGTGACGACTGCAACTTTTTGATTTGAACTCATGATAGTTATCTCCTGTTGCTCATCAATCAAACTATTAATAAGTTAGTCGATATTTAACTATCAATCTTCAACCAAATGAATTACTTTAGTGTATACTCTGGTTGATATTCAACTAACTCAATTTCGTTATCATCTGGGTCATTGATATAAATTCTGTGCTAAATATGACACCTAACAAATTCAAAATTCTTGACCCATTGGCTACATACACCTTTAGTCAATATTTCCAACTAAAAAATCCAATAAAAGAAGTCTTGGCGGAATTTGATTATGCTTACGAAAGAAAAATACTAGAATTACCTCGCTATGACAAAGAGATTTCTTATCTAGAATTTCTGAATAATTATATCCGAAGAAACATTAGGTTAATCAACCCTTCGGTAGAAATATCTATTCGAGAATTTCTTATTGCACCAATTATTGTTGAGGTGTGTGACCAGACTAATGCCGAATTATACAGTGAGTATGCACTTGATATTGACAATAGACTAAAAGGAAGTCTTGATTATCTACTGAAAGGAAAAAACACAATCCTAGTGATTGAGGCAAAGCAATCAGATATCCGTCGAGGATTTACCCAACTCGCGGTAGAACTAATTGCATTAGACAAATCTTTAGGTAATGACTCAAATATACTGTACGGTGCGGTTACTAATGGGGATGACTGGAAATTTGGTACATTAGATAGAGAGAAGAAATTGATTACTGAAGACGTTAAATTGTACCGTGTCCCTGAAGAATTGGAGCAATTAATCAGGGTATTAGTTGGAATACTTCAATAAAATAAATTATTGACACACATTATGTATAGTATTCGGTTTAAAGCTTTATCAGATAAAGCTTTAAAAGGTAAACTCACTCAGCGAGAAAGTGATTCAGCACTTTTTATCCTACGAAATATCCAAAAACATCATCACTACAAAGCCCAACATCACACCAATTGATTATGATTTGCAAGTATTTAAAACAAAAAATCGCAGACTTATATCCCGCCTGCGATTCACCCTAAACCCTGAGTTATGAGGGTGTAAGATCCTATGTGTCTTCCGTTCAATTCGGATTGCTATAGAGCGTCGAAAGCTTTTCTATCCTACCCTTAGTCAGAGGGTGATTAATATTGACATGAGGCGATCGCTTGATACAAAAAAGTATTACACCCGCTATGTCATCTCTCGACGGACAATTTCAATACAGTAATCATCCTTCAGCTTCTTCAAAGGAAATTGCACAAACTTTGGTTCGCCCGTTAAATGCCAGTCAAAGGCTTGCAGCACATGGGATGCAAATATTTTTGTGACCGCGATCGCCATTTGTGCTCCCAAACAAGCATGTACACCGCCCCCAAAGGGGATAAATTCGTACATCTTACCTTCGCCACGTTCTGGGAGAAAACGCTCTGGAGCGAATACTTCTGGTTCATGAAAATGTTCAGGCATAATGTGTGCAAGCCTTGGCTCTGCCATGAGAACACAACCCTGCTCATACAACACACCATCCAGCACTACAGACTTGGTGAGTTGGCGACTAGCCGTAGAACTAGGCGGTAGAGTTCGTAGTGTTTCCTTAATTGTGGCTTCCAGAAATACCATCTGCTTCAATTGCTCTGGTGAAAACATCTGGAAATTACCATTTTCTCCCACCAGATTCGCTTGTTCCTGCCGCAGTTTTTGTAAAACTTGCGGATATCTAGCAATCTGGTACATTAGCGAAGATATGAGTCCAGATATTTCGTAGTGTGATGCCCACAATTGCAGCAAACATTGGTTCTCAATTAGAGCATCACTAAATATGCCATCGGGATTTTCTTCCTGTCCAGCCAGCATCATTGATAAAAAATCAGATGTGGGGTTGATGTCTTGACCCTCTGCTCGGCGCCGCCGTACCACAGCACCCATAAATTCTAGTAGGGCTGCTCGTGCCAAGATTCCCCGCCCGTATTTCGTCAAACGGGACTGCCATTTAAATAATCCATAGAAGCCATCAAAGTAGGTCTTATACAGAGCTTTTAACTCTGCCTTAGAGGTAATAGGTAACCCCTGGAAAGTAGCGGGGTCAGCATCATTTAAGCTGACTCCTAGTAGCAGAGGCGTGAGGACATCAAAACATATCTGCTCCACAGCCGGATATAGTGCCATGTGGCTGGGGGTAGACCAGTTTTGCAGACCACGAACAATCACGTTATTGATGTGGGGTGTATAACCATCAAGTACACGACCAGTAAGTCCAGGAGCTAAGGCACTTTTGCGCTGACGATGCAAATCAGGACGTTGAAATAAACTATACTCGCCAAACATATCCATTGTGGTGGCTGGCAAAGCAATTTCTGTATATTTCAAGTCCCCATTAAATGCCATTTGAATGGCTCTAGAACAACCTAAAAAGATAGTGGTGCGACCAAAAACTTTTGTATTAAATATGGGGCCGTACTCTTGCAGATACTTACGGCAAAATTGATCGGGATTTGCCATGTACTTAAACGTGTCATCCCACCTAGGACGACGTGGCGGAGTGGTAATCCCCACAGGTGGCGATTGTCCTGGCTCCAGCACAAGTACATCTTCAGTGTTGGTAGTATTTTGCATAGCCTGACCGAATAATTACTAATTCGTAATTCGTAATTCGTAATTAATGGTTATGGAGATAAAGAGAATTTATTCCTTATTTCCAGCCTCTAGCTTTAGTTGTGGGGTAATAATTACGAATTATTATGACCAAGCTCAATTTTGAGCAAATGTCTTTATTCTAAACTTTGTCGATTAACCAGGGTGGCGCTGGCTTGGTCAACAGGCATAAGTATCACTTCATTGATATTTACATGAGGCGATCGCGTGATGCAGAAAAATATCACATCTGCCACATCATCGGCTGTCAGGGGTGTAAGTCCTTGATAAACTTTTTTGGCGCGTTCGGTATCGCCATGAAAGCGGACATCGCTAAATTCAGTTTCTACCATCCCAGGATCAATGGAAGTTACCCTGATAGGAGTTCCCAATAAATCTTGTTTTAAACCTTCAGAAATTGCTCTGACAGCAGCTTTCGTACCACAGTAGACATTACCACCGGGATAAGTTTGATGTCCGGCAATGGAACCCAAATTTACCACATGACCGCGATCGCGACTCACCATCCCAGGAACAACATAGCGAGTCAGGTAAAGTAAACCTTTAATGTTGGTATCAATCATTTCATCCCAGTCGGGAACATTGCCTTCATGCAACTTATCTAAACCACGACTCAAACCAGCATTATTAATGAGAATATCAATCTCAGACCAGTCGGGGGGTAGGCTAGAAATAGCAGATTCCACAGACAGGCGATCGCGCACATCCAATGGTAACAAATGAATCTCTACACCATACATTTTATTAAGTGTATCTGCTAGCTGCTGCAAGCGTTCCCCACGTCGCGCCGCTAAAATCAGTTTTGCACCCTCACGGGCAAAGATTTTGGCGCAAGCAGTACCGATCCCACTACTTGCACCGGTGATTAAAATTATTTGATTTTGTAAGGCAATCATTGTTACTTAAAGAGTTAATTATCAAAAAGAAAGTAGGGGTGCAGAGGGGATTACTAAATATAAGTTCTTTCACCTCTGCCTGTTTTCTCCCATTCCCTACTTCACAACTTGCAGACGCTGAGTTACCATTGTCATCCCATCACCCCGGAGAATCACCGCAGAAACCCATTGGTTACCAGGGGTAGATGGTGCGCGTCCCACTTTAAAGAGTCCGCCAGATGTCAGCAATTCCAAATCTACAGATGTCGGGTTGAGATATTTGTTAGCTTGGACAGGTTCTTCCAGTGCTGTTCCCAGCAGAAAATCATCACCTAGGGGTTCTTGAACAATTGCATCAAAATTATACTGCTGTCCTACTTTCACCTGCTGGGGTAAATTCACATCAACTTGGGGTGGTTTGCTACCAGCAGTTAGTAAAGTTCGTTCAGATAAAATTTCTTGACTGACGATTTTTGCATCTTGAATGCGCTGGCGGGATTTAATTGTGGCATTGAGAGCCAAATTATTACTGTTAGCAGAAGGTAAGCCTGTAATATTGGTTACTGTTTCAGCGACAATAACATTGCCTTCAGATTTCCAAGATTCCAGTTGTGTACTGTATCGTAACTGGGGATGTCGCTGCCAAAGAGAAGTTAGGGATTGTTCCAAAGTCTGGCGATTTAATCCATCCCCATGAGTAAAGTTGGGACTGTATAATTGCATGACTGCTTTGATATCGCCTTTGCTAGCTGCTTCATCAATTTGCGTCAAGAGGTTTTTTAATTCAGCAGGTGCATTTTGGGAGACAATGGGAGAAGCAGGTCGCTGTACTTGTACTCCTTCTGATAAACCGTTAGACTTTCTGCTTTCGCTCCAGTCGATTAGCCGTTGCCGCAGAGTAATTGTTTCTGTTCGTTTAGCGTCTACCACCGGAGATGAATTGGGTGGCAAATTCCTTGGTGTACTGGCTTGAACAGATTGCCAACTACTAGTTACACCCAGTGTCAGCAGGGATAAAATTAACCAGATGCCAGTGGGAAATCTTCGTTGGTGTATCAATAATAAGGCAGTAATGTTAGTCATTTTGTCAGAGTTTACTGATTTGAGTAGAGAACGTCAGGAAATTGTTTTATCTTAGTTAAGCTAGGCGCTAAACGGTAGAGTGTTGATGGCAAACGCACCGATAAAATTACTCATAGCTGCCAGTGGGACTGGTGGACACTTGTTTCCAGCGATCGCATTGGCTGAAAAACTGCCAGACTATGAAATTGCCTGGTTGGGTGTCCCAAATCGTTTAGAAACTCAACTTGTCCCTAAACGGTATCCCTTGCATACTATTGCAGTTGAAGGGTTTCAGCAAGGCTTTGGATTGTCCACATTTCGGATTTTGGGTAAACTCATTGCGGCAATTGTGCAAGTGAGGCGAATCCTGAAACAAGGAAATTTTCAAGGTGTATTCACTACAGGCGGTTATATTGCCGGGCCGACTGTCATTGCAGCGCGTTCCCTTGGGTTACCTGTGGTTTTTCACGAATCTAACGCCTTACCAGGAAAAGTCACTCGCTTTTTTGGGCCTTGGTGTAGTGCGGTAGCCTTAGGATTTGCCGTAGCTGCAAAGTACTTACCTCGGTCCCAAAATGTCTGTTTGGGTACTCCTGTACGTTCCCAATTCCTAGATGCAGGACTTGACAAATCGTTAGATTTACCCATTCCTGATCATGTGCCTTTAATTGTAGTCTTTGGTGGCAGTCAGGGCGCGGTTGCGGTCAATCAGTTGGTGCGCCAGTCAGCTAAAGCTTGGTTTGATGCGGGTGCTTATGTAGTACATTTAACAGGCGATCTCGATGCCGATGCCGATAGTCTTAAGCATTCAAATTACATAGCATTACCGTTTTATGACAACATGGCGGCATTGTTACACCGAGCTAATTTAGCGATTAGTCGTTCTGGTGCTGGGAGTTTGACAGAATTAGCAGTATGTGGAACGCCAGCAATTTTGATTCCTTATCCTTTTGCGGCCGAAGACCATCAATCTTATAATGCAGACGTATTTACTAAAGCTGGTGCAGCATTAACGTTTAAGCAATCGGAGTTAACAACAGAGATATTGCAAACTCAGGTTTTGCATTTATTACAATCGCCCGCAGAGTTAGCCAAAATGGGCGAGAATGCAAAAGCGATCGCCGTTCCCGATAGCGCAGAGAAGCTAGCCTCTCTAGTACGCGAGATAGTGGAGAGTTAAACATAAAAACCACAAAAACAAATCTGAGCAGCAAAAGCCGCCGCTCAGAAATTGAATAGATGCAAAAGCTAAGTACATAATTTCACAAGTTCGTAGCGAAAAAAAATTGCCTTGATTAAACCTTTGCGTTACTCTGCGCTCACCTTGGCGATCCTTTGCGTTTAAATTCCCACCCTCAATTCGCCATGAATTTATGCAAAGTTTAAAGGGAAATGTATGATTTTATTTAGTCACACCAATTCTTGATAAAACACAACCTCACTTAGAATTTAGTATCAAAGGAATTTCTCACCATTTTCTTGAGAATTAAGGATAATTAAAAACTACGCGGCCACCAGGACGCCAATCACAATGGATGAAACCTCTATGCATTCCTCTTCCCAATCCCGTGCAATCAGAGGCGCGACAAATTTCCATTAATCGCCCAAAGTTACCATCTGCGGGATAAATATCAATTGCTAATCCTTGGATATGCTGGGAACGGGAAGCACCTCCTATGCGCCGATTCACAGCAGGTGGACGATAGCCGGAAGTGACAGCAATTGGACTACCGTATTTATCGCGGATTTTCCCAAACCCTTGAGCCGTCTTCATCATATTATTAATAATATTTCTGGACTCTGGTGCTCTTTCGGGGTCACATCCTTTGGTGAATTCACCCCAAGTTAAAGGAACACCAGGAACAATCAATTCATTACAGTAAACTGTAACACCAGTTACTAACTTCATAGCGCGACCAGTCTTAGTGCCTAAAGTTGATGTGGGTAAGGGTGTGAGTTTCTGGTTTTGTTCATCAACAGCTTTATGTCCTTCTGCTATCTCCAATAATGCAGCAGCAGTAGTTGGCCCCAGCAATTCTGGAGAATCAAGCCAAACACTTTCTTTAAATTGTGCAAAGGCTTTTTGGGTTAAATCACCTGCAATACCATCAACTTTACCTGTATAAAGACTTGTCTTGTTAAGCAAAGTTTGGATTTCCGCGATGGTTTCAGTATCGGCCTCTGTGATTTTGATCGTGCTATTAGAGGACTGAATTTTTGCCAAGTTGAGGAATTCCCCCGTAGAATCTTCCATTGATATATCTCCTTGAATTATTAGAGTTTGAATAATTGCAACTTCAGTTGCGTACTAAGTAATTCCTGAAAATTAATATGAGCAGTGTCCAGTGTTTATGGCGTTTTACTTTGATAGCAGTTATGCCCAAAGGATTATACCCACCATGATATGTACTGTTATCTGCTGGTTGAGATAGTGCATTTAGTCACTTATGGCACATGGTACTTATTTCCTTTCAATGATATTATTCATACACAAGGTATCCTTAATTTAAGAAAATATCAATGCAGATACCCTTCACCGAGGAAAGCAGCTCTGCGTCCAGCCTGTGTAGCAGTGACTTCCACTCGCCTGGTACTGTACCTTTGTCTTTTTCCCGCAGTTAAATCAAGTACATACATCAACCTAATCAAAATTATTTGTTACTATACAAAGATAAAATAAAGCAGTAAATTTTAGATACCATTATTGCCTGAGAAAATGCTGAGAATTAACTAAATTTTCTCAAGGAATAAACTCATGAAAATCATCGCTTAGATTCAGATGCACTTCAGTTACAACTGACATACTCTTGGACATTCAGAATAACTCAAACACCAGGAGTCATAAATGAAAATCGCCCCTCTACTCACAAGTTTTGCCTTAGTTGGTTTTTTCACGGTTTGGGACGCACCACTCAAGGTGATTAATCCTGCATTAGTGCAGGCATCAGCAGCCGAAGAATTATCCATAGCACAGAAACTAGACTTGCTTACCAAGAGTAAGGGACAGATTGGTAGTGGCGATCAACTGCGTCGTTTCTTTTTTGGTGACTTGGACCCAATCGGTATCCAATCCGGTGGTGCAGGTCAAGTTGTTAACCTTTATAACAAAGCCAACGATGTCACATTCTCTTACTGCTCACACTTCGATGTGATTGTCGCAATTAAGAAAGGCAAGGTGCCTAAGTTTGAGGCTAGTGAAGTAAAATAACCCAGAATTTGCTCATTTTTTAGGCATTTAAGCTTATCCGCGTGCTATTAGCAGCCTGAGAAAATAAAAAATTATCAGGGTAGTATGCCACAGACAGGAATTACCTGTGGATAAAACTAAATATAGTTTTAGATATGTGCAAAAAGTGCAACTAAGCAAGAAATTGAGGCAAAAGTTTCTTGCTCAGTTGCACTTTTTTTTGAAAGGCTTTAACAGTAGTGGATTGACACAGCTAAAGTAGCGCAGATGATTTTCTTGTGGAACAGGCAAGATGTCTTTTCTGGGCAGGCTAGAAGCCCACCTTACAATAATTATTTTTATACACTAAATTAGTCTGGTCACGCTAGTAGTTATAGAACTCAAATTAATATTAATTTTTATTTACTAAGATTGACATTATTGCATATTTAGTATGTAGCTTTATTTTGCCTAATTTTGTTTTACAATTTGTTACAAAGACGATTTGTGGATTTGCCAAACACAATCAATGTTTGAACAAAAGCCAAAAACTTTAATAAACATGCTTCAGAATAGCTTCATCGCCAAATTAATCTGGTTTCCCGTCATGGCTTCTTTGCTGATAGGATTGCCAGATAAGTTAGCTATTAGCCAAAATCCCAAAAACTATTTGCAGATAGGGCTGAATTCCTCACCATTGTTTGCAGAGTTAGATCAACCCACTGCTGTCAATGTTTCTCAGACTACCAAAGAAATTGATGAAAAGACAGCCTTTAATTTAGTTTGGAAGCTACCGCTAGTACAACGTAAAGCACGAGAAATTCAACGGCTTTCTCAAGGGAAGATCCGGGTAGGTGCGATCGTCGATGGTTATCCCACACCAAATAACCCATACTACACAGTTCGAGTATTTGAAGATGAGCCAGATCACAATACAACGATTTATTGGTTTCGTGTCTTGAATACAGGTGATGTCATTGAAGCTCTAGATGTGGTGGATAATAAATACATCTCCTTGGAAGAATGGAGAGCACAATTGAAACGCTAGAAATTTGTTAGATCAAGAGCGCGCTCATTTTTTAGTTCACTCAGCACTGATATCATGTCCGGTTAATCAAACTAAATAAAAAATGTTTGCTCGTAGTCAGGACTTTAGTCCTGTTTGTGGGGACTTCAGTCCCTGCTACAACAGGACTTATCATGGGTGATTTGGCGGACATCATATGAATCAGGTAAATTTAGCAAATAAAACTAATGTCTCAACAAAAGTCTTTAAGTCCTTGGCAATACAAACCTTGGTGGTGTCAGCCTTGGTCTATACTGCTTACAGGTGTGATACTGATTAGCAGTAGTTGGTTATTATTTAAAAATATTTGGCTGACAGTTCTTGTTTCCATACCAGTTTTTATTTGGATGGGATTTTTTTTGTTAATATGGCCGCAACTAATGATTCGCAGTGGGGTTTTGGAGTCGCATCAAACTGATTCTGTACAACAGTAATTATTGCTTGCTATTCGTGATGCTTTTGATCTGGCAGAAACAGAGTAAATTGACTGCCTACACCCAATGTTGAGACGACTGTGACATCTCCGCCATGCAAACGCGCTAACTTGCGTGTCAAGGCTAAACCTAAACCGGTGCCTTCGTACTGACGATTTAATCGGCTGTCTAGTTGTTTAAATGGTTCAAATAAAAATTGGAACTGATTGTTGTCAATACCAATCCCAGTATCTGAAACCGTGAAATTAGTGCCTTCAGGTACTTTTTTGACTGCTAAAGATACGTAACCTACTGGGGTAAATTTAATGGCGTTAGTCAGGAGATTGAGTAGCATTTGTTTGAGGCGTCGTGCATCAGCGATGCACACATCTGCTTTTGGGTCAATTTCACTTGTTAGTTGTAAGCCTTTCGCTAAAGCGCGATCGCGTACTGTCGATAAAACATAATTACATAACTCTGGTACTGATAAACTCAACAAAGATAGTTCTTCTTTTCCAGCCTCGACCTTAGATAAGTCTAAGATATCGTTAATCACTGTCAACAGATGTTCCCCACTGTTATATATACAACTTATATATTCCTTCTGTTTATCATTGAGCGAGCCAACCATTTCTTGTTGTAGCAACTGGGATAACCCCATAATTGCATTGAGAGGTGTTCGCAGTTCGTGGCTCATGGTTGCTAAAAATTCACTTTTTGCCCGACTACCAGCTTCTGCTGCTGCTTGCGAGGCACGTAGTTTTAATTCTGTTTGTTTGCGCTCAGTAATATCCTCAATAATTGCTAGGAAAAATTCAGGTTCATCATTATAATCTGGCAGTATGGAAACAGAGAGGTGAGTCCAGACTAAACCACCGTCTTGATGCAGGAAGCGTCTTTCCATCTCAATATGATGTATGTCAACCAACTGTTCAGCATTATCTACACGCATTCCTGAAATTAGTTGTTTGTAAAGCGCTAAATCTCCCTTTTGGTGTGCAATGTAATTGATAAAGCGCTGACCACATAGTTCTTCCCGACTGTATCCCAACATCTGACACAGTGCCGGGTTGGTATCAACTATTTGTGCTTTCATATCTATTAGCCCAATGCCCACAGAGGAACGCTCGAAAATTGCCCTAAATCGGGCCTCACTTTGTCGCAGTGCCTCTTGTGCAGCGTTGCGATCGCTTGCTTCTATGGCCAGGGTGACAAAATCTGCGATCGAGCCTGCAAAATTTTCTTCTGCCAAAGTCCACTGGCGGACCTCCCCAAAGTGTTCATGGCACACTACCCCCACCAAACGACCCCCAAGCCAAATTGGTGCCGCCAGCAGGGATGCGATGCCAAATACAGAAAGATAAGAAGTGGATAATTCTTGGGTTCTTTTGTCCTTGATGGCATTATCTACTGCAATGCTACGTTCTTCTTCCAAAGCTTTAAAGTATGCAGGATAATTCGCTTTTAAAAAAGACATACCACAGGTGTGCTCTTTTTGACTAACGTCATATAAATCGACGCATTCAATAGCTGAACAGTCTTCCTTATATAACCACACGCCAACTCGCTTCACTAAGAGTGTCTGAGCCGCAGCTTCTGTAATTTCTCTAAGCGCCGCTTTGAGATTGCCTTGCTGGAATGTCTGGCTTCTAGCTAACTGCACTAGCGTCTGGCTTTGTTTTCGCCGCTCATTTTCTTTGATTTGCAAAGCCTTTTGTACTTGCTGATGTTCTGTAATATCTCTAACTACCACCATTTGCATATGTTGCCCTTGGGGAGAAACCATTTTGCCTTGCAGGTCTACAGGAAAGGTAGAACCGTCTTGATTAACTACAATTACTTCACAGGGTTTTTCACAACCGTAGAGTATATTTTTATTCATCAAATCTTATAACTAAATTTATTGAGTCTGTGAAATTTATACCCTCCAGGAATTAGCGAGTCTGAATTAGCAGAAACAGTAGGTGGCAGTCAATGTCTTTGATACTGACATCAGTTAACATGGCAGATACCAAACTAGCATCACTCTTGCAAGGTAGATTTGCTAGGGTGAATGCTCTAACTTCTGTATGATTACCATAAAACAGTAAATTGTTAATGTGATATTGATCGTATTCTTTGATATCTATAAAGCAGCTTTATCCAAAAATTGACAGAAAACAAGGTGCTTCATACGCATATTTAAAATAAAGATTAGACTTATACCTAAGAGTAAATAATTACTGCATAGCTTATGTATTGCAGGGAACAGGCTAGATAATCTCTTCGTGTCTGGGTTTGATGATTGGTTGATGTTCTTACCTACGTGGCAACTGCTATAAATACTGACTATCAGAACAGCAGTGCATTCATCTAGAGAAAGATACCCGAATGCTGAAAGTTTGTCAGAATTAAGATAACAGCAGCTGTTCTGGAGGTGACACAATGAAAAATAGCAGTGTGAGAATTGTTTCTTTGATTCCCAGTGGAACTGAAATTTTAGCAACCCTGGGACTGACTGAGCAAATTGTCGGGCGATCGCATGAATGTGACTACCCTCCAGAAATTCAGAATCGCCCCGTTTGTACCCAAGCACGCTTGGACTCTGATGCACACAGCCGCAAGATTCATGATGATGTCAACAATTTGTTACAATCCGCTTTAAGTATTTATCAAATCAAAACAGATGTCTTAGAGCAATTACAACCCACACACATTGTCACTCAGGATCAGTGTGATGTCTGTGCCGTTAGCCTGCCAGAAGTTGAAAAAGCTGTTGCCAGTCTTATCCATACCTCACCTGCAATTATTTCCTTGCAACCAAATATTCTTGAGGATGTGTGGGCAGATATTGAGCGAGTCGGTAACGCCTTTAGTGTAGACTCAGTTCAGGTATTAGAGAACTTAGAAGCTCGCGTGACAATTTGTCAGCAAAAAATCCAAGGGCTATCTTTAACAGAACTACCCACCGTTGCCTGTATTGAGTGGACTGAGCCTTTAATGACGGCTGCAAATTGGATTCCTGAATTAGTGAACTTGGCAGGAGGACAGTCACTATTTAGTGTGATTGGTAAACCTTCGGCTTGCATACCTTGGGAAACACTAATAACCAGCAATCCAGATATCATCATATTTATGCCCTGTGGCTTTGATTTAAATCGCACTCGCCAAGAAGCCAAGTTATTAACTCAACGTCCAGAATGGCAAAAACTCCACGCTACCCAAACTGGCAGAGTTTACATTACTGATGGCAATGCTTACTTCAATCGTCCAGGCCCACGATTAGCAGATTCTCTGGAAATCTTGGCAGAAATTTTACATCCGGAAATTTTTGATTATGGCTACAAAGGAACCGCCTGGGAAACTTTATGAAGAGTGCTGAGTGCTGAGTGCTGAGTGCTGAGTAGGGTAAATATTAGTCATTGGTCATTAGTTATTGGAAAGTCACAATCGTTTCCCCCACTCCCTACCTACTCCCTACTTCCCCCAAACACAGCTAAACCGTAATATTTCCAAGGTACTACCACTGTCTTGAATCCAGATGTTGCCAGCATTTGCAAATGGGTATCTAAAGTAGCTAATTGGTCTTGACTAGAGTATCCTTGTGTACTACTAGTGCCTAGCTTGGCGCGAACTTCTGTTAAATTAGTTCCTTGTTGACTAGCCCATTCCTCTCGTGCCAACTTGTAAACTTCTGCTAAGGTAGGTGACTCTGGTAAAACAGGGTCTGCATTCCAAAAATAACCGCCTTGTTTGAGACTGACAGCAATACGCTGAAATAACTTTAACTTCATCTCATCATGGAGATGGTGAATTGCCAAAGAGGACACACAGGCATCAAATTCGCTACCAATATTTAACTTTTCTGGATTATTTGCCCATGCACCAAAATCGCCTTGTATCCCAGTCCAGCGTTGTTGATGTCCAGCTACTGTGATTTTATTTTCGGCAAATTGCAGCATTCGGGGTGAGTAATCTAAGGCAATTATTTCGGCATTGGGAAAACGTTTGAGTATTTTAAGACTTAGTTCCCCTGTACCACAGCCTAATTCTAATAAACGATGAGTTTTGGCAGGCAAACAATGAGTAATTACCTGCAACATTTCATCATATCGGGGTATAAGTTGGCGAATACCTGTGTCAAAATCCGCCGTGTTGGCGAAGACTTCTCCGGGAAATAGCTGTTGCATGGGAATTTTATAGATAAATGTACTCTTAATTATGATGACGCATCATTGTAAGTAATCGGCACAAAGCGATCGCATCTTCTGAGCCTGAGCCTAAAAAAATACTCAACTAATATCTTTATTTATGAGGTTATATAATTCTTTAATTGAGGACTTTATGACCAGCCTCCAGTTGGGGAGCACGAGGTTTTGGGTGAATTAACTTGTATCATATGTGACATTAATCCGTAGCTTCCCTGCACTAGCTTAGAATAGGAAGTAGTACACTGGAGAATCAAAAGATAGCGACTTAGTTAGCTATCACTAGCCCTAACTTTCTCTTCCCATACTTGGGAAATTCTATGCTACAGCTTGTAATTATTGTGTTTGTTGTCATTTTAGGTTCAGCTTTTTGTTCTGGTACAGAAACGGCGCTGTTTTCTGTTTCGCCCTTGAGAGTCAGGCAATTAGCACAATCACATAACCCTTCAGCAGTTGCACTTTTGGCAATTCGAGAAAACATGAATCGCCCTATTGCGACTATCGTAATTCTGAATAATATTTTTAATATAGTTGGCAGTATTCTTACAGGTAATATTGCTACTCAAGTATTAGGAGACATTTGGCTGGGGATATTTTCAGGAATACTGACATTTTTAATTATTATTTTTGGTGAAATCATCCCTAAGACAATTGGAGAGCGTTATGCTGAACCAATTGCCCTACTGGCAGCCCTACCTGTTACTGGACTTTCTATTATTTTTACACCCTTGGTTTGGATTATAGAAAATGTGACTACGCCTTTTGTGAAAGGCAAAAAACGACCAACAACAAATGAGGCTGAAATCAAACTACTAGCAAATATCGGTCAACAAGAAGGGATTATTGAAAGCGATGAAGCAGAAATGATCCAACGAGTGTTTAGATTAAATGATGTGACAGCCTCTGACCTGATGACACCTCGAATTATGCTGACATATATATGGGGAAATTTAACTCTTGCTGAAGCTAAAAAAGATATTATTGCCTCCCAACATACCCGCATTATTGTAATTGATGAGTCTATTGACCAAGTAATTGGATTTGCCTTAAAGCAGAATTTATTAACAGCAATGGTTGAAGGAAAAAACAATGAAAAAATTGCTAATTTAGCTCGGAAAGTTCACTTTGTTCCTGAAATAATTCGGGCAGATAAACTGCTGAAAAATTTCATAGAAGCACGTGAACATCTTGCAGTGGTGGTTGATGAGTATGGGGATGTTGCTGGTGTTGTTACTTTAGAAGATGTGCTGGAGGTGATCACTGGTGAAATTGTAGATGAGACTGATAGAAGCGTAGATTTGCAAGAGATTGCACGTAAGAAGCGAGAAAAAATGTTGCAGTCCATGAATGTTGGCAATATACGTTAATTCTGGTTAGCACCGCTAAAAAATTGGGAAAAATCTAGTCAGTAACAAAAAACTAACTGGCTAGGAAATAGCGCAGTAACTGAGTGCTGAGTAAAAATACTAATTCCACTCCCTCAGCCTCTTTCTCCGTTTGTCAGCCGGGGGATGTGCTGAAATAATTATAAATTTACAGTATTAATATTATAATTAATTGGCTTTTAAATTTTTAATTAGCTGGATACTAACAACATACTTAAGTAATTTTAAATGCCAAAAATCAACAAATTTGAAAGTTTTGAAAAACTGGTGCCATCATTTTTTTTGGAAATAAAATATTAAATAATTTAAAATAAACATTTATCTATCAAGAAATCCATCATTATGTCATTACCATTGGGACTTTAAAAAATATAAATTAAAAGTCTGGGCGACAAGTTCTGGAGGATTAATGAAGTGGGTAGGTGGCACAGATATCATCGATTTAAATCTGTGAACTTTTTTAGCAAACAAGTGTTGTTGCCACTTTTAGTGGGAATTTTCGTCTCAATTGCAGTGATTATACTATGGCAAAGACTACTAATTGAAGAGCAGAGCAACATTGAACAACTTGTACAACAACAAGCGATCGCCCTGCAAACAGAATTGACTAACGAACTCAAAACGCGCATTTTAGCATTGGAGCGCATGGAAAAACGCTGGCAAATGCGTGGCGGAACTCCTCGCGCAGAATGGGAAGCAGATGCAGCAGCTCAAGTAAAAGACTTTAGAGGATATCGAGCCATTGAATGGGTTGACCCATCATTTCGGGTACGTTGGATTGTACCTTTGGAGGGAAATGAAACCGCCCAAAATCTTGATCTCAGCCAGGAAGCACGGCGACGGGAAGCATTAGAAACAGCGCACGATCGCCATCAAATTACTTTTAGTCGTACAGTTAATCTTGTCCAAGGTGGCAAGGGATTGTTAGCATACGTACCTCTGCTGAAAAAAAATCAGTTCGATGGATTTATCTTAGGAGTTTTTCAGATTCAACCCCTGCTGGATTCACTTGTCCATTTACCATTGGGTTACAAAGTGAGAGTCTTTGACGGTCAGGAGTTGATTTACAGTCATGATTCACCACTTCTAGCACCACCATCTTCTTGGCAGCAAGATGTAAAAATCGACTTGTATGGAATCAACTGGCGTGTGCAAGTTTACCCCACTCCAGAGTTATTAAAAAACTTGCGATCGCCTCTACCAACAGTTGTCTTGATTGCTGGATTATTACTAGCTGGAACACTAACTTTATTAATCTATTTTGCTCAAGCTACTAAATTGAGTAGCTGTCAAATAACAGCATTCAATCAAGAACTAGCTCACAGAATCTTTGAACAAAGACAGATAGAAATCGCCCTCGCGGAGCGCGAAACTCGTCTGCGGCAGTTATTAGAAACCGTTAAAGTGATCCCCTGGGAATTAGACTGGAAAACCTGGCGATTTACTTATGTCGGGCCGCAAGCAGAAGTATTACTGGATTATCCCATCAATGAATGGTATCAAGAAAATTTTTGGATTAGTCATCTGCATCCGCAAGACCGAGAAAAGTCTTTGCATTTTTGCCAGGAAGCAATCACTAGGGGCGAAAATCACGAATTTGAATACCGCATGTTAGCAGCCGACGGGCGAGTTGTTTGGCTGCGAGACATTGTAAATGTAGTTCAGGAAGCTGGATATCCTACTATTTTACGGGGATTCATGTTTGATATTACCGACCTGAAACTAGTAGAAGAAACCTTGAGATTGCGAGAACGGGCACTTGCAGCCACCAGCAATGGAATTGTGATTGCCGATGCCAGACTTCCCAATAATCCAGTGATTTACGTCAATGCAGCCTTTGAGCAAATCACAGGCTACAGCGCCACTGATGTCATCGGGCATAACTGTCGATTTTTACAAGGCCAAGATATCCAGCAATCAGCAATTGATGAATTGCGTTCATCTCTGCAAGCTGGAACCAGTTGTAAAGTGATTCTCCGCAACTACCGTAAAGATGGCACTTGTTTCTGGAATGAATTGAGTATCTCACCTATCCATAATGAAAACGGACAATTAACTCATTTTGTGGGAGTGCAAAATGATATTAGCGAACGGCAAGCCGCGCTACGCGAACTCCAAAAAGCAGAAGCAGCCCTCAGAGAACAAGAAGAACGCTTGCAACTAGTGATTGAAGGCAACCAAGATGCGATTTGGGATTGGAATATAATTACAAATCAAACTTTTCGTTCTGCCAAGTGGGCTGAACTTGTAGGGGAACCAGAACATCAATTCATCAGTAGTAATGAGGATTGGGTGAGCCGGATTCATGCCGATGATTATGACCGGGTAATGATGACTAGGCAAGATTATCTCAGTCAAAAAATCCCCAATTATGTGATTGAGTATCGCCTGCGCTGTAATGATGGCAATTATAAGTGGGTGCTGGTACATGGCACAGCTCAATGGGATCAACAGGGTAATCCAGTCAGGATGGTTGGCTCAACTAAAGATATTACTGAACGCGTGCAAACACAAGATGCACTCAAGCGCCAATTTAATCGGACGCTGCTGCTGGAACAAATCACGCAGAAAATTCGTCAGAGCCTCGATACCCAAGGCATTTTAGAGACGGCTG
The DNA here is from genome assembly GCA_019358915.1 of Trichormus sp. ATA11-4-KO1. GTDB lineage: Bacteria > Cyanobacteriota > Cyanobacteriia > Cyanobacteriales > Nostocaceae > LEGE-11386. Next base: position 49,708 of record JAHHIM010000025.1, read on the forward strand.
CCATTCAAATTGGTAAAGCCTTTGGAGTGCATCGCTGTCTAATTCACTCTTATATTAATGACCCTATTCCCCGCATCCCTGTAGTAGCACAGTACGTAGTCTTGGGTTACCCCTCCATGCTGAACGTAGAAATTCCCATCATTGGTAATCCTCATACTGAACTGATGATATCCCAGGATCAGGCGATCGCCTCCCCAGATGTCTACGTTGATCCTTTAATGCAAACAACCGCACCCATCTGCCAAGAGATGGGGTTAAAGTCGATGCTGTCGGTTCGTACCTCTTATCAAGGAGAACCGAATGGAGCCATTTGCTTACACCAGTGCAGTTATTTTCGCGAGTGGATTCCAGACGAAATTGAATTATTAGAGGCAGTTGCTGTGCGACTAGGCATTGCTTTAGCCCAGGCTCACTTGCTAGAGCAAGAAACCCGCCAACGTGAAGAACTCACCGTGAAAAACTTCGCTCTGGAACAGGCAAAACGTCAGGCAGAAACTGCAAATCGCGCCAAAAGCGAGTTTTTGGCGATGATGAGTCATGAAATTCGTACTCCCATGAACGCTGTAATCGGGATGACAGGGCTGCTGCTAGATACGGATCTGACTGCCCAACAGCAAGACTTTGTAGAAACAATTCGCAGTAGTGGAGATGCCTTACTGACCATCATCAACGACATTTTGGATTTCTCCAAAATTGAATCGGGCAAATTGGAACTGGAAGAAAAACCTTTTGATTTGAGAGCTTGTATAGAGAAAGTCATTGACCTCTTAGCCCCAAAAGCATCGGAAAAAAATATTGAACTAGCTTATTTAATCAAGCCTCAGGTGCCGGCGCAGATTATGGGCGATTTAACTCGTCTACGCCAAGTCTTAATGAATCTTCTCAACAATGCCATTAAGTTTACCCAACAAGGAGAAGTGATACTCTGTGTTGAGGCTAGGCAACTGACAAGCAAAAAAAACAACAACGTCTACAAAATTCTATTTACCATCAAAGACACAGGCATTGGCATCGCCCCAGAAAAGATGAAACACTTATTCCAACCTTTTGCGCAGGCAGATGCCTCCATGAATCGGCGATATGGAGGCACAGGACTGGGGTTAGTTATTAGCAAAAGGTTAAGTGAAATGATGGGCGGCACTATTTGGGTAGAAAGCCAAGGCTATGTGGGTGGTAATCCCCGTTCTGGATGGCGCGCATCCAATCATTCTGCCCCAGGTTCCACCTTCTACTTCACAATTACTACCCAAGTAGTTGCTAATTCAGGTTCAGATGCGTTGCGCACCTCACCAGATGGGCTGGTTGGTAAGCGGTTGTTGATTGTGGATGATCATCCCAGCAACCGCAAAATTCTCAGCTTGCAAGCAGAGTCTTGGAAGATGCAGGCTACAGCAGCTAAATCTGGTCAGGAAGCTTTAGCTGAACTTGCCAAGGGAATACAGTTTGATATTGCCATTCTGGATATGCAGATGCCTGATATGGATGGACTAACCCTAGCAAATGAGATTCGCCAGCAATTGGGCTGTCAGCACATGCCCTTAGTGATTCTCACTTCTGTGGGTAAATCGGAAATTTACGCTCAATTGAGTAATTTGCCATTTATTGCCTGTTTGACTAAACCCGTCAAACAGTCACAGCTATATAATGTCTTGACCTCTGTTTTGAGTAATCAGCCGATTAAAGCTAGCATCTCTCATCGTCATGCTCCTGATTTGTCGCTGCATCTAGCAAAGCAACTGCCTTTACGAATTCTTTTGGCAGAGGACACAGTAGTAAATCAAAAAGTTGCCCTACTCATGCTAAAAAAAATTGGTTATCGGGCAGATGTAGCAGCCAATGGGCTAGAAGTACTCAAAGCATTGCAACGCCAGCCTTATGATGTAGTGCTAATGGATGTGCAAATGCCAGAAATGGATGGACTAGAAGCAAGTCAGAAAATCTGTGAGCAATGGCAAGCTAGTTCTCGCCCTTATATTATCGCTATGACTGCCAATGCCATGCGGGGCGATCGCGAAATTTGTTTGGCGGCTGGGATGGACGATTACATCAGCAAACCAGTTCAGATCGAAGATTTAGTCCAAGCACTCAGCAAATACCGACCTAGAGTAAATTCTCAATTCACAGTAATTGATGCCAAAATTTTGCAATCTTTGCGGGATATGCTGGCAGGAGATCAGTCGGCATTTGGGGAACTGCTCAATTGTTATTTAGCAGAAACTCCCAAGCTCATACAAGATATTGGCGCATCTGTAACAACTCAAGATGCTCAGGCTTTATGGCAGACAGCCCACAAACTCAAGTCCAGCAGTGGCTCTGTCGGGGCCACAATCCTCGCGCAACTTTGTAAGCAGCTAGAAGTTAAGGGACGAAGTCACAACTTAGCAGGAATTGGAGAAATATTTTCACAACTTGCTCAGGAATATGAGCTAGTTAAAACTGCTTTGCAAATAGAACTAGAGAAGGAGGCAGATTGAAAGCAGACCAATTTTTAGTTCTAATTGTTGATGATGAACAATTTACTAGGATGCAGTTGCGACTTGCTCTCGAAAGGGAAGATTATCAAACAGCAGAAGCTGAAAATGGCAGAGAAGCTTTAAATGCTTGTCAGCAACTGCACCCCGATATTGTCCTCCTTGACGCAATCATGCCTGATATGGATGGATTCGAGTGTTGCACTCGACTGCAAGCTCTAGACTGTTGTCAGCACACTCCAGTTTTGATGATTACAGGACTTGATGATCAAGAATCAGTTGACCGGGCATTTGAAGTGGGTGCCATAGATTTTGTCACCAAACCAATTCACTGGCCTGTTTTGCGCCAACGGGTAAGACGCTTGATTCAGCAATCCCAAATTCAGCGACAGTTAGAAGCAGCTAACCGAGAATTGCAGAGATTGGTGACTATTGATGGATTAACTCAAGTAGCTAACCGCCGCCGCTTTGAAGAGTATTTTTTCCAAGAGTGGCAGCGAATGGCACGAGAGCAAATGCCTATTTCTTTGATTCTTTGCGATGTCGATTTCTTCAAATTTTACAACGATACCTACGGTCATCAGGCAGGCGATCGCTGTCTGCAAGAGGTGGCCATAGCGATTAAAAATACTGTGAAACGTCCTGCGGATTTAGTAGCCCGTTATGGAGGTGAAGAATTTGCTGTAATTTTACCCAAAACCGATATGGAAGGAGCTATTCTCATTGCTGAAACTATTTGCTCTGTTGTCAGGAAATTAGCATTCCCTCATATTAATTCTCAAGTTAGTTCTTATGTCACAATCAGTGCCGGGGTAGCTACAGAAATTCCCCAGCCTGGCTCTGACTTGCAAGCCATAATTGCTATGGCTGATCAAGCATTATATCAGGCAAAAACTGAAGGACGCGATCGCGTTAAATTCATGCCATTAAAAAGTGCTGAGTGCTGAGTGCTGAGGAGCCAGTGCGTTGGGCGGCTTTGCCGACTTGTAGCATCTGGCGTTGCTGAGTCAGGAATTATTATTTATCCTGCTCCCCTGCATAAACTGCACCCATACTATGATCGGGATGAATTTCTATTACTAAATCAACAGATGAAGGCGATTTAACTAACGGCTGGATGAATAATTCTGGGTGGAGCGATCGCCAAAAATAATTGACAAATTCTTCTATTTGTGTATCATTCATTCCTGATTTACCAGCAGCGATCATCTGTTGTTCTGCTTGTTTACGCCATGCCAAAGAATAACGGTAATCAATGGGATATAGCACAAATAAGCTGTCTAATCGCTCCCACAAGGGCAAATAATTTTTTAGCTGATGATTCATATCACGGGCAAATGCTTGATCCTCATCTGTGAGAATTGGTGGCGGGGCATGATCAAATACATCGGGATTAATAGGTCGCACGCCGACAAACCAACCTTCAAATAAAACAATATCAACACCATTGACAATTTCTGGAGTAGTGCGATCGCCTGCACCGTTGTATGCAGATTTATCAAAGCGGGGAATACTAAATGGACTGTTGCCCTGACGAATTTGATCTAGTAGATTGAATCCTATATCTAGATCGTGGGTTCCTGGTGGGCCACGCCAAATTAAACGGGGATCTTGCTGTTTTAAAGCCAAGCGATCGCTATAAGTTTTATACAAATCATCTAAGGATAAACACAGGGTACGATATCCCAACTGCTGGAGAATGAGACTAAGAGCCTGGGACATGGTGGTTTTACCTGTACCTTGACTTCCTAAAATTCCCTGAATCAAGGGACGCTCCAACTGTTGGCGATGCGATGCAAGTTTAATCCCCAGAGGTAACCACAAGTCCCACAACACACCTAACATGGCTTGAGGTGAAAGTTGCAGCTTGGTTTGGCAGAATCGGCTAAAACTTGGTAGTACAGATTTAAATAAACGCGATCGCGCTTGGATGATTTCATCGACATTTTCCGGTGTGATGCCAAAAGCTTTTGCTCTTAAGGTATCTGCTAGGGCTGCTTTTCTTGCTTCTGCATCATTTAGCCAATGCATCCAACACCTCTAATGAGTACAAACGTTTTTGCGATCACCCAATGAATCAATTCAAAATTCAAAATAAAAACGGTTACACCAGATTCTGCGTATTAGCGGGGTTGGGGTTGCTCAAAAGCATAGATATCTTGAATAACTTGTACCCAACCATCAGATACAGATTCGAGGATGCGATCGCCTTTTTCTTTAGTTGCAGTTGTCGCATCACCAATCACTCCACTTTTACTAACATCCCGCGTTACCCAAGCCACAGGGAGTTTACCTTCCAAACTTAGTAAACTACTTTGTGATTGTTCTGGCGGATACTCAGCAACAGCTTGATCCAGCTTTACCTGTTCTGGCAAAATCGCCAACATAATGCTAGTTTCTGCATCTCCGGCGTGCATTCCCAATGCGGCTTCCTTCGGAGATAATAATTCTTTAGTAATATGAGGCACACGCCAAGTAAACAAAGGAAACACCAAAAAATCATCATACTCGACATGCAAATCCCGCGCTGCCATTTGCATAACTTGGGGTTGTCCACCGTGGGAGTTCATCAACACCAGTTTTTTAAACCCAGCACGGTAAATACTTGCCCCCACTTCCATAATAGTTGCGGTCAGGGTTTCCGTACTCAAAGTAATTGTACCGGGAAAATGCCAATGCTCGTTAGATTTACCATAATAAAGAGGGGGTAGAGCATAGGCGGGAATGCTAGCATCCAGTTTTTTCAGGGCTTCTCCCAAGACTCCCATACCGATCGCAGCATCGACAATCAGTGGCAAATGGGGGCCATGTTGTTCAATTGCCCCTACTGGTTGGATGATTACCACATTTTCCTTATTTGGCATAGCCTGGACATCAGTCCAAGTCAGGTAAGGAAAAAAGCGTTCTGGGGGAATAAAGCTGTGCATCTTACTACTATCGCGTCATTTTTATGTTACCGGATGGGGGAATGAGGCAGGGGAGCAGAGGGGAAAAGAACAAAAATAGTGGTGTGGCTGAATGAAGGGATGATTCTTGTAGCGACTGTCTTAAAAGTCAAGAGATCGTAAGCGAAAAAAATCAATAAGAAAATCGGCATTCATACGCCAGGATGCAACGCCAATTTTTCAAATATATTCAACTTTGCAGACATCCCGCAAATATGCAATGCCAAGTGTCTTAATAGCGAGGTAGTGCAAGTGTGAAAATTTATACGAGACCACAGACGCGATCGCTTGCATGTTGCTAAATTAACAAAGAATATTAGAATCAAGCCAAGCTACTTGCAATAGATCATGGTGTCTACTACTACCAGCTTCCCGGATGTGCAAAATCATTGGGCCCGCCTATTCATTGAAGCCTTAGCAACACGGCGCATTTTGAATGGCTATCCGAATGGCACTTTTCGTCCAGATAACTCAGTTACTCGCGCTGAGTTTGCTGCCATCATTGGCGCAGTTTTTACGGGAACTCCCAAGCGGCAATATGTTCCTTTTGTTGATGTACCGACTAATCACTGGGCGATAAGTGCCATTAAAAAAGTCTACGAAGCAGGATTTCTCATCGGCTATCCCGATGGGCGTTTCCGCCCCAATGACAGGATTTTTCGCGGCGATGTCTTTGTGGCCATAGTCAATGGTTTAGAAATTGCCACTCAGGTAAAACCTGACTTGCTAAGTGCGTTACCACAAATTTATCAAGATGCGGATAAAATCGCTGGTTATGCTAGAAACCAAGTCGCGATCGCTACTAGTACAGGTTTAGTAGCTAGTCACCCGAATGTAAAATTACTTAACCCAACTGTAGCCGCAACTCGTGCTGAGGTGGCAGTAATTGTCTATCAAGCTTTAGTGTATCTGGGTCGAGCTGACAAGATTGCTTCTAACTACATCGTACTTCCGCCAAATACTACTCCCACACCAAAACCCACACAGCCTGGTAGCATTAGGCTAAATCATCAGCGAGAGTTCCGGGGAGCGTGGGTAACCACAGTCTGGAATAGTGATTGGCCTGCCAAAGCCGGACTCCCGGCGGCGCAACAGCAAGCTGAATTTTTGGAAATTCTCAACCGCTTACAAACACTGAATTTCAATGCCCTAATTTTACAGGTGCGACCAGAAGGAGATGCTTTGTATGCTTCCCAGTTAGAACCTTGGAGTGCTTGGCTAACAGGAACTCAAGGTAAAGCACCAGAACCATTTTACGATCCGTTAGAGTTTGCGATCGCTGAATGTCACAAGCGGAATCTTGAACTTCACGCTTGGTTCAACCCCTACCGCGCTAAAACTAGCATCAAAGCTGCGCCCAATGTTCGCCCCCACCTAGCCGTGATAAATCCCGAAGTAGTTTACCAATGGGGCAATCAACTATGGATGGACCCAGGAATTAAGATTGTTCAAGACAGAGCTTACAACGTAATTATGGATGTTGTCCGGCGTTATGATGTCGATGCCATTCACTTAGATGATTATTTTTATCCTTATCCTATCCAGGGTCAGTCTTTCCCCGATGATAAAACTTACGCAGCTTATAGGGCATCTGGTGGTGGACTGGGCTTAGCTGACTGGCGGCGAGAAAATGTCAATCAAATGGTGCTACGTTTATTTCAGGGAATCAAAGCAACAAAGCCCCACGTGAAATTTGGTATTAGTCCTTTTGGCATTTATCGCCCAGGGCAACCACTAGGAATCATTGGCTTGGATGCCTATAATGTACTTTATGCTGATGCTAAAAAATGGTTGGAGCAAGGTTGGATTGATTATATAGCTCCCCAACTCTATTGGCGCACCGATCAACCTGGACAAAGTTACCCTGTATTGCTCAAATGGTGGACAGAAATTAATCCCCAGCAGCGACATATTTATGTAGGTAACAATATTAGTCAACTCGATGGCAAGGCATGGAAAGATGAGGAAATTGACAAACAAGTCAAGATTACTCGCAACCTAGCAGGAAACTTGTCACTGGGGAATATCTTTTTCAGCATGAGTTCTATCAATCAAAATCGTCAGGGCATTTCTGACAGATTCCAAAATTCGCTTTATGCCAGTCCCGCCATAGTACCTACTATGTCATGGCAGAATGCAGCTGCACCACCATCACCCAAAGAATTGCAAGTCAATAATCGCAGACTGAGTTGGCAACCTGGGGATCATCAGCCTGTTCGTTCCTGGACGTTATATCGGCAGACTGGGGATACATGGATACTTCAGCGTGTTTTGTCTGCTGGTACAACTTTTGCCACTGTGCAACAAGCGGGAACCTATGCTGTATGCGCCGTTGATAGGTTGGCCAATGAGAGTGCGGGAATTATGATTAATGTGATTTGAGCAAAAGCGTCGCTTGCTAACTGCTGATGTTGGGTATATAGTCTTTGGCTAAGCGACGCTTTCAGTGTGACAGGCTTGTTTGTTTCAGTGAGCAATTACATTTTATGTAGTTGGTTTGATTTGTGTTAGCAAGATTTTCAACCAAGAGGAAACTGCTTCTTCCATTTCCCATCTATGAGAAGCTTCGAGATTTTGAGTAACTTCATAACTAACAACAGCATAGTAAAGAGCAGCTATAGGTTGTGCTTTTTCAAACACAGAAATTAGTTGCTCTATCGGCATATAAACTGTCCAGGGTTCTAGATAAGCATTACGTAAACGTACTTGCACATCAGTTACATCGGGAAGTTGATGTGTAATATCTTGCAAAAATAAAATTACATCGAAAAAGGGATGAGATATTGCGGCATCAGACCAATCGAAATAGATAAAATTTTCATCAGTAACAATCACATTTTCGCAATGAAAATCGCCGTGTATTAAAGTTTGAGGTATACCACACATTGCTAATTCATAACACATTGCTATTAATTCAGGAGCTAAAAAGCTTAATCTCTTGATCTCAGATTCTAAAAAACGTGGATTATTTGGTGGCACTAGTAATGTGGATGTGTCTGCTAATAGTGGCTCAACTTGACTAACGAGACGCTCTATACCTCGGTTAGGACAGCCAATATCCAATAACTTATTTATCTGAGCAACAGCCTGAATTTGCATCTTAGCAAACAAACTAAGTGCTTCTTCCCATTGAGTAATATCGGTGATTTTCCCCAGATGCTTGCCACCAAACTCTGTCATTAACATCCAGTGCTGTTGTGTCTCTATGACTATCAAATCTGGCAAGTTTTTGGAATAAAATTCAGATAATAAATTGGTTATAGCAGGTTCATTATAAAATATCCCAAACGTCGCTTTGAAGTAAATATTTCCAGATGTAGTAGTGACTTTTAAAAGGCAAGAACGAGTTTGAGATTTCACTTGTTCAATTGGAGCAATTACATTCATATTTCGGGAATAAATTTGTGAATTAATCCAGGACACTACTTTTTCAAACCAGCCTATTTTCGCCCAAGGAACTCGTTTCTCGGGAATATTATTTTTGCTAATTTCAGCAAACCAAGCATCAAGGATTCGGCGAATTTTAGGTTTAATAAATTCGACACTATCTAAATCCTCAAACCCAAACCAACGTGCATTTTGAGGTGGTGTCCACAATGGAGAGTGATTTTCCATTGCATACGTCCTACACCCAGTTTTGGTTTCTAGGCTGTAATCTTCATAAAAACAGCGCAACACAGTTACATCCATTCCCAATTGTGCTTTAATCGCTTGATTTATATGGTTTACAACCCCAAAGTGATGCTCGTAAGGCACAAACCACGGCAAAGACCAGCCATTTTCGTCAGTTAGCATTAATACTTGTGGCTTCGTTCTGTGGAGAATAATGCTGTAATAGTCGAAATGGAAATTTGGAAAGTTAACTACAACTATTGGACTCATAACTAGGTATCTCTTTCATGAATTTGCTGGACTTAATTGGCATGAAAGAAGCCTCGTAACCCAAAAAATTTTTTACCCAGTCGCACAAAAGTTTATCAGACAGATGCTTTACTTGTCTGTTGCAACTGATAAGGGGGTTACGAGACGTTACTAGCGAATCCGAATAAACATAGATAATCAGTTATGAAAATAAGGTATTTGGCAAATTTATTTTCAGTATATGGCACTTTTGAAAGTTCATTGCAAATCAAAACAGCACACCAAAGCTCAGGTTTTGTCAACTTCTTGTAAAGTATCTAAAAGTTTCGATTCATTCGTGGAACATTCAAATAGATGTAACCCCAACTGCTGGGAAAGTTCTTCACACACCTTAACTCCCCGCACACTATTACCACGCACGTCTAGCAGTGGCGAAAATACGCCAATGCCCATTTTATGAGGGACAACAGCCATAATCCCACCACAAACACCACTTTTAGCAGGAATGCCAACTGTGTAAGCCCACTCACCTGCAAAGTTATACATGCCGCAGGTGTACATGACGCTAAGAATATCTTTGATATAACGGCTATCTACCGCCTGTTCACCTGTGATGGGGTTAATACCTTTGTTAGCCAGGGTAGCCGCCATCACAGCTAAATCTTGACAATTCACCATCACAGCACACTGCTGAAAGTAAAGATCCAACGCTTCTTCGATATTTTGGTCAATCATGCCAAAGTTGAGCATCAGATGTGCCATAGCGCGGTTACGATGTCCCGTGCTACGTTCAGATGTAAACACTGATATATCAACAAATGCATCATGTCCGGTGTATCTTTGAAACATCTCTAAAACTCGGTTAAGACGCTCTGTGGGGCCAGATCCTTTAATTAAGCTAGTAGTGGCGATCGCTCCCGCGTTTACCATTGGGTTATAAGGTCGCTTTGATTGCTCATCCAGCATAATCGCGTTGAATGCATCCCCTGTCGGTTCTACGCCAACTCTAGTTAAAATGTAATCCCTTCCATGATCTTCTAAGGCGAGTCCGTAAGTAAACACTTTAGAAATAGACTGGATAGTAAATAGTTGTTGGTAATCCCCAACTTCGTAAGTGTGTCCATCTACAGTCACAAGGCAAATACTAAATAATTCCGGATTTACCTTCGTTAGTTCTGGAATATAGTTTGCTAATGTGCCCTCATTTAGTGTCTTGTATTTGGAATACAAGTCATTGAGAACAGTTAAAAATGGCGATGAGACTACTTCTAAATCTCCTAGATGTGTTTGGTTTGCCATAAGGCTGATAATTTACTCTGAAAAATCATACTTTATTAAATATGGCAAGCGGAATTATACGTGATTTTTATTACACCTTAACTTATTTACCCATGCCTGAGAAGCTATTTTTAATAGTCTCATCATCAATTTTACTTTGCTAGTAAAAAATTTTTAGCTACATTATTGTTATACTTGTTTAAGTATAAACTCTAATAAAACTTGTTACTTATAATACAAATAAATTTGAATATTTTCAAAGTATTTACGCATAAAGTATGTAATAAAAGTAAGTTAATCAAAAATGGACAATACTAGCTCATTTAAAAAATCTATGATTTGTAAGTCTTGATACCGCTTGTTTATATTAAAATTTAAAAATTTTATAAACTAAATACAATTAATCATTTATGGTGGTTTTTTTCTCCAATATATTAAATTATTATAGGTAAGATTTTAATTTTTTATATGTTATTTTAAATACAGTTTTGCATCAGGAGAGTTACAGCTAATTAAAAATCAGCAAAATATTAAATTTTCATATGAAAAATTTTGTTAAACGAAAAAAACGTTACATAGTCGAAATCCGCATTTACAAAAGGTTTTACCCTAGAAATTGGGATCAGAATTTGATGAAGTTATGATTATCTACGCTAAAACCCTGATCCCCAAGCTAAGAAGTTCATGTTAGTCTGTTGCAGTTATAAACAAAAAGTGAAAGCGGAACAAGTTCGAGTTATTAGGAATACGTCATGTTCTGTGACACAAAATCCCACGAACTAAGAAACTGCTGTTCTACAGTCGCTTTAAAATCGGACGCATGAATCAAAGATATTTGTGGACTATTGTCGCCCTGTTTCTGACTGCTTTGGGGATGCCCTTAGTCGGTCACACTCAAACTACTAAGGCAAAGGAAACCACTCCAGTTTCCCAAGAATCATCAGTTAGTGATGTAGTCAAAGTAGGAGAGTTTCAATCCTCGGCAGGGAAACGTACCTCGGATGCTGTGATTACAAACATTCATCCTCACAATATTGGAGGTCGGAAGGCGGCAACCCTGTTTATCAAAAATATTCCAGTTCTCACCTTTTTAAGTTCTCAGCCAGTTGCGAGTGTTGATACGAAAGTTGGAGAAGTTGGAGATAATGAGGGCGTACAATCGTATGCCCTTATTGCTGGTGACTCAGCCAAATTGACCAGTGTGGGGAATTTAACAAATGCGAGAAATCAAAAAAGCTCGCCTCAAGATGACCCGGTGCATAGAGCTGGTTTAATAGCAGCTAATATCAACCAGCTAGTCCGAAACGGTATGGATGCCGAACAGATTACTGTTAGTTGGAAGGGCGAGAACAAATCTACAGTTACCAATCCAGTAGAGAACAAAAACGCCTCTGTCCAACAAAAACCAAGCGTTAGCAAAGCTCCTCCCAAGGAAGCTCGCTATACGATCAAAATCAATGACCAAGAATTGGTGGAAATTAATCAAAATACCCGGCTAGCAGGTACCACCAAAAATCTCGCAGAAGATGCATTGCAAGCAACCAATCGTTTGCGGAGACTCATCGGCAATGCATCTCCCATCAATGAAATTGCTAACTTACCAGTACGCGCACCAATTTCCTTGCCCAAGCCAGCACAACAAATTGCTACCAATGTGCGACTTAGTTTTCAAGGCATAGCTTCCTTTTACGGTCGGGATTTTGCTGGCAGACCAACTGCGACTGGTGAGAGGTTTAATCCAGAAGCCATGACCGCCGCCCATCGTAGTTTACCCTTTGGGACGCGAGTCCGGGTCACCAACACCCGCAATGGTCGTTCTGTCGTGGTGCGAATCAATGACCGTGGCCCATTCATCCGGGGTCGAGTGATCGATTTATCTACTGGTGCAGCTCGATCTATAGGCATGATCAGTAGTGGTGTAGCACCTGTGAAGATTGAAGTCCTGGGTCGTTAATCATTAGGTACTTCAAGTTTTTCTAAAATCAGGGATCAGAGGACAAGGGGACAAGAAAAATTAAAGCCAAACTATCTCCCCATCCCCCATCTCCGCATCCCCCCAATTCTTAATTCCCCTAGTTCAAGTGTTTCTTCCCCCTATTTCAGATATAAACTAACGGGTGAGAGGCTTAAAAAGAACTAGGGGAATTTTGTGCGCCTGCTGACAACAGTCGCAGCTTTACGCTGCTATTTAACTAAACGCTGCTCAGAAAATAAGCTTACGGTTCCAGAGGAACTGGGAATAGATGAAATGGCTAGCTGGTATCAGACAGCTGTTGGTCTAGTCCCAACGATGGGAGGGTTGCATCAAGGTCATTTAAGCTTGATTGAAAGAGCGCGGCAAGAAAATTCCACGGTGATTGTCAGTATTTTCGTCAATCCCCTGCAATTTGCTCCACATGAAGATTATGAACGTTATCCACGTACTTTAGAGCAAGACCAACAACTTTGCACACAGGCAGGGGTGGATGCAATTTTTGCACCGACTCCGGAAGAAATGGGTGTTCCTCAGAAAAGTATACAAGAATCTAAAGTTACACAAGTAACACCGCCATCTGCTATGATAACAGGCTTGTGTGGTCGTTCTCGGCTAAGTCACTTTCAGGGTGTGGCTACGATTGTGACCAAGCTTTTGAACTTGGTACAACCTGACCGAGCCTACTTTGGACAGAAAGATGGTCAGCAACTAGCTATTATTAGACGGTTGGTGGCCGACTTAAATTTGCCAGTAGATATTGTTGCTTGTCCTACAGTGCGGGAAGCGTCGGGACTCGCCTTGAGTTCTCGCAATCAATATTTGACTGCACAGGAAAAAGAGCAAGCAACGGCTTTATATCGAGGCTTAGCGCAAGCAGAAGCTGCGTTCAAGGCAGGTATTCGTGATAAAAGCAAGCTGATAGCAGTGGTACAGCAAGAATTGGCAAAGGTTAGTACTCTATTCGTGGAATATATTGAATTGGTTGAACCGACTACGTTAATGTCTTTAGAAACAGTTGAGGAGGAAGGAATGCTGGCGATCGCAGCTCGTCTTGGTTCTACACGTTTGATTGATAATACCATCTTGAGCGATCGCCAACCCATCATCGCCATTGATGGGCCAGCTGGTGCTGGTAAATCTACGGTGGCTCGTCAAGTAGCAGCCAAGCTGGGTTTAGTGTATCTAGATACAGGCGCTATGTATCGTGCTGTTACTTGGCTAGTGCTACAACAGGGTATTGCCATTGATGATGAATGTGCGATCGCCCAATTAGCCAACCAGTGTAATATTGAACTTACTCCCAGTCGTGATTTGCAATCTCCAGTTAGGGTTTGGGTTAATGATACTGATGTTACCCAGGCAATTCGCACCGTTGAGGTCACATCTCAAGTATCGGCAATAGCCGCACAGAGTGCTGTGCGTCAAGCACTGGTGAAAAAACAGCAAAACTGGGGTAAGAGAGGTGGTTTAGTGGCTGAAGGTCGGGACATTGGGACGCATGTATTCCCCGATGCCGAAGTGAAAATCTTCTTAACCGCCTCTGTGAATGAACGCGCCCGTCGCCGTCAGCAAGACTTTAAAAAACAGGGTCAACCCGAAGTTACTTTAGAACAGTTGAAACGGGACATTGCTGAACGTGACTGGAAAGATAGCACCCGTAAAGTTTCCCCTCTGCAAAAAGCAGCAGATGCAGTGGAAATGCAAACCGACGGTCTAAGTGTGGCTGAAGTCGCAGCACAAATTGTTAACTATTACCAACAGCGTTTATCTCAGTTGTAATTAGTACGATTTGATGTGAGTTTCTAGTTAAATATAATGGTGAGTCAGTACCCACTCACCATGATAAAAATCATGCCAATTATTTGATTAATACGACTAATGATATAGGTATCAAAGCTGTTAAATTCGTTAGAAAGTGGGAAGCACTCATCCTAGGATTTAACCTTATGGCATTTGAACTTCCCCCTTTGCCTTATAACTATGATGCCTTAGAGCCGTATATTGATGCTGAAACTATGCGGCTACATCATGATAAGCACCACCAAGCTTATGTAAGTAAAGTAAACGAAGTCTTGGAGAAACATCCAGAACTACATTCAAAGAATATTGAAGATTTGATTGTGGGGCTAAATAGTTTGCCACAAGATATCATGACGACTGTGCGTAACCACGGCGGTGGACATGTTAACCACACAATGTTTTGGCAAATTATGACATATCATGGTGGTGGTGAACCAACAGGTGCGATCGCTGAGATAATTAACGATAACTTTGGTGATTTAGAAACCTTTAAACAGCGCTTTAATGATGCGGGAACAAAACAATTTGGTAGTGGTTGGGTTTGGCTAGTTCGCACTCCTGACAATAAATTTGAAATTACTAGTACGCCTAACCAAGATAGTCCGATGACATCTGGTAGTTTTCCCATTATGGGTAATGATGTTTGGGAACACGCCTATTATCTCAAATACCAAAACCGTCGTGCTGAATATCTCAAACAGTGGTGGAATGTCGTCAACTGGAACGAGATTAACAAACGATTACAGATGTCAATGCACTGAATAGATGGGCGGAAATAAAAATAGAAACATAACCCTGTTGTGTCACTATTTAATTATTGATGAAACCGGAGATAAATTGGGTACACAATTTACGGCACTGGCTTTAGCTGGCTCAATTGCTGGTGTGAATATGGGTAGTGAGAATCATGGCTTTGTCTGGAACTATTACCCTCACAGTATTCACAGCGACAATGGGTATTGTACTGGGTGCTTTATTGGGAGTGCGATCGCAATTTTCAGCATATCTCATGGCTGGCATAAGTTTAGTAGCGATCGCTTTGGGTTTTTACGTAGGCTGGCAAGCCACAAATGGTAATAAAAAATACTTCTTTGTTTGCTCCTTAGCAATTAGTATTGTTTCTCAAGGTGGAACCAGCTTTCGCGGCGCTAACTTATATACTCTGGTTTGCTTTAAGTCACTTATTACAAACATTCAATATACTGGGAAAGTTCTGAAAGAGTTGATAAAAAATTGAGTCATTTTCATCTGATGAAACTATGACTTTTCCCATCTTGCCATCCATGCAAAATTGGCATAGTAAACAAACCCCAAGCCAAACCCGTAATCAAACCAAACGATGTCACCAGATAATTATTAAAATCCCATAACCCAAACACCTGGGCTGCCAATTCCAAAGGATAAGCCATCATCAGCACACTAGCCAGCGCCGCACCATTCCAGCCATACTGACTCAACCAACAAAAACCCTTACCACCAGTCACCCCATACAACAACCGAGTAATTAGCAACCCCGTCACCGTACCATAGCAGCGCATACACACAGCCATAATAAACGGGGGAACTAAATCCAAACCCATATGTGGTTGCGGACACACATGATTACCCATGAAATAAATAATGTCCGCAATCCTTCCCAGCAAAGACACATCAGACGCAGCCAAAAAAGGAGCAAGTGGCGGGCCAAAAACCATCCCCACCAACAGAAAGTCAGCAAAGAAACTGACCCAATTAATCTGCAACTCATCTTGAAAAGCTACCCTTGCCATTCTTCTTTGCGCCTTTGCGCCTTTGCGTGAGACATTTCTTAACCTACATTAGCAACATAGGGACTTGTCAACTTATCCAACTGCTGAATCAACAGACTGAGGAACAAACCCACATCAGTCACCACACCCACTGATTCCACAGAACCGCGATCGCTTAACTTAGTCACCACAGCTGGATTAATATCCACACAGACCATTTTCACCCCAGCCGGAGTCATATTCCCCACCCCAATCGAGTGCAGCATTGATGACAGCATCAAAATCATCTCCGCACCTTCCAAGTGTTTGGCATATTCCTCCTGCGCCTGAATCAAATTCATTTGAGTATCAGGCAAAGGCCCATCATCCCGAATCGAACCAGCTAACACAAAAGGTACATTATTAGCGACACACTCATACATCACGCCACTGTTAATTACTCCCGCCTCTACAGCTTTGGCAATACTGCCATAGCGCCGGATAGTATTAATCACCTTTAAGTGATGACGGTGTCCACCACGCACAGCCACACCCCGCTTCATATCCACACCGAGAGAAGTCCCCATCATATTTTGCTCGATGTCATGAACTGCGATCGCATTACCACTCAACAGCGCTTGTACATATCCTTCCCGAATTAACCGCGCTAGATGTTCGCCGCCGCCAGTGTGAATCACCACAGGCCCTGCTGTGACGACTACTTTACCGCCAGCATCTCTAATTTTCCTTAATTCCCAGGCTACTTGCTCAACAACTAACTCCACACGTCTTTCACTGGAAACACCAGCCGACATAAAGCTGAATTCTTTAGAGTTACGCTGTTCCCGCGATTCAGGTTTACGGATGGTACGGATACCTTGTACGTCTACAACTACCCGTTCACCTACTTCTAGGTCACGGAGTATTTTACACTTTGCTAGTATACCGTTGGGGGTTTGAGTAATAGCGATCGCCCCATCCATGCGTTGATTTTGTACCTTAATCCACTCACCGTTAATCCGCACTTCTGTAGGATAAATTGTACTGACGTAAAAATCATCAGGAGCTACCCCAGCTTGGATCACGGGTTCTAGCTTGGCATCTCGCTCATCTTGGGGTAAGTCTACAGCACCCAAATCAATCAACCGGGAGATGATTTCTTCCATCACCTCATGAGAAGGCGCTGACACCCTCACCTCAGCTGCTGAAGTGCTTTGGCGTTGTTCTCCCAAGTTGAAATTTAATACTTGGAAACTTCCCCCAGCATCCACAATCAAATCCAAAGCGCGGTTAATCAAACCAGAGTCGAGCAAATGCCCTTCTATCCGAATAACGCGACTTTCTACCGATACATTGGCGTGGATTTCTGCGTGTAGTGGTTCTGTTACGCGTAGGGTCAAACATTTAGCTGCACCACCAGCTTTGAGAAATTCAGTCAGAGGCGTTTCAATCACTCGGAAACCAACAGCCGCCAAGCGTGCTTTTAAAGCATCACTCGCCTTGTTCATGACTACAATACTTTCCACATTCACCGCATTGCAGGCAAAGTTAACTGCATCGGCTTCAGCAATAGCTATGCGCTTTTCTGGTGCGACTCGCATTTCTATTAAACGGTTAGAATATGAGTCAAACGCGCCGGGATAGTACAATAAATAGCCGTCAGCTAAAGGACAAAAGCAGGTATCTAGGTGATAAAAACGCTGATCGATTAACCGTAGGGACAGCACCTCAATATCTAGCCATTTAGCTAGGTAAGGGTGAGAATCTAATTCTGAACGAAAGCCATATCCTGCCCATAACCAACGTCCTTCCCGATCTAGCAACGCATCTCCAGCGCCTTCAAAAGGTAATTCTTGAGGCAGTACATTAACTACAAAACCGTTTTCCTCAAACCATTCTTTGAAGAAAGGCTCTTCTCCTTGACGTTCTTTATGCAAAAAGCGACTAAGAACAACGTTATCCCCTAGAACTAGGCCAGCATTGGCAGTAAACACCATATCAGGCCAACCAATTTGGGGTGGTACTAAATCTACAATGGCGTGTTTTTTGAGAATTTGGTATAGCTTCTGCCACTGTTCGACGGCGCGATCGCGCGAAGACTTGTGAATATTCCCTTCCATCCAAGGGTTAATCACATAGTCCACATCGTAGTGGTCAGGGGCGCACATCAAAAAGCGAATCAGGGAAGTCATAAAAATACTACAAGCCTACTTCGGATACAGACTTTTGCTGTTTAGTTTTGCAAAACCAGCTAATAACCCTCTATCTATCTATAGATAGTTATAGAGTGTCATACAGGCTCCGCTCTTATTCTATTCTTGTAAAAGATCAAGTGAGGGTTAAAAAGTGTCAAAATGCCCATAAATGAAAGTGCTGTGTCGTGCTATTTTAACTTTATTTCGTGACAAATTATGATGGCAAAACCAACCATCAAGGTCGAGGATAATCCTGAGAATCAGGATATTTGCGCTGTAATCAACAAAATTCTCGACTAGAACAACAATTATGTATGAATAATTGCTCTGATATACAGTAGTTTTCTGGGATGTCTGCAATTACTTTCTTGGGACACACCATAATCCAGACTAAATCAAGTAATTTTATCTTTTTACTTGATATTTTCACCCTGTACGTTTTAATATGTCTAGGTTAGTGAGAATAGGTAGCAATAGACTATGAGCTTTTCCGGCGTTACTGTCGAACATCGTTCTCAAGAAGTTGAGGCTCTCAGGAGTTTCCTGATTTACAGTCTGATTGGCTCGCTAGCGCTACATATCGGCGTGCTGTCCTCAGGCATAGGCAATTTTTTGATGAGAGTGCCTCAGGAAATAGATGAACCAATAGAGGTGGCAATTATTGATACTCCGGCTGAGGAACCAGAAAAACCACCCGAAGTGATTCCAGAAGAAATAAAAATACCAGAACCGAGCAAGATTATTACCAGTAACGAGACACCAGGAAGTCCGGGAAAAAGTGAAATTGCCCTGGAGTCCAAGCCACAGATTACTACCCCATCGCCTGTAGTTCCACCGCCGCCACAACAGACTAAGGTAGCCACTGAGAAGCCACAGCCAACAAGTACGCCACCAAAGGATATTGCTGCCAGGCTAGAATCTATACTTACTTCGCAATCATCACAATCAACAATTGTTGCTCCTCCTACAAATCAAGGTAGTGAAAAACTTAGAGCAGCATTAAGCGGACTAAGAGATTCTAGAGAAAGTCAAACTAGCAGTGTCGAGTCAAATCAACCCAGTAGCACAAATTCAGTCCCTCAAGCAAGTACTCCCAGCACTAACAATACACGAGTAAAGCGACCGCCAATAGCGGCAGCACCAACAACACCACAGATTAGAACTGAGTCAGAAAATAATCGTGGCGGTAATTCTAGGGGTGCAGGTAATGGTCGTGCAGATTGCAGCCAGTGCAATGCCAGCTATCCAGAGTTTGCCAAACGGCAAGGAATTGAAGGCAGAGTAGAGGTAGCTGTTGATACGGATGCCAAAGGTAATGTCACTAATGTGCGGATTGTTAACTCTAGTGGTAACAGCAGATTAGACGAAGAAACCTTGAGACAAGCCCGTAATTGGAAATTAAAACCCGCAGAGGGTGGTAGACAAGGAGTGTCCATAGCCACCGAATTTGCTCTTCAAGGTTCACAGCGATACCGCCAAGTCCAAGAACGGAAAAGACAACAAGAAGCGCAAGCAAGAGAGAGAAGTCGCCAAAGAGCGGCATCTAGCCCCAGTTCTCCATCTGAGACAAGCACTCCTGCGGCCAATACCACCAGCCAACCCAGAACCAGACGAGAAACTACACCAGCTGCTAAACCAGCCCCAGTCACCAGACCCGCAGCAGCAACACCAGTCAGAGAACCACGCCAACCTGTACAAAACACTGCCGCAGGCTCATCATCTGGAACTAGGACTACTCCTACTCCTAGCCAAAGAAATGTCAGAGAGTCTTTACGCAATGTCCGGCGTCAGCGAACCTCTAATAATTCTGCACAACAGTCACAACCAAGTGCAAATCGGCGTCCACGACCCACAGCAAATACATCATCTCCAAGTCAGAATAATTTGCGAAATTCGTTACGCCGTAGTCGCCAAGCAGATCCAGAAGCGACAAGTCAGGAGTAGATTTATACTAGTAACTTTGGTGTCTTGGTGCCTTTGTGGTTAAACAATTGACTCTGAAACCGCTAAGACACCCATTAAACAAAATGTCATGAGTCAGGCTCAATTCCCAGCGCCCTTAATTGGGCTGCTAATTTCTCAGCGCGTTGTTCAGCATTTTTCGCCCGTTCTGCACCAGTTGGTAAAATATAACCTTCTTGATCACACCAGCGTAGCCAAATATCTTGCTTGCTTTCAAACACACCTTCCCATAAAGTCAGTCCTAAACCCACCTCTGCCAGCCAAAAAGTTTCCATCTCAATATAATGTCTCACTTCCAGCTGATAAGTTCGTAGTATTTGCTCTCCTAACATTTGCAGAGGATCAAACACAGCATAGTATCCTACTCCTATACGGGCATAATCTCTCAACTTATTGCCCAGTTCATTACCTTCACAGTTAGAGACAATTTCTATGACTACATCAGGTGCTTTGCCAAACTCCCAAACAAAATAAGAGCGATTCTTTTTTTGTTGCCAGTCTTCAGGCATGGTAACTTCCAAGCTGAGAAATATATCTGGTACAAGTGGCGGTAAACCAATACTATAAAATAACCCCACATTGGCAGCTGCGATAAATGTCTCTGAATGACTAGGAGAAAACCAAGAACTATATAAAACTTCCGTTAACAAGCGCTGTTGCTTTTCGGAGCGAAAGTTATCCACAGGTGTATCATCTTCAATAACTAGCTGGCTAATGTCTGGTGCGGGAGCAATATCAGTTGGTAAAGCTTCTTGAACCATCAGGGCGATCGCCTCCTCAATCAGGTTACCTTTTCTATACTTTAATAGAATAGGAGTAAAGCTTATATACATTAAACCAACTAACCATAATTGCCCATGACCACTTCTAAACGCCGCTATCACATTACTACTTTCGGTTGTCAAATGAATAAAGCCGACTCAGAGCGCATGGCTGGTATTTTAGAAGATATGGGCTTTGAGTTCGTGGAAGATCCTAATAATGCAGATTTGATTCTCTACAATACCTGTACAATTCGGGACAATGCCGAACAAAAAGTGTATTCTTACCTCGGTAGACAAGCCAAGCGCAAGCATGAGCAGCCTGATTTAACATTAATTGTTGCTGGTTGCGTTGCTCAGCAAGAAGGAGAAACTTTGTTGCGACGAGTGCCAGAATTGGACTTGGTAATGGGGCCGCAACATGCCAACCGTCTCCAAGATTTGTTGACATCGGTTTTAGACGGGAACCAAGTTGTAGCAACTGAGCCAGTTCACATTATGGAAAATATCACCCAACCGCGACGAGACAGCAAAGTTACTGCTTGGGTGAATGTAATTTACGGCTGTAATGAACGTTGCACTTATTGTGTAGTTCCCAATGTCCGTGGTGTAGAACAATCCCGTACACCGGAAGCTATTCGCGCTGAAATGGTAGAACTCGGACGGCAAGGTTACAAGGAAGTTACCTTACTCGGTCAAAATATTGATGCTTATGGTAGAGACTTGCCGGGTGCAACCCCAGAAGGTCGCCATCTGTATACATTCACAGATTTACTGTATTATGTGCATGATGTACCAGGAATTGAACGGTTAAGATTTGCTACTAGTCACCCGCGTTATTTTACTGAGAGACTAATTCAAGCTTGTGCCGATTTGCCCAAAATCTGTGAACACTTCCATATTCCCTTTCAATCTGGGGACAACGAAGTATTGAAAGCGATGTCGCGGGGTTATACCCATGAGAAATATCGCCGGATTATTGATACTATTCGCCAGTATATGCCCGATGCATCGATTAGTGGCGATGCGATTGTGGGTTTTCCTGGGGAAACAGAAGCACAATTTGAACATACCCTGAAACTTGTAGAAGATATTGGCTTTGACCTGTTGAACACAGCAGCATATTCGCCACGTCCTGGGACACCAGCTGCTTTATGGAAAAATCAACTAAGTGAAGAAGTGAAAAGCGATCGCCTACAAAGATTAAACCATTTAGTTAACGTCAAAGCAGCCGAGCGATCGCAGCGTTACTTTGGACGCATTGAAGAAGTCTTGGTAGAAGACCAAAACTCCAAAGATAAAACTCAGGTAATGGGACGTACACGCGGTAATCGTTTGACTTTCTTTACTGGCGACATCAACGAATTGAAAGGGCAGTTGGTGAAAGTGAAGATTACTGAAGTTCGCGCTTTTAGTTTGACAGGTAAACCCATAGAGACGCAACAAGCAGTACCTGCTTAATGGTTCCTGAAACAGCTACATGAGTTTAGAGAAGAAAATATTAAAGCTTATCCCTCATTTGTCACTTTGGGAGAATCCAATCGCTCAAAGTGACAAATGTTATAAACAGTAGTAAAAGTAGCAAAAAAGAAAACCCCCCAGAGAGATTCTGGGGGGTTTTCTAGGAGTAATAAACCTGGCATCGAGCTATTTTGGCGTTCGGCTACCCGAAAACTATCGTCGCCGCAGCAGCG
>JAHHIM010000026.1:0-67647 GCA_019358915.1 Trichormus sp. ATA11-4-KO1
AATCAACCGCGCTAACCTGGGAATGGAAGTCATGCACGAGCGTAACGCTCACAACTTCCCCTTAGACTTGGCTGCTGGTGAAGTTGCTCCTGTTGCTTTGACTGCACCTGCAATCAACGGTTAATCTTAAAGCTTAGCTCAATAAACAGCGCCTCCCGGTATCGGGGGGCGTTTTTTAATATATATTAATATATATATTTAAATTTCTTTAATTAACCACAGAGAACACAGAGGACGCAGAGTTAAGAGAAGTATTGAGAATGGAGAGATGTAAATTATGACGGTTGATGTTGACTCAAAAATGCAAAGTCATCCCCAGTTACCTCTCAAAGTTCTGGGTCTTTTGTTGGTAGCTTCCGTATTCGCTTCAGGATCAACCATTCTTTATGGTTTGATTATTGCTCATCGAACTATTTCAATACCTGAAGTTTTACTGGTCGCAGGACTCTTAACAGCTATTGTGACCACACCTTTAGCCGTATTGGGCTTGTGGTCACGAGGTAGGCAAGGCTTAGAAGTTTCCAGTTTTGCCAAACTCTTAATTAAAGATGATTTGCTCATGGCCCTGTTATTGGCGGTTGCTCTTGGCAGTTTCTGTGGTGCTTTCGTTGTTTTATCTGATAAAGCATTTTATCCGTTTCTTCCCACTGGAGTAAAAGATGTAGAACTACCTGGTTCTATAGTGGGTTTACTGGCTGCCTTGGGAGCGGGTATCAATGAAGAAATTTGGTTCCGGTTAGGTATATTGACTGGGTTGATAGAACTTGGACGCTGGCTGCTGAAACAAGATCAAGCAAGTACAGCATTATTTTGGAGTACTAACGTCATCTCGACTTTGTTATTTGGTGCAGCACATTTACCTCAATTTGCACTGATGGCAAGTGGATTACCATTAGCAGTTGTATGTGTGGTATTGCTGCAAAATGGTTTTGTGGGGTTGATTTTTGGATGGCTTTACTGGCAACGAGGGTTGCTAACTGCTATGTTGGCTCACGTTACTGCTGATATTGCCATTCATGTTATTGTTCCCACGGTTTTTGCGTAGAAGTGTTGTATAAAAATACAAACCCTGCTGCACAGAAACAAATTTAAACTATTAGACATATCCAAAATAGTAATGTCATTTAAACTATTAAATTTTTTCAATGTGAAATTGTGAACAAAAAGTATTTTTTTTCCACACTCATTTTTAGTGCTGCTGGAATTTTGTCTTACTCAGCGTTTCAGAATACTGGAGGACTGACCATCAAGAACAACAGAATTGATGGTAACCTGCAATGTAAAGAAAACCGTCCAGCGCCAACGGGAGGAGGCAATATTGTCCAAGGTAATAAAGAGGATCAATGCTCTCGGTTGTAGGTTATCTCAAAAAGATGGAAGTACGAGAAAAATGTCATCATAGTCATGGTGAAAAAATTCTGGAGATAAGACCACGGTTTACGCACGTCCTTTAGCACGTTTAATTGAGCAATTGCAACGCTTACCAGGAGTTGGTCCCAAATCAGCCCAACGCCTGGCTTTGCATATCTTGAAGCGCCCAGAAGCAGAAGTAGAAGCTTTAGCACAAGCTTTAATTGATGCAAAAAAGCAGATAGGTTTATGTTCTGTTTGCTTTCACCTATCTGCTGAACCTGTTTGTGAAATTTGTCGCAATCCTAACCGTGATCACGGCGCTATCTGTGTGGTAGCAGACTCTCGGGATGTGATTGCGCTGGAAAAAACCCGCGAATATAAAGGCAAGTATCACGTCTTGGGTGGTGTAATTTCCCCTATTGATGGTATTGGCCCAGAACAGCTAACTATCCAAGCTTTGGTGCGGCGAGTGAGTCAGCAAAAAACCCAAGAAGTGATTTTGGCAATTAGTCCGAGTATAGAAGGGGAGACGACGACCCTGTATATTGGTCAATTACTGAAGCCATTTACCAAAGTGACACGAATTGCCTTTGGTTTACCTGTGGGTGGTGATTTGGAGTATGCCGATGAAGTGACATTGGCAAGAGCCTTGGAAGGACGGCGGGAGTTAGATTAAGTTTTATTGAGGATTCCCACAGCTTGATCTAACAAAGTCAAAGTTGTAGCTTTCTAGTGTCGGTCTCAGTAGCGGTACAGTTAATTACCTGGGCATGTGTTGAATTTCAGGTAAGACTGCAACGCTTTGAGACTTTTAAGGTTTAGGGTTTTGAGAATTTCTGTACTGTCAACCCTGCAACCTCATGGTTTGTGACAAGAAGCATACCACCAGGGTCTAATTTAGCGTTCTCCTGCTTTTTCAATGGTTTCGATGACAGCCAAGCCTATACCCGAAGCTGCGATTAGCAGTACTGCTGATAGCAAATAGGCATTGGTAAACATTCGGAGGGCATCTTCAAAAAAAATGTAGGTGGTCATTGCTTCACCTTTTGAACTTTATGCTACTGGTACTGTTTATTTCTCCACACGCTGATTAATAGTTCCCGTGGAAAAATTGCTGGCATTAGCATCTTAACAAAACTTTAGCTCTTTCATAAGACCATTTAAACTTTTTCTTTCTAAAGTTTCGATGAATTCCACTAGCATTTTGTTAAAGATAATACTGTCGCAGGTTAGAAGGAGAAACTATAGCCTTCTCCACTACCGCAATTTAGATAGATAATTAGGTAATTTAAATAACTTAATTAATAGCCAAAAGATGAAACTATTAGATTTAGAAATATTCACCAAACGTTTATTGTTGCAACCTATATCGCTAAAATACAAAGAAGATATTTTTAGAGAATTTACTGAGATAATTACTACTTATATGCATCCCTGTTCACCTCAAGTAATTCCGGAAACAGAATTATTTATTAATGAATCGCTGCGAGAAATGCATAATGGTGATAACTTGATCGTAGTAATTGTAAAGAAAGATAAAGATAAATTTTTAGGGTGTGCTGGTATACATAAACTTAAGAGTATATGTCCTGAATTGGGTATATGGCTAAAAGAATCAGCACATGGGAATGGGTATGGACTAGAGGCTATTAATGCTCTGAAAGGTTGGGCTGAGAGTAATCTTGATTATGAGTATCTAATTTATCCTGTGGATCGGGCAAATATTTCTAGTCGGAGAATCCCTGAAAGGCTTGGCGGTCAAATTTTTAGAGAATACAAACAAACGAATTTAAGTGGTAAAGTTTTACATTTACTAGAGTACAGAATTTCTAAGCAATAAAACTTGCTTGATTGAATTTCTGCCAAAATATTGCCTTAAAAAATTTGGCTTGTGCGAACCTTACAAGCATGAAGAGTGCACACAAGAAAATAAAAAATACTAGCCTAAACAACTTTCAATAGTTACTAAAACAGATTGGGAGAGTGTATCAAAATCGTAACCACCTTCCAAACCAAAGAGAATTTTACGAGTTAGTCTTAGACAAGCATTGGTGAAATAGGCATAATCTTTAGGCTGCAAATTGATATTTGCTAAAGGGTCTGCTGCATTGGCATCATAACCAGCACTAATAATCAGTAAATCTGCCTGAAATTTAGCTAAAAAAGGTATTACCCTTTGTGCCCATAGTGGCTGATATACAGTGATATCACTACCAGGAGGTAGAGGTAAATTTAAGACATTATCATAAAAGCCGCGTTCAGATGCTTTACCAGTACCGGGATAGCAAGGGTATTGATGTAAAGAACAGTAGGCAATTTGGGGGTGAGTTTCCACGATCGCCTGAGTGCCATTACCGTGATGTACATCCCAGTCTAAAATAGCAACACGGTTAATTCCGGGTTGTTCTAGGGCATAGAAAGCCGCGATCGCCGCATTAGAGAATAAGCAAAAGCCCATCCCAGCATCACTTTCAGCATGGTGTCCAGGTGGACGTGATAGCACAAAAGCCGGATTTGCGGTTGCTAGTACATTATCAACTCCATCCAACCAAGCACTCACCGCCAATAATGCTACATCATAGCTGCGGGGGGAAACTGGGGTATCACCGTCTAAATAACCGCCACCAGTGGAGGCAATTTCCTTGACTTTGTTGATATAAGCTGGAGTATGAGCCTTGAGCAGCATCGGCATTAACAATGACTTTTCTGATGCTGGTGTAGGCGATCGCCAAACAATTTTTTCTGCAAAGGCGGCTTCTTTTAGAGTGTTGACGATTGCTATCAAGCGTTCTGGGTTTTCTGGATGGTATTTTCCTGTCTTGTGATCCAGAAACTCGTCGGCATAAATGACTGGTAGCATAGGGCAAAACGATTATGGCAGGATACTGAATGTCATTGTATCCTCAGTAGGCGTTGGGCTTGGCGCTCTTAGTCTTTGCTGAAACCAATCATTTCATCAGTTGGTTCATCCAGTATCTCAGGTACTAAAGCTTGATTTCCTCTACGTTCTTCTGGCGATTGTTCACGAATGACATCATCTATCTATTTTCGGAGGATGTTTGATCATGTCGCGCACCTCCGGACTTAATGGGGATACATCATCTTCTGAATGCGTTTTTTTGGCTTGATTGGGAACTTTTTCTTGATTCATGAATACTTCATCTAACTGCTGGCCTCAGATGTGAAGTCTTGTACACAAAGCCAGTGAGCATCTGTCCCAGTTCGGGCGATCGCAACTGAAACAAAAGACAATACATGAAAAATCACCATTACTCCAAGAGAGAATACTGCTAAAATATAGTCAAAATGTCTAAAATAGTCAAAATTATGATACAGACTTACACTCTTACAGATGCTCGTAACAAACATGGTGAGGTTTTTGACAAGGCTGCTACTGAACCAGTTCTATTAACCAAGCAATCACGTCCTAGCCATGTGATTATCTCAGCCCAGAGTTACCAAAAATTAATTAATCGGCTGCAAGAATTAGAGGATATGGTTTTTGGTCAAGCTGCGGAAACGGCTTTGAGTCAGTCTCCAATGGTTGGTACAGAGGCTTTTACGTCTGCATTGGAGCATTTAGCTAATGGCGAGGCTTGATGGTCTAACAGCTGTTCTTGATTTTCTCAACGGTTTGCAACCTAAAATAGCAGCGCAGATTGCAAAAAAAGTTTTAGCTTTAAATATTGATCCTTTACCAGTTGATAGTGAGCAGCTGTCGGGTTATCGAGGTTTCTATAGAGTTGATAGTGGTGAATATCGAATTATATACAGGTATTTTCCTGAGCAAGATTTAGTAGAAGTGATTTTAGTCGGTAAGCGCAATGATGATGATGTCTACAAAAGATTAAAGCGGTTACTGGGATAAATTTTGGTATGCATTAAAAATGCTAGAATCGCTTCAGCACCAATGCTTTTAGGCATCTTTGATGACTTTTAACTCTCTCATTCCCGATACGGCGCTTTCGGTATCTGGATTAACTGACTATATCCGCTTGCTGTTAGAGCAAGATGAGCAATTACGGCAAGTTTGGGTGACTGGGGAAGTTTCCAGTGCTAACCACCATCGCAGTGGGTTATTTTTTACGTTGCAAGACCCAGATGGGACGGCTGGTATTAAGTGTGTGGTATGGAATGGTCAAATCCCGAAACTCGCTCAAATGCCTGTTCCCGGTGAGCAGGTAATTATCTTAGGTAGTATCCGAGTTTACCCGCAAAGGGGAGAGTATCAATTATCAGTGTGGCAAGCTTTACCTACTGGTGCTGGTTTACAGGCTCTGCGCTATCAACAACTCAAAAACCGCTTGCTGGCTGAGGGTTTATTCGACTTAGAACGCAAACGTCCTCTACCACTACACCCGCAAACGATCGCAGTTGTCACTTCACCCACGGCGGCGGCTTGGGGCGATATTCAAAAAACTCTTAAGCAACAATATCCAGGTTTACACGTTTTATTCTCTCCGGCTACGGTACAAGGTGAGCAAGCACCAGAGTCTATAGTTAAGGCAATTGAGCGGGTAAATCGTGATGGTCGCGCTGAGGTGCTAATTTTATCGCGGGGTGGTGGGGCAGTTGAAGAATTGGCTTGCTTTAATGATGAACGGGTGGTGAGGGCTGTGGCTAGTTGTTCTATGCCGGTCATTACTGGTATTGGTCATCAACGCGATGAGTCTTTGGTGGATTTAGTGGCAGATATTTGTGCCCATACACCGACGGCGGCGGCGGAAACTGTTGTACCATCTATATCTGAGTTATATAATCAGCATCGCCAAAGAGTTATAGCTTTGTGTGAGGCGGTACTAGAATTTGTAGAAAGTGCTGAGAATAAATTGCAAGGTTTACGCCATCGTTTGCGGCGTTTGGGATTGGATCGGCAGGTGCAGCAGGAGATATTGCGGTTAAGTTGGAAGAGAAAGCAGTTGTTACAGGTGACACTGGGGCGATCGCAGCAAGCAAAGCAGCATTTAGAGTTGTTACGGGAAAAGTTGGCTAGTCTTGACCCAAAAGCGGTGTTGCAGCGTGGTTATGCTGTGGTAAGAAGGGAAGATGGGGCGATCGCTCGTTCTGCTTCTGAGTTGGCTGTGGGGGAGGATTTGTTGATTCAGTTGGGGCAGGGGGAGGTTACAGTTAAGGTGATGGAAGTTAACGAACCACGAAGGCACAAAGGACACGAAGGTTTGCATGGTTAAGCGTAAGAGTGCTTCGAGTTCTGATTCGCTGGAGGGTTGGAATTATGAAGCGAAGGTTTTGGAGATTGAGGGAATTATCGCTCGTATTGAAGCAGGTGAGTTGGAGTTGGAGGAGGTGTTTGCACAGTTTGCTAGTGCTGTTGAGTATCTGCGTCAGTGTGAAGGTTTTTTGCAGCAGCGACGACAGCAGGTAGATTTGTTGATTGAGACTTTAAGTGATGATTAAACTATGCAACGATGATGGGTGCAAAGGTTAAATCTGCTATCAATTGGTTTCAGTCTTGGATTTCTCAGGCTAAAACTACTAATCCTGATAATCTTCTGAATCAGCCTCCTGAAGAAATTATTCGGGAATTTACCGAAAAAATAAGTCGGCTATCCCATCCGGTTGAATATATTACCGATATTCAAGAAGCATTGAGTTCAGCTTTGGTAAATTGGCAACAAAAGACTAACTCTGCTAATAGTCTGGTAATTTTAGGTTGTCCGGTGGAAACAATTGCGGAAATTTTGCAGGCAAGTTTGACAGGCGAGTTGTCAAAAGAGTTACAAATTATCAATCCTCTGGGCAGTAGGCAGCGTTCAATTAATGGTTCGGCACTGGTAAAACTAATTAGGGAGACTGTATCTTTAGATGCTCATCAAGCACAAGATGAACGGCAGACTTTGATTGTGATTCCCTGTTTGGCGCAGTGCTTTCTGCGGTGTATTGGAGGGTGGGAAGGTGTCGAGTTTCTGCAAAATGCGGTTGTACATGATCAGTCTAAGTTTTGGCTGATTGGTTGTAATTCTTGGGCTTGGTCATTTTTAGACCAGGTTTGTCAAGTAAGTGCGTATTTAGAACAAGTTCACTACCTACCTCAATTGAAAGGAGAAGCACTGCAACAATGGTTAGCACCAGTAACTCAAGAATTAGCTACCCAGGATAACGAAGAAGATACGAGTTTAGCTGACTCTAAATCTCTGGCCAGTTTGGCTTCTGGCGTGAGTAGTGTAGCAGCTTATCTGTGGCTGCAAGGACTGCGGATACGTGCAGCTGACATCCCTGATGCTGTGTCTGAGTCTCAGCCTGGGGTAAAAGTTCAAGGTGTGACTCAGGAAGCTGCAAGTAATCTGCGACAGACAAAGCCGATTTTGCCTAGTCTACCTGATTTGACTGCTATTGATCGCTACCTTCTACATTCTCTGCTGCTGCACGGACAGATAACTAGGACTCATCTGACTCTGAGTTTAAACGAAAGTGAACAAATTGTGCGATCGCGTGTGCAAATGCTTCAGCGTGCGGGTGTCATAGTGCAACAGCAAGAACAATTAAGTCTTTGTCCTGCTTACTATCCCTCGCTCAAAACCGAGTTAATTAACAACAACTTTTTGATTGGAGAGGACTAATTATGTTTTTTTCTATTTATACTAATTTTTTTGCTCAATTGTTAAATGCTAATGGCATAGCCGAAAGACTCCTGACTGAGATTACAATCAACAAAATTATCAAAGCTTTGATTAGTGTTTTCATCGCCTATGGAATTTCTGCCACTATTCAATCTTTCGTCAATTGGCTATCTGAGCGAGTAGCGCGTCGGTTTCGACTCATAATCAAACAATCAGTACCTTTTTGGAAAGGATTGATTTTAATTGTCACCGTAATTTATCTACTTAACCTGTTTTTAAATCTGTCTGAAAGAAATCTCCTTGCACTCACCGGCACGATTGCTGTGGGATTAGGATTTGCATTCAAAGACTATGTAAGTTCTATTATTGCTGGAGTTGTGACTTTATTTGAAGCACCCTATCGAGTAGGCGATCGCATTCGCATCGGCGAACACTACGGAGAGGTGATCGGTTACGGATTACGCGGACTCAGACTACAGACACCTGATGATAACACTGTCACCATTCCCCACAATAAAACTTGGACTGATGCCATCTCTAATGCCAACAGTGGCGAGTTAGAAGCACAAGTAGTTACGGAATTCTATTTAGCTCATGAAGTTAATTTTGAAAAAGTCATCCGAATTCTCTATCAGGCTGCTTACAGTAGTCGATATACGCAGTTAAAACTGCCAGTTATTGTAATTATGGAAGAATTACCTTGGTGTACCCAATTCAAACTTAAATCTTACCCAATGGATGCTCGAGACGAGTTTATTTACAAAACCGATTTGATGCGACAAGCCAAGCAAGCATTTGCCAAACAACACCTTTGCTATCCACAACTAGGTGAAAAATATGAGGATAGCCCGCATATTTTGCTGTGACATTTTGGGGTAATGGAGAAGATAATTTTCTTAAAAACCTATATTTTAGTTAGGGTTAAGAACCGTCAATTAATTCCTATTCATTCTTTCTCAATTCATGGAAGCGATCGCCTATGTGTTTCAGACTTTGATGTTTTATGATCATAAAGTTGGTCAATCCAAATCCGAACTGCTTATTTAGTGGTTATTACCTACCCGATTGCAATGCCCACCACTCTAATGCTTTCTTCTCTATATCTTGAATAAATCCATCTTTTCCATCCATATAGCCCTCAATATCATCAGCATATTTCTTTGCCAGTTCGCGCTTGAGTCCACTATATTTCTGCGCATCCTCTTGTTACTTTAGAGTCAAAAAGCCGTTTTTGACAACGAAAAATCAAGCATTTTGAAGGTGTATTGCAGATTTTTGCGTTTATCCTGGCTCAATACCCTATTGACTATCTACTTTAATTATCTGCTCAAGAAAAAATAAAATGTGGCTGGAGGCTAAAGCCTCTAAAATAACTTTCATCCGCAGCTTAAAAGTACAGGGGTTCTCAGCATATCTCTTATAACGGTTTATCACTATAACCAGTGATCTTAGTACGAATTTGCTGAAGACGTTTTTCCAAAACAGTTTCACTTGGGAAGGTATTAATTGTAACATTTTGATTTTGCCAGTAAAGAAAATCCATAAAATCTAAAACTTGCTTTTGTTTGTCTTGTGAAAGATTTCGCCACTTTGTTAATAATACCTGTTCTGAACTCATCAGATGCACCTAAACTACTTTTGAATTGTCCAACTTTGACAAAATTAGATTATATCTTTATATAGAACCCATTTGATATTTATCCATTCGCCAGGCGCTTGAGCATAAGTTTGATGAAGCAAAGATTGAGCTTATGCCACTAGTAACCTCACCCAAGCCCAATATGAATTTCTCAGCGACCTGATTCCAGAGGCTAAAAGAGGTAGTCGCCTTCGTCAAGTCGAGATGTGGAATGTTCTCCACAGATTTTTCTGATTTATTGTGTCAAGCCTGATTGAGATGCTCTTACCCTGGCATTACCTGATGAATTTCCCCCGTGTCCGTCGGTTTTTGTTTCTACTATAAAATCTGCCGAAGAACTATATTTTCTATTTATAGTATCAATATTTGTAATAAGTAAAAAGTAAACAATTTTTTCAAGTGGTCTAACTATAGAAAAAATTGGTATGAGAACGATAATTGTAATGCTAGTAGGAAAGGCGAGTATTTCTAACCTTTTCGCATAGCCTTTGTTGAATTTTTAATTTTAGCTTGATGACATATAGCAAGGCGTTTGCGGCAGTAGCCATAAGAGCGAGATGTACTTGCAAATTCTGTGATCTTTACTTGAGTCCTAACAAATCTTGAAGCAACTGTAATTGAGCGAAGGTTAGCCTTAGCGGGGCTTTTATTCATTGAATAGTCATGCTGCTTTTTTACTTCCTTATCTAATTGTGTAAGTTTGGCGTTAGGTTCAGTTACAACTAGTGTTTCTGGTAGAAATTTTTTGTGCGGCGATTGCTGAGTTCGATGTACTGTTGCACCTAATCCAAACATCCCTGTACTGATAGCTAACATCATATATTTCCCAAAATACTGAGTCGAAAAGTATCCAAAACTCACCGCCGCAACTGTTGCAGCAATACCTGCAAAGCTATTTTTTAATATAGATTTGTTCATGCTACCTCTCCAAAACTTTGCTGATACATTATTTGCTAACTCTTCTGAGAAACTTTTGGCTATACCTGATAAAGGCTGAAAACACCAAAAATGGTAGAAATTTAGGTACTAGATAGATTTTACGCTGTGAGAAAGCTTTCTGGCGTTGCATAAATGCGGGATGAATCAATGAAAAACGGATATTTCCCTATACTTCAAATAGGAAAGTAACAAGCAAATAGAATATTTAAGCATATCTACTGACTTGCAATAGCAAAATATTTTACGATGTAGGCGTGCTAAGTAATGATGTAAACGGGTATTTTCTCCTTCTATTCTAATATTATGCAACACCTTAGCTCATGAAAGGAAGTAGTTTAACTTCAAAACTGAACAATTTGTCAAATTAAAGGTTACGGATAGTGGGATTATTGCTGCGAATACTGTAAAAGAAAAGCGATTAGTTCCACACATTACACGAGGATTTGATTGGGCTTATGTTGCGCTTCAAGCTATTGGTACTGCTCCTAAAATTGGTGTTAGTGATATTCGTTTTAAAGTGTTGGGGAACAATCTACAACCTGTTCCAACCTAAGCCCCTAGTAATCCCTCGAGCATTCCCCCCTAGAAGCAACCGCCAGAGGCTAAAGCAACTCTTGAAGGTTAAGCACAAAAGAATGGGGGAGTCGTAGAAACGCATTTCGCAGAATAAGGAAATTTCAGTGCTTTCAACTACAATGTCTTGGATCTTTGCTGTACATGGTCAGACAGCCCCAAGTCTTTGATATTCACTGTACATAGTCAGACCGTCCCAAGTTTGCGTTCCCACTATTCCATCCACTGTTAAATCTTGCTGCTCTTGAAAGGCTTTAATAGCACTCTCTGTTAAAGGGCCAAAATACCCATCTACTTTAACAGCATAGCCGTTAGCCACTAATAGCCGTTGTAAAACTCTGACAGCTATACCTGAACTACTAAAACCTAGATTAGGTAATCTTTGGTTAGTGAAGCTTTGAGAACTTGCAATAACAATATCATTACTATTTTGTTCGGATATTAACTTTTCTCTATTAATAAAACTTGCTTTTTGAGATTTCGTAAAAACCAGCTTATCTCTACGTTGTTTTGCCGTTAAGCCTTTTCTTTTAGAAAACTCATTTGTCAAATCTTGAGTATAATTGACCTTAGTTAATTTGTCTAAATCTTTTCTCAAATCTTGAGTATAATTGACCTTAGTTAATTTGTCTAAATCTTTTGTAAATATTTTTCTTATTTTTGTTATTCTGCTTTTTTGAGATTGAGACTTAGGTCTTAATGGAAAAATTCGTAAATTATGACTTAGCCTCATGGCTTTAGATGATGCAGCTTTTGCTTCTGAAATTAGCTGATATGATTGATTCTGCATATCTTTGTCTAGCTGAATTGCAGACAGGTTGAGCAAATTGGATGAGGATAACTGTTCTGTCATCAATACGCCTGTCATTAGCATTGTAATATTGTTCATTGTACTTGCTACCGAAATGTTGACTATTAAGAGAAAATACTGATGCTCTTGCTTTACAAAAGCATTACATCGCTGTATAAGCTATTAACTAACGCTTGAATACTAAAGCCATTATATGCGTAACATTTTAGGCTGACAGGGTGACAAAAAAGCTACAAAGCAGACTGGATAACAGACATAGCACGTAAACCCTTCTGAAAATAGGGTAGTTTACTGGGTCTTATAGTATTTCACGAAAAAATCATACAGATAATGAAGGAGTAAATATTAACTCTAGCGACCTGCAATGCTGTTTCTGGCTAAATTTCAAATAGGTCACGGCAGCCTGAATTAACGTGAGTTCGACGAACCTCTCCCTCCCAGTCTCCCTTTCCTTGCAGGAGAGGGAGACTGGGAGAGAAAATTTGGCTTTTTACTTCCCTTTGGGCATCACAGAGGGGGTTGGAGGAGAGGTCAAAAAAGACTTGTCGAACTCACGTTGAATTAACAAATATAAAGCGAGCAGTACCATCGGAACAGAGGCTATAGCTATACATGGGGTGAAACTGATTCAAGAGTCTTGGGGGTAGAAGTAGCGGTGCAATGTAGAAGTTGAGTGTCAGAGGATAAGTAAATCCTCCTAACAATGAGTGAAGAGCCGACTCTCCAATTTCACCTAATTGTAGGAAAGCTAAGTTTAGTACATAATTACTAATAAATTTGGTATTTACTCTCTCAAAGAGGGATAAGACCACCGCATCTGTGTTCGCCATATAACGGCTAAAACCCTTGCATAGCAAGGGTTTTGAAAATAAAAATGCAGTTGCTCAAATATCCAGTTGTATGTAGTACGTTATTGCTGTCTGTGCCAATTGGCCTTTTTCAACCAGGCAAATTCAATACCTGATATTGAGCAACCAACTATGGCTTCTTTAAAATCTGCAATCCATTTGCGATCGCCCTATGGTCGATTACGTAAGATATGACTTATATCTTGTGGAATAAAACAACCCTGATTGCTTTATATACTAAGTTAATATATTCTATTATTATTTTATTTTAGAAAATTCTTATGCCGCGAGCTTTTTGGTAAATTTAATCTTAAATATATATTTACCTAAAATAAAACCAGGCTCGTAGACATGAGGTAATCCTCAATGGGAGAATATTTGATGATAAGTAATTTATAAAGTAAACATTAAATGTTAAACTGCCTTACAGCAGTGTGTAAAGTATTACATTTGGTGGTACTTTAGGTTAAGGCTAATTTCTAAACTCTTAAATATTCAAATACTTATACAGCCGTAACACACGCTCTATATTTACTTTATGAATGACTTCAAAAAAACCTAAGAAAAAATTGTTTTTGACAAATAGCTATGACAGATAGCTACGGTAATGATTTAGGGGTTCTTTTATTATTAAAGATATCTTTAATAATAAAGTAATAAATCTAGCAGATAATAATCATTTATGAATACATCATTAATTGAGAATCAAGTAGTTAATTTTTTGTCAAAAATTACTGGTCAAAAACTAACTCAAAGAGATGTTACACCATTGGTAATATTTGTAGCTAATTTGATTATAGTCTTGCTAGGAGTAATGTTCGCTGATGGCATCGTTACAGATAAAGAAAAACAAAAACTTGTCGAAATTTTGGCTCGCTTTAGTACACCAGAAAGTGACATACGTAGATTTAAGTACTTAATGATTAAAGGAGTTAAAAAATATCAGCTTTATATAAAATTTAATGAGTTAGTAACTATAACCAAACTCCTTTCAGAATCAGAACAATTGTTGTTAATTGGCTTGGGTTATGAAATGTCTACAATTGATGATAAATTGGGCTGGCGTGAGCAAAGGTATTTAGAAATTCTAGCTCAATTCTTAGGTGTTAAACCGCAACATTTTGCAGTCTTAGCATCTGCGTTTAAGCCTCAAGAAAAATTTGACATAGCAGTTTTCAATGAGGTAGATGATTTACTAAATACTTTACGTCCTCAAGAAGTAAATACTGAAGCCATTAAGCAACATTCTAATGAGTTGAAGACTCTGCCCGCTAACTCTAAAGCTAAAACGACACAACCGCGTGTTTCTATATACTATGAAGGCTTAAAAAAATTTCAAGAGTTTAGCAAGCAATTAGGTAATTATTGCCATCATATTTTTCAGATAGTTCAAAGTTGCCATGAACTTGGCTTTCTCTCTCAAGATTTAGTTGATGAAGTTAGTGCGTTATCAAGAAACCTCGAATTACATCGATTTCGATTAGCAATTATCGGTGAGTTTAGCCAAGGAAAATCAACTTTAATCAATGCTTTGTTGGGTGAAGAAATTCAACCAATGCAAGAGATTCCCTGTAATGGTACAGTAGTAGTTTTAAAGTATGGGGCGCGAAAACAAATAATTTGTCGTTATAAAAATGGCAGTGAAGAAGAAATATCATTTGACGATTACCAGCAAAAAGTAAGTATTTCTCAAGATACTGTCATTGGTTCTATAAATGAAGAATTAGCACAATCTGCAATTGAGGAAATTGTTATTGAACACCCAAATTTGGCATTATGCAATAGTGGTGTAGAGATCATTGATTCACCAGGATTAAATGAAAATCCTGAACTCACAGCCATTACTCAAAAGTTACTTCAACATATTGATGCTGCTATTTTTATTACTAATGCTTCACGAGCACTAACACAAAGCGAACGTGAATTATTAAATAAATTGAGAATCCAACTCAACGGTGGCAAAGATGAAGAACCTGCAAACAACTTGTTTATTGTGTGCAACTTTATAGATTTAATTAGTACAGAAAAAAGTCGGGAGCAGATAAAAAGAAGAATTCACACAATTATTGAAGGTGACAAACCAATAATTACAGGGAAAAACCGCGTACACTTTATTTCAGCGCAAGCTGCGCTTAATGCAGTTATAAATGGATACGAAGATGAGTATAAAAAAAGTTTTGATCTTTTTGTTAAATCAATTGAGAGATTTCTAATTCTTGAACGTGGAAGGTTAAAACTTCAGCCATTGTCTGAACAACTTAATAAATTGATCCAAAAAATTATTAGGATACTGAATGAATTCAAAGATGATCTAGAAGCTAAGATAAAGATTGCCGAATATGAAAAACGTAAAATTATAGAGCAAATTGGAGGATTTAGTGGCCGTGATGTCAAAATAACTTTATTAACGATTCAACTTATAGAACAAGGTCTTGAACAAGCTAATATTTCATGGAATAAGTGGAATAAAGGTTTAGAAGAACGCATGATATTAAGAAGTGAGCAATGGAATTCTGAACATAAGCTCTTTTGGAAGCAAGACAAATTAATTCGTGACTATATTCAGTGCTTTGTTAGAGACTTATCAAATGAAATTGATGATTGGGTTAATAATCAATTGAAAAATGTAATATTACAAGAGAGCTTACTAAAGCTAGATAGAGATATAAATTATGAATTAGATGCAATTCAATCAGATTTTAATTTATTAGATATGAGAAACAATACTATCTTCAGTGAAGAACTTAAACGCTCTATTAATGATATTACTGAGCAATTAATTGAATTGGATAATATTGATTTTAGTGCTGCATTAAAGGGAGAATTGCTGGTGTTTACAGGAATTGGCTTCATACCAGTGACGCTAGCTAATATTACTGGTGTAATTGCTAGTTCTTTTGGATCTATAATGTTAGATGGCGATGGATTGCATGAAGAAATTAAAATGTCTGTTTTGGAAACAGGATTGCAAAAGTTTGATGAATCATTAGATAAAATTTATGAAAAATTAGAGGAAAATATTGAGAAATTCTTTGATATTAAAGTTGAATCAGTAAGTCGAGTCATTGAAGAAGCTATATATACGTATGAAAAAGTTTTGGAGCAACAAGAAAAATCTCATCAAGAAATGCTAGAAAAA
The DNA here is from genome assembly GCA_019358915.1 of Trichormus sp. ATA11-4-KO1. Classification (GTDB taxonomy): domain Bacteria; phylum Cyanobacteriota; class Cyanobacteriia; order Cyanobacteriales; family Nostocaceae; genus LEGE-11386. The sequence goes on from JAHHIM010000026.1 coordinate 15,881, forward strand.
CATTACGCCAATAAATCTTGGATTTTAGACAAGTGCGAAGAACTTGAGCAAATAAATAACAGAATTAGCAAGGATATTACACTTTGGTATTCTGAGGAGATTAATAAAGTAATTATTAATCCTCGTCCATCTTAAAAAGTGTAGTTTTCCTAGAAAATTTATTATCGTGAATAACTGGGTTTAGTAGAGAATGAATACAGAGATGCTCAAATTAGAATGTGATCATTAGAGATAGAGAAAGCGATCAATTGCGAGATCCGTAAAGCCTTAGAACAAGCAGCAAAACCACCTCAACACAGACAACAGATCAAGCACAGCGCTACACAGCTAGTGAATCGTGGATGGGGCTTCCTTGGAAAAAATTCCGAAATACCCTATTTCGGCTAAAACGGAGAATCTTTAAACACTAGTCATACCACGATTAGCGACACATGGGCAAAGGCGAATAGCCAAGAACATCGGGAGCCGGATGCACGGAAACGGTGCCAATACTGGTAACTTGCTGGCTACCTACTCTATGGTAAGTCCGGATCTCAATGAGAGGTGCGGGAGATAATACTCCCCTTAGACTCAACCGATGAATGTTTAGAAATCCTGCTTAATTGTTGCCCATCTCCCCCGAAAAAAAAATCGCTCTCCAAAATGGCGCTAATCCAGTGGTAATACGGTGGTTTTTATTTCTATTAATAATTAATTTATTTATTTATTATGACAGTTTTTTAACTGTCTACTTACTTTTTCAGGTTTCTCCGTTTAACTGCAACATCTACCTTTTACGAAGTACAGTATGCTGTTTGAATTTACACCTGCTATTAGAGCTGGCATTGAAGCCGGTAAATACGCAGAAATATTAAGTAATGGAATCCCCATTGGTATAGCACGAGATACCGTATCTGGAAGTTTTTTTGCTCATGCCGTTGGTACTCTAGTCGATAATTATCCTTTATCACCACTTGTTGTACCCGTTCAGTTCCTGATGACAGGAGCAAACATTGTACAAAACCATATAGCTTTCTCAGAGATATATCAGCAAAATAGTTTTGTACAAGCTGGTTTACAATCGCTGCAAACAAACCTAGAAGTTCTACAAGCCACTATAGCCTTGATTGAGTTAGGTAAAATACCCAGTATTGCATTAGAGGTAGTAAACTTACACCAGACACTCAAACTTAAAAAAGAAGTTGAGCAAATGCGACTTGAAGTCAAAAACGGCTTTATTGATTTGCAACAAGCTCTCAAAACTCAAAGGGCTGAAGTTAGGCAAATCGTCAAGGAAGTAGTCCACAATATTAATTTTGAAGAGCATCGCGCAGTTTTATTACGGGCGTATGGACTGTTTATACAGGCACTTAATCGTTTACGATCAGCATTAAGATTACAAGATACTAGTCAGAGATATGCTGAAATTGATAGTGCAAGAGAAATGTTGTTTGAGGCATTAGGAGATTACATTAATCCTCAGCAACTGGAAAAAACCTCTGCACCTGGACAACTTCGCAGATTTGAATGTGCTTGGGCAATTGAACAAGCAATTATGATCACGTATCAAATACAGAATGAGGCGATCGCTGTTAGCGATCACCTTTGCCATCTCCGTGATAAAATTAAGGAACAAATCAGTACAGTAATTAATAATTGTAAATCGTACGATGAGCTTAGTTTTATCTTTCCCGAAATTAGCCGCATTTGCAAACATGATTTAGCTATTTTGGAGGTATGGCAGGCACGGGTTAATTGGGTACGCTCACTTTCACTAATGGAAATGAAACTCTTAGCTAGAAAGAATTGTAACCCTTCAGAACTAGCTGATACCTTAGATACGAATCAAGCTACAAAGGTGCTATTAGTACCACCCGAACAATTAGCATACGAAGATTTAGCTGAAAAATCTCATTTCTACTCTCTGCTTGACCAACTAATATTTATGCTCAAGCCTGTTTTACGTCAGGAGTACGAAGTTTATATCAACCAACAAGCTCATATCACAGGTCACAAAATATTAGTTCAGAAAAACCTACAACAAGCCTCTGATATGACAATTGCAAATCTTTATTACTATTTCAAAGTAAGAGATGAGTCCAACGTAGAAGAAACTTTAGAGGCAATAACGGCATAATTTCTCTACTCATGATACTGGCATTGATTATTACCTGAATTTCTCACTTGTGAGAAAAAACTACATGGAATCGATTTGGGGATATTATCTGACGCAAACCAAGCGTGGCAAGTATCATAATCAATATATCTGTAATATGCCCTTAATATATCTGTAACTTGCTAACAGTAAAATGTGCCTGTTTGCCAATATATTCCAGCTGATACAATTTATGAGTACGTAGTCAACTCATTTTTTGAAACTCTGTCGCCTTTAGAACTAGATGCTTACTAAAAGCCTGTCAAAACTGGGAGCATTCCAAATGTGCAAGTTTATTAAAACATGGAAGGATGGCAGCAGAGAAGGAAAAACGTTGGGAAAATTCCCTATGTTAACTGAAACTAGCAGAGATTACTGATGCTCAACACCACCGTACTCAATACTTTTCGGTTAAGGAGTGTAGAGGCGTTCAATGGAACGTCTCTACAAGGGTTTTCGGCTCACGAATTTGCTTAACCGAGTAGTATTGCCACCATAGTCCCAAAGTAATTTTACTAGCAAAAAAACTGAAATCTGCTTTTACTGCCATTGGACTAAAACTTCCTGAAGTATGGCACAAAGATGTTTTGACCTAAGTCCAAAAAAAATCATCTTAGAAATTGCTGTGATTTGATACTTCTATTTCAAGGTAGCTTTGGCAAGTCGCTGGATGCTGAGTTACAGACCAGCAATACAAGAATTCTCACACCAGTAAGAATACACAAGAACCAAAATCTGGTACATTAACTCGGAACGCATCGTCAAGAATCAGTTTCCGCAGATTGCATTTGGCAACTGTTGGCTTTTCGGGTATTTCTGCAACTACTAACTTGGGGTACATCAAAATTATGAAACCATTTCTTTTTGTCACCGACCTGGATCACACCTTCGTAGGTAATGACGCAGCATTAACAGAACTCAGTCAACGACTTGACCAACATCGCCAAGAATACGGCACTAAAATTGTGTATGCCACAGGGCGATCGCCTATTCTTTACCGCGAACTCCAGCAAGAAAAAAATCTCATGCAGCCGGATGCGCTTGTCCTGTCTGTGGGTACGGAAATTTACCTTGACGGTAATGATACTCCCGATGCAGCTTGGTCAGAAATCCTCTCTACTGGGTGGGATCGCGAATTAGTATTAAAAATTGCTAAGTCTTTCCCTGAGTTAGCACTACAACCAGACTCAGAACAACGTACCTTTAAAGTCAGCTGTTTCTTGCATCAAGAAGCCGCAGAGAATATCTTACCGCAACTAGAGGCAGAGTTGCTCAATTGTAAATTAAATATAAAGTTAATCTATAGTAGCGGTATTGACCTTGACATTGTGCCTCTTACCAGCGATAAAGGTCAGGCAATGCAGTTTCTCCGTCAAAAGTGGAAATTTGCAGCAGAACAAACAGTTGTCTGCGGTGATTCAGGTAATGATATTGCTTTATTCGCTGTAGGCAACGAACGGGGAATTATAGTCGGGAATGCCCGAAAAGAGTTACTCCAGTGGCACAACGAGTATCCCGCTAACTATCGTTACCTGGCACAAGCTGTTTGTGCTGGTGGAATTCTCGAAGGATTAAAATATTTTGGTTTCTTAGAATGATTAGCTATCTCAAAGGGATCGTCGCTGGTATTCAAACAATTGGCGGGAGTCGCTTGATGTTGACTCTAGAAGTAAATGGTTTGGGCTATGATTTGCAAATTCCGCAACGCCTAGCACAGCAGTTGCCAGAGTCGGGGGGAGTAATCCAAATTTTTACCCATCTGCAAATTCGCGATGAAGTACCGTTTCTATACGGCTTTGCTTCCCCAGCCGAACGCGATTTATTTCGCCACTTACTAACGGTGAGTGGTATCGGCGCAGCCTTAGCGATCGCCTTACTAGACACCTTAGAACTACCAGATTTAGTCCAAGCCATCATCGCTGCCAATACCCAAGTCTTAATTCAAGCCCCTGGTGTCGGCAAAAAAACCGCAGAACGCATCTGTTTGGAACTGAAAAGCAAGTTAGTTGAATGGCGCAAATCAGCAGGTTTCTTCGTCGCCACAGGTGGCCCAGCACCAGGGATTCTCGAAGAAGTACAAATGACCCTCTTCGCTTTAGGATATACTGCCCATGAAGTTAGTCATGCCTTACACGTAGTCAGCGAAGACATTGGACTACCAAAAGACGCCTACGTAGAAGACTGGATCAAACAAGCGATCGCTCACCTTAGCAGTAGTGAACAAGTTAGTAATTCGTAATTCGTAATTCGTAATTCGTAATTCGTAATTTCCTATCCCCCTCATCTCCCTACTCCCCACTCCTCACTCATGCCCCAAGACCCCTATGCTTGGATTGAACAATCTCTAGCCACGATTCAGCGGGCAGATTGGTATCGTTCTGTACAAACAATCCACGGTCGCCCTGGTGCTACTGTGCTGTTATCTGGGCAAGAGGTAATTAATTTTGCTAGTAATGATTATTTGGGATTGGCTGGGGATGAACGCCTGATGACAGCAGCAATTACTGCCATCCAAGAACTTGGCACTGGCAGTACTGGTTCTCGATTACTCAGTGGGCATCGAGAATTACATAAGGAATTAGAAAAGGCGATCGCCTCTTGGAAACAAACAGCAGATGCAGTAGTATTTAGTTCCGGTTATCTTGCTAATTTGGGTGTGATCGCGGCTTTGGTAGGTAAGCGCGATGTCATTTTTTCTGACCAGTACAATCATTCCAGCCTGAAGAATGGGGCAATTGTTAGCGGTGCAGCGTTGGTTGAATATCCCCACTGTGATATTACAGTTTTGCAAAACCAATTGATACAGCAGCGACAACACTACCGACGCTGTATGCTGATTACTGATAGTGTCTTCAGTATGGATGGTGATTTATGTCCTTTACCAGCACTGTTAGATTTAGCTGATGAGTTTAGCTGTATGCTGCTCATTGATGAAGCTCATGCTACTGGCGTACTAGGCAAAACTGGTGCTGGGTGTGTCGCACATTTTGGATGTACAGGCAGGAATTTAATTCAAATTGGCACTTTGAGTAAAGCTTTAGGTAGTTTAGGCGGCTATGTAGCGGGAAGTGCCGTCTTAGTTGATTTTTTACGAAATCGCGCACCCAGTTGGATTTATACTACTGCTCTTTCACCCGCAGACACGGCGGCGGCTTTAGCTGCAATTGAGATCATCCAAACAGAACCGCAACGACATCTGCAATTGTGGGAAAATGTCACCTACTTGAGAAATTTAATGGCAGAACAACTGCCCCACTTCAAATTACTACCTTCAGAATCACCCATACTATGTTTTCAGTTACCTAATGCAGCTGATGCTTTAAGAGTTAGCCAACAACTGAGAAGTAATGGCATTTTTGCCCCGGCTATTCGTCCCCCCACAGTCCCTACAAGTCGCATTCGCATATCTGTGATGGCAACTCATCAAACAGCACATATAGAAAAATTGGTGACAATTCTTAAGCATGTCTAAATTTCACCTAATAAAATAAAATCTGAAAATCATTAGCCATCTAGCTTGTGCTTGTATTTCTTAATTACGAATTATGTCCGCGTAGAGTGCTGTAGGCTCTATTAAGAATTACGAATTATTTAAGAGGATCTATCGGTAGATAAATTCATAAAGTTTGCAAACTAGCTTAGGGTATGTATAGCCTGGCAACAAGTATTGGTTATATCAAATTATTTTCATGCCCTATATTAATCATTCTCAGTTACTACGTTATGGCGTAGTTATTTTAATTGTTGCGATCGCTTTAGTAGTCATGCTACTGCTAGATCCCTGGCTAGACATGAGTAGAACTCCATTCCTACTCTTTTTTGGCGCTGTCATGGTGAGTGCTTGGTATGGTGGCTTAAAAACAGGGTTGTTAGCTACTTTTTTATCTGCTCTACTCAGCTATTATTGCTTCCTGACTCCAAAGTATGAGATGGGTTTTGACCTAGCTAATGTTTTGCGAATTGGATTGTTTGCATCACAGGGCTTACTCTTGAGTATCTTATGTGAAACATTAAAGACTACCAAACAACACGCTGAGGTAAATCTACAAAATCTGAAAAGGAAAAGCAATTGGGGCACTAGGATTAAGCTTTGCCACTGTCCAAGAGTTTAATCAAGAAGACCAGGGCTTTATGTTAACCTTGGGCAGCAGTGTGCCCAAGCGATCGCCCGCGCTCAACTGTATGAAGCCGAACAAACTGCACGGTCAGAAGCCGAGACAGCTAGTTGATTCTTCGCCTGGATTACTGGCGGGAGTAAAAATACTACTTGTAGATGATCAAGCTGATGTGCGGGAGTTTTTTATCTTGGCGCTGGAACAGTATGGGGCAGCCGTTAAGGCTGTAGCGTCAGCTCATGAGGCACTAGAAGTGCTATCCCAATCAAAGCCAGATATCCTCTTGAGTAATATTGGTATGCCTGTCATGGATGGCTATATGCTGCTGCGCGAAGTGAGAACATGGTCGCCAACGCAAGGTGGGCAAATTCCCGCGATCGCCTTGACTGCTTATGCTGGAGAAATCGATTATAAACAAGCAATGGCAGCAGGATTTCAAAAACATATCCCTAAGCCTGTTGATCCAGCAGACTTGGTGCAAGCGATCGCTAGTTTGATTAAAGTATCCTAGGCGGCAAACAATTTAACGTTGATCAGGTTTAATTTTCCGTTGACTCAAAGACACTTTTTAGTAGAGCCAACCCTTCTTCAACATGAGAAATTTGCTCTTGTGTTAGACCTTCCAAAAGTTCAGCAATATGAGCGCGTGTTTGGTCTTGGGCTTGCTGAAGATGATGTTTTCCCTCTTCAGTTAAGTTAAGAATTACCCGTCGCCGTTCCTGAGGATGGTAGTTGCGTCGGACAAAGTTGCGTTGTACTAGCCGTTCTGTGGTTACTGATGCTGTCGCACAGGTGACACCCAAGTGTTCTGCCAAGTCAGATAATGAAGCATCTGGATTACGGTTGATAAATGCTAGCGATCGCAACTGTGGTATGGATAAAGCAGCAGCACTGTGAGCACGCATATCCAGTCGAATAAATCGCATAACTAACGGAATTGTATCCATTACTCTGGCAGCACATTCTTGGGAATTTGTGCTGTGCGTTTGTGAAGCGTCTCGCAGAGAAAATTTACCGAGCTTCATGGGCGATTAATTCTCCTGATTACATTGCCATCACTGGCTTAAGACATCCACAGATAAGGGTCAAGTCTATTAATGTTAGCAAGAGAATTGTACAGTTCCGACCAAAGCCATCAATGCTAATGCTATTTACTAACCTAGCATCTGATGCGGTTTTTCACCAAATAGAAAAGACGCTTTCCTCAACAAAGAAAGCGCCTGATACCAATTTGCATGTCAGGTGCTTGATTAAGAAATTTCTCTTCCCCACTCCCTGTAAACTAAAATATGGAACCCAACTGCTGTAAAAACTCCTTTTCCTCTGGAGTTGAGGTACGTCCCAAAATGCTATTACGATGCGGAAAGCGCCCAAAACGTGCAATTATTTCAAGATGACGCAATGAGGACTCAATTGCTTTAGCACTATCAGGATCATGGCTCAGTTGCTGAAATAGCTTTACAGACTGACGCTGATGAGCCAGGTTTTCACTGTGTTCAAAGGGTAAGTAAATAAACCAGCGTTGCACAGGCAAAAATTGGCGGTCATAACCTTGTACAACTGCGTGCTGGGCTGCTGAAAGTGCTTCCCAGTCGGTAGCAAAGGCTTCAGGAGTGCCACGAAACATATTTCGGGGAAACTGATCTAATAGCAGAATCAGTGCTAAACAAGTTTCAGCAGCATCGATCCAGTCATCTAAATATCCTGCTGCCGCCTTTTGGTAATCTGGAAGAAACTGATTTCGCAGTTCCTGATCAAATTCTGATTTTTCTGTAAACCAAAAAGCCCTGGGTTTGCCATAATCTGGTGCCTCTGGATCACCAAACCAAAATTCCAAAATAGTCTTTGCCTGTGACATTGCCTTTATTGAACCTTACATAAAACTTGTCGCATTTTACGCATATTCGCTGGCAACTCGAAGTTCATAGCTTGTTGAATAAAAATTGCGGGGATGGGAATATTCGGGGTAGCTTGCACGTTATATGCCAATAAAGTACCATTTCCCCAATCTTTTAGCTCTAAAATAGCTGTAAAGTCAAGAAAAGTCCCTTTTTCCATCCGAAATTGGATTTGTTGCCCCAATACTTCTACGACATTGAGGTAAATTTCTACTTGAGCCGTAAAAAATAAAAAAGCTTTTTGTGCTACTTGATACAGATGTTTGACTTCGCCTCTGGATAAAACTTCGCTTTTGGTGATGTCAGGAAAATATTGTACCCAACGTGGGTAATCAGTTAGTTGCTGCCATACCTGCGATCGCAGTAGCGGTAAATACATACATGCGGTAACAGATCCCCCCCAGGCTGTATGCGATCGCGTTTGCAACAAAATTTCACCCTGCATCAACAATGATTGCTTGTCTTGATTCCCAGGCATATCCGCACCTGTAATTATTGAGTCTGATATATGAGACACAGACATATTTATTTTAGTTACTCCTCAACTTCTCCACCTTGTCGGGCTGAAACTACAAACCATTAAATAGGATCGAGTCCAACCAATTAAATTCTAATTCCAGTGCTATGCTGCTGAAACTAGCCATTTCCAGGACATTATTCAGAGATTGTACTTAAAAAACTGTATTTAATATTACTTTTAATCAAAACTATATTTTAGCTACTTTTAATATCATGTCCGGTTAATCAAACTGAATAAAAAATTGTGGCTTGTAGTCAGGACTAAAGTCCTGGCCTTAGGGACTGAAGTCTCTACTACAAAATGTTTATTATCAGTGATTTAGCAGACATTATATCAGATAGCAGCACTTTTAAATGAAAAATTGTCTTGATAACAGTTAGAATGGCACAAATACAATCTCATATGCAAGCTGTATTTAGCCCTAGATAGAGTCAAACATTTGGTTGGATTGGTTGATATTTCATATATTTAAAAAGTAGTAAATTTTGAATTGAGAGGAAAAATTAGGTGCGTCAGTCTTCTTTAAACCGCACGTTAATCCAAGCTTTTGGAGTCTTTCTCGGTATAGGAATAGCTGTCTGGGTACTCAGAGGCTTTGGGATTCTCACATTTATTCCCGGTGGAATCATTGGGCTATTGTTTCTAGGAGCGATCGCCATCGGGATTATCAGTTACGTACAAAGAACTTGGTGGCGTTTTTAATAGGGTGAAAACATATGGAAACTTATGTCTGTACCGTTTGCGGCTACGAATATGACCCCGATGTTGGTGATCCTGATAGCGGTATAGCCCCAGGAACTCCCTTTGAGGAAATCCCAGATGATTGGGTGTGTCCCGTTTGCGGCGCGACAAAAGATTTATTTGCACCGCTAGATACGTGAAAATAACAGCTAGCCTAGAGGTAGGTGCTATACATAAAAGACGTTTTTGAACTTGCTGCCGTTAAACATTGTAGTTGTTGGGGGTGGGGCAGCTGGATTTTTCGGCGCGATCGCTTGTGCCAAAGCCAATCCTCACGCCCAAGTCACGTTACTCGAAGCTAGTCGCCAACCACTGGCGAAAGTCCTCATTTCCGGTGGAGGACGTTGTAATGTAACTCACGCTTGCTTTGAACCAGCAAGATTAGTGCAAAATTACCCTAGAGGTGGAAAAGCCCTGCGGGGTGCTTTCAGCCGCTTTCAAGCTGAAGATACAGTAGCTTGGTTTACTGACCATGGTGTACATCTCAAAACAGAAGCCGATGGTCGAATGTTTCCCATTACAGATAATTCCGAAACGATTGTGGAATGTCTCATTAAAGCTGCGGCTAAATCAGGGGTAGAACTACGTATGGGGACACCAGTAGTTTCTGTAACAAAATTGTCCCCAGCAGCAGGGTTTGAAATTCTGTTGAAATCGGGAGAAACAAAAAAGTGCGATCGCTTGTTATTGGCAACGGGTAGCAACCCTGTGGGTTATAAAATCGCCAAGGATTTTGGTCATCACATTGAACCGCCTGTACCTTCTTTGTTTACCTTCAACATTCCCGATCCCAAGTTGAGGTCATTGGCTGGCGTCAGTGTTAACCCTGTGCAGTTACGGTTATCTGTCGATGGAAAAACCCAACTAGAACAAACTGGGCCATTACTCATTACCCATTGGGGGATGAGTGGCCCGGCTGTCCTCAAGCTTTCGGCTTGGGGTGCGCGAGTTTTACACCAAAACCGTTATCAAGCCACATTATTGGTCAATTGGCTGCCGGATTTGCATAAAGAACAAGTCCGGCAAAAAATCTTAGCAGTGAAAACTGAATGGGCCAAAAAAGCGATCGCCTTACATCGTGGGGTTGATCTACCCCATCGCCTCTGGCAATACATTGTGTCCCGTGCCGATATTACTCCAGAAGAGCGTTGGGCAGGAATATCCAACAAAAAATTAAATCAGCTAGTGCAAGAACTTACTCAGGGAGAATACTTAATCAAAGGTAAGGGAGTATTCAAAGAGGAATTTGTTACCTGTGGCGGTGTCAACTTGAAAGAAGTCAACTTCAAAACAATGGAAAGCAAGTTAATTCCTGGTCTTTACTTTGCCGGAGAAATTTTGGATATTGATGGTGTCACAGGTGGTTTTAATTTCCAAAGTGCTTGGACAACCTCATATTTAGCTGGTAACTCAATGGGACTTAGCGACTAACTCTTTCCAGGTGACTCGTAAAATCTCTTTTTTGCAGCGATGTCTATGCCTTTGTAGTATCGTCGAAACGATAATGACTACTTTCGCCACCGATTGAGCCAATCAACCTGACCAACCCAATCTGTTGCTTCTGCCTGAGATAACAAGCTATCTAGTGCCGCAATCAAATCTGAAAGTGACCAACTATTCTGAGCAGCAAGGATAATACCACCATGTTGAGGATACTGTTGCGCCAGGGCAAGAAAGTCTCTCACGTTGAAAGTAAAGATACTTCTGCCCTGGGCAGTTGAGCGTAATAATTGAGTTTCATCACTAGCATCTAAGGGTATCCAATTATTTGGTGTCCGAGTGACATCATGCCCTTTAGACACCAATGCTGAATGCAGCGACTTGCTAGAGGTATCTGCATCCAGATGAAGCTTGAGTTTAACCATTAGCCATTTCTATGGATTGCTCAGACGCGATTTCCGCGTCAATCTGCCCCTTATTTAATGCGTAAAAACTCAGGGCTTCTTTTACCTGTGCTTCAGTAAGCTCATACTCATTAGCAATTTGACTTGAACTCATACCCCATTTTTGGGAAGCGACCGCCACAGTCTGCACTCGCATTCCCGTTCCTTTGATGACTGGCACAAGTTGTCCTTTTGCCCCCTGACGATAAGCAATTTGTGGAAACGATGCTTTGAGGGTACTTACTTTTTCTGTTACAGCCCACAGAATAAATTGGTCAAGTGACATACCCTGACTCTGAGCTAATTGCTCAATTTCATGCTTCAACTGCTCAGGTAAATTTAGGGCATATGCTGTCATTTTTAGTTTTTAACTCTAGAAACATCATATTCTAAATATAGAAAAAATTATGTTTATTTCGCCCTTCCCGCAACTTCGCCTCCGTTGGAGACTCACGTTAAATTAACTTTTTCTCTGCCGCTTTTGCATCTGTGTGGTTCAATCTTGTTAGATTTGCACACAACTAAACATGAAATTCAGCGAAATTGTCAGCAGACTCGGCGATGCCGTCACAGACCATAGCCTGATCACCAACCAAGACCAAGACCCAGAAATTACGGGTTTGGCTGCCATAGATGAAGCGACAACTGGTAATCTTAGCTATGTAGAAGGCGCAAAATTCGCGTCTTTTGTCGGTATAACAAATGCCAGTGCATTAATTTTGTCCTTGGATAAAACTTTACAGTTACAAGCACAAGAACGTGGTATTGCCTGGATCGCTACGCCAGATCCGCGACTGTTGTTTGCTAAAGCGATCGCATTGTTCTATCAACCATACCGCCCTACACCAGAAATTCATTCCACGGCTGTAATTCATCCCACAGCAAAAATTGGTCAGGATGTTTACATTGGCGCTCATGTTGTAATTCAGCAAGGTGTAGAAATTGGCAATGGCGCAATTATTCATCCCAATGTAGTAATTTATCCAGATGCCAAAATCGGCGATCGCACAACTTTACATGCTAACTGCACCATTCATGAACGCACCCAAATCGGCGCAGATTGCGTCATTCACAGTGGTGCTGTCATCGGCGCAGAAGGCTTTGGTTTTGTGCCTACCCGCACTGGTTGGCTGAAAATGGAACAATCTGGTTATACAGTCCTAGAAGATGGCGTAGAAGTCGGCTGCAATAGTGCCATTGATCGCCCAGCCGTGGGAGAAACACGAGTAGGACGCAGTACAATCATTGACAACTTGGTACAAATAGGGCATGGCTGCCAAATAGGTTTTGGTTGTGCGATCGCCGGACAAGCAGGTATGGCAGGAGGCGTAAAAATAGGCAATCGCGTGATTTTGGCGGGACAATCAGGAATTGCCAATCAAGTAAAAATTGGTGATGGTGCGATCGCATCCGCTAAAGCCGGCATTCACAGTGATGTCGCACCGGGAGAAATAGTCTCCGGGGTGCCAGCAATCCCTCACAAACTATATCTCAAGGTGTCCGCTATATATAACCGCCTGCCAGAAATGTATCAATCCTTCAAACAATTACAACGCCAACTAGGGCAAAAGTGATTGGGCATTGGGCATTGGAGAAAAAAATTAATATTAGTAATCTCCCCTTGTCCCCCTAATCCTCAGGGCTGTTTCATTCGCTTGTGTTGGAGATTTGTCAAGAGGATAATCTCACGCAAAGGCGCAAAGACGCAAAGAAAAATCAGGTATTTCGGACTGAAGATGCCAAAATTTTCGGTCTTAATTGTGGATTTGCCCTTGCAATTTTAACCCTTTTAGGGAACGAATCAGCCCTGCCCTAATCCCTAATCCCTAATTTTTCTAACACTGGCTTGGTAGAAACAATGTGACGGTCTAAACCTAGTTCCTTGGGGCTAACTCCTAAAGCCAAAGCAATTAACTGGGGTAAATGCAGAACTGGTAAACCTAACCGTTTCTCAATCACCTTTTCCACCTCTGGCTGACGAGAATCTAAATTTAAATGACACAGGGGACAAGGTGTGACTATACAGTCAGCACCAGTTTCTAAAGCTTCTTGAATATGCATTCCAGCCATCTTGAAGGACTGGGTAGTCGCATAACTAGATAGAGGCCAGCCACAACATTGAGTGCGACCACGATAATAAATTGGTGTTGCGCCCACCGCCCGAAACACATTTTCCATTGCTTCCGGTTGGAAGGGGTCATCATAGGGCATAGACTTTTGGGCGCGGAGAAGATAACACCCATAAAAGGCTGCACATTTTAAGCCTGTCAACTTACGAGTCACACGTTTGGTAATTTCCTCTAAACCGTAATCTTTAACCAAGGCATAGAGGATATGTTTTACTTCCGTACTGCCACGATAAGGTGAACAGCCTTCTTTGTGCAGCAAGTTATTTACTTGCTCAATGTAGGCAGGTTTATTAGTTTGGCATTGTTTCAGGTTTTCGTTGACATGACCAATCACACCTTGACAAGTGCTGCAATGAGTCAGTAGCGGCAAATTTAATTCTTCTGCTAAGGCGATATTCCTGGCGTTAACTGTATCTTCCAATAGTTGGGAATCTTCTTTAAATGTGCCTGAACCGCAACAAGCGGCTTTTTTCAGTTCAATTAATTCAATGCCCAATGCTTGAGTTAGGGCTTGAGTTGATTGATAAAGCTCCCGGCAAGCTCCTTGAGCAACACAGCCAGGGAAGTAAGCGTATTTCAGCGTGGGAGATAGCATAAAAGTATATTTGGGTAAGGGCAATTGCCCCTGATAATAACTGTTGTATCATTCCTCCTCAGTCTTACTGACGAGGGAGTGTATATTAGTTGGACATTCACCAGAAAATTTAGTAAGAATTGGTAATTAGAGGTATTTACATTCAGTGTATGCGATCGCCTAGTATTTCCTAGTGTAGTATTTCCTAGTGTCTGACTGCTTTTTGTGAAAGCAGACCCGATGAAACGAGTTTTACAGTTAAGTATGAAAACAAGACTAGGAAGTGGGGAGTGGAGTTTTTACTCAGGAAGGAAGCACTTTCAAAAGCCGAGGTGTACCCCTGGAGACTAAGGTTTTCTCAAGGAAAAGACCTTGGTAGTATACGGGCGATCGCGCTTTCCGATAAGATGTATATGCTCAAAACCACGTCGCCCATAAAGAGCGGATAGATAATAGCAACTGGTCAAGGACTTTTATTGTATGAGTCAAGCGGAAATTTTTGAAAAGGTCAAGAAAATCGTTGTCGATCAACTCAGTGTTGAGGCTGACAAAATCACACCACAAGCTAATTTTGCTAATGATCTGGGGGCTGATTCCCTAGATACCGTTGAATTGGTAATGGCATTGGAAGAAGAATTTGATATCGAAATTCCCGATGAAGCCGCCGAAAAAATTACAACGGTTCAAGAAGCGGTGGATTACATCAACGACAAAGTTGCTGCATCCGCCTAAGAAAGTGCTGAGTGCGCTCGCCATGAGCGAAGTTGAAGGGGAGTGCTGAGTGCCAAGGAGTCAAAAGTTATTGCTTCTATCTCCTTCTCTCCCCCTGCCATCTCTAGGGGAATTTCGTTCTCATTTCACTCAGAAATGAATTTCTTGAGTCATATCAATAGTCAGTTGAATCTGACTGTTGATCATACCTCTCAGTTTATTGCCAGACTGGGATTGTATATCGGAAATTGATTTTTACGAGGGTTAGTTGATAAATTAACAGCCCTGCTTTAGACCTCACAACTCAGCACTCAGCACTTAAATTTGCAGCTTTCTCGCCAATTTTAACTAAGAAATGACAGACTATAAACGTAAACGCGTTGTTGTAACTGGTGTTGGCGCGATTACACCTATTGGTAACACACCAGATGAATATTGGGAAGGATTATTGAGTGGACGCAATGGCATTGACTACATCACATTTTTTGATGTGTCTCGCCATGATTGCCGCATTGCTGGTGAAGTGAAAAACTTCGATCCACATGACTACATGGATCGCAAAGAAGCCAAACGAATGGATCGGTTTTCCCAATTTGGGGTTTCAGCTGCCAAACAAGCTGTTTCTGATGCCAAGTTAGTCATTAATGAGCTAAATGCCGAACAGGTGGGAGTGATGATTGGCTCCGGTGTTGGTGGACTGAAGGTGATGGAAGATCAGCAAACAGTTTACCTGAACCGTGGGCCTGATCGCTGTAGTCCCTTCATGATACCGATGATGATCGCCAACATGGCGGCTGGATTAACAGCAATTCACACCGGTGCTAAAGGGCCTAATTCTTGCTCGGTTACTGCCTGCGCCGCAGGTTCCAACGCCATCGGAGATGCTTTTCGCCTAATTCAAGGTGGTTATGCCCAAGCCATGATTTGTGGTGGTTGTGAAGCGGCAATTACACCCTTGGGTCTAGCTGGATTTGCCGCAGCTAGGGCACTTTCGACCCGTAATGATGACCCGGCTCACGCTTGCCGTCCTTTTGATCGCGATCGCGATGGCTTTATCATGGGTGAAGGAGCCGGGGTTCTCATCCTAGAAGAACTGCAACATGCCCTCAGTCGTGGCGCGCGCATTTATGCAGAAATGGTTGGTTATGGGATGACCTGTGACGCTTACCATATTACCTCCCCTGTCCCTGGTGGCGAAGGTGCTGCCAGAGCCATTCAACTCGCACTCAAAGATGGCGGACTCACACCAGAAATGGTGAGCTACATCAATGCTCACGGCACCAGCACCCCGGCAAATGATTCAACTGAAACTGCCGCGATGAAAACAGCTTTGGGCGACCATGCTTATAAAATTGCTATTAGTTCCACCAAATCGATGACTGGTCATCTTTTGGGTGGTTCTGGAGGCATTGAAGCAGTAGCCACAGTGTTAGCGATCGCTAGTGATCAAATTCCTCCCACCATCAATCTAGAAAATCCCGATCCAGAGTGTGATCTAGATTACGTGGCTAATGCCAGCCGTGCTCAAAAAGTTGAAGTAGCATTATCCAACTCATTTGGGTTTGGTGGTCATAATGTCACGCTAGCCTTTAAAAAGTACGCTTAAAATTCTCAACTTTGCCGATTTTCGGCTCTCCTGAGATCATCGTGTGAAAAGTATCATAAATATCATTCGTTATTGAATCAAGCGTTCAGCATAACCCAATTATTAGCTTGATTAATCACCAGAAACTCAGGAGATCCCGCTTGTCCATCAACAATGGGGAATGGGATGATGAAGATACTGTGGGAAAATTCTATCAGTGATTAGCTATCAGGCTGAATGAATGAAACTAATAACTGATCACTGGGCAAAACAACCCCAGTCAAAAGAGAAGCTCCAAGAGTGCTAACCCGTCGTTAAGAACAAGAGATTATGGCTGTTGCAACCCAATCCCTCGAAGAACTTTGTATTAACTCGATTCGCTTCTTGGCTATTGACGCCGTAGAAAAGGCTAAATCGGGGCACCCAGGGCTGCCGATGGGCGCGGCTCCTATGGCTTTTGTCCTATGGGATCGCTTTATGCGGTTTAACCCCAAAAATCCTAAGTGGTTCAACCGCGATCGCTTTGTCTTATCTGCTGGTCACGGCTGTATGTTGCAGTATGCCCTACTGCACCTGACAGGCTACGACAGCGTTACCATCGACGATATCAAGCAATTCCGTCAGTGGGGATCTAAAACCCCTGGACACCCAGAAAACTTTGAAACAGAAGGTGTAGAAGTCACCACTGGCCCATTGGGACAGGGCATTGCCAATGCAGTTGGTTTAGCGATGGCTGAAGCTCACCTTGCTGCTAAGTTCAACAAGCCCGATGCCAAAATTGTTGACCACTACACCTATGTGATTTTAGGTGACGGTTGCAATATGGAAGGCGTTTCCGGCGAAGCTTGTTCTTTTGCGGGACACCTAGGATTAGGTAAACTCATCGCTCTGTACGACGACAACCACATCTCCATCGATGGTTCTACAGATGTAGCATTTACCGAAGATGTTTCTCAGCGATTTGAAGCATACGGCTGGCATGTCCTACATGTTGAAGATGGCAACACTGATTTAGCAGCAATTGCCAAGGCAATTGAAGCCGCAAAAGCTGTCACTGACAAGCCGACCATGATTAAGGTGACCACCACCATCGGTTATGGTTCTCCTAACAAACAAAACACTGCTGGTGTTCACGGTGCTGCTTTGGGTGGTGACGAAGTAGCTTTAACTCGGAACAATTTGAAGTGGGAATACGAACCTTTCGTAGTGCCCCAAGACGCGCTCAACCACATGCATAAAGCAATTGAGCGCGGTGCTAGCTACGAAGCCGACTGGAATCAAGCCTTTGCTGACTACAAAGCCAAATATCCCCAAGAAGCAGCTGAATTTGAACGTTACGTCAGTGGCAAACTCCCCGACGGTTGGGATCAGGTACTACCCACCTTCACCGCCGAAGATAAAGGAATACCCACCCGTAAGCACTCGGAAGCCTGCTTGAACAAATTAGCGGCGGTTTTACCAGAGTTAATTGGTGGTTCAGCTGACTTGACTCACTCTAACCTGACCGAAATCAAAGGCTTTGGTGACTTTCAAAAAGGACAATACCAAAACCGTAACATCCACTTTGGTGTGCGGGAACATGGTATGGGCGCCATCTGTAACGGGATAGCGCTGCATGGTTCGGGATTAATTCCCTACGGTGCCACCTTCCTCATCTTCACAGACTACATGCGTGCTGCCATCCGCTTATCTGCCCTATCCCAAGCTGGGTCGATTTGGGTGATGACCCACGACTCCATTGGTCAAGGTGAAGATGGACCCACACACCAACCTGTGGAAACTTTAGCTTCTCTGAGAGCTATTCCTAACCTGACGGTGATTCGTCCCGCCGATGGTAATGAATGCTCTGGTGCTTACAAAGTAGCCATTGAGAACGCGAAGCAAAACGCTCCTACTCTGTTGGCATTCACTCGGCAAAATGTCCCCAACTTGGCAGGTACGTCGGTTGAGAACGTGGCTAAGGGTGCATACACAGTAGTAGATTGTCAAGGTACACCAGATATCATCTTGATTGGAACTGGTTCAGAATTGAGCCTCTGTGTCACCGCAGCCGAAAAGCTCACGGCTCAAGGACAGAAAGTCCGTGTTGTCTCTATGCCCTCATGGAATCTGTTTGAAGCACAAGATGCGGCTTATAAAGAGTCCGTTCTACCCAAAGCAGTTACCAAGCGTTTGGCTGTAGAAGCAGGCGTTAGCTTCGGCTGGCACAAATATGTGGGCACTGAAGGCGATACTGTGAGTATTGATCGCTTTGGTGCTTCAGCTCCAGGCGGTGTTTGTATGGAGAAGTTTGGTTTTAGCGTTGATAATGTATTAGCTAAGGCTAAAAATTTGTTGGGTTAATTAGCAACGGAATATTCTCTTAACTTTTTGTGGGGTGGGCAATTTGCCCGCCTTTTTTAGTGCTGAGTGCTGAGTGCTGAGTGCTGCTCGACTGACTTGTACTGAGCCTTGTCGAAGTAGCTTCGCCGAACGTCTGAGTGCTGAGTAAGGAAGGACTTTCATACTCGGTACAAGCAACGTGAATTGTGGTCACTGAGCGGCTCGAGTGACTTGTACTGAGCCTTGTCGAAGTAGCCTTCGCCGAACTCTTGTCGAAGTGTGGGCGGTTTTTTAACTCAGCACGAGCGCACTTTCAACGAGCGTACTCTTTATTAACAGTTAATTCTCTTGGTTCATAATGACGGCAACCCTGACAAGGCCCACTGGGGTTGACAGCACAGCGCATGTAGCCAGAACGGGCATTAAATTTACAACTAATATCACCAATGAGGTAGCCGACCCCTTCTAGATAATAGCGATCGCCTTCAACATCTCTAATATTTTGTCGTACCCGCACCCCTGAAAAATTCATGGCTGCTTGTCTCATCCGTAAACGTGTACGCACTTGAGTTTTACGAATTACCCATAGAGAAAATATTGCCGGTAAAAAACCAACGGTAATCACTAAAAGTGTTTTTAACACCTTCTTTTTACCTCTTTTATGTAATCGTCCCTGACAAGCTGCTATTGCTGACGGGTTGAAGATAATTGTCAGAATGTAGGTAGCCTTTTTTCAATTCCCCGTACTCCCAGAAATCAGGGGATAGCTTAAATTTAACAGTTTTCCATGATTCCATGACTAACTCCCGTCAAATAGCTTTTATTGCCCTGCGTGATGTTCACAAAGGAGCTTATGCTGATGTAGCTTTAGATAGAGTGCTGCAAAAACTTAGCTTGTCTGATAGCGCATCTTCTGTGGAGACACTGCGCGATCGCCGTTTGCTGACAGAATTAGTTTATGGCAGTGTGAGAAGGCAACGCACTCTTGACGCTCTCATCGACCAACTCGCCACCAAGAAATCCCACCAACAACCAAAAGACCTCCGCACTATCCTACATCTAGGTTTGTACCAACTGCGCTATCAAGAACGTATTCCCGCTTCGGCTGCTGTGAATACCACTGTCCAATTGGCTAAGGAAAATGGCTTTTCTGGACTCACGGGTTTTGTCAATGGTCTATTGCGGCAATACATCCGTCTGGCAGATAAATCACCAGAGCCTTTAAAATTACCAGAAAATCTGGTGGAACGCTTGGGAATTTTACACAGTTTCCCAGACTGGATTATGCAAGTGTGGTTAAATCAACTTGGTTTGGCTGAAACAGAAAAACTCTGTGAATGGATGAACCAAACACCTACAATTGATTTGCGAATCAATCCCCTCCGTACTTCCATAGAGGAAGTTGAACAGGCTTTTCAGTCTGCTAGTATTTTGGTAAAGCGGGTACCTCATTTGCCCCAAGCTTTACGATTGATTGGGAGTACTGGACCCATCCAAAATTTGCCTGGTTTTAGTGAGGGTTGGTGGTCTGTACAAGATAGTAGCGCCCAACTTGTCGGTCATTTACTCGACCCCCAACCGGGTGAAGTGGTGATTGATGCTTGTGCAGCCCCAGGGGGGAAAACAACTCATATTGCCGAGTTAATTAAGGATACAGGCAAAATTTGGGCTTGCGATCGCACAGCTTCCCGGCTACGCAAACTCAAAGAAAATGCTCAACGGTTGCGTTTACAATCTATCCAGATTTGCACTGGTGATAGCCGCAATTTACCGCAATTTAACAATACAGGCGATCGCGTCTTACTAGATGCACCATGTTCTGGTTTGGGAACTTTGCACCGCCACGCCGATGCACGTTGGCGACAAACACCAGAATCTGTCCAGGAACTGGCAAAACTGCAAACAGAACTAATTACACATACATCGACTTTTGTCAAACCGGGTGGTGTATTAGTTTATGCTACCTGTACGCTGCATCCAGCCGAAAATGAAGATGTGATTGCGGCATTCTTAGCTCAAAATCCGCATTGGCAGATAGAAACTCCTAGCTTTGATTCCCCTGACTCTGCCTATTCCACACCACAAGGCTGGCTGAAAGTTTGGCCTCATCAACAGAACATGGATGGCTTTTTCATGGTGCGCTTAAGAAAAACCAACGATTCCGGGTGAATACTGTTTGGGATTGTACGATTTTGTGGAGGCCCCGAATCTACCACAGGAGGCAACAATGGTTACTGATTCCCATGTGAAAAATTTAGTTAAAATCCTGATTGGAGCTGCCTGGATTGATGGCAGAATCCAGCCAGAAGAACGGCAATATCTCCGGGAGATAGCTCAAGCAAAAGGTTTGGCTACCGATCCAGAGATTAAGCCTTGGCTATACGAATTGGTTCCTGTACAACCACAAGAATGTTACACCTGGGTAAAAGAATATCTAGGCGATTGCCCTAGTTTGGAAGATTGCGAAAATCTTATTGAAGCCATCAGTGGCTTAATTTACAGTGACGGAGAAGTGGCCACAGAAGAAGCAAGACTCCTGACAAAATTACAGGAGTTAACAAAACTCAATGAGTCCACTCAACCTGCTTATACGGCGTTGCTCAAACAAATTCAAAAGCTGTATCGTCGCTGGGTCGAGGTGCAAAACTAACAAAAGAGTGATGTGTTGTGAGTTGACAAGACGCGATATATCGCGTCTGGTAATTCAACTCAAGAAGAAAGCACGGGCTATAAGCGCAGCCATACCCGCAGGGCTTTACAGCACTCTTCGACTTCGCTCAGGCCAAGAAGCGCACTCAGTACTCAAGAAAGCACTCATTATGACTTCGGTTCACCCACACCCGGAGTTTCTTCTTTTTCAATTTTAGGAACAAAGTCAGGGCGATCTTTGCTTTCCCAGCCAGCCGGACGTTTGGAGTTATACCAAGCGATAGAACCAATTGTGACCGCAGCAATAAAACCAACTACGTACACTAAGGTGAAAGCGTAAGGAAAATGGGAACCTTCTGCTGAAGCTGCTGTTTGCATTAATAAATGCATGAGTATATTCTCCTAGTTTAAGCAACACTACTTAAGACACTATAAAAAGAGAGTATCATCTACATCCCCCCCAAGTTTGAACTGAGTTAAAAGTGCTGAGTGCTGAGGGGTTAATTTTTTAGTCCCCAGTCCCTCTTTCATCCTTGACTGTGAAACTCGTTTCATCGGGACTGCCTTTATGAATCAAAGCCAAGCTCGCTCATACTGAATGGGCCAAAGTTTATCCTGTCCTAGTTGTTGAGCTGCGAGGTGTGGCCAGTAAGGATTACGAAGTAGTTCGCGCCCTAGTAGGACTAAATCAGCTACTCCTGTATGAATAATCTGGTCAGCTTGTTCAGGAGATATAATTAATCCGACTGCACCTGTAGAGATATTTGCTTCATGGCGGATACGTTCGGCAAATTGAGTCTGGTAGCCAAGTTTGACGGGGATATTGATTCCTGGAATAATTCCGCCGGAGGAGCAATCTATCAAATCTACACCTAGTAACTTGAGTTGCTGGCTTAAAGCAATACTTTGCTCAATATCCCACCCTTTGTCTACCCAATCAGTAGCAGAGATGCGTACTAAGAGCGGATACGTCTGTGGCCATACCTGTCGCACTTCCTCCACAACTTCTCTCAGCAGACGAATCCGATTTTCAAAGCTACCACCATAATCATCTTGGCGGTGGTTAGACAGGGGTGAAAGAAACTGATGTAGGAGGTAACCATGAGCAGCATGAATCTCAACGACTTTGAAACCAGCTTGTAGAGAACGTTTAGCAGCTTGCACAAAGGCTTGAATAATTTGCTGAATTTCTGCAATACTCAAGGCTTGAGGTACTGGACTTTCTTTACTAAAAGCGATCGCACTACTGGAAACTACAGGTCGCCAACCCTCCTGAGATTCATCCAGTGCTTTCCCTCCTTTACTTGGTTTAGCTGTGCTGGCTTTTCGGCCTGCGTGGGCAAGTTGTATACCTGCAACAGCGCCAAAGTTATGGATTAATGAGACAATCTTAGCCAAAGTTTCTATATGTGCATCTGACCAGATTCCCAAATCTTGAGGGCTAATCCGTCCGCGAGGTTCTACAGCCGCCGCTTCTGTAAGTACTAAACCAGCACCACCAACTGCACGAGAAGCAAGATGAACTAAGTGCCAGTCGTTAGCATATCCATCTGTACTGGAATATTGACACATGGGTGAAACGGCGATGCGGTTGCGAAAAGTGACTTCACGAATCCTGAATGCATCAAACAGGTGCGCCATTACGATTAATTCCTTCTCTTGCTAGATACAAAGAAATTGCAGATGGATTTACAGGCTAGACTCACAGTTGTGATTAATCCTCCAAATTATTACTTCATGGATAGAATCAATCTCATGAAGTTCATTCATTCATGGTAAGCCGTCAAAACATTCGTTATCGGATTTTTTCGGGCACAGTTTATATTTGGGAATTGTCTGCTGGCTAGAGACGTATAATACTAATAGGCAGTATTACTGTTTCATATTGCTCTTTTTTGCCTAGATGACAAAATAAATCATCTGTAAAAGAGAGTCAACGCTCATCAGTGAATAGTCACTCACCTTCAAGATGGCTCACTACCAAAAGTTACTAAGAATTTCTACTACTGGCAAAAATTTTCAGAATATCACTACAAAAGTTGCAGCCATAGTTGCACAATCAGGGGTAGAAACTGGTCTTTGTACCTTATTTTTACGCCATACTTCAGCTAGTTTAGTTATACAAGAAAATGCCGACCCTGATGTATTAGTGGATTTAGCTAACTTTATGGCAAAACTCGTGCCAGAATCAGG
Organism: Trichormus sp. ATA11-4-KO1; assembly: GCA_019358915.1. Lineage (GTDB taxonomy): Bacteria > Cyanobacteriota > Cyanobacteriia > Cyanobacteriales > Nostocaceae > LEGE-11386. Next base: position 39,335 of record JAHHIM010000026.1, read on the forward strand.
CAAATACATCCACGATGCTGAAGGTGCGGATGATATGCCAGCACACATCCGTACAGCACTTACTCATACTTCTGAAAATATCCCCATAAATCGAGGTCATTTGGTACTGGGAACCTGGCAGGGAATTTATGTTTGGGAACATCGCCAGCGTAGTCATACGAGAGAGTTGGTTGTCCACATTTCTAACTAAGGATTGAGGATTGATAGGCAATTAAATCTACCCTAAACAAGATGTCCTTAGCTCTTAGCTCGACTTTATCCATTTTTTTCGCAACGCGATTGCCCAAGCTGAAACCTATGTGGGACGGTAGTTTTATTCTTTGAACTTCATCGATACTCTGTGACGTAGAAAAAGTATTTGCCAAAAAGACAGGATTTTTGCCAGATAAAGAAATCGAGTTCTTAATTTTGGATAAAGTCGAGCTTAAGCGCAACCCCACAGACAGCACACCACTTGCTATGAATGAAAAAACAGAGCTTGACAGTTGACGATTTTTATTCTTAAATCAGCACTCAGCACTGTTTCTTGAGAGCTTACTCAATTTGGTGATGAAAAATTGAATCAGCTAAAAGTCACTAGGGGCGAACGGTTATTCACCATTAATATCGATTTGTAAAGCTACACATTAAGTTTGTTTGTATTAAATGAATAAATATAAGTTTTACGATCTAAGCTTATATTTAGTTTAGACTGTCTGGGCTATTTAAACTAATTATGAAGCATAACTTGACACCAAATAATCTTTTCCCATGTCTTGACGAAATTTTAGCCCAGCAATCTATTAATCCATTAACTCTCAATCCCCAAAAGTCTTTAATTACAAGTTTTGCCGAACTGGAAAACTTAATTACTGCAAGTACTACAGACATACAATTTCTCATGGCTTTGCAGAAGACATTAGAACGCATACTTCGCGCTCAATTGCAAAATTTTCCAGAAAATATTTTTTGGGATTTTGATTTTATGGTGAGTAGTATGCTCAGACAGGCTTTAGTAGCAGATGTTGGTGCTGTTTCTTTTTTAGAAACTTTTAGTCACAAGATGGTGTTGCTGATAGAGTTATTTGGCATTGGAAAAGAAATTCGCTTTCGTTATGTTCATGATTTTATGTATGGGTTTGATTGGGCTAGATGGGTACAAAAAGAGCCAGAAACTCGCGCACATTCAGAGCCTTTTAGTTTAGTTTTTTTAGATTATTTGCTCGTAAAAGGTGAACAAATTTTACAACGTATCAGCCACGGTCAGATGACATCTTATAAGCTGTGTAGTACAGGTTTCCGTAATCCCTTCGACTTCTCCCGCGAACCAGAAGATGAACGCCGTCTGCTAATTTATCTGGCTAGTAAACAACTTATCCCTGTGGCAACATGGAATTGGAACGCCCGCCCTATATGGAATAAACCTTTCCAAGAGATGCGCCAGCAGATAGCATTAAAATTAAATATTCAACCACAGAGACACTGAACTAGTAATTAAAAATCAAAATAATTTTTATGAAAATTGTTGATTTAATTAATTGGTTTGAAGCATGGGCAAATCCGGCTTGGTGTGAAAGCTGGGATAATTGTGGTTGGCAGATTGAACCAGGTGTGATGCAGGAAGCAGCGCGAGTGTTGGTTTGTCTGACGCCGACTTTAGCGGTGATGCAGGAAGCGATCGCTTTGAATGCTAATCTGATTTTTGCTCACCATCCTTTAATTTTTAGTCCGCCTAAATCCTTACGTAGTGGTGAAGCGATCGCGGAAATGACTAGATTAGCTTTTACCCACAATATTGGTATTTACAGCGCCCACACCAATTTCGATCAAGTCCAGGATGGTACTGCTGACGTTTTGGCGCAAATTTTAGAACTGAAGGAAGTCACTCCCATCGTACCCACTCAAGCAGGATTGGGTTACGGACGTGTGGGGTTACTAAAGCCATTGTTGACTTTACAGGAGCTACTTGCTGCAATTCAAACCCGACTCACACCACCTAATTTGCTTTTTTCACCAACTGCTGACTTACAGCAGTTGATTTCACGAGTAGCTGTGTTAGGTGGTTCCGGCGCTAGTTTTATTTCGGCGGTAGCCAAAATCGGCGCGCAAGTTTATCTGACTGCTGATTGTAAGTTCCATCAGTTTCAAGAAAGTCGCGATCGCGGTCTAATTTTAATCGATGCGGGACATTATGCCACTGAACGCCCTGCCTGCGATCGCTTGGTACAACGATTTATGTCTTTAAATCTAGACTGGGTGGAATTGAGTCACCAAGATGAAGATTTCCGTCAGTTTTTTAATTAAGTAAGAATACAGTTTTTAATACATATTTAAATACTATTTTTTTTGTGTAGCTTAAATTCAGTCAAACAGAAAGTTGTATTATTTGTTTCTAAGTACACAGATAAAAAATGATTATTTTTCTACAATCTGTGATACAGATCACGAATAGATGTAATTATAATCACTAGTAATTACTGTCTCATATCAACTAATAAGAGAATAAAATGCATCACACTAAAGGTAAGAAAATACTCATCGTACCCTAATCAACATGATTCGCTCACTCGTTGAATCTGCTTTTCAAACTGGATATCTTAGTGTTGAATCTGAGGGTCTACTCCATCAAGTTCTGGCAACTAAGTGTTGTCAGTCAGAAGATTTGGCAGCCCTTTCAGCCCTATATGATGCAGTCAGCGCAGGTCAAATAAAACGAGAAGCGTCCTCGCAACTGCCAATAAAATTTCTCACCCAGGAAAAAATTGGGTAACTTTGCCACTGCATTGTGAATTGCAGGCAATTTCGGCAAAAATAAATCCCCTAATTCCCTTCAACAGTGGGCTTTTAACATTCTCTCTTTTTTTAGTAACTATAACAATACAACTATTAGATCCCCACTCCCCACTCCCCCTGAGTGCGTAAACTCAAAACTCTTTACTGATTGTTGTTGAAAACCATTAAGGTCGGCAAGAGAATGAGCTAAGATCAAATACATTAGGGATAAAAGTAAAGCCGAGTTCCCGGACTTCCCAGCAATGCCAATGACTACAAGCAGGCAAATCAAACAACCGCGATCAACGCTTGATTTGGAGTATTTTTTATCACATAATTGTAGGAAGTACTCACCAGCAAATATTCACCTGGTTAGGAGAATTACAGAATTGTGTGACTTCTATGAAGTAGACATTCGCTGAGTGACCTGAAGGAGGTTGAGTTCAACAGGTGCAGTAATTACAGTCTATGATCCCAACATTCCCTAGATTTTGACAACGACAAGCAAGTCTAAGGGTGGAGTCGTTAGACGCACTGATTCTGAACTACGGAACTGACTTCCAAAAGGTATTATCGGGGTAAAACCCAATTTTCATTAGGTTTAACTACGTTGTTTAAAAAGGCAGAAGCAGTACATGCTACACCGCAAGATTTATCAACTGTGTTGCGACGGGCGGGAGGTATGTGTATTCTTGCGGGACCAGCAACGCTGGATTGAACGCGCCCGCATCCTCGATATAGAGGGAGATTTAGTGACACTACGCTATGAAACAGACGAGGAAGACGAAGTTTGTGCTTGGGAGGAAATGGTTCGTCTTGAAAGCATTGGCTCTGTAACCCAAAAATTAGCCTCAGTGCCACGCGGTAATATAGAACCTCTGATGACGGAAGATTGCCCAGAAGCGGAGCGTATCCGTAACCATTTTCCCGATTCAAATCCTGAATAGTTAGGTACTTCCTCACTGAGTCCTGAGTAGTATATCGTACTCAGGATTCATCCTTTAAGAATCAGAATTGGATAAGCGTTCAAAAGCAGGACAGTAACCCTCAAGAGTCACTTTGAAGTTATATAACGGGGAAGCGGGATTCCAACATCGCTGCCCCCTTTGGTGTCGGCAAGTGCCACAACAATCTACATCAGACCAAGTATAGCGATCGCCACTTTGGTTGAGCAGTTCTCGTGGAGACAATCCCCGTAATACTAGTTCTTCACCCTGCCAGCGAGCTTCAATTAAACCAGTATCGGCAAACTGTCGCCACCGTGGGTCATCTGTAATGGCATCAGGTAAGGTGATTGTGACTACCGTGCCTAATTCTGTTAATTCACCCTCATAGTTAGTTTCTGGGGGGGCTGGCTGCATAAATGTCTCACCAATCGGCAATTCTACCAAGGTGCCAGCCGAGGGAGAATGCACGTGGTAGCGGTTTTGTAGCTCTTCTAAGCTAGTTAAGTCAGCTAAATAAGCCGGGGAACCGTGGACAAAAACAACGTGCTGGGGACGTAAATTATGAATTAGCTGCGTAGTACCAGGTCCGTCACTATGCTGGGCTAGAAGATAGCTTTCGTCGGTAGTAGGTGCTGAATATTTTTTATTAATTTTTATATCAATTTTTTCTGGTAATAGGATGAGCCAAGGCCCAGTTTCTCTTTGGCAGTATTGATGCAAATTGGCTGTGGAGTCGGTGAGCACAATACAAGGAGACTTACCCACAGTGGCACGATCTGCCGATGGTAAACGACGGACTCGCGGACGTACTCGTTCATCCCAAAACAACGGTTGATGACGGGCGAAGTTCTGTACTGATGGAGGTAGATGAGGCAGTAGTTCCAGGTAAGCATCACACCCAGTGGCGACAGCACCATCAACCCAAATATCTAAATCCCGTCCTGTGAAGTGGTGATGAGAGCGTAAAAGCATTAGCAGTTCTTGACCTAAACCTAAAGCAGGTGTAGGTAGTAGCACAGAACAATTCTCGGCGATCGCCCGATTAATGCGCTCGGCTAGTTGGTTTTCTTGGTTGCGGCGGTGGGGATGACGCGATGTGCCATAAGTGCCTTCAATAATTAGCACATTTAACTCTAAGCCCCGCAACTCTTCTAAACGCAAGCCTTCTACTAGCCGCGAGTTTGACAAGAAAAAATCACCTGTATACAGTAACTTGTAAGAGCGCTGCTTGGTGGTGTAAGTGAGGAGTATTGCCACTGCTCCTGGTAGATGTCCGGCAGGAAATAATTCTACTACCAGACCTTCTTGGATTTCTACAGGCGATCGCAACGGCAATGCATGACACAGTTGGGGAATTTTTTGAGAATCTTGGTCTAGCCAATTGAGCGGTAGTAACTTGCTAGTCACCTCGCTGGCATAGATGGGTAAAAGTGGGAAAGCCTGGTGCAGTCCTAGCAAACCTCTAGCGTGATCTGGATGGGCGTGACTAATTAAGACTAAATCTGCTGGCATCGGTGAACTGCCGCGACGGGCTGATTTAGCCAACGAGCTGAGCAATAATGAAGTGTCCCCCAAGCCACAATCCAGTAGTACGCGGTGTGGACCCATCCGCACTAATAAACACACGCCCTCATCGTAATGCTGGACACTATAAGGCAAACAGTCTAATTCGCTAGCCATCTCCCCAGCATCAACGCGAGAGGATGCCGACATATCCCTCATGCTTTCCTCCCCTCCGACCTCATCATCATTGACATACCCCAACAGCCAAGAATTACGCTGCTCCTGATTTTGTGACCTAGGGGTAAGTTTTGTTGTGCGCGTCTATACCCTGAGAATAGAGATTTTTGACTAGGGCGGACGCTGACAACGAACTGACTCCAGTTCGGGAAAGTGGGTTAACAACAACCCCTCACATTTGGGGCTAAAGGGGTTTAGCTCTTGCCTGTTTTGCCTTCCAAAGTTCTAAACGGGAAATTTCTATCCTGGAAATTTTCTCAATGAGCAGAGCCATTACCGTGATAGTTTTCTGAATCATAAAATCCATTTTTAGTGCCAAAGAACAGGCACAAAACAGTGAATATAACTGTTAATCCGGCTAAAATTAGCTTTACATCCATTTTTTCGCTGTTCCTGACTAAAGACTTTCTTATATTAATAGAGCGCTGGCCAAATGCGGCTGAATCACTAGAAAATCTTTACTATGGTTGTGTTGATTGAGCAATAGGTAGATTTACCACAATCAGTCAAATTGTAGAACTTTTCAGCTCACCTGTCTATTGATCCGCGTCATCAGTCTGGTATCAGGGCAAAATTAATTTTTAGGAACGTGTCACTTCCCCAGTTTAATGTAAATAGTCCTAATAAACTGCGTACACCAATTTGCTAACTCATGGACTACGCCCCGCTAGCCTTCACAAGATGACTTCTTTACCTTGCTCAGTGAAGCGAACCTCTTTAATATCCCATTGGGGATTACTTGTTAAAGTTTTACGGAGACTACCAAATAAAGCAAACTGTTCACAACTTGAAAGAGAAACTAACTGGCGTTTCGATTGAGGAGATAATCGCAAATCAATTGTGGCAACACCGTTCTCAACCCTAACGCGATAACCAGACAAGTTAAAGTCAGCTGTATCTCGTTCCTCAATAATTTTACCCACTGCACCTGTTACAGGTTCCTCTGCTGGTACTGAAATTTTTTGCGGAATCAGTTCTTGACATTGAATATCACTTGTATACAAGGTGACATTAGTCGTCTTGCTAGTGGTGGCTTTGGAAGTTGCAGCAGGCGGATTTTGAGTTGGGCTTGGGGATGATATTTGTGGTGTAGTGGTGTTAGCAGGCGCTGGTGCTTCACTGTCAATACTGTGGGAAGTTGGGCTAGAACTACAGCTACTGATGCTAGATGCGATCGCCACCATAATAAATGGTAAAAGATACCTTTTGCTGTTGTGAATTATGCTACTCATATTTATGCTGGTGCTGTGGTTGTCTATTAACTTCAGTATCACTACTATTAATTCCGTTCGTGCTTGGATAAGACAGCAAACATAATTATTTACGCAATTATCCTCAGCACACAAGCACCTAAATAACTACTCCTTTCACATTGACTCGAAAAATCTCTTTATCTTTTGGCGGAGAATTTTAAACAGAAAATACAGACACTTGGTATCCCATCTATTCCGTGTAGTGTCTTGTGTGTTCCTAGTGCAATTAATTCATCCCTTTTCTGACTAATTCTGGAATCAAAGAAGGACGTTCAGCTACGGGAACATGTGCTTCTTTAAATGCAGCTAATTTGCTTTGTGCTGTACCAAAGTTAGAATCACGTCCGATAACTGTGGCTAAAGTCCCAGTTTGTCGCCAATTTTTTCCTGGTGGTGCGTGTCTGCCTGCAATGTAAGCTATTACTGGTTTATCAATGGCCTCAGCAATGTATCGTGCTGCGGCTTCTTCACTACCGCCGCCGGGTTGACCGACTAAAACGATCGCCTCTGTGGTTTCATCTTCATCGAGAATTTGCAGCCATTGCAAAAAGGATGAACCGACGATCGCATCACTACCAATACTGACACTAATTGATTGTCCTAAACCAGCCTTGGTCAATTCCCACGCGACTTCATAAGTGAGGGTGCTGCTACGACTAACGATCCCCACTGGGCCTGGAGTATACAATTCATTCGGTTGAGTTCCTAAAAGAATCTTCCCTGGGACAATAATTCCTGGACTGTTGGGCCCTACTACCAAGGTTTCACGTGCTTCGGTTTTGCGGAGCAACTGTACCATATCTAATGGTGGTACACCACCAGAGATAATGATAATCTGGCTGATATTGGAGGCGATCGCTTCTAAGGCTGCATCTAGTACTTGGTACGGGTGTACGCAGATGATAGCTGTATCAATTACCCCAAATTTCGCTACTACCTCTTCCACCAAATCGAATACTGGCAGATCATATAGTCGCTGTCCACCACATCCGGGATTGACACCAGCAACCAAATTTGTCCCATAAGCTTTCATTTGCGCAACATGAGTCGCTGTCATGAATTCAGAAAAGCCTTGGATTAATACTTTGCTGTCTGGCGTTAAGTTCATATCAAGTTCTGGTAGTTTTAGCAGGCTAGGGAATAAATCTACTATGTCTTATAAGTTTATTGTTACTTAAACTATAGAATTAATATCCTCCTACTATTCCTTGTCGCTTTGCTTGACGTTCAGCTTGACGAAATAGCCATAATCCTAGGGCGAAATATACTGTTCCATTAATGAAAGCTATTAATAACATAGTTAAATCCAAACTTTCACCTCTTGCCATCAAATCACGCAATAATGAGGCACCAGTAGTCATGGGAAGTAATTTTGCCAAAATTCTTGCTGATCCTGTCCAACTTTCGGTGGGAATCGTCAGCAAAAATAATAAAGGAAATTGAGTGAGACTTAAAAGTTGCTGGACACGTTTAAATAATAAGGATAAAGACCCCATTGCAAAAGCAAAGCCATTGGCTCCTAAGACTACGGTAACAAAAGGGAAAAGCAATGTGGGAGGAAAGTCGAGACGGCTGCCGGTTAGCAGCATGATGATCAAGAGAACGCTGAGGATTTGAATTATCTGCAAGATCAATTCAGCCAATGCTCGCATTAAAAAGACCTTAGTTGCACCATAGCGCGAGAGAAACAGTTGTTCTAAAGTGCCAGTTTGTGCCTCTAATTGCAACTCTCCCGCTAGACTACCGAGAATGAATGACACCAAAGTCCAAAGCACATAGCCAATAATGATCGAGTCGAGGCGATCGCCTAATTGAAATGCCGCACCAGCAATATAACGAGAACTTAAGAAAAGTCCATAAAAAATGGAAGTGTAGATAAAAAGACCACCTACTGTCTCCAAGGGATAGCGAATAAACATCATCCAACTGCGGTGCAATTCCGCTAAAAATAATTCAAGCATCGCTATTTCTGCCTTTTCTAACTATCTGCAAAAAGATTTGGGTGAGGTTCGCTTGCTCTTTTTCCAGGGAGGATAAAGGCAGAGGTTTGAGTATATCGAGGACTTTGTAGAGTAATTCTGGCTTGGGTAAGTGGATAATTTGTGTGTCTTGAACTGCTGCACCAAGATTTTCTAAAGCGGTGATGCGTGACTCATCAAGTAAAGTTTCCACTTCAATTTGGTACCCAATTCCAGAAAATTGGCGGATTAATTCACTGGTTGGTAATTCTGTGATAATTTCACCTGCTTGGATAATGGCAATCCTATCTGCAAGTTCTTCAGCAATGCTGAGTTGGTGAGTAGTTAGTAAGATAGCGCAACCAGCAGCAGCAATTTCTCGCACTAAAATTTTTATATCTTCTGTGGCTTCTACATCCAGTCCTAAAGTTGGTTCATCTAATAATAATAGTTGGGGTCGATGAACTAATGCCACGGCAAATGCTAGTTTTTGCTGCATTCCCCGTGAAAGATTTTGTACGGGTGTATGACGTTTTGCTATCAAGCCAAATCTTTCTAAAAGTGCTAACCCTGATTTACGAGCTTCACGTTGGCTAAGTCCTTTTAATACACCAAAATATTCCAAATTTTCTTGGGGAGTTAATCGCCAGTAAAGGTTACGATTTCCTTCGAGTACCGCACCTAGTTTTTGCAGTGCTACTGGATTACGGTGGGGGTCACTACCAGTAATTCTCACCCAACCAGCATCCGGCTGAATTAATCCAGCTATCATTTTAATGCTGGTTGTCTTGCCTGCTCCATTAGGGCCAAGAAAAGCTAGTACCTCTTGAGGATTAATGCTTAAGGAGACATTTTTGACGGCTGCAATAATTTGGTTATTTTGACGGAAGGTTTTGTTGAGATTATGGGCTTCCAACGCTTTCATGGAAATATCCAATGTTGTGGTTGACAATAATCATGTGTGTATTTTAGTCATCCCAATTTAGTAATAGACATCTCCACAAAATTAAACCTTTTTGTGAGCAGTTGGCTTGGCTAAACGAACTGCTTCTGTTACTGCTTCATCCAAATTTTCTACAACTATCAGAGCATCGCTTTGAGTTTTTAATGTGTCCAAAAAATCTTTAGCTACATTGAATTCAGAACCAGCAATCCGGACAACTAATCGCGGTAAATGAGTTTCGCGACGGCTTCTGCTACCATGAGAACCTGAAACGGATGATTTGGTTGCACTCTTGTCGTGTTGGACAAAATTAGTAATAATGTCTGCTACTTCCTCAGCTTGAGGAACGCTACCTAGGAGGTTAATGAGGATCACTTGAATGCTTTTGTCAGCAGCTAAGATGTTCAAACCTTTGGCTAGGCGATCGCAGAAGGTAGTCGGTGAGATATCAGTGAGAAAAGCATGGCGCAAATTCAGACAACTACCAGGTTTACCACCAGCACTAGTGACTAAATCTAAGGTGGCCATCATCGAACCAGTACCATTGCCCAAAATACCTATTTTGCCGTGTAATTCCATACCATCCCAATCGCCCAAATGGCCTTTGAGCAAACTGCCACTATGACGGTTAGCTATTTTGACCGCTATGTCGGCTAAATCTGGATGACGGCCGATGGCTCGTTCGTTGATACTGACTTTACCATTGAGAGCCATAACTTGACCCGAACTATTCACGGCTAGGGGATTAATTTCTACTAAATCCAGGTCTTTTTGGACAAACAACTGGTACAATTTCTCTACAACTGTGCTTACCGACTGCATCAGCGTACCTTGTAAACCCATTTTTAAAGCCAGTCGCCGCGCATAAAAAGGAGAGAATTCCTGTTCAACGACAACATGGTGCATTTTCTCTCCTGCCGATTCCCAATCGATATCGGCTTCATTACAGCCTAAAAGTACTGGTCGGCAGACAGCAGTATCTAAAACTACTGCTAGATACAATTCCTGCTGACCCACATACTGAGATTCTGCCAGTAAAACTTCTGGTAACTCGCCCCAAATTGGCAAACTAAAAATAGTCTGGGCGGCAGCGATCGCATCGATTGTCGTTTCTACAAACCTCACTCCACCGGCTTTTGCCCTTTCACCCGCATACACCTGAGATTTGAGGACAATCGGATAGCGAATTTTTAAGCGTTTCAAATCTGTCGGATGGTCAATTCGCTGAGATGGCAATACGGGAATGCCTATCTTTTTAAACCATTCTTTAACTTGGTACTCTAATAAATCCATTGATATGCACCTGATATTTACACTTCCAAAAGTATTTCTTTGGTGCTGTTTTCTACTTTTTATAGCACCATAATTGCATAATCAAGCTTTGTTCGTCCATAACAATTTATTTTTCTCGTATCAATTTTATCGAATTTAGTAAATGTAGCAAATCTCTTTCTCTGATTAAACTGTTACTACTGTACTTAATAGAAGTAATTAATCTGACCAGTGAGTTTGTCAGCATAGAACAAAATCCCCATTGATGTCAAAAAATTCTGGTATCTTATTCTTGCTCTCACTACAGGGGACAGAGGAGCAAACTCAACAACGCCACTTCACTCCATTGCGTAGGTTCTCCCTGTTGCCGAAAGTGGCGTGAGACCCCAAAACCGCAGTGGTTTCTCAGTAAACACTGTTTGCATCAGGATTTTAGTTATGTAGCAATTCTATATGAGTTGTGAAAATTAAAAATTTGAGCATCCTGATATATCCCAGATATCGGCATTCTGGTTGAACACGAATAATTTAGGAATGCTGTGGAGATTTAATTGTTATCTGCCAAGGCTGGAAAACGCTCAAAATTTTTATTATTCCCATTTTTTATGAGCAATTTCTAGGGAAAGCTGAATTATTAAAATTTAATATCTAGGAGTGGGAAAAATCAGAAATAAAAATAATCACTAATTTTGGTGAAAGTGGAGAATTTGTGTTAAAAAGTTGTTCTATGATTTCCTGGCTATGGTTGGTTAAACTGTGCATCTGCATTCAATAAACGAAAAAAGATCAACAAAACAATATAGAAAACCAGAGGGAACGCTCTATGAAAGTAGCAGTCCAGCAAGAAGACTTACAGCTTTTAGCCAGAACTTTGCAGGAACAAATTCTGGCAGAAATTCCCTCTGGTGAAGTTTTCCAAATTAAATGTGCTGTCAACAAAGACGAGTTGATGATTTTGACTCAACATCCAGTTAATGTCACTGTTGACACTCAGCGTATTTTTGCGGTACTTGAAGAAGCACTCCAGTCATTAATAACCAACAAGGAACAGTGGGTGCAATGTTTCCTCAGAATCTCTGGGGAAAAACTCCCTTATGCCAAATGTTCTCTCATGATGAAGCAGAAGGAGTGTAAAGAAGCAGGGGGAGTAATACCTCCTACTTCTTCTCTGACTTATGTTCCATCTACTTCAGAGATGTATGAAGAGGAACTGTTTGACCTCGTAGCTGATACGCCGGATTTGTTGACTACCCAACCAAAACGCCCTGTTAAATTGATCCTGCTGGGAATAGCTTTCGCTGGCATTGGCGTGTTAGGTAGCGGCGTTTATTTATTAACTCGTCCTTGTGTCATGTCTGAGTGCCAAGAGATGCAAACTGCCCAGAAACTTAAAACAGATTCTCGGCAACTGATGCGTCGTGTGAGGTCAGAAAATCAATTAGTAGCACTGCAACAGCGACTAGAAGCAGCTAACGCTGACCTAACAAAGATTCCCCGTTGGTCACCTTATAATCAACAAGCAGAGGAACTAAAAATTACCTTGTCTGGGCAGTCAGAAAAAATTAACCAGGTGGTAAAAGCTTTACAGGCGGCATCTGTGGCGGAGCAAAAAACGCAAACAACTGCAAATAGCCTCGAAGAATTACAAGCTAGACAACACTTATGGCGGCAGGCGATCGCACCACTGGAAGGTCTAGGCCCTAATAGTGAACTTTATGGGCTGGTACAACCGAAATTAATCAAATATCGTGTCAGTTTACAAACTATCAATCAGCAGTTACTCGCCCAAGAAAAATGGCTAAAGAAACTCACAGATGCCAAAGCTGTCGCCAGTGTAGCGATCAAGCGGGAAGCTACTGCCAAATCTTTAAATGATTGGCAAAAGGCACATTCGACTTGGCGAGTAGTAGTTAATGCTTTGAATATCATTCCTCAGACTAGCCCAGCGTACCAAGACGCTCAAAATTTATTGGCAGAGTATAAACCTCAACTAGCAAGAGTACGCGATCGCGCCATCATAGAACAATTAGCAGCTAAAAGTTACCAGCAAGCTATCACCACAGCTAATCAAGCCAAAGTCTATGAACAAAAAAACCAATGGCAGATCGCTGTTACATACTGGGATCAAGCTTTGCAGAATGCTAAACAAATTTCTCCAGATAGCTTTTATTACAATCAATCTCAAAGCTTAATTGCACCCTACTCACAGGCCCTCCAGCAAGCACAAGATAAACTACAAGTCACTGTTAGTTGGCAACAAATCCGTACTGACTTAGATAAAACTTGTTCTAGTGAAATTCAGATTTGTACTTTTATGATCAATGACACAGGAATTGTGGTCTCACTCACCCCTGAGTACGAACAAGTAATAAACAGTACCTTATCTGATACCACTCCTGAGAATCAGAGTTCTCTAATTAGTGCTGCAAATCACTGGCAAGTTTTACAGGAAGCCCTAGCAGTAATTGGTGATAATGCCAATGTACCTTTATTTATCTACGATACCCAAGGTCAAGGAATGTATACGCATATACCAGGAGTAGGAAGTGGGGAGTGAAGAGTTCATTGGTACCAAGTTAATCAAAATACTAAGCCAGTTGTTCTATATGAAGATTGTGCAAGAAGTTTCTTTAATTAGTATTGGGAGTTTTGAAGAATCAAATGATTGGTCTATCATTCGTGCTGAAATCCGTGATGCTATCTCTCTAATTGTGCATCCGCCTGGGACATCTGGCTTTACAATCAATCCAACAAGACATGGTAATGGTGTCAAGCCAATTAAAGAAGCCTGTATGATTGCATTGAGAGATAGATTTGGATGGAAGTTGGAAACTCGCATCAACTATGCAACTAAATCACCGGGAAAAATCGATGCAACAAAGGTAATTGATGATTATCTTTTCGCACTTGAGTGGGAAACAGGCAATATTTCCTCAAGCCATCGAGCAGTCAATAAAATGGTTCTCGGATTACTACGTGGTGTTTTTCTTGGTGCTGCTTTGGTACTCCCAAGCAGGAAACTTTACGCTTATTTAACGGATAGAATTGGTAACTACGAAGAATTAGAGCCATACTTTGATGTCTGGCGGGCAGTTCAGATTACAGAGGGGTTTTTGGCAATCTTTGTAATTGAACATGATCAAGTGAATAGCAATGTACCAGCACTTACTAAAGGCACTGATGGTCGGGCCTTAATCTGAGTTTCTTGCTTGCATAGCTATGTAGAGAAAGGAATTGGCATTTGTGACGACGCAGTTTTTTGTCGCTGCTTCAATTTTTTATTTCCTCTTGCTGATTCCCATTCTTCTATGATTCCATTGGCTAGGTCAATCAATCGTTCTACGGCTGGATCTGTATCCCCAATTTCTGAACCAATCCAGTAACGTTTAAGCTTTTGGGCTGCATAAAATGTAGTACCAGAACCTCCAAACGGATCTACCACAACTTGTCCAGGATTAGATGCCATTGCAATGATTCGTTCCAGCATAATGGGAGCCAGTTCGTTGGGAACTCGTTTTTTGTGACGACGATGCCGAACTGGTGGAATGTCAGTCCACATTTCCTCTGTCAATGTCCATAAAATCTCAGTAGTAGAGTCGGCTTCAGAAGCATCTTCCCAAACATCTTCTGGAGCATCCCAAACATCCATTAAGTTAATACCCTGCTGGTTGAGTTTTTTACGATGTCCACCATAGTCACGGATTTCTCCACCGCAATGGCGGCAAACTTGAATGGGTGTGTAGACTTTGTTAAATACTGCTGGTTCTCCTTTGGTGTAATACAGTAGTCCATAGTGAGCCGGAGACATCTTTTTACCTCTGGGAAAAGCTTTCGGCATTCTGCAAGCAATCCAATGCCGGAAGCTCATACCTTGTCGATTGAGGTATGCACCATACTCTATGCACCATTTGGGTAAGTTGAATATAAATAAACTGCCGCCAGGTTTAAGGACTCGAATGCTCTCACTAAGCCACTGTTGCGACCATATTAAATATTGATCCGCCTCCATGCGATCGCTTATACCTTCACCATATTCCTTACCAAGATTAAAAGGTGGGTCAGCAAATACGAGATCTACGGACTCATTAGGCAATGCTGACAAAAGTTGAAGACAATCTCCCTGATAGAGAATTCCATACTCACTCTTGTACACCTGTTGCAATCCTTGTTGAGTGGCAACATCAGTTGCAATCAGTTGAAAGGGGAGCATTGGTTTAACCATTAGTACGTTTGTATAGCTTAAGTTTAAAAACTCTCTTGTCAATTGTCAAGAGAGTTGATTTGAGTCTTGCTACTACGGGGTTGATAAGGCTTTCCCATAGGCTGGCTTGTATATCTATTTACTTCTATCGCTTCTATGTAGTAATAGCGCCCAAGTTTGCGAGCTATGATCTGACCATTCTTAATTAACTCGTGTACTCGCTGACGGGTTACACCAAGTAACTGAGCAGTTTGAGCTACCGAGAGTAATTCAGAACTGTTGTTAGAAGCAGAGTATGTCATGTATGTAGTCTAAAATTACGGAATTCCTCTCTACATCATTATTCTATGTAAATCAATGAGCAGGCGATCGCCTTGCCATCTGTGAGGCTTTTGGGATAAGTAACTGGTAAGCGATCGCACCTCCTTATTCTTACCAACAGGCAACTTTTAAATTATTTAACAACCATGCTTTTAAAAAAGTATTCTCCTAACTTTAGTAGTAAGGGAATAAGTGGTGTAACTACAGATAGTAAGTATTGCCGCAAGGTTGTGACATCAAAAGGCCACACAGGAAATTCATTGGTTAAAGTGTAGAGAGAGCGCAACTCTTGTAGCTTGGCAGCTTCTTTCTTTAAATTTTCTGCATCATTACTTAAGCTTGTGTGAACACGAACATAATCAGCTTGAAACTGCTTGGCAATTGCACTCAGTAACTCTTCTTTAGCTTTTCTCATACCTCTGCGGGCAGCCAGAAGAGGGCCGAAAAAGCAGATTAACGAGATAGGAATATAAAGTAGAATAATGAAATTAAAATACCAGTACTGTTGCGCTATCCCTTGAGAAATAAATTGATACCTACCAAGGGTAATCATTGTGCCAGCGATCGCCGCCAGGTAAGCTGTATTTAGTGAATATTGGCTCAACGGACTCAATCCACCACAGCGATCAGGATGAAGTGGATTAATGTTAAGTTGCTTATTACCCAAGAGTTCATGCAGTACCCAAACATTAGTTATTAGAGTTAAGACTAATATAGTTCCTACGTAAAATATGGCAAAAGCGTTAATTGCACCTGTCAGTGCCGGAATGCCATTATCAGATCCTGTCCAGTTATAAACATTTTGCTGTACGGTGAAATACCAGATAGCAAAAGCCGCTCCTGTTGCCAACGCCAAAAATTGCCGCCATGATTTTTGGTAAGGAGATAATACCAAGTTAATCTCTGCTTCGGAAGTTTCAACAATATCTGATTGATCGAGGTACTGAATTAAGCGGTAAATTCCCTTAAATGACCACAGGTAGTAGCCAAAGATGACTGGATTGAGCAAACATATCCACACCCAAGCGAACCAATCTTGTAGTAATCCTAACTGCGAACCTTTTAATATCAAAGTCTTAGTTAACACAGCAACAAGCAGGTAAAGACCAGATGTGATGACGATTGAGAGCATTCCTAAACTAACAGGTGTCAAATGACATTTATCAATGAGCCAACGGGCTAATGGATCAGCGCGATAAAAGTCTTGCTCTTGCATATTCTTAATGAAAAATAATCTGTTATTATCTCAGACTTTTTGTCATTTATTGCTAATAAAATAATTACGTTTAGGGACTTCCAAATAAAAAATACCCAACAACCTAATCATCGGTGTATATGTATAGCAATCCTATTTGATCAGATCCCCGACTTCTCGTAGAAGTCGGGGATCTTTTTGTTCGTGACTTATTTAGGATTGCTATAGCGATGAAGAGTTAAGTGAGGTACAGAACTAATGTTTTTCAACGCAGAGGGACGCTAAGGTAGCGCAGAGTTACGCAAAGATTGCCCAATTTTGTTAGCGATGTACTTAGTACTTCAGCAGATTAGGAAACGCTATATTTACTCGCTTTTATTCAAGTAATTGGGCAATAGTAATTTTTGTGGCAAACTCATTTTTACACCAGGCGTTAGTTCTCCATCACGCATGGTGGTATCAACAATTATTACTCTGGTCATGAGTTAATATTCTCCCCATTAGCTCAAACAGCTAAATGGGAATTAATCCTTAATTCGATGCTGACTGGTAGCTTTCTTGATAAATTATTTCCTGAAATTGAATCATATCTTTTTGCGGGTCAGCGTGGCTAACTTTCACTAATATCTGTTCACCCAATCCCACCGAACGTTTAAAAAACATTGGTAACTGTAAGCCCAAATCTTCTAACAAAATTAGTGCTAGGTTGCTGTCTTCCCGCAGCCACATTAAGACTGTAACATTCCAAACTTGGTCGGGATGACGGCGCAAATATTCTAGAGCATAATATCTATTAGTTTGCCGTTCCACCATTGTGACTTCTTGGGTGGTAGAGGTGACTGTCATCATCACTTCTTTCAGTTGTTCTGCTGAGAAAGGTAGAACTTCACCCCGCAAGTGAGCTTTTAACTGAAAGTGGGTAAGCAAGTCACTGTAACGGCGGATTGGAGAAGTAGCTTGAGTGTATGTATTTAAGCCCAAACCAGCATGTCGTAAGGGGGTGATGCTCATTTCACTCTTGGGCATACAACGACGCATGGCACAGGCGCGCACAAAGCCGGCTGGTAGCAAAAGCAACTCTTCTTCCGGAGGTAATTCTGGCTGTGGTTGACCGCGAAAGGGCAAAGGTATGTTATGAGCTTGACCGTAGCGAGCTGCTACTTCACCAGCAAGTATCATCATCTCGGCTACCAATTGCCGAGATGATGAGTCATCTAAGATATCTATGTCGATTTCGTCGCCTTTAACCTTGATCATCGCTTCCGGCATATTAATGCTGATAGCGCCTTGATGATATCGCCAAGATTTGCGTTGCTTTGCCCAAGTGGCGATCGCTTCAATTTCTGGTTCCGCTTCCACCCCTAATTCCAGCATTTCATCTACATCTTCGTAGGTGAGGCGATAAGTCGGTTTAATTAAGCTGGGATGAATGCAATACTCTTCTACTGCACCGCTTTCATCTAAAACTACCCCAAAACTTAAGGCACAACAAACCTGTCCTTGTACCAAACTCATGGGGCCAGTTGCCAAGATTTCCGGGAACATGGGAACCATCCCAGTAGGTAAATAAACTGTACTTCCCCGTTTTCTGGCTTCTAGGTCTAACTCATCTTCTGGTACTAACCACCTGGTAGGATCGGCAATATGCACCCACACGCGCTCTCGCCCATCTGGAAGTAATTCCCAACTTAAGCCATCATCTATCTCAGTGGTACTTTCATCATCAATTGTGTAGACCTTCAAATGAGACAAATCTAGACGATTTGTGTCTGAGTCAGTTGGGGGAAAATCCAAACGTTGTTGCGCCACTTCTAATACCTTGCTAGGAAACTGAACCGAAATTCCAGAACGACGCAGGAACAAGTTTTCGTGGGCATCCCACCAACCCAAATCCACCAATAATTTATGCGCTCCTTGGGGAGTTGCGTCCCGCCCCAGCATATTCATAGTTTCTAAAACTGGGGCTGGTGGAGGATAGGCACGCGCTAATGTATCATAATTTACTCCCATTCGCACAATATCAGCCAGCAGTGCTGCGTATTTTTCCAGTGCTTCTAATCGCTGGCGATCATGGCGTTGCCAATCCACGGCTTCACCCTGGAGGGCTTGCTCTACCCGAGCCAAAAATTCCTGCTGTCCCCTAGCTTTTAGTGCTTCTACTTCTATCTGATGTTTACGTTCTGCTACTTGCGTTGCCGTTCGTGGTTCATAAGCGTCCCCTTTTTGCTTGAAATAGAGTTTGTCATCTGATAACAAGCAATGAGCAGCATAACAAGGAGCTGGATCTGATTGCGAAAACAGCAGATTTGCCATTTGGGCTGGTGTGACTGTTTCTCCATCTTCAACCAGTAATTCCCAAGCCACCTCTAAGCTAGAAGGATCTAAATAAGGTTTAACCTGCTCCTGAAAATTGGCAATATCAGAAGACTTGTAGGTTTGTCCGTTAACTGTATAGGTAATTTGTCTGGGGGCGAGGCTGTGGGATTGACCACGTTCATCTACCACAAACCAACGGGTTTTACCATCTGGACGCTCTACTACACCCAGACGGCGTTGGCGTAGCCTATCCGCAGGATTGTCGCCTTGAACCCTAAATTCAACTAGCGTCCCCTTATCCACAACTCTCGCAATTATTTGGTGAACAGTTTAAATAGTTTAAGTTAAGAGTTAGGAGTTTTGATTCTGAACTCATCACTCATAACTCATGACTTTTCTTAAGCTTCCGCATTGATGAATGGCAATAGAGCCACAATCCGGGCACGTTTAATTGCTAATGTTAATTCTCGCTGTTGCTTACATGTCAGCCCAGTAATCCGACGAGGTAATATTTTGCCCCGCTCGGTAATAAACTTACGCAACAAATCAACATCTTTGTAGTCGATTGGCTCTCCTGGCTTAATTGGAGACAGACGACGACGATAATAACTCATCTTTACTTAATTTCCTTGTGAACAGTGTGTTTGTTACAGTGGGTACAGAACTTTTTCAGTTCTAGGCGGTTAGTGGTATTGCGACGGTTTTTAGTGCTGGTGTATCGAGAAACACCAGGGGATCGCTTATCTGGATTAGTACGACACTCAGTACATTCTAGTGTCACTATTATGCGGACACCTTTACTCTTAGCCATAATCTTACAAACAGTAAAGCCTGAAGAGAATTAACACAAATTACTATCTTCTCACATTCCGCAGCAATTTATCAACTAATCGCTTAATTTTTATATCTAGCGAGTAGCCCCGACGCGATGAAACTATGAAAGTTCCAGCATAACGGTCGTGCAAAGCCTGCCGCATCTGATTGTCAGACAAAGCAGCACCACAGTCAATTGCCAGGGGGAGTAGTAGCAGTATAGCAGTGAAATTAGCTCTGATATTGTTTAAGGCAATTGACACCAAAAGCGCACCGAAACCAATTATAGCCTCTCGCTTCAGCAGCGATCGCAGGGTGGGAATTCTCCCTGATATTTGTCCATCGATGACTTCGAGAATCTTCAAATCAAAGGCCCAACGCCCGATACTTTGCCCTTGATTGTTGTAAACTATCACCACCCGCAAAATCAGCCAACAAAAGATAAAAACTAGGATTTGCACAAATTGGATACCGAGTTGATTACCGCCCAAAATAGAACTGATTAACCAAGCAGGTAGGAAATCCAGTCCTAATGCCATACCTCTTCGCCCAACATCAGCCTTGGGATAGTGTACTTGCGGGACTCTTTCTATAGTCATACAAAATTAGGGGACAGGGGATAGGGGACAGGGGATAGATGTGTACTGATGTCTTGTGTAAAAATTAAATAGGAGTTTAAGGTTGGGGAATAATCATTGTTCCTATTTTTTATATTATTAGGGTTATGAATTATGAATGAGGCGCTAACCGCCCATAACTGTGAGGTCACAGTAACCTCTCTAAATCATTGCTAGACTGACTTTGAAATGGTTTATAGGAAATTATAGTGCCAAAATCGAATCCGAATGACGTTTGTCAAGTGCGCTGCTTCAACGAGAAGTTGGTAAATCACGTCCGCGAAGAAATGCCGATGGACGAAGCCCTTGAAGAAACTAAAATACTCTTTACTGCTCTTGCTGACAAATCTCGGCTGAAAATACTTCATGCTTTGAAAGACGGCAAGGAAATGTGTGTTTGTGATCTTGCAGATGTCCTCAGTGTACAAGTATCTGTTGCATCACATCATCTGCGCAAGCTTCGTGACCTTAAGGTACTTAAGTATAGGAATGATGGGAAACTTGTCTATTATTCGCTGCGGGATCAATTCGTAGGCAAGATTTTGGATCTTGTATTACAGCAGATTGTCCATTAGTCTTTTTTTACTTTAACATTATTATATTCTTTTGAATGTTGGAATGATTAAGGAACTAGGCAATGTCTGATCACTGCTGCCAAAAAAAATCATGTGAACTAGAAAAAATGACCAAACGCCAGAGTAAAGTTTTGTGGATTGCTCTTGGTGTGAATGCTGTAATGTTCGTTGTGGAACTTGTTTCTGGAATTGAGTCCAAGTCCCTTTCTCTGACAGGAGACTCTCTTGATATGCTAGGAGATGCGATCGCTTATGGTAGCAGTCTCTACGTGATCAATAGAGGAACAAAATTACAAGCACAATCCGCACTGCTTAAAGGATGTATCATGTTTTTGTCGGCTATAGCAGTTTTTGCACGAGCTACTTACCAGGCGTTTTTTCACACAACTCCTGAGTTGCAACTCATGAGTACAGTTGGGTTGATTGCCCTTAGTGCCAACTTGTTTTGTCTTTATCTTTTGGCGAGGCATAGGAATGACAATATCAATATGTCTTCTGTGTGGCTTTGTTCTCGTAACGATATCATTGCCAATATATCTGTACTTGCAGCTGCTGGACTGGTATTTCTCACCGACTCATTTTGGCCGGATCTATTTATAGGACTTATGCTCACATTTATTTTTGCCAAGTCAGCAGGATTAGTCCTCTCTAGGTCTTGGAAAGAGATATGCTCTCTTGATTGAGTGATCAGTTTTACTTTATTCGGAGTCATTCGCTATGCTATCAGTCAGCGAGGCTGAAGCAATTATTTTAAATTTAGTGCCACCGTTGGCTGATCAACGGGATATAGAAATTGTCGATTTATTAGCCGCAGATCATCGCATTTTGGCAGATCCCGTCACCAGCCAATTGGACTTTCCCCATTGGGATAATTCAGCAATGGATGGCTATGCGGTACGTTATGAAGATGTGCAGCACTCCCACAATGCACAACCAACCGTTTTAGAAATTGTTGAAGAAATTCCCGCAGGATATCAACCCCAATCGACACTGCAATCAGGACAAGCAGCGCGGATTTTCACAGGTGCGGTAATGCCAGCCGGGGCGGATACTGTAGTGATGCAGGAAAAAACACGCCGGGAAGAGAACCGCGTATTTATCTTGGCTGCGCCACAACCCCAAGAATTTGTCAGACACCAAGCCGCATTTTACCAAGCTGGAAAACAACTATTACCAGCAGGAATTAAATTAAATCCTCCAGAAATTGCCGTTTTAGCTGCGGCGCAGTGTACTCAATTAAGTGTTTACCGTCGTCCCCGTGTGGCAATTTTTTCGAGTGGTGATGAATTAGTCACACCAGATAAACCCCTGCAACCAGGTCAAATTGTCGATTCCAATCAATATGCTTTAGCGGCTTTAGTCAGAGAAACTGGGGCAGAACCGTTACTATTAGGTATTATCAAAGATAACCCAGAAGCTCTCAGAGAAGCGATCGCCTACGCCATAGCTAATGCTGATCTAGTTTTATCCTCCGGTGGCGTGTCTGTGGGAGATTATGACTATATTGACCAAATCCTCGAATCTCTGGGAGCAAAAATTCACATCCGATCTGTAGCTATCAGTCCAGGTAAACCCCTGACTGTTGCTACTTTTCCCCCACAGGCTAGAAGCCTGGGGCTACAAAAACAAAGCCTACCTGCGCGGGCTAATGTAACTCAAAACTCAGCACTCAGCACTCAGCACTCAGCACTTTACTTTGGTTTACCGGGAAATCCTGTTTCGGCTTTGGTGACTTTCTGGCGATTTGTCCAACCAGCAATTAAGAAACTTTCGGGTTTGGCGGCAGGTTGGGAGCCTGTATTTATCAAAGCGCGATCGCATGATGAGTTACGATCTAATGGCAAGCGTGAAACTTACCTTTGGGGATGCTTGCATTTAATTGATGGAGTTTACGAATTTCACAAAGCTGGTGGTAGTCACAGTTCCGGTAATTTAATTAATTTAGCGCAAACTAATGCCTTAGCTGTTCTGCCAGTGGGTAAAACAGTTATTTCTCCACAAGAAGAAGTGCAAGTTTTACAGGTTGGGTGAAGAAGGCAGGGACAAGGGGACAAGGGGCAGGGGGGATAAGTATCTTTACTCAGCACTCCCCTTCGACTTCGTTCAGGCCCACATTCCGCACTTCAAATTGAAGTGCAAAGAGATTACATCAAGAGAAAAGCAAATAATATTTTTGACAAGATGATGGCAGACAATTCAAAATAAAATTGCGTTCTGATGTTAAATTAATAATTTGATTAACACCATTTAAAGTCAAAAGATGAATTCCTTGAAAACATTGAAATACCCATCTTAATGTCGGAGAAAATGTTAGCTTACCTAGTTAATTTTTAATGCCTATTTTGATTCTTTTTAACCTATTTCTCAGTTCCCTTTGTCCAAGGTTATAAACTAACAAGCACAAAGACATTAAAAATAACATTGTCTCGATTCGTTCAGGGTTTTCTACAAATAAACTATTGGCAAAAAATAAAGAGTCTTTTAAAAATCTAAATCCTCTCTCACAAGACTGTTGATTTTTATAATTTTTCAGAATTTCTTCTGGCTCTAACTGATTCTCATCAACTAAATTAGTTGCTAAAATAAATCTTCCAGCTTCTTTTCTTCGTATTTCTATCTCTTCTGGTTTTTCATAATCCATTCCTGATATTTTATAAATAATCTTACCGGCTTACTTAAAGCTTCTAAGTCTTTTTATTTACTCGTATCAGAGCCGATTTGCGTAATGTTTTGTACTACATTATGAAGTGCGGAATGTGGGCTAAAAGCTCTTTGTAGCGGGGGTAGACTTGTTCGCTTTGATCTTACACTTAAATAAGTAAGATATTGATAGTTATATATTTAGCCAAATCAATAAAATTTTGCTATAAATATAGCAATAATATTATTTTTCACTTTAGTTAATAAGTGCCAAATAATAGCTCTGAAATTGAGATAATAATGAATGTTAAACCAATAAAAATATTATTAGTTGATAATAACCCTCAAGACCTGAAAATTTTATTTAATATCCTCACAGGTCAAGGTTATCAAGTAAAACAAGCTACTTTTGGACAACAGATAATTAATACAGTACTGGATACAGCGCCAGATATGATATTCCTTGACATTTTCATGCCCGAAATTGATAGCTATAATATTTGTCAACATTTAAAAGCCGAAAAAACAACTCAAGATATCCCAATAATTGCGATTATTAGTACAGATAAATTAGCGGAAAAAGCAAAATACTTTCAATTAGGTATTGTTGATTATATTACTAAACCCTTGTGTTATGAAGAAATTTTAGTACGTGTACAAAATCAACTCACTATTCAAAAGCTGCAAAAACAAGCAAGTGCCCAACTAGATAAACAAAATCTCCAACTGCAACAAGAAATTCACCAACGGCTCTTGGTAGAAAGTGCTCTAAAAGCCAGTGAAAATAAATATCGTC
Organism: Trichormus sp. ATA11-4-KO1; assembly: GCA_019358915.1. GTDB lineage: Bacteria > Cyanobacteriota > Cyanobacteriia > Cyanobacteriales > Nostocaceae > LEGE-11386. The sequence continues at coordinate 63,673 of JAHHIM010000026.1, forward strand.
AACTAGTAGAAACATTCCCAGACATAATTTGGTCGGTGGACGTATCTGGGCGAATTACCTTTGTTAACCCTGCTGTCCAACAGCTTTTTGGTTATCAGCCCCAAGAAATGATTGGGTATTATGGAGTTGATTTCATCTTGCCTGAACAAGTAGCTCAGACTCAAATCATGTTTGAGCAGCTGCTGAATGAAGAACCAGTCTTTCGGTATGAAGCTACTGGGATAGCTAAAAATGGTCATCATCTGGATTTGATGCTGAATGCGATCGCCTTACGTAATGAAGCAGGTTTAGTTATCGGAGCAATAGGCACAGCTAGCAACATCACAGAATATAAACGAGTCGAAAAAGCCCTACAAAAAAATACCATTAAGCTCCGTAACTATAATCTAGCGTTAACACAACTAGCAAAAAATCAAGTGCTGTATCAAGGCGACTTGAAAGCAGTTTTTCAGCAAATAACCGCAGTAGCAGCTAAGAATGTGGCAGTGGAACGAGCTAGCATTTGGCTGTATAACGAAACAGCGACTGGTATCCAATGCCTTGATTTATTTGAGCAAAGTCGCCATCAACACAGTGAAGGATTGTTCCTATCAGCAGTAGACTATCCCACTTATTTTCAAGCTTTGCAACAAGAAGAACTGATTGCCGTAGATCATGCCTACACAGATTCTAGAACTCAAGAATTTTCTGAGTCTTATTTGACTCCATTCAACATCACTTCTGTGCTCGATACACCTATTAGATTGGGCGGAAAGACTGTAGGAGTTTTATGCTTGGAAGCGGTGGGAGTGATTCATGCTTGGACACTGGAAGACGAGAACTTTGCTCGTTCTCTGGGGAATTTAGTATCTTTGGCACTAGAAGCACGAGAACGTCAACGTGCAGAAGCCGCCCATCGCGCCTCAGAAAAAAAGTTAGCATCGGCTTTCAGAGCATCTCCTGATCCCATTGGTTTATTAACTTTCCCAGAAACACGCTATATCGAAGTTAATGATAGCTTCACTCAGCTATTTGGCTATTCTCGCTCTCAAGTCATCGGTCGCACCAACAGAGAATTGAATATTTGGGTGAATACTGAAGAATGTACTTTTCTTAATCAGATTCTGCAACAAACAAAAGTTATTCGCAACCATGAAGTTGATTTCCGCACTTTCAGTGGAGAGATCAAGACAGCGCTATTTAGTGCCGAAATGATTGAAATTGATGGACAACAATACATATTAGGCACAGCTAAAGACATCACTGAGCGCAAGCAGGCAGAAAATGAAAGCCGCTTGCTATTATTAACATCTCAAGCTATTACCCGTGCCGTTGACGTTAACAGTGCCTTAAAAGTCGTTCTCCGCTTAATTTGTCAAACTATCGGCTGGGATTTTGGTGAAGCATGGATACCCAGTGATGAAGATACTATTTTAAAACATAGCTTGGTCTGTTACGCAGCAGACGAAAGCAGTTTAGAAGAATTCTGTCATCAAAGCCAAACAGTGCAATTTGCTCCTGGCTGGGGACTACCAGGACGAGTTTGGCAAAGCAAGCAGCCAGAATGGATCGAAGATGTTGCCCTCGTCATGCAGCCAACTTTTATGCGATCGCCACAAGCAGCAAAATTAGGATTAAAAGCTAGTTTTGGTGTGCCGATTTTGGCTGGTAGAGAGGTATTAGCAGTTTTAGTATTTTTTAAACGCTGTTTAATGGCATTGGATAAGCGTTTACTCTTGCTAGTCGGTACTGTTGCTACCCAGTTAGGAGGGTTAATCCAGCGTAAAACCCTAGAAAGAGAACTAGCGCTGAGAGAAGCCCGCCTCAATGCCTTTTTTAGCAGCGCTCCAGTCTACATGAGCATATTAGATCAGCAATTGCGGTATGTGCAAATCAATCAACTGCTGGCAGACATTAATGGAAAATTGCCAAAAGACCATATTGGCAAGACTTTCCATGAGATATTACCCCAGATTACACCGTTAGTTACACCATTATATGAACAGGTGCTATTAACTGGTCAACCGATTCTCAACCTAGAACTGAGCAGTCCAGTACCTCAGCAACCAGATATTGTGCGCCACTTCCTGGCTGCTTTTTTTCCCATTCTCGATGAAAGCAATCACCCCTCTGGTGTGGGTACAGTCATGGTGGAAGTTAGCAAGCTCAAGCGCGCCGAACTGGCTTTGCAAGAAAGTCAACAGCGCTATCAAACATTAGCAGAAGCCTCTCCTGTGGGTATATTTCATGCCGATGAGTCAGCTAATTGTTTTTATTTCAATCGGCGTTGGTGTGAAATCACTGGTTTATCCCAACAAGAGGCGCTGGGCCTAGGCTGGGCAAAAGTCTTACATCCCGATGACCGCGATCGCCTGTACGTAGCATGGAATGAAGCCACAGCAGCTAAATCTCTTTATAGGTGTGAGCATCGCTTCCTCCGCCCTGATGGTGCAGTTATCTGGGTAATTTGTCAAGCATTGCCAGAAATTAGTGAAGTTGGAGAAATTAAAGGCTACATCGGCACAATTACAGATATTACCGAGAGAAAATTGGCAGAAGAAGCCTTACACGAAAGTGCAGAACGGGAAATAGCGATCGCCCAAGTCATTCAAAGGATGCGCCAGACACTTGATTTAGACACTATATTTGCTGCCACAACCCAAGAATTGCGGCAAGTGCTGAACTGCGATCGCGTCCTTGTCTATCGTTTCCATCCCCACTGGAGTGGCGAGGTTGTCTCTGAGTCAGTAGGCGACAGTTGGATTTCGCTGATAGAAGAACACAAACAAAATCCCTCTCTTGCAGAGGATTTGCTAAATGATGGCCATTACATGGGAAAAATCTTTGATCATGCAGACAACCAAGTAAAAGATACGTATCTGCAAGCAACCCAAGGTGGTGTATATAGCCAGGGGGCAACTTTTCGCTGTGTCTCAGACATCTATAAAGCCGATTTTGACCCTTGTTACATCAACCTTTTGGAACGCTTTCAAGCAAAAGCCTATATTACTGTCCCCATCTTATGCGGTAATCAACTTTGGGGATTATTAGCGAGTTATCAAAACTCTGGCCCACGCCAGTGGAAAACAGGAGAGGTCAACATTGTAGTTCAAATTGGCAATCAATTAGGAGTTGCTTTGCAACAGTCACAATTGCTGGCTCAAACTCAAAGTCAGTCACAAGCGTTACAACAAGCTGTCATCGCTGCTGATTCTGCCAACCTGGCCAAAAGCGAATTCCTCGCCAACATGAGCCATGAATTGCGCACCCCACTCAACGCTATTCTCGGCTTTACCCAAGTCATGAGCCATGATCATTCTCTATCCAAAGAACAGCGAGAAAACTTGGCAATTATTAATCGTGCTGGTGAACATCTCCTCCATTTAATCAACGACATTTTAGAAATGTCAAAAATTGAAGCTGGTAGAACTACACTGAATCTCAACAGTTTTGACTTAATTCGCCTGATAAAAAACCTCGAAGAAATGTTGCGTCTTCGCGCCGCTTCTAAAGGATTAAAACTGGTATTTGCATATGCTTCTGATCTTCCGCAATACGTGCAAACTGACGAAAGCAAACTGCGTCAAGTCTTACTCAATCTCTTGGGAAATGCAATCAAATTTACCGAGATTGGTAGTGTGACATTACGCGTAGGACTGGGGACAAGGAGACAAGGGGACAAGGAGACAAGGGAACAAGGCGAAAATAACGCAAATACTTTCTCATCCCCCCATCCCCCCATCTCCCCATCCCTGATCTTCGAGGTAGAAGATACTGGTGCGGGTATTTCCCCCCAAGACATTGACTTATTATTTGAAGCTTTTTGGCAAACAGAAACTGGCAAAAAATCTCACCAGGGAACAGGGCTGGGTTTAGCCATTAGCCGTAAATACGTTGAACTGATGGGCGGTGATATTACCGTCAATAGTACCTTGGGTGTCGGTAGTACATTTACTTTTGATATTCAAATCAGTCCCGCTTGCGAGAGTGAAATTC
>JAHHIM010000027.1:0-62710 GCA_019358915.1 Trichormus sp. ATA11-4-KO1
GTGAGTGCATTGCAGTCATCTCACTTGTTTTGCTCCCATGTCAAGTACATTTTTCCTCTCGCTGCTTATGCTTGTCTTGTTTCTTTTGTCAAGTTCATTTTATACCAAATTAGATGAGCTTACCCTGATATTGACCAGCTAATCATGTCAGGAGCATCTCTAGAAAATTTAGCTAAAAGAGAATATAAAATGTTGCTTGTAGTCGCAGAAGTCTATCGTCAACAATTATGGTTATATGAAAATAAAAAACAAAGTATTGACGACCGCATTGTCAGTTTAAACCAACCACATATTCGTCCAATTGTCAGAGGAAAAGCTGGTAAAGCCGTAGAATTTGGGGCAAAATTGTCTGCTAGTTGCTTTGAGGGATATGCCTTTTTAGACCATATTAGTTGGGATAATTTTAATGAATCAGGAGACTTAAAATCACAAGTAGAAGCCTATAAAAATTTTACTGGTTATTATCCAGAATCTGTTCATGTTGATAAAATTTATCGCACAAGGGAGAACCGAGCTTGGTGCAAAAAACGAGGTATTAGAATTAGTGGTTCCCCTTTAGGTAGACCTCCAGCCAATGTGAGTAAACAACAAAAAAAGCAAGCTTTAGAAGATGAAAGAATTCGTAATTCTATTGAGGGAAAATTTGGACAAGGTAAAAGAAGATTTAGCCTGGGTAGAGTGATGGCGAAACTGTCTCATACTTCTCAAACAACAATTGCTATTACTTTTTTAGTGATGAATCTTTCTACTCACCTATCAAGGATTTTTTGTGCTTTTTTATGTCTATTTTTCAAAAATAGAACTTTTTTACAGTCTGGCATAACTGAACATTATCATTTTGCAATTTATAGACAATAAAGGCTTATATCTGAACCTTGTTTGAATAACTAGTAGTCTACCAAGGCAACTTTGCTAGGTTAAATTCGGATATAAACGCTGCATTTTTCGGCGAGCATCTTTGGTTTGAAAACCCCAATAGACACTGGCTTTTTGTTGATTACGTTGTTTCTCCCAAGTAGCAATCTCAGAAGTTAATATTTCTGCATTAGGAATACGCCGTTCTAAACATTGGCGAGATAAAACAGATAATTCAATTTCTACTTGATTCAGCCAAGAAGCGTGTTTAGGAGTATAGTGAAACTCTAATTTCTGAATAATTCGCCGTGCTTCTTGTGGTGGAAAAACTTCATATAATGCGCTGGGGGTATGAATATTCAGGTTATCAACTACTAAACGAATAACATCGGCATCTCGGTAACAAACATCTACTAAATTTTTCATCTGTTTAGCAAAGTCGGCTTTAGTTCGACGCTCTGTGACTTCGATATGCCGCCAGCCTGCCAAGGGTTGAAAACACGCAAATAAATTTACTGTCCCGTTACGTTTATACTCGAAATCATAACGCTCCGGCTGCTCCGGCTCTGGTGGCAAAGGTTGTCTAACTTCTTCTACTAACTGGTAGGGACGTTCATCAAAGCAGACTACAGGGCGTTTAGGATCATAAGGCTCATTGTATAAATCCAACACATCTTCCATTCGGAAAACATATTCTGCATTAACTTCTGGAATACACCACTGTTCTTTCAGCCAGGGTTTAATTTCATTTTTTTTTAAGTCTGACGTACTGTTTCATCTGAAATTGAATTTACTATGCCAACGCTTACTAAATGGTCTGCTAATAATTGCATTGTCCAGCGCACTCTTCCACTTGGTGGATTAGAACAAGCAGTCGCAATTAAGAATGCTTCTTGTTTTTCATCTAATTTTTTAGGTTTTGGTGGATGAGCTTCATCCTTTAAAGCAAAATCTAACCCACCAACGACAAACTTCTCTCGTATCCGTTGTACTGTGGCAATATGCGCTCTAACTGTGTCAGCGATCGCTTGATCCGTTTCTCCTTCAGAAGCCATTAGAAGAATGTTTGCACGGCTTATGGTTCTTGCCTTATGCTTACCTTTCTTAATTATCGATTGCAGTTGAGAAACTTCATCTTCATCCAAGTCAACAATGTACTTTTTCGCCATGTTAAAACCCGTTTTTGGTTATTTTACCAATTAGAGGTTTTACTTAGCAAAGTTACCTTGGCAGACTACTAGTCAACCCTCCTCTTACTTTTTTACTACTTTTTCAGCAAACCCTAACTATCTTGTGTATCAACGTATTTACGTTGTTTCAGACTTTTGTAAATCACCCATGATTGGTTGCGATCGCAAAAATCCTATTGAAAAATCTAGTTAGAAGCCTTGAAAACCATACCCGTTATTTTGGCTTCTCTGTCAATGCGTAAGTCCTATAAATATTAATTTAACCTGAGTTCGGAATATGGAAGAAGTTTTCTATTTCTACTTTTTTCTTGAGAGCGACATACGTAAGATTGTTGTTTTTGAAGTACAGTTTGTGCCAGAGGTGATCGTCATTTTCAAAACACTTCCCAACTACAGGCGGGTTAACAGAGCGGAAAGTCGTCGGTTTAAAACCGATGCAGCCTATAATAGTAGGCAGGCTCATTATTGTTCCTGACTATACACTTGTCAAAGCAGACAACAATTTGGCAATATGGACGTTAATTTGTCAACATGGACAAACAGTTTGGCAATCGACAAGAAAAGAGTGATCGCTCTTCTTCTCAATTCTTCCCATTCGGACGTTGAATAATCGTTTCTACTACCCGCCGCTTAGCTTTCGGGTCAATCCCCACTAACCGCACATACTCACCTTCATATTCAGCTAGATAAGCTTCTAAAGCTGATATTGCATCCCACTCAGCATCAATGTGAGCAGTACCGCAACTTTGCCAAGAACCAGTACGGAAGCGGCGTTCATCTACGTGTTCAAAGTTAATTCTGTAACCTTGAGCTAAAATTTGCCGGATTTGTTCTTGTGTCTCTAGAGACAAATGAGCACTGGAGTGTTGCTGTTTCTGGAATTCATTACCAATTACAGGTTGGCTTGAACCATTACCTGACGGTGACGGCTGACTAGGTGCAGGTTGATAATTTTTACGACCTCGATTTAAGCGATTATACTCATCAACCAATTGGGAAGTTTCCACCCGTTGTTGTTCACCTACCATCAATTTACCAGCCTCAATCAGATGAGATAAACTGAAATCTGGCTTTTTAAATTCTGGTGGCTTCTCAGCGCTATTTACCACGCGTAAGGATACGCGCTCAAAACCTACTTGATGGATAAATTCGCGGATTTGTTCGTCATAGATACGCGATCGCAAGGCACTATAAAAGTCTATAGATTGATGAGGGAAAGTATCAACTAGTTGTTCTACTTCCTGCCGTGAAAGTCCATCTTCCGCAAAAATTCCGCCGACAATTCCCACCCTATCATCTCTATCAGGTTCCCAGTAAAATTTTTCCATCCGCCCATCCCGAATTAATGGCGCATAGAGAGTGGAAAAATCATTACCTGTAACAATAATCGGTACACGATGTAACGGTGTGGAATCGTAGCTTCCAGGTAACTGCACGTCTGTAGGATTATCAGCAATATTCATCAGTGTGGCATTTACCAACTGGGTATTTACAGTGTACTGAGTACCTTCATCAAAGCGTCCAGCACCCGCATCTAAATCATTAATCATCAGCACACACATTTTGCCGCGCACTTTGATTAATTCTGCTGTTTCGCGATAGCGCAAACGAATCAACCGGGCTGGATCTCCGGCATCGGGACTTTCCAATTCTCCACCAGATATGTAAGTCACTTCGATGCCCATTTTCTCAAAGACTAACTGGCATTGAAAAGTTTTTCCTTCACCTTTGCGTCCATGTATACCCAAAATCAAGGGGACTCGGACACCAGGAAGATTTAAGAAATTTTTGGTGATATGAACGCCAAGTTTGTCAATAAAGCGGGGAGCAATGTAGTAACTCATAAAATCATTATTGGTTAGAACTTATTACAATCATGCTAAGTTTTTTTGGGGCATCTCGTTAATTTATCTTCTGGTATAGATTAAGTGCTACCTACTACAAATGTTGAATTAGATACGCATGAAAATTGCCTGATTGAGGTATTAAAAATTTTGTGCTCATAGTTGCAAACATGCTTAATATTCTGGGAAATTCAACCCTTGTTGTAGAACTGTTAAAACTTGTATGCAAGGAGAGTAGGGTATAGGGAATCCGATAATTAAAATCAAGAATCACTGCGGTCTTGTTGGCTACTAACCAAGAGCAAGTAGCTCAAAATACACCTTGTATAGACCCAAGACCGCTCTAACTGACTACAAACCTTTAAGTATTACTGAGGTGGGATATCATCATACTTGGAAGCGTCGGGCATGATTGTCTCTTGAAGATTCACACCACTGAGGTTAGCACCCTTGAGATTAGCGCCTCTGAGGTTAGCACCCTTGAGATTAGCGCCTCTGAGGTTAGCACCTGTTAGGTTAGTCCATGACAAATTAGCACCCCTCAAGTCAGCCTCACTTAAGTTAGCCCGTAATAAGTATGCTCCACTTAAATGAGCTTGGCTCAAATTAGCTTTGTACAGGTCAGTTTTGTACAGATAAGCTCCCATTACTTCTGCCTCATACAAGTTGGCCTCACTGAGGTCAGCTGCAATTAAGTTAGCTTCCATGAGATTTGCAAAACTGAGGTTAGTTCTAATTAGCTTTGCAGTACCCAAATCGGCATCTCTCAAGTTAGCGTCTCTCAAGTCAGTTCCAATCAGGTTAGCATCAGTAATCACAGCACCTTGGAGATTCGCCGCACTCAAGTCAGAGCCAATGAAATTGGCATAACTCAAATCTGCTTGAATAAGTAAAGCACCTCTCAAGTTAGCCACACTGAAGTTAGCTGCACTCAGATTAGCTTCAATAAGCTTTGCTTTGAAAAGGTTAGCACCACTGAGGTCAGCGCCACAGAGATTGGCTCGCACCAGTAAAGCATTACCTAAATCAACCTTGCTCAAGTTTACCCCTTGGAGGTTAGCGCCTCTGAGGTTATTTCCTTCGAGGTTTGCAGCGCTGAGGTCTGGTTGAATCTGGGGATTTTGTCTTCTCCAATCCATCCATGTGACTGCACCTGCTTTTAGTAAAGCCAGATGCTCTCGATTTGCCATTTTCTCTCCTTTACTCCTGACTCCCGCTCTGAGGATTTACCCGACCGGCTACACTTTCAATGGCTGTCAATGCTCCCGCCGCACCAGCGAGGATATCCCGTTCTTGTCCCCCTAAATACAATCTTCCAAAGCTGCCCACAGCTTGTACTTCAAGGATATTAATCGCTGCTGCTTTCTCAGCCTCATTTGCAGCCAGTGCTGCGTAAGTAGCAGGCTGAACTTCTAATACATACAGTGTTTGTCCTGCTAGTAGTAGCTGACCTCTGCGTGTGCGATTAATTAGTTGGGTTTGGTAAGCATCAATGTTGCGGATAATTTGGTTAGAAACGACACGCGGTTTGAGACATTCCTCTTTTCTGACTCCCAGTGTCGCCAAAATTGCTTGTCCAGCAGCTCGCGTTTCTCCTTGGGAGCTAGAGTGAATTTCCAGTAGACCGTAGAGTCGTTCGACTACCTGCACTCCCGGACGGACAGAGGCAGCTTTGAGTGCTACATCCGTAATTCGATTAATTTCAATACCAGGAGAGATTTCAATCCACAGTGATGTATCTCCTGGTAGTGGTAAGAAACCCTGGGCTACTGTTCCCATATAGGCTGCATGTTGTGGTTGCAGGCTGTCGAGAAATACAAAACTGCGTAGTTCTATTCCCAAGGTTATGCTCTCCAGTCATGAGGATAAAAATTATCTATTGCAATGTATGAGTGTAACCTTAAACTACCACAAGGCTAGGTACTGCAAGGAGCTTTGGTCATGAACTTGTAGTGTGTTCTTATCTATGACTTTGCTCAAGTATTTGAATTTCTGTCTGAAGATTGGATTTGGCAACTTGTTCTGCAACCTCGAACATCAAAGGCGTAAGATAAATACGCTGCCGTTGCCAAAAACGCTCTAAAACTTGTCTACGACCTGTAATATAGTCTAATTCTGGTACCCATGCATACTCTTGACGAATAGCATTGGCGTATTCTCGATACTGATCTGGGTGAGCAGCCAAAATTGCTAAATCTGCATCAAGCAGGATATGGCTATCATAGTCATCTGTAGCAGCTTGGTGATTTTTTGTATGAAGAATGAGACGGCTGACAGTAGCTAGAGTATTTGTAGGAATACCCAAACTAATTAGCAATTCACAAGCATAGTCTGCGCTTCTTTCTTCGTTATCTTGAGCTTGGGTGTCATAAACTACATCGTGAAACCACGCCGCCAGTTGCACAGCAGCGAGGTCTTGAGCGTAGGCTTGCAAAGTGTTAATTGTGCAGAGGACGTGATCAATGTGTTTTAGTGTGTGGTAGTGGCGGTCGCTAGTAGAATAAGCCTCAATTAAGCGAGTAAAAACTTGCTCAGCTGCTACTTCGTCAACTCCAAGGCTTTGGAGTGTATGTTGCCATTGACAAAATAATTGCACCGCTATTTTTATCTCACCAAAGGCTGAATTGGCTGACTACTTTGTAAAGAAGGAAGTGGCTGGTTGCTAAAGTGAGGATGTTGGGCATCAATCTGGTGTGCTTTGTTAACGAGCCAGTTAAATAAGAGATTGACAAGCTTTAATTGCTGAAATATCTGCTGCGGGTCTGCAAGATGGGTTGTGGGCAGATTTTGTCCTATTTTTTGGAAAACTAGACCCATAGGCACATTAATTTCATCCTGGAGTTGCAGATAACGCGTGAATAGTGAACCGTAAGCTGCAATCAGCGATCCCACCCCACCTCGTGCCTGTCCCCAACCGATGAAATATAGTCCCTTATAATCTGCAAGCAAAGAGCCTCCATAGCATTTAACTACTGCGCCTTCAACGCGCTGAAGTTCTGGAGGTAAGAACGGATAAGCAACGTAGTAACCTGTTGCACAAACGATTAGGTCAAATGCTTCTCTACTACCATCAACAAATTCAACTTCCCAACCATCAAACCGACGCACGCCTGGTTTGGAAGTAATTCTTCCATGTTTAATGTAGTAGGGAACTTCATTATTGAGAGTAGGGTGCTTATCAAAAATTCGGTAGTTGGGTTTTGCTAAACCATAAGCCTCGTGTGTGCCGAAGGTCAGGCGGATAATTCCGTAAATCATCAGCCTCTGTAACCATTGTGGCATCCACCATTTCACTAGTTCAGCCACTGGGATGCCTGCAAATGTCTTGGGGATAAACCATACTGATTCGCGCATACTTAAAACAGACTTGGCACTAACGCGAGCTGCTTCCGCAGCCACATCACAAGCTGAGTTTCCGCCTCCAATTATCAGAACTCGCTTCCCTCGCAGCTGGTCTGGATGCTTGTAATCTTTAGAATGAATAATTTCGCCGTTGAATTCTCCCTGAAACTTGGGAAAACGTTTGCACCAGTGATGACCATTGCACATCAACACACCTTTGTAAATTCGTTGTTCCCCATCAACAAAGGTCACTTCCCAAAGATTATTTGCCACTGGGCGCACATAATTAACTGTACGATTCAGTTCAATCTGCCCACGCAAGTCAAAATGATCAGCAAAGGCATTCAAATAATCCAGCATGTTCTGGGCGCTGGGAAAGTCAGGATAATCATCGGGCATGGGGAAATGAGTAAATTGGGTAACCTTGCGTGACGAAATAATGTGTGCAGTTTCGTAAACGCCGTGATACCAATTACCGCCGATCTTATCACTAGCATCAATTTGATCATAGGGAATATCAGCCGCTTTAAGTGCTTGAGCCATACCCAAGCCGACAAAACCAGCCCCAATAATCAAATGTTTGTCTTTGGTATCGACTCGCTTTGAAGTTCTAGATAAGCTCTTCACCTTAACCAACTTTCAACCTCCTGGTGAATGCATCAATAATCCAGTTCAGTACCTGCGGAAAATAGCGTTTGAGAAGATGGGCAATTTTAGCGATCGCATCAGGAAACACGTGCAGTTTATTATGCATAATTCCTTGAATTGTGGCACGCATTACCTGGGTCGGATCGGTGGCTAAATATTCTGGAAAGCTATGAAAACCCTTAGCTAAACTGCCAAATCGTTCTGATTTAAGAATTGGAGTACGGCTGAAGAAGGGATAAACAACTGTGACTTTTACATTGTAATGTTTAACTTCATGGAAAAGTGCTTCACTAAACCCACGTAAACCAAATTTGCTAGTTGCGTAATGAGTCAACCCAATCGGTGCCCACCAGCCTGCTATAGACGAAATGTTGACAATGTGACCTTTTTTACGGGCAATCATATCAGCCCCAAATAGGGCACTTAACCGCATTGGTGCTAACAGGTTAATCTGCATTAGACGCTCCCATTTTACACTGGGAATTTCGTCCATGCGACCAACAACAGCAATACCAGCATTGTTAATCAAAATATCGATGGGGATATTAAGTGCTTTTACTTGACGATACAAGGTTTCACATCCCTCGCAGGTAGAGAGGTCAACAGCCAGACAAGCCAGTACCTCGCCGTTCGATACTTCGCGCTGAATTACTTTAACTCGTTCACGTAGTATAACTTCATCCAAATCCGTTAAAATTACACGGCTACCAGCACCTAACAGCTGTCGGGTTAGTTCTTGACCGAATCCACCAAATGCACCAGTAATTAACACAACCGCCTTGTCTAAATGGGTCATATTTTCTATACCAATTAATTATTTATACAAATTGAGGTGGTCACTTAGCTTTGCGGCGTTTCTTCATTGAAGATGCAGGTTAAGCGCATTTAAATTACTTTTGAGACAAAACAATATTACGTACAAATTACCAAATATTCATAGTCCATACATAAATTCTTGTAAGCAGCCAGAGACTCAAATCCCCGAATTCTCTACAAAATTGGGAATCTTTTTATTCTTTTTGTGTTGCGTGGTGTTGCGTAATCAAGATGTATTTTCCCTGATTCTCAATTTAAATCTTAGGTGAACTCAGTGTTGTTAGTAGTAATAATGACCACGGTACTTTAATGTCAGGCACAAGCCAGGAGTATTTTCTCAAAACTGGCAAAGCTAAGGGGATGACAAACCGTAGTGAACGTAACGATACAGGACGATTTCCTTCTTGATCTACAAGTTTATATTGTTGAGCTAGTTCGGCAACAATTTGTACTTTTCCTGTACAGCGCATCACATTTGGATCACCAGCAAGCGCAGCAATTACCCGTCCTGTTAGTAAGGGAGTTTCCCAGTTATAGCGCTCAGCAATTGATGAATTTTTTGGGTCAGTAGTATTTTTTGCTGCCATTTCCGAGGCTAGACGAGAAATATGCTCAGTACCAACAATACCCGGCCACATGGAAACAGAAGCTATATTATACGGCTTGAGTTCAACAGCCATATCAGCTGCTAATCGATCACATGCAGCTTTACCAGTACCGTAGGCTGCACTAAAAAGCTGGGATATACCACCCCATGAGGAAATGGTACAAATCAGTCCTTGCTGACGTTTAGTCATCATCCGGGCTGCAAAAATACTGGCTACATAGTGGCTACGTAAACCAACATTGTTAGTAGCATCCCAAAGACTGGGTTCACACTCCCAAAAAGGCTGGCCTTGAGTATCTCTTAATGCTTGGACTCCTGAAAAAACATTGTTAACTAATAAATCGAGCCGTCCATTTTGCTCATTTTGGATGCGTTCAAAGAGCAACCGCACCTGCTGATCATCTCTGTGGTCTACCTGGACGGGAATACATACACCACCGGCTTGCTCAACAGCTGATTGCGTTTCCTGGAGAGAGCCAGAAATCTTCTGGGAATCAGAACTTGGCTCAAGGCTACGTCCGGTAATGTAGACGATCGCACCTGCTTCACCAAGACCAATAGCAATTCCCTTGCCAATGCCTCGCGTAGCACCTGTGACTAAAGTTACTTTACCTTCAAGGTGTTTCATGACTGCTCGTTTGTATCTACAAGGCATTGTAGCTTTAGCAAAATGTTATATAACTTTATCCTTAAGTTCATAAATTGCGATCGCCTCGTCTTTGCCTTTTAATTTCACTGATGAATCTACTAATGTCAGTGAAAATAATTCTGGTGCAGATAAACTCAAAATTACTGACTCGGTTACCAAAGTTCCACAGCCGTAATGTTTAGTCATGCCCTCAATCCGGGAGGCGATGTTTACCGCGTCACCTACTACTGTAGAATCAATGCGGCAAGTAAAGCCCACAGTACCCATGACTACTTCACCACGATGAATGCCAATACCTACAGCGATTTGGGGTAAATTATTTTTTACTCGCTCATGATTAAACAGCTACACCCACTTGGATATTTTCTATGCCTTGGGGTGCGATCGCTTCTTTACGCCATACTTCCAGTTGTTGATCTGTGGGTTGGTTTGCACAACTCCCCAGGTAGACAATAGACGTTACTAGGATTACCAAAGGTAAGTTTTCCACAAATCGGAATTTAACCACGTTAAAAATACTTCTGGAAGAGGTGTACAGATTGGCGTTAGTTACTCTAGAGTCAGCACCGTAATACTGTTTTACACCGTGTACAAAAATTGTCCAGTTTTCTAGATATGGTGACAGCCAAATGAAAGAGTCACAATAGGGGGTGGAGGGGCAAAAGGAAAAGAACTTATATCATTACTCTCCCCTGCTCCTCTGCTCTCTTGCTCCCCTGCTTCTTCCCATTCCCTAAATAAGGAGTTATCAGTGGTATTACAAGTACAAAGCAGCACCTACGAAGCTAAAACTCAGGAAATTGCTAAACAGCTTCTTGCTGCAACTAAGGAAAATCGTTCGTTTTTAGGTTCTCTGCGCGATCAGATGCGCTGGGATGATAAATTACTCGCTTGGGCGATGAGTAACCCAGGGTTGCGGGTGCAATTATTTCGTTTTATAGATACATTACCCGCCTTGCAACATAAAGCGGAAATTGCTAGGCATTTACAAGAATATTTAGGAGATGAATCTGTAGAATTACCCGCAGCTTTAAAGGGGATGCTTAACTTTGCGAACCCTGATTCTATGCCGGGACAAGTGGCGGCGACTACTGTTTCTACAGCCGTGGAAACTTTGGCACATAAATATATTTCTGGGGAAAATATTAAACAAGTTATTAAAACAGTTGAACGACTGCGAAAGGAAAAAATGGCTTTCACCATTGATTTACTTGGTGAGGCGGTAATTACGGAAGCGGAGGCGCAGTCTTATCTAGAACGCTATCTAGAATTAATGCAACAATTGGTAGAAGCGTCGCAGAATTGGGGTGTAATTCCGGCTATTGATGAAGCTGATGGCGAAACGCTACCAAAAGTCCAAGTTTCTGTGAAGTTAACGGCGTTTTATTCGCAATTTGACCCTTTAGATGCTAAGGGTAGTGAGGAACGAGTAAGTGATCGCATTCGGATTTTATTACGTCGGGCGAAAGAGTTGGGCGCATCTGTCCATTTTGATATGGAACAGTATGCTTATAAAGATTTAACTCTCAATATTTTGCAAAAGTTGTTACTGGAAGAAGAATTTCGCCAACGTACAGATGTTGGGATGACAATTCAAGCATATCTGCGTGACAGTGAGGAGGATGCTAAAAAGTTAATTTCTTGGTTAAAACAGCGTGGTTATCCTTTGACAATTCGTTTAGTGAAGGGCGCTTATTGGGATCAGGAAACGATTAAAGCGGAACAGAAACATTGGCCACAGCCAGTTTATCACGATAAGGTGGCAACTGATGCCAATTTTGAAGCTATCACTCAATTGTTGTTGGAAAATTACCAATATGTGTATGCTGCTATTGGTAGTCATAATGTGCGATCGCAAGCACGAGCTATAGCTATAGCTGAAAGTTTAAATGTCCCTCGCCGTTGCTTTGAAATGCAGGTGTTGTATGGGATGGGGGATAAGTTGGCTAAGGCTTTGGTGGATAAGGGTTATCGGGTGAGGGTTTATTGTCCCTATGGTGAATTGTTACCAGGGATGGCTTATCTGATTCGGCGGTTGTTGGAAAATACAGCTAATAGTTCGTTTTTACGGCAAAATTTGGAGGATAGACCGATTGAGGAGTTGTTGGCGGCTCCGATTGGGGATTTGTCTCACGCAAAGGCGCAAAGTCGCAAAGATGAGGAGGGGTTTACTGGGGTTGCGGATACGGATTATGCGGAAGCAGAGGCAAGAAATATGTCTACTCAAGCTTTTCAAGAGGTGCGGCGTCAACTGGGTAGGACTTATCTACCGTTGATTAATGGGGAGTATGTTGATACTTCTGAGTTTGTTGATTCGCTGAATCCTTCTAATTTTAGTGAGGTGGTTGGTAGGGTTGGTTTGATTAGTGTGGCACAGGCGGAGCAGGCGATGCGAGCGGCTAAGGCGGCGTTTCCTGGTTGGCGCAAAACACCTGTGCAGCAACGGGCTGGGGTGTTGCGAAAGGCGGCTGATTTGATGGAAGCACGTCGGGCTGAACTTTCGGCTTGGATTGTTTTGGAGGTGGGGAAACCTGTTAAGGAGGCGGATGCGGAGGTTTCTGAGGCGATAGATTTCTGTCGCTATTATGCTGAGGAAATGGAACGGCTGGATAAAGGTGTTAATTATGACGTTGCGGGTGAAAATAATCGTTATATTTACCAGCCTAGGGGAATTGCTGTAGTGATTTCTCCTTGGAATTTCCCGTTGGCGATCGCTTGTGGTATGACTGTTGCTGCTTTGGTTGCGGGTAATTGTACTCTTCTGAAACCTGCGGAAACATCTTCGGTAATTACGGCGAAACTAACGGAAATTTTAATTGAGGCTGGCATTCCTAAAGGTGTTTTTCAATACGTACCCGGTAAGGGTTCCCAAGTAGGTGCTTATTTGGTAAATCATCCTGATACTCACATTATTGCTTTTACTGGTTCTCAAGAAGTTGGTTGTCAGATTTATGCAGAAGCCGCAACCCTGAAGCCAGGACAAAAGCATCTTAAGCGGGTAATTGCGGAAATGGGCGGTAAAAATGCCATTATTGTGGATGAAAGTGCTGATTTAGACCAAGCTGTTGTCGGGGTGGTACAGTCCGCATTTGGTTACAGTGGACAAAAATGTTCTGCTTGTTCGCGGGTGATTGTGCTGCAACCAATTTATGATGCCTTTGTCCGGCGGTTGGTGGAGGCGACGAAATCCTTAAATATTGGTGAGGCTGAGTTACCTAGTACCCAAGTTGGCCCGGTGATTGATGCTAAGTCCCGCGATCGCATCCGTGAGTATATTGAGAAGGGTAAAGCACAAGCACAGGTAGCTTTGGAATTACCAGCACCAGAACAAGGGTATTTTATCGGCCCAGTCATTTTTAGTGAAGTAGCACCGGATGCAATAATTGCCCAACAAGAAATTTTTGGGCCTGTGCTGGCGGTAACTAAAGTGAAAGATTTTGCGGAAGCTTTAACCGTCGCTAATGGTACTAACTATGCTTTGACTGGGGGACTTTATTCTCGCACACCTTCCCACATTCAGCAGGCACAGGAAGATTTTGAAATCGGGAATTTGTACATTAATCGCACTATCACAGGTGCTATAGTTGCACGGCAACCCTTTGGAGGATTCAAACTTTCTGGTGTGGGTTCTAAAGCCGGAGGTCCTGATTATCTCCTACAATTTTTGGAACCGCGTACAATCACCGAAAATATTCAGCGCCAAGGTTTTGCACCAATTGAAGGCGCAGAATAAAAAATATCGGCGTTGCTGAACATAGAATGAATTGGCATAAGCAGGGGAGATAGGAGGAGAAATTTTAGGCGTTGCTAAATTATCCTACTGGTGTGTCTAGTCTAAAATGTGGGTGGCATAAATTAGTTGGAAGTCCCTAAATAGTAGCAGAACGAGCTTCATCGACTTTGAGGGTCGTTCCTGTAATAAACTTGGCATCATCAGAAATCAGAAAAGCCACTGTTTTCGCTAACTCAGTGTAAGTTGCAGGGCGACCCCACATCAAATCAGCAGGAACGTTCCATCCTGCTAACTCTTCCATCCTATCTGCCACAAAAAAGGGAGCGACTGAATTCATGCGAATGCCATCTGCTCTGTAACGCTTGGCGTATAATTTTGTGAATCCTTCCATTGCAGCACGGAGGGTGCCGCTAAATGGAGTTCCTAACTCCGGTTCATGGGAATCACAAGCGGAAATATTGACGATCGCACCACCTCCACCTTGCCGCATCGGTTCTGTGACCAGTCTTACTATGCGAACAACACTCAGAAATAACATTTCAAAATTCTCCATCCATATTGCATCAGAAATAGAAAGCAAATCAGGACGGGGAGGATCGCCAAAACTATTCACCACTGCATCGATACGCCCAAAATTCTCCAGTGTTGTCTCAACCAAATTCTCCAAATCATGAGAACTTGTCATTGATCCCTGAATAGCAATTCCACTTAACTCGTCTGCTAAATCCATCACTTCAGGAGAACGCGCAATCAGTGCAACTCTATAGCCTTGTGTTGCTAACTCTCGCGCACAACCTGCCCCAATTCCCCGACTGGCAGCTGTGATAATTGCCACCTTTTGTAAATTCATATTGCTAATGCGCGCTTTTCCAAGTGTAATGCAACGCGATCGCCTGGAGTTGGTTCAATTACCTGCGTCGCCAAATTATTCTGCTTGAGCAACGAACGGAACTCCTCAAGAGTGCCTTCCGCCTTCTGTAATTTGCCCAGCAAACCTTCAAACTCCACATCTCCACCAGCCGTTGTGGGTAGCATTACTTGTGGTTGCAACCACTGTGCCACTTCTAAAGCTTTATTTCTGCCTTTAATAAAAGGTCCCACTATTGGCAACGTGAGGTCAATAATTGGCACAATTAACACATCAATCGGTGCAAACTGTTTAATTTCTGGAGAATGATTTCCGTGAGGCTCGTAGTAAACAGTTAAACCACTTGCCAACTCTGTAATCAAATAGCCATTTTCTACAAGATTGTATCCCACTGTAGAACCACGGACAGCTTTGATTTCCAACTGATTATTTAAAGTAAAAGTTTCACCAAAGGCCAGAGATGTGATAGACGTGTAACCCAATTCTTGCACTACTGTTGCCGCTTTGGGAGAAGCTACAACCTGAATTTGGTGGTCAAGCTGCTCTAATGTTGGTTTGTGAGCATGGTCTGGTAATCCCTGAGACAGCAAAATTAAATCAATCTTCTCTGGTATGGAGATATCTTTTGACCGGAAGCCTTTGAAAAACCATTCTGCGTCGCCAAAAACTAAGGAACCAACCAGCCAAGGGTCAAGTAGTATCCGTTGATTGCCGATTTCCAGTAGCCAACTATTTGCACTAAACCAAGTTAAGTACATAGCCAAATTAAAAATAACATCTGCCTTTATTATTAATCATTGTTGAGACTACGTTCTCAACATCGAGGAAACTAGTACCCCTATTCCGTGGTAGATGTCACTATTTACATAATTTATTTAAGTCATGGTGTGTAAATTTAAGAATTTACAATGGCTGTAAAACCTTTAGTCATTAATAGTTGGTCTAGCCCATCTACTAATCTATTAACATATGCTATAATGTACAAATTTCTACCAGCAAATAGGGCAAAAAATAGATTGTTTACTGTATCTTCCATATTTGTTGGAAGTTCAGAACAAAGTTTTTTAGTTAGTTGTAACAATCGCTTCTCACCGGGGTGAGGAGTTTGGTTGACAGCAAAAATAATGTCGAAATAGCTAGCAATCAGTGCAGCAGTTCGATGATTTAAACTAACTAAATCATTGCGTTGTATAGCTAATTCCATTTGATGAGCATAGGAAGAAAAGTTCTTTCGCAAGATGGGATAATTCTTGGCAATAATTGCCTCCACTAAAGGTTGCGGATAAGGTTGCTTGGCTTGTTGCTGAAGTTGCTGAAACCAGCCATCAGGATCATACAGTGGTAGCGAGTGGCAAACATTGAACCAGAAGCAGGTGGAATATCCAATTGATGCCTGATGGTGAATGAGAATACGATCTAGTTGGTTTTTACTCCAATCGGTCATGCGATACATGATATCCACCCTCCGTCCTGAATCGCGATCTACCCATTCATCCCCAGGTTCCCAAAACTGGTTGTT
Source organism: Trichormus sp. ATA11-4-KO1 (assembly GCA_019358915.1). Lineage (GTDB taxonomy): Bacteria > Cyanobacteriota > Cyanobacteriia > Cyanobacteriales > Nostocaceae > LEGE-11386. The sequence goes on from JAHHIM010000027.1 coordinate 16,072, forward strand.
TATTTCCACTCGGTCAGCAAACTTTTGGGCGATCGCTTCCCGGATCTCTAACGTAATCTCCTCGCTCACATAAACGTAGAAATCTAAATCGGATGCAGGATCAGCCGCTTGGTTAGTTTGCGAACCTGCCAAAACCACTGCAACAACTTGGGGCAAGTATTTAAATTCTGCTGTAATCTGCTCAGCTAAGGAGAGAACATTGAAATTAAACATCACAACTCCTCACAATTAGTATTGTCGTAGTATACAAACCTTCGTCTTAAAATCGGCAATGCCAGAAATTTGATACTATTCTAAAATTAAGTTGGGATATGGTATGAATTCTCAGACAAGTGACAACATGATTAAACTCGACCAGTTTTTGAAGTTTGTAGGTATAACCTCAACAGGAGGACAAGCCAAACTGATGATTCTTGATGGCAATGTCAAAGTCAATGGCACAGTTGAAACCCGACGAGGACGCAAATTAGTATCAGGCGACCAAGTAACAATAGAAGGGCGAACTTTTGACGTTGGGGAAATACTAGAATCAGGGACTTCCAAATAACGTGGTACATGATTTCACAAGTTCGTAGCGAAAAAAATTGCCTTGATTAAACCTTGGCGTTACTCTGCGCTAACCTTTGCGCACGACAGTCGCTACAAGTCGGCAAAGCCGCAGGGCGTGCTGTCTCTCCTTTGCGTTTAAATTTCCACAATCCTAACTAACAGCCGCTTCTAACAACCGTATTGTCCCAGCGTCAGCATCAATTTCCACTTCTGCACCAATGGGTAAAGTGAATTTATCTTTAATATGACCAATCATCGAACCGTACCAAGCAGGAATACCTAAAGGAAGGATGTGATCTTTTAATACTTGCGTTAAAGCAAACGATGGTTCATCCCCAAGACTGCAATTAGTGCATTGCCCAAATATCAACCCAGAAAGTTGGTTAAGTATGCCAGCGTTTTTTAACTGGGTAAACATGCGGTCTACCCGATACACATCTTCGTTGATATCTTCGATAAACAAAATACTTTTATACCACGAAGGCAGGTAAGGTGAACCCACCATTGCGGATAACACTGATAAATTACCACCAATAAGTTTACCCCTGGACTTTCCTGGTGCGATCGCCTCACTAGTAGCGAAATTTTCCATTGTCACTGCTTCCGCATTAAATAAAATGCGCTTAACGTAATCTACCGTAAACTCATTCCAAACAGATGTGGCATTTGGTCCATGAAAGGTCATGACTCGACTCCGGGCATAAATTGCCAATACCAGAGAAGTGATATCACTATACCCCATGAGAATTTTCGGATGAGAACGGATTAGGCTGTAGTCAAGTAAAGGTAAAATCCGATTACAGCCCCAACCGCCACGCATAGTCATAATTGCTTTAACAGACTTATCAAGAAACATAGCATTCACATCTTGAGCGCGGTCAGCATCTGTACCCGCTAAATAGCCGTAACGGTCTAAAATATGCGCTCCAACTTTGACTTTTAATCCCAATTCTGCAATGGCCTTTTTTGCTGCTGCAATATCTTCCGCATTCACAACACCTGCGGGAGCAATCAATCCTACTGTGTCCCCCACTTGCAAGCGGGGTGGTTTGAGAATGGTATTTGGAGATACTTGACCTTGGACAATTACTGGTGGGATTTGGGTGGCTAAAGTAGCCAATCCACAGGTTGTGAGAAATTGTCGGCGCTTGATGCTCATTTTTGAAAGTGCTGAGTAAGGACTTACATTTATCCCCAGTTTTCCCTTCCTACTACCTCAAAAATTAAGCACGCAGTTGCTCCACCATCTTTGCTGGATTCCAGTAAGCGCGAGTTGATTGAATCTTGCAAACTTCGTTAATCTCAAAAATAGTGATTCCTTCAAAGGTAACTGACTTGCCACTCTTACTGATACCTTGCATCGTCCACTTTACTGCCGCTTCATTGCCAGCAACGAAGGTATGCTCGGTTATTGGTTCTAACTTGTCAAAGAATGCTTGTAATTGCCCAATAAACTCGCGATATCCTTCATGGACTTTTACTGGTGGTTCACCAACCGGATCATGACTAACAGCATCTTCAGCAAAGTTCTCTACCCAGCCTTCTGGATTCATGGCTGCAATGTTGGCAAAGTAGGCAGATACAATTGTTTCAATGGCTTCGTGTGACATGATGCAATTTTCTCAATGATTGGTCACAAACGGTTTTTAATTATACAGCCTATTAACGCACTTATACTAACTTTGCCAAACAGTACCAAGTGCTACAACTGAACACTACTAAAAGACGAAAAGTTAGCCCATCGTTAGAATGTGACCAGTGTAGTGTTAGGAGAAAAACGTGAAAAAAGCGATTATTGCTAAAATACTTATCCCATCACTCAGTTGGTTAACTATATTTGTCCCTAGTCAAGCTTCTGCTCAACTTTTACCACAACCTTGGGTTTCAGTTGGTGGAAAAGATGGCGAAGTTACCTATGCTGTGGGAGCTAGAGCTTTAGATTTTGGGGTTGAGGTAGGAAGAGGCCCTGACGGTGCTACTGGAGCAGATATTTTAAAATTTCTGAGTTTGCCAGTGATTTCACCTTATGTAGGAGTTGGATTGTATTCAGAAGATAAAGGTGTCGCTTTTTCCGGTGGTGTGCAGGTAGGTGCTACCGACAATGTTTTTGTAGGCGCTGGTTACAATTCCGTGAGAGGATTCAACGGACAGTTAGGAATAAGATTTTAATGTTTCTATTTTAGTTATTAAGCTCACAGTTAATTAATACCTCAGTTAGCCTAACAAAGGGATAAACTGAGGTATTTTGCTTTTTGAGCTAAATACTGGAGTTGCTCTCCCACAACAGCGTAAAATCGCAATTAGTAATTGAGGTGTAGTCAGCATGAGTACAATGTCGGGAAAAGTAGCAATTGTCACAGGTGGTAGTTCGGGAATTGGACGTGCTACTGCGATCGCTTTTGCTAAAGCTGGGGCAAAGGTTGTGGTTGCAGCTAGACGTGAGCCAGAAGGAGAAGAAACAGTACATCTGCTTAGGGAAGCTGGTGGTGAAGGGCTGTTTGTGAAAACCGATGTCACTCAATCAGCCGACATTGAAGTACTAATCCAAAAAGCAGTTACCACCTTTGGACGTTTGGATTGTGCTTTCAACAACGCAGGTTCAGGTAAGGCAGGGAAAATTGTTGATTTAACAGCAGCAGATTGGGATTACGAGATTAATGTTAATCTCAAGTCGATTTGGCTGTGTATGAAACATGAAATTCCCGCTATGCAAAAATCAGGTGGCGGTGCCATCGTGAATATGTCTTCTCAAGGAGCTTTGATTGGTATTGCCGGCTATGGAGCTTATGGAGCAGCTAAGGCTGGTGTGATTGCTTTAACTCGTGCAGCTGCTGCTGAATATTCATCTGAGCAAATTCGGATTAATTCTGTGAGTCCTGGCGCGATCAAAACTGACTTGTGGGCAGGTGCGCCACCAGAAATGCTAGAGCAGGTAGCCGCAGGTATCCCCCTCAAGCGGATTGGTGAACCTGATGATATTGCATCAGCAGTGGTTTGGCTATGTTCAGATGGGGCAGCATTTGTCACCGGACATAACCTAGTTATCGATGGGGGATTTACATCTGTGCAGAAATAGTCTGATACTTCGTGAGACACTACCAGGGAAAAAGCATCATCCATGATGGAGACGCCCGAATCAAAGGAAACTGGACGGATAGAAGCATTTAGCGATGGCGTCTTTGCGATCGCTATTACATTACTAGTTTTGGAAATCAAAGTTCCCAATCACAATACAGTAGAAACTACTGGTTTGGTATCAGCTTTGCTGTCACTATGGCCGAGCTATCTAGCATTTATCACTAGCTTTGCCACGATTCTTGTAATGTGGGTGAATCATCATCGCATTTTTAGTTTAGTTCGACGCAGTGATGATTCTTTTCTCTATTGGAACGGACTACTGCTATTGTTTGTGACGTTTGTGCCTTTTCCTACAGCATTACTTGCAGAGTATCTGCTGCATTCTCAAGCAAAGGTAGCGGCCAGCGTTTATACAGCAACCTTTTTTGCCATAGCACTGGCATACACAGGGTTGTGGAAACATGCATCACAAGGTAGAAGGTTACTGACTCAAGAGGCAAAATCCGAACAAACCGAGGCCATCACAAAGCAGTATCGTTTTGGGCCACTGCTATACCTGATTGCTTTTGTACTGTCGTTTATTTCCGTAGGGTTGAGTGTCGGTCTGTGCATTGTTCTGGCTGTATTCTTTGCGTTCCGGAGCTTCTCATTCAAGCTCTAAGTTCCCTAACTGCGATCGCCAGGACGAAATGTGATTTATACTTCTGGAGGAGTAAGATTGCAAACCTGCCAACTAATAAATTTTTAGAAAGTCCCTAGAGGTAAGGTTAAGCATCCTGAGGATAAGTCTGAGTCAATAGCATGTATAATTTCTATGTGAAAATTAAACGAGGCGAGATCATGTATATTTCGCAAGTTTAACTTTATTTTTTCAATCTTAAAATAGGCGTGAAAGCTATGATTTCTCAAGATTACGATGCAATTTCTGCTGTAAATGAACTGTTGAGAAAAATTAGAATTAAAGAAAGTCAATTAAAAATTGCCCAAAAATCTCATATGATTTATACCTCTGAAGTATTGAAGAATCAAATATTAGAGTTACAACATCAGTTATCAGAGTCACAAGACCCTGAACTCCACGCATTGATGAGTTTGTTGGATGATTGAATTGTGTAAAAGCAAATTCTCATATAGATATCTGCGTTATTTTTTTTAACTAGTTGTAGAAATTTTATGTCCAACTCCATTTATCTCCTAAATAATTACTGTGTTGCCAACACTGTCAACATAATTCGTAATTGATAATAGAGCCTACGGATGCCGCCAGGCTGTACGTAGTTACAATCAGTGATAGCTCTGTACCCTCTTTAATTACGAATTACGAATTACGAATTACGAATTAGTAATTATTTGGTCACGACCATGTGGTTTTAGCAAATATGTTATGTCAGGGCCAGAGGGAATAATCCCACCTGGATTAAGCGGAAACAAATTACCATAGTAGTCGTGTTTTACACTCTCTAAATCACAAGTACCTGCGATGTCTTTCATCTGATACAGGTCACACAAGTAAGCTCCCAAATTCTCATAGTCTTGAATTCTGTAACGATTACACTTGAATAATCCATAGTACGCAATATCAAAGCGGAATAATGTTGTGAATAGACGCACATCTGCCAGCGTGATATTGCTACCACAAAGGTATCGACTCGTTTCTAGTGCTGTATTAATTTCACCCAAAGTTGTAAACAATTCATCACAGGCTTGATTATATGCTTCTTGACTCTGAGCAAAGCCGCAACGATATACACCGTTGTTCACACTTGGGTAAATTTTTTCATTCCACCAGTCAATCTTTTGTTTAAGTTCTTCTGGATAAAGATTTAGTGGGGAATTTACAGCGAACTCATTAAATTCTGAGTTCAGCATGACAATAATCTCTGCACTCTCATTGCTGACAATGGTCTTTGTTTGTTTGTCCCATAATACTGGAACTGTGCAGCGTCCATTATAGCCAGGGTGGGAAAGCTCATATAATTGAGCCAGAGTGTGACAACCTGCTTCTGGTTGACTAAAAATCCAACCTCCTTCAATTGGAGAAGGATAAACAACAGACATTGATATTACTTCTTCTAGTCCTTTGAGCGATCGGACAATTAAGGTTCGGTGCGCCCAAGGACAACTCATTCCCACATAAAGATGATAGCGCCCTGTGGCTGCTGGGTACAGGCTATCCTCCTTTGTACTAACAAAGTTTCTGAACTCACTACTGGGACGAATATACTCTCCTGATGGACTACGGGGGGCAAGTTTTGACATCATCATCTGCCAAAGAGTTGTCCAAACAAACTTACCCAGTTTGATCATCAGTTTTGGCGGGAGGGACTTTCCCTTCTTGTTTGTCTGGGAGACTTCTATCTTGTTGCCATTTTTTATCTTATTCATTGTGCTCGCTGACCCTAACTTGGGTAGCTGTCTTCATCGCCAAATATTGCTCAATCGCCTCACGAATCAAATCTGGTACCGTACAATTTTCCAGGTCAGCCAAATTTTTCAATTCCTGCTTCATCTGTAAATTCATCAGTACTTTCACCTGTTCTGACAATGGCTTATCTCTACCATAGTTAAAGCGATACTTGGTTCCAAAATCAGGATTGCCACCAGGTCTCGCCATCTGTTTTTAGTTTGCAACAACATTTTGATTATATCGTGGACACTAAGTAGGACGGCGTAAATAATTAAAGGTTTGTAGTGTAAAGGCCTGACTACGAAATGAATTACAATTATGTTACATTGCAAAACACATAGTTTGATTTATGCCTACCTACTTACTTAAGTTATTACCAGCTAATGGTTAGAAACCCGTAGTTAATAACTGTATTTGCTAAGAAAAACTAGACAAAAATTTTAGTGAATTTACATGAAATTCCACAATATTTCTTTTTAATTGAATTGTCAGTGAGTAAAAGTGCTAATTGATTGCACAAAAAGAGTGAACTATTTATACTGTTTTTCAGCTATAAATTGCTGTGATTTATTTTTACTTTCTTCGCAAAAATATTCCTTTAAGTAGTAGTATAGGCAGTGTCTACTAATCTTGTTAATAAGCAAAGACAAGAAGAGCAGGGAGACAAGCAAGAAAATTAACTTTGTCTTCTCCCATACTCAATGTCTCATTCCCTACTCAGCACTCTTTAAAGATAGTTTTGTTTATTTAATAGGAATATAGGAATATTCTTATGGATCAAGGATTAAGGCTACTAATGCAACTAGTATTAGAGTTTACACCTGTGATTGTCACTCTCATACAAAAGAGAACCGCAGAAACTTTAACTACAACCAATTATCAATTTCCAAAAGTCATTCAAGAATTCATCCAAACGGCAAGTATTAATCCTCAGCAAAATAGTTCTGTGGTAGGATTTGCACAGCAAAAACTTCTGCAACAGCAATTAGCAGTTTTCCAGCGTGAAACACAATTACAAGTAGCAAATCAAGAAAGAGAAACAGTACTTAAATTACCAGAAGTTTACAAAATATTTGATAGCTGGCCTTTAAGACTGTATCCTTCACAAATTTTAGAGTCCCACACCAGTTATAAACGGATTCCGCTAAAAATTTTTCTTGCGCCTCCACAAGTTAAGTTTGACCAATTTGACTATGAAACTCAAGATAATTCGCAAATAGAGCTAATGTTGGCTGAAGGTTTACGAGAATTTGTCCATAAGCATTACTCTCTGCAAAATTCCATTAGACCAACAGAATTATTGGCGGGTGCATGGGATAGTAAACGTTTTCATAGTGAATCTAGTATTAAAGCTTTGTTTGGGATGTTGAAAACAGAGCCAATTCTAATCTTAGAATCAGAACATGATGGAGATTATTTAAATTTACGGATGGCTTATTGGGGATTAGGGCAAGAAAATTATTACTACAAAACAATTTTTCGCTTACCCTATAAAGAAATACTTCATGAATCTGCAAAAAATCGGGCTTTAAATTGGCAGAAAATTAGAGACGAGCTAATATTGCTGGGAGAAGATTTAGTAGAAATCAATCATTTAGGTAAAGATAATATACTCAATTTGGCAATTTTAGAAAAAGCAGAAAAATGGCAAGAAAAGGGTATTGATATTAGCCAATTGTCTTTAAAATACCAAGTTAATCATCAGGATTTAGAAAAACTTTGTCAGGTGTTAATTACCTGCCATTGTTTGGTTGCTGCTTGGGTAGCAGATGCTTATCACTTAGTTCATCATGATGTGCAGCCTTTACTACCAGAGGTGCTGCCGAGTTTGCTTAAAGATACATTTGATTTACAATCTGTGCAAGAGCCATTAAGTGTGTATGCCACAGGCTATCAACAAGTTTACCAAGCGTTAGAACAGGAGCGACGTTACTGGGTGCCGGAGTTGGCTTTGCAATTAGCTCAAAGTTTATCTCATTTACCCGATCGCTCTTGGGCAAATTCACAAGTTGATTACTCTGTAAACACATGGTTGCAATTGCGTCAAGTATCACTCCAGGAATTTACTAATCCTTTAGAGGCGATGCAATCAGCTATCAAGATTGAAGATGAAGCATATCTAGAAAAGTTAAAAGCATATTTTACGGCAGTCAGCGATGGCCAAAGTATTCTGGATGTGGAGAAGCTTTTGGATGCGATCGCTCATCTCAAACACCAACATACTTTAGCATCTCCTGGTCTTTGCTACACCATAACTGGACATTCCGGCAAAGTTGCATCTGTAGCCATCAGTCCTGATGGCGAGATGTTAATCAGTGGATGTACAGATAAAACTATCAATGTCTGGAATTTGCACACCAGTGAAAAAATCCGCACCCTCTCGGGGAATCAAGGAGAAATTTCATCGCTGGCCGTTAGTCCTGATGGCAATTTCCTTGCTGTTGGTAGTTGTGAACACCCGAGAAGTAATGTCAAAGTCTGGCATTTAAAAACAGGCAAACTACTCCACACACTTTTGGGACATCAAAAACCAGTAAATGTCGTAGCAATTAGCCCAGATGGACAAATTCTCGCCAGTGGCAGTAATAAAATCAAAATCTGGCATCTGCACAAAGGCGATCGCATTTGTACTCTTTGGCATTCGTCAGCTGTTCATGCTGTAGCTATTAGTCCAAATGGTAAAATTCTCGCCAGTGGCAGTTTTGACAGCAAAATCAGGCTGTGGAACCCACACACAGGTGATCCTTTACGCACGCTCAACGGTCATGACAATGAGGTAAACTCAATTGCTATCAGTCCTGATGGACAACTCCTCTTTAGCGGTAGCGCTGATACAACCATCAAAATTTGGCATCTGATTACAGGTAAACTGCTGCATACACTGAGTGGTCACTCAAATGCAGTCAAATCAATAGCGATTAGTTCTGACGCACAAACCCTCTTCAGTGCTAGTGCGGATACAACCATTAAAATCTGGCATCTTGCTACAGGTGAAGTGCGGCAAACTTTAACTGGACATTCAGGAACGGTAAATACTCTTTCTCTCAGTCCAGATGGTAAGTTTCTAGCTAGTGGTAGTTCTGATAGAACCATTAAAATCTGGCAAATATAGCAAATCGCTCAGTATTAGCCCTTTCAAGGTGTAATATATTTTTCTTAACGTGAATTCGATGAACCTCACCCCAACCCCTCTCCGACACGGAGAGGGGCAAAAATCTCCCTAGTTTTGAACTAAAAATCAAGGTTTCAAAGCCTCTACGCCACTTGCTACAACGCGGGGAACCCGCGCAACGCAGTGGCTCCTCCTGGCAGGGGAGAGGTTTGGAGAGGGGTTTTTTCCACTTGTCGAACTCACGTTTTCTTAGTGTCTTAGTGGTTAAAAAAATGATATTTGAACACAAAGACACAAAGGTGGAAAGCCTAAAATTGTGTCCAATTTTACGTGATTTTTACTCACCTTGAATGGGCTGGTGTTGAGAATAAACCTTTCATTGTGCAGCTCAACTTTGCAGTTAAATAAGGAAGTGCTGTTGGAGTCAGAAGGCTTGTACTGAGCGTAGCCGAAGTGAAGAAGGAAAATTGGTAGGGGATTTAAACCCACCACCAATTGCAGACCACCACATCTATGATTTGGTGGGGAATTTAAACCCGTTTGGCAACAAGAAAGAAGGAAGAAGTCTTCTTTCTTCTTCCCTCTTCCTTTGTTAAATAGATGGAATTTGCAGTCAATAAAATAATCGCATCAAAGCTAGCGATCGCTCTTTTTGATCACTCCCATCTTCAGATTTTAAAAATCCCAGTACAAAGCAGTATCCAACATTTATGCACAAATTGCTGCTGATTTTCAAATACTTTGTTTTGATTGCATGTATAGCCATCTGATTTGAATCGTGAGAAAATAGGAAAATTAAAACTACATATTTTTTCTTGCTCACAAATGGTTTAGGAATGCTATGGCCGTCCTAAACCATAAGTCCTGCGGACACGCTACGCTTACTGTTGCACAAGTAGGAACCACGAAAAGGCGCGGTACGCGTTACGCGCACGTTTATTTTCACAAATCATCTAGCGATTGCCATATCACAACAAATTATCAGAAAATTATTACAGCAACAGTGATGATATGAACTTATTACCTGCAACTACCCCAAAAACATTTAGCCTGTTAAGTATTGGTCAACGAGGAGTAGGCAAAACAGTTTTTCTAGCTGGTAGCTACTCAGAATTACACCCTGATAATTGCTCAGACAATTCTCAGGAGTTGTGGTTTGATTGCCAGGATAGCGATGTCCAAGCAAACCTGGAAAAGATTAAAAACCATGTTGCTCGTACCAGTTCATATCCACCCCCGACAATTAAAATTACTAACTTTAACTTTAGTTTGAAACGTCAAAGTCGCTGGGGTGCGAAAACAGTATGCCATTTTCGCTGGTGGGATATTCCTGGAGAGTCATGTAATATTCGCAATCCTGATTTTCAAGAAATGATCCTGGCTTCCAATAGCTGCTGTGTATTTATTAATGCCCATGCTCTGATACAGGATCAAGACTACCCAGGCGTAATTGAAGACATTTATAACCAGGTAGCAGCGATCGCCTCCATAGTCTATCAGTATAATCTCAAATATGCCTTTGCGCTGATTTTGACTCAATGCGACCTGATCGAACTCAATCCAGTTAACCTGCAACAAATTGAGCAGAACCTGCAACCACTGATTACCTACCTTGATTTGGTGAAAGCCACTCATCAAATATTCTATTCAGCCATACCTATTGTTTCTGTAGAAGGTGTTTCCCGTCTCCAGGCTAAAGGTGCGGCGACTCCACTCCTGTGGCTGCTATCACAGCTGAATGATTCTGCCATTTCATCGCCACCAGATGTAACGAGCGGATTAAGCGAAAAATTAATTATTGGTCAAAGATTACCACCAAAAACCCGCAGGTCTATTGTCATTATGTCTTTGGTAAGTGTTGGTTTACTGGGGGCGATCGCGTCACTTTTTTTTGCCTTCAATCTATTTACACCTTTTCCTCAACCAATGCCAACAACCGAACAAACGCCAAACTCTACTCAATAATCATGACATTGCCAACTAATCGTGAATAGGGTTTGCTAGACTATACCAACTTGAAAACAGAATGCAACAAATACAAACCCAGAAACCTAAATTGAGTTTGACTTTCTTCATGACAAATTACATCAAGCCCTGACAGATATAGCTACCCTGACGGTGTAGCCTGCTGTGGGCTGCTATTACGAATTACGAATTATGAATTGGTATTAGTATGACCCCTTTAGTTTTAGGTCAACTTATATACACTAGCTTTCCTGTCGTAGGATTTAGAACCTTGGCGAGTACACAGGTTCCCCCAGAAATTCAGCAAGCCTTCATTCAACAAGTAGTTTATCAGTATTGGGATTCCTATGATCCTCCAAGTGCAGGATACCGAGCAGCTTATCTACATCAGCTAACCTCAGAACATAACTTGTTCGGTTGGTTATATAACGATGGAATAGATGATTTCGGTCGCAGCGATGTCCCCTACTTCGTCTGTTACTATTTAGCAGGTCAACTACAGCCCGTCCAACTCGAAAATATTTTTATTTGCCTACGTACCGGGCCAGTAACGCTCATAAACAGGCAAATCTTACCAATTTCTTTGGAAAACTTGGTTGCTCCCGACTTTTCGAGTTACCAACCAGTTCGTGAGGGGGTAGAGATTCCTAGAGAAATGATTGAGCAAAGCCAAATTGCCCTTCAGCAGGGAGAATTGCTCCATTTGTTTAATTGTGATCCTGAGGAGAAAATACCAAGTATTTCTATTTCTCAGAGAAATTTAATTTCTGCCACTATAGATAAAACACCACGTTCATTAATGCCATGCATACTTTATACAGATAAAACCCCGCCTCAAACCATTATCCAGCAAGAGTTGCCGCTAGTAATTCAGTCAGTAGAAGATTATCGCCAAATTCTCCTAGATCAAGTTCGCTTCCGAGATAGGACAGAAGTTGTTTTTCCCTTTGCTGGGAAGTTGACCTTGATGCTGGGGATGATAGCTGGTATGATTTCGCTGCTCGCTTTGATACTTGGCCGCTACTACTTTCTGAAAGTCACACCTTTTAGTGCTATTGTCCAACAAGCTCCAGATTCTATCCCAACTAAAAATCTCACTCTCACCAGAACTTTAGCTAGTCATTCAGATTCTGTGTGGTCTATTGTTCTTACCTCCAATGGTCAGACTTTGGTTAGTGCTAGTGCAGATAAAACTATTAAAGTTTGGAATTTAAATACTGGGAAAATTGTATCCACACTTCTAGGACATAACGATACAGTCAGGGCGATCGCTCTCAGTGCAGATGGGCAAACTTTGGTCAGTGGGAGTGGAGACCAGACGATTAAAATTTGGAATTTTCAGACCTTCGAGCTGATGAGGACAATTACCCCCAATGCTGGCCCGGTTTGGTCAGTTGCTCTTAGTGATGATGGACAGACCTTGGTCAGTGGCAATGAAGATGGTAGCATTAAAATTTGGAACTTTCATACAGGTCAACTCCTCCGCACCATTGCAGGGCATGAGGGTCGGGTTTTTTCTGTTGCTATCAGTCCTGACGGCGAGACTTTTGCCACGGTGGGTCTTGACAAAACTATCAAAATGTGGGGTTTATATACAGGTGAACTCCTCCGCACCATTGAGGGACATGAGGATGCGGTGAGATCCGTAATCTTTAGCCGCGACGGAAAGACACTCGCCAGCGCTAGTTGGGATCAGACCATTAAGACTTGGAATGTCCAGACAGGCGAACTCCTGCACACCTTAGTAGGGCATACCTCACGGGTAGTTACTCTGGCTTTGGGACTTGATGGACAAACTCTTGCCAGTGGCAGTATTGACAATCAGGTGAAAATTTGGGATTGGCAAACGGGAAAATTACTCCACACCCTTTCTGGTCATTCCGACTGGATATTAGCGATCGCCACTAGCCCGACAAAGCCAATCCTCGTGAGTAGCAGTAAAGACAAGACCATTCGGATTTGGCGGACTCAAATCAATAACGGGACATAGCACTCAGCACTTTGCTATAGCTGGTAGCTCAGGGCAATAACTCAAAATAATCACAGTGGGTTGGACGAATAATCGAAAAGTCTCGACGATCAAGCGTGTAAATGCGAGTAATAGTTAGCCTTTCTGCTACGGTAACGATTGCTGCATCTGTAAAATCAAGCTGACTGTCTGCATATTGCTCCAGAATCTCATGCACTCGTGCTAAATCCTCTGCGATTACAGGTTCAACCCGAACCGCTTTGGTCGTCAGGCTAGACACAAAATGGCGCATTGCCTTATGCCCTAGCCTTGAAGCAATCAGGTAGCAAATTTCAGGTAGAACAACTATAGGTAGGACTAATACCTCATTTGCACTCTGAGCAACAGCCAACACCCGATGGTGATTGCGATCGCTCTGGTCAACATAATTCGTAATTGATAATTCGTAATTCGTAGTTACAATCAGTGGGGGCTTGTACCCTCTTTAATTACGAATTACGTTCGCGAAGCGTGCCGTAGGCTCTATTACGAATTAGTAATTATTTGGTCAGTTAAGGCAAATAAAAAACTGGTATCAAGTATCGCTGTCATGCAGGATTACTCGGCTTGATATTCCAGCCATACACAGGATTAATTTCATTACGTAGAATCTCCTCATCACGTTCTGAAACATCCTGCTGACCAGATTTGCCTAAGCCTGCAACTGCAAACAGAAAATTGGCAGCATTATTGTTAAGTTTTCTTCGTTGATCTGATTTATAACGAAGATAGTCAAGGAAAGTAGCAAGTTCAAACAAAGCCTCATCAGGAAGGGTGCTGACTGCCTCTATTAGCTTTTGCCGTTCTACAGTAGTTCCGTCCATTGCTAAATCTTGAGGGAAAGGATTGTCTCTATTTTACTTCTCCACTCCCGGTAAGGCTGATTATTGATGACCACAAACAGTCAACATTCAACCACTGTCTCCATCAAAAATTTCAGCCAGCTAACGGCTCAAATCAAAGGTTTGTTTTACGTATTGCCAGCATTATAAAGGGTTTGAGAGTCAAAGCTACCTTGTCGGCTAAACGCTTATGTATGGGTTATTTTGCTAGTTTTGCCAAGATTTTTGTAGGCTCTTATTTTGGCAAAGGTGTTGCTGGTTCTTGAGTAGAATTTGCCCTAAATCTATTGTAAACACGCTGTTAAAAGTTACTTGAGAAACAGCAAAGTATAAACAAAAAGCAACTCGTTCTACTTTAGCTGACTCTAATATAAGGAACCACCCGATCCCAAATGTGAGGAAATTGTTGGCGGAAATACTCAGGCTGACCAAGTTCCATGTCACGGAAATCAAAGCCTGGTGCAACAGCTTCCCCTAATAGTCCAAATTCTCCTTCTTCTAAGACTCCTGCTTTCCAGTAGCCACCAGGAACAAGAAGTTGGGGCACTTCTCCCTTATTTAGATCTAGACCAAGTTTACACTTTTGCAATGTGCCATTGGGATGAATGAGAAGATATGTCACCGGTGAACCAAGATGGAAGTAATGCAGAATGTCAGACTTGTTGAGATGAAAGTAATCGATTGGGCTATCATCTGTGAGGAGATAATATATTGAAGTCATGGCTGACCTTTGCTGCCCCTCTCGATCAGTTTCAATCATCATGTCAGAACGATAAGTCTCGGCATAATAACCCCCTTCTGGGTGCATTTGCAAGGAGAATTTTTGGATTAGGTCGTGCTTATTCATAGTCATTAAATAATTCAATCACTTTAAATTCACCTATTTTGACATAGTCCCTCGAAATAAAATTTTTAGCTGAAAACCCAGTTGAATTTTATGATTCCTCCTGGTTACACCCTGGGTGTTAGCTCAGTAAAAATATTTTAGCAGTGCGATGGGCTTACGCCCCGCCGTAGGCACTTCGCTCCGCGTCAATTGATGAATACTTGGTAATTTTGTTTGCTAAATCAAACTTTTGTTAGTTAGCCAGCGTCTGAGCGGTAACTTCCGGTTGAGCGTGAATCTCGTTTGGACAGGGACGACCTTGTTCAATGTCAGTAATATTAGCAAAAGTTGTCTGTGCAATATTGTGGAGAGCTTCTTCCGTAAAAAAGGCTTGATGTCCGGTTACCAGCACATTAGGAAAAGTTGTCAGCCGTTGGAAAACATCATCCTGAATGATTTCGCCAGACAAATCCTCAAAGAACAAGTCCGATTCCTGTTCGTAGACATCCACACCCAGAGAGCCTATTTTGCGGGTCTTCAGTCCTTCGATTACTGCTTGGGTATCAATCAGCGCTCCTCGGCTGGTGTTAATTAACATCACCCTTGGTTTCATCTGTGCTATGGTCTCGGCATTGATCAAGTGATGAGTTTCCGGAGTTAGAGGACAATGCAGAGATATAATATCAGAGTTGGCAAATAGCTCAGGTAAGTCTACATACTTACCACCTAGTGCTTCCAACTCAGGGTTGCGATACACATCATAAGCAAGTAAATCACAACCAAAACCCTTCATGATTTGTCCCAAAATCAGACCAATTTTTCCAGTACCAATGATCCCCACTGTACGCCCATTCAAGTTAAATCCCAACAGACCTGTTAGGGAAAAATTACCTTCCCGGACGCGGTTATAGGCACGATGAATTTTGCGATTGAGGCTCAAAATTAATCCCACAGCATGTTCCGCTACTCCATAAGGTGAATAAGCCGGCACACGTACAACATTAATCCCTAAATTCGCTGCGGCTTGTAAGTCTACATTATTAAATCCTGCACACCGGAGGGCAATCAGGCGAGTTCCCCCGGAAGCGAGAATTTCTAAAGTTGGCGCATCAACTAAATCATGTACAAATACGCAAACAGCCGGAAATCCGGCAGCCAAAATCGCGGTATTTTGATGCAAACGGGGTTCAAAGAAAACTAATTCATGTTGGATAGGCGAATTTGCAGCTGACAAAAACTGCCGATCATAGGGCTTTGTACTGAAGACTGCTACTTTCATGCAAAACCTCAGGCTGTATGCTGCATATTTTTCTCATACATAATAGCTTGGTAATTGCAGGAGCGATCGCACCTCCAAATTAATGCCAGCCTGGGCTTTAACGTTGCTTGAGGCCATCTCATAGCTAAAGCAAAACTTTAGGATTTATAACCAATAACTCTAAACAAGAGAGAGATTAGGGTACAGGAGGATGAATGAGAGATAATAGAAAATGAGCATTAGTTAAGTCTGGTTATAGAGTATTAAAATATACTTATATGCCTACTCAAACATTGAAAATAACCCTTTTCAGTATTATTTGAGCATTTCAAATAAGCTAGAGACTCAAAACCTTAATGTATCGTTTTTCTGGCGTTCACTGCATAAATCCTGACTGTCAGCGTCCTTATCCTCAGCCTTGGGGAAACAAGTTTTGTAACAGTTGTGGCGCACTGCTACAGCTGCTAGATCGCTATGTTCCTCTTCAACCCTTAGGTTCGGGAGGATTCGCCCAAATTTACACGGTTTGGGATGAAAAAACCCAGACGGAGAAAGTACTAAAAGTTTTGGTAGAAAATTCACCAAAGGCACTGGAATTATTTACACAAGAGGCAGCAGTTTTAATTAATTTGCGACATCCGGGTGTCCCCAGAGTTGAGTCTGATGGTTATTTTCAAATAAATTTGCCTAGTCCTAAACCACGCCAACTAGCTTGTCTGGTGATGGAAAAAATTAATGGGCAGACTTTAGAGGAGATACTGGAAAATTATCCTCAAGGATGTCCAGAGGATTTGGTTTTAGCTTGGTTTGTCCAAGCTGTAAAAATTCTACAGGAATTGCACAAATGCCAGATTATTCATCGGGACATCAAACCTTCTAATTTGATGTTGCGGACTCACTCGCCAACTGTACCCCCGACTCAAGGGGGATCTGGGATAGAACTGGTACTGATTGATTTTGGTGGGGCGAAACAATTTAACACAGCCAGGCTGCGTCGAGAGTCTAGTTCCACGAGGTTATTTTCTTCTGGCTACAGTCCACCAGAACAGATGACTGGTAGTAATGTGGGGCCTGCGGCTGATTTTTATGCCCTCGGTCGGACGATGATTGAATTACTCACGGGCAAATATCCACCGGAGTTGGGAGACCCCCAAACTGGTGTTTTGCACTGGCGAAATCAGGTGAATGTTAACCCGCAACTAGCTGACTTGCTAGATGAGATGGTACAGGAGGATGTGCGATCGCGTCCAGCTAATGCGGCAATCATTCAAAAACGTTTGACTAAGATTACCCGTACATCAACGCCAACTGGGCTATTTTCCCAACTCCAGGACTCAGTTCAGCAAGCCACAGCACAAGTTGTTAGCAAATTTACACTCTTAATCCAAGTTGGTGAGCAAGCATTAAACAATTTAGCCAAAGCTATAGGCAAAACAGTTATTTTGATCACCAAGGCGATTTTCCAAGTCTTACAAGCCTGTTTAGCAACGATTTGGGCCATGCTGCTAACTGGTCTTGGCGCTTGTGTCGGTACTATTGTTGGTTTTATTTTGGCATATCGCACAATCTTAGGCGATCGCTTTGCCGAATATATTTTTAGTCAGCTACCCGAATTAGCAACTTATACTCAACCTATCGTGGCTACAAAAATAATAGTGTTTGTTACCGCAGGCATAGGAACTGCATGGGGACTGACGGCTTCGGGTTGTTTTGGTCAACGGCGACGATTTTTAATGGCATCGCTCATGGGTATGATCAGCTATGCATTTAGTTGGTTAGTTTTGCAATTAATTACATCTCAAGATAGCGGCGAAGGGTTGTTGGGAGTAATTTTAGTGGCAATTTTCTTATTCACGTTAAGTATAGGTTTTCGCAGTCATCACATAGTTCATGCTGTGGTTGCTGCATTTGGTACTGCTATCATCTTCGCAATTTTCATCTTTTTTGGGTTTCCACCTACTGTATTTCAATTTTCTGCACAGCCCCTCTGGTCGGCATTATCCTTACCCATTGCTTTTTTTAGTTTGGTGGGGATCTTGATGAGCTTTTGGTTGGGGGTGAGTTATTACCTGATTGTCCCTGGATTAAAATTTTTGGGATGGCGTTGATGGAGGGATGGGGGGACAAGAGCAGGGCTGATTCGTTCCCTAAAAGGGTTAAAATTGCAAGGGCAAATCCACAATTAAGACCGAAAATTTTGGCATCTTCAGTCCGAAATACCTGATTTTTCTTTGCGTCTTTGCGCCTTTGCGTGAGATTATCCTCTTGACAAATCTCCAACACAAGCCAATGAAACAGCCCTGGGGACAAGGGGACAAGAAAAATTATTTCTACCTTCCTATCTCCCAATGCCCAATACCCAGAAACAAGATCCCCCTAGCCGTCTTTTTTCTTGCAGCTAGGGGGATCACATATGTGGTAGTCTATAAATGGTTCAGTATAGTGGCTTACGTAATCGATTTTAAAGCCTATATTTGGTTTTGTGTAGTCACATAATTAGAATTTATACAATTTTTATAGCAGCTTCATCACCGCTTCATTCCCATGCTTGGCGGAAAAAACGTATATGTTTAAGTATGGTATTAAGTATTGCATAACTTTTCATTCTTGTTAAGATCCGTAGAAAGTATGAAACTCAAGATTGTCGCTAGTGTCGCCTTATTAGCTTGTATCGGGTTGACAGAACCATCCCTTGCATTTAACCAGCAAGACTTGGAGCAGTTGCAGGCAACAGGCGCTTGTCCTAGATGCGATTTGAGCGGCGCTGATTTAACTCAAATTAATTTAGGGGGAGCGAATTTGCGAGAAGCTAACTTGAAGGGTGCCATCTTATCTCAAGTGAATCTGGCAAAAGCAGATCTAACAGGTGCTAATTTAGAAGCTGCGGTTCTTAATTCTGCGAACTTGACAGGTGCTACCTTGACAGGTGCAAATTTAAAATCAGCATCAATGGAAAATGCTGACTTATCTTTTGCTGGTTTGATCAGCACCAATTTAGAAGCAGCCAACTTGCAGGGTGCCAAGTTGCAGTTCACCAATTTCCGGGGGGCACATTTTCGACTAACAACGCTGGCTAATGGTGTTGTCACTTCTGATAAAGCCTATGACTGGTCATTGGAGCGTACAACTGTCAGAGAATGTAACAGGTTTAGAACCGCGAATGTTCCAGGCACAACCTGCTATAACCAATAGAGTGCTTTTCTAAGTGCTGAGTACTGAGTGCTGAGTGCTGAGTAGTAAACTCTCATCTTTCCCCCCATCCCCTTGTCGCCTTGTACCCTTGTCGCCCCATTCCCTTGTCCCCTTGTCCCCGTGACTGTAGAACAAGAGCATTTTACTAGTGAACACTTTTCTATCATGGGAACAAAGCCTGTAAACTAAAATTGCATAATGCTCACCCATATTAAAGACTTAGCCACAAAATTGGCACCCCGCTTAATTGAAATTCGCCGCCATATCCACTCTCACCCAGAACTTAGCGGTCAGGAATACCAAACATCTGCCTTTGTTGCTGGTGTATTGTCTTCTAGTGGTCTGCATGTACAAGAGGGAGTTGGTAAAACCGGGGTCATCGGAGAACTACAAGGCACTGGCACAAGTGACCGTTTATTGGCAATTCGTACAGATATGGATGCTTTGCCTATTCAAGAACGTACAGGTTTGGAATATGCCTCTCGTACAGAAGGTGTGATGCACGCTTGCGGTCACGATGTTCACACCACAGTTGGTTTAGGAACAGCAATGGTATTATCCCAAATGGCAGAAGAGTTGGGCGGTAAGGTGCGGTTTTTGTTTCAGCCAGCAGAGGAAATTGCCCAAGGTGCAAACTGGATGGTGCAAGATGGCGCAATGGAAAATGTTTCGGCTGTATTAGGAGTTCATGTTTTCCCTTCTATCCCCGCAGGGTCGATTGGCGTGCGTTACGGGGCATTGACAGCAGCAGCTGATGATTTAGAGATTATCATTATCGGAGAATCGGGGCATGGGGCGCGTCCCCATGAAGCAATTGATGCAATTTGGATTGCCTCGCAAGTGATTACGGCATTGCAACAGGCTATTAGCCGGACACAGAATCCCTTGCGTCCTGTGGTGTTGAGTATAGGAAAGATTAATGGTGGTAGAGCGTCAAATGTGATTGCGGATAAAGTACAGTTGTTGGGAACTGTGCGATCGCTCCACCCAGAAACGCGTACCCAACTGCCGAACTGGATTGAAAATATTGTGGCTAACGTCTGCCATTCCTTTGGGGCGCGTTATCAAGTCAATTATCGCCAAGGCGTGCCCAGTGTGCAAAATGATTATGCCATCACCCAATTATTGCAATCATCTGCTGAAGAAGCTTGGAGTAGCGATCGCGTCCAAGTCTTACCTGAACCTTCTCTTGGCGCTGAAGATTTTTCTGTTTATTTGGAATACGCCCCTGGTTCGATGTTTCGCCTAGGCGTAGGTTACAAAGATAGAATTATTAATCACCCATTACACCATCCCGAATTTGAAGTGGATGAATCTGCTATCCTCACGGGAGTTGTAACTATGGCATACGCCGCGTATAAATATTGGCTTTAAGATTAGACCTTTTGCCCGAATCTTGAATAATTTGAATAAATAACTAAGACTAGCCCTTTCAATATGTCATGTATTTTTCTTGGTGTCTTAGTGTCTTAGTGGTAAAAAAAATAACTTTTAAACCACAAAGGCACAAAGACACAAAGGTGGAAGTCCTAAAATTGGAAAAATTTTAGGTAGTTTTTACCCACCTGGAAAGGGCTGGTTCTAAACTCATATAAAAACACCTTTTTCTCAAGGTGCTTTTAAGATGAATTATGTTTAGTTTAGCAAACAGTTTTTAAGTACGATAACCATTATTTCTGGGACTGCGCGCACCAACAACAGCTCCCATAAGTGCAGCAGCTAAACTCAATAATGAACCCAACACAAACCACCATAAAGCTCTAGAGGTGGCAGCAGCAATATCACGAGCTTGTTCGGCGGTTACAGCTGGCAAGTCTGGAGGTATGGGAGCGCCTGGCTGAGTTACTGGAGGTATAACGGCAGCAGCAGTGGGAGCCACAACTCCAAAGGTACCCCATACCCCACTAGCCAATAGCCAAGAGCTAAGTGCTAAAGTGGTTGCCCAGAGAATGGCGCCGTTGAGAAGAGCTGTGTTGCGGTTCATTGGCCCACACGCACGAGTTGTCACCCAACCACCAACAAATAGTGAAATTAATAAAGCCAGGGTTGACCAAAATCCTACATTACCAGCAACATCAGGTGCTATTGTTCTAGGTGCGCCTGAACCTGCAATTGTACCTGCTCCGATCGCGCCAAACAAGGAACTCAAGATTAATTGAGTAGCTAAGGCAACCAATACACCAGCAATTATGGGACCCCAGCGCACACGGTCGTGATATTCAACTACTCGACCTGCCATTCCAGGTTCATTAATAACATCATCACCTACGCGATTTACGTATGACATAGTTTATTTTCTCCATTGCTTTGTCAGCAAAGTTTTTTTCAGGTATATCCATGCCTTGCCTTTATGTTTAAAATTAAATTGCCAGATATGATTTTTAATATCTATCAATAGAAAGAGTTAAGCACTCTGTCTTCAGTAGGAATAAATTAATTTTATTTATATTTTTTAATCTAATGTATTTATTCTTTATGTCTAATTTTTTTAAGTTCTAATTGCTGATTTTAAATTACAGTTATAGGCAGCTTAATGTATTAAAAATTCACACTTAATTATGTTGAAGTAGTGCTGAAAAATTTCTGTTAATTGCTAATGGATAATGGTTCATGACAATTACCCATTAGCCATGATCACAAGTTAATCAATAAACTAACGCATTTTCACAGCAGTTCCTGTGGCAGTAATTAGTAACAAAACTCCTGACTGGTCAACATTGATTGTGCCAGTATCCAATTCAATGCCGATCACAGCATCTGCTCCTAAACGCTGTGCCCGTTGTTCTAATTCTTCTATTGCCTTTCGTTGACCCTGTTCAAATAAACGCTCGTAGCTACCAGTGCGTCCGCCAATAACATCTCGAATGCTGGCAAAAAAATCTCGGAGGAAATTACTGCCGTAGACAACCTCTGCCGTCACAATGCCTAAATAAGATTCAATAATAGCACCTTGAATTACATCAGTCGTAGTTACAATCATCAGTCAGCCTCGTAAATACTCGTAAATATGAGATTAGTCATTGGGCATTGGGCATTGGGCATTGGTTATTTTCCCACTCCCTGCTAGTGGCATCATAGCAAGGTAAGATACTTTCCATTTAGATAACGAGAAAGCAATGCAAAAACCACTCATTACAAAGGGCATTTTGTCCAACTCTAAATTGACCTGTGGGATATACTGAATAACTTATAATAATCAATTTGTCCTTCAGTATAAACTCAGTAAAATTTGTGTTGTCAAAAAGTATCTGAAATTACATTTTATTAATATTTTATCAAGGTGAATAAATACAGTTTTCAAAAATGGATATTTTTGTTTTAATGTACAAAAAAAAGTCCTCTAGCATTTCAGGAAATTTACTGTGTACAAACGCATATCACTTATAGTTGGTGTTTTGTCATTAGGGTGTTGTGCCATTACCATCCCCTCGGTAGCTCAGGCTCAGGCACTAGTTGCCCAAACTAGCAACCCAAAATTAAAGCAGCTGTTCGAGGAAGGGAAAAGACTAGTGGATGCTAACGACTATATTGGGGCGATCGCCGTTTATCAGCAAGCAGCTGCCATAGAGCCAAAGAATGCTAAAATTCATTCTGGTATTGGCTACCTGCAAGCACAACAAGGAAATTTCCAGGCAGCGCTGGCCTCTTATCGTCGTGCTATTGCCATCAACCCCAATAACAGTGATTTTTACTACGCTGTGGGTTATATCAAAGGCAATTTGAATGACAATAATGGAGCGAAAGAAGCGTATCGTCGTGCTATACAGTTGAACCGTAATAATTTGAATGCTTATTTGGGATTAGGTATCACCCAAGCCCGTTTAGGAGACTATACAGCAGCTAATTGGGCATATGCACAAGCAATTGAGCTTGACAAGAATAATGCCCAAACTTACGAGTTTATGGCTGCAATGTACAAGCAGCGTCGGCAAACCAAACAAGCAAGCAGCGTGCTTCAGAAAGCCCGTGACTTGTACCAACGGCGGAATGACTCGGATGGGGTTAATAGGGTGGAAGCTATGTTGCGAGAGTTAGGGGGATGAAATTTATCGCAGGGAACAGGGAGTAGGCTGGAAAATCCCTTGGTGTCCGGGTTTGATGATTAGTCCTCAGCTATGTGGCAGATATAGTCGCTAATTACTTCCCTGTTAAAGGAATGCACTATCATCTCCTGTGTCATTAACACTCTATTGCTTCATCACCAAATCTTCACCGTGAGCAGAATGCAGTTTTTTTAGTTATCCCCATAGATCATATCGATGCATCTGGGTTGATGACTCCCAAAGTAAAAATCCGCTAAATTTTGATATCCAGAGTACGTACCAAAAAAGCCCACTTGTCTGCTGCTTCCTCAATAATTTTAGCGGTGGGTTTACCTGCCCCATGTCCTGCTTTAGTTTCAATTCTCATTAACACTGGTGCATCACCTGCTTGATTGGCTTGCAAAGCGGCGGCAAATTTGAAACTATGGGCAGGGACAACGCGATCGTCATGATCAGCTGTGGTAATTAAAGTTGCAGGGTATGCTGTTCCTGGTTTGATATTGTGCAGTGGCGAATATGCATAGAGTGCCTGGAAATCCTCTGGATTATCTGGCGAACCATATTCGGAAGTCCAAGCCCAGCCAATGGTAAATTTGTGGAATCGCAACATATCCATCACACCTACGGCTGGTAAAGCTGCACCAAACAAATCAGGACGCTGAGTTATACACGCACCCACCAATAAGCCGCCGTTACTACCACCAGCGATCGCTAATTTTGCAGGTTTTGTGTATTTATTGGCAATCAGCCACTCAGCCGCCGCAATAAAGTCATCAAAAACATTCTGCTTTTTCTCCTTCATACCTGCCTGATGCCATTCTTCGCCGTACTCCCCACCACCGCGCAGATTAGGCGCAGCATAAACACCGCCCATTTCCATCCATACCAACATACTCACAGAAAAACTGGGTGTCATTGAGGCATTAAAACCGCCATAACCCCAAAGATAAGTGGGATTATTGCCATCTAATTGCATCCCCTTTTTGTGAGTAATAAACATTGGTACTTGAGTACCATCTTTGCTGCGGTAAAAGATTTGTTTTGTTTCATAATCATCAGGATTAAAATCTACCTTTGGCTGACGAAAAAGCTCACTTTTTCCCGTTACCATGTTGTAGCGGTAAATAGTTCCTGGTGTAGTAAAGCTAGTGAAACTATAAAAAGTTTCAGTATCAAAACGCTTGCCCCCAAAGCCACCGACTGAACCGAGTCCAGGTAATTCTACCTCACGGACAAATGCACCATTGAGGTCAAAAATTTTAATTTGGGTGTGAGCATCTTGCAGATAATCAACAACAAATTGGTTATTGAGTATATTGGCACTTTCCAAAGTTGCCACAGCTTGGGGAATGATTTCTTGCCAAGTTTCCGGAGCAGGGTTTTGGCTATCAATAGCAATTAGTCTGCCGCGCGGAGCATTTAAATCGGTGCGAAAATAAAAGACACTATCATCATGGTCAATAAAACTGTAATTGGCTTCAAACTGATTAATTAGTTCTATGACTTCGGTATTAGGATTATTTAAATCTTTGTAAAAAACTAAATTTCTAGGATCAGTTCCTAGCCAAACCGAAATTATTAAATAACGTCCATCTTCTGTTACACTCCCATCAAATCCCCATTCTTTTTGGTCAGGGCGATGATAAATTAGTAAATCATCAGATTGGGGAGTACCAAGTTGATGATAGTAGAGTTTTTGGTAATAGTTGACATCTTCTAATTTAGTTTTTGTATTTGGTTCATCATAGCGACTGTAGAAAAAGCCCTGATTATCCTTTGTCCAAGATGCACCAGAAAATTTAATCCATTGGAGGTGGTCTTGTAGGTCTTCACCAGTTTCCACATCGCGCACTTTCCATTCTTGCCAGTCAGAACCGGAAGTAGAAAGACCATATGCTAATAGTTTCCCATTATCACTAATAGACAATCCTGAAAGAGCAACAGTGCCATCTGTGGAGAGTTTGTTGGGGTCAAGTAAAACTCTAGGTTCAGCATCAAGTGTTTTTAGGGTGTAGAGAACACTTTGATTTTGTAGCCCATCATTTTTAAAATAAAAGTAGCGATCGCCTTCTTTAAACGGGATACCATATTTTTCATAATCCCAAAGTTTAGTGAGGCGTTGTTTAATTTTTTCTCTAGCAGGAATTTCGTCTAGGTAGGCAAAAGTAATTTTATTTTGTGCCTCAATCCAGTTTCTTGATTCCTCTGAGTCAGGGTCTTCTAACCAACGGTAAGGATCTGCAACTAAAGTCCCGTGGTAGTTATCAATTTGATCACTTTTGCGGCTAAGTGGGTAAGACATAGGTAATGCAAAATTTTTCTATATAATAGCTAGTTGTGCTGCTTGTGTTTTGGGTTGTGGTGGAAGTTTGAAGCTCACTGGTTGGCGTTCAAAGCCAGATCAATTGAATATTGTTGGTCTGCACAACAATTCTACGGAAGTTCTGAGCAGTCAGTTGTAGGTTAAGATCAGAGGAAATCCTGCTGTACCGAATAAGTGACATGGCAACCGCAGCGCGTGTTATTCATAGCGACCCTGACATCCTGGGAGGAATCCCTGTTTTTGTGGGAACTCGTGTACCAATGAAAACTTTGCTCGATTATCTCGAAGCAGGCGATCCACTGGACGAATTCTTAGACCATTTTCCCAGTGTTAGGCGTGAGCAAGCGATCGCAGTCCTTAAACAAGGATAAAAATTTCTTTCCCTATCACCTATTCCCTATTTAAGCTAATAGGGTGAGCTAAAAGCCCACCCTACAAAGCTGATATTATAATGTCAGCTTTAGAGCAAACCGCCAGCCGCTTGGAAACGAGCGCGGGCGCGTTTAAAGGCTTGGGTCGCCTGAATTTGTGCTTGACGATCGCCTGCTGGTACTTGATTCAGACGTGTTTGTGCTTGGTTAAAAGCGGCGCGAGCATCTTCTAGGTTAATGGCATCGCCACGTTCAGCACCATTTACCAGAATTGTCACTTCATCTTCTTCGACTTCAGCAAAGCCACCCAATAAAGCGATCGCTTGCCAATCCTGATTTTTGCTGGCACGGACGCGCATCACGCCTGTATCCAAAGCAGTCAACAGAGGTGCGTGTCCACTTAAAATACCCAACTGACCAGTAGTGCTAGGTAGAACCACCTCCTCAGCTGCGGCATCCCATACTGTTTTATCTGGGGAAACTACACGAACAGTTAGAGTCATATTGCTAATTTCTCATTGGTGACCACTAATAATTGGTAATTCATAACCCGTAATCGGAACGATAATTACGAATTACGAATTACGAATTACGAATTAACCCTTGAGCTTTTCCGCTTTGGCGATCGCTTCGTTAATATCGCCTACCAAGTAGAAAGCTTGCTCTGGTAGTTCATCCAATTCACCAGATAAAATCATTTGGAAGCCTTTGATGGTGTCTTCCAACTTCACATACTTACCAGGAGAACCAGTAAACACTTCCGCTACGAAGAACGGTTGAGACAAGAAGCGCTCAACCTTTCGCGCCCGTGCTACAGTGAGACGGTCTTCTTCAGACAATTCATCTAGACCAAGAATGGCGATGATGTCTTGAAGTTCTTTGTAACGTTGTAGAGTTGCTTGCACAGCACGAGCAGTGTTGTAGTGTTCATCACCCACGATCTCAGGCTGCAACATGGTGGAGGTGGAACCTAAGGGGTCAACTGCGGGATAAATACCCTTAGAAGCCAAACCACGAGATAGTACAGTGGTTCCGTCCAAGTGAGCGAATGTAGTTGCAGGTGCGGGGTCAGTTAAGTCATCCGCAGGTACGTACACCGCTTGAATGGAGGTAATAGAGCCTTCTGTAGTCGAGGTAATCCGCTCTTGCAGGGCACCTACGTCGGTTCCTAGTGTGGGCTGATATCCTACGGCTGAAGGCATCCGACCCAACAGTGCGGATACTTCAGAACCCGCTTGTACAAACCGGAAGATGTTATCGATAAACAACAGTACGTCCTGCTTGTTCACATCACGGAAGTATTCTGCCATTGTCAAGCCTGACAGACCAACCCGCATTCTCGCTCCGGGTGGCTCGTTCATCTGACCGTAGACCAGCGCAATCTTGGATTCGTTGAGGTTATCTTTGTTGATTACCCCAGATTCAATCATTTCATTGTAAAGGTCATTTCCCTCACGGGTACGCTCACCCACGCCAGCAAACACAGACACGCCACCGTGCTGGGTAGCAATGTTGTTAATCAACTCCATCATGATTACGGTCTTACCAACGCCTGCACCGCCGAACAGACCAATCTTACCGCCGCGTCGATAGGGAGTCAGGAGGTCAACAACTTTAATCCCTGTTTCAAACACCGAAGGTTTGGTTTCCAGGTCAGTGAACTTGGGAGAAGGGCGGTGGATAGGTAAGGTTTCCTGAGAATTTACAGGGCCTTGATTATCTACAGGTTCGCCCAGGACGTTGAAAATTCGACCCAAGGTAACTTTACCAACTGGTACGCTAATGGGTGCGCCTGTATCAACAACTTCCAGACCACGCACTAAGCCATCAGTGGAGCTCATCGCAACAGATCGCACCTGGTTGTCGCCCAGCAACTGCTGCACTTCAACGGTCAGGTTGAGTTTTTGTCCAGCTTCGTTGGTGCCTTTGATGGTCAAAGCGTTGTAGATTTGCGGTAATTGTCCGCCGGGAAATTTAACGTCTACAACCGGACCGATGATTTGGGTAATGTAGCCAATGTTTGTTTTTTCTGCTGTGGTGACCATGCTGAGCCTAATAATTGAAGCTATATTTCAGATAGGGTCTTGGAAGACATAAGATTATGCAATGTCATCTTTCACTCTAGCACCGGAGGGGGACACAGCTCCCTTAGTAATTCCTTAAAAAAGAGAGTAGGGAACTCGAGTCCCCCTCTGGGGATCAGGTCTTCGACGGTAAGCGCAGCCATGCCCGCAAGGGCTTTACGCCAGTCGCCTGGGTCGGGAAACCCTCCCGCCGCGCTGGACTCACCGCCTAAGCGGACTAAGGTCAAATCAAGGGTTTTAACCCGAGGTGGTCACTGAAGCTCATGAAGTGCGGGTTTGTCCTGTTTAGCCGTGATTTCTAGTGCAGGAGTGCAAGATATAACTGTCCGTTCGCTGATTTTGAGGTGGGAGAGGGAATGAATCAATTAAAAATGAAATTCCTCGGATTTATTGAGAAATTATCTCATAGGCGATCGCATCTGGCGTAGCTGAATGCACCCTTGTTGTTGTAGATTATACAATTGGGTCATTGCACATCTGGGCGTAAGCATCAAAATCTGTTGCACGCAATTCGCGTAAAATCAGACGTTGGGTGTCAAGTTGAGGAATTAGTACTGCAAAATAAATTAGTCTTTCAAGATTATGTGTTTTTTTGAGTCAAAACTAATTAAACCTTGTTCTTGTAATTTCCCCATCAATCGGGTGATTGTGACTCTGGTGGTACAGCAAGCACTAGCGATATCTTCATGAGTAAAACGAACGCTTAAGCAAGTGCCTCCCGCTACAGGCTCACCAATTTCCTGCTTCAAAAGTTGCAATAAATGATGTAATCGTTCTTCTACCCGCCGCTTGCCAGTGATAACTAAAAAAGCTTCAGTCTGCTGTAAACGCTGATTGATTTTTGGTAACAGAATATGACTCAGCATCGGGTTGACTGCTATTTCTGTCACATAAATTGACACTAACTCAACATCTGAAAGGGCTGTGGCTTGATAAGTTGGCAGAGAAGTCATGTTAGAGCCAAAAATCATGTCTTTTGTGGCTAATCCTATCAACACTTCTTCACCAGTTTCACAAAAAGTACTTAGCTTGACTAAGCCTTGACAAACATACCAAATTACCAGGGGATTAAGAGGAATAGTATCTCCTTTAGAATATTTACACACAGGGCGATCCTGAGTGAGGTCGCTGTCGTGATGAATTAATTCTGATTTCTTTCTCTGACGTTCATTGATATCACGTAGCAGCCAACGCAGAGAATTTACCCTACCCTGTTGATTACGAACTACTGCCACTGTGAAAGCTGCGTCAAAAAATTCGCCATGATTTTGTTGCAACCGCACTACTAACTCTCTAACTCTGTCCGACTGCAATAGCTGGTTAAGTTCACTACGGAAAATCTGTCGTTCTTCGAGGCGGACAAAATTAACTATTGATTTGCCTACTATTAATTGTCTGGAAACGTTGAGCAATTTAGCTGCGGCAAGATTGGCTTCTTGGATGATCCCTTCTGCATTAGTCACTAAATAGCCGTCTGGTGCAAACTCGAATAAATCTTGGTAGTGTTGGCGTTGGGCTTCTAGTAAATTTCGAGTTTGTATAAGTTCTTCATTTTGCTGATAAAGTTCCTCTGCTGCTAATTGCACCATTTTTGAGGTGTTGTAGAGTTCCTTAAACGCTTGCGGTAGGAGTTCGGGCGGAATCCAAGGCAAGACGCTAGCTGTTTGGTACAAATCTGCTAAACGGCTATGTAATGCTTCTGCTCTTTGGATAAATTGTTCTATATTCACCTTAAATTCCCACTACTTGCTTGCAGAGGTTAAGCAAAAATATCACTAGGTCAATCATGGGTGGAATTGCTTCACTCTTATGACTGACATGTGATGAAACCTTGAATAAACTGCAATTCCTGCCCGAATGAATATGGACATATATTCTAGTGTTCTATTAATTTCTGAACCTACCACAAAATAGGTATATTAGTACTTTGGTAACTAAAATGTTGCAATTCAACCTAAATGTGCGATTGTCTTTAGGTGTAATCTGGAGAATTGCATAATGTTAATGGATGAGATTTATTTACATATAATTATCTTTTGCAAAGTTTAATTTTTCTTATTAATACTTCCTTCTATCTTTGGTGGGAAAATTCTGAAGACTTAGCTAAATATGAACGTAAAAGTCGCCGACCTAAAAGGTTGCCAATTTCTGACCAAACCCATGAACCAAGCAAACTTGTGGTCAGCAAAGATATTAAATAAGCAGGTAGAGTCGGTAAACCAAAAATTTCTAGCATAGAGGCAAAAGTGATACCAACACCAATAATATTCCCGACAAAAGGAATTAAAAGTTGTAACTTTCCCCATCTAGGTAGAGTAGCAGGTGAATGATTTTGCTCCCAATCTTGCACTCGTTGTCGCAGTGTTATCGCAAACGGCAATCCACAGAGAAAACTAATTAATAAGCCAATTAAAAGTAAAAAATATGGTGGTTGTGGAAATCTAAATAATACGAAGTCTTGGAATTGCTGTAAATATGTAGACCAGTCCATGGTAAATGCACCTCCGGTTTTCAATGCTTCTACTGCCAGCATCCTTTATATGTCAGTTAACAAGTTGCGATCGCCTCGATTTTTTACCCTCGAATCGAGACGAAATCATCAGCAATCTTGAAGTTATGGGGATTAATCTCCAACCAGACCAGAGTTTCACTCAATTGGTCAGTATCTTGCTTTATAGAAAGGTATTTTTACGAATTTAACTTTTACTTTCTTTGCCTAAATTACTTTATCAACTCTACAGTAATTTAATATTTGTGATTATTGTTACTATCATTTATTACAATAACTGCTATTTTTTCCTAAAACTTCCATCGCAGGAATCAGAGCACTACTAACCCAGGTATGGGGTTAATTTTAAGTTATTTTGTGTTGTTGAATACATGAAAATTATTGTTAAGTAATATTTGTTGCTAGTAAATATTTACAAAATGTATAGATAATTACGCAATGATTTAACAAGTATTAGCAACTTTAGTTAGAGGAAAAGTTCAGAATTAATTTGCTGTATTTGAAAGTAAGCATAACAGCTTATCAACGCGCGAGGTCGCAGGAGTGATAGCTGCGGTGTCAATATATCGCTGTTAATCACTCCTCTTTTTTAATTTCTTTAAACTAATTACATCTAAAACGCAGGAGACAGGTGAAGAATTAGTCTCAAAGCCAGGTTTTAAACCGGACTTCTCACTTAGCACTTTTCATACTGCTGACTATTCCTGACCATCCAGTCCCAGACAAACTTGTTCATAACGTTTTCCCGCGATATCCCAAGTGAACTCTGTTTCTACCAGTTGTCTGGCGTTGTCAGACAATTCTGAACGCAGTTGTGGCTGATCAAATAGTTGACTGATGGCGGCGACGTAATCGGCGGGTTCATTAGCGCGTAACGCTCGTAGTGGCGTATCTACAGCTAGTCCTTCTAAACCGCGATCGCTAGCCACCACTGGCACACCGGCTGCCATTGCTTCTAAAGTTTTATTTTTAATGCCAAATCCTGTCCGCATCGGCACAACGCAGACTGTTGATTGGTGTAAGTAATTTACCATTGAAGGCACTCGCCCAGTCACATTAACTCCTGGTTGTTTGAGTGCTAAAACTTCCGGTGCTGGACGAGAACCGACAATATCAAAAGTTGTCTGGGGATAATATTTTTGAATTTCTGGTAAAATTTGATTGGTGAAAAAACAAACAGCATCAATGTTTGCTAAATTATCCATTGCACCAATAAACACTAATTTATGTCCACCTGGATCAATGGTACGGTGGGGAAATGTCACTAAATCAACTCCATTAGGAATAACTGTAATTTCCCTGTGAGGATGAAATTTTTGGAGTTGATTTTTATCTTCTTCTGTAGTTACCACCATTGCCGAAAATTTCGCGCCATATCTTTGCTCATAACGACGTAAAAGCGGCAGATTAATTTGATCTCTTAGCCTATGTTCGGAAACGCCTGATGCTAGCTGATTAAGACAACTGCCATAGACAGAACTATGAATATTAACTATGGTTCTTAAAGATTTCTGAAAATGCGATCGCACATAAATTTCATTGACACTATGTTCGCAGGTAATCACATCACATTTTCGCTCCTGCACATAATTGTCAATCCATGCTTGCATCTCAATTGAGTAGCGGTTAAGTACGCTTGGTGGTGTTCCCTGTTGCCAAAACTCACTCAAGCGCTGTATTTTCCTCCAGATTCCCGATGTTGTTCCTGAATCTGGGGGACGTTGAAACATAACTAGATGATCTACGCAGTCCTGCAATCCGGCTATTTCTACTTCCGTAATATCGCGATCGCGTTGAGTTACGAGAGTGATGGCGTGACGTTGACTTAAATATTTCAGTAAATTAAACGTTCTCACTTGAGTTCCCCCCCGCGTTGGCGGGTAAGGAAAGGTAGAAGACAGCATTAAGATACGCATATAACCAATTAACCGGAAATCAGATTAAATCAAAATATGACACATATACCATGCCCTGATTCCCGGCTGGATGTCATCATAAATATCTCTTATCTATTTTTTGTAAATTTTTAATAATTAAAGCAAATTTAAAGCTGATGCCAAGCTAACTGCATAATTACTGACTAAGTTGATGAATTTTCGATATTTTCACCGACAAACTGTTGTTTTTACTGAGGATTATACGGCAAAATATGAATGTTATAAGTGATTTTGTCAGTTAATTAGGATTTAGCAAGATGAAACCCTTCGGTATATATACCCTTGCCAATGATGCTGTATATGACCAGTTAGTTGCTTTGCTAAACAGCATTGAAGTTAACGTTAGCCAAGACATTCCTATCTGTGTTATTCCTTATAATGACCAATTAGAGAAGGTGAAGCGGGAAATCAAATCTAGAAAAAATGTCACCCTTTTTGAAAACTGGGAATCCCTGCAACGGTGGGATATTTTTGCCAATGAAGTCTGGGCTGTGCATCCCGCAGCCAAGCAGAAAAATTTATCCCGTAATGCTTGGTATCGTAGCCCCTTATTGAGGAAACTATCTGCGTTTGATGGTGAATTTGAAAAGTTTGTCTTTTATGATGGTGACAGCTTAGCCATGAAGCCACTTGATCAGGTATTAGAAAAGCTAGATAATTACGACTTTATATTTGATGATTGGGAACATAAAAAATCAAGAGACAATGCAGCTTTAGATATATCGATTATTGAAAATACGGGTTTGTATAAAGAAGAAGATATCCGCACTAAATTGCATTGCTCTAGTTTTTTTGCTTCTAAGAAAGGTATTTTTTCGCCTTCAGAAATCGAACCCATAAAGCAGCTATTAATTGAGAATGATGAAATCCAATGGATACCTAAATGGTGGGATGATGCCTTTTTGTTTAATTACATGACTTTGCGGTGCGATCGCTCGCTATTTAACTTTACACTCAGCCCTAATGGTCAAGATAGAACCGGCAATTGTGCCAATGCTGATCCATTTGTAAATATTAATAATGTTCTTTACAACAAAGAAGGTTTAAAACCAATCCATCGTCTGCATTACATGGGCTATTCTGCTAGCGATTTTGCTCGGTTATCTCAAGGAGAAGATGTCAATATTCCTTATAAAAATGAATTTTTGTACTATCGATTTTTGAAAAATCTAGAGCAGAAACCTAAATATTTGAATCCACCAAGCCGATTGACTAGAACGAGTCGCAATTTGCAAAAAGCCATTCACAAAGTTAAAAAAATCCTGACTTTAGCGGTAGTGAACTAAATCATATTCTGGAAATTACGGTCACAACTCAATGAAGCTGTATTATTTTCGCTTTCCCCACGGAATTAGCAATTTTGGCGATAATCTTAATCCTTGGATATGGGAACGATTGTTACCTGGGATGTTTGACCAAGATCAAACAATTACATTTGTTGGTATAGGCTCATTACTCAATGAATATATTCCCAAAGCCCAGAAAACGGTGGTATTTGGATCTGGCGTTGGCTATGGCAAGGGCTTACCTAAAATTGATGAATCTTGGAAAATTTACTGTGTGAGAGGGAAACTCTCAGCCAAAGCATTGGGAGTTGCATCTGAATTAGCGGTAACAGATAGCGCTGTACTGATCAGGCGGTTGTATCAACATAATAGTAGCAAAGTCAGTCAATTCGCTTTTATGCCTCACATTGACCATGCCATCATTGGGGATACCACTTGGAAATTCATCTGTGAGCAAGCAAGAATTGCATATATCGACCCCCGGTGGCCAATTGAGCAAGTTTTATCTGCTATTAGCCAAACAGAAGTATTACTGGCTGAAGCAATGCATGGTGCTATCATTGCCGATGCGCTTCGGGTACCTTGGATTCCTGTCCTGACTAGTTCTAAAATTTTGCCATTCAAATGGCATGACTGGTGTTCATCAATTGATGTAGAATACCAACCTAATTACGTTATGCCTAGCAAACAGCTATATCCACCTGGTTCAAGATTTCGCTTAGCTTTGAGTTACTCAATCAACTCTTTTAAGCAGGCTCCCCAAAGATTCCTCAAAGCATTTTGGGAAGATGATGTAAAGAAAATGGCAATCCAACTAGCTGATATTGTCAAGACTTCAAAGCCTATTTTGAGTAATGAGTCTCGGATTGAGCAACTAACTGTGAAATTGGAAGAAAGGTTGGAGCAATTTAAAAAAGATGTGGCATCTGGGTACTTCTATCATTCGGACTAGATATTTCGTGATTATAGTTTTTTAATGGTCAAGATTGTGGCTAAAATTAGTGTTTGTATTCCCACATTTAATCGGCAAAATCTCCTACCTTCCGCGATTCAAAGCGTACTTCAGCAATCTTATCAAGATTTTGAATTAATTATTTGTGATGATGGATCAACTGATGGCACACCTGAATTGATGTCACAGTACACAGATGACCGAATTAAATATATCCGTCATCCGCAAAATATTGGTAAAAGCAATAATATGCGCTCTGGTTTTGATGCTGCTAGTGGTGAATATTTTATTAAATTTGACGATGATGATAGACTAACAACTAATTTTTTAACCCAGACTGCGGCAATACTTGATCAAGATTCTCGTATTGATTTTGTTGGTACAGACCATTGGATAATTGATATTAATAATATCCGGGATGAGGAAAGAACTCAGGAAAACTCTCGTCGCTGGGGTCGGACTAATTTAAAACCAGGTATAGTAGATAATTTATTAGAGGTAGTTTTTATTAATCAAAGTTTTCAAATTGGGGCAACTCTATTTCGCCGTCAAACCTTGCAAGAATTGGGCTTTATGCTACCCAATATCCAAAATTGTGAAGATAATGATTTATTTGTCCGGCTGGCTTTGGCTGATAAGAAAGGTTATTATTTACCGGAATTATTAATGGAATATCGATACCATGCAGAACAGCAAGGTATGAATAGAGAAATTCCTTATTTGTTTGATAAAATTCAATATTTAGAAAATTATAAGTTTGAATCGGAGAAGTTAGAGAAAGTTAGACAAAATCGGTTAGCTGAAGCGCAACTGTTATTAGGGTTGCGTTTAATTGAAAAAGGTGAAACCCAAAAAGGTAGAGAATTAGTTTCGGCGGGTAGGTCTTTCTCTACTACTAAGGCTTTGACTGGTTTGGGTTTGTCGTTGTTACCAGTTGGGTTAAGAAGTTGGGTTTTTAATGCGTTGCGGCAAATCAGGGGGTAATGTTTCGCGCAAAGGCGCAAAGGCGCGAGTAGTTATTAACATTGTACCAAGAGCTAAGGCAATTGATACTGCTGCGATCGCTAGCAAGTTAATTCAGTAAATTAATCCTCTTCGTAAAGACTTTCTATGAGATGAATCATTTTTTTTTCACTTATACCTTTCTGAATCTGTTTACCATGTGAGACTTTAACTCTTTCTATCACATCATTTAATGATTTAAACGGCTCTTTATTACGTTCATTTACTACTGCTGATGCTACTTGACTAGCTTTTTTTGAATTAAAGCCAGCTTTAATTAGTTTCTTAGCAATTTTATCTACATCCAATTTCGTAAACACCTCTAAAGGTTCAACTTTATTAGCTAGTTTTTTGTTAAGCTCCTTATTTTGAGTCTCTAAATAAACCTTAGCAGTAGCTTCTTCTAATAATTCCCTAGAAAGTTTTTCAATACGTAATTCTAATTTATTTAAGAAATTTTCAAAATCTTTTGTAGTGAAGTTTACCTCTTTTGAACTATCATCTTTTTGTTTTCTAAATATATGAATTTGCTGCGTTAAGTTATCCTCATTTTCAGGCTCAATAATAAATACTCCAATCATTTCGCCTTTACGAGGATCTATTTCTCTTGCTCTAGCAGCAGCATAGTACTCAAAGTCTCCATCTGCTACCTCGTAGGATTGTAGACTTGTTCTACGAACGACTATAGGGTTAATAACTCCCTCAGATTCTAAAATTAACTTAGCAGCCTGTTCTAATTCATCTTCTGCAAAAAGTGAACGAGGTTTGTTGGATATAATTTTTTTTATAGCAACAAGGGATGTAGACAATTTCATTATATTAATCCTGTTTTTCGTAAAACTTCCATTGCTAATAATTCAAATTCTTGTGCGGCAGTAGAGTCTGGTTTAAAATCAAGTACAGAAACAGGATCAGCTACTTCCATCTCTCCAATCATTATAAATCTTTCGGCACATTTTGCTAAATCGTCTCTTTCATAAATCACTGTATCCATAACGTTAATATCATAACGTTGGGCAATTTTTTCTATTCTATTTTTTAGAGTTGATTGTACAAATTTGGCATTTGTAGATATTTTACAAGCCAGGACACCCACTATTTCAATAGGTGGTTTCTTAATTTGTTTTCTGAACCCATTAACAGTTTTGACAAACTCCTTGACATTCGTTAATCCCTGATTAGCAAAGGGTTTTAAATCAGAAGGAATAATCAGATAGTCTGCTGCTATTAATGCAATTCTTGCATAAAGGTTTAAAGAAGGTGGAGTATCGATAAGTACGACATCATATTTATCATTAACCTCTTCTAATTTATCAATTAGTATTAGCCTACTATAATCAAGAGCATTCAAATCAGGTTCATTTTTCATTAAATCAATATGTGCAGGCACAACATGAATTTCTGGATCGCTAAAATTCGATTTTCTAGCTACCTCAGAGATAGGATAAAAGTCCTCTGATTGTAATATATGAAAAATATTAGAGTCTTTTATATCATCAAATTCTTCATCGTCAAATTTAACTAAACCTGTAGCAAATGTGCTATTAGCTTGACTATCTAAGTCAATTACTAAAACTCTTTTACCCTTTTTTCTGATGGCAGCAGCTAGATTAACTACAGTTGTTGTTTTACCAACGCCGCCTTTATTATGGTAGACTGCAATTGTTTTCATTACTTTTTGCCTATTAGGTTGAATATTTGCATTATTTTCAGATATTTTAATTTCTGACTGATTAATATTTTGCTTTTCTGTCAGACTATCTTTACCAATAAATCCTTTTATTGCTTCTATCTGTGTTTCAACATCTTTTCCATAGCATTCAAATATTAGTTTAATATCATTTTGTTTTTTTTCATAAATTCTGATTTCCTTGCCATTAGTTAGCAACCCATATCGCGCATTCAAGCTAGTTAAATAATGCCTAAGTCTGAGGACATGATTATTTAAATTTTGTTTAGGATGCTTTGCTTCCATCACCACACTCAATGGCGAATTCGCATCTAAAACCAAAGGAATCACTTGTGCGGCAAATGCTAAAAAATCTAAACGGATGCTACCCAGTGCAACCTCTTGATGCCAGGTTTCCGGAGTATAACCTAGCTGTGGTAGTAAATATTGCACTATGAGTTTGCTTTCTACTTCGCTTTCATTACGGCAAAGCTCAGGATTAAAAGGCAAGTTATTTACCTCTAAACAGGGAATTGATTTGAGTAAGGAATGCTTAGATGTGTTTAATTATGCCATAGCCTCAATTATTTCAGCCATAATAGTCGCCTTAATTTTATGTATAAATATGAAACAATGTAACGTAATATTGCTGAAAAATGAGTTTATTTAAAAACTCTACTAAACCTTTTCCCAGTATTTCTTGAGAAACAAATTCTACTGCCAGAATTACACAACTCCAGCCTAGTTGCTATATACTCTATCGAGGCAATATTGCTAATACAACTTTTAAGGTTCCGGAAAAGATTAAATTTAACAGAAGTTTCAATTGTTCAGCACGGGTGTACGCTACCTAAGTGGGAAAGCGTCATCAGAGGAATCAACCAATGGGATATGTAATTGCTACTGCAAATATGAAAGGCGGCGTTGGTAAAACTACCCTCACCGTCAACATCGCTACTTGTTTAGCCAAAAATCATGGTAAACGGGTGCTTGTGCTTGATTTAGATAGCCAAATCAGTGCCACACTTAGTCTGATGTCGCCTTTAGAGTTTGCCAAGCGTCGCAAACAACGAAAGACATTTAGGTATTTGATAGACGAAGTTATCAATCCAGAACCAGAAACAAAACTGACGATTCAGGATATTATTCAATCCCAAGTTTGTAGTCTACCTGGACTGAGTTTATTACCAGGAGATATCGACTTATATGATGAATTTGTTGTGTCAGAAATGCTGCATCAACAAGCAACTGCTTTGGGTGAAAAAGACTTTGAAAGTGTTTGGAATCGCTTTGAAAGAGTCTTGATCAATAACATTTTAAAACCTGTGCGCCAAGAATATGATTTCATTCTTCTAGATTGTGCACCTGGTTATAATTTATTGACTCGTAGTGCTCTAGCTGCCAGTGATTTTTACATTCTTCCTGCTAAGCCAGAACCCTTATCTGTCGTGGGTATTCAACTGCTGGAAAGACGTATTGCTCAATTGAAAGATAGTCACGAACATGAAGCCAAGATAGATATTAAAATGCTAGGAATTGTCTTCAGTATGACCAGTTCTAATCTTCTCAATGGTAGATATTATAAACAAGTCATGCATCGTGTTGTTGAGGATTTTGGCGTAGAACAAATTTGTAAGGCACAAATACCAGTTGATTTCAATGTGGCTAAGGCT
Organism: Trichormus sp. ATA11-4-KO1; assembly: GCA_019358915.1. Classification (GTDB taxonomy): domain Bacteria; phylum Cyanobacteriota; class Cyanobacteriia; order Cyanobacteriales; family Nostocaceae; genus LEGE-11386. Next base: position 55,158 of record JAHHIM010000027.1, read on the forward strand.
GTGGATAGTTTTATGCCTGTTGTGTTAAATGCACCCCAATCATCGGGTTCTAAAGCATTTTCTCAGTTGACTCAGGAGTTGTTACAGAAGTTGTAGGGATTGGGGACTAGGGACTAGGGACTGGGAAAAACTTTTTTCTCATCTTCCTTGTCCCCTATTTATCATTAATAAATTTATTCAAAATTAGCCTGGCGAATCCAAAATTTATTTTTCTTTATTACATATTTCATATACTATATCGATTCCCCGTTAAGTGAGGTAAAGAACTAAGTTTTTAAACGCAGAGGGACGCTAAGGTAGCGCAGAGTTACGCAAAGATTGCCCAATTTTATGAGCAATGTACTCTGTACTTCAGCCGATTAGGAAACGCTATATCATTTTTAGGTGTACTATAAAGATAATTATCCCTCAAAGATTTACGATATATAAGCTGTACCTCATTTACTTGCAAAGCGCTGTATCACCATTGGCTGAGTACAAGTACGATGTGTCGTGCATTGCAAAAACAAAAACTCACACGAAAAAAAAGACGTTACGCAGCAGCCAAGCAAAAACTCCAAGAGTCCAAAATTTGAGAACTGAGTATTGGCAGCAAGTCCAACAAATAGACCCAGATGATTTGGTTTTTCTGGATGAAATGGGTGTTTTACTGGGGTTAACACGAACTCATGCCCGCAGCCCTCATGGAAGTAGAGTGTATGATTGTCAACCATTTTATCGGGGGTCAAAAGTCACAGTCATTGGGGCAATTAGCACAAAACAAGTTTTAGCTGTGATGACCTTGAATGGTTCAATGGATGGAAACGCATTCAAAGTTTTTATCGAACAGTGTTTACTGCCGCAACTATGGCCGGGTGCTGTAGTTGTTATGGATAATCTTCCCGCACATAAAGTCAAAGAAATTGAATCTTTAATTCAATCAAAGGGCGCAAGCATTCTTTATCAGTCACCCTATTCTCCTGACTTTAATCCCATTGAACATTGGTGGTCACAATTAAAAGCTTTTCTCCGTTCCTTTTCTCCCACTACTGCCAAAATGGTTGACGTTCTCATTGCCACTGCACTCGATTTGATTAATCCCTTGCATTTGAAAAACTGGTTTACAAACTGTTGTTACTGTACCTCATAAACCTGAAATACGCTGTAATTCATACCTTAGATGAAGATAGATTATCTGATCGTAAGTTATTTCCCATTGAGTTAAAAGGTGTAACTTGGTGAGTCGGGTAATCCTGTTAGATGCTGGACCTGTAGGTTTAGTTACAAATCCAAATCGGTCAAATGAAAGCCTTGCTTGCGCTCAATGGCTACAAATACTCGTTGCTTCTGGTAATCGAGTTATAATTCCTGAAATTGCTGACTATGAGGTGTGACTGGAGTTGAAGTGTACGCTACAATACACGTCCATTACATTTTTAATCTTGCCGCAACAATGCTATAAACCCTGCTTGAACAAAATGTATATCAGCCGTGGCTGCATAAATTAACTCTTGATCCTGCATGACAATAAAGGATATACAGTCTGTTAAACCCCAATTTTTATCTTGACGATTATCATAGAGTTGCAGCGAACGAATAAAAAGTGGAGTATCTACACTGATAACCTTAATATTATCTGTTTGATAACACTGATTAATAAACGAAACTGCTGCTGCTCGGTTAACTGAACTTAAAGCATTAGCAACTTCTATTAAAACTGCTTCAGTTACCCATACTTCAAGAGCATTCTTCACTCTTGGTAATAATGTTTTAGCTTGATTATGATATTGATCATTTTTGTTCAGTAGAGCCTGAATAAATACTGTATCTAAAAAGATTTTATCTTCATTCATTCTATATTTTTACTGTCATCTTTAGGCGTACCATACAGATAGTAGTCATGTTGACTAGACCAATCATTTGGCGCTTCAACTGTGCCGGTTAGTGCTTCTAATACATCCCAAGCATTACCATTAGGCACTGATTCAAGAGCAGATTCAATTTTAATGATATAACGCTTGTTCGGTTCTAAATTTAAAGGTAAATCTGGACGTAAAAATTGACCATCAAATGTAACTATTAATGTCTCACTCATAATTTTGTATGATAAGTATTTACTATTTAATCTTACTACTTGTATATTGATCCGAGCAGCAAAACCCAACGCTTCACTAGAAAACGCTGGGTTGCATTCAAACCGGGGTATTTCTACTTTCTAAAACTCCCCGGCTAAGGCGGGAACGCAGCGTTCACATAATAAGGGATGCTCTTTTGATTCTCCCACATGGGTAGAATAATTCCAGCAGCGATCGCATTTCTCCCCTTCTGCTTTGTAAACCTGAAAATATATGGGTGCATCATCTCCTTCCTCACGGATAGGTTCAGATGGTACTTCCACTTGAGAAACTAAAAATAGATATCGTAACTCATCTACACCATTACTTTTTTCAAGTGAACCATGAGTACTGGGATTGAGAGTTTGTAAAAGTTGACGTAATCTCTCATCAAAGACATGCAGTACAACTTTGGCTTCTAGAGAAGATCCAATTGTTTTTTGTATTCGATATACCTCTAGTTTCCGGTTGACTTCATCACGAATTTTTCGTAAGTCTGTCCAAAATTCCCCTAACTCTGGATTATTCCAGGCTTCATCTACTTGCACCCAACCGGCTTCAAATACCGATTTATAAGGTGTTTTGTAGGGAATATATTGCCAGATATCTTCAGCAGTATGACATAACACAGGTGCGATCGCTCTAGCTAAATTCTCTAAAGCAATCTGCAATACTGTTTGACAGCTGCGACGACGGAAAGCATTAGCAGCACTAATGTACAGTCTATCTTTGGCAACATCTAAATAGAAGTTGGATAAATCCACAACGCAGAAATTCTGCACTGTTTGGAAAAAGCGGAAGAATTGGAAGGGCTGCTTCTCTTCCTTACCTTCGGCTACAGGTTTAGGTTCAAAAGCGGCTGTAACTTCCTCAAAAACCTCCGTCATGCGGTGTAGCATATAACGGTCGAGTTCTGGCAAATCTTCCAAAGGTACTGCATCTTTTTCGGGGTCAAAATCATGCAAACTACCCAACAAAAATCGCGCTGTATTGCGAATCTTATTTCTAACATCAGCTAATTGCTTGATGATATTACCACCCAGACGCACATCAGCAGAATAATCTACCGAAGACACCCACAAACGCAGCACATCTGCACCATAGGGGGGTTCTTTTTTCTGGTCTTTCCCGCCATTAATTACTACTTGGGGGTCAACCACATTCCCCACAGACTTACTCATCTTCCGTCCTTGTTCATCTAAGACAAAGCCGTGAGTCAAGACAGTTTTATAAGGTGCAATGCCATTGACTGCTACACTTGTCAGCAAACTTGACTGGAACCATCCCCGGTGTTGGTCGGAACCTTCCAAATACATATCAGCCGGGTAACGTAACTCAGGACGTTGTTTCGCTACAGCCGCCCAAGATGAACCAGAATCAAACCACACATCCATTGTGTCTGTACCTTTGCGGTAAGACTTACCATCGTTGCGGTAAGACTGGGGTAATAACTCCTCTACCGACATTTCCCACCAAGCATCAGAACCTTTTTCGGCGATGATAGCTTGGACATGATTAATAGTTTCCTCATTCAGTAGCGGTTCCCCAGTAGCTTCATCGTAGAACACCGGAATGGGTACACCCCAACTACGCTGACGAGAAATACACCAATCAGAACGTTCCGCCACCATCGGCGTGATGCGATTTTCACCTTGGGCTGGAATCCATTTTACCGCAGCGATCGCCTTTAATGCTTCATCCCTAAAACCAGCCACCGAAGCAAACCATTGTTCCGTCGCCCGGAAAATCGTCGGCTTTTTCGTCCGCCAATCATAAGGATACTTGTGCGCGTAAGCTTCCTCCTTCAACAAAGAACCAGCAGCCGTCAACGCATCAATTACCGCTTGATTTCCCTCACCCAGCACATTCAACCCAGCAAACTCACCCGCTTCCTGAGTAAAATTGCCATTGTCATCCACTGGTGCGAGAATCGGTAACTTATAACGCTGACCCACAATGTAGTCTTCTTGACCATGACCCGGTGCAGTATGTACCAACCCAGTACCCGACTCAGTAGTAATATAATCACCACCCACCACCACCGGACTTTCACGGTCAAACAAAGGATGACGATAAGTAGAATGTTCTAACTCCCGCCCCTTAAACGTAGCCCTCACCGTTAAATCCACATCCAAAGTAGCAGCCAAACGTTCCACCAAATCAGTAGCCACAATTAGATATTCACTTTGCGTCTTTGCGTCTTGGCGCGAAACCTCCACCACCGCATAATTCAAATCACCATTTACCGCCACAGCCAAATTCCCCGGAATCGTCCAAGGAGTAGTAGTCCACACAGCCACACTCAAATTCGGCAGAAATTCCCTCAACACAGGTTGTACCGCCTCAGCCAACTTAGTCACCCGAAAAGCCGCATAAATACTGCGAGAAGTATGACCCTCCGGATATTCCAACTCCGCCTCAGCCAAAGCCGTCTTAGAACTGGGACTCCAATGCACAGGCTTCAAACCACGATAGATGTATCCTTTTAACACCATCTGACCGAACACACCAATTTGCGCCGCCTCATATTCCGGCTTCAAAGTCAGATAAGGATGATCCCAATCACCCCAAACACCGTAGCGTTTAAAACATTCCCGTTGGTCATTTACCGTAGCTAAAGCAAACTCCTGCGCTTTTTGCCGTAGAGTTAAAGGCGTTAAATTTTGCCGTTCTGCCGACTTCATATTTTGCAGAACCTTCAACTCAATCGGTAAACCGTGACAATCCCAACCAGGCACGTATCTAACTTTACGCCCTTGTAGCAGTTGGTAACGGTTAATAATATCTTTGAGAATTTTATTTAAGGCATGACCAATATGCAGTGAGCCATTAGCGTAGGGAGGCCCATCATGAAGTATAAATAATTCGCCTGGGTTTTCTTGCGACAGGCGATCATAAATATTATTTTCTGCCCAGAACTTTTGGATTTCGGGTTCCCGCTTGATGGCGTTCGCCCGCATATCGAATTTAGTCTTGGGTAAGTTTACCGTATCTTTGTAGCTTCCAGGTTCTGTCACAGTCTCATGCCTAAGATTATATGTGCAGGTTATCCAATCAATTATAGAAGATGGCATGATTCCCCAAAATTCTTTGCTGCCCAATGCCGAAAATGCAATTGTTGATATTCGTAAACTGCGTGACTACAGCCTTAATCCAAACCATCCTACAGGTAAGGATAAAGCCCGTCTTTTTTCCTCTATTTTGGGGATAACTGCTGATAATGCTGAAGAATTGCGTCAAATTATTTTGGCAAAAGTCAAAACTCAAGCAGTTAGCTTAAATCGGTGTGATGAGTTTGGGCAACGTTACACACTGGATTTTACTCTGTAATGGCAAAATAGAAGTGCAACTATCCGCACTGGTTGGATAATTCAACCTGATAGTGATATTCCCAGATTAACCAGTTGCTATCCTTTGTTGTAATATCTGGAGGCTATGCGAAATGAATCAAAGCACACCCAAGTTGCTGGATATAGTGGCACTGACAGAAGATATACCCGAATATAATTTATTGCGCGGTCAAGTCGGGACAATCGTGGAAATGTTAGCCGATGGTGCTGCATTTGAAGTAGAATTTAGCGATCGCAATGGACAAACCTATGAATCTATTGGTTTACGTCCAGAACAAGTTATGGTGTTACATTTTGAACCAGCAGACCCTAATTTAAAGCCGGAAATAGTCACAGTGTAATTAATTATAGCTCAATAGCTGAATGTTACGATCATTGATATTTACCGAATTGGCATTAACTCGATGAGTCTATCACTAGAAAAAATGTTCAGCGAGATTGACCAACTGACCCCAGAAGAACAATTAACGGTGATGGGGTATTTAGTAGAACGGATGAAACAGCACGTCATTCAAGTACAATCAAAACGCAAATGGAGTGATTTAAAGGGTATGGCTTCATATCCATTATTAGGTAAAGATGCTCAAGAGTGGGTTTCTCAGACTAGACGGGAAGGAGATGACCATCGCTCAAGCTTGTTAAGCGAATAACAATGAAGATTAGTGAGGCATTAATAGGAGTTTTTCATATATTTATTGATACAGCACCAGTTATTTATTTTGTAGAGCGCAATCCGCAATTTGTGAATTTAGTAGATCCAATTTTTGAAAGATTGGAAACTGATATTACAGCAGTAGTATCTCCAATAACATTGTCTGAATGTTTGGTGGGTGTTAAGCGTTTAGGATTAACGGATTTAGAGGAAGCTTTTGTTGATGTATTGCTAAGTAATGAAGTGGTTTTTGTAGATATTAATGCTGCTATTGCGCGAGAAGCTGCGAAAATCAGATTACTTTACAATGTACAGTTACCTGATGCTTTACAAGTGGCTGTAGCTTTAACAAATAATTGTGATGCTTTTTTAACTAATGATCTAACTCTAAAGCGAGTAACAGAGTTGAGAATATTGGTAGTAAGTGATTTACAAGTAGGGTAATTTAAAATCTGCGTTCACCTCCGGTGGGCGCTTTGCGCCATCGCCTGCGGTTTTGCACGATTGCGCAAAAAGCCTCCCTCTGGGTACGAGAGGCTCATATCGGGTTTCGCTAAATTGTCAGCAAGCTAATTACTTCCTCTAGATGATTCTTAACTTTGTAAATAGCTAATAGCTTCTCTTGGTCATACCTAGCAGGTATCTCCATTCTCCTACCCTCAAAAGAAATTCTGATGAGTGCTGACTGTTCAGGTGTGGGACTACCCATCTCATCCAAAGCAGTACCTATTTCCTGGAGACTACCGAAGGATGGTGATTTTAACCCTTTACCTTCCTCTAGTTGATGTATTGCAAGTACAGGGAAAGCCATCAAAGTGGTGATGTAGCTAGTTTTGTATCCAGGGTTCCCAGTAGGCTGTAATCCATAGCGATTACAGAGAATTTTTAACTGGGGAACGGTCAAAAGTTCTAACTCGGTACGGGTGAACATAGAATAGAATTGCCTCTCTAAAAAAGTGGTATCGGTGGTGTACCAGTTTGCCAGACGTAGAACACCACCGAATTAAACTTTATTCTCATGCGCGCACGTCAATAAAGCTAATTTCATAATTCTTGACAATGCCTAACCCTAAAGGGAAGCCGGAAAACCTAAAACCATACGAGACAGATAGAGACGAACCATTAACAGCAAATCTCAGTTTTCGGGTATCAGAAGCTATGAGGGAAGCAGTCAAGTCAAAAGATGACCCATCAGAATTCTGTCGTCGTGCTATCCAGGAAGCTTTAGACAAGGATAAATCTAGTTAAAAGTTATTTTGAAATTAGCCCTACGGTTACCTGGATAATGAGTATTGTTGTAGAAAACTTGAGTTGCGATCACTTGTCTTCATCCTACATTCCGCACTTCAACTTGAATTACAAAGAGATTACAGTCAAGATAAAAGCAAAAATCTGGCTAATTAAGACTTATAGTAATGAACGAATCTGTGGCATGAAGATAAATAATCTAACATCAAA
>JAHHIM010000028.1:0-58601 GCA_019358915.1 Trichormus sp. ATA11-4-KO1
CCTGACTCCTGAATTCTGTTTGATAATTTTGAATTTTGAATTGATAATTTTGAATTGTTTTGCCCCCATTAATCTCTTCAATTTTGAATTTTGAATTAATAATTTTGAATTCCCCGAAGGGGTTGACATACTCTGCTAGAGCAGAGTGAGGAATTAGTTTTTTGCTGGACTAAGCTGCTTAGTTTCTATAGCTTAAAAATACTAGTATTTTTGTATAAATAATTTTGTCAATCTATCTTAAGATACATTTACATAATAACTAAGCAGCAACTATAGTGTTAATAAGTGCTGAATACGCGTTAAGAAAATTTAATGTAGAAAAAATGACTTAGCACAATGCAACATAGCCTCAGCAATCAACTTAAAAAATACAATATAGTATATTTCTCTGCAAAAATAATTATAACTAATAGTTTTTCATGTATTAATAATACTTGCAAATATAAATAATTAAGTTTCCTGATGTTGAAGTAATAATTTTCAAACTCGTTAATTTGTAAATTATAAAAATTAAAAGAGGAAGATATTTTAATAAAAATTTAGATGCAAATTAAAGCTTACTCAGTTTTAGTAAATAGAAAAACTATGAATCAATTCAAAATTCAAAATTCAAAATTAAATACAGCCACCCACAAGGGGTGGGGTTTCTACCTACCTTGGGATACAAGGACTGTTTCGCCCACAATTCCACTCGGTTTTGAACCTAACTTTTTTTTCATAAAGTTTAATGGAAGTTTTAACTACTAATACAAAGCTGGAAATGGTTGAAATTCCTCCTGGTATTTTTATGATGGGTTCTCCAGGCAATGATTTAAATAGTAATAATGATGAACAGCCACAACATGAAGTAAAGATTGAGCGTTTCTTGATGGGCAAATATCTAGTTACCCAAAAACAATGGGAAAAAGTTGCTATCTTTTTTCCTGTAATTACTCAGAAATTAAACCCAAAACCATCTTTTTTCAAAGGGGGTAATCATCCTGTAGAGCAAATTTCTTGGTATGATGCGAATGAGTTTTGTGCCAGACTTTCAAAAGAGATAGGTAAAAATTATCGTTTGCCTACTGAAGCAGAATGGGAATATGCTTGTCGTGCTGGCACTACAACGTCTTTTTATTTTGGAGAAACGATTACACCTAAATTAGCTAATTATAATAGTAAATATATTTACACTAATCAAAACTGGGAATATTTTAGGCAGCAGACAACTCCTGTAGGTAGTTTTCCCCCTAATGCTTTTGGCTTACATGATATGTCTGGAAATGTTTGGGAATGGTGTATTGATACTTGGCATGATAATTATCATGATGCACCAATAAATGGTGCTGCCTGGGTAGATAGTAATCCTTTTCGGTTGTTACGGGGTGGTTCTTGGTATTCTCATTCTGTTAGCTGTAGGTCTGCCTACCGACATAGGTTTTCCCCAAAAAGTAAGTACGAAGATGTTGGTTTTCGGGTTGTATGTGATGATGTAGAGGCATTTTATTTTCCATCCTGAAATGTTGTCATTTAATTAACGCGAGTTTAATCAACTAAATCTCAAATAAGAGTTTTTGAGGCAAGCAAGTTTAAGCAACGCTCATCAACTAAGTTAAACAAAGAATTGAAATTGTAAATACTGAAAACAAGCAATAAGGCTTTGAGTCCAAGCTGAAAATAGGTTGCACTAGCTTTAAAAAATATTAACTAGTATAAGAATATACTAGCTTTATCTCTTTTGATGTAAACTCATCTATCTAAGGACAGATTTTAAATAAGTAAAAAGCAAATATGTTATTAGAAACGGCTTGTATAAAGCAAGTATACTGTTAATAGCACTTCAGAATGAGGTCTACTGAGTCTGTAACCAACTGAAGCAGGATATTAATACAAATGATAGCTATGCCAATTTCTTCATGTTCAGTTCTTAGTCCTTATATTGCTGCTGATTCGAGAGTGGATTTAGATAAACAAAACATTCTAAATTGTGCTTTTTCTACTTCCAGTGCAGCCATTAAAGCGAATAGTTATTATTTTGGACATCCTGAATGGGCAAAAAATTATTTTGAAAGCTGTCATCGTGATCAAATCTTCAAATCTTGCTGGCAGGCAGCTATGGGGAGTTGGGATAATAAAATTGTTGTAGACATTGGTTGTGGTCCGGGCAATTTGTATGCAACGCTTGGGGGAAAACCACAATTGTTAATTGGTGTAGATATTAGCTATGGAGCATTGAAAATGGCTCAACATCTTGGCTATACACCAGTGCTTGCAGATGCCCACCAACTTCCTTTCATCTCCCATTTTGCTGATGTTGTAGTACTCAATGCTACTCTTCATCATTGTGAATACATGGATAAAGCGTTGGCAGAAGCAGCACGTTTAGTCCGTCCGGGTGGCATCCTCATCACGGATCACGATCCTCAGTTAACTGCCTGGAACTTCCAAGGATTAGGTTTGTGGTTATGGAATTTACGTTTATCGCTATATCGGTTAATCAAACGAGGAGGTCATACTTCAGCATCTGAGCAAACTTGGGCATTAGCCAGTGAGGTTCATCACCGACCTGGAGATGGAGTAACGCCAGAACTTTACGACAAAATTCTTAAGCCTCTTGGCTTTAATGTCAAGGTTTATCCGCACAACCATACAGTTGGTGCACAAGTTTTGCAAGGTCATTACGGTAAATCTGACAAGAAATATCGCTTGGCTCAATTATGCTCTGGTATTAATCCTAATTCACCACAAGCAGCATTATCGCTTATGTGTGTAGCCACACGCCATACCTAAAAAAGCTATATCTACCTTTACTTATCCACTACTTTTGATATGCAACTGTTCGATTGGATTTGCTCAAACTTTCGCTGGTATCGCCGTCTGCGGCATGGGCAGTGGTGGCAAGTAGAAATTCCCTTATTTGATGGTTCCCAAATTACTTGGGTGCATAATAGACCTGAATCTGAGTGTTACATTTTACAAACAGAGAAATACTAGAACATCGATTCAGTAATGCAGACATGAGTAGTTTTTAAGTGAATTACCAGCAGCAGGAATTAGAGCCGGAGAGCGTTTTACGTTATAGTTCTTCCAAAGATAAGTGTCCATTCTGTTGCAATATCATCAGTTACTAAGAAGCCTTAACCCAGCAGAAATACTGTTAGTCTAGTGCACACTCCCTGGCAAGTAGAGCCGTTGATCCGTTGTATTGCATGACTTAGCAGTAGATGGTAGATTTGATTGGAAAAAATTCGATAACTAGGATAAATATGAGCAAAAATAAGCAAAAAATTCTTGATTTTCATGTTCGAGATTCATGCTCAGGAATCTGGAGAAGAGTTTCTAAATATTATCGTCAAACCAAAACTAATCCTCTTTGGCTTTTAATGTTTATTACTGGTCGATTTAATATTATTCGTCATCTGGTTATTTCTTTTTCTCAACAGCCTATAAGATATAAAAAATATCAAGATTTATCTATATTTTCAAACCTAGAAGTTGATGAAATTGTCACTTCTTTAAAACAAGACGGTATTTACATTGGCATTCATCTACCTGATAGTATCCTTCAAGAACTTCTTAATTTTGCTCAGAATAATAGGTGTTATGGAGATGGTAATTACAATTATGGATTCTTATATACTGATAAAGCCAGAGCAGAAAATGACTACGGACAATCTTTTATCCGAGGCGACTATTATAACACTACTTTGCTTTGTCCAGTAATAAAAAGAATAGCCAGTGATCCAAAAGTTTTAGAAATAGCTCATAAATATTTAGAAAAAGATCCTGTCTTCATAGGTAGTCAACTACACTGGGTTTTTGTAAAAAGAACAAAATATGACTTAAATAAAGCAGCGATGAATTTTCATTATGATTTAAATGACTACCGCAATTTGATATTTTTCTTTTATCTAACTGACGTCAACTTATCGAGCAGTCCCCATGTGTACATCCGTGGTAGTCACAAACGCAAAAAACTAAGTTATATTTTATCCTTATTTAGACGACAGTCTGATGCAGAACTACTGACTTATTATGGATCAGATCGGTGGTTAACTATTTGTGGAAAAGCTGGTTTTGGCTTTGTAGAAGACGTATTCGCTTTTCATAAAGCTACACCTCCAATTTCCCAAGATCGTTTGCTATTGCAAATAAAATTTGGAATTCATGATTATGGTGAATACAATAATTGTATATATTAAACTTTATACAAGAGCGAAAATAAACTAATACAACATTGGCTATTTTTTATTTAGATAACCATTTTTACCATTAATAACTGACTCCTGACAAAAATTCCTCAAAACCCTGATACACACTTTCATCGGAGCGTAAATCAGTAATATTGAATTCTTTCCGCATCAGCCCCAACCGGAACATTACATTTGAAAGACAACCACTTAGTGGGGATTCAGAAGAGCTACTAATTGATTCCTGAATTCTGACTTCTAAGTTCTTCTTCAAAGCTTGCTCAACCTCCTTGCTATCATGACAGTATGCTGCCGAAAAAGGAGATGTCAGTCATGTTTGCCCTTGTTTCTCCAGACAAGACTCAATTGCCTCCTGGTGCTGTAGTACGCCTACCTGCTACTTGGCAAGAGTACCAGCAGTTATGTGAACAACGGGGAGATGGGTCAATTCCGCGTATAAAATACCGTAGTGGAGAAGTATTGCTGATGTCCCCATTACCAGTACATGGTCGAGATGCCCATTTACTGGCCAACATTGTGACTACGCTATTAGATCACGATGAGCGAGAATATGATGCGTTTACACCAGTCACCATGAGCTTACCCCAAGAAAGCGGGATTGAGCCAGATTATTGCTTTTATATCGATAACTGGCAAGCTGTATCAGGTAAAAAACGTATTGACTGGGAACAAGATCCACCTCCCGATTTGGTAATTGAAATTGATGTCACCAGCTATTCTGATGTCAAAGATTATCTCCCCTATCGTATTCCTGAAGTTTGGTTATTTAGGAATCAGCAGTTATTGATTCATCAACTACAAGGTGAAGATTATCAACTGCAAACCCACAGCCGCTATTTCCCTGACTTTGATTTGTTAAGTGCGGTCGCTCGTTGTGTGCAAATTGCCTATGACAGAAATACTAGTGCCGCCATCCGTGATCTTAAACGAAGCTTACCACCAAGCCACTAAGTAGCTTGGCAATGAAGAGTGCTGAGTTAAAAGTGCTGAGTGCTGAGTTAAAAGACCGCCCACAATTCGCGTGGTATCAACCTTCTCCTAATTATAAGATTCCGCCCACAATTCGCGTGGCATTTACCGAGTGCAAAAGTGCCGAGTATTCTTTTTATTACTCAGCACTCAGCACTCAGCACTGAGTCCAGTAAACCTCAAGAATGCCGCCAAAAGCTCTTAGGCAGAGACTTGAGGCTGACAGTTTGTTGTTCAGGTTTCGAGACTTCTATCGTCTGTGGGACAGTTACAGAAGGAGATAGCAGCAAAGCACTGAGTATCTCACGCTGATGGTCAACATCTGCTACGCTTTGATAAATTGTGTATGGGTCTATCTTCATTCCCAAAGGCGTAGGAACAATCTGTAGATATTCGTTTATCGCTTGTAAGTACCAACCGTCAAAATTGCCATTAACCACATAAGGACGCAGAGTGTTGAGTAGTTGTATCGCTCTCCTGATTTCCGAAATATTGCGACTACCATCTATCTCAGACTGGCTCTCTTGATAGCCTTTAGCTTTCTTTTCAGCTACTAACTGATAATATTTGAAAACCGCTCTTTGATTGCTTGCCAAAGAATGTACTTTCGTTTGAGATGAATATCCGACTCTCCCCCATTTGATAATCAGTTGATTATCTTCGACTTTGGCCGACCAAAACTTGTTGCTGTTACAAACAGCATTGACATAAACAAGGTATGTTTCCATTGTTTTTACTGTATCTGGTTAATGATTCACCACAGCCTGGGCATTGCCCCATCGCAATTGATGCTGTAGTGCTTCCAAGAGAGTTTCAGTCTCTTCTCTGGTTATTCCTTCTAGTTGATTACAAACATCTTCACTTGTCCGGCGCGTAGCGGTTATCTTCCACTACCTCGCTCATCGAATTCTGGCAATACAACAATAGGGCGGCATTTGGGAGGATGCCCTGGTTGTTCGCCATCCTCGCACCAGGGAAGAGAGGCGCTAGCTGACAAGAGAATCAAAAGACTGGGGACAGAGGCAATTGCTGCTAGTACAGCTGCACGAATCAATATCCCCACTAGGGTACGATAGCCTAGCGGGGTTAAACGATATGTCAACATTAGCTAAAATCCTCAAAAATTAAGTGGCCACCTCACTAAATTGCAGAGGCGATGTCTACAGCAACTCTAGGGAACATCATCGATTAATTAACAAAATGACCGCAGCAACATTAGTGCCACTAGTTTTAAAACTTCCAGCTTCAACTGGAATAATTTTTGTATCAACAAACTTCAGCCAATCTTTAAAACGTTTTTCGGAGCAGTTGTTTGAGTGCTGCCAGTGTGTTGATGCTACACTGACAATGCGTCCACCAGAATTCAGTAACGTATACATTTCCTGAATGTGGACAATATCTTGATTCCGGCTAAACGGAGGATTTGCAATTATTCTGTCGTAGGTAGTGCCATCATTCTGAAGAAAGTCTGCACCTTTCAAATTAACTATAGATAGCTTCTTCAAAAATGATTGGTTTAAGTCCATAAGTTCGTAACAATCAACCGTCTTACCCGGAAGCACTTTGTTAATCGCTTTGATTAACGCTCCTCTACCAGCACTTGGCTCTAAAATGCTGTGAGACTTTTTGATATCTGCCAGTGCTACAATTTTGTCTGTCAGTGGTTGAGGAGTTTCAAAAAATTGATACTCCTTGCTTAAATTACGATTTTCCCCACTAGCTATCTGCATCAATAATTCTGTTGGGTCTTGCTCAAAAATAAAGCCCGAAACCCTTCCACCTTTCCACTTACCACCAATCAAATTTATTTTCTTCGCCACATCCAGATAAGTCTTGCGGTCTAGCTGAATGCCCGGAAGTCTAACGATGTTACCTTCTACAGTGCATTGCTGCAATATTTTTTCTACTGTCATTTCCAAAAACCTCACATGAAAACTGGGCGATTGCGTTCTCGCGCAAAAAGGAGGCAATCGCCCAGGTCAAATCAATTCAAAATTCAAAATTATTAATTCAAAATTAAAGACAATCAGTCGGGGCAAAACAATTCAAAATTATCAATTCAAAATTCAAAATTATTTCTTCTTCATTTTGCATTTTGCATTTTGCATTTTGCATTTTGAATTCCCGTAGGGGACTCACCACTGATTGTAGACCACTGAACAAAGTTCAGTGGGAGCCTGTACTCGGAATGAATTAATTCAAAATTATTTCCATTCTTCATTTTGTACAGCCTGGCGGCATCCGGAGGCTCTATTTTGAATTTTGCATTTTGAATTCAAAAAAGGTCAACTATCAGAGACAATCGCCTGTTTGTTAATTCAAGTTAAAACGAGAAGTCCGTAGAGATTTGCTAGGTCTGGGAGCGATCGCACTAGAAGCAGCCCTGGCAGTTTTCGCCCAAGCCTGCATTCTTTCGACAGAAGCAGCATCTTGGACAGCAAGCGGTGTAATCGTCTGACGACACGCTTCCAGATCCCCAAGCGTTATCTGCTGCGGTCGGCCTTCATCGAACGCCAGTAGTGCAGCTTCGGCTGCCAGTGTCTCTAATTCCGCACCGGAGAATTTTGCAGTGTTGGCTGCGATCGCCTCCAAATATTCATCCTCAACGCAGATGCCAAATCGCTCCAGGTGAATCCGCAATATCTGCGCCCGTTCAGGCTCAGACGGCAAATCGACAAAGAAATTTTCGTCAAAGCGGCCTTTCCTCTTGAGTTCACTAGGCAGCGCTGATGGGTCATTGCAAGTGGCTACGACAAACACCCCGGCTGTACACTCACTCATGAATGTGAGGATATTGCCCAGGATTCTTTGTGAAACTCCAGAACTATCACCCTGACCAGATAAGGCTTTCTCAATTTCGTCAAGCCACAAAACGCACGGTGCGATCGCTTCTGCCGTCTTGAGTGCGCGGCGGACATTGCCCTCAGATTCGCCCACCAAAGAACCGAGCATCGAGGCGATGTCTAGTTGCAATAGTGGTAAATTGAGGATATTCGCAATGTTTTTGGCACAGTGGGACTTACCCGTTCCCGGCGGGCCAGCCAATAGCACACCCTTGGGTTGTGGCAGATGCAGCGATCGCGCTTCTTGTGTAAACAGTCGCCGCCGCCGTTGCAGCCACTCGCGTAACAAATCGAGTCCCCCAAAGGGAATTGTTGCGGGTTTACCCAACTCGATGCCCATTTGAGAGAGCAGCCGGGTTTTGTACTCGACCACCTTGGTAATGATACTGGTATCAATTGTAATGCCAGCACTACTCAAACTTTCTTTGACCGTGAGCCTCAGAAAATCGCTGATTTCTTCTAGCGTTAATCCCAGCGCTGCCCTTGCCAAAGTTTCTTTATTTTCGTCAGAAAGCAGGATTCGGAAGGAAACTTCCTGTTCGGAGGCTGATTCCTTTAAATACTGCAAGTAAGATTCCAAATGCTCCTGGACTTGTTCGATGGTCGGTAGAGGCACTTCTGCAAAGGGAATCAGCCGCACCAAAGACTCGTGCAATTCAATGTTTTGTCCTAGAAAAATAATGCGTTTTTCCGTGGGTTTGAGTCTGTGGTAGAGGTTTTTAACCCTGGTGAGAATTTCCCAACTCAATTGAGGAGAATTTTTACCTACAAAGGGATGAATGTCACCCAGGACAAATACACCTACACCATCGAAACTGTTGATGTACTCGAAAATGTACAACAACGGGTCAGCGTGAGGAGGTCTTTTATACTCTGGTACTGGCTTGAAAACCAATCCACCGTCATCAGCTATAAGACATTGCTCCAGACTCGATACTCCCAGATTCCAGAAGAACACCGGACTCTCAAGCTTTTCTTGTGCCTGTGTAGTCAACCACTGTACAATTGTGGCTTCTTCTGGGGCAAGCACCTCTAACGCCACAATGGGGATTTGAGAATCTAGAGTAGCAAAGATATTATTTAGGTTCATTGTGATTGTTTATACGGTAATGGTAGGAGTTCGTCGTGAGTTTTTACCAGTTTTACGACTACCTCATGAAGTTCGGCATCGCCGTCAAAAATCTCCGCAGTTCCATCACTAAAGGCAATGGCTGAAACTAAAGCATTAATCAATACACACAGACCCTCTGTATTGCCTTTGATTATGATTGGTTCTCTGGCTTGAGTAGCGGCGTAAATATGAACCATTGCGTATTCTTTGGGTAATTCGTTCATCCTGTTTGTTACCTAATACACCATTCAATACC
Organism: Trichormus sp. ATA11-4-KO1; assembly: GCA_019358915.1. Lineage (GTDB taxonomy): Bacteria > Cyanobacteriota > Cyanobacteriia > Cyanobacteriales > Nostocaceae > LEGE-11386. The sequence goes on from JAHHIM010000028.1 coordinate 9,370, forward strand.
CAGGGATTCACATATTGTTTCGTAATGCACACCTTCCAAATAGCTATTGACTCCATAAAATGTGCAATACTCAAAATTTCTGGGGTCACTTTTGTAATCAGTACCCTCCAAGGAAAGCATTTCATCGGTATGAATCGGACTGTAGTACCTGACAAGCAACCCCAAACCGAGGTCATGACGAAAGCTATGCCATTTTGCTCTATTTAACCAGTCGTTTAGGCACTTTGCGTCGTCCTCCAGTTCTCCATGATTTGGATAATAATCATCTTGCTTTTCCCAACAAGCAGTTAAGGTGCATCGCCCAGCATTTTGAACAGCTTCTTCCAAATGCTCACGAGTAAAATAGGAAAATGCAAGATCAATATGTGGCTCAAAGTTCAGCGCCCACATCAGTTTTTTAACTTCTCTCACACTTAACCAAACTGTTAAACCGAACTCGCCCCAAATCCTGGCTTTGCTGTTTGACCGAACTTTTCCTATTTGCATGAGTATCTCCGAAAAGATTTAGGGGGAACTCGACCATTCCCCCCTTTCTGTTATTGTCTTATGCGTGTTTGATGTGTCGAAGTATTCCGTAGCTGCTGGGTTTGCGCTTCATCTTTGAAAGTGCGATCGCCCACAACACCCAACGCTTCCTCGAACGGCTGCGTCGCTTCCAGGCAGGACAGCCCTTCAAAACCCTCAGCTTCTACTCGCACTTCACCAGTCAATTTATCGAAATGTATCAGTATTGAGCGTTCCATCAATTACCTCCTAGCGTATTGTTTAACTTCCTGATGTCCGGCAAATGTTAGCCGTAGGGTTTGCACTTGACCTTTGGTTTCTTCGTTAATAGTGCATTCGCCAAATTTTTCGCGTAAATCCTCGGCTTTGGCTAGTACCATGCGCTTGCCATACGTCTGCATTAACTTGTGGCTGAAGAAGTTTTCACCCAGCCGGGGAGAAGTTTCGTATTCGTCGTGAATTACGTCATACACTCCAGAATTTGAGTTCCAGCGAAAACCGATATCTGCACGGGCTTTGATTGTGCGACCACTGATTATGATTTCCGCACTCTGCCCTTGCGAACCACCGTAGTAGCCTGTGAGTAGCTGCGGTGTTTCATAGACCTGGGGTTTGAGTTCTAAGTCTTCTAAGGCTTGTACCAAACACTCACGATTGGTTAATTTCGTCTTGACTTGTGTAAAATGTGACATTTATTATCTCCTAGCTGTTTGAGTTGGTATTGAAACGCGAACAGTAGTTACCGAATCTTTCGTTACGGTTCCCACTACCTCACCACCAATTTCGCCTGGAGTTGTGACCGCCCCTGTTCCCCTAAATTCTTTTGGGTAATCGCCGGCTCGTTCACAATGGAATCCAGATGCTCCATCATTTCTTGCAGACTACCGCCAGCTTCAGGACTAGCATTCGCCAGCAGCACCCGCACTTTCTGAAGATGTTTTTCCATCTTGCGCTTGAACTGCACGGGTTTACGTCCCGGTTCCCAGTCAGCCAATTCCTCCAACAACTGCGCGGCTAGTTGTTCACCACCGGCGATCGCAGATTCTCGCAAGCGTTGTTCTAGGTTCTGGTCGTATTGGTTGATGAACTGTGTGATCTGAGCAAGACACTCAGCTTGTTGCTGGTTCAGCTGCTCAGACAATGCCGGGATAATCACCGGACGACCGATGACTACTTGAAGGTAATCTTCTAAGTCTGACAACAGAGGAAAAGCTTTGAGCAAGCTGGTTTTAACTTCTTCTTGTTTGTCTTGAGGCAGTTCCCAAACATTCAAAGATATGAAGTGATCAATACGTGCCGTGTAATCTGCTAAACCTTGCTCATAACTACCTTTCAACCCAGCACGTAAAGTTGGCGCAATTACATCCCGAATGTTGAGCAACTGACTCCAAACCAAGGGAGCTAAATCAATCGGGCAAATCCAATCGCCACCATCGGCGGACATCCACTCTTGCACAGAGGCTATTTCTTGCCTCAATTGACTGGCAGCTTCATCTAACGCTTTAAATACTTTGATGCCTTTCAACCCAACTTCGGAAGATTTTACTTTGAGTAAATCTGATTCTTCCTCATTATCAGCTTGCAAAACATCAGTCCACTTCGGAGCGTTACTCTTAGTGGTTTTCTTCAGTTGGATTTTGAACCGAATCCGAGTTTTATTGAGTTTAGAAAAGTTATAATGCTCAACTACAGCATTCTGTAAAAATGCTTCAGAATTGGCAATTGCTTGTACCATTGTCTATTCACCTCAAATTTTCACAAAAAATTAGCGTAGCTTCTTAGATTTCCGAGAAACTACGCTTTTTGATATCTAAACAACAACCCAATAAATCCCTACTTTGCGAACCATCTGCGATTGATTATTGATGGTTGCAGTTCCCAATAAATGACTATTTTTGAGGTGTTGAACATTTTTGATAGTTCTGTAGACTATCTTGTGGGAACTGCCTCTTTGCAGCTTGATTGGGTGTTTAATGATTGGGGGTTTGCGCTTACTCATAAATTGTCAGCGACGGAGCCTTGCGTTTGAGATTTCCCTTCCCATCATCACCATTGGTTAAAATGGTTGGTTGTTTAACGCAATCAGACTTTTTACAAGTCCAATTCCAATGATTAATTTGTAATTTGTGACGATGCTCAACCAGCACAATTTGGTTTTTGTACTGGGGATTTTTATCACTGAGCAAATATGCATCACCCAAAGCATAAAAACCTGTAGAAATGTAGTATCTTTTATCGATACCCATCAGCGTATCCCAAGCTTCTTGCAGTTCTTTTGGTTTGTTCATTTTGTTGTTCCAGCTAAATTTGGCACTACCTCCCGAAAATTGGAGATAGCACGTAAGGATTCAGGAGTCAGAATACAGGAGTCAGAATATTTCAAATTCTCATATTTGATGAGTACGCTAATATTTCTAAACCCTGATAATTCTGGCTTCTGACTCCTGGGTACTGAATTCTTACGATAATGCCTAGTTTTTTCAGCGATATTTGGAATTAACAAACAGTCGTTCTACTGCATCCCAATTGCAGTATGCAGTTTTGAACAAAGGAGTACCAATTAGGAATTTTGCTCCGATTGAACTCAGCAAAACTCCCAATACCAAGCCGATAGCAATATTTTTCATGGCTCAACAGCAGACACATCACTGCTCTTTCGCGTAGCGATTCCTTCTGATATCTGTTGTTTAAGCCGCAGACCGTCTGGAAATACTTTTGGTTTGAACTGGTTTAGAGGTTGTTTGTTGTACATCACCAAACGGAGTTCTAATATCCAATTTTTCTCCCAACTGTGCCTGAAGTATTGCGACCTCATTAAGATATGCATCAATCTCATCTAAAATTTCTTCTTCTGATTCTTTAGGAGAAAGCTGTTGAATTTGGTTTTCAGTTAAGTAAATGATATCTTTGCTATTCTTATCAGGTAGCAAACCGTATTGCCAACCCGAACCACCTTCTTTGCCTATCAAACTATCACTAGGGATATACTCAACTCCGACGACAATACCTTGCTTTGTGCGTTGTCCAAAGGTAAATCTTGGGTATCCCCAACCTCTGGGAATTGTGATGGTAACTTGCATGGTAGACTTCCTTTTTGTGCAATTATTGCTTCTTTTGGTTGTGATTAATTGAAGTTTGTAGGTTGGCTTTACGCAGTTTCAAAAGTTTGTCTTTCAATTCACTAACCAACTCATAAACTTCGTCAACCACCTCGTCATATTCATGGGATTCGCTATACTCTCCCAACTTGTTTAACGCACGAGAGATGAAGTTAATTGTTTGGTCAACTATTTCTTTCCTTTCCACGTTACGTCCACCTAATTAATTGAATAAAACAGCGCTCTTGCCGAAACAAAAGCGCTTACCAGTGACCAACAATTAAGCTGCTAATGCTACCTTTACTCCCAACAGAGCGATCGCAGTTTCCGCACTGCCAGCAATCCTATTCTGTCCGTATTGTCTGGGTCTGATATACCAGCCTTCGTCGGTGCATCCAACGAAGCCGACCAACTGCTTGTCCCGATACAGTTTTGCACTAAACGACAGCCAATCAATTTCACCGTGCCATAGACCAAACTGGGTGCAAGCCTGTTCTAACTCTGCGCTGAGGCGTTCGTTGCGTTCTCGTGGCGTTTCGGGAAGGTTGGCTTTAACTTCTGCCACCCTTGTAGCGAACCAGTCACGGTCAAACGGCAGTCGTCCACCATCAACGAATTGCACCCATACTGTGATTTCGGCTTCAATCCAGATGGTACGGATTTCTTCTGGTGTGCGTTCGATGATAGTTGCAATGATGCGGCGGTCGCGTCCAGTCAGGGGGTCTTGGGTTATTGTCGTTGTTTGTGGCATAATTATGAAACCTTTGATTAGGTGAGAAGGGCGATCGCATACTTTCCACGGCAAGCGATCGCCTTTTGATTGGCACGAAATGACGTTGTGCAGGCACAACGCACTCACAAAAATTCAAGCGTAGCTTTTCTTAATTGCTCCTGTGCCAGTGACTAGGAGCTTCCCGCAGCAGCATATCTTAGCAATCAGGCGACAGCCAGTGCTGATTGGCGTTAAAAGCGACTGTCGTACCGATGCGGGAATTTTTTATTTGGAACCACTCGACCCCTTACCTTGCGTCAGCAGCTTTGACTATCCACTACTTCTGCTCCCTGGGGGGTTTTGCTTCTGTTCACTTTTGTCAAGGTTCAGATTACTGAAGCACCTCTATATTTATCTGGGAGGCTGGCGCTCGTTTCCTCCCATACTTAATAATATAACCTCTAAAGTTATACTTGTCAAGAACGACTTTAGAGGTTAAGATGGAAGTGTGAAAAATATATCCCAGCGAAAGATACTTAAGGAGTACGACATGTGGGATTAACATTAATGCGTGTGACGTTTAGCAAGGAGTTTCCTGGATTAGGAGAAAAAATTAGATCCCTTAGAAAAGCTTCACCCAAAACTATGACTGAATTAGCAGCAGAAGCCGGAATTAGTGCTAATCATTGGAGCCGAATTGAACGCGAAAAAGTTCAGGATCTACCAATAGAAACACTACGAGGTATAGAGAAAGCGCTAGGAGTAGGATTGGGGATTCAACTATAAGTGTATTTCCTGAAACGGTAAACAACTAAAAGCGATCACCCCCCGCCAAGAGTGCGATCGCCTGAACTAATCCCTTTGCTAAGGAATAGCCATGTCTAATTTAGTCAATTTCCACGAATCAAACAACAGTAGCCCTTTTGATGGCATTCGTCATGTTGCTGACCAAGGAGAAGAATACTGGCTAGCAAGAGAGTTAATGCAACTACTCGGCTACAAGAAGTGGGAACGCTTTATAGATACTATCGACCGAGCCAAACTTGGTTGCCAAAATACCGGGGTATCAGTACAAAACCATTTTACCGATGCTGGGCTTTATACCAGGAATGTACCCAGTGATTATCGTCTTTCCCGCTATGCCTGTTATTTGGTGGCCATGAATGGAGATCCACGAAAGCCAGAAATAGCAGCAGCACAAAGTTATTTTGCTGTCAAAACCCACGAAGCAGAAACCCGTCCTTCTTACCAGCCAAAATCAACCATTGCTCACGAAGCTGCCCAGTTAGCGCTGCTAGTAGGAGAATTTGCAGGACTACAGAAATCCCTCACCGCCCAGTTAGCTGTTAACGCCGCTACGTCTGTCAACCCAGCCCTTAAGCCTGCTGCTGATGAACTCAAAACGGCGATCGCTTGCACTGATACTTCCGATGATGCTTATCTCAACCCGACCCAAATTGGGGAAGCAATAGGGAAAAGTGCGATCGCAGTTAACAAATGGCTAATTAATGCTGGCTTGCAATACCGCACTGAAGATAAAAAAATCCCGTATCGTCCTACAGAATCAGGCAAGCGATGGGGGCGGATGGTTCCAGCCTTGGCAAAGGGGTGCAATCAAACAGTTTTCCAACTGCGGTGGTTGCCGGATATTACAGAATTATTTCAACAACAGGAGAAGTCAGCATGACCGATAAAGATGTCATTCAACAGTTCTACAAACAAATTTCGTGGGCAGATCAATGCCGTGAAGTTCTTGAGAGCAATCGTACTTTACTCGCAACTCCTTGTGCTTTGTGTGTGCCAACTCATTGGCAAGACTATGAGCAAAACAAAGCTTTTATCATTCCTCTAGCTCAAAAATATACCCTTTCAGCAAAATTACTTGTCTGGGGTGAACCAAGTGATTACCAAACAGAGAAAATTTGGTGGGATGCAATCCTCAGTAAAAAACCTAACCGAGTTTATGTCAGTTTCCTTGATGTGCAAGCATCTGTACTAAACACTGAACTCATGCTCAAAGTGTTTGAAGGTGCAGACATTCAAAAAACAGTTGAAAATTTTCTCGCTGGTAAATGGGAAGCAGTTTGGAGTTGGGATAAGGAGCAATCATGACTAAATTCCAAGACCCCAAAGCCGCCGCGATCGCTGACCAAATAGACTCTATCAACCAAGCTGCATATTCAGAAGCATACGACCCCATCTTCCAACACCATCTGATTTGCGGCGGACTCTCCTCAGTAGAAGGCGTGTTGCGGTTCGATATGTTCCTCTCAAGAACTAAAGAAGCAGCTAAAAAGCGATCGCTTGTCTGGGAATCGCAAGTCAAACAGGGAATTAGTGGTATTGAATGGTACGCAGTCCATTATGGTGGCATTACTGCGGAACTTCCCCGACTCCACGAAAATCTGACGATTACTCCTGGCGATCAAGATATTCTCAAGCAGTCCAAATCTGTAGCCCTAGATTTCCTGGCGCACTGGAACCCAGTATTTAAATTATGGCGCTTCAACAAATCAAAAGGCCCTTGGCACAGAACCAACTGGGTTGACTTTTACATCCAATACTTGCAGCGTGATTGGATTGAAATTTGGGTGGATGATTCTGTCTCCACAATTCTTCTTGAAGAAGGAAGTTACCTTGAAGAACCCACCTTTGCGATTAATGCTTTTTGCTGTTGGGGTGACCCTTCAGAAATTCATGCCACTGCTGCTTACCCTGAATCTGGATCAATCTGGTTTCAGTGGAATAATTTCACACCTTGGAGATAACAGCGATTGCCGCTTAATTAAGTAACAACCGCCACACAAAAACACTCCTTGTATCTAAGTTAACAGGTTTTGTAAAAGCATTTATGAAAATCAAATTATTTTCAAGCAATGAACTTATGGAAAAAATAACATGGCAGAAAGGACAGTCTTTTACTGAAAAACGTCAATACTATTTTTGCAAGTACGCAAGATTCACTCTAACCTTGTTGACTGTTTGCGACCTGAATTTAACTCGCGTAGAAATCTATTTAGAAAATTTGAGACTTTATGTTTTTGAAGAGGAACTAGGCAAAGAAGAAGCAACCAGTAAACTACAAAATTTCTTAAGCACCCTTGCAGAACAACTCCAAACCTTAAGCCAAATAGAATTTTTAGGAGAAAAGCTATGAAAGTCATAGTCACAGTAGTCGAAAAGCTCACCTCTGAAGCCCACATTGATATACCCGATGGATTGTCAGAGCCTAAAATCAGACAGCACATTGTTGACCAATATAACAGTGGAGAAATGCATTTTGATATGAATATTTTTCAAGTTGATTTTGAATCAATCAGCGCCAAGATTATTAAGAATCAGAGTGAGGATAGAGTATGACAGTTTCAACAAAAGTAGCAATTAACTCATTCCCAGAATTAAATGTGCTTGTAGCTCAAAGTTTGGGATGGGAGAAAACGGAATTTGAAGAAGAGTGTAGCCAATTCACTCCCGGCGCACAATGGCAGTATGGCGGTGATTATCATGCTGTTAAAGTCGAGTTTTTTGTACCTCCAGATAGTGCAATAGATGATGAGTTTGATGGAGAAAGTTGGTTTGATAATTATGGCTATGTACCTGATTTCTCTACTAACTGGTCACACACACAGCTACTGTTAAAAGAATGTGATCGCCGCAACGTTGTAGTTAATTGGGGACGCAACAAAGACTGTATTGGCTGCGCTTTTTACGATGGTAAAAACCCAGCAGTTACTATAGTTCTCAAACGTGATATTTCTTGCTCTATGGCATTAACAACAGTTTTGGCTTGGTTAGAATTTCAGGGCTACGACATTGAATTAGATTTAGAAGATTTGGAGCAGGAAGATGAATAACACACTATTGTTCGACAAACAACAGCTAGAACTTCAAAACTGGACAAATGACGATTGGGAGACACCTGACAACATTGCACAAGCGATGGCACAGTTAGTACTGCCAAGCGACGAATACATTCTTGAGCCATGTGCTGGTACTGGCCAAATCGCTAAGAATATTCCACACTCCGAATCTTTTAGCATCCTTTGTCTGGATATCAATAAATCTAGGGTAGAGAAAGGACGATGCAATGCTCCTGATTGTACGTGGTTGACGAGTGATTTCTTGGTTGATGAAGTAGAACCACACACTGAATTTGACCTAGTGATCACAAATCCGCCGTTCAGCAAGTGCATGGAATTTATCGAGCGATCGCTTTCTTTGTTAAATCACAACAATAAAGATGCGCGGTTGTTGTTTCTAATGCCGTCTGATATTTTCCAAGCCAAAAGTCGAGCTAGAGCATTTAATCAGCTAAACGCGCACATTCATCATGTTTACCCAATAGTGGGGCGGGTGAATTATCTAATCAATGGTGTGCCAGCATCACAGACCTATGTAGAGAAAGGAGGGAAGCTGGTTAGACGTTCTGGTAGACAAACTTGCGATGCTATCTGGGATATCAGACCAGGTAAGTCAGGCGGTTGTACGACTTTCATTAATTAGCCAAATAGCCGCCTAGGGCGGGTGAAATCAGAGTTTTCTATTTAGGTAGGTAATTATGTCAACAAATATTTCTTGGACAGACGAAACTATAAATCCAATTGTGGGTTGTTCTCGCGTTTCGCCTGGGTGTGCGCGATGCTATGCAGCTACCGCAGCAAAATCACCACGACTTCAACAATTCTCCCAGTACCAAACTGTTAGCAAATGGGATGGGACAGTACAATTTGTCGAATCACAATTACTAAAACCACTGCACTGGAGAAAGCCTAAGAAGATATTCGTTTGCAGCATGGCTGATTTATTTCATGCCAATGTCCCTTTTGAGTGGATTGACCAAGTAATGGCTGTTGTTGCTCTGTGTCCTCAACATACTTTTCAAGTTCTTACCAAACGACCAGAGAGGGCATTGGAGTATTTTAATCAACCCAAACTATGGGTTAAATGGTATGAAGCTGCCAAAGAACATCTTTGGAGCGAAATTGGTGAAAAGTTTGGCGGTTTAATTAATCTCCAACAATATTTTATTGACCAACCATTTCCTTTACCGAATCTGTGGTTAGGAACATCAACAGAAAATCAAGCGATGGCTGATAAACGCATACCTGTACTGTTGCAGATTCCAGCAGTAGTTCGGTTTTTATCCTGTGAGCCACTGCTCGATGAAATTGATTTATCTTCACTTTTTGGACTGTATCAATTTAGTGAAGATGAATTTGCTCTCAAAGTAGGATCAAGGTGGGAAAAGTCACCAGATTGGGTGATCATTGGGGGTGAGTCTGGTACTGGCGCTCGTTCCTGCGAAATTGAGTGGATTCAGACAATTGTTAACCAATGTCAAGCAGCTGATGTTCCAGTTTTCGTCAAACAGTTAGGAAGTGGTGCTTTAGCACAGAATCAACAATTTAAAACCCGCCATCGCAAGGGTGGAGATATTGAAGAGTTTCCTGAACAATTGCGGGTTAGAGAATTTCCTGTGCTAGCAAACGATTAAAACTGAAACTAACCAAACTGAACCTTGAAAATTGCATATTAAAAAACGCTAATTTTCTGCCTGGATGTCAGTTGCTCTTTGATAAAGGGAGCGTAATTCATCAATAGTATTAGCTGTCTCTATTGCTTCTAGAATTGATTCGAGTAAACTGACATCCTCAATTTGCTCAATTTCAGGTAATAGGTTTTGTCTCTGTGAACCAAATTTGAGCTTTAATCCCAAGGATATGCCTTTCAACAATCCTTCTTGCTTACCTTTCTGTATACCAAATCGCTCAACAGAAGTTACATACTGCATACTTTTAGATGCCTCGAAATCACGATATTCCTGCCAAAACTCTGCCTCTAATTGGGCTGGTAGAGTCATTACCCAGTCGATAAACCCGAATAAGTTAATGATATCTGACCTTTCAAACCCCTGCTCATACAACCGACGTACCAAAGCCAGTTTTGATTGTTTTCTCCGCAACCTGTCACTACGGGTTTGTACTGCTGCTAAATGAGCTAACACAACCGTAGCAAAAGGGTTGCGACTGGCTTCTAGCTCAGACTGCCGTTGTTCGTAGTCTAACAGCTTGATTACAGGAAACTGGAAATCAACTTTGCAGCCAAACAACTCGTAGCCAAACTGCAACGGTCGCCAGTTGATGTTTTCATCTCCCAACACAGCCAGAGAAGCAACAGAGCGATCATAACGGTCAAAGTCGGGTAAGGAGGGATACGTCGCCGTTCCCTCCTCCCCTCAGAACCGGACTTGACAATTTCTCATCATCCGGCTCAAGCTCTCTACGTTTCAGTCTGTTTTCCACTGTGTACATGGTAGTGGCAGGTTTTGTGAAGATGGAGCAAGTTTGTTTGCTCGTCTGTTCCTCCGTCTGACACTTTTGTTAAGTGGTGAACGTGCAGTTCTTCTCCGTTGAACAGGTGTTCCCCACATACTGGGCATTCCCAGTTCTGGTTTTCTGCTACTTGGTATAGCTTTGAACCTTTAGCCCAATATATCCTGCCGTACTGGGTTTTTCTGTTTTCCCAGTATTCCTTTAGTGTGGGATCATCTGGGGAAGCGTTGCCCTTAACCTTTATGTGTCGAGTGATAGGGATGTCGCTTAACTGTTTGATGGCTAGCGATTTTCTTTTCTCTCGGCGGTCTTGGAAGGTTGCGGTGAATATCATACTTTTATTGCCGAAGGGCTTGAAGTATTTGGCAGTTATCCACTTTAACCCTTTGTTCGGGTGTCTTTTTATTGACCATCTCCAGAGCGCCCTCCAAAGTTGATAGTCAAATTTTGAGAACATCTCTTTGCTTGCCCCATACCTGTAGTAGTTTCCCCATCCTTTAATGATTGAGTTGAGTTTTGTTAACACTTCTTCGGGGCTGGCGTGTTTGTTTGTTTTTAGCCATTCCCGTATTTCTCTCAGTTTATTTAGGAATTTTTCCTTCTGAGGGAAAGTGAAGCATTTTCCTTTAAGCCGCCTGATGGTAAATCCTAGAAAGTTCACGCCTTCTTCGACACGAACAATTCGAGTCTTTTCCTCATTTAGCTCTAAGCCTCTTTCCTGCAACCATTGTTTGAGAATTGGGAAAATTGCTTCAATGTCCTCTTTTGTTTCGGCGGTCACAAGGAAGTCATCAGCGTACCTGATGAATCCATATCGCGGGCTAGGTTTGCTCCGATATGTCTTCTGGTGCTTTGCCTTTGGAGATGAGTGATATACCTTTGTTTTGGTATATCTTGACAGGAGTTCATCTATTCCGTCCAGCGCAATGTTAGCAAGTAACGGTGAGACAATGCCGCCCTGTGGTGTTCCGCTTTCAGTTTCGTGGAACATTTCGGCTTCTACATATCCTGCTTTCAGCCACTGCTTAATTAACTCTCGTCCTGGTATTTGACCGATGGTTTTGAGTATGAAGTCGTGGCTAATATTATCAAATGCCCCTCGGACATCTGCATCCAAGATCCAGGTGTCCCCACAATTCTGATTTAGTCGTGTGTGACATTGTGAAATGGCATCGTGGCAGCTTCTGCCGGGTCGGAACCCATAAGAGTTTGCCTCGAAACGGCATTCCCAGCTAGGTTCAAGGGCGTTTTTGACAATTGCTTGTGCGATTCTGTCTTTAATTACTGGAATTCCTAATGGTCTTCTTTTTCCGTTTGATTTGGGAATATAGACCCGTCTGGTTGGTTTGGGAGCAACGCGATTTTGTGAGGTGCGAAAAATTTGTAACATAAGTTACGTGGATGGTGAGCGTTCGCTACCTAGAAAAGGTAAAAATAGGGAACTTCGACCTCGGTTTATTAGGAATAAGCCCTGGTAATTGAGATATCAAATCCGATCTCACATTTTCGCGTTGCTCCCGTTGGTTTTGCCTTCCAAAGTTGATAGGTTTCCATATCTCTGAGCAGTCTCACGCGAGCTTTGGGAGTTAAGGCGGTTTGCTTATCTATTCCCGCCGTTTTCCTCCCTTGATTCTCTTGTGTGACTCTTCGCACTGATAGCAGCAGGTTCGAGTAACTGCGTAACATCAACAAGAAAGGCAGAGGGCAGAGGGCAGGAGGCAGAAGGAATACTGTCCTCCGTCTTCTGCCGCGACCACTCGTGAGCAAGGGTTTGAGTCCCCCACTGAAATCTGTGATTCAGTGGACCCAAAACAGGAGGGGTCAGAATCCCTTTCTGTTTTGTTCCTTCTGCCCTCTGCCTCCTGCCTCCTGCCTTTTTCAATTTCATCAGGCTTCTCACCCGATTCCATTGCTGTGACTGAGTTGCACGATAGATTCTTTGTCTCAGGTTTCTAATCCGTTTCTTGACGGTTTTCCAGTTAATGGTTGACCAATCTTGAAAGGGTTCCTTCGTTCCGATGTCTTTTTTGACTCTATCTTTCACGTCGGTTCGATTCCTTTACGCCGATTATCGTTGAGAACCTACCAGAAGTCTGCCATCTTTCGATGTAGGGTAAAGTTTGAACCCCTATCCCCAGCGTTACCCAGGGCATTCGCTTTCTCTGGTATCCTTTACCCTCTGAATATTTAGGCTTTCCTTGCGGTCGGCTTACTCTGGTTATCGACCTTTGCCAGAGAATTCATAGGGCTTACCGTGTTTCACGTGTCTGATGATTAACTGTTTCGGGTTCCAACTTTATTCCGGTAGGAGCTTTGCCCCTTCGCTGTTGACCGTATCACTTCAACAGCCGTCCTACGTACCTTTTGGTCAAGGTGTGTCAGCCTTATTTCACCTTTTTAACTTAACGGAACTTATGTTGATTCACTTTCGTTAACCCTTAACAGCTCTCCTCTTGCCTTCCTACCAATTTAGGCTATTCGTATTCAGGCTTTCGTTCCTTGCATTCCATCAATTTCATTACTTACTTTTGATGTAGGTGGGGTCAAAGACCCTTTTACGTGAGGACAGGGCGAAGGGTTGCCCAGGGAGGTTTCCCTCCAATCAGAACACGCGCCTTTGCACGTCGCACTATCCTGTAATTATAGACAAACATTCGTCGGGGAAAATCGGTTTCTTCTTGGCTTTGTACTTCTACATGAATCAATAGCCATGATTCTTCGCCACCGATGCGGTAAACTTTGACCAACTTGTCAGCGAGTCGCCGTCCCAATTCGGCATCCCGCACCACCTGAGCCAGTTCTTTGTCAAGAAATTCAAACCCTCGGCTCCAGTCAATTTCTCTGTGCGCCTGCGGGAAAAAGAAATGCATGAAGTCCTGAAAATACAACTGTAGTATCTGCTTCCAGGGCGAATCGTATTCTGTTTGGGGAGTGTTACTGGTCATGTTGGATAAAAACAATAATACATTAATACTACATTACGGATTGAGCTTCAATTTCCGACTCCAAAACCCTCAACACTTTCTCCTCCAACGCCGTCAAATAAGCCCGATTGAGCTTCCCCAGCGTCTCCAAAAACCTCTGCACCGATTCTTCTAGCGCAGGGGAATAAACTCGGTTAATGCGATTACAAATCACCTGCATCTGCTCACAGTCCGCAGGTAGATAGTCGTAAGATTTCAGATACTTCAACCCAACCGTAATTTCTCCGTTCCAAATTCTCACAGTGCAACTGAAGTCATGGATTGCGGTGACAATAGCCCAACACCCACCTTTGCCTCTGAGATCGGGATTGTCCTTGGCTAGAATTTGGCAGACTTCACCAATCTGGTAACTGTTGGGTACTTTGGTTCTTTCCATGATGCGCTGCACTACATCTTTCACTACCCTACCACTTGGCACTTTACCACCAGCTTCTTCTACAGCCTGTTGCCATACCTCTTGCTGTTGTTGGGGTTCAAGCTTCGTGAGGGGGCGGACTTGACGCTCATTCGTGGGCAGAATTTGTGATCGGTTGGTTGTCAAATCCTCTCTCACTACATTTTGACAACCAATGGTTGTCAAATTTTCATAAACTTCAGCTGCGGCAATCAAGTAATTCGATTGTTGCCGACTATGCCCAAATCTATCACGACAATAATCTTCAAAAGTGCGGTGAGTGGAACGATATAACCTGCGGTCGCGCAATTCCATCAAAGCTTTCCCAGCTTCATAAAATGCCCGTTCCACCTTACGCTCTAAATGCAGGCGATCGCGTTCTTCTTCCTCTGTTAACTCTGGTACTTCAACAGCAGTAACATCGATAGTTACTGAAGCTGGATCTTCTTGAAGGGAGATATCGTCATTTGTGGAGTTAGCTGCTGAAGTTGAATTGGTAGATGCGGCTTTGTTGCTCTTAGAAGACGGCTTTTTCGTCATTCCATCTTTTCTAATTCAATGATATTCGTTCAAAGTCAACTGCGACGTAAATTTTGGGCATACTTGAAAACTGTAGTTGCTTTTGTAATCAGACTGAGGAGAGAGCAAGAAGATAATCTCAAAGTTAATCATTCCTGCTCTCATCACGGCTGCACCCCAAAATTAATGCCTAAAACTTGCTCAATTCGTCTTAACGTAGCAAGTGGCAGTACTTTTATCCGTTCTTGCTCAATCGCGTACCAATTGGCAACAGAAATGTCAGCCTCAGCAGCCAGTTGAGTAATAGTACGACCTGACTCATGTCTTGCATCTCGGATGCGTTGCCCCAACTCAGGAACATCTATTTCCCAGCCTACCTTCATTAATAGTTGATTTTGTGACATATAACGACTCCTTTATACAACGCATTAGACCAATATTATTCTCGTATCATTACACATCTATTGACATTACTGTAATGATATTATAGAATTAATATTATAAAGAAAGCGCTACCGACTGCGAATCTGAAGCGCTTTCCGTCCCGTTAGGAACTTAATCAATTATGACTCACCCCATATACTCCCATCAACAGCTGCAACTGAAATCCATAGCCCGGCTCAAGCAAATCTACTCAGAAATCGGTTGCAAAGTTGAAGTACAAGACAAACGCTGCAAGGATGCCTGGATTAACGCGATTGCCCAGCACCAAGCCAGCAAGCTTCAGAAAGTTGACGAACTAACCCCAGCCCAAGTAATCGCACCCGAAGAATTAAGAACAGTCGAAATATCCTTCTACGATCACGAGATTTACTGCGGCACACAACTGATTGCTACCATCAGCTACGATGATGACCTAACGCAACCTTGGGTAGTCTTATTGGAGAATGCTGAAAAATTCCGTGCTAACACTTGGGCAAAATGCTATCGCTACATCAGTTGGCATCACCAAGATGGCACACTTAACGCCCCCTTACCTTTTGGAGAAGCTGAATTAGTCACACAACATCAGCAACTCGCACTTCCACCCCAAAAGCCAGAATTACCCATTGCCACGGGTAATGAAATCATGGCGCAGATTTCCAATGAATGCGAGAAATTCGGCTTTGACATCATGAACGATGGCATTTACCGCGATAACGAGAAGCTGGGCTTCGTTGGATGCACTGATAGTCAATGGTGGTTCATGCGCGCAGCAGACGAAACCCAACAGCACATATTCTGTGATTCTGCACTTGAAGCCGTTTGGTGGCTGTCAATGGTTGACACTTCGCTGGCTGCTGAGACGAAATCCTTTTTAGACAAACCGATTGAGCAGTTGACTAGTGGCGAATTGCAACGACTACTGGAGTCTGAAGCAGTAGCGGCGTAAACAGAAAACAGGAGCCAGAATAATTCCTTCTGACCTTTTTTGAATTCAAAATTCAAAATTCAAAATGCAAAATGAAGAAGAAATAAAATTTTGTAATTGATTAATTCGCTCGTTCAAGCCCCTGCCATAATCTTTGATTTGGCAGTCTTAAATTAGTGGCGAGTCCCCTACGGGAATTCAAAATGCAAAATGCAAAATGCAAAATGAAGAAGAATTGAAGAAGTCAGGAGCCAGGAGTCAGGAGTCAGAATCAATGAGTTGGGGATTCTGACCCGCCACTCATTGTAGACCACCATATTTTTAATTTGGTGGGGGTCTTATACCCAATTATTCATCCGCCAGTCACACAGAATTCAATTCTGAATTCTGAATCCTGACTCCTGAATTCTGTTTGATAATTTTGAATTTTGAATTGATAATTTTGAATTGTTTTGCTCCCATTAATCTCTTTAATTTTGAATTAATAATTTTGAATTTTGAATTGGAGCGAAGCGACTTGACTCCTGAGTGCTGACTCCTTATTAATTACAACTATGCAACCCACAATATCAATTCCTCCAAACTGGAAATATCCTCGATTCACTGTTGGGCAACGCACGGAACAAGGCATCATCATCGGTATCAAATATTATCCCCCTGACAGCCTCTTAGCCCATGAATATGGTGAAGGCTGGCGTTATATTGTCATGCCTGATAGATATTTTGAAGACGAAGAAAACTATCCCGAAGATAAACTTCAACCGCTCACGCCCCAGGAATTAAAAACACAGATTCAGACAGAAATTGAACAACTCTCACACCAAATTCAACTGCTCACATCCGAGCTAGAAAACATTGCTAGAAAACATTTCTGTGATGTAAAGAATTCGCACTTAATCAGGAAATTCAAACATGAGTAAACCTTGGACATATGAAGAGTTAGAAACTCTCGAAGAAATGTCAGAACTTTACACGCTAAAACAAATCGCATATCGTCTCAAAAGACGGGGGTATCATCGCACAACAAATGCTATATCTAAAAAGCTGACTGCCTTGGGTTATTCCACGCGTCCTTTACTTGATAACTATACTTGCAGCGAAATCGCCAAAACTCTGTGTTTGCATTCAACTACTGTTTCTGGCTGGGTTAAGCGTGGTTGGCTCAAAGCGATGCGACGTTCCACCAAACACTATCAAATCAAAAGTGAAGATTTGAAACGGTTTCTCGAAAATCCTCCACAAAGAATTAGAAACCGCATTGCAGCCATAGACCAACAAGCTATCAGGTATTTGGTGGGGTAAAAGTTATGAACTGTGCAATTACTACCCTAGAACGATGCTGGTATCTCTCCTCTCCTTGGGGTCAACACATTCCGATTCTTGAAGTCAATTTGCTAGAGCGAGTTTACCTCAAAAGTACAAAAGCATTCGGTTACTGCTGTGGTATTCACTGGCAATATGACCGATGGATCTATGCGGTTGCCTGTGATAACGAAATTTTTCAAGCCACCAAACATCAGATTATCGGCACTGGTCGCTTACAGGCTACCACTGTGAAAAAACCGAATTTTGTGCTGGGTGAACGCATGATGTTTCGCTCTCAAGATCATGCGACAAACCAGCGACTCATTTGGGGGATTCGGCTACTCAATGGGACTTGGTTTTATGTTGTGGAATTGAGTTCCCCAACTTTCACCCAAACACCAGACAAGGTGAATCGATAGTTTTTACAAGGAAATGTCCTAAGTCGCAAATTATCGGCTTTTACAAGACCTCTGAACTAGCGATTAGCCAACAACAAGCAGAGGGTATTGTTGGGGCGATCGCCTCCGGGGAAGTTAGTACAAATTACCAAAACTAGGGTGTAGGAGGCGTTTATGAGACTAACAGATATTTTGGTAGACATTGGTAATGCTGTTGCTTATTATCCAAAACTAGTTGATGTCACTGGTGGAGTTTTACCTAATTTGTTCTTATGCCAAATGTATTACTGGCTAGGTAAACAAAAAAATCCTGAAGGCTGGATTTATAAATCTCAAGCTGAAATTGAGCGAGAAACTGGACTTACAAGAAAAGAACAAGAAACAGCCCGTAAATCTCTTAAAGCCAGGGGATTACTCAAAGAAAAATTCATTGGATGTCCCAGGCGCGTAGAGTTTTGGTTGGATAAAGACGCTTTGAATCAGCGTTGGTCAGCTTTTATGAACAATATTGAGCTACCAATTGAAGAAATTACCAAAGCTTGGACTCGTAAATCCAAAAAAAATGATAGTGAGTCTCGTCAAACTCCCGGCATAATGCCCCAAAAGGACAATATAGACAGCCCCAATAGTGCAATATGCAATGCCTTCACAGAGCAATATATATTGCCCGAAAAGGACATTACACAATGCCCCGTTTGGACATACAGTAATGCCCCATCTGGACATACAGTAATGCCCCATGTGGGCAATACATCTATATATACAAAGAATACTTCAGAGATTACTACACAGAATGCGCCCCCTAAACCCGGCGCACCCCCCACCCATGAGAGTGTGTGTGAAGAAAAAACTGGCTTGAAGAAACAACCGAACCAAGAACAAGAACCAATTCCCCAATTTTTCGCTTCTCTTCGAGACGCTACACGAACGTTGTCAATCAAACCCGAATCTTCTTCTCAACCCGATAACCCCTCGTCCGGGTCTAATCTTCCGGCGGGGTCGTTCGATAAAGGCGAACAAACGAACTATGACACAGCCCCAACAACCCATCTGGTACAAGGCATTAGTGATGATTCCAAGCCTCTACACCCCACCCCCAACCCCCAACACCCTATTCTTGACCCATACAAATCTGCCCAAAACGTGGAAGAACTCATAGAGGCATGGATTACAGACCCCACTGCATTTGCAGATGACTGTGTGCCATTGGTTGTCAAAGACCAAATCAAGTGGCAGCGCTGGGTGTTGCCCTGGCGCACTCAAGGGCGGAAGTTGAATCACCTGTATCAAAACTTCAACCCAATTGTTGTAGACTTTCTCGCCCAAGAGTTGGCTACTGGTGGTGCTAGTACAAAAGCCCAAAAAATTACTCATGCGATCGCGGTGATGAATACTTGGGAAAAAACCAAGGGTGGATGGACAAACTTGATGCAACGCTATTACCAAGCCAAAAGAGCGAATGCTGCACCACAAAATACTTCTACTCACCTTCCAACTTCAGAAGCTCACAAAAATCTCACACTTTGTGAAGCTTTATCGCAAGATGAATTGCGCCGTCAACAAGAGCAATCAAAACGCAATTCATCTTGTTCACGACCGCAAACTGTTGATTTAGACCTAAAGTCCAAACTTGAGCAAGCGGCAAATGCTCAAAAAATTCACAAAGTTTCTCAAAAATCCACTGCCAATCTACGAGAAGTTGAAGCCCTGATTAAACAAGCACTTGGAGCGTAATCATGCATACTAATCACAACAACGTAGTTTCTTTTTTCCCTAATCACACAACTGACTGTTTGCCCCCACAAAACATTGAAGCTGAAGAGGCCATATTGGGCGGTATTATGCTAGACCCGGACGCGCTCAGTAGAATTAGTGACATCCTCATTCCCGAAGCTTTTTACATCAGCGCTCACAAGGATATTTATCAAGCTGCCACTAGACTTCAAGCTCAAGGTTGTCCCACAGATTTACTTTCAATCACCACCTGGCTGTCTGACCAAGGACTTCTCAACCGTATTGGTGGCAGAAATAAATTAGCCACTCTTTTAGACCGTACTGTGTCAGCTGTCAACATTGACGCTTTAGCAGATTTGATCATGCAAAAATACCAACGACGCAAATTAATTCTCGCTGGCTCAGAAATTGTCCATCTTGGTTACGAAACTGAAACTGACTTACTACAAATCCTTGAACAAGCTGAACAAAAAGTTTTCAATGTCACCCAAAATCAAACTGATGAACGGTGCAAAGTTCACGGTGCGGCTGACATGGCACTAGAACTTTACCAAAAGCTGGAAATGGGTAATATGGCAGGTGCAAAAGTTGGTTGGTATGACCTAGAAGACATCACTGGTGGTATTTACCCCAGTAGCTTAGTGGTGGTGGCCGCAGAATCTCACATGGGGAAAACCCATTTCATGATTTCTTATGCCTATGAAATTATGACCCAGCTTGGTTTACCCGTTTTGTATGTCACTCCAGAAATGGACAAAACTCAAGTCAATGCCCGAATGTTAGCTCGAATCACAGGCGTAGATGCTTCCGCCATTCAAACTAATACCCAGCAACATTGGCAACAAATAGCACAGGGTGTAGCAACATTGGCAGAAATACCTTGGAAGATTTATGAACATTCTTCCCCCACTCCCATAATGATTGCCTCTGCTGTGCGCCGTGCTATTGCCGAGTTTGGTGGTTCTATTGGTGCTGTGTTTATTGATTACTTACAGCAAATTCCTTTGGAGTCCGGCGGTAACATGGCTTTTGAAGTCGGTAAGATTACCCGTCAAATTCGCGATATTGCTAAATCCCACAAAATTCCGGTTTTCTTAGGCTGTCAAATCAATCGCGGTAATCAAAATTCTGCTGATAAACGTCCTAACCGTCATTTACTCCGCAACTCTGGTGAAATATTTGAGGTTTGTGATCAACTGATTATGCTTTACCGCAACTCTGTCTACACCAATGACACCAGCGATCGCACCATTGAGTTGATTGTTGAGAAAAACCGTCTCTACGGCAAGTTGGGTACTGCAACTATGCTTTGTGATTTGTCCACTTCACGTTTTTTCAATATGGCGAGGTAAATTCTTTACCAAGTGCTGCTAATTTGATGTCCCACTACCCCCATTGCGGTCACGCTCGGTATCTCTCTAATCCACACGTAATTTATCTTCAATCGACACTATGAACACAACCTATCAACAACTCCTTCAACAATGGGCTACTCTTGCTCCTGATGAATGCCTGACTACTGAACGCGATTACAACTTCAAAGTCCGAATTCTACCAACAGTTGAAAAGCGCAATTCTTCCGATGCTTGGCGAAGAGTTAGCTCTGAAAACATCGAGTGGCGATTGTCCACTGGTGAAGGTCTTATCTTACCTCAATTAAATTTTGTTTTGCTCACAGTCATGCACCAGTGCGCTGTTCGACAGACTAATATTCAGTTCACTTTTAACGAGCAAGGAACTACCGCCGCTATTTGTCGCGGTTTACAGTCACAACTGCATCTTCATCCGGCAATCGCTGCACTTGATGCTTATGTTCAATTATTGCAATTTTAGAACTGAATACAGAACTCTGAATTCTGAATACTTTAACTATCAATTCTGGTTCCTAACTCCTGACTTCTTCTTTTAATGTCAATTCTCTCTGAAAAACACTCCTAAAAATGATTGATTTAACAGCAAGAATATTGTAAAATATTCTCATTAATTAAAGTCAATCTAGCTTCACAGACATAGACTTTGAAAACCATACTTTCGCACTATTAATATTACGAACAGAACTTGTTTGTCCTACATTTAGTGAATACAAGCCTCGAAAATTAATTCAAAATGGTAACAACACACGCACTACTGACTTTCAAAGAACTACGAGAGAAATGCTTACGATATCTTCAAGAAGTTACCGCTATCTGTGTAGGTGGTTTTACTAATCCTGATCCAGATTTTTTGAATGACGAGTTTTCGATTATTTATCAAGACTTACGAAGCCAGAAAATTGCTTGCAATCAACAAGATTTGGTAAACGCATTCTGGAGTGCGGTCTTCGAGATGGAACACAAACAAAAACTCTTACCTAATTCACTGGTTGTTCTTCACAACAGACTTTGCAGAATTATCAAATTCTGCCATAAATACCCTGTTCAAATCGATTACAGAGTTTTTACCAAACATGGTAATGGCAAGCTTAAATCAATTAAATACTCAACAATACTCAACAAGCCAATCCAACGAGTTCTACTAATTGACCCTCTCACTAAAAATTTATGACTACCACAATCATCAAAGCAATCAGCCTTCACGAGCCTTGGGCATCTCTCATCCCAATGGGACTAAAGAAATACGAAACTCGTTCTTGGAGTACCAACTACAGAGGCCCTTTGTTAATTTGCGCTGCTAAAAAAACTAGCAGAGAACAAAAGCTGTATCATCAATATTTCCTCAACAAATATCAACAGCTACTCACTGACACTGACAACTACATAGAGTGGGATGATTTACCTTTTGGTTGCGCGATCGCATCGGTAGACCTGACAGCTTGCATCAGAATGACCCCAAGCTTTATCAAAGAACAACCACAGACTGAGCTTGATACTGGAGATTGGAGAGAAGGTAGATTTGCCTGGAAGTTGGACAATATCAGACGTATTGTACCTGCAATTCCTATCACTGGCAGACAAGGGCTGTTTGACGCAGAGATTCAGCTAGCCGAAAACAAATTGGAGGCAATCGCGTGAACGAATTCACAATCATCGACAAATTAAGAATGCTTGGTGCGTCCGTATCTATCCTTTATCCCTCCTCTTTACAATCGCTGATCGTCATCAAGATTGAGTACACCCCTACTGGAAGTTTGCACAAAAAACTCGTCGAAATAGAAGCTCCACTACTAGCAACTGCTTTAGAAGAAGTCGAAAAAATCTTGGGGAAAACAGGTGATATCGGTACTCTCACTTTTCTCTGGCATCGGCGGACTTTGCCATCACGGTATTGCTGTGGCGGGTTTGTCTCACAAATTCCAAGTCAAACAATTTGTCGAAATCTCACCATACTCCCAATCGCAACTACATCATGAACAACCACAAATACCCATTCACTCAGACATCACCACCTATAACTGCCACCCTTGGCAATTCGATATCGTCTGTGGGGGATTCCCTTGCAGTGGCACAAGTAACTCCGGCAACCGACAAGGAATTGCTAACCCCAGATCCGCATTGTGGGCGGAACAATTCAGGATTATCCAAGAGTGCCAGCCAGCGATCGCACTCATCGAAAATCCTACAGGGCTACTCGCTAGAGGAATGGCAACTATCCTCAAAGACCTTTCCCAAATCGGGTATTTATGCGAATGGGAAACTCTACCCGCATACTGCGTTGGCTTACCGCACTCTAGAGAACGAGTTTTCATTATTGCCCACCCCAATGGCTTATTCCACCGTCAACAGCCGACCCCCTGGGCAGACCAAATTGGAAATCACATTGAGGAAGTGCGGTTCTCTCATGAAATCCGAAGCTTTGAACCCGGATTTTGTGCGGTGGCTCATGGGATTCCCGTTGGGGTAGCTAAAAATATCCCTGGTAACTATGATGCTCGTCGTGCTTACGGTTTGAGTTGTTCTCCACGACAAGCTGCTGTTGCTTGGAAACGCATTGATTATCTGTGCAGTCTTTTATCTCAACAAGAGGCAATCTTATGAATAACCTCATCAACACCCTAGAATCCTGCTGGTACATCTCCCCTCCCTGGGGAAAACAAATCCCGCCGATGGTCATCTGCCTGCTGGAGCGGGTTTATCTGCCTAAGTTCAATGCTTACGGTTACTGCTGTGGTGTGGAATGGGGCGATAATATCTGGAATTACTCAATTGCCCTGGATAACGAGACTATTTGGGCTTCAGGAATTGAAATGATTCCCACAGGACAAATTCAATCTGTTCGTGTTGAAAAACCAGTGTTTACGGTGGGAGAACTGGTCAGCTTTCGCCTCGCTGGTGATGGCCCCAAAATTCGCACCATTTTGGGGCTACAGTTAATCAACGGCTCTTGCTTGTACGGCATCGAGTGGCGATCGCCTGTTTTGCAAGCACCAGGAGGTGAACCCGTCTGCATCTTTCCTCAGTCAGCTAAAAAGCCTAAGTTCATCAGTAGCCTTGCCTGGGTTACTGATTACGATTTAGTTGGGGTGTAGTATGATTTATACATCGTATTACGCAGGTGAAATCAAGGGTGAAGCTGTCTCCATCTCTCTCTATCCCCCCAAGAATTGGAAAGGCAAGCACCTTCCCCTGTTCGCCCCCACTCCTGAATTACTCAAGTGGTGGAAAGCATCAGCCAAAGATGCAATCGCACAGCAGGAATACGAGCGGCAGTTCCGCGATATTCTCGACTCTCGGCAGCAGCTGATCCAGTTGTGGGTGAACAAGCAGAAGGACGATTCACAAGACATAACGTTATGCTGCTACGAAAAAACTGGGTATTTCTGCCATCGGCATCAGGTTGGAGAAGAAGTAGTACAAAAGTATTTGCCTGAGCTATGGGGTGGTGAGGTGGCTTTGTTGGCTTCCAATAGCAGACCAGCGAAAGTGGATGAGGACATTAGCTCAATCAAACCAAAACTGACTATCAACTCCACCTTTCCGCCTACTGTTAAAAAGCTGTTGGCCAAATGCCATGCTTCCGGTTATCCCGTGCAGTGCAATCGCATAGAGTGCGGCTACTTCCGGGTATCTCTGCGCGGAGAAGATTTGGGCGAGTGGTCGGAGTTAGGGGTGCTAGGGGTGCTTTCGGGGTTGCGATAAGCTTACATAGATTTTAGTTTTTTGTAGTAAGTTTTTATCTTTGCAAAGCGAGGCTTTCAGTCCTTCTGATCCCTGAAAAGTGTAGCAAGCTATTTTTGATACAAGTAATTACAGCGCTTAGTTAATTCTACGTGGTAAATACACTGAATAACTCTTTCCCCGAAATATTGAGGAGATACGATCTTTGACTATGTACAGAATTTTGGTTCAAGTTGTCAATGAATGTGACAATGTGATCGAAGAGTTTTCTACTCACATTGCAAGAGTTCCTTGTGTGGGAGAATACATTTCGTTTTATCGAGTTGTCGCCGTGACTCATTGCATTTTTGATGAAAACAATACTGAAGAAGAGACAGTAGCAGAAATCAAGGTGGCATAGCAATCCTAAGCCATTTGTGAGAAAACACCATCCCAAACTATTGGACGCTGTTGGCGGAGATATTCGAGGGAGGTTAATATTTTTCAAGATACTCGGCGGATGGAACCGTATTGGCTGGAGGAGGGCGATTGCATTGCTTTTGACAACAAGCAACCGCATACTATTGAACGGGTAGTGAGCGATAGGTGGTGTGTGTGTTTCTTCAGGCTCAAGCCGGAGTGTTTGGAGGGGGCTGAGGTTGAGCAGTTGAGTTTGGTTTAGCTATAATAGTTCAAAAGCATAAAGCAAATGTGATTATGCAGGCTATCTTTTGGACTGTAGAAGAAGTTGCCCAAAGAGCTAATCAATTTTATGAAAATGGTATTCGCCAAGAGGTTGAGCATGGCGATAACATTGGTAAGATGATTGTGATTGATGCTGAGACTGGGGAGTATGGAATTGATGAAATTGGTATAGAACCAGGATTTAAGTTAAAGCAGAAAAACCCAAATGCTAGATTATTTATGATCCGAATAGGTTATAACGCTGCATTTGGTTTTGGTGGAACTATAGAGCGTATAGCTGAATGATTAACGGACGGTTAATTGCTGGTAGGGCGACAGTTCCAGTAATTTTTCGTTTACCTGGACAACCAGATTTTTCACTGGATTTTGTCGTTGATACTGGATTTAATGGCTACATTACCTTACCACCACAAGCTGTCAGTGCAATGAACCTTCCCTTACATAGCAATATACCTGCAATATTAGCTGATGGTAGCCAAGTTTTATCATCTATACATTTGGCAACGATTGTTTGGGACAATGTAGAAAAAGTAGTTTTCGTTTTGGCTTCTGCTAATAGGCCTTTATTGGGAACTGGAATGATGAATGGATATCATCTAGGGATAGATTTTGAGGACAATGGTTCGGTTTCGTTAGAAAAAATACCATCTTCGATGTCATAAAAGCCAGAAAAAGAGAGAAAATTACCCGGAAATTTGTCATTTATTTCTATTAGTGAGAGAATGGGTATAAAATCATACGTTGGAAAAATACCCGATTCAATGGATGTAAGGCTTTCAGCCCAAGAATACGCAGAAATTTTTCCACATTTAATTACAACTAAGCGGGGTTCTCCTGATGCTGGTGGTGGGTTCAAGCCCCCACTGTTTGTAACTGCGTACAGCCTGGCGGCATCCGTAGGCTAAGAGTGCGAATTGGTAATTGCGAATTGTGTTGACCAAAACTAGGGTGTAGGGGGTAGGGTGTAGGGGGTAGGGAGAAAAGAAAAATCGTGTTGTAGGGATACACTCTACCCCCGAAACAAAGGGGTACAAGCCCCCACCAACCTACGGTATGGTGGTCTTCAATCAGTGGTGGGTTCAAGCCCCTACTGATCTTCCCTACACCCCACACCCTGCACCCCACACCCTTCTTTTTGACTGCTTTGATAACTCTATATAATCACTAATAGAAGACTGCGCTTAAAGCAAAATGACAGACACTCCCCAACAACCAGACCGATTAGACCGCATAGAAACAGTGCTAGAGCGTGTTACCGTTAGGCTTGATGATTTAAGTTTTAGGCAAGCAAATACACAGCAGCAACTAGACGAACTGACATCTACAGCTAACGCTATATTTGCTAGAGACGCGATTTTAAATGATGTGTTACTCGAATTACGCGATAGCCATGAACAGCATCAGCGTAATTTTGAAGAACATCAACGTAATTTTGAAGAACACCAGCGCACTACAAACGCTGCGCTACAAAGTCTTGAAGCTATCTTGTTGCAGTTAATTAGAAACAATTCCTGAAGTGCAATGAGGCTAACTTGGTAGTTAAGTATATTTTATTACTAGTTTAATTAATTAACTTACATAGATTTTAGTCTTTTGTAGTAAGTTTTTATCTTTGCACACCAAGGCTTTCAGCCCTTCTGATCCCTAAAAAGTGTAGTAAGCTATTTTTGATACAAGTAGTTACAGCGCTTAGTTAATTCTACGTGGTAAATACAAGGAATCTCCAGGCAGATGATTCAAGAACTGGAAGCGATGAGGCGGCAAAGCGGAGTGGCAGGGGCGGGCTTGCGGATTTGGTTGGCTCGTAAGAAGTTTGTTGCCCGTCCCTGACACCGCCTCATCGAGCATAGCGGTCTTCCAGTTCGTGGGGCAACACGAGCGGACATCAATTGGAGAAAGCGAAAGTTGAGCAGTTAAATTTACTTTCTTAAAAAGAAAATACACAAATTAATATTATGTAAACCCGCATTGCATTTCTGAGTATTGTTTGATAGCCTCTTTAGAGATTGAGTAAAAGAGCAATACGATTTACTCAACTAATCGCTACTATTTAACTAATAAAAATCGCATGGATTGCAATTTACTAGTTTCTAGTTTGATTGGTAATCAAACTAGACCATTCGTAATGAATCGAAAAAAATAATCTTTAAGGTTAACATATGTCCTGGGGAATCTACGATAAAAAGGGAAATCGCATAGGCTCTGTTAAAAAAGATAATTTTGGTTGTGGTTGCGGAGGTTGCCTTACATTTTTTATTTTAATGCAAATTTTTGGTTCACTTCTCTGGTTTTGTAGTCCTCCTAAAAACGAACAGAGAAAACCCACCAATAAATCTCAAATTATCAATATTTTTGAGTACAAAGACAGAAATACACAACCTCCAATAATTGCTGGAGGTTAATATTTTTCAAAACGGATTGTACTGCAAAGAAAAATACAACCCATTTTCTTGCCACGTTCCTCTGTTGTTTGAGTCTACTGGTACCAAAGGAATACCCCAATCCAGACGAGCAGTAAAGCGATTCCCCTGTGACCACCGCAAACCCAGACCAAGGCCAGCTAAGGTGTTGGGGTCTGATATCTCTCTTGGCGAATTATTCCAGGCAACACCAAAATCTACAAAAGGAATGACGTGCAATCGACCATTAATATCAGATACCCGCAGTATTGGTACTTGTACTTCAGCCGATGCCAAAGCGCCACTATCTGTTAACAAAAAATCTTGACGGTAGCCTCGCACACTACCCAATCCCCCCAACCCCCACTGCTCTAAAGGCAAGAGCGCCCTGGATGCTATTTGCGTATTTCCACGTATGATTAACAAGGTTTCAGGTGCTAATAGCCTTACCCACTGGGCTTGTCCGCGCCACGCGAAAAAGCGGCTATCAGGAGCAGAATCATTTATGGTTGCATTGAACGCACCTATACCCAAATTAAATTGTGACCTGAGAGCAATCACTTCCCGGCTGTTGCGGCTAGTCCATTCTTGAAAAAACCTTAATGCCGATATGCGTGTGCGTCCTTGTTCATCAGATCCCAAAGCCGGAAAAGGTAGGCGTTCTTCTTCGAGAAAAGTAGCCTCACTTTCGATTCGAGATGCTGTCACACCCAGGGCGAATTCCTGAGTGGGAGTTTGCACTATTGGCTGGCGCAATGTCACTTCGTAGTAGCGAGAAGAAGATTGGATATCTAGTATGTTGAAAGGACGTTCAATCACATTGCTCGATGCAGTACCAAAGTTAAAGGTGAAAGTTCCATTGTGAGGATTAATAGGTAATGTGTAGCTGGCATCCAAGGCATTGCTACCATCGGTGTTAGCGTAATTTAAACTCAAGTTATCTCCCAGTCCGAGTAAGTTAGCTTCATTAAGTTGCAATCCTCTTCGGAAACTACCTACTGCTGGTGAGCGCCCATTATCCAGCACTGCTTGGGCACTAAATGTTTTTGCTTCTTTGACCTCGACTCTTAGGATACTCTCCCCCGGACGCAACCCGGCTGACAGTTCAGATGATACATTTTCAATTAAAGGATTAAGTTGCAAAAGTTGCAGGGCTTCTAACAAACGCTTTTCATTAAGGGGCTGTTTCGTGGCGATCGCTAGGCGGCTACGGACATAATTGGAGTTTAACCTTTGATTACCAGTTACCTGGATATCCGCCAATTTACCTTCAACTACCTGGATTTGAATTACACCAGACTCAATTTCTTGCGGTGGAACATAAGCACCAGAAGTAATATAACCGTTGTTGATGTATAGTTCCGTAATTTTAGAACGAGCTTGAAAAACTTCAGCTAGTGAAATAGGCCGTTTGGTAAATTCAGCAACGGCTTGAGCTAATTCTTCGGGACTAAATACTGTGCTGCCGACAATTTCAAACCTTTCCACAGTAATAGTTTGATTAGCTTCGTCAAGAGGTGTTTCTTCTGGCGTGGAAGTTGGAGGTGAGGGTGGAAGTAGGTCTATTGGTGGGGGTAATGGCTGTGGAGGTTGGGGTAATGGTTGTGGAGAGGACGAAGGTGGTTGGATATCCTGCGGCGGCGGGAGTCTTTGGGCTTGCACAGGTTTAAAAGGGATGCTGTTGAGTAGAAAAATACTCAAAGGTAGCCAGGACAATGCAAGCTTTTTGGGGTATTTACTAGTCAACATTATCGTACCCCAGTGACTACCATTTCAAATTCGGGAGGTACCATAATAAATCCACGCCGTACAGGCTTTATTGGTCTGTTCACAACTAATGCTAATTTCAAACGTGACAAAATTGTTCCCAACACAAGTTTTATCTCAAGCTGTGCTAAAGCAGCTCCAATACAACGGCGATTACCACCCCCAAAAGGTAAATATTCATAAGGAGAAAATTGCCTTTCTAAAAACCGTTCTGGCTTAAATTGCTTTGGTTCTGGGTAAGTTTCTGGTCGATGATGAGCTAGGTAAATTGAGACATTAACACTTGTTTCAGGTTCAAACCAATAACCCATTATTTCTATTGGCTTTTGAACAAAGCGTGAAAAGGAGAGCAAGGAAATTGGATACAGACGTAATGCCTCAGAACAAACTGCGCTAAGATAAGGCAGTCGTGCTATTTCACTTTTATCTCCAACAGAAATAATTTCGTTTATCAGGTTTTTATGAACTTCTGGTAAGTAGTGACTCCAGTATAATGACCACGAAAGAGCAGCTGCGGTATTTTCATATCCCGCAAAAACTATTGTTATTAAAGAATCGCGTACTTCAGTCTCTTTCATTAATTGTCCAGATTCATCTCTTGCCTCTAAAAGCATAGCCAAAATATTGCTGCACGAAGCAGTACCCTGTTTTTTAGCCTCAGCAATGAGCGCATATAACACTCGATCAAGCTGCTGTACCTGAATTTTTAAACTTTCTTGTAATATTGGTAAAATTGTTGCGGATATCAAAGTTAAAGGATGATTTATCAGATCAAACAATTTAAGCAGTTCTTTTTCAAGTTGATTGTAGAGAACACCTGCTTTTAGCCCAAACACAACATTTAGAATAATTTCCAAAGAAATTTCTTTCATGAGCGAATTAACTACAATAAACTTTCCCGGACTCCAGCGACTTATAACTTGTTCAGTTACTGCACAGATGATTTGACTGTATTCGCGGATTCGTTCTGAGTGAAAACAAGGCATCAACATCTTTTTTTGGCGTTGATGTTGCTCACCACTAAGAGATATAAGAGAATTCTCTCCCAGTAAGAAAGTGAGAGAATTAAACTTGCGATTTGGACTTAGATACTCTGGATCAGATGTAAAAATTTTTTGTATGGACTCCGGGCTACTAAAGTAAACAACCGGAGGAAGTTCATTCGCTAAAACTCTAAAAGTATCGCCATAACTTTGATGCCAAGCATCCAAAGTTTCTAATGGGCGAAGGAAAAGCTGGAGAGCCTGAACTAAAGACGAATTTCTTGGCCCATCAAGAGCAGACATAAGGAAACAATTTCTTGATATCGTTGCTTTTTAAGTATACTAGTATACTGTATGTCAAGCAATTAAAATCATGAAAACAAAATACAGCAGTTTTCTAAATGCAAGTGTAGTATCACTATTTATCTCTTTTTCAATATCAGTTTCATCAGAAGCTCAAATTACACAAGATATTAGTTTACCTAATAATACCAATGTCAAAATAGAAGATAATAACAGAATTGTTGAAGGGGGTACTCAACTAGGAAATAATCTTTTTCACAGCTTTTCCGATTTCTCTGTCCCTACTGGAAGTATAGTTCATTTTAATAATCCATTAGATATTAGAAATATCATTACTAGAGTTACTGGTAGCTCACTTTCTAATATTGATGGCTTAATTCGAGCAAACGGTATGGCTAATCTATTCTTACTTAATCCTAATGGAATTGTTTTTGGTCAAAATGCCCGATTAGATATTGGCGGCTCTTTTGTTAGTAGTACAGCAAATAGTTTAAACTTTGCCGACGGTACTAAGTTTAGTGTCAGAAATCCTAAAATTACATCTCTACTAACAGTAAGTGTTCCTGTTGGACTACAATTTGGCAGTAATTCCGGGACAATAGAAGTACAAGGTAATGGACATACTATTCAGCCTTTCGATGTTCTTTTCCCTCTCAATATCAGCAATTTTTCTGGTTTGCAAGTAAATCCTGGTAAAACTTTAGCTTTAATAGGAAGAGATATTTTATTGAAAGGTGGAATACTCACCTCTGCTGATGGAAGAATTGAGTTAGGAAGCGTTAATACAGGAGAAGTAGATATTAGGCAGATCAATGATTCGTTGTTTTTTGATTATGAAAAAGTTACAGAATTTTCTAAGATAAACTCTTTGGAAAATTCTTTAGTTTATGTCGGCAGTAGTGAAGGAGCCGAAAATAGTATTAATATTCAAGGAAGCGAAATAAGAACATTGGATGGATCTTTGATTATTAGCCAGAATTATGGTTCTAGAATTAATGGAGGAATAGATATTAATGCCTCTAAGCTTCTAGAAGTCAAAGGACAGTCTCAATTTATAACTAGTGGTATCTTTACAAGTAATTTTCTACAGGCATTAGGAGAAAAACTTGAAATTAATTCAAGAGAAATTATAGTTGAAGGAGCACAAATAGCAACAACTTCTTTTAGTGAAAAATCTGGCGGCAATCTATCCATTAATAACGTTAATCATTTAAGAATTGCTGGCACCAATCCTTCTCCAGTTAATCCTTTAGGTTTTGGTGGTATCAATACTTTTAGCTACGCCTCTGGCAGTGGAGGAGATATATTTGGAATAATCAAAAATGTAGAATTAGAGAATAGAGGATCTTTGGCTGCTATTTCTACTTCTATATTTTTTCCATCCTCTGGACAAAGCGGTAATTTGAATTTAAATTCAGAAAATATTTTGATTAAAAGTGGCAGCAGTTTAGGCTCTTTAACTTTTAGCGGAGGTGACAGTGGTAGTGTTAATATTAATGCAAAAAAATCAGTACAGGTAATAGGGCAATCTCCCTTTTTTGAGCCTAGCTTAATTCAATCTGCTACTTTTGGTGCTGGTAATGCTGGCAATTTAGAAATTAATACTTCAAGAATATTAGTTCGAGATGGAGGAACTATAAATACAAGTACAGTTTCTTTGGGCAACGCTGGAAATCTCAATATTCAAGCTTCTGATTTAATAGAAGTGTCAGGAATAAATTCCAATTCAAAAAGGCCTAGTTCAATATCATCATCAGGAACTATTGCAGAAGAAAACCTAAGACAAAGGTTCAATCTTCCTCCAACTCCTTCTGGTAATTCAGGAAATGTCAGAATAAGCACCGGGAGATTAAATGTTACAAATGGTTCTCAGGTTAGTGTCTTTAATGTTGGTTCTGGTAATGCAGGAGTACTTCAAATTGAAGCTAACAATATTAATGTCTTAAATACTGGAAGTATAGTTGCAACCACTGCTATTGGACAGGGAGGTGATATTACTCTTCAGTCAAAATATATCCAGCTTCGCAATGGCGATATCTCTGCAACTGCTGGACAACAAGGCAGTGATGGTAACGGTGGAAATATCACCATTAATACAGATATTCTGCTTGCCATCAAAAATAGTAGCATTACTGCCAATGCCTTTGAAGGGCGGGGTGGTAACATTAAAATCGATACCAAGGGGCTATTCCTCTCTCCTGACAGCCAAATCACAGCCAGTTCAGAAAGAGGTATTGACGGTACGGTTCAAATCAATTCTTTAATTAGAAACCACGTAGAAACCACGGCAGAACCAGAAGCAGTTCAAGCAGACACTAAGATCGCATCAGTTTGTCAAGGGCGATCTGGCACAATAGCCAGTAGTAAATTGACCATTACTGGTACTGGCGGACTACCCCCTAGCTCTAACGATTTACTAGACAGTAATTTTGTTTTAAATAATTCCTTTGTTTCACTTCAAAAAACTGATAATAATACAGTGAGTAAACAGTTAATATCTGAAGAACCAATAGGAATTGTAGAAGCTCAAGGTTTAATGCAAAATTCTCATGGGAAATTATTCTTGACAGCAGAACCTAATTCAGTAATCCCTAATACTTCATTATCTGCTCATTCATGTGCGGGAGGATGAACAGCACAAGTATTCCCAGAGATAAAAACAGAGCTTTAAACAACTAGACATGGGCTAAAGCATTCATAACAGAACGACTACAGACTACCAGTTTGAAAAGCCTACTTTTGTGCTGGGTAAAGTTAACTTCAAGATGAAAATCCTGATTTTCACTTGTAAATATTTTAAAAATTGTAGAAACTTAAGGTTTAATACAAAATTTTCCCTGAGTGAAAATTACTCTTGACGGCGGAACCTAATAATGACTAAATATCGATATTGGCCAAAGTACCTACTAATAGGTACTTTGGCTCTTTTTATAGTTGTAGTTCAACTATCTTTTATCCCGGTTCAAGCTGTCCAAAAAGCACAACAACAGCAGGCAGAGTTATTAACCCAGAGAGGTCAAGAGCAATTGAATCAAGGTCAGGCGGCAGAGGCCTTTAAGTCCTGGCGACAAGCTACAAAAATCTATCATCAACTAAGAAATTCTGAAAGTGTTACTGGAAGTTTAATTAATCAAAACTTCGCTCTACAAGCTTTGGGTTTATATCCTCAGTCCTGTACAACACTTTTAGAGGCTTTGAAATTAGATTCTTGGATTTGCGCTACTTCGCTAGAACAACCTAGCGTTTCAATTACTGAACTGTTAACGGCAGCTATTGATAAACAAACCCCCTCACCTGTAACTTTGGTTGGATTGCAGAACCTAGGAAATGTCTTGCGTCGATTGGGCAAGCTCTCTGAATCAGAAGTAGTTTTGCAGAGAACATTATTTCTTGCCAAACAGATACCTTCTTTTGATATCAATACAATTTTACTATCTTTGGGGAATACTAAACACTCTATTTACAAGCAAACACAAGATAAATACTACTGGATAGATGAACCCGTTTTTAAAAAAGAAGCCGCCAATCTAATTCAGCAAAAAGCACTCGAATCACTTGAGGCATACAAACAAGTTAATAATACGTCAGATGTACCAATCACAAAGCTACAATCCCAACTAAATTGTTTGAAACTGCTGTTAAATTTTGATAAATGGTTGAAAGAAGAATCCAAATTAGATAATACTAACTCATCCTTCTATCTGT
Source organism: Trichormus sp. ATA11-4-KO1 (assembly GCA_019358915.1). Taxonomy (GTDB): domain Bacteria; phylum Cyanobacteriota; class Cyanobacteriia; order Cyanobacteriales; family Nostocaceae; genus LEGE-11386. The sequence continues at coordinate 43,596 of JAHHIM010000028.1, forward strand.
CTGAAATTAATCAATATATCCAACAGTTGGTAAATTTAATACAAGAAAATTCTCCTACGTTTTCTCAACTGCCTCTGAGCCAATCTGTTTATGCCAAGCTTAATTTTGCTAACAGTTTAAATCAAATTTCAGATGAATTACACTCAATAGCTGTTGAGTATGCTGAAAGTGCTTTACAAACTGCTCAAAGCACGAACAACCAGCGACTAAAATCAGAAAGTTTAGGTACTTTAGGTAAATTAAAACTAAAGCAATCACAAACCTATTTTGAAGAAGCTTTATCCCAAGCTCAATCAATTCGAGCATGGGATCTTGCCTACCAATGGCAGCAGGAATTAGGGTATCTATACCAAAAACAGGGAAAAACAAAAGCAGCCCTTAAAGCCTATGGTGCCGCGATTGAGAGTATTACTCAAGTCCGCGATAATCTCCTGTCAACCAATGCAGATTTGCAGTTTTCTTTTTATGAAAAAGTGGAACCTGTATATCGCGATTATATGCGATTGCTTTTAGCATCTCCTCAGCCTAATTTAAAACAAGTACTTCAGACAAACGAACGACTACAAACAGCAGAACTAGAAAACTTTCTACAATGTGGCAAACTTGATATTATCCCTTTGAATGAAGTTAAAAACCTGCCTAGCTCTCCACCAGTAATTCACATTATTGATTTGGGTGACAGTATAGAAGTGCTTGTGCAATCAACAGATGCTTCTCTTCACCGCCATTCTGTTGATTCAAAATTAATTCGAGAGCATGTTGATAATTTATTAGACATTTTGCAATCTCCTAAGTTAGCTTCTATTACTAAAAACCTAATTCTTGCACATTCTCAAGCACTTTATAATTTACTGATTGCACCTATTAAAACATACTTACCCTCATCAGGAACAATAGTATTTATTTTAGATACATCTTTCCAAAGCTTGCCTATGGGATTGCTATATGACGGGAAAGATTATTTATTTCAACACTACAACATTGCAGAAACTTTGGGTTCTAAGGTCAGGCAACCCAAATTTTTATCTAAAAAACAGATGCGCGCTTTGATCGCTGGGCTATCTCAGGTTGGACCCAGTTTCAGTGACGCAAATTCTCCACTAGGCATCAAAGCACTACCAGGAGTAGAAGTAGAAGTAGAAAATATACAAAAACAAACTACCTCTTCAAAGGTATTGCTAAATGACCAGTTTACCAGCCAAAGACTTGAGCAGCAATTGAGTACAACCGATTATCCTATTATTCATCTCAGCACTCATGCTCAATTTAGTTCCGATGTTCAGCGAACAATTTTTTTTACATGGGACAAACTGGTGACCGTATTAGAGTTTAATAGTTTGCTAAAACATAAAACTCAAACTAGTGAAAATGCTATTGAGTTATTAGTTTTGAGTGCTTGCGAAACTGCGAAAGGAAATAAGCGTTCAGCACTGGGAATAGCTGGAGTAGCAGCACAAGCTGGAGCAAGAACTACTGTAGCAACTTTGTGGAAAGTAGATGCCGGCTCCACTGCTTTACTGATGGAAGAATTTTACAAGAACTTGAACAATGCTCCCAAAGCAGAAGCACTTAGGCTTGCACAGATGAGTTTATTCTCCAATCCTCAATACAAACATCCTTATTTTTGGGCTGGCTTTGTGCTTGTCGGTGGATGGTTATGAAACTCTGTTAGTGGAAGCATAAGTTGTCTATAAAACACTATTTATGCTTCTAATTGAGTTTGGACAACTTATGCTTCCATTTATATAATCTGTCACAATTAGTTTGCTTATTTTTCATAACCTAGCTCACGACGTATTTTCTTAAACTCAGCACGAACATGTGGTCTAAGCAACACCGCAGGCTTAGTCAATAATGCTGAAACCTTTCCACTCGTTGGTTTTATTCCTTTTTGGTGAAGTGACAGTGCAACCTGCCGGATCTCTTCATAAAGCTCACTTTTCCTTTTTTTGCTTTCAGCTTTTCGATACTGGCTATGTCTTGCTGAGATTGTGTCGCACAAATCTGAGCAATGTTCCCGCCAGAAATAAGGATACCCAGTAATTTTCACTTGCCTGGCAACCTCCATCAACGAAGGTGGCGGTAAATCATCGTTTTCTATTACTGCTTGCAGGAGGGTGCGTGTATTGGCTATTTTTTGATTAAGTCTATATTCCCTATACCGCTGTGAGATAGAACGGCAAATATCTGGAACCCATGCTTTCAAAACCGTGCGGTTAGTATTGAGTCTCTTTATAACCATTTCAAAGCTCGGTGGCGGAAATTCCTCTAAAGCATCTTGTAGTATTAAAATTACCTGAGGACGATTCAGTCGATTGCGCTTCTTAGGGCACTGTATTGGCGGGCTAACAAACTGCTTTAATTCACTAAACCCTATCTCATTCGTTGGAGTTATCAAGAAATTTGTCAAAGAAGTATTTAGGTGAAAACATATTTTTAAGAGTTGGTTTAGCTGAGGTTTCGCCTTGTCAATAACCCAATTATGAAAGGACGTTTCCGGTTGTTCAATAATACGAGAGAATGCATTAATTTTGCCACCTGTTACATAATTAATGTAAAGTTTTAACACTTCTTTAATTCTGGCTTGAGGTACTGGAGAGCGAAGATAATTTCCGGCTACAAGTAATTGTCCAATATTTCCTACTACCCATAACTGCCAGTTGAGTTCATGCTCTGGTAAAGACTCCAAACTAGAAGAATGCCCTAACCATCGACTACAGTGTGGACAGTATCCTGGTAAAGAATTGGACTTCAGCAAAGATGGAACCCGTTCACAATAAGGACACTTCTGAAACAAACGAGTCTGGTGGATTGGGCAGATTGTCACAAGATTAAATGACCAGATGAGTGGATCATAAGCTCCATGATGAGTCAAGTTTTGCATTTCATAACACGTTGGACACCATGCTTTAAAGGAGCGAAGTAACCCTTGTGATGCAAGAACTTCCGCCCAAGACAGTACAGTCAAACTGCGTAAATCGTTCCGCAGAGTTAATCTCTCAAGTACTTCAATAACGCTTACAACCGTCTTTCCAGCACCATTCAACATACTTGTCTGAGCAGAGTTTCCTCCCCAAATTGCCCTTATCCCTGACTGAGCATCGCTGTATACAAAGTCAGGTCTAATCAAAGGGGCAATAAGCTTGCCAATTAAAACACCAGGGCGTAATCCATGCTCTTGCGCCAGACGAATAACATAACTCGTTAAACTCTCCAAGGTTGGTGTTCCAGCCCCAGCAGGCTCTAATGAGTAAAGTCGGCTACGTGGGGGAATGGGAAGTTGCTGAAGATTCCAGGAATCGTATGTTGTCAACGAATCAGCCAGCAGATTCATAAATTCCTCCCACTGGATCTCGTATTACTTTGCGCTTACCAACATTGCGCTTTTTACAACTGAGTTTTTCTGGCACTGACTGAGATTGGCTGTCAACCTCAAACGGGGTAGGAGAAGCCTGTACTAGTCCAGCACTCAACCCCAAAGCTAAACTTAATTTCTCGCTTGCATCGGACGTTTCAACTAATTGTCGCTCACCCTCCTGAATCTCAGCGAACATCTTCTGACACTGGGCTACTGATAATGCATGGTTTTCTAAATGTTGGAGAGTTAAAGTCGATGCGTTTTCTTTGAGAGCATCAATCAAAGCGCGAGTCAGCCAGTTCTTCAAAACCCCAATACATCCCAAAGAACGCTGATAACAATATTGCCAATGACACAGAAGATCTGGCTCCTGTGGCAAGGGCAGATGTCGCTGAAAAGTCAGCAAAATGCCCATAAAGGCCTTGAGGTCTTCACTTACATCAGCCCGGTAACGAGAAAAGTGAATATCGACACTCCGACGACTCAGTTGAGCTGAGAGATTCCGAAATATCAGTAATTCATAAGTTCCAATCAAGATATGTACCACACCCGTCAGATTCACAATCGATTTCAGGCAATCCAAGTTGTCTTGAAGGCGACGACCTGAAGCCATTTTTTGCATATGTTGAGCTTCATCCACAAAGAATGCCTGGGGTTGCCGATATTTCAAGGCTTTTTCCAAAGCTCTACGCAGTTCTGGAGCCGCAACTTTGGGCTGAATCACTAACTGCCCCTGTTCATTGCGATAAACGCCCTGAGAACCATAATCTATCTTGTCTGCAATCAACGGTTCTTCCAAGGCTATTAGCCCACGCGTAAAATAATCTTTCCAGTTAAAACTGCTAGATTCGGTTCCAACGGCTTCAATCCCCACCACTGGAATTCGGTCTTTATCTGCTTCTAACAAAGGTAATACCTGTTGAATTAGCTTTTGTTCAGTGCGTAAACGCATGGTCGTTTTACCGATGCCAGTCGGACCGTACACAAAAATGAACGAAGCACCCGCTGGATTTTCAATATTTTGCAGCAGCGTTTTTGTCGCCTGTACCAGACGAGGATGTGCAGCTTTATAGGACTCAAAATACTGAAGTCGCTCAGATAGTGGCTGTTTGAGCAGGTCGCGCGGGAAGCGTTGAGAAGCTGACGTTTCCATCTTCAATACTCCGCATAAGTCTGAATTTGGCTCAAATCAATGGAATCTTTAGGCGATGAGCTGACGTGCCAATCCCCTGATTTGTCATTAGCAGTATTCACTTGAGGCTGAATCGTAAAACCACTTTCCACCTTTGCCTCAACGATCCGAAAGACCTCAGTGGATTGCCCGTCACGAAGTCGCTGCGACAACAAAACTTCCTCCGCTTCAGCACTGGAAAGAAATTCAGCCAGATGCTTCGCTCGAAGCTTGAGCCGCTGGCTATGATTTTGATGCCGTTTGATCAATTCGGCAGACGCTAGCAAGATTTCTTTTTCAGATCGTCCTTGAAAAACGGAATAATATTCACTAATGCATTCCACCCACTGCCCGCATACATAGGCATAGGCAACACCAGCATTAAAGGGGTCATATCTGACATCAACTAGTTGATTTTGAAGCTCAGGGTCACGAAACAGATTAGACCAGTAATGAAGGTATTTGATCTGAACACCCTGAGTTGAGTGAATTTTAGCTCTGCCTCTTTGTGTGGTCGGTAACGTCAGAAGTCTAAAATTGGCATCATAGGCAATCATTCTGTGAGAACGGTTCCCAAAAGTGGTGATTCCATCAGCGAATGCTTCGCGGGGGTTTTGCCCTAGTGCTGGATGATCTAGGGTGTCGTAAATTTCATAACCCCATTCACACAGGTATAAATACAACAGACCCAGTGTCCAAATCGCGAGATTTTTGGGATTGACAGATTTGGTCATCAATCTAACCGTTTTAGTAATCTGCGTATTTCCGGCAAGGTTATAAAGTAACTGTGTGCAAGCAGTTCCAAACAATCGCTCTCCGACAGAGTTGAATCGCGCTTTAGAGGGAGGACGATACTTAAGAGTGCTATCGAACAGAGCAATCAGCGTTTGAAAATAAGTACTATAAAATTCTTTACCATTATCAACCACAATGGTTTGAGGAATCCGCCCGTGCCGTTTGACACAAATTCGTAACAGCATCATGCACGACCGATACGAAGGCGGGTCAAACGTAATATAAATTGCCAGAATTCTTCGGCTGTAGGCATCAACCAGAAAAGTTCCCCAAGGTCTTCCTAAACTCCTGCCGGTACGAGAACAGCGAAGCTCGATATCTAATTCCGTGTGGTCGATATGCCCGATTTCAAAGGGACGCTCTCCATGACGTGGGGTCGTCAGAGACAATTCCCAATAAAACTGCTGCTGTGAATAAGCGGCTCGGTGTCCTTGACGTTTTAGAGTCTGGTTATATCCTGAACGCGACTTTATTTCAATCCGAAAGGTTTTATAGCTAGGAATTTGCTCGGTCAATAAGCCTGCTTCTAAACAGGCATTAACGAACGCACCATACACTTCGAGTTTCCGCTTTTGTTTACAGATTTCGTAATCATCTGTGATGAACTGTTCAATAAGCTGTATAACCTGTTCAGGTAATTTCCGAGTACGATTCCCCTTGCAGTGGTCAGAAGGCAAAAGCCCTAAATAGCCATATCCATATCTCTGCTGCGCTTGAAGAAACCTTATCTTCCAACGCAGTAGTGTTCGTTCCGAAATAGCTACATTTGCAACAGGTTCACCATCAAGTAAGGCACTGACAACCCTGTATCTCTGGTTCGCCCTTTCTAAATCCTCAATGCTTGCTCTTGCTAAGAATTCTCTAACGATAATGTTCCCCTGATCTTCGGACTGTGATTTCAGTCCTGAGATTTTTCCCTGGTTAATTAATTGAATAAAGGTAGCTTGGTCAAATTCGACTGTTTGTTGATCTTCGGTCTGAAGGAGAATTTGGGTTTTACCAACCAAAGCAATCGTGAGAACGCAGCCGTTGTAATCAACAGATATGCCAGGAATAAGATCAATTATTGAAGAATTCAAGGTATCAACAACGCCTTTTGACAAAACCATTGATTTATAGGCAGCAGCAGTCTGTTGGTCTCGAAAGACAAAACACCGTTCAGGTTCAACAAGCGCTTCTGCTGTCAAATCAATATAAATTTGCTCTTTAGCAATTAAAAAGTGAGTATCGTCTACATCAACACCAGAAGCGCTGCGCTTTAGCTGCGCGAGTGTTATGCCAGGCTGAGCAGAAACTAAAGAGCAAACTATCTGTACGCTCTCCTCAGAAATCTTGACATTCCGTGCTTTGTAATAATCCTCCAGAAAAATCAGGTTGCGCTGCAAGATCCAGTTAATCTCGGCATCTGACCAAACTCGGAAGGCAAATCCAAGCGCTTGAGCATACTTCTCTGCGGGCATCATCCGCCACTGCCTATCCTCGTCATGGGAAAGACGATTTGGAGATTTTTGAGCAATCTGCTTTAACTCTGACTCGGTTTTGCACTCTACCCACTCAGCACCGTTCCTGCGAATTACAAAAAAATCTGGGGTGTAGAGAAAGCTGACCGTTTTCCCTGAAGCAGACTCATAGGTCAACTTAATCGGCGGAGGTTGGTCATAAAATTCCAACACGTCTTCGTCGTGTTCTCGTTGATAAATAAAACAAAGCTCAACTTTATGTGACTCAAATTGAATGTCCACCCCCATCTTCTTGCTGGGGTAGAGACCAGACACATTTTTCCTGCCTCCACCCACGCGTCGAGAAGGATTTGAGGTGCGTATCTGCTTAATAACTTCGTGAGCCTGCTGTGAAAGCTTTTGTTCTTCACACCAAACCTCGAATTCTGGCTGTGTGAGCATTGTCTTGGTTATAAGCGCTTACACGCTTACCCTCGCAACTGAGGCTAGCCTACAATATTTACATCAATATTTATAGTAGATTTCAGACAACTTATGTTTCTTTTTCTGTAGTTTAGACAATTTATGCTTCCAATTGTCAAAAAATGTGTGATAAAAACACGCAGAATTAGATTCAATAGAACTTATTTAGGACAACTTATGCTTCCATTTATGGACAAGTTATCGTCCCACTGACAAACTCTATTATTTTTAGCCCGTCTTGCACATGAGCTAACTCATCTGAGTTACCAGTCCTTAGAGCCAATTGTTCTGCCTTCTTGTATTCACGAAGCGCTTCATTCGGTAACCACGCTTCTAAATATCTATCTGCCAGTACTCTGTATAGAGTAGGGTTTTGACTCCCTCTTGAAACTAACACCTTCAATGTCTCAATCGTTTCATTCAAAAGATTTTTAGACATATATACAGCGTCTAGATCCCAAATAGCAGCTTCCTCTAAAGGTAACCCTAATTCATTAATCTGCTTCACCTGTTGTGCAATAGCGTTTTGCTCTTCTTCACTCAGTACACTGACTACTAGCGTTTCAGAGGAACTAATAGGCTCGTCGCCCTTGTTGGCAATTACAGTAAATTTGTATGTATTATTAAATGACAATTCCTTTTGTTCTTCCGGGTATGCAAGTGTTGTAATATTTTTATCTACTGTTTTCTCCCAATAAAATTCGTATCCATCGACAATCACTGTGTAGCTAGTAGCTAATTGAACAGCAGTCCAAGATATTTGAGGTCTGGTACTCAACATTGAACTGCCGTAAGGGCTAATTAGCGTTGGCGCTTCTTTCTCCTCACCCGGACTCTTGGGATTGTAGCAAGGGTGAGGATTTAATCCTGTGCATAGTACCGCTCTCTCTTGCGGTACTGTACAAGTATCTGATGAATCGAACACAGTACTCTTATTCAAATACAAAAAATTACCACTCAGGAAACATAAAACCTTGACTGTAGCTCCATTGGCTGGATTGATTCTATCTCCTTCGCACAGTCGGCTTCCACGTGGCAAATAGAGATCCCCTGCACTAAAAATTCGACCTATAAAGTTGCTACACCTATCTCTCACTATTGCTACTGATTGAGTTGGGCTTCCTGAACTGCTAACACTTGATAAAAGCAGTATTGATGGTAATGTCGATACAAGCACTACAACTTGAAGCTGGGAAACTTTTTCCTTTATATGGTTTAGTAAAGACTGCATAAGAGGGTTTTATGTACTTACTTGCCTGTTATTAGCATACTTGAACTTGATGGCAAAACAAAGAGCTAAAGTCTATACTTGCCCTAATATCCACTCTATTTTGATATTTTTGAGTTATTGGTGAGGCGATCCAGCAATCCCTGCCTCCACTTGAAAACATCTTGCTGAGTAGTTCTAGCAAGCATACAAATTTCCCACGAAAGCCTAGCATCCTCATTTTTACCTAAAGCTTCTTGCACCTGAGCTAGCAAACAAACGGCATCTATTCTTTGGCTGTCTAAATCACTTGCTTTTTGTAAATATTTCTCTGCGTCGTTATATTGATTTTGTATGAACTTTGCCCAACCCAAATTTTTATATAAAGCAGCTTGTAACTGTTGATCTTCAGTTAAGCGCAATCCTTTAAGCGCTAATGCAGTAGCCTGAGCATAGTCTTCTTTAAGATTGCTCAGACGCGACAAATTATTAAGCGCAGGTATTGCTTTATTATTAATTTTCAGTGCTATTTTATATTGTTCTTCAGCTAAATCGTTTCTTCCTTCATCATCATAGAAACTTCCTAATCTATAATATCCCTCCCAATCATTAGGACTTAATTTCAAAATCTTTTGATAATTATCAATAGCACAACGAAAATCACCCAATTGCCAACAAACTACAGCTAAACTATGATAAACATTTATATCTTTATCGTTATACTTAAGGGCTAATTCATAATATTTTTTAGCTAGCCTAAAGTTGTTAAAATAACGAGCAGCTTGCTCTAAATAAAATTGGGAAACAGAAAGTTTAAGCTGGGAATTATATTCTATTGCTTGGTTAAAATATTTTTGTGCATTCTCCGAATCATTCGCTGCTTCTAACTCTTGACCTTTAACTACTAAATGATTAGCAAACGCTGGCAATCCTATTTTATAAATCCCTAACCCTATCAAACTAGCAGACGCAATTACTACACTAAATATGAACTTCTTAGACCTGGTTATTTTATAAATTTTACTTTGCTGAGGAATTTTTTTAAGTCGTTGTAAAATAATTTCAGTATTTGCAGGACGATTTCCTGGCATGGGAGCCATTAGTTCATCTATAAAATCAGCTAATGGTTTATCAATCTGAGGGGCTTTATCTCTCCATATTAGGCTTGTTGTATCTCGATTTGTCGGCAATTCCATTAGGGACACGCCAGTAACTAGACGAACAAAAGTTCGACCTAAAGCATAAAAATCAGATTGAGGAACTGCCTTACCATAAATTTGTTCTAAGGGGCTATAATAATGAGAAATTACACTGGTAATTTCATATTTTCCTACTCTTGTATCTGTTCCTCCACTGGCACTAACTTTAGCTAGATATGTATCAGTTATTCGTCGTACAGCCCCAAAATCTATCAACGCTAACCGCCCATCTGGTTGAAGAATTATATTCCCAGGTTTAATATCTCTATGAAAAAATTCAGTATGATGGACTATATCAAGTATTTCAACTAACTGTCGTAACCAATCTAGTGCTACAGATTGTGAAATTGGTTCATGAAATTTTATCCATTCTTCTAAATTTTGTCCTTCAAATTTATCCATTACTAAGCATCGAAGCTTGAAAGGACTTTGGTTAGGAGTAAAAACAAAAAAATCATCTTCTCCATTAGTCTTAGGAATATTCGGATGATTTATTAACTGCAAAGCTAACACTTCTCGTTCAATTCTTTGAACGAATTTAGCAGAACTCCATTTCATGACTTTCATGACTCGCCGTTTATGTTCAGGATTATGCTGTGTCCCTATATCCTCTACTTCAAAAATTTCATTGTAAGTAAATGGATTTTCGCTCAGTTCTCTTAACGGCTTGAGTAGACGAATTCGATTATTGATAAATAATGAAGTTCCACAAGAAAGGCATATCTCGGCATCATCAGGATTTTGCCGTTGTTCACAAAGAGGATTTATACAGTAACATGACATATTATTAATAAATTTTAATGATGCAGGCTTGTATAATGCGATATTGAATGTCAGGCTTTTAAGTAGGGTGTTTTACACCCTACACCTAAATAATGGATTTGCCGTTAACAAGCTTGTCACGAAATAGGGTGTTGGGAAGACGTATTGGTCGAGGGTTGTGATCCACTGGCTGTTCGATGCTCTTTCTTCCCCCACCCCTACACCAACGGGGCTTGGTCGTTGTCTCAATGTCCATTAAACATATGTTACTTGAAGTAACCTCCATAGTATACAGAACTTTTCCCTTGATTATGATTAGGACGCGAAACCCTCGATAATGCAAGATTTAGCCAAATAGATTGCTTTAATATCGCTCATTATGTTACATATTTGAGAAATAGCTTTATCAGTGAGAAAAGTGGTATTATTATACGTGACTTAGAGTAAGGTATGCAAAATCAATTTAATCTCAATACCTTAGCCAATTTACGAGGGTGAGATGATGATGCTTTAACCATTAACTCCCATTTCTCGCTCGGCTTGGCAAAAACAATCAGCCATAAAATTTCCTTTAAGGTTTCCCACAAGGGTTTTTTAACGTATTGACAGCAGGATAAGGGTTTGGGATGACAAACTACCTTTTTATCGAAACGCTTATGTATGCTTATTTTTGCCAGTTTTGCCAGTTTTGCCAAAAATTATCAAGGCTCTTATTTTGGCTAAGGTATTGAATTTCAAAAATATTTCTTGCGGAACTTACTGTACCAAAAGGAAAAGCATCTCCATGAATTTGAGTAATAGACATGAGGTAGAACCTCAATCTTCTTTCACAACCGTTGTTACACGCAAGCAACCTTCAGAATTACCGTCTTTAGAGACAGTAACCTTTCAAGAAGTTTTAGACACAGTTAACAACCTAATCTTTGCTCAAAAAAATCGATACTTGTCTGATACTGAGATTATAGTCCTAAAAGGTACATGGGATAGCCAAGATTTTAACGAAATAGCACAGCAATCAGGCTATAGCATTAATTACATACAGCGTCGCATAGCTCCGCAATTGTGGAATTTACTTTCTGAAACAATTGCGGAGGGAGAACCAGTAGTCAAGAGGAAAGTAAGGGCTTTATTAACGCAAGTTGCTACAAAATATCATCCGCAGTCCAGTTCAAAATCAGAAGATTTACCCTTTGATAGCAATTTTGTTAGAGGTCAACTTCCGCTCATATCTAATTTTTACGGCAGACAACAAGAACTGTCTCAGTTAAAGACATTAATTAATAACCATCGCTGCGTATCATTAATAGGAGTCCCAGGAATCGGCAAGAGTATTTTATCTGCCAGACTTTTGGCAGAACTGAGCATTGAATCTCCACCTAGATTTGATTTGTTAATTTGGAAATCAGTTACCCATGCAGTAAGTATTCAAGAATTAGTTACCGACTTAATTAAATTAATTCAGCCATTAGAGCCATACACGAATTTACCTGAATACAATCAAGCAATTATTACTGTCTTGATTCAGTATTTGCGTTCACATCGATGTTTACTTGTGCTAGATAGTTTTGAAACTTTATTCAAAACACTTAACTTAGAACAACGATTAGAATACAGAATACTTGTACGTCGTTTGTTAGAGGAAGAACATCAAAGTAGTTTGTTACTAACTTGTAGAACTTTACCTAATGAACTTACTGCCCTATTTAAAAATAAACGTTCTTTTCAGTGTTTCAAGATAGAAGGGTTAGATACAAACTCTGCAATGCAATTTTTGACGGATCAAGGATTAACTGATCAAGAAAAATGCCTTGATATCATCAATACTTATCGTGGTAATCCTTCAGAATTGAACACAATAATGCAACGAATTCAACATTTTTTTGCTGGAAGCACAGAAAAATTTTTTCAACATAAAACTACTTTTATTAGCGACGAATTTAAGTCAATGCTTGATGAAATGTTCGGTGAAGTGTTAGATGAAGTTGAACGTTATATTATGATTTATCTAGCAGAGAAAACAGCTTCAAACATACAGTCTACTAGTTTTGATTATTTATTAAATGAAATAAATAACAATCGATCTATTTCGACATCAGTCATAATTAAAGCTTTAGAAAAGCTTGAAAGACTGTTATTAATTGAAAGTATTAAAGATGAAAACACTAAAGAAATCAGTTTTACTCTACAACCCATAATTAGAAAATATGTTGCTAAAGATTTATTAGGATTGGTACATAAATCTGATCCCCAAAATTTTAAAATCGCATCTTAAAAGTTTTTGCTCGTCAGTTCTAAAGCTGCTTGAGCCACAGAGTAATCACACCCTTCAGATTACTCGCTTAAGAATTGTTAACAAACATGGAGGTCAAAGTAAAAATAAAAACCATACCAGACGTGCAGAAGTTTTGTAAGATCAAGCCTAGTGAGGTGAGGAGGCAAATAAACAGCAACAAAAATTTAAAGGACAAAACGCACTAAGGAGTGTCGCTTCGTCCGTAGAGTGAAAAATCGAATAACCTCAGAGCGGGATTATCTCCAACAAACCAGAAACAGTGGCACTTAAGTTTCCCGACTTTTCCACTGAATGGTCAAAAGAGATCCGCGCTACTTCTCGTATTATACGAGAAGCCACACGAATGTACCAAATTTCTTGTGGCAGTTTGGCTATTGAAATTCCTTTCATTAAGTTTGATTAAGAAAACTCCCGAATTTTGTAGCAAAAACAGTAGCAGCGCGAAACAATTCGCAATTGACAATAGAGCCTACGGCACGCTGGCGCAAATCGCAATTAAATCACTGGGGGCTTGAAATAAAGACGTTTGTTTCACCAAGGGCGATCGCTCTTAAATTACAGTAATTGCGAATTGAGAATTGCGAACTGCGAATTGAAGATAACCCCCTCTGAGGCTTGTAAACCAACAAATCAGAGGAATCTACTGTGTTTAAGAAAGGATTTGGCAAAAAAGTTGTAGACCGTGACCAAGTAGCGCAACATCTAGAAGCACTGGGCTACAAAAGTGGAGATACAGTCTATCTGCGAAGCTTTTACCCCAGTGATGACCCCCGCAAAGCCGAGGATAAAGGCAGAAAAGCCGAAGCACATAGTCTCAATCAGTTAATTCAACTAGCCACACAATTCCAGTCCGAGGGCAGAGGAGTTTACTTCGTAGTCAATGGCGGCGGACACCTTGATGAAAATGTCAGCAGTTGTCGCGCCATCTTCTATGAGCATGACAATCTTCACAAAGATTTACAAAAAGACCTGTGGCGATCGCTCGAATTACCAGAACCCAGTTTACAAATAGACACAGGCGGTAAATCCATTCACAGTTATTGGATTTTAGAGCAATCCATTAACCCAGAAGACTGGAAGCAACTGCAAACTGATTTATTGGAATATGCAGATGGCGATCGCGCCCTGAAAAATCCTTCACGAGTGATGCGGTTGGCTGGATGTTGGCACTTTGGGCCAAATAACGTCGCCAACGGACAAAGCCAAATTATCCTCAACACTCTTCAACGCTACAGCTACGACCAATTAAGGGCAATCATTCCATCAAAGGTAGAAAAAACTACACCCTTGCAAGCCCACTTTCCTACCCCGTTGCCGCTTGGTGACGTACCACTGTACCAATGCTTGAGACGTGAAGATAGAACACTAATCGACGGCGGTGCTGGGCAAGGCGAAAGAAACGATAAAGGAGCCGCATTAGCAAGAAACTTAATCGGCACAGCTAACCGACTAACGTACCTGGGATATCAATATGATGGAGAGCCGCGCAGATTATTTGATGATTACTGTGCGCGTTGTTCTCCACCATTAGATTCCAGGGAAGCTGAGAGTATTTGGCATTCAGCCGAGAAATCTAATCCCACAGCTGCACTGACAGATGATGCACTGCTCAATTGCATTAAATCATGGCAAAGACAACAGCAAGTTTATTCTCAACAACCACGAGTTAATGCAACTGTCACTGGTGACAGTACAGTTGTTGGTGACAGCTATAACCCAGATGTGGTGGGGATTAAAGAGATTGTCCCCACTGTCACCCAGATTTTGCAAGCAGGGTTAATTGACTACGAAGAAACACAAAAACTCGAAGAAATCGCGAGTATTCCAGGGATATCAAAACCTGCATTTAAACAATTAGTCTCCTCAGTTAGAAGCCAAATCCATGATGTCCAGCCCGAAGATGAAATCAGGCTGGACAATTTAATTAATTGGCATAACGCCCAACTGGATTTTGACCGCGCCCTTCCCAGCATGGCCGCAGACTTACTACACGATGCAACAATACTTAATATTGAACCGATTGTGATTTGGCAACCACTTTTGGCGGCGGTGATGTCACTTGCAGGAAAGCGGGTGAAATTAAATGTCGAATCCCACAACATCCCCGCGATCGCCTGGACAGCCACAGTCCTAGAATCAGGTGGTGGTAAAAGTCGTGCTGATAGTTTAGTCTTAGCTCCACTCAAACAAAAGCAAATTGCCGCCCGAAAGCAGTTTGAGCAGGAGGTAGAAGCCCACCAAAACTGGAAAGAAGGGGAATCAGAAGAAGCACCACCCAAACCAGTGGAACGAAAATACA
>JAHHIM010000029.1:0-56892 GCA_019358915.1 Trichormus sp. ATA11-4-KO1
TGGCTACCTCGAACATCGAAGCAAAACACCCATTGGTATTCAAGTCCTGTGGCGCGGTTGGTTAAAATTGCATGACCTCTGTGAGGGCTGGAAGCTTGCTAAACAGACTTAACGGGAAAAGTCAGGTCTTGCAAAAACTCTGTAGCTTGTTGCAAGGCGTTTTTGTCGTGCTGTCCAGACGCTTCGAGTTCGTCATGCACTTGTTTAATCTTCACCCGCACGACTTCTGGCTGGTCATCAGGTGAAACCAGCGATTTCAGGCGATTGCCCATCCGGTTTACCAATTTCTTCACCTGCTGGGACTTCTCGCTCAAAAAGCCTTTGAGTCCCTCTGATTCATGCTTGAGGCGTTTGTTTGCCCCTTCTTTGATGATAATGGCTTCCGCTTCAATTGTTTCTATATCTTCAGGGAATAATACTGCTCGTCCGCCAAAGGGTGCGGCAATGTCACCTGCCAAAATATAAGCAGCAATTTCCCCAGTTTCCCAATCAAAGAGAAAATCATTGACCCAACCGAGGGTATCTGTCATGGGAGAGCGAACGCTCAGGTGGTGCAAGCGACGAAGATTTGTCATTAGCGGCTCTTCAAGCATGGCATTATAGGTCAGGACGGCATCCAGCCCCACAACAGATACCTGTTCTAGTGGCGTGTATCCCTGGGTTCCCGCAAAGTAAGTTACCCGGCCCGCGTTATCAATCCAAACTTCTTCAACGGTATTGAAATGGGTAGCAGTAGAACTATCTATCGCTCTCAAACCTACTACTTGACTGCAACGGACTACATTAATCATGTTTTTTCTCCTTTCAAGTTTTAGGTGAATGAAATTAGATGTACTGAGGATGCAAGGATTTTAGATTTGGGATTGTCCCTACGGACTGAATTTGGGGGAATGAGCTAAAGTCATGGGAAGAGCGATCGCTGTTTAAGAAACGAAAATGGTTTTAAATTTTAGAAGGAGTAATGCTCTCCCGTTAAAGCTTGATATTCATGCAATTCATCAGCATTGCCGTTAGCTGAGTCCCGATTAGTGAGATTCACACCAGTGAAATTTCGGAACATCCAAACCCGCACTAACAAAAGTCCAGCCAGAACAACTAAAAAAGCACAAACTCCTAGCAGGCGGTCAATGGGAATATTTAGCACACCCTGTAAGATGACTTCGCGCAGTGCAGAAACCAAGGAGACTTCCACTGCTGCTCCCACTGAAATGCGCTGCTCTTGTAGATAAATAATTAACAGTCGGAATAGCTCAACCAATATCAGAATGAATAAGATATCAGAAGTGATGAGCTGAGAATTTAGAGGCTTGATTAAGGAGACATACATCTCTCCTAATCGAATTAACATCACACAAAATAAACCAATGCAGAGAGAAATGATAATGAAGTTCTGGAACAACTCCAGATTACGGACGATGGTGTCTCGCATGAACCAGGATTTCCTTAGTGTCTTCAGGAAAGATTCAGTTCTCATAGCTATAAAACGGCGCTTGGTAAGAGAAAATACTAATTATTTTCCAATTCAATAAAGTTTGGACTTGATGGGAGTATTCCCTAAAACCTTTGTCGTCGTCAGGCTGGCAATTGCGCCCGCAATTGAGTAATTTCCTGTGCCATATCTACTACCACTACTTCTAATATTTTGTTTACGATAACTGGCAGTCAAACTAGGTTCGGTTTTGCACCTCTGAAAAGTCGAGATTTCCCTCGAATCTATCTCTGGGCTAGCCCTGGTATCACAGAACGGTCTGTCGGTCTGCCTTTGGTAGCAGGTAGGGCATGAGCGGTCTAAGAAATCTCGTCATTTATACCATAACCAAATTTACGCCCTGGAGTACTAGCCATTGGTCATTGAATATTTATTGCTATTTTTTTGATTCATGGATTTATTTATGATTCTGTAACTTTTTTGTCAGACGTTAGTTGATGATCTCAAATTTTTGGGAATTCCTAACAATTTTTCTATATGTTGTTTATTATGCACAATTTACTAAATTAATGTTTGCTCTATAAATAACTATTTCGATATTTTTGTTATTTAATATTCAAAAATCATTAATTATTTGGATTCAATTATGATGCTCTGCTGAGAAATACATCTACTTAGTTATTTTTTATTTATGTGTGTTTATTAGGTCGTCGATTGATTAATTAGACTCTGGTACTGACCGATTAATCAAGGGTGCAGGCAGAAATTATTTACTTGTTGGGTGATTGGGTTGGGTATGAATTATACTTTGCTTGTATGGTTTATACAAAAAAATCGCCAGCCAGGATTTAGTTATTTTATAAAATAACTTTAAACAAATGATTTAGTTTCTGTGAACCATGCTATTCTTTTTATTAATTCAAACGTTTCAAGGCGGCAAAGAAATTTAGTTATTTTGTTAAGCGTGGAAACGACAAAACTAAACCTGACCGTATTGGCATCACCTTTTAAGTGTGTGAGTATTTCTTCAGAAAAGTGCATGGATTCGGCATAAGGGGGATGTTTTTTTGGTAACGAACTTGTCAACTTTTCTGGGTCAAATTCCTTAAAATACATTATCCTGGACGTTGAAACTAGCTATGGCATTTATCAAAATACAGAACGTCATTATTAACACCAGCTACATTGCTGCGGTTAAGCTAGATACTCAAACAAGTTTGGGAGAAAAAAGCGTTTCTGTTTTAGTAGCTACTCCTCAGTTTCCTATGATCCAGTGGGATACAATTGCTCAAAATATCTACCATTACGAATGGATGGAATTCACTGGTCAAGCAGCTAACGCACTCCAAGATTATTTTACCAGTTTCAACAACGTCATTGACCTATTACCACAATATCAAGAAGCGAGTGCTGTATAACATTCTGACGCGATCGCCTTCGACGGTGCTGTTTTCGGAAATTGCCTGGAGACAGAAAGGCAGTGTGTATCGTGTGGTGTCGGTTTAAAGACAAGCATTTAGTGTTGTCTGCGTCACTTTACGCGTAGACAAAAAAGCAATAGCTCATTTTGAGTGGGCAACAGGAATTACTGTAGCTATGGCTTCGTTCGCCACGCAAGCTATCACGATTCACAGTACTTAATAACAGTATATGCCTTATGTCTGCTTATTCAATTGATACTGCTTTGGCAGAGTTGGAGAGCCTAATCAATAGTTGTGAAAAAGCTGTGATGAGGACAATAGAGGACAAAAAATTGCACAGGGAAAAACCAATGTCAATTAGCAAGATTAACAGACAACTACAACAAAATCCTATAGCCATTGTGGGTATGGCTTCTCTGTTGCCTCAAGCCAGAAATTTACGGGAATACTGGCAAAATATCATTAACAAAATTGATTGTATTACTGATGTACCTGCTACACACTGGAGCGTAGAAGACTATTACGATCCTAACCCCAGAACTCCCGAAGATAAAACCTACTGTAAACGCGGTGGTTTCATCCCAGAGGTGGATTTTAACCCCATGGAGTTTGGCATTCCTCCCAGCATTTTGGAAGTTACAGATATTTCCCAGCTATTGAGTTTAGTGATTGCTAAAGAAGCAATGGAAGATGCTGGTTATGGTGAATCTCGTGAGTTTAACCGCGAGAATGTCGGGGTAATTTTAGGGGTGGCTATGGCCAAGCAATTGGCAACACCACTTTCGGCTCGTTTGGAATATCCTGTTTGGGAAAAAGCCCTCAAAAGCAGTGGTCTTTCTAATGAGGATACCCAAAAAATTATCGAAAAAATTAAAAGCGCCTACATCAAATGGGATGAAAACGCTTTCCCTGGGATGTTGGCGAATGTGGTCGCCGGACGAATTGCCAACCGCTTGAATTTTGGTGGGATGAATTGTGTTGTTGATGCAGCTTGTGCTAGTTCCTTTGGTGCTTTAAAGGTGGCAATTAGCGAACTAGTTGAACATCGCGCTGATATGATGTTGACCGGTGGTGTGGATACTGATAACACCATCATGGCTTATATCTCTTTCAGCAAAACACCTGCTGTTTCTCCTAGCGATAATGTCAAACCCTTCGATGCTAAATCTGATGGGATGATGCTGGGTGAAGGTGTATGTATGTATGTCCTCAAGCGTTTGGAAGATGCCGAACGGGACAACGATAAAATTTATGCAGTTATTAAAGGCATTGGTACTTCTAGCGATGGTCGCTACAAGAGTATTTATGCTCCCCGCAAAGAAGGCCAAGTCAAAGCCTTACAGCGTGCTTATGAAGATGCTGGTTTTTCTCCAGCGACTGTCAGCTTAATGGAAGCCCACGGTACGGGTACAATGGCGGGTGACCCCACAGAATTTAGTTCTTTAAGAGATTACTTTAGCCAACACGATACCAAAAAACAGCACATCGCTTTGGGTAGTGTGAAGTCCCAAATTGGACATACCAAAGCGGCTGCTGGTGCGGCGAGTTTGATTAAAACAGCTTTGGCACTGCATCATAAGATTTTACCACCAACCATTAATATTACTGAGCCGAACCCCAAACTCGACATTAAAAATTCCTCATTTTATTTAAATACCGAAACCAGACCTTGGATTCGGGCGGAAGGCGAAGCGCCAAGACGTGCGGGTGTGAGTTCTTTCGGCTTTGGTGGCACAAATTTTCACATTGTTTTGGAAGAATACGAAGCTGGCGAAAATCGTCCCTATCGTTTACACAGTACTCCCCGTGAGGTGTTGTTGTTTGCTAATAACCCAGCACAACTATTGAGTAAGTGTGAAGAAACTCTGGGTAAGTTACAATCAAATGGCGGTGAAACACATTTTGCCGCATTAGTTCAGGAATCCCAATCAATTGAGATTCCCCAGGTTGCAGCTAGAGTTGGCTTTGTGGCTGAGAATCTGCAAGAAGCCTGCAAGTTGATGCAAATCAGCATTGACTGGTTAAAGCATAAAGCTTCCCTCACATCTTGGGATCATCCCCAAGGTATTTACTACCGTTCCTCTGGGATGGAGTTGGGCGGTAAGGTTGTGGCTTTGTTCTCTGGACAAGGTTCCCAATACCTGGAGATGGGACGGGAAGTGGTGATGAATTTCCCGGAGATGCGTCGTCTGCACGGCTGTATGGATAGCTTGTTAATCAAAGATAATTTGCAGCCGTTGTCGGAAATTGTGTTTCCCCATCCCGTATTTGATGAAGCAGAAAAAAATACCCAAATTGCTGCACTACAACGTACAGAATACGCCCAACCTGCCATCGGCGTATTTAGCGCGGGTCTTTATTCCATCCTGCAAAAAGCCGGGTTTAAATCTGATTTTGTCGCCGGACACAGCTTTGGTGAACTGACAGCTTTGTGGGCTGCGGGTGTTCTCAGTGAACAAGATTACTTATTCTTAGTCAAAGCCAGAGGTCAAGCAATGGCCGCCCCAGAAGACCCAGACCATGATGCTGGTAGTATGTTGGCGGTGAAGGAAGACTTATCCAAAGTGGCTGTAGTCCTGCGGAATTATCCCCAGGTAACCATTGCTAACTTTAATTCTCCCACGCAAATTGTTTTAGCAGGGCCCACCGCAGAAATCGCCAAGGTAAGACAGGCGTTACATGACCAAGGTTGTGCGGCTGTATTGTTACCTGTGTCCGCAGCCTTCCACACACCACTAATTGCCTTTGCTCAAAAATCCTTTGCCATCGCTACTAAGTCTGTCAAGTTCAACAGCCCCAAAATTCCCGTTTTCACCAACGTTACCGGTAAACCTTACCCCCAAGAAGCCCAAGGTATTCAAAAAATCCTGGAAACCCACCTATCTAACTCGGTGCTGTTTAAACAGGAAATTGAAAATATCTATGCAGCCGGTGGTTATTGCTTCGTAGAGTTTGGCCCCAGGCGAATTTTGACCAACTTGGTGAAAGATATTCTAGGCGATCGCCCCAATCTTACCATCTCCTTAAACCCCAGCACCCAAAAGAATAGCGATCGCTCTCTGAGAGAAGCGGCTGTACAGTTGCGTGTGGTTGGTTTACCTTTGAAAAACATCGATCCTTATCAAGTTGAACCTGCACTACCCCCCGTTGAGCAGAAGAAGGCCTTAAATGTCCGGTTAAAAGGCATTAATTATGTGTCTGACAAAACCAAAAACGCCTTTACACAAGCTTTGGAAAATGGGCATACAGTCAGTTTACCTGCGGCACCTGCTATCACTTCTACACCAGAGTTTTCTGAAGTTGTGCCAGAAAGCCATAGTAATGGACGTGTTCACAATCCTGCACAAAGTTTGCCCGAATTATCACATAACTCTAATAATTCCACTGCATCTAGTCCCACCCCACCCCAGCCGCAAATATCGGCGATGCTTTCCACTCAAATAGACCAGGAAACAAAGATGCAACCAACACCAGAAAAACCTGTAAATTATCAACGGACGCTAGAAGGTTTAGAATATTTACTTACTCAGTTCCAGAAAAATCAAACCGAGAACTTACAAGTTCATGGAACTTATCTGCAACATCAAATGGAATACACCAAAGCGTTTTTCCAACTGATGCAGCAACAAAATGCCTTGTTTGCCAATACTAAATCTGACGTTGACACAGCACAACTTAAGCTAGTTGTCAAGGAAAGTATCGAACGTGGCATGATGCAGTTTCACGCTCAACAAGGTGAAACCCTCCGTATCCATGAACAATATCTCCGGGAACAGTTAGAATACGCCAAGAATTTTTTCCAACTAATACAAGAAGAATATTCTCAACTAATCTCTGGTGAGGCAATTACTCAACCCACAGAGACAGTTATTAACAAAACCACACCTGCACCAGTAGCAGCAGCGCCAGTTGTCGAACCGCAACCCGCACCTGCACCAGTAGTAGCAGCGCCAGTTGTCGAACCACAACCCGCACCTGCACCAGTAGTAGCAGCGCCAATTGTCGAACCGCAACCCGCACCCGCGCCAGTAGTAGCAGCGCCAATTGTCGAACCGCAACCCGCACCTATATCTGTGCCTAACATTGATCTAGCTGACTTGGGTAATAACTTGTTAGCCATCACCAGTGATAAAACTGGCTACCCAGTTGAGATGCTGGAAATGGACATGGACATGGAGGCTGACTTAGGTATTGACTCCATCAAACGAGTAGAAATCCTGGGTGCATTACAGGATATGTATCCTGATTTACCCAAGCCAAACTTAGAAGAATTGTCAGAAAAGCGCACCATTGGTCAAGTTGTAGCATATCTGCAATCCCTTTTTTCCGGTAGCGTCCCTGTAGAAACAGCTACACCTGCTACTAATATCCCCACCCCAATTATCCCAGAACCAGAAGCAGTAGCACCCACCATTCCTACCACAGAACCAACAGTAGAATATACCCAAACCCCACTCCCTACAGACTACGCAGACTTAGGTGAAACCCTGTTAGCCATCACTAGTGATAAAACCGGCTACCCAGTGGAGATGCTGGAAATGGATATGGACATGGAGGCTGACTTAGGAATTGACTCCATCAAACGGGTAGAAATCTTGGGGGCGATGCAAGATAAGTACCCCAACTTACCCCAGCCAGACATCGAAGAACTGGGCGACCTCCGCACCATCGGTCAAATAGTTGATTATCTCCAGAAGTTGGCGGTCGGTGAAAAAAAAAAGCCCCAGCAGGAGTTTAGCTACCAGCCAGTCCAGATAATTGACGGTATTGCTCGCCGTCCAGCTAAACTTCAGTTCCTACCACCACCCGATAGTTTAGATTTCACTTTACCAGAGGGACACATTTGTTTAATCACCGACGATGGTTCCCTCACCACCTCTCAATTAGCTCAATCCTTAAGCGATGGCGGTTGGAAAGTGGTAGTTTTAAGTTTCCCCCAATCTATCGTTTCCCAGCAATCGCCTTTACCAGCCGGAGTGCATCGCGTAGTTCTCGCAGATATGACAGAGGAATTACTACAACATAAATTATCTGCGATCGCGACTAACTTCGGCAATATTGGGGCTTTCATCCATATTCATCCGGTATTTCAGGTAAATCAGACACCGACTTATCTGGAAGCAGAAAAGGCGATTGTCAAGCACGTGTTCTTTATGGCTAAACATCTCAAACAATCCCTGAATGAAGCTGCTGGTTATGAACGCAGTTGTTTCTTGACTGTGAATCGTTTGGATGGTGCTTTTGGGTTAGAGCATAATGTTTACCCTGAGCAAAGCCGAAGGGTAAACTTTGGGGCGATTGGTGCAGGGTTATTTGGATTAACTAAAACTCTGAAGTGGGAATGGCCAAAAGTGTTTACTCGCGCCATTGATTTAAGTCCGGCGTTGGATGCTCAAAAATCAGCAGAATATATTATTGCTGAATTGCATGATCCGAATTTGCTCATCAGTGAAGTGGCTTACGGCTCTCAAGGTCGTGTGACTTTGGTTGGTGATTTGCAGGAGTAACATTAATCAAGGGGAGGTTTTACTATATCTCCCTCTGTGTTACATGAATGAATTTTATCTCACGCAGAGACGCAGAGGCGCAGAGAAGAGCGCAGAAATCTTTAAAAAACTCTTTCTTCGTGTTCTTCGTTTCTTCGTGGTATGCGCTGCGCGCACGCTACGCGAACGTTTCTCTTTAATCATAAATTCCCAATAACTATGACTACACAGACTCAGGTTCGTCCTTCATCGGTTTTTGTTGTAAGTGGTGGTGCAAAAGGGATTACGGCTCAATGTGCGATTAAAATGGCGCAGCACCAGCCTTGTAAGTTTATTTTGCTTGGTCGTTCGCAGCTTTTGGAAATTGAGCCGGCATTTGTGCAGGATTGTTTCGAGGAACCAGCACTAAAGAAACGCATCATGGAAAATCTTCTGTCTCAAGGGGAGAAGCCGACACCCATGAGTGTA
The DNA here is from genome assembly GCA_019358915.1 of Trichormus sp. ATA11-4-KO1. Taxonomy (GTDB): domain Bacteria; phylum Cyanobacteriota; class Cyanobacteriia; order Cyanobacteriales; family Nostocaceae; genus LEGE-11386. The sequence goes on from JAHHIM010000029.1 coordinate 8,805, forward strand.
CAGAAGATATATAACGAGATTATTTCTAGCCGAGAAATTAAGAAAACACTGGCAGCGATCGCCGCAACAGGCGCACAAGCAGAATATATTAGTGTAGATGTCACCAATGTTGCCGATTTGCAGCAGAAGTTAGCGGCTGTGGGTGGAATTACGGGAATTATCCACGGGGCGGGGAATTTAGCTGATAAGTTAATAGAAAAGAAAACTGACCAGGATTTTGAAAAGGTTTACACAGCTAAGGTGCAGGGATTAGAAAATCTGCTATCTTGCGTGAATCTTGAGCAACTCCAGCATTTAGTATTATTTTCCTCCGTAACTGGATTTTACGGGAATATCGGACAATCTGACTATGCGATCGCTAATGAAATTCTCAATAAATCCGCCCATTTGATTAAGCAAAATTATCCCCAGTGTCATGTAGTAGCCATTAACTGGGGTGCTTGGGATAGTGGGATGGTGTCACCGGAACTGAAAAAAGCTTTTGCAGAAAGGGGAATTGATATTATTCCTGTGGATACGGGTACACAAATGCTAGTCAACGAACTGCACCCAGCCCATAATGACACTGCACAAGTTGTCATTGGTAGTCCATTGGTTCCCCCAATTATAGAGTTAGACACCCAACTGCGAATTCATCGTCTGCGTCGCCAGATGACATTGGAAGCCAATCCCTTCTTATATGATCATGTAATTGCAGGTGTTCCAGTATTACCTGCTACCTGTGCCATGTCCTGGATTATCAATTCCTGTGAGGAAATATATCCTGGATATAAATTATTTAGTTACACAGATTTCAAAATTTTGAAGGGAATTACTTTCAATGACACTTTAGCTAAAGAACATATTTTGGAAATAGAAGAAGTTTCCAAAGTCAACTTAGAAAAAATAGAACTAAAAGCTAAAGTTTGGAGTAAAAACCCCGCAGGAAAAACCCATTATCATTTTAGCGCTCAACTAAATCTCCAGCGAGAAATTCCCACTATCCCGACTTATGAATCAATCAATTTAGCTGAAGATCACATCATCAAAGCTACTAAAAAAGACTTCTATCAAAATAAAGGAGCCACCCTATTTCATGGCCCTGCATTTCAGCAAGTCCAACGTGTTTTAAATATTACTCCCGAAAAAATTACCACAGAATGCTTGTGGACAAAACTCAGCCCTCAAAGAGAAGGACAATTCCCCGTCAGATGGGTCAATCCTTATACAACAGACCTGAGTATGCACGCCTTATGGATTTGGACACAACACTTTCATCAAGAAGGTTGCTTACCCGGAAAAGTAGAGAAATTTGAACAATTTGCCCCCACCCCACACAACGAACCATTTTACGTATCCTGCGAAGTAAAAACCAAAACACCAAGTAGTGCGATCGCCGACTTTATTATCCACGATAAACAAGGAAAAGTATACTCCCGAATGCTAGGCGCTAACGCCATTATTTGGTCAATGAAATTACTCAAAAGTTAATCACTAGGCGCTGCTGAATAAAATCTCTTATTCTTTGCGCCTTTGCGCCTTTGCGTGAAAAAAATTCTCAAATTTGGGGAACAGCGTAAATCCTGCCTTCTTTAAATACCCCAAAACTGTTGAGGATATAAAAATGCAAAAAATAGCCATCATCGGATTATCATGCCTATTCCCCGATGCAAAAACCCCTGAAGAATTTTGGCAAAATCTCATAGACCAAAAAGATTCTACCTCATCAGCCACCATCAGCGAAATAGGCGTAGACCCTAACATTTTTTACAATCCAGTTAAAGGCACACCAGATAAAACCTATTCCCTCAAAGGTGGATATATCCGGGACTTTCAATTTAACCCCGCCGAATATCACCTCCCATCAGAATTAGTTGCTGGTTTAGACGACACCTTTAAATGGTCATTGTATGCCGCAAAACAAGCAATTACCAATAGCGGCTACTGGGGAAATCAAAACCTCCTGGCCAAATGCGGCGTAATTCTCGGTAATCTTTCCTTCCCCACCAAACTTTCCCATCAATTATTTTCCCCCATTTACCAACAAGCGATCGCACCTGCTGTTAGAGAACTTCTACAAGACGAAGACTTCAATTTAGCTGGTTTACCAAAGACAACAAAAGCGTCTTTCTACAACGCCATGATATCTGGCTTACCAGCTTCTATAGTTGCTCAAGCTTTATCGCTATCTAGAATTAATTTATGTTTAGATGCTGCTTGTTCTTCGTCATTTTATGCTATTAAATTAGCCTCTCATTATCTATCATCCCATAAAGCTGACATGATGTTAGCGGGAGCCATCAGTTGCGCCGATTCGCTGTTTGTGCGGATGCTATTTTCCGGTGTCCAAGGCTTTTCCGAAGACGGTACAAGTCGCCCTCTAGATAAGACATCCAGAGGTCTAATTCCCGGTGATGGTGTGGGTATGGTAATGCTGAAAAGATATGCCGATGCTATCAGAGATGGTGACAATATTCTCGCCACTATTTGTGGTAATGGACTTTCCAATGATGGCAAAGGTAAGCATTTACTCAGCCCCAATACCAAAGGGCAAGTCCTCGCCTTTGAACGGGCTTATAATGAAGCCCAAATTAGTCCCCAAAGTATTGATTATCTAGAGTGTCATGCTACCGGCACATTACTAGGCGATACAACAGAACTCAATTCCATAGCTACCTTTTTTGGACAACATCAAGCCTCACCATTGGTAGGTTCTGCCAAAGCCAACACCGGACATTTACTAACGGCTGCGGGTATGGTGGGCTTGACTAAGGTCATTCTGAGTATGTCTCAGGGAGTCATTCCACCTACTATTAATGTCGATGCACCTTTAGCCTCAGACAATAATGTCATTTCCAGTGAAAATATTGTCAGAAAAGCTACAGCCTGGCCTAACAAAAATACACCAATTAAACGGGCAGCCATCAGTGCTTTTGGGTTTGGTGGTACCAATTCCCATTTAATTATTGAACAAGGCATTACAGCCTCAGCCGCTAACTCTACAACACCCACACCACCTACCAAAATCGCCATTGTTGGTATGGATGCCTTCTTCGGTGGATGTAACGGCTTAGATGCCTTTGAACGCAGCATTTATGAAGGAACCCAACATTTTATTCCTCTACCACCCTCTAGATGGCATGGTATAGACGAGCAAACAAACTTACTCCAAGAGTACGGTTTAACAGATGGGAAAGCGCCTGTAGGGGCATACATTCAAGACTTTGACATTGATACTTTAGCTTGTAAAATTCCCCCCAACGAAGTGGAAAAACTCAATCCCCAACAAATGTTACTTTTAAAAGTTGCTGACCGCGCTGTTAAAGATGCAGGCTTGAAGGAAGGGGGAAATGTAGCAGTAATTGTGGCTGCGGAAACAGAGTTTTCTGTACATCAATTACAGCAACGCTGGGATTTGTCTTGGCAAGTCAAAGAAGGCTTACGGGCAGAAAATATCGCTTTACCAGATGCAGACCTTTCCCAGTTAGAAGGCGTTGTCAAAGATAGTATTCATCATCCAGTCGAAACCGGCGAGTATGTCAGTCACATCGCCAATATTATGGCGAGTCGGATTTCCGCTTTGTGGAATTTCACTGGCCCCGCCTTTACTATGACATCTGGTGAAAACTCTGCCCTCAAGGCCTTAGAAGTTGCCCAAATGCTGCTGTCATCTGGAGAAGTCGAGGCTGTAGTGTTGGGTGCAGTAGATTTAGCCGGTGGTGTAGAAAATGTCTTATTACGCAGTCAATTAGGCAAGTTAAATACAGGCATCAATACCTTAAGCTTTGACCAAAACGCTGATGGTTGGATGGTCGGTGAAGGTGCGGGTGCAGTTGTCCTCAAGCGTCACGACACTGCCCAACAAGACAACCAACGAATTTATGCTGTACTCGATGCCGTCAGTTTTGCAGAAAATACTTCTCCTCAACTCACAACATCTGATGCCCAAGCTATCCAAGAGGCCTGTCAACAAGCCTTCTTGATGGCAAAAATTCAACCCACAGAGGTCAATTATGTAGAAGTATTTGGCAGTGGCATTCCCCAACAAGATGCAGCCGAAATCACAGGGTTATTACAGGCTTATCCCCAGACTGGCAATGGCTTACACTGTGCCATAGGTAGCGTCAAGGCCAACATCGGTCACACATATACGGCATCAGGAATTGCCAGCTTAATCAAAACTGCCCTCTGCCTTTACTACAGATACATTCCAGCCACACCTCAATGGTCTGGTGCCAAAACACCACAACTATGGGAAGGTAGTCCTTTCTATGTAGCGACAGAATCTAGACCTTGGTTTGTCGATAAAGGTGGTACTCGTCGGATAGCTGCCCTCAATAGCATCGGTATAGATGGGACTTACGCCCACGTCATTTTGTCAGAAGACCCAGACCAACAAGAACGCGACAGTAGGTATTTACAGCAAATGCCTTTTCATCTGTTCCCCGTAACAGCTGAGAATCAAGGCAACCTACAAGAGGTTTTAAATAGTCTCCAACAAAGTATCGAAGATAGTTCTTGTTTATCCACCACAGCGAGTCAGACCTTCATCACCTTTAAAGAACATATCGATGCTAAATATGCCCTAGCAATTACCGGACGTAACAAAAAAGAACTCCTCAAACAAATCGATGCAGCCCGTAAAGGCGTAACTAATGCCTTTGAAAAAGGTACAGATTGGCAAACACCACTAGGTAGTTATTTTACAGCCAACCCCTTGGGTAAACGCGGAACATTAGCCTACGTCTATCCAGCCGCAGTCAATTCTTATATCGGCATCGGCCGGACAGTCTTCCGCTTATTCCCGAAAGTCTTCGAGGACTTAAAAAGCAACAATCTCTATAATCGTGCAGCCGATGTAGAAAAATTAGTTTATCCCCGCAGTTTCCCTAAACTCACAACCAGACAACTAGAAACCCTCGAAAAGCAACTGTTAGATGATTCCCTGGCGATGTTTGAAAGTGAAATCGCCTTCGCCAGATACATGACAGCTATTTTCCGAGACGACTTTCAAGTCAAACCCCAATGCGTCTTCGGCTATAGTTTAGGTGAAACCAGCATGATGGTAGCCCAAGGAGTTTGGAGTGATTTCGAGGGTGGTAGTAATACTCTGAATTCATCACCCTTATTTGGCGATAAATTATCAGGCCCGAAAAACGTCGTCCGTGAGTATTGGGGCTTAACTACAACAGAATTACAAGACGATAACTTTTGGGGTACTTATGTACTCATGACCACCCCCTCTCAAGTCAGAGAAGCTCTTCAACATGAGTCACGAGTTTATTTAACTCAAATCAACACACCAGAAGAAGTCTTAATTGCCGGTGAGAAAACAGCCTGTCAAAGAGTAATTAAAACCCTTGGTTGTAACGCTTTTCCTGCACCCTTCGATCATGTCATACATTGTGACCCTATGCGATCGCAATACGCAGAGATAGCCAAAGTCAACACCTTACCCAGCCAAAATTTACCAGGTATCACATTTTACTCCGCCGCCGAATACCAACCCATCGTCCTAGATAGTGGTGTCATTGCGCGCAGCATAGCCACCGGACTGAGCCAACAACTGGACTTTCCCCGACTAGTTAACCGTATCTACGACGACGGCATAAAAATATTCATCGAAGCTGGTGCAGGTGGAGTATGTTCACGATGGATTAGCAAAATCTTAGAAAACAAAGAACACCTTACCGTATCTCTGAATCGTAGAGGCATGGATGACCACAGTTCTATGGTCAAAGCCTTAGCCAAACTAGTTGGTCACCGAGTCACCTTAGACTTATCACCACTGTACAACCTCACCACCACCACCAAACAAAACAAATTAACCCTGAGAACCATCACCTTAGGAGGTAAATCAATTACTGCGGCAATATTAACAGAAGAAAACCGTAAACACTTCCAAAATATCGCCAATAACCTCAACAATTATCGGGTGGAACATCTGCATCAAAACATACAATTACCCACCTCAATCCAGCCAGCAGAAGACCCAATAAAAAATATCATGGAACACGGTTTTGAGACTCCAGAAGAATTACAATCTTTTGAGTCAACAGCCCTGGGACAGAAAAATCTGCAACCAATTGTGTCATCTCCAGCCGCAAATCATCAACTTGATAACACAATTAGAATGTTTGAACTCAACAAAACTCAGTATCAAAAACTGAGTGAAAACAATTACCGCATAACCAAAAATCATACTGCTTTCTTACAAGCTAGAAAAGATTTTAGTAAACAAATGAGCGAAATCATTCAATTACAACTAGCCTGTGCGGAAAACTTATTGAATGAAGAAACTTAATTAAATTAAGGGCGTTGCTGATTGAAAGTATGAATTACCTCGTGCCAAGCCGCAAAGACGCAAAGAATCTTTCTCTTATTCAGCAACGCCAACCATCACTATTTGTTAAAAAAAAGGATTGCTACAACAACCCTCAACACTTAATAACCCATCATTAACAACTTGAGGTAAAACTACAGTGACTCCCGTAGATACACTACCAAACAAACAAAATAATAGCCTGAAATTCTCCCCCCACATTCACACTCAAAACTTTACCTGGCAAGGGTGTCTAGATAGTGTATCCTTCGACCAATCAACCATCAAAAACAAACTACAAACATTAGATAAACCCTGTTACATCCTCAAAATTGCCGACAAAATCGGAGTCACCAACGAAGGCTACCTCTGCCAAGAAAATAACCCAACTGCACAACTCCTCACCTCCATTCCCCCCATCACCCTCCAGCAACTAGGAGACCCAAACTTCCTAGCTTTTCACGGAGTCAAATATGCCTACGTCACCGGCGCAATGGCAGGCGGAATAGCCTCCGAAGAAATGGTCATCGCCCTGGGAAAAGCCAAAATCTTGAGTTCCTTCGGTGCAGGTGGACTACCTCCAGAACGCTTAGAAACAGCCATTAAGCGTATTCAAGAAGCTCTACCTCATGGCCCCTACGCTTTCAACTTAATTCACAGCCCTAATGACATGGCAATCGAACGCCGTGCCGTACAACTATATCTCAAACATCAAGTCAGAACCGTAGAAGCCTCAGCATTTCTCGATTTAACCCCCAACATCGTTTATTACCGTATCGCTGGACTCAGCTTAAATGATGCCAACCAAATCGAAATTAAAAACAAAGTCATCACCAAAATTTCTCGTCGAGAAGTAGCAACCAAATTTCTGCAACCAGCACCACCCAGAATCATCAAAGAACTACTAGAACAAGGATTAATCACCGACTTACAAGCCAAACTTGCAGCCAAAGTACCGATGGCTGACGATATTACCGTCGAAGCCGATTCTGGCGGGCATACAGATAATCGTCCCCTTGTCTGTTTATTACCTTCTATTATTGCTTTGCGGAATGAAATCCAAGAACAATATCATTACGACCAACCAATTAGAATTGGTGTAGCCGGGGGAATTGCCACACCACAATCAGCCTTAGCAGCTTTTATGATGGGTGCTGCGTATATCATGACTGGCTCAATTAATCAGTCCTGCATTGAATCTGGAGCTTGTGAACATACCAAAAAATTACTAGCTCAAGCAGAAATGGCAGATATGATTATGGCTCCAGCCGCCGATATGTTTGAAATGGGGGTGAAACTGCAAGTCCTCAAACGCGGCACAATGTTTCCCATGCGAGCGCAGAAGTTGTATGAATTATACCGGACTTATGACTCCATTGAAGATATTCCCCTGGCAGAAAGACAGAAATTAGAAAAGCAAATTTTTCGCAAAACTCTAGCCGAGGTCTGGGAAGGCACAGCAGCTTATTTATCCCAGAAAAACCCTGAAAAACTAGGTAAAGCAGTTAATAATCCGAAGTTGAAAATGGCGTTAATTTTTCGCTGGTATTTAGGATTATCTTCTCGGTGGTCTAGTTCTGGGGAAAAAGGTAGAGAAGTTGATTATCAAATTTGGTGTGGCCCAGCAATGGGTAGTTTTAATGATTGGGTGCGGGGTTCTTACTTAGCTGAACCACATAATCGTCGGGTCGTTGATGTTGCTCATCACATTATGACGGGAGCAGCCTTCTTATATCGCATTCAAAGCTTGAAAATGCAAGGAATGCAAATCCCCGAAGATTACAGTCAGTATTGCCCAGAAAATCCTCAATTATTGGAGATGTCAAAATGACTCTAAAACAATCTTATAGCGCAGCAGATATTCAAGATTGGTTGGTATCTAACTTGGCTGAGTTAATAAAAGTAGAAACTGACGAAATAGATGTCAGCGAGAATTTAGAAACCTATGGTTTAGATTCAGCACAAGCAATGACTTTAGTGAGTAAGTTGGAAAAACTGCTGGGGTTTCAACCATCTCCACTTCTCTTATGGCACTACCCAACTATTGCTTCACTTTCACAACGTTTAGCTGATAGCGATAGCGTGGCATCAGCCATAGAATTACAAGAAGGTGTGCAGGTTCAAGACAGTCAGACAAATTTTAATCTAGATTTGGGTGCTGAAGCTGTGCTTGACCCCACCATTCATCCTGGTGCTGCATCTAGCGTGTCTATCGGTGAACCCAAGAATATATTTTTAACTGGGGGAACTGGTTTTTTAGGTGCTTTTATTATCCGGGAACTACTACAAGAAACTGATGCAGATATTTATTGCTTAGTGCGGGCTGCTAATCCTACCGAAGGCAAAAATAAACTGCAAAAAAACCTGGAGCAGTATGCAATTTGGGATGAGAAATTTAATTCTCGAATTATCCCCATAGTTGGTGATTTATCTGAACCACTTTTGGGTATTGCCTCCGAACAGTTTCAAATTTTAGCTACTAATATTGATACCATCTACCATAGTGCTGCTTTGCTGAATTATGTATATCCATACTCAGCATTGAAGGCTGCTAACGTTCTGGGAACTCAAGAAGTTTTAAGATTGGCTTGTCAAATCAAAGTCAAGCCAGTACATTACGTTTCCAGTGTCGCTGTGTTTGAATCAACTGCTTATGCTGGTCATTTAGTAGAAGAACAAGATGATTTCAATCATTGGGAAGGTATTTATCTTGGTTACTCTCAGACTAAATGGGTGGCAGAAAAGTTAGTCAAGATTGCCCGTGATAGAGGTTTACCTGTAACTATCCATAGACCACCATTAATCTCAGGAGATAGCCAAACAGGTATTTGTAACACCCATGATTTTATCAATTTGATGACCAAGGGTTGTCTACAAATGGGATGTTTTCCCGATGTGGATTATATGTTGGATATGTCTCCTGTGGATTATGTAAGTAAAGCCATTGTTTATCTATCAAGACAGAAAGAATCGATAGGTAAGGCTTTCCACTTGCAACATCCTCAACCAATTTCTTTGAAAAATTTAGTTGAATGGGTTCGCTCGTTTGGTTATTCGGTGGAGATGATTCCTTATGAACAGTGGCAAGCAGAGTTAATTAATAATGTTTCTTCTGTGGACAATCCTTTGTATACCTTGCGACCTTTTTTATTGGAACGCTGGTCTGATGAACAACTGACTATTCCAGATTTGTATTTGCAAGCTAGAAGACCGACTATTAGTTGTCAGGAAACTCTGAAAGCACTCTCAGGTAGTTCTATTATTTGTCCGCCAATTGATTCCCAATTGCTGATGACTTACACTTCCTACTTGATTAATAGTGGTTTCTTGACTCTTGCCTAATTTGTTTTATTGGTAACAGTTAAAAATTATGAGTGATAATTTTATTGTTTATCACTCATAATTTTATTATGATATTTGCCAATTAATTATTATACTCTTCATAAGAAATATAGCGCCATTGGCAAGAAAATTGCCCTGTTTTATTGAGTTTACAAATTTGTAAACTCAAGTTTTTTATTAAGAATTAAATATAGAAAATTAATTTAACTTTGGTAAATATAAGAGAATTCAACAGTTATAAGGTTATATTAGATAGGGCGATCGCTCTACCTATTCTCTAAATAATTATGACATTCTATTTATCAATAATTGAGCATACAATAGTAATTGTCATGGATTAAATTTTTATTTATCAACGCTTTTGTGAGTAATCCATTATATAAATGTAGAGTAGTGGCTAGCAGTGTAAAATAACTGAATCTCATTGGTAATCAATTTGTACAATGTGTAAGTCCTAAATTCATGTCGGCACTGCTACATTTTTCCAGTTCTTGCTCAACTCATCACACAAGTATGAGCAAGGGTAACGACTCAAGATAATTTTAGTAGGTTCGTTACAGTTATTAAATTGTAGACAATTGAGAACCACAGTAAATGCAGGATAGCTTGCTCAAATTGAATTCACCAACCTTCTTACATGAACACAACAAACCAAGGTCAATATCAATACAAGCAAACTGCTCTGATCACTGGAGCAGCAGGTGGAATTGGCTATGAATTAGCATGTATTTTTGCCTGTAATGATTATAATCTTGTATTAGTAGACAGAATTGGGCTAAAACTCAAAGAAATTGCCGTTAATTTCCAACAGAAATTTGGTAATCTCGTCAAAACTATTGTGAAGGATTTATCTATATCTACATCCCCTGAAGAAATTTTTACAGAGTTGCAACAAGCAAACATTACGATTGATGTGCTGGTAAATAATGCTGGATTTGGTATCTATGGATTATTTAACGAAACCAACCTAACGGCTGAATTAGAAATGCTACAAGTAAACTTGGTGTGTCTCACCCATTTAACTAAGCTATTTCTGAAGGATATGGTAAAACAAGGCGAGGGAAAAATATTAAATGTTGCCTCGGCGGCGGCTTTTCAACCAGGCCCTTTGATGGCAGTTTATTTTGCTACTAAGGCTTATATCTTATCGTTTTCGGAAGCGATCGCTAATGAATTAGAAGGTACAGGTGTCACTGTGACGGTTCTTTGTCCAGGTTCAACAGAATCTGCCTTTCATGAAAGAACGGGGATGGCAGACTCTAAGCTGGTTAAGGGTAAGAGGATGATGGATGCAGCAACAGTAGCTAAAATTGGTTATCGCGCTTTGATGAAAGGCCAAACAGTTGTTATTCCCGGTGTCATAAATCAACTACTAGCAAAAAGTGTCAGATTTACACCCAGAAAGCTAGTTACGAAAATTGTGAGAAATATGCAAGAAGATAGATAACCAGTCAAAGATGTTGATGGCTGGGGTAAGCAGCTTAATGAACTGCACAAGTCAGAAGAAGTAAGCTCATCCCCGCCTTAAAATCTATATTATTTTAACGTGAGTTCGACAAGTCTTTTTTGACCTCTGTACGCAGTTCATGATGGCTATTTAAATTCTGCAACACTGCCATTTTCAACTCCCATTAACTACTTGAATTGGACGCATCATATCGCGGTCTTCATGGATTAAGATATGGCAATGCCAGACATACTTTCCTGGTCTGTCAAATGTGGCTATGAAGCGGACAACTTCATCAGGGTTAACAACTATCGAGTCTTTTCGACCATTCTCGTAGGGTGCTATGGTCTTGGGATCACCCCTGAGATTAACATTGCGGAGAAACTGCTTAGTCTCACCTTTTATTGGGTCTATTTCAGTCACTAAATTACCACTAAAATTCTGCCGATTGAGAACCTGGAAGGCAACCAAATGTATATGAACAGTGTGTACGTACTGGGTGGGGTTATAGATTTCCCAAACCTCGGTTGTGCCTAATTGTGGTGTCTCAGTTACAGGGTCATGATATCTGAACGAACCGTCTTTTAATGTCCCCAGCAAAAAAAGATCATGGTTATCTGCTTCTCGAAGTTGAAAAAGAGCTAGTTGTCGGGTAGGTGCAGTTGGCGTAAGCGGCGTAATTGCGTCGGGTCGTAACTGAGTCGTCAGTCCATCGCTTTCGTCTGTATCAACCGTAGCAATGGGAATATCAGCAAGTGGTTGGTTGACTGTGAACTTCATAATCTGACCTGTGGTATCGGGGTCAGCACCTAGGCCGTAATTTCTCAGAATGAACTCTTTTCCAGCATCGCCAGTAAAGTCAACAATTACATCTGCGCGTTCACTGGGAGAAAGTACTAACTCATCTAAGGCAACTGGATTTTCTACAAAGCCTTGTTCAGTGCCAATAAGGTAAATTTGTTTATATGTGTCACGAAATTCCAATTTGTAAAAGCGCGAATCTGAACCATTCAATAAACGCAAGCGGTACTTTCTTGGTTCTACTTGCAGATTGGGCCATGCCATCCCATTCACTAAGATTAAATCACCATAAGATCCCGTGCGGCTGGGAACTCCCGGAGGATTTGTATTTGTTTCTTCTGGATAGAACAGCTGACCGTCAGCCGTAAACTGTTTGTCTTGAATTAGCAACTCTCTTTCGTAGTCGCCACTGGGTAGGACATTATTGTTGATCAAATTATCTTCGTTTTGATCTCGTAATAAATAATATCCCACTAGTCCAGTGTAAACATTGTATTGAGTGATGAGGTCTGTGTGGTCATGATACCAATATATTGCCGCTTCTCCCTGATAGTTGTTGTCGTAAGTATAAGTTTTCTTCACCCAGTCGGGCCCTGTTAGAGAATAATTTTGTGTGAACCAGGCTTCTGGTATGCCATCGCTATCTGATTCGGTGTGACCTCCATGCAAATGTACTACTGTGGGTACTCCTTGTTCCAGAGCTGTTTGCAAAAGTGGATTGTGTATATTTTCGGTATCTATGGGCAATAAATGTTTTTGGGGTAGCTTATTTCTCCACTCCACTTGAATTGGTATGAACTTTTGTGCGATGAATGTAGGGCCTGGATAAGTAACATTTTCACCTGCTAAGCCATATCCCCAAACGTTTGTATTGAGACGTTCATCGTCACTAGTGCCATATTCACCATCTTGTCCAGGCCCAGCATATAATCCTAGCCATTGCTCTGTTTGCCTCATTTCTAGAGTGAAATTTCCGCCTTTTGTGCCATCTAATTTATGAGGAGATGGTAAGGAATTAATGAACTTTGGTTGGGTTCTGGGGTCAAACAAGAAACCATTTTGTGTAGACCTGGCTTTTACTGAAGTAATTGTGAGACATGAAACAAACAAAAATAAAACCAAAAAAATTAATTTGTGCTTCATTTTCATTAAAGATTATAGACAATGATTAATTGCGTCATACCTTTTCTTTGTAAAGTTGCATAAAAGTATTAGCTTAAGAGCAACTTTTGTAGCGGCGCATCTTCATATTTATTGGTATTAAAAAATATGCGATCGCACTCGCTAGTTCCCAAGAAAATTTGATATAACGCTGTCTAAAACAATATCATTATGTCTATTGTTTCATTGGTATGTCTTAGGAAGTAAAAAAAACTAAAGTATTTATTTGTTTTATTAATTTTTATACAATTTAATATATTTATACCAATTCTCTATGATGATGCACTTAATATGAAAAAACAAACTGCCAAGGAGGAAGGAGATATTTATTTAGTGCCAACTTATAGAAAATTGGTATAAGTTAAGTACAATGCAAATACTGTTTACAAGTACAATAAAATCAAACATCATTGCCGTTACGCCACCCACCGAGAAACGCGGCAACACCCAAGGCTGCTAACGCCACAGCTCCCCACTTCAACGGTGGATTCATATCTAACCAATCTAAGAAACTGGGTACTGTCAGGTTTCTAAAGTCTCCCTCAATCCGGTCATAGCCAGGAATTGCGGCAAAAACATTGTCTGGTGCATCCTCTGATTTTGGCTCGTTGGTACGCTGTCCAGGAAAAGCGATCGCTAGTAAAATTGTGTCTACCAAAGAAGGCGAAATTCGTTGCAGCAAATCTAAGATTTTGCCCGCATCCCCAACTATAAAATCTCGCATTGGGTGTTCAGCAACGTAGAGAATGGCATCAACAACCAGACTAGGTTGGTAATAGGGCGGTATTCCTGTTGGTTTCACCCCTAATTTGGTGCGAATTTTATTGTAGTAAGGCGTGTTGATTGTTGCAGGCAGTACTGAGGTGATACTAATCGGCCATTTTTCGTGTTGTAACTCCACGCGCAAGGCTTCCAGGAAACCTTCTAAACCGTGTTTGGCAGCAGAGTAGGGGCTTTGCAGTGGTAGACTACGCCTACCCTCCATTGAAGAAATATGAATTAATGCTCCCCGTCCTTCTTGTTTGAGATAAGGTAGGGCAGCCATTGCACCATACACCTGTCCCATTAAGGTGACATCCACAACACGCTCAAATTCCTCTGGCGTGATTTTCTCAAAAGGTGCCATGACACCTGTAGCCGCAGCATGAACCCAAGTATCCAATCGTCCATATTCTGCCACGGTTTGGTCAGCGATCGCCTTTACTTGCTGAAAATCACTCACGTCGGCAATTACATATATTGCTTCACCACCCAAGCCTCGAATCTCTTCTACCAAAGACTTTAGCCCTGGTTCACTGCGTGCAGAAACCACTACCTTGGCACCGGCTTTAGCAAACTTCAGCGCTGTCTCTCTACCGATACCGCTAGAAGCCCCAACGACGGCTACTACCTGCTGATTAATTGGCTTTAATTGCATCGTTAATCATCCCTAAGTTCTCCTTTTATGGATAAGCTTGATGATTAATTTGTACATCTTTCGTTGGACTTACGCAGAGGGTAGAGTTTATAAAAGTGCTGAGTGCTGAGTGCGCTGGCCCTGAGCGAAGTCGAAGGGGAGTGCTGAGTAAAAAATACTAGTCCCCAGTCCCTAATCTCGCCACAGAGCAATACCACCTAATAAACCAGTGATGTTAGGGATGAGTTTTACGTTTAAGGGTAGCTGCATATTTACCCGAACAGCTTCACCGCCTCCAATGTAAAGGTAATCATAATTGAACAGACTTTGCAAAGAGGCGATCGCCTTTTCTAATCGCCTGTTCCATCGTTTCTCACCAATTTTTTCTAACTCGGCACGTCCTAGTTGTTCTTCGTAAGTTTTTCCCTTGCGAAACTGATGATGACCCATTTCCATATTTGGTACCAATTTACCATCGACAAATAAAGCCGAACCAAACCCTGTACCCAAGGTAATGACTAGTTCTACACCTTTACCTGCTATTGCCCCAAACCCCTGCATGTCGGCATCATTAATCACGCGTACAGGCTTGTTGAGGCATTTTGATAACGCTGTTTCCAAGTCAAATCCAATCCAATCTGGATGTAAGTTGACTGCTGTTTCCGTCACTCCATGACGCACTACACCCGGAAAACCTACTGAAACGCGATGGAATTCACCTTGAGCAGCCGCTAACACTGCTATTGCATTGATGACAACCTCTGGTTTAGCAGGTTGGGGTGTATCTAAACGTGTCCTTTCTGTTAGGGGATTTCCTGTGATATCCAAAACCATCGCTTTGACACCACTACCGCCAATATCAACTGATAAGGTACGAATAGATCCGTTATCTTCAACCATTGAGTTTTTTCCTTTTTTTACTGCTTGATAAGAAGAAAGGCAGAGGGCAGAGGGTAGAAGGAAGAAAAGGTACAAACCTTGCTCCTTGTGGGCAAAAAAAATCAAAATATTCTTTGCCAGATGCGTAGTACGAGAAAAGATGCGTCCTTATACAAACCTCTTCCCTTCATGAAAGAGGTTTCCCGAATGCCTTCTGCCGAATGCCTCCTGCCTTGCTGCCAAAGGCGGCTTTGATGTATTACTATTTGGCGCTGCATATTTGCAGGATGATTTTGCTGGTTTTATTGAAACCGAAGGAAGGAGTTAGGAGCCAGAAGGATGAAGGATGAATTTGGGTGGGGTCTCAATCCCCACCCAAATAAGTTCCGGCAAATCAAAGATTTTGCCGCTTTACTCAAACCCAAGCTGCCTTTGGTCGCGATTCGTCAGAGGATCATGCCTCGATCCTCGAACCTCTGACTTCTGACTTCGTTGATGTGAGTAAAGCCACCTTGGATGTTTATCTGCGTCCAATGGGTAAAGCATTCAGTGAATTGATTTTTTTCGCTTACGATTTCTTGACTTTTAAGACAGTCGCTACAAGAATCATCTCTTGATTCAGCCACGCTCAGTTATTGATACATTTGCGTTGCTTTCAGCATGTGGTAGGTAATAATTAACTGGGTAAGCGCTAGGGGATAACTTTGTAATGTTTCTCCCGTTGTCCCAGCAATTTTGCCTAATTCGGGGTTACTTTCGCGATCGCACACATTTAGTAAGTAAGGCATATCCGAACATAAAATATGCTCTAACTTATTCACCTGCTCTAAGGTGGCATGACCATCAACTTCTAACACATCCACAGGTTTACTCATATCCCGGTCTAATCCCAGACGAATAGCTGACTCAGAATTACCATTAGTTAAGTTAAGAATTGGTGTAAAATCAGGATGAGGAATTGTTGGTCGCAGTACTAAACGCACGTTTAAATGTCCGTTGTTTTCGTCAACATCTTCACTGGCTGGATAAAAACTCACTACTATATCCGACCATTGCCGTTGCGGACGAATAAAATTTTCTGAGTCTGGTTCTCGCTTTTCTAGTTCTGCTAATACTTGTTCCTCAGTATATCCCCGTTTTTGGGTATCCCTTTTCACTTTCCATTGAGCACGTAGTGATTCGGGAGGTGCTAAATAAACTTTCACGTCATAAGCCTCACGGGCTGCGCGGGTAGAATAACCGAGTAATCCTTCAATGATGACGAATTTCTTGGGCTTGATATATTGTGGCGGCTCAAATGTCCCAGTTTTATGGCTATAAACTGGCTTGAGAATTGGCTGTCCCGTGCGTAGCAGCGATAGATGCTGCTGCATAATATCGAGATGATTACAGTCAGGATGAAGGGCGGTGATGCCAATTTCTGCACGTTGTTGACGATCATAGCGGTGATAATCATCGGTACAGATGAGAGTCACATTTTCTGGCCCTAGTACCTGAGCAATCCCTCTAGTCAGTGTTGTTTTGCCTGCGGCACTGTCACCGACAATCCCCAGAATTATTGGACGGCCCATCATACCCTCCCGATATGAACGACAAGTACAGTAATCAACTTTTTTAGATAATGTTCTTCATTTTAGAAGGTAATTGACTAAGTAACTCAAGTAAAACATTGTATGCAACATCTCTATACATACAATTTATTTATGTTTATTTATTACAGATTTTTTTGTAAATATATTGCGTGTATGCCAAAGTACCAAATATTAACAAAAATATTTATCTGTGCGAGTTGAAGAATACAGGTAATATTTTATTTTTTCACTTAGTAATGTTAGTTGCTGCACTGGGGAAGCCGCAGCAGCGTCTACAAAATTCAACAGTCAAAGAAGTATTGCATATTAGATTTATCTGACTGGCTTTGGTATATACCAGAGTAGTACAACAGCAGTGTTGGGGATCAATCCAGGGTAGGGACTATGGTGATGCTGAATATTTCCGAGTTAGACCAGGTTGATAAGTTTCGCCATCTGCAATTAACTTTGTGCGATCGCTGGCCAACCATCGAGCTATTTGACAATAGTGAGGCGGATATTTTAATTGTCCCCTCCCTCAGCATCGACCAGCGTGAACTCCATAAAATAGAAGGCTGTGAGCATTATGAAGAAAGATTATTATTTTCCTTGATGCGCTTGCGAAATCCCCGTACGAGGCTGATTTATGTCACGTCCATGCCTCTACACCCTAGTATTATTGATTACTATCTGCAACTGTTACCCGGAATCCCATTTTCCCACGCCCGCAATCGTTTACTACTGCTTTCTACTTACGATTCCTCTCTCAGACCCCTGACTGCCAAAATTTTAGAACGCCCCCGGTTGCTAGAGCGAATTCGCCAAGCACTGAGGCTAGAAAAATCATTTATGACGTGCTACAACTCCACATTTTTAGAAGCTGAATTATCTCTCAAATTAAATGTGCCATTGTATGCAGCTGCACCAGATTTACAGATTTGGGGCACAAAAAGTGGTAGTCGGCAAATTTTTGCAGAAAGTGGAGTACCGCATCCAGATGGCAGCGAAAAGGTGTGGAATCAGCAAGATTTAGCAGAAGTGGCTTGTGATCTATGGGAACGCCAACCGACATTACAACGAATAGTTGTGAAACTCAACGAAGGTATTTCCGGAGAAGGAAATGCCCTGCTAGATTTGAGACCAATAATGGATATAGCACCAGGGCAAATTTCTCGAGATCAAAGAGTAGCAACAATTAGCGATCGCTTTTCGACTTTGCGCTTTCAAGCTAAAAAAGAAACTTGGGCGAATTTTTCCAGCAGAATTCCCGAATTAGGGGTAATTGCTGAAGCATTTGTGGAAGGAGAAATCAAGCGATCGCCTAGTGTCCAAGGACGCATCACACCCACTGGTGAAGTAGAAATTGTCTCCACCCACGACCAAATTTTGGGAGGGCCAGACGGTCAGATTTATCTTGGTTGCCGATTTCCTGCTGATCCCAGTTATCGGTTGCAATTGCAGCAATGGGGTTTAAAAATTGGCAAAAAACTCGCGGAAAAAGGCGCATTTGAGCGATTTGGCGTTGATTTTATCACCGTTGACCAGGGTAATGGTGAGTGGGATATTCAGGCGATCGAAATTAACTTGCGTAAAGGTGGGACAACTCATCCTTTCATGACGCTGAAATTGCTAACTAACGGTCGTTATGACCTTTCCACAGGGTTATTTTACAGTCAGCAAGGCCGTCCCAAATACTATATCGCCACCGACAACTTACAAAAAGACCGTTATCGGGGATTGTTACCCAACGATTTGATGGATATTATCGCCCACCATCGCTTGCACTTTGATAGTGGTACAGAAACAGGCACAGTGTTTCATCTCATGGGTTGTCTTTCCCAGTTTGGCAAGTTGGGGTTAACCAGCATTGGCGATTCCCCACAACAAGCAGAAGACATTTATAACAGAGTAGTAAAAGTGCTAGATGAAGAAACTCGCAACGACAACCACGATTTACCCTTATTCTCCGATTACACCTTCCCCATTGCTGGGGATGGATATAGCTAGGAACTAGGGACTGGGGACTAAAAAATTAACCCACTCAGCACTTTTTATGGTGACAATCGCTCTATCTTCCATTCCCCATTTAAGTGAGTATACAGCAGGCGATCGTGTAGACGGCTAGGGCGACCTTGCCAAAATTCAATTTCTCTGGGGATCACGCGTAAGCCTCCCCAATGAGGCGGTCGGGGAATCTCTTGATTTTCATATTTACTTTGGAACTCCTGCAAGCGTTGCTCTAGAAATTCTCGACTTTCTATAACTTCGCTTTGATTAGATACCCACGCACCTAGGCGACTATTAGGAGGACGACTATGAAAATAATGATCTGATTCAGTTTCCGAAACTTTCTCCACATGCCCACAAATTCGTACTTGGCGTTCCAGTTCTGCCCACCAAAAAACTAAGGCTGCTTGGGGATTTTCTGTGAGTTCTTGTCCTTTGCGACTATTGTAGTTAGTGAAAAAAACAAAGCCTCGTTCATCAAAATCTTTTAGTAGCACCATTCTTCCCGAAGGCCGACCATGTGGTGTAGAGGTAGCAATGCTCATAGCATTGGGTTCGGGAAGTTGAGCTGCCAATGCTTGCTCGAACCATTTTTTAAATTGTATAAAAGGATTGGGGTCAACCTCAGTTTCGCTTAAAGCTTGTAAGGTGTAATCTTTGCGGAGATCAGCTACAGTCTTTTCCATGATGATTTTCTTCCTTAGTATCAGATATGCTAATACACGTCTTTGATCAAAATATCTCTGATGACTAACACCAATAACAGTTGTAAAAATTTTATCTACGAGTATATAAAATAGATTGCGTCAAATGCGCCGTTCAGCCTCCCTGCAACGTCTGTTAATTTATGGTCTGAGCGGTCCCATTATCGCTCTCAATGTCTGGTTGCTGTCTGTACTTTTTCGTTATTTCCAGCATCCCATTACTATTTTGAGCATTGCGGCGATTCTCGCTTTTTTACTCAATTACCCGGTTAAGTTCTTTGAACGTGCCCAAATCACTCGTACTCAGGCAGTGATAATTGTTTTACTTGTAACTCTGACTCTGTTGGTAATTCTGGGCGTGACGCTAGTACCGATGGTGATTGACCAAACCATTCAACTGTTAAATAAGATTCCTGATTGGTTGACCACTAGTCAAGCAAACCTCCAACAGTTTGAGGTGTTCGCCAAGCAGCGACGGTTGCCTTTAGATTTGCGGGTGGTGAGTCATCAAATCAATGCCAATATTCAGAATTTAGTGCAACAGCTAGCGTCTGGTGCCGTGGGATTTGCGGGAACGTTACTGTCAGGATTACTCAATGTGGTGTTAGTGGTTGTATTGGCATTTTATATGCTCCTCTATGGCGATCGCGTTTGGTATGGTCTAGTTAATCTCTTACCCGCCAATATTAGAGTCCCCTTGACTACATCCTTAAAGTTAAATTTCCACAACTTTTTCCTGAGTCAGTTGCTACTAGGGTTATTCATGGTAATCAGCCTCACCCCGATTTTCTTAATCATGAAAGTGCCCTTTGCCCTGTTGTTTGCCATCCTCATCGGTATTTCTGAACTTATTCCTTTTATCGGGGCAACTTTAGGCATTGGTTTAGTAACTATTTTGGTACTGTTACAAAATGGATGGTTGGCAGTTCAAGTTGCTGTGGTGGCAATAGTCATGCAGCAAATTAAAGATAATCTTTTAGGTCCAAAGTTACTCGGTAACTTTATTGGCCTAAATCCCATCTGGATTTTTATCGCTATTTTGATGGGATTTGAGATTGCTGGTTTGTTGGGGACACTTGTGGCTGTTCCCATTGCCGGTACTATCAAAGGCATTTTCGACGCGATTAAGAGTGGCAAACCCAGTGATTTTGTATCAACTGTTACAGTTACTCATGACTCACCTTCTAATTAAAACAAGGTAAATAATGGCTGAAGTTGATTCAAACCTGGCAAGTTGCCGCATAACAGCACTTGGTCACCAACTCGTAAGTCTGTGCTGTCATCAGGATGGCGGATAAACTTGCCATCTCGGCGCATTGCCTGTACCTTTACTTCTGATTTCTGGTGGATATCTAAATCTGCAATGGTTTTACCGAGAATGGGAGAATCCGTATTGATTGTAATCCACTGACAAGCGCTATTTTCCCCAGGAACAGCCACTTTTCCTTGGGCGAATTCTTCTAAAGCTGCCAATTCCTCTGATGCTCCTACCACCAGCAGGCGATCGCCCGCTTCTAATCTGGTTTGTGCATTGGGGTAATCAATTTCTTCTTCGTTAGCGCGGCGAATCGCCATCAAGCTCACCCCTGTTAAGTAGCGCACATCTGCTTCTTCTAAGCTCATACCAATCAGAGGTGAATCGGACGGTAGGGGATACCAACGGCGATTTAAATCGCGAGTTGCTTGCTGTAAATCACGAGCAACTTCTGATGGCGATCGCTCTGGTCGTAATGCTAAGTAATGATTGTTGCGAATTTGCTGCATTTCCCGTTGCGCTACCATTGATGGCAAGCCTAAGCCAGTTAATAAATAAGTTGCCATTTCTAAGCTGGCTTCAAATTCTGGTTGTACTACTTCCCTAGCTCCCAGCTGATAAAGGACTTCAATATCTTTATCTTGGGTAGCACGGACAACTAAATCTAATTCGGGACACAATTCTAAAGCTCGTTTCAAGGAAAGACGGGTACTCATGGGGTCAGGAAGGGCGATCGCCATTCCTTTGGCATGGTTTACCCCAGCAGTTTCCAGAACGTGGAGACTAACACAGTTACCATAGACATAAGGTACTCCCGCCTCACGTAGCTGTTGGATTCTTCTTTCTGATTGGTCGATGACCACCACAGGTAGATCGTGTTGTTGTAACAACTTGACTAGATTCTTACCTACTCGCCCATAGCCGCAGACTACTACATGACCTTTTGAGGGTAAATCTTCTGAGACATCGCGCGGATAGACTTCTTCTAAATACGGTCTCAGCCAGGGCATTGATTCAGCAAAGTTAAATAAAAATGGTACCAACCGCAGAACAAAAGGAGTCAGCATGAGTGTGACTGCTGTGGTTCCTAATATCAACAAATACACCCGCCGAGAAACTAAGCCCAAAGCCTGCCCTTCACTAGCCAGAACAAAGGAAAATTCCCCAATCTGTGCTAGTCCTAACCCAGCAATCAAGGCTGTCTTCAATGGGTAGCGAAACAGCTTCACTAGGGGTGTGATAATGAGAAACTTACCGACAAAAACCAGTGCCACTAAACCTAAAATTAATTCCAGATTGTTCCACAAAAACACTGGGTCAATTAACATGCCAATAGCAGCAAAAAATAAACTAGCAAAAATATCTCGCAGTGGTTCTACATAAGTTAGGGTTTGGTCGGCGTACTCCACCTCAGAAATCATCAAACCAGCGACAAACGCCCCCATCTCAATGGATAACCCTAAATATTCCGTCAGCAGGGCAATACCTAAACACAGCGTTACTACTCCTAATAAAAATAGTTCTCGGCTTTCAGTGCGGGCGAGAATTCGCAACAAACGCGGTATTAGCCAAATCCCCGCTACCACAGCACCTCCAGCAAATAAAGCCAGCCGCAGCAACGCTGTCAGGACTGCAAAGCCAATAGTTTCTGCTGGTTGATTGAGGGCTGGTAAGACGGCGATCATCAGTCCCAATGCCAAATCTTGCACTACCAACATCCCCAGCATCACTTGTCCGTGGGGTGTTTCCGTTTCGTTGCGTTCCATTAAGCACTTGAGGACAACTGCTGTAGAAGACAACGACAAAATTGACCCCAAAAACACGCCCTTAGCCGGTAAATCTTCCCAAAACCCCGTGATTCCGCACAAGAAAACTGTGACTGCGATCGTTAGGGCAATTTGTAACCCACCGCCTCCCAAGGCGATCGCCTTCACTTTTTTCAGTTCTGCAAAGGAAAATTCTACCCCCAAGGCGAATAACAAAAAGGCCACCCCAAATTGGGCCAGAGTTTCTACTTGAATAACTTCTTTGATCAGCCCCAGTCCAGCTGGCCCGACAATCATTCCACCGATGAGATACCCTAGCAGCACAGGTTGCCGTAACAGTGAAGCCAACAGTCCACCACAGGCGGCGACGGCGAGAACTGAAACTAAATCAACAATTAGTCTAAAATCTTCCTGCACAAGTTTTTCAAAGAACTATTAAGACCTATTAAACTCAGGATACAAAGTTTTATATATCTGCGGGTAGTTTAGCAGCGTTGACTTTTCATTAAAAAAACTGCTGCTGGTATAGCGGGGCGTAGCCATGTTAAATCCTGAAGTGATCCGAAAACTCCCTTTTCTCTGGGTTATGGCTTTTAAAGTATTATTTGATACTTATGTTCGCTTTCAAACTAGTCGCAAGAGAGAAGATTCCAGTAAGCCTCAACCAACACTATATATCCTGGGGTTGAATTTGTAAGATTGGTGGCAATCAAGCGCACCACTAACATGACCCTGAGGAAATTTTGATATTACAGTAATGCCAATTTTTTTGAGGAGGAATTTATGCCAGTAAATTATGGAAATGAAACCTTTTATTCTGTAGAAGAGTTATCTCAACCTACTAACATTCCCATTAGAGAATTAAAGAATTTTGTTGATCATGCTGTGCATACAAATCTTCAACTGAAAGACATACAGGGTATACCTCATATTAATAAACATGACCTAGACATTCTTTTTGAAAGCCTTTTCTTGTTCAAAGGTATACCAGATGATCGAGAACATAAAATCCCCGATTATCTAAATAATTGTACATCCCCTTGGGCTACCACTTTAATTAAAATGTACAATAACAAAATAAACTTTCCGGCTGCTGTATCACCAGAACAAGGCGAATTTCTCAAAAGTATAGTTTGCAACATTAACCCAAATAATATTTTAGAAATTGGTTGTTTTACAGGTATTTCTACAATCTGGATGGCTGCTGGATTAGAGCAAATAGCCAGTCAAACTACTATTCATGCTGTTGATTTATTTAATGAGATTTTGCCGTGGCTACCTCATCGCTATGGATATTTGAGCGATCCTCTTGATTATGCTCAAACTTGTGCATTATCTGCTCAGTTATCACATAGGATTAAGTTTCACAAAATGAATTCTCTAGAAATGGGCAAAAGATTTAATGAATTAATTAATCAACCTATTGATTTCTTATTTATTGATGGTGACCATACTAGAGAAGGTTGTATGAGTGACTTTATGAATTTTTATCCTTTTGTATCCAAGGGAGGATATATCATGTTACATGATATTTATCCTGAAGATTGTGGCTGGGATGGGCCAAGATACGTAATCGATGAATGGATTAGCAAAAACTCCAATTTGGGGTTAGTAGAAATTAAGACGAGTCCTTGCAATTTTGGTATGGCATTAATCCGTAAATTGGTGTAAAGTTGGCTTGATGCCAGTCGCCTGATTCGGGCTAATCTTCCCGCAACGCTAGATATAAAAAAGTTAAATAATTTTGACCTTGCTAGCAGCTTGAGTAGCTTTTTCTCTGGCCTCTTGTACATTATCACCTTGAGCTAAAGCTACTCCCATACGTCGATAAGGATGAGCGCTAGGTTTACCAAATAATTTAATATCTACATCTGGTGCTGATAAAGCCTCAGCTACACCTGTAAACGTCACAGAATCTGATTTTTCTGAAGCTAAAATTACGGCACTAGCTGACGCTCCCAACTGCTTGATGAGAGGAATTGGTAAACCTAAAATGGCTCGTAGATGCAGTTCAAATTCATTCAAATTTTGCGAAATTAATGTCACCATCCCTGTGTCATGAGGTCTGGGAGAAAGCTCCGAAAAAATAACTTCTTCTTTAGTGATAAAAAATTCCACACCAAATATGCCTGCTCCGCCTAAAGCATCAGTAACTTTTTTGGCTATTGCTTGAGCTTGTAATATTTTTTCTTCAGCAATACCTGCTGGTTGCCAAGACTCTTGATAATCTCCTCTTGCTTGACGATGACCAATAGGAGAACAGAAAATAGTCGGTGCATTCCACTGTTTAATTGTCAGCAAAGTTATTTCGATTTCAAAATTAACAAATTCTTCAACTATGACCTTTTGACTATCACCTCTAGAATTAGCGATCGCATAATTCCATGCTGTTTCAACTTCACTGTTATTTTGTACTACAGACTGACCTTTGCCAGAGGATGACATCACAGGTTTAACAACATTAGGAAAGCCAATTTCCTCAGAAACGGCAATCAATTCTGCTAAGGTAGAAGCATAACCATATTTAGCAGTTCTAATGCCTAATTCCTGATGTGCTAATTCCCTAATTCTATCGCGGTTCATTGTATAGTTAGTCGCTGCCGCAGTCGGGATAACTGTAATTCCTCGCTGTTCAAATTCCCGCAGTTTCTCTGTTCTAATCGCTTCAATTTCGGGAATGATCAAATTAGGTTGATGCTTCGTAACCACAGCTTCTAAATCATCAGCACTCAGCATAGAAATAACTTCACAACAGTCAGCAACTTGCATAGCTGGCGCATTAGCATAGCGGTCAACCGCAATCACATAATTACCCAGTCGTTGGGCAGCAATGACAAACTCTTTGCCTAGTTCTCCTGAACCCAGCAGCATCAGTTTTTGGGGTAGCTTTATTGAATTATTCATTAATTTATCCAGGCTAATTGCTAAATTTTTCCTCAAATTAAAAGTTTATCTGGCAATTCATGTATTCAGTGGAGTGGATAAACCATCAATACTGAGCAGATTTTTCTGCTGTTGATATGCTTTAATTTCTTGTTCACCTTTTTTATTAGCCCAGGTGACTAAATTCTGGCGCTGACCCTGATATTCATAGAGTGGTACACCAAAACCACAAGAGGTTTGTACACGCTCGATATCAGCGACGATAATTTGACGCGTTCCTGGAAGTTGTGGAAATAAAGAGTATAAGGAGTGCCAGTCAGGAGAACTGGGTAAAATAGTGTATCCCTGACCGTAAAGACGCAGAATTAGTGGGGATTTATCAAAGGCACAAAACATGAAAGTGATGCGCCCATTTTCTTGCAGGTGGGCTGAGGTTTCGTTACCACTGCCAGTGAGATCCAGGTAAGCTACTTTCTGAGGAGAGAGGAGGCGAAAACAGTCCAATCCTTTGGGAGACAGGTTAACGTGACCGATAGGACTTAAAGGTGCAGAACCAACAAAAAACAAATGTTGGGTAGCAATAAAGTTTTGCAGTTCCTCAGTAATATAGTCAAAAACTTTAGCCATGTACTGTCTAATTTATTTGGTAAATGTCCCATATTTTCAGCCTATTTCTTAGCTGGCAATCAAGCAAGGCTTGACTTTTGGCCTAATGTGGGGAAGGGAGACTAAGGAGATCAGGTGAAAACTCCTATGCAGCAGATAAATAGTGAGATTGCCTACCGCGCTGGTGTGGAGTTGTCTGTACTGCGCCTTGATTGTTTGCACCCATTGGTTAACGGTAACAAATGGTTTAAGTTGAAATACAATCTCCTAGAGGCAAAGCAGCAAAATTTGACGACATTGCTTACCTTTGGCGGTGCTTATTCCAATCATATCTTTGCAACTGCGGCAGCTGGAAATCTCTTGGGATTCCGCACCATTGGTGTGATCCGTGGGGAAGAGAGATTACCACTCAATCCCACATTGAGTTTTGCTGTACAGCAAGGTATGCAGCTTGTGTACCTCAACCGTGAGAGTTATCGACAACGGCACACAAGCGAACTACAAAAAGACTTGCGGCAATGCTTTGGTGAGATATTCATCATTTCTGAAGGCGGTAGCAACTTGAATGGCGTTCGCGGCTGCACAGAAATAGTTGGCGAGGTAGAAGAGGCATTTAATATCATCTGCTTAGCTTGTGGTACGGGGACAACATTGGCCGGAATCACACTTTCACTCAATCAAAAACAACGAGTAATTGGTTTTCCTGTGTTGAAAAACGGGGGCTTTCTCACACAAGAAATCGCCAGTCTGCTAGAGAATTATCTTGCCTCTGGGCTACCTGCACCAAATAACTCTCCAGCAGCTTGGGAATTGGTTTGTGATTATCATATGGGCGGTTATGCCAAGGTAAATGACGAGCTGGTAATGTTCCGCCAGCAATTTGAGCAGGCACATGGTATACCTCTTGATTACGTATATACTGCAAAAATGTTTTATGGAGTGATGGATTTGCTACAGCAGGGATTTTTTCACAAAGGCGATCGCTTGCTGTTAATACACACAGGAGGTTTGCAGGGTAATATCGGCATGGAGGAGCAACTTATCAAAAAGTAAACTTTCCGCGCTAAAACTAACAGCAGCACAGATAATTGCCTCAAAGTTCAAAGATCAGGAGAAGCCCAAGATGTATTTCCCGCGTGTACCTAAAATTTTAGCTGGTTTGTTGCTGTCAGTTTTACTACTGACTACAGCCTGTACTCCACAAGAACCCGGTCGTTTTGACCAGGTGCAGCAAGAAAGTAGCCAACAAAAAAGAGGTCAAGCAGTTGTCGAAACCGCCACTCAAGGAGGGGAATTTAATAAATTCTTCCCCTCGACTGACGATGGCTACCAGCGCGTATTTACCCAAGAGAAAAAAGGGTTTGCAGAAGCAAAGTTGAAAAAAGACGGCAAAGATTTGGCCATGTTAGCTATCTCTGATACCAGTAGCACACCGTCAACAGCTGCTAGTTACTCTAATAGCACCAAAAAAATTGCTGGTTATCCGGCGCGGGAAATTGGTAATACTCAAACGGCGGTACTGGTGAATAACCGCTACCAAGTAAAAGTACTTTCTCGTGATCCGTCATTTAGCGCTAGCGATCGCGCCGATTGGATAGAAAAATTTAATCTTGATGGCCTGGCGCAATTGAAATAAACAACCTTAAATCAGGAGATGATTGTGAGCAAACCAATTTTTGAGTTGGTTGATGAATTGCCAACTAGCGGCTTGACTATTTCTATGTTGAACTCTCTCGATTTTGTCGCTCCTGGTCAGTGGCAAAATACTGTGGGTTTTGTCAACACTATTAAGACGGTTACTGGTGAAACTGATGAAGATTTAATACAACAAATTGGCGAAAGAGCGATTTATCTTTACAATGATCGCTCTCAAGGTTACCAACGAGCTATGTGGCTTTATCAAACCGTTGACAGTACAGATAAAGCTCTTGGTGCAGCAGCTTTGGCTAATAAAGTTGGGGAGAAAATACCTCTATTAGGTTTTTTAAATGCAGTTACTCCCAAACCAGACAAAGCTCAAACCATTGATTTGTGCCTGAAATTAGTGACTGAATTAGTAGCTTTTTGCCAAATTAACGGCATTCCCGGAGACAGCATCGGAGATTTTGTTGCCTCCTTGGGTGAGTATAGTGGTGAGTCGCTGATGCGGATGGTAGCTTTAGTTTGTGTTGATGGTTTGATCCCCTTAGGCCCAGACTTTATTAACAAAGCATTATCTGGAATTAATCAAATGAACCCACAAGAGTTAGAAAAAAACTCGACTTTCCAGAACATCAAAGATGTAATTCCCGGTAGCAATACTGGCAGTAAACTCAACTTTATTGGCGAAAGCTTTGACTCAGTTAAAGGTTGGATGGGTGGACTAGTTACCGCCAATAATTTAACGCCACAAAAAGTAGTTAACAACTTGCAAAGTTTTGTTCAACTTGCTGATGATAAGTTAGATTACCTAGCAGCATTCTTAGATGTAGCTACAAATTACTACGAACATACAGGTACACAAACCTTGGCACGTCGCTTGATTGAACGAGCGGTGGCGGAAATTTAGGTTAATGGGTGGTAATGGCTTATCCTTGACTTAGTTCACAGCTTGTTGCCCTTTGAGTATCTGCCTCTGTAGACGTGACATGGCTGCCTTACTTTTGTCTGCTATTTTTTTCCTCTTGATTCTTTTTTCTTTACTCCCTTTACTTGATTTTTTGGTGAGCGATACGCTCTCTTTTTAAGAGGATGTTTGAAAAGTCCGATTGTCGGTAGCAAAACATTCTAGATCCCCCTAAATCCCCCTAAACCCCTTCGGGGATGCGCCTTCGGCGTAGCAAAAGGGGAACTTTAATTCCAATTCCTGCCTTAAAAAGGGGGGCTAGGGGGATCTCCAATTCCTGCCTTAAAAAGGGGGGCTAGGGGGATCAATAAGTGCCTAAAATCATAGCCGATCACTTTTAAAACAACCCTCTAAGACAGTCGCTACTTTTTTGCTTTCACCAAAGCCATACAAGAGCGCTAATTAATTCACAGCACAAGATGCAGAATTAAGCGCTGGACTATGGTGGCTGACAGTAGGTGTCTGAGCGACTAAAACCACATTACCATTGGCATCTATCACCCACCCTTGGGCTTCCACAATTTGCTTAGGACTATTGACAGAATCTGCTGCTGTGTGCATCGGCTCCTGCATACGCTCAGTACGATTCTCACCGCCAGCCTCTAATGGAATCCAATCGGCCAGCACCGTATCATTCATCAACGTCTCTGTAGGATTGGTTGCTATTCCTCCACGTCCTGTGACCACAAATGAACCCCTTTTGAAGGCTCCTCCAGAATGGCAGCCAGTGGCGATTTGCTGGGAAACATTAACTATATTTATCGGCAGTTCTACTAATCCTTTGTTGGGATCAACATCCGGCGTGTTAATTTCTACATTGCCACTTAGTGAAGGGTTTTGCAAAGAAAACGCCGTGATGTCACTTGTTGGTAGGTTACTTGGTTGTAGTTGCTCTGGATCTTCGGTTCCTAATAGCCTAATTAAGTCTGCGCGCGTGCGCGGCACAAATCCAAATATGCTATTAGTGTTGATTGTGATTGTACCGCCAGAGCCAGAGAAGGCATTGGCAGTGATATCGCTATTTTCTAAAGGAGCAGCAACAATAAAACCTTTAGGTGCATCAATGGTTATATTACCGCCATTCCCTGGAGCCTGTGACGTGCCTGCATTAGTTGATATTTGACTTTCGCGGCGCATGAGTAACAAGTCTCGCACCTGTAGCGTAATATCTCCGCCTTGACCTAATTCACTATTAGATGAAAGTTTGCCTTGGTCGTCTAGCAGTATAGAGTTAGCAGTGACATTTAATTCACCTGCTCTTCCTAGAATGGGTGTATTTCCTGGATATGTGTAACCCTGACCAACTCTACTACTGACACTGATTTCCGCCCCACCCCGGATCATCAATTGCCCTGTGGTAATTTTTATCTGTCCGGCATCTCCAGAAGTGTTGGTTGAAGCAAATAAACCACTATTCACATTGACGTTGCTTGCTGTGCCAATTAGTGCTATGTACTCGGAGGCGTTCACAATCAAATCTCCGCCTGCTCCTGTACCTGGGATTAATTGAAAATTCCTCAACGATGCGACAGAATCTGTTGCTATTTCTGCGCCATCTTGTATTAATAACTTGCCAGTATTGATGATTATATCACCTGCTTTTCCCGCAACAGTAGTTGAACTCAATAATCCACTAGTTCTCACTTCATCAGTATTTGGCAAGGAAAAAGCACCAATTAGTTCTACTGTTTCAGAAGCATTTACAGTTAAGTTTCCTCCATCACCCGTACCTCTAGTCAAGGTAGATACTGCTGCACCATCCCGAATACTTAATTTTCTGGCATTAATAGTTATGTCTCCACCATTTTTTGTACCTGTAGCCTGAGTTCTTAAGCGAACAGGAAAACCGATTAATTCAACAATATCACCCTGTACTTGGATATTACCTTTATTACCTTCGCTGTTACTAGCATCTACCTGAGATGGAATATTCAAACCGTCAACAGTTCGCTGAATTAGTTGAATATTCTGGAAATTTTGGACATTTTCGTATCCCAAAATCCAACCTTGATTCGTTGGATTCAAACTGACTAGACTATTGGCAGCGACACTTCCTAACTCAATTCGTCCAGATGCTGCTGTTAAATTTCCACCCTCTAGAATGATATCACCGCCTACAAGTGCTAAGGTTTTGTCTGGTTGCACTTGTAGACCAACAGCGTTACTGTCACCATTTAGTCTTGCTTGCGATTGATTGCGGATGGGATTGGCAATAGCGCCAAATTGTAAGCCAACGGGTACGCTGACTGTGAGTAGAGGAGTTGTTTGAGTATCTGTAATACTAAACTTACTACCATCAGCAAAGTTCAGACTACTGGCCGTACTCGCCACGAATGACCCTCCGATATCTAATGCAGCATGAGAACCAAAAATAATGCCATGAGGATTAATCAAAAATAAGTTGGCTGTGCCATTAGTTCTGAGAATACCGTCAATATGAGAAATATGATTACCTGTTACCCGGCTAATAATATTTTGAATATCCGCAGTATTTTTAAACTCAACTGTAATATTTTTAGGAACAGAAAACTCGTCAAAGCTGTGGAATAAGTTCATTCCAGCACGAGTTCCACCTTCAATAGTTTTGGTATTATCCTGTGTTGTAATTACAGAATTACTAGGTAGAGTACCATCTGGAGTGATTTGAGCAATGGCAAAGTTGCCATTGAAAATTATCGCACTACTTATGGCATACCCTATACTTTTAAACAAGTTCCCAAAAGTACTCATACTTATCATATTGAATCTGGTGTGTTAAGTTTTATTTTTTACTAAAATTTACAAAAATCTCAGTTTAAATAAAACACTGTAGAGGCACAATAAGATTATTGTGCCTCTAAGAAAATACCAGATTTTTTTCAATTAAAGATGTTGCTGATTATTCAAGGTAGAGATAGTATCAATTAAGTTGACGTAATATCAAGACTTAAATACATACTCTATTACCATCTTCATCGTACCAGCAGGTTTTTTGTAGTTGCTTCTGCGATGGAATAACACCTGTCAGATGCTGAACTTTTTCTTCCTCAACAGCATCTTTAGATTCAATTTCATCAGCGTTGCAACTATAATCTAATTCTAAGGAATTACCTTCATTTTCCAGAGTTGCAGAGTTATTTAAGCTATCAATCATTTCGTTTTGCATATCGTCTGTTAACTGTTGTTGTGGGTTTTGAGATTCCATAAATTTTCTCCTTACAAGCTAGTAGATGTATAAACTTATCGTTTGATTTACTAATGAGTGCTTCATCTTGGCTTACGGAGATTACGGAATACTTTACAAAACTACATATTATGTTTGAGGAATTTATTCAAAGAAGCTAGAGAGGAAGAATTTTTATGCTCTTGCTGTGTGATGTGTTACACGAGTATCTAATTTGAAAATGCTGAGGAAAATCTTATGTGGTGCATTGTGACTGCAAACGCGAGAGGCTCATATCCCCGACTTCTTTAAGAAGTCGGGGATCTTTTTGTTCGTGAAAAGACTTCCCGTACTAATTTTTAATCCCAGTTGCGGCGATACCCCGGATAAACTGACGTTGACCGATGAGAAATAACACCATCACCGGCACAGTCGCTATAGTTACCGCAGCCATCATCAAAGGCCAGTTATTGGTAAATTGTTCTTGAAACTCAGCTAAAGCCAACTGCACGGTTCTTAATTCCGGTCGTGTGGTAAACACCAAAGGCTTAAACAAATCGTTCCATTCAGCAATGAAGGTGAACAAAAACAGCGTCACCAAAGCCGGACGGGCTAGAGGTAACATAACTCGCCACAAAATTTGCAATCGATTTGCCCCGTCTATGGTTGCAGCTTCTTCCAACTCTACGGGAATTGTTTGGAAATATTGACGTAACAAGAAAATACCAAAGCCGTTGACAGCAGTGGGTAAAATCAGCGCCCCGTAGGTATTGATCATGTTTCCCCATTTCAACACCAAAAAGATGGGAATCACCAATAACTGAAAGGGAATTACCAAAGTTGCCAATACAACCAGTAACAGTGCTTGTTTACCGCGAAACTTCAACCGCGCCAGCGCGTAACCAGCCAATGCTGAAGTGACCATCTGAAAAGCCGTCACAGCGATCGCGACTAAGGTAGAATTAGCAAACGCCAGTAGAAATTTACCTCGCTGCCAGGCATCGCGGTAATTAGCTAAAGTCCAGTTATTTTTGGGTAAATCATCTAAAGTCCCTCCGGGAGGTGCAAAAGAAGTGAGAAAGACCACTAGCAGAGGTAGTAGGACAATAAATGCCCCCAATAGCAGCACTCCTAGTCGCCAAAAATTGGGAGATTTCAGATTCCAGTTTGGTTTGGACATGAGTTGAGCATTAAAGCATTTATTTATTAGTACTAGAGCATCGCCCCCACAAAAGCTAATCTATAACATAGTGACTTGTTAAGTTAAATTAAACCATAGTGATCACTACCCTAAGTTCATAGGGAAAATTGAATTTTAGTATCAAATGATTCTAGTTTACGGAGTAAACATACTATGCAGCAGCTTGCAGCCGAATTAAATATTGATTTTCAGAGCGAAAAATACAAAGATGCTTACAGTCGCATTAATGCGATTGTGATTGAAGGAGAACAAGAAGCCCACGAAAATTACATCAGATTGGCTGAACTGCTGCCAAAAGACAAAGACGAACTGATTCGCTTATCCAAGATGGAAAGCCGCCACAAGAAAGGATTTGAAGCTTGTGGACGCAATCTTGCAGTCACGCCAGATATGCAATTTGCCAAGGAGTTTTTCGCTGGACTGCACGAAAATTTTCAAAAGGCGGCGGCTGAAGGCCAAATCGTGACTTGCTTGCTGATTCAATCTTTGATTATTGAATGTTTTGCGATCGCTGCATACAACATCTATATTCCCGTTGCTGACGATTTTGCTCGTAAAATTACTGAGGGAGTAGTCAAAGATGAGTACAGTCATCTCAACTTTGGAGAAGTCTGGTTAAAAGAACACTTTGCCGAATCCAAAGCTGAATTAGAGGCAGCTAATCGCCAAAACCTACCCATTGTTTGGAGAATGCTCAATCAAGTAGAAGATGATGCCCACACCTTAGCAATGGAAAAAGATGCTTTAGTAGAAGATTTCATGATTCAGTACGGTGAAGCTTTAAGTAATATTGGCTTCACTACTAGAGATATCATGCGGATGTCAGCCTACGGACTCACAGCAGCTTAGAACAACAATCTGCTCAGAATTATCTGAGTTAAACCGAAAACATCTTACGCTTTGTTTACTTCAAAGTCATACCAATTTGCTAGAAGCACACCACAGATATAAACCTGGAAACTCAGGATTATATCTAGCCTTCTTAATTACGAATTACGAATTACGAATTACGAATTACGAATTGGTATTTTCCCCACCCACTTATTCAACGCTTTTGACAAAGCATACGCCTAATACATCAATACATGTTTGGTCTAATTGGACATCTGACTAGTTTGGAACACGCTCAAGCGGTAGCTAAAGAATTGGGATACCCAGAATATGCCGATCAAGGGCTAGATTTTTGGTGCAGTGCCCCACCGCAAATTGTCGATAACATCACCGTTACCAGTGTGACTGGACAGACAATTGAAGGACGGTATGTAGAATCTTGCTTTTTGCCAGAGATGCTAGCTAATCGCCGCATCAAAGCAGCAACACGTAAAATTCTCAACGCTATGGCCCATGCTCAAAAGCATGGCATCAATATCACTGCTCTAGGGGGATTTTCCTCGATAATTTTTGAAAATTTTAAATTGGAGCAGTTTAGCCAAGTCCGTAACATCAAACTAGAGTTTGAACGCTTCACCACAGGGAATACTCACACTGCTTATATTATTTGTCGGCAGGTGGAGCAAGCGTCTCAACAAATAGGAATTGATTTGTCGAAAGCAACTGTTGCTATATGTGGGGCGACAGGAGACATTGGCAGTGCAGTCACACGCTGGCTAGATGCAAAAACAGATGTCAAGGAACTTTTGCTGATAGCCCGCAACTATGAGCGTCTCAAAGAGTTGCAAGCCGAACTAGGGCGAGGAAAAATCATGGCTTTGGATGAAGCACTGCCCGAAGCTGATATTGTGGTTTGGGTAGCTAGTATGCCCAAAGGGGTGGAAATTGACTTTAAGGTCTTGAAACAGCCCTGTTTATTAATTGATGGTGGCTATCCTAAAAATTTAGCTACCAAAATTCAGCATCCTGGTGTATATGTGCTAAATGGTGGAATTGTAGAGCATTCTTTAGATATTGACTGGAAAATTATGAAAATCGTCAATATGGATGTGCCAGCACGCCAGTTATTTGCTTGTTTTGCCGAATCAATGCTCCTGGAATTTGAGAAGTTATACACGAACTTTTCTTGGGGGCGTAATCAGATTACCGTAGACAAAATGGAGCAGATTGGTCAAGCTTCGGTAAAACACGGATTTAGACCACTGCTGGTTTAGCAACAGGTGACAGGTGACAGGGGGACAAGGGGACAAGGGGATAGGGGGACAAGGGGAGATTATTAATATTAAGTTCTTCCCCCCACTCCCCCATCCCCCCACTCCCCACTCCCCACTCCCCACTCCCCCATCCCCCACTCCCCCACTCCCTATCCCCTATTACCTAATCCTTAACTATGGCAACTACCGAACGCAAACCGCTACTGTTGGATTTTGAAAAGCCGCTAGCAGAACTCGCCACCCGGATTGATCAGATTCGGCAACTTGCAGAAGAAAATGGCGTCGATGTATCTGGCCAAATTCGGCAACTAGAAACACGCGCTATGCAACTGCGAGAGGAAATTTTCAGTGGTTTATCGCCATCCCAGCGATTGCAAGTCGCTCGTCATCCCCGCCGCCCCAGTACTCTCGATTACATTCAAGCTATTAGTGATGAATGGATGGAATTGCATGGCGATCGCTGTGGTGGTGACGATCCGGCTTTAGTTGGTGGTGTAGGTCGTTTGGGTGGGCAACCTGTGGTGATGTTAGGTCATCAAAAAGGTCGCGACACCAAGGATAATGTCGCCCGTAACTTCGGTATGGCTTCCCCTGGTGGTTACCGCAAAGCATTGCGCTTGATGGAACACGCCAATAAATTTAGTATGCCGATTTTAACTTTTATTGACACTCCAGGTGCTTGGGCAGGCATTGAAGCCGAGCACCAAGGTCAAGGAGAAGCGATCGCCTACAATTTGCGGGAAATGTTTTGCTTTGATGTGCCCATTATCTGTACAGTCATTGGCGAAGGTGGTTCTGGTGGCGCTCTAGGTATTGGTGTAGGCGATCGCCTCATGATGTTTGAACACGCCGTCTATACTGTTGCCACTCCCGAAGCCTGTGCCGCCATTCTCTGGAAAGATGCTAGCAAATCTCCCCAAGCAGCCGTAGCCCTGAAAATTATTTCCCACGACCTGAAAAACTTGGGTATTATTGACCAAATATTACCCGAACCCATTGGTGGCGCTCATTCCGACCCTCTGAAAGCCGCTACAACCCTCAAGCAAGCCCTGTTAGATAATTTGGACGAACTGAATCGTTTAACATCTCAAGAACGCCGCCAACTACGCTATGACAAATTCCGCAAAATTGGTGTTTTTACCGAAGTTGCTCACTAATACTGCTCAAAGATGACTGATAAGTTCAACAGCAGTGCTATAATTTGCCTATGGTTATTTAAAGATTTTTAACAATCTTGTCAGCCATAGGCATTCGTATTTTAGGCAAATTGACTCGATTTGATGAGTGGTTTGTCCAATATTCAGTAATCAAGTTTAAACATATGACATAATTTCCCAGGGAAGCACTTGTTGTCCTGACTGGGAAAACGCCGGACGGGAAAAAATACCCACGTTGACGAAAGATATTAGCAGTTATCAACAAGAAATCATGGGAATTTAAGGTTAGTTTAATCTAACCAATCCGCAAGATTTAGATAATTGGCTGGAAATAAAGCTTTGGGAACTGCCAAAAAATCGGGAGAGAGCATGAGTGTTGAGCAGAAACGACGTGCCCTAATTACTGGGGCAAGTAGTGGAATTGGCAAAGCCACAGCTTTAGCCTTTGCCAAGGCGGGAATTGATGTCGCCTTAGTCAGCCGTTCTGTGGATAAGTTGGAAACAGTAGCAGCAGCAGCAGAGCATACAGGGGTAGCAGCCAAAGCTTACGCTGTGGATCTAGCTAATGTATCTCAAGTACAAGCAAAAATACAAGCGATCGCCCAAGACTTTGGGGACATAGATATTTTGGTCAACAATGCCGGCATGGCATACACAGCCCAATTGAGTGAAACCCCCTTAGCCGATTGGCAGCAAGTAATTAACTTAAACCTGACTAGTGTGTTTCAGTGCATTATCGGGATTTTACCCAAAATGCGCGATCGCGGTACAGGCACAATTATTAACGTCGCCTCCATTGCCGCCAAGCAACCCTTTCCCGGTTGGGGAGCATACAGCGTCAGCAAAGCTGGTTTAATGAGCCTTTCTCAAACCCTGGCACAAGAAGAACGCGCCCACGGCATTCGTGTCACCGCTATTTGTCCTGGTGCTGTTAATACCGAATTGTGGGACACAGAAACCGTCCATGCCGACTTAGACCGTTCAAAAATGTTAACGCCAGAAATTGTGGCTCAGTCGATTCTGTACACTGCCTTGTTACCACAGCACGCAGTAATTGACGAATTGACAGTCATGCCTAGCGCTGGCTCTCTTTAAAGTGCTGAGTGCTGAGTGCTGAGTGCTGAGTGCTGAGTGCTGAGTGCTGAGTGCTGAGTGCTGAGTGCTGAGTGCTGAGTGCTGAGTGTTTATTTGCCCCTTTGCGTGA
The DNA here is from genome assembly GCA_019358915.1 of Trichormus sp. ATA11-4-KO1. Lineage (GTDB taxonomy): Bacteria > Cyanobacteriota > Cyanobacteriia > Cyanobacteriales > Nostocaceae > LEGE-11386. The sequence goes on from JAHHIM010000029.1 coordinate 46,338, forward strand.
GCAAAATTCATATTCTCAATCAGCAACGTTAATAATTCAAACCATAACCAAGAATTACATCATGACTACTGCTAGTTCCAACGGTGCCAATCGCTCGAAATCTCCTCTAATTCCCGACTTGGTAGAAGCCATTAATGCCAAACCCGATCGCAATACCCACAACGGACGACAACCGAATTTGCACCCGCCCTCAGAAGCAGAGATGGCGCAAATGATGGACGCTGTAAGGGCACTATTAGTAGGTGTGGGAGAAGATCCTGAACGAGAAGGACTGCTGAAAACACCCAAGCGCGTAGCAGAAGCCATGCAGTTTCTCACCAGTGGCTACAACCAATCTCTAGAAGAACTCGTTAATGATGCCATCTTTGATGAAGGACATAATGAGATGGTATTAGTCCGGGATATTAACTTCTTTAGCCTTTGCGAACATCATATGCTGCCTTTCATGGGTAGAGCGCATGTGGCTTATATCCCCAATCAGAAAGTTGTAGGGTTAAGTAAACTGGCCCGCATTGTCGAGATGTATTCCCGCCGCTTACAAGTTCAAGAAAGACTAACCCGTCAAATAGCCGAAGCAATCCAAACCATTCTAGAACCTCAAGGTGTTGCAGTGGTGATGGAAGCTACCCATATGTGCATGGTAATGCGGGGTGTGCAAAAACCCGGTTCTTGGACTGTAACCAGCGCCATGGTTGGTGCGTTTGATCAAGAACAAAAAACCCGCGAAGAATTCTTTAACTTGATTCGTCACCAACCAGCATTTTTCTAAGTGCTGAGTGGGGAATGGAGAGTGAGGGAGGAGTATTTTTTTCTTTTCTCTTTATCGCCTTGTCCCCAGGGCTGTTTCATTCGCTTGTGTTGGAGATTTGTCAAGAGGATAATCTCACGCAAAGGCGCAAAGACGCAAAGAAAAATCAGGTATTTCGGACTGAAGATGCCAAAATTTTCGGTCTTAATTGTGGATTTGCCCTTGCAATTTTCACCCTTTTAGGGAACGAATCAGCCCTGCCCTTGTCCCTACTTCGTACTTCCTAATTTCTCAAACAGCAACGCTACCTTATCTAAATCCTTATCTCCTGGTTTAAGTTCTACACCACTGGATAAATCTATCCCGTCTGGTTTGACTTGATTCAAAGCAGTAACAACATTATCTGGCGTTAGTCCCCCTGCTAACAACCAAGGACAACTGGGTTGGAATTGTTGTAGCGTTTGCCAGTCGAGAGTGTGGCCTGTACCTCCCAACTGTTGGGGATGATAGGCATCTAGTAGTAACGTATCGACATATTTGGTGTAATTAGCAGCTTGATCAAGCTCCTCCAGGCTACGAACTCGGAAAGCCTTAATAATTTCTACATTCGCTAGACTTTGGCGCAACTGGTGGCAAAATTCTGGGGATTCATCCCCGTGTAACTGAACACCAGTTAACCCAGAATCAATAACTATCTGGCTGATATCAGTAATACTCGTATTGGCAAAAACACCGATTTTGTCAATATTTTCTGATAATTGTGCCACTGCTGCCCGAATTTGCTCTGTGGTGACGTAGCGTGGTGAGGTGGGTACACAAATAAACCCTAGTGCCGTTGCGCCCAAAGAGGCGATCGCCACAGACTGTTGTGGTTGAGTAATGCCGCAAATCTTGACTCGCATATAAATTTGAGATTATTGGTAACTGAAAAAAAACTCGAAGTTTTACTAAAACTATTCGGTTGTTTGCTGTGGAACTTTATAATTTTGGAGGCTTACATTAATTTTGTCATTTAGGAGATACCAGCTTGATTTCATCAACCTTACTAGCCGCCGCATCTGTTCCCGCGACACCTGAATGGAGTCCTACAGTAGCGATCATTATTAGCGCTAGCAGCTTAGTGGCTCTTTTACTAACTCTCAAGATTCAGTATCCGCAAGTAGGGCCTAAGTTGCCTGTCTTACCCGTCAGTATTCCCGCATTTATCGGTGCAATGGCTTTCGGTCATGTTATCGGCATTGGTATTGTTTTAGGTCTGACTAATATTGGTCGTCTGTAAGAAGTAAGGGAGATAGGGGGACAAGGGGACGAGGGGACAAAAACAAAAAATACTCCCTCACGCCCCATTCCCCACTCCCAATAATTTGACTCCTGAATTTAGCATAGTCAGCTGTTTGTAATCACCACAACTGAAGAGGGAGATATTAACCTAACCTGCGAGGGACGACTTAGCAACTTCATCAGGCGGAGTATTTACGTGGCTCATAACTGAGTAGCTAAATCAGTTTGTTCATGCAGGAAAAAAACTATGATTTCATCAATGTTACTAGCAGTCCAAGTTACTGTTCCCAACACTGGTACTACATGGAATTGGATTGGCACACCTATTATTATTGGCAGTTGCCTATTATGTCTTTTGATTATTCCTCGGACAATTCGCTATCCCCACGTTGGTAATAAAATGCCTTTACCTTTCCCAGCACTGTTTAATAGTCCCAGCGTCGGTTCATTTTTAGCGGCGATGAGTGCTGGTCATCTGATTGGTATTGGTGCCGTTTTGGGATTGACCAATCTCGGCATTATTTAATTTTGTTTCTGTTCAATTCATCTGAGATTGGCTGGAATCTTTACAGGTCGGGGATGAAATGCGGAAATCCCCACCCTCATTTACTCTGACTAGGGTAGAGAGTATGTCAATCTAGAAGTAAGGGTATTTCATACATTTTGGATTTTAGATGGTAAACATTTAGTAGTTTAAATGTAATTTTTGCGTATAAAAAAACACGTAAATTTGTAATATTAACTGCTGGAACATTGAGTTTTAGGAAAACGTAATGCAAACAAATTGGAGAATTGGGTCTTTATTTGGAATTCCACTATTTTTAGACCCTCTGTGGTTTGTAATTTTAGGGCTAGCCACCCTGAACTTTGGGGTAGCCTATCAGGAATGGGGAAGCGCAGTAGGTTGGAGTGCTGGTATGGTGATGGCACTGCTGCTATTTGCTTCGGTGTTGTTACATGAGTTAGGTCATAGTTTGGCAGCGCGATCGCAAGGCATTAAAGTTAATTCAATTACTCTATTTATGTTTGGCGGCATTGCTGCTATAGAAGAAGAATCCAAAACTCCAGGGGAAGCATTTCAAGTAGCGATCGCTGGGCCTTTAGTCAGTATTGCCCTATTTTTGCTGTTGAGCCTAGCAGCCACTATGATACCTGACGCTAGTCCCATCAGTGAAATGGTGACAGATTTGGCAAGAATTAACTTAGTTGTAGCCCTATTTAACTTAATTCCTGGCTTACCTCTAGATGGAGGACAAGTTTTAAAAGCTGCACTTTGGCAAATCACAGGTAACCGCTTTCAAGCTGTACACTGGGCAGCAAAGGCAGGGCAAATTTTAGGTTACAGTGCGATCGCTTTGGGATTTGCTGTAGATTTCTTTACCAGAGAGTTAGTTACTGGTTTGTGGATTGCATTATTAGGTTGGTTTGCCGTCCGCAATGCTAATAGCTATGACCGCGTAACCACATTACAAGAAACCTTGTTAAATGTGGTAGCCAGCGATACTATGACCCGTGACTTTCGCGTAGTCGATGCTGACCAAACATTGCGTTCCTTTGCCGACTCTTATCTCTTGGACACCAACGCCCCAAATATTTATTTTGCAGCTTCTAATGGGCGTTACCGGGGTATGGTGGCCATTGATGATTTACGCTTAGTAGAAAGAAGTGAATGGGAAAACCAAACTCTGCAAAGTATCGTCCATCCCTTGACAGAAATCCCCACTGTTGATGAATCAGTTCCCCTAGCTGAGGTAATCAACAAGCTAGAAAATGAGCAGTTACCTCGAATTACCGTGCTTTCACCTGCTGGTGCTGTAGCTGGTGTCATTGACCGAGGAGATATTGTACGGACGTTGGCACAAAAGTTAAATTTACGCATTACCGATGCGGAAGTAAAGCGCATCAAAGAGGATGGTAGTTATCCGCCAGGGTTGCAACTGGGGACAATTGCCAAGTCAACTACAAATTAATTACATTAGGGAACACCAGAAAATAAATTATCCCATCTTGTTGGGATGGGCATCCTGCCCGTCCTTGGTTATTAGCGGGCAAGATGCCAGCCCCACTAGAAATTTGGGATATTTTTTATATGGAAGTTCCTTATCCCAGAAAAAATTATCTACGTACTACAACTAAAGTCCCCATTTTAGTCCAGTTATAAAGCTGGCGAGCCTGTGGGACTGGCAAATTTATGCAACCACGACTAACTGGAGTTCCAAAACGGTTATGCCAGAAAGCACCATGAATAGCATAACCTCGATGGAAATACATTGCATAAGGGACATTAGGAATGTCGTAGCCTCTGCCTCGCATCCGGTTAGTGCGATACTTAGAACCTATGCGGAAGCTGCCAATAGGAGTAGGAGTTGAGCGCTTTCCTGAGGAAATTCGGAATGAATACACTAGTTTTTTACCTTCCCATGCTCGTAAGCGTTGCTCGGATAGGCTAATTTCAATCCGGCGAGGTTGGGATATCTGCCGACTTTGAGATATGGTGAAGCTGTTGTTATTAACTGAGGCGGCGTTGGCCATCGCAGAGTTGGGGTCAGCCGTAGTCGATGGCGACCAGGAAACCCAAGTCGCGATTGTCAACACTACACCCGTACAGAAAGTTCCTGAGCAACGTATCCAACTTTGCATGTTGCATTACCTTCTATATTTAGTTTGCTGGTTTCGGCAAATAGAAAGCAGTCTGAAGATTCGCTGCTTTCAATGCACATCAGTTTAGGGGGACGAAATTTACGCCTCTACATCTGATGCATTTGTGGCAAAGATTTTTGAAACAGGATTTGTCAGGATTTACGCTCGATTTCTTGAGGGCAGACAAAATAAGTTCCCTCTTCTATTTTTTATTTCAAGTTTAGTTATGTTGAGTCCGGAGTGTTCTTGGCGAATTTCCCCAGTATGTCTTGATTTCTGGTTATTTGGACTTTCAGGATTGAGAAAAAATTGGGAACGAGGAGTGAGGGAGTGAGGGAGTATTTTTGTTCTTATCCCCCTGCTCCCTCTATCTCCCTACTCCTTATGGATAACTACTTGTGTCCCTAATGATGCCCAATCAAATAACCATTTAGCATGATTAGGGGCAACATTAACACAGCCGTGGCTGACTGGTGTGCCAAATTTTCGATGCCAGTAAGCTCCATGAATACCATAGTTGCCTTGATAAAACATCGCATGGGGAACGTTGGGTACATCATAATTCCTGCCCCGCATCCGGGTAGATTTATGCTTGGATTGAATTTTAAAAGTACCAACACGAGTAGGGGTAGATTGTTTACCGGAGGAAATCACGATCGCATATACAGGTTTTCCGCCTTCCCAAGCTATTAAGCGTTGGTTGGAAAGATTAATTTGAATCCAACGTTGATCGGATTGTTGTAGTGTCTGGATGGTTTGTTTAATTGTTTGGTTGTTTGCCCAAGCTGCGCTCGCACCAGTACTCATTACACTCAAGGACAGTGCTGTACCAGCCAGCAATATCTTGACGTGACGCATCCAGTCAGAATTAATCAGGCTTTTCATAGATACACACAAATGATGAATTTAGAGAAATTTCCTTAGTTGTATGTATACTTTTTAGCCTATTACTCTACTAAGTGTCGGGTTTATTTCATCTATTGTCAAAGTCTGAATTAGTTTCCTTGCCTGCCATGCGATCGCCTGCCAATTTCCTTCTGTAACAAACCTTTGGGGAAATAATTGACCACTCAAACCCACGGCGATCGCTCCGGATTGAATGAATTGGTGGGCATTTTCTAAGGTGACTCCCCCAGTAGGAATTAAGGGAATCTCACTTAGTGGCCCTTGTAAACTTTTAATATAGTTAGCTCCGCCTACAGCTTGCACAGGAAACACCTTCACACAGCTAGCACCCTGATGCCAAGCTGTCACAATTTCTGTGGGAGTCAACGCACCGGGGATAATCGGTACATCTTTTGCTACTGCTGCTTGAATCATGGCAGAGTCAACATGGGGAGTGAAGAGGAACTGCGCGCCAGAAGCGATCGCATCTTGCAGTTGCTGCACATTGAACAGTGTACCCGTGCCAATAATACAGCCTGGTAATTCTGCACGTAATTGAGTGATTAATTCTCCAGGGCGATCGCTATTCCAGGTAATTTCAATCAGCTGCATTCCCCCAGAAGCCACAGCCATTGCCATTTGTTGAGCCAACTTCATCTCTGAGGCGCGGATAACTGCGATCGCTCGGTGTTTTTGCAACTGTGATAACCAAACTTGATTAGGCATTTTAACTCGGACTTAAAACCAAAAAGCATTGAAATCTCTACTACAAGCGTGACACAGTAATAGCCATTTCCTTGCTTCTGGTATCACGCGACCTCTTGGTTATTTATGTAAAGTAAACTTGACATTAGGACAAGCCTGCACTGAAAAATTGCTTAATTAGAACAAGGAGCATAATTTTGGCAGCAGATCAAAAGATACATCGCTATCAAGTTAAAATTTCATGGACTGGTAACAATGGTCATGGTACAGCCAACTACAGAGCTTACGAGCGATCGCATGAAATTACTGTTGAAGGTAAACCATCAATTCCTGGCTCGTCTGACGTTAATTTTCGTGGAGATCAGACCAAATATAATCCAGAAGAATTGCTAGTTGCGTCCTTAGCAGCTTGTCACATGCTCTGGTATTTACATCTCTGTGCTGAGACATCAATTGTTGTAACCGAGTATTTAGATCAATCGGTGGGTATAATGTGGGAAACTGAGGATGGAAAAGGACGCTTTGCTGAGGTAGTACTCAAGCCAATTGTCACAGTAACACCTAGCAGTGATCAAACAAAGGCAGAACAATTGCACGAAAAAGCTCATTCTCTCTGTTTTATTGCTAACTCAGTAAATTTTCCTGTACGCTGTAAACCCTCCATTCAAATTGAACGAAGTTAGAAGGAAGTCCCGATGAAACGAGTTTCACAGTCAAGGATGAAAGAGGGACTGGGGACTGGGGACTAGGGACTAAAAAATTAACCACTCAGCACTCAGCACTTTCAAGTCAGAGGGAAGACGGAAGAAGCATGATCCTCTGACTTCTCGCGACCAAAGGAAGTAAGGGTTGAATTCCCATCCAATATTCATGTTAATTAAAACTAGCTCTTCCTTCAGGGATATAAATACACTGGGCATCATGCACCATTAGCCAGATGGAATCAGCGTTTGAGATTCTTAAGCTGAATTTAGTGAGAGCCGAAATTTAATAGGTATAAAACCGTATCGAGAGGTGATACGGAATTTAAAACTAGTGCATTACCTCTGAAATATTAATGCCTATGGTAGATGCAACTATCACCAACATAGTCGATGCGGTGCGTGGGTATGCACACAGATTGACAGGTGCTGCTCAAGACTACGACCCGTTGATGAATTTAATCGGCAATACGCGTTTTGTCTTGATTGGTGAAGCCTCCCACGGTACTCACGATTTTTACGAGCAACGGGCAGAGATTACGAAAAGGCTAATTCAAGAAAAGGGGTTTACAGCAGTAGCGGTTGAAGCGGATTGGCCTGATGCTTACCGTATTAATCGTTACGTGCGGGGTGTGAATGACGATCCAACACCTATGGAAGCATTATCAAATTTCCAACGCTTTCCCTTATGGATGTGGCGGAACACAGAAGTCCTCAATTTTGTGGGCTGGTTACGGGAATATAATGATGCTCTACCCAAAAATGCCATAAAAACTGGTTTTTACGGGCTAGATCTTTATAGTATGTATGCTTCCATAGAAGCAGTTGTCGGATACCTTGAGCAAGTTGACCCCGAAGCCGCCCAACGCGCCCGTTATCGCTATTCGTGCTTAGAGCATTTTGGGGAAGATGCCCAAAGCTATGGATATGCTACCAGTTTTGGTATTGCCAAATCCTGTGAGCAAGAGGTCATCAAGCAACTGCAAGATTTGCAACATCGGACTACCGAATACGTTCAACAAGATGGGCTTGTCAAGGCTGATGAGTTATTCTATGCTCAACAGAATGCTCGACTAGTCAAGAATGCTGAAGAGTATTACCGCTCAATGTTTCAAGGACGAGTATCTTCCTGGAATATTCGCGATCGCCATATGGCAGACACCTTAGATCAGCTGGTTGCACATTTGGATCAACAAGGACAACAAACCAAAGTTGTTGTCTGGGAACACAATTCCCATTTGGGAGATGCACGAGCCACTGATATGGGGTCAATGGGTGAAGTGAATGTTGGTCAATTAGTCAAAGAACGCTATGGCAATGATGCTGTAAATATCGGCTTTACCACCTATACGGGTACAGTCACCGCAGTCTCTAACTGGGGAGAAACGGCTAAACTCAAGCAAGTTCGCTCTGCCTTACCTGGAAGTTACGAAGCAATATTCCATCAGACGGAACGACCCCAATTTTTACTCAATCTCCGGGATGAAAATCAAGCCATCGTGGATTTGCGGCAACCGCGACTAGAAAGGGCAATTGGTGTCATTTATCTACCGGAAACTGAGCGTGTCAGTCACTACTTCCATGCTTGTCTCCCCGAACAATTTGACGCGGTGATTCACATTGATGATACCAAGGGAGTGCAACCTCTAGACCGTGTTCCCACCTGGGAAATGCGGGAAATACCAGAGACTTTTCCCTTTGGTCTTTAACGCGGTGTGCAACTTTCTCTCAAACCTAACCCCCAACCCCTTCCCTACTAGGGAAGGGGAGCAAGATTAAAAGCCTCTCTCCGCTTCGGGGAGAGGTTTGGAGAGGGGTTCTAAGAATAAGTCGCACATCGCGTGTCTTTAACAAAATATCTCCTTTAACGCCAGTAATGAACTCCAGCTATGAGACAAAACCTTGACCCTATAAGAATGGGAACGCGTTTAGCCAGGAATTGGTGGACAGTTGCATTACGAGGAGCGATCGCGATCATCTTCGGGTTAGTCGCACTCTTCTGGCCAGAAATTACTCTGACAGCGTTGGTGTTTATCTTTGCTGCCTTTGTCTTAGTCAGTGGAGTTTTATTAGCGATCGCCGCATTTAAAGATGGTTTGAATCATACCCACGCTTGGCTGATGTTGTTAGAAGGCGCGATCGGCATAACCATCGGCGTGCTAGCTTTTATCTGGCCTGGTATCACCGCATTAGTCTTACTTTACCTAATCGCAGCTTGGGCGATCATCACTGGCGTTTTAGAGATCATTGCAGCTATTCAGGTACGCAAAGAAATTGAAAATGAGTGGCTGTTAGCATTAGCGGGTATTGTGTCGGTATTGTTCGGCGTACTACTGATTATCTGGCCTGTGGCTGGGGCTTTAGCAATTTTGTGGATTATTGCTGCCTACGCCATTATTTTTGGTGTCTTACTCTTGATTCTGGCTTTTCGCCTACGTACTTGGGGAAGTAATCGCAGAATCTTTTAAATACCTAATCAATTAATCAGATTAATCGGAGGTAAATATCATGGTACTAAGTCGCTGGGAACCTTTTAGAGAAATAGAAACCATGCAACGGCAGATGAATCGTCTATTTGAGCAAATGATCACTCCAGGTGATGGTGGCGATATCATCAGCGATAGACTGACATTTGTACCAGCCGCAGAACTTGACGAAACCTCTGATCATGTCAAGCTGCGGATGGAAATTCCTGGTATCGAACCCCAAGACTTAGATGTGAAAGTTTCCGCAGATGCAGTTTCTGTGAGTGGTGAGCGTAAATCTGAAATCAGGGAAGAAGAAAGAAGAGGTGTACGCCGTTCGGAATTTCGTTATGGCAGATTTCAAAGGGTAATACCCCTACCATCTCGCATTCAAAATGATAAAGTACAAGCTGACTTTAAAAATGGTGTTTTGTCTCTCACCATGCCTAAAGCCGAAGAAGAAAAAACCAGAGTTGTCACCGTTAACTTACCAGGACAAGGGCAACAGGGACAAATCTCCGGCGGTTAACATCTAACCTCCTAGACCTTCCTTTGCTTGTCAGCAACCTGATCTTTTTGTAATTTCGGTAAATGTAGAGATGTAGCATTGCTATATCTCTACAAGCCAATTTATGTGTAGTAGTGTGTCAAGAATCCCCGCGCTCAATTGCAGGAGGTAAAATTATGACTGAGTTCAGTCTTTCCCAAGTTGTTGTTTCCCAAGAGGGAGAGCCGCTTTACACTTTTGAATATGCCGCAATGGTAACGGAGACATCAACTACTTTGGTAGAAAATTTTGCTCAGTTGGGATTAATTGAACCTGTAGGCGTGATGCTGCACCAACGTGATATTGCGCGGATTGCTCAAATTCAACATCTGCGTCAAGATTTAGGATTGAATTTAGTCGGAGCTGCAATGGTTCTAGATATGGCCCAGGAAATTGCTCAGTTACGTGCCCAAAATCAAGCATACCAATCACTTCTGGACAGAGTATTCAAAGGTAACTAAGAGGGTGTTTGAAAAGTCAGAAAGGTTGTAAAAAAGCTCTCTCAGTATAAGCTGTGAATGAATAGTAAACAGCACCGAGAGAGTGACATGAGTAAAGCTTACCCCAGCAATTTGACCCGTGA
>JAHHIM010000030.1:0-54127 GCA_019358915.1 Trichormus sp. ATA11-4-KO1
AATTGGTATGAATTGCAAAGGAACTTATTCACTTTGGTTGTGCGTGATTACATTGTAGAAAATCTTACCAATACTTGTGCTGCTTAATACACATGAATGGAATTTTTTGTCAATGCGTAACTCCTAGTGCTATTCCACTCAGCACTTTTTCAAATCAGGTTCTGAAAGTTGACTATCAAGATGGCGAAACAAAAATATCCAAAGTGGTAGGGAACTATTAATGGCGATGAGTCGCACTAAATGACCTGTTGTCACAATTTCCACATTATGATTCAATGCCAGTGATACCAAAATCATTTCTGGCGCTCCCCCTGGTGCTGTGACTAAAAGACAAGTTAACCAGTCCCAAGAGGTTAATTGCATGGCCAACATCGCAGCGATCGCACCAGCCGCCAGAGTCATACCTACAGACATAAAGGCGTAAACTATAGCTTTTTTATCTAAATTGGGTTTATCTCCCCAATACTCACCAATGGTAATTCCCAGCAGCAGTTGACCTAATAACTTGATGCATAATGGCGGGTTAAAGTTAACATCACCCACAAAAGGCAGCCAATGCAATAAAGGATTAAAAGCTATACCAATCAACAATGCACCAAAAAACTCGGCAGCAGGAATTTTGCACAATGCAGCCAGATAAACGACTAATCCGGTAACCACTAATGCTAATAAGAGTAATCCTAGTTGGGATGGATTAAAACTCAGTAATGTATCTGTAATCGGCAAGGTTTGCGGACTGAGGAAATTAGTAACTGATGTCCGAGCAATTAAAGGAATAAGTAATACTACAGAGGTGACGCGAATTGCCTGAACTAGCGCTACTAGAGTAACATTTCTATCGTAATCGGCAGCAATAGATGCCATGACTCCCACACCACCAGGAACCGTAGCCAGCATCGATGTTAATAGGTTGGTTTTACTCAAGCGGGAGTAAATGTACCCAATGCAGCTACCACTTAGCAGCAGAAATAAGGTGAGAAAAATAAATATAGGAATACCAGCAGCCAGACTGGTTAAATTGTTACTGCTACTTGAAGCACCAACAGACAGTCCAACTAGTGCCATACCCACCTTTCTGGCATTTCGATTAGGTTTGGGTGAATATTTATAAAAAATCCGACATCCTTGCAGAACTACTGTACCAGAAGCAAGTCCGCCAAATATCCAGGCAATTCCGCCAATGTGTAACTTTGCTAAGGCCAAACCCAAAGGCAATGCCAGTAGTATTTCTAGGCTCAAGACAATTAGTTGCTTGATAGATAACTGTTGTCGAGCAACAGCAGGATTTTTAGGATTGGCTTCCTCTGGAGGTGGAGCAACACTTAAATTGTGATTCATCGACACTGGCTTTTTAAATTACTTTAACTATGCACTCAAACTAACGCGGTAAGCAAAGCTATGTCCTCAGACTTATCGCTTAGGTAGTTTATATTTGTTGTGGATGGTACGCCGCCAGTGTACCTGTTCTTAAAAAAACATGAGGAATGGGGAATGGGGATAAATAATAATTTCTGACTCAGCACTTAGAAAGGCACTTAATACTCATCACCAGAGATAGGTGCTAAGTGTAAACAGCAGCTGCAAAACGTTCAGCCAAATTAATAATGTCCTGTTTACGGGCAATTTGGTTGATCCATGCTTGGGGAATATTTTCCACACCGTAGTAAATTCCAGCTAAACCGCCAACGACAGCAGCAGTAGTATCTGTATCTCCACCTAAGTTAATGGCTTTCAGTACCGTTTCCGAATAAGACGAGCTATTTAGTAAACACCACAGAGATGATTCCAAAGTATCAATCACATAGCCACCAGAATTAATCTCTTCAACTGGTAGCTTAGCTATTTCGCCACTGAAGACCCTACCAAAATGTGGCTTTTCTAAGATATATTCACGCTCAGAGTAAATAGATTGAATTTTTTCTAACCCTTGTAAATAAGCTGCTTGGGGGTTAGCTCCTTCTAATAGTGCGACTGCAATACTAATATAAATGCCGCAGGCCATTTGCGATCGCGCATGAGCATGAGTAATTGCCGAAACATCATGTACTCGCGCCATCAATTCGTTGAAAGTGACAATTTTATGACAATAAGCCATCGGCAAAATTCTCATCAAGGAACCATTGCCATTGCTGTTCTCCACCTTGCCACCTGCCTGATGCGGTAAAATACCCTGTTTGAGACGCATAATTGCAGCATGAGTAGTTTGACCGATATCAAACAAGTCTCCACGAGCAGTCCAGTAAGCTTGTTTGTACCAGCGCCAAAAAGAATTGGCGATCGCATCCAACGAATATCCTCTACATAAACTTTCTGCCAAGCAAAACGTCAGCGAACTATCATCTGACCAAGTTCCCGGCGGTTGATTCCAAGTACCGTAACCTAGCATCGTTGTCACGGGAGATTTAACTCGTTCAGCGCGGCTAGTAAACTCAACTGGCACACCCAACGCATCACCGACACATAAACCCATCAAACCAGATAACGTTTTTGTAGCGGTTAGCATTATTCAATCTCCATGAAAAACCCCAAAATTCAACTTTATAGATTTCCTTTATAAGTTGTTGTTATAGCTGCTACAGCCTGTTGTTTCATTCTATGTGAAAAACCAGAAAAACAGATATTAATTAAGTATTCTATTTGCTATATTTTCACTAATTTTTAATTTTTACCTTGTGCCAGTTACTAAAGTGCCTACTTTTAATAATATTCCCGGATAGCAAGATAGAAGAAGGAAATTATAACATTGTCGTTTAGATAGGTTAGGCATAATAAACCTAAAACTTACGCAAAATTTGCCAAAAAGCTTAATTTATCTAACTGCCAAGATGCCAAGAATTTATAGAGTGTGCTTAAGTCTTAAACCCTTGAAGTCTTGTGCATCAATAACAACAATCATTGCAGAAATTGTAGAAATTATCTGGAACTTTTTTATACGGTATTCGACCTTGAATATAACAGCAAAACTTACAAAGTTTTTTCAATATTATGAAAAAGTTACTCAAATCTTTCGTGGCAATTTCTGCCCTATCTTCTGTTGTAATTGCGCCTCTTGTTCTCAGTGCCGGTCAAGCTGTTGCTCAACCACAAAAAGGTACTGATGCTAGTTATGTTGGTGCTGGTATTGCAGCTGGTGTAACCAATGGTGGACAAGATAATGATGCTGCTAACTTTGGTGGTAATCTCACAGGTCGTGTGAAATTAGGTAATACACCATTTTCTGCACGTGGTAACGTCCTGTGGAATGATCAGACGAGTGCTATCATTCCAGAAGTTTCCGTAGACGTACCAATTGCTAATCGCACCAACGCTTACATAACTGGTGGTTATTCTTTTTTGGATAAAGATGGTTCACCCAGTCCCATTGGCAACAGAGATTCTGTAGTTGTAGGTGCTGGTGTGGAATCAGAGGTGGCTAACAACTTTCTCGTTTACACCAATGCCAAAGTTGGACTTCGTGCCTACGAAAACAGTCCCGCTTCTGCTATTAGCATTAATGGTGGTTTAGGCTATCGCTTTAGGTAGGAACTAGGGACTGGGAAATAGGGATTGAGTACTAGTCTTTTTTACTCAGCACTCAGCACTCAGCACTCAGCACTCAGCACTCAGCACTCAGCACTCAGCACTCAGAAAGGCTGGTTTTGTCTGTGTTTTAACACTTAACAAAACCGGCTTTTTGCCGTGTTAAAATTGGATTATTCCTCATATTTACGACCGAATTACCGGGGATCACTCAGCCGAAAATCTGCTTCGGCGTTGACCGATACCTTATTGAGAATACTATACAACTCTGATGGTTAAATCTGCTCCTGCCCCAATCGCTAACCGTAACAAGCCTTCTAAAGTAGAAGGTATCAAGGAAAAAAGTAATTTTTTACGTGAACCTGTAGCTACGCAGATATTAGAAGATACAACCCATTTTACCGAAGAAGCGGTACAACTTCTCAAGTTTCATGGCTCCTACCAGCAGGATAACCGCGATAATCGCGTCAAGGGACAGGAGAAAGATTACCAATTCATGCTGCGGACAAGAAATCCTGGGGGGTTTGTGCCGCCGCAGCTGTATCTAACTTTGGACAAGCTAGCTGATGAATATGGTAACCACACGTTACGAGTTACCACCCGTCAAGGGTTTCAGCTGCACGGGATTTTAAAGCAGAATCTGAAGGCAGCGATCGCTACTATAGTCAAAAACATGGGTTCGACTTTGGGTGCTTGCGGTGACCTCAACCGTAACGTTATGGCACCACCAGCGCCCTTTAAAAATCGCCCAGATTACCAGTACGCTTGGGAATACGCCAACAATGTCGCGGATTTACTGACACCGCAAACAGGCGCTTATTACGAAATCTGGTTAGACGGCGAAAAGGTAATTAGTGCAGAAGAAAGCCCAGAAGTAAAAGCTGCACGTCAGCGTAATGGTACTGGCACAATTATCCATGACAGTGAAGAGCCGATTTATGGCACTCACTATATGCCTCGCAAGTTCAAGGTTTGTGTGACTGTGCCTGGTGATAATTCAGTTGATTTATATACCCAAGATTTGACTTTGGTAGTCATTACCAATCAGCAAGGAGAACTAGAAGGATTTAATATTTTTGCTGGTGGTGGCTTAGGCAGAACACACAATAAAGAAGAAACCTTTGCCAGATTAGCAGATGAGATTTGCTATGTAGCCAAAGATGATGTTTACGATTTAGTCAAAGCGATTGTTGCCACCCAGAGAGATTATGGCGATCGTACCGACCGTCGTCATGCCAGATTAAAATATTTAATCAATGATTGGGGTGTCGATAAGTTCCGCGCCCAAGTCGAAGAATATTTCGGCAAATCACTCGCACCCTTTAAACCATTACCAGAGTTTAAATATCAAGATTTTCTGGGTTGGCAAGAACAAGGTGATGGTAATTTATTTTTAGGCATTTCCGTTGATAATGGTCGTGTCAAGGATGAAGGTTCGTTTCAGCTGAAAACTGCCCTACGGGAAATTGTTGAGCAATTTAACTTACCCATGCGCTTGACACCCCACCACAACATTATTTTTTACGACATCGCACCAAATCAGCAACCAGCCATTCAAGCAATTCTCAACCGTTGCGGTATCGTTTCTGACCCCAACACTATCGAACCTTTAGTACGGTATGCGATGGCTTGCCCGGCTTTACCCACCTGCGGTTTGGCAATTACTGAGTCAGAACGGGCAATTCCAGGCATTTTAGAACGGATTCGCAACCTGTTAGATAAACTTGGTTTACAAAATGAACATTTTGTGGTAAGGATGACAGGATGTCCCAATGGCTGCGCTCGTCCCTACATGGCAGAATTGGGATTTGTGGGTAGCGCTCCCGAATCTTACCAAGTTTGGCTGGGGGGTTCACCAGACCAAACACGTTTAGCGCAAGCTTATACAGAAAGGCTACACCATAATGATTTAGAAAGCTTTCTAGAACCGATTTTTATTTATTTCCAAAAATCGCGCAAACCAGGGGAAAGCCTCGGTGATTTTTGCGATCGCGTGGGTTTTGATGCTCTGCGTGAATTTGCTGCTAAATATCAGCCTGAAACCATTGCACCACAAGCAACTCAACCGACGGCTAAGACGACTAAATCTCCCAGTAGATCCCGGCATCGGATTAGCCTCCAAGATGAAGTTTACGAAACATTAAAGGCAACCGCCGCCAACCAAGGTAAACCAATGACTGAATTAGTGAATGAAGCAATCAAAACTTATTTGGAGATGAATTAACAGTGAACAGCTAAATCCCTGGATCTAAGTCCCCCAGCATACGCCTGATAACTGATAACTGATTTAATCGGTGTTGCTGATTGAGAAAAGGTAATTTTGGCATTTCATACTCTAAATTTAGCAACGCCATTTCATCAGTTTTAAAGAAAAAGCTGGGGCGAAAAAGAATGTGCTTAAAATAAGATCGCTGCACCTGTAATATGGTGCAGCTTTTTTTAGATTCAAAATTTAATTCCCAATGAGCAAATGTGGCTAATTAATCAAGTTCGTCGTTGGAGTAAAGCACAATTTACCCAGCTAAAGGAGAGCAATAGCGGTGAGTGGCACTGGTTATCAGAAAAACCCATGCCAGTAGCTGGACTTAACCGTAGCCTCTGGCGGGGAGCTGTACCCTCCAAGAACTTTTACATCTTGCTGTTTTTATCTGGGATTATCTCTACTGTGGGACTGCTGGCTAATAGTGCAGCCACAATTATCGGGGCGATGATCGTTGCGCCGTTGATGGGGCCGATAATTGCGATCGCCTACAGTATGGTTGTGGGTAATCAGCGTCTGTTAAAACGCGCTAGCTTTACGCTATTGACTGGGGTTGTGCTGACTGTTGTCACTTCCATGCTCATTGCCAGAATTGTAGGTATCAGAACCTTTGGCCCAGAAATTTGGGGGCGAGTTAGTCCGACTTTACTAGATTTGGCGGTAGCTTTGGCAGCAGGTGCAGCTGGAGCATATGCCAAATCACGCCGTCACGTTGCCGATGCTTTGCCAGGAGTAGCGATCGCTGTAGCTTTAGTTCCACCTTTGAGTGTGATGGGTATTGGCATCGCCATGGCTTCCCAATCGGTTGCTATTGGTGCTTCTTTACTGTTTTTGGCAAACTTAATCGGTATCATTTTTAGTGGTGCGCTGGTGTTTCTAGGGCAACGCTACGGTTCCATAGAAAGAGCGCGTCAAGGTTTAATTTTATCAATTGGGGCGATAATTCTTCTGGGTTTACCTTTAGGATTTTCTCTAGATAACTTGCTTCTGAAAGAACGCACACGTCGCAGTATTGAGTATTTGCTTTACCGCAGAACTCTGACATTTTCTAGTAGAGATATTCGCAGTATTAAAGTACAGCGACAAGAAGATTCTCTAATTGTTGAACTAGAAGTAGCAGCTCCCATCGGTGCAATTTCGGAAAATCAGGTGAACATGGTGCGGGATTTTGTGCAACAAAACTTAAAAAAACCGTTAACTTTAAATGTGCGGGTAATTCCCATCCAGGAATTTACAGCCCCGGCTGCCAATTCACTAAAATAGGGTAGGTTATGGGCAGTAGGGAATGGGGAAATTCCTACTCAGCACTCAGCACTCAGCACTCAGAAAGGCACTCCCCTTCGACTTCGCTCAGGGCAAGCGCACTCAGCACTCAGCACTCAGCACTCAGCACTCAGAAAGGCACTTTGTCATGGCGCAACTACAACGAATTGCGATCGCACCCCATCAACTCCAACAAGGGCAAATTTCCCTGACAAAAGAGCAACAACATTATCTCAGTCGAGTGTTGCGGTTACGTGCAGGCGATCGCTTTATTGCTATGGATGGCAAAGGAAAATGGTGGTTAGCTCAGTTAGAAGGAGAGCAAGCCCAGGTTTTAGAAATACTAACTGTAGAAACAGAATTATCTGTATCAGTCACACTTATGGTAGCCTTGCCTAAAGGCAATGGATTCGATGAAATCATCCGGTGTTGTACTGAATTGGGTGTAACTTGTATTACTCCAGTGTTGAGCGATCGCACCTTACTGCATCCTAGTCCCCAAAAACTCGAACGTTGGCGGCGTATCGCTACAGAAGCCGCCGAACAATCAGAGCGCGCTTTCGTGCCGACAATTTTAGAACCTGTCGCTTTTAGTCCGGCGATTTCTACTAGTGTGGCAAATCACCGTTACATTTGTGAAGCGCGTGGCGATTATCCGCATTTAAACAATGTCATTAAAGATGACAGCACGGAAATTGTCATTGCTACCGGCCCAGAAGGAGGATGGACTCAACCAGAAATTGATAGTGCGATCGCCTCTGGATTTCAACCAGTTTCCCTTGGTCGTCGGATCTTACGAGCAGTTACAGCACCAGTAGTGGCATTAACCTTAGTTTCCGCAGGTTGTGAAGTATAAATGATTTATCCCCACCTAAAGCTTTATATCTTTGCGTGAGGTATTTTACCAGTGTGCGTTGAAAGTAAGCGATGATTGAGCAAGTTGCCACCGCCTTTGAGCGTAAAGACTATTACACAGCTGCCAAATTACTCAAACAGCTATTAACAGAATCACCAGAAAATCCTTGGGTGCAATTTTATCTTGGACGGCTGCATGAAGTATCCCAAAAGCGCCAAGAAGCTGAGAACATTTATCGGCAACTGCTGCGGAGTACAACCAACACTAAAATAGTGACGCAAGCACGCCAAGGTTTACAGCGACTACAAGAAATTGAGCAAGAAGAAAGACAACGCGCCATTACCAAAGCAACATCTGAACCCAGTCATACTGAACTTGGTGTACTAATCTTAAAACCTTTGAGCCAAGAACTGAAAACCATCGCTGCACCAAAATTTGCTCAGATTATGCAGCTAGACCCTTACAGCGCAAGATTGTTACTACCAAGTCGCGGCTGGCGATTATATCGTACTGGACAAGTGGGAGAACTCAAATATTATGGTACACAGCTAGAGCAAGCTGGAATTCCTTGCTTTTGGACAACAATAGCTGCTATTCAACAAATTCAAGTTTTTCAAGTTAAATACTTCTCAGAATCTAACCCACAACTTACTGTTGTTTGTCGCAATCAAGAAAATCAACTCGGTTCCCTCACTTTTGACTGGTCGGAGGTCACAACCAGGGTAGTAGGACTTTTACCCATTTTTGAAGAAGTTGTAGATCGCAACGTCAGAGGTAAACTAGAACGCAAAACTCAAACTCAAGACTATGCCCAATTTTGTGACTTACACTTACCTGACAGACATTGCATTTTGCGACTTTATGATCATGGTTATGAATTTCAGCAAGGTATAGAGATTACTCCCCAAGTTAGCCAAAATACAATCAGAATTAATTGGAATAGTTTACTAGAATGGATGGAGCAATATCTGCCACAAGTAAAAATTTGGTCAGATTTCACGCCCTTTGCAGAAACAGTATTAGATCAAACAGAAAAGCTGGGTAACATCCAGTCTCACATTCACCTGTTTCGTAGGGAAAAGACTAATTGGGACCCAGCGTTTCACTTATATAGTGGTTTAATATTTGTCAACTTCACCTGAAAACGGGAAAGGGAGATGAGTAATATAGACAATAACTCATTCCCCATACCTGATAATACTTAGCCAGGGGTTTTAACCTGACGTGCCATATCCAAATAAGTACTCATATTTGCACCTGGACGGCGACGACCGTTCGAGCCAGTAGCCGAAGGAGCAAGATATTTGGGCGCAAACGTAGTTTCAGTTGGTTCCTTGATGCTTGTGGTTGCTGCTGGCGCTTTGCCATTCTTTGATGCTTCTACTTTGGCCGCTTTAGGAGCTTTCGCTGTTTTAGCAGTAATAGGCGCATTGCTCTTTGCAGATGCAGACTCCACTGGCTCCGTTACAGCTACTGCTACCGCAGCTTTTGTCCCGTTGGATGTTGCTGCTGGTTTAGCTGCTACTGCTGGAGATACTTCTTTAGGTTTAGCTGCTGGGGATTTTTCAGCCGCAGGTTCATCTAGTTCCAAATAGTAGCTGTTACTTTTTTTACCTGGTAACAACCCAGTAATGAAACCTAGAATATTGGTGATTAACTTTTTGATAAAACCGAACATTAGAATTGCTCCTGCCTTTGATGTCTGTAAACTTGGCCGTAGTGTGAAAAAATACGGCAGAATATTACATTTTTTGTGCCACGCTATGCTTTAAGAGTGACAAGCCTTATTGGTTTGTACTTAATTAACATTGTAGTAACACTACAGAGCAAATGTTCTCAACTCTTTATTGCAAGCACTCGCAACCTGTAGATATCGAAAATTAATTATTAAATTTTACTGTAACTAAGAGCAATAATCTGAGAGTTTACTTAATAAAATTTAACATTTTTTTGTTTACTAAACATCGATTCCCATGAAAAAACTGGACTAATTACAGAAGTAGGAAAGGGGACAAGAGGACAAGGTGAGAATTACAGAAATAATTTCACTCCAACTCCCCATTTTCAACCAGTGGTAGAAGTGTCATAGCTTATCTACAGGCAGTGACGCTACTCAGTTAAATTTCCAACAGACTTGATGCAGGTAAACTTGGGAGATGAACACCAAAAACCAGCAGCGCAACTCCGTATTATTGGTACATGGCATTGATGACACGGGAGCTGTTTTTCGTCAAATGACGGGTTACTTAAGAAAACTGGGTTGGTCTGTGTATACCCTCGATTTGGTTCCTAATAATTGTGATGCCGGTCTTGATGTATTGGCACAGCAGGTAGCCGATTATGTAGCCACTAACTTTGCTCCAGAACAACCATTAGACTTGGTAGGTTTCAGCATGGGAGGAATTGTCAGCCGCTACTATGTGCAACGACTAGGCGGAATTAACCGTGTACAGAGGTTTATCACTATCTCATCACCTCATCATGGAACTGTAATTGCGTATGCTTCTCAACGTCCTGGTTGCTTACAAATGCGCCCCAACAGTGCTTTTATCCAGAATTTAAATTCTGATGCTCTAATATTAGAACAGCTAAATTTTACTTCTATATGGACACCTTATGATTTGATGATCGTTCCCGCAAATAGTTCACAAATGCCACTGGGACAAGAAGTAATAGTGCCAGTTGCTCTACACTCCTGGATGTTGACAGACTCTAGAAGTTTAGCAGCAGTAGCCGCAGCTTTGGCAGAGCCAATTAAGCCCTATCACCGATTTGGGTATACTCATAATTTCCAAAAATCGCCTCTGGGTGGCGGTAATATTTAAATTCCATCAAGTTATAAAAAGGATCTTCCAAAAAGAAAGTACGATGCTCCAAGGGAGAACCAACAAAGCGGTTTTTGGGTACTTCGCGAAAAAGTAGCTGTTTTGTTTGTGCCTTGTCTAGTAATTCCTCCCAGTCATCTTCCTGGATAAAAATTAGTCCAAAATGTCGTGGATAAATAGTGCGTTGGCGTGTCAGGGGTTCTTTAGTGACGTGAGCCACCAATTGATGACCGTAGAGGTTGAGAATCAGCGCTTGGGGGTTTTCACGGCCAGGGATACAACCTAGGGCATCAACATAATAGGCTTTCGTTTGGGCAATGTCAGTTACAGGAAAAGCCAGATGAAATAAAGTTTGGCTCATAGATGGCTAGTGTTGCAGAGACTAGTATTTGATACTATCTACAAATTTATTCCTTAAACTTTAGTTGTGGTCAATTTGCACACAGTTTTATATAAATTTAACTTATATCCTGGTGACGATATTGCGTGGAGTAGGGAGTAGAGGAGATAACTCATATAAGTTCTTTTACCTCTGCCGCTTTTTCCTAGTCTTCCCTGTTTGTTCTATCCTTCACCTGTAAAAGGAATAGAGCTGATGGGAATTCTATTTGATTTTTGTAAAAACTCACATGTGTTTCCTTCTGACTTGAAAGTGCTGAGTGCTGAGTGCTGAGTGCTGAGTAAAAATTCTAGTCTCTAGCTTCTAGTCTCTCTTTCATACTTGGCTGTGAAACTCGTTTCATTGGGACTTCCCTGTCCCCTGTCATCTTCCTAGGAATCCAGCACCCAAGTTCTAAAATTGGTTATTCTGTTGATATTCTGGCAAAACTACTCATGATTGATTGCTGATGTTATCTTTAATTGACTCTGCAAATCCCTGGTTAGTCGCAATAGGATTGAACACAATTTTATTGGGTTTAGTGGGGATTGCTCCCAAGAAGCTACTCACTCCAGCAGGAATATTCCACGCCTGGTTACTTGGAGTACTTATTTGGGGAACCCTAGGCTGGCAAGGATATGTGGTAGTAATGTTTTATTTTTTGGTTGGTTCTGGGGTAACGCGTATCGGGATGGCACAAAAAGAAACAGAAGGAATAGCGGAAAAGCGTTCTGGAGCAAGAGGCCCAGAGAACGTCTGGGGTTCGGCTTTAACTGCGGCATTGTGTGCCGTGGGAGTAGGGATGCTGAATTCAGAATTGCTTATATCTATTCCCCAGTCTTTAGTTCTCAGTCTTTTGCCCTTACTTTTGTTAGGCTATGTAGCGAGTTTTAGTACCAAGCTCGCTGATACCACTGCTAGCGAAGTGGGTAAAGCCTATGGTAAACGCACCTTTTTGATTACCACATTACAACCAGTACCCCGTGGTACAGAAGGGGCAGTTAGCTTAGAGGGTACTTTAGCTGGGATAGTAGCTTCAATTGCGATCGCCTGTTTAGGTTGGGCAGTTGGTTTAATTGATTTATTGGGGATAGTGTGGTGTGTATTAGCAGCATTTATTGCGACTAATTTAGAAAGTGTAATTGGGGCAACATTGCAATCTCAATATAATTGGATGACTAATGAAGTAGTAAATATTTTCAATACATTGATAGGCGCGATCGCTGCTATGATCATTGCCTTATTATGGGCAATTATTAATGCTTCATTTGCTGGCTAATTTTTTCTAAATAATTTACAAGTATTTTTGCACACTACTTTTGTAGTGTAGTTACTGTGTAGCTATACAACGGTTGAAATCGGTGATTATCTAAGTTTTAAAATTGCCAACGTATATTTTGTAATATATAAAGGTTTAGCAGTTCCTTATCAGTTTATTTCATGGAATCTTCATCATTTCTGACCGTCAATGAACAACCAATTTCTATTAATCAAGCAGTAAAATATCTGCAAGCCAATGGAAAACTAGCACAGTTCATTGGCGATATTCTCCGGCAATATGTCATTGAGCAAGAAATCCAAACGCGAGACGACATCCAAATTAGTCCGGCTGCCACAGAACAGACAATTATTGATTTTCGCCTCAAAAATCAACTAACTGACCCTCAGATTTTTCAGGAATGGTTAAAGAAAAATGCTACAGACTACGCTACCTTTTACGAATCAATTGCTTTTGGCTTTAAGTTAGAAAAACTTAAAGTTCTGATTACAGAAACAAAACTCCCAGAATATTTTATTGAACGTAAGATTTTTCTGGATCGAGTAATTGTCTCTCGTATAGTTGTAGACAATCAAGAACTGGCAGAAGAACTACAAACCCAAATTGATGAAGGAGGTAGCTTTGAGCAACTAGCAAAAGAGTACTCACTGGCAGAAGATCGCATTGTCAACGGCATGATGGGGCCAGTTAGTCGAGGAACAATGCCAGATAAATTGAGGGCAGCTGTTGATGTAGCTAACCCTGGAAAATTGGTCGGTCCCATAGAAATAGAAGGACGTTATGGTTTGTTTCGAGTAGAACAATTTCTACCAGCGTCTTTAGAAGATGTTCAACTAAAGCAAGTACTACAAAATGAATTATTTGAGAAATGGCTAGTAGAGAAAATTCAAAAGCTGACGGTCAAACTACAAATGAGCTAAAAGTTCTGAATAGTCAATCTCTACGAGTAAACGCCCTAGATTCTGTACCTTGGGAACAAGCGCCCTTATGCTGGCTAAATTCCGAGGAAAAATCACGATTACACAATCAAGCGGAAATCCGTCAATATCGACTAGGGGAAAAAATTTGGTCAACCGCAGCAGGAGGTGAGCAATTTTTTATTGTTGCTGGTAAAGTCCGCTTGCGGGAAGAAGGTGAAGGTAAGCCTTTAGCAGCCTTACAAGCAGGGGATTGGTTTGGTGACTTATATCAACTTGCTGTGGAGTGTAAAGCTGTAGCTGCTAGCAAAGAAGTAGTAGTAGTGTGTTGGGATAAAGCACTGTGGGCAGAGTTTTCCACACCGCAAATTGAAGAGTTTTGGCGAGGAGTAGAAGCGGAGGAGGGGATAGGGGGACAAGGGGACAAGGAAATTTCCCCCCATCCCCCCATCTCCCCATCTCCCCATCCCCTCATCCCCTCATCCTCCACTTATCCCTTTGTTTCTAATTGGAACACAGCTGCTGCTTGTTTAACCATGGTGGCGCAATACTTGGAACATCCTGTGAAATTGGAATGGGTGCAACGTCAACTGAGAGGACAACGCCCGAAAAATCTGGTGGAAGCAGGAGAAAAGTTAGGGTTGGTGTTGCGACGGTTGCAAGTCAGTTGGGGTGAGTTGCGGCAGTTATCGTTTCCAGTTTTATTACAGTGGCAATCAGACACTTCATCTTCAATCAACACTCCCCAGTGGGTAGTAGCCTATGGAGTGAAAGGCTCTAATCTGATTATTGCTAATCCTCTCAACCTTGATCATACTTGTGAAAGCTTACCCCAATCAGCAGTTGAGGATTTTTGGGATGGTAGTTTGTGGCAGGTAGAACTTGTATCCCAGCAAGAAAAATTTAACCTTGGTTGGTTCACTCCAGCAGTTTGGAAGTACCGGGGATTGCTAGGAGAAGTGTTACTAGCGTCCTTTACGTTGCAACTGTTGGGATTAGGGACTCCACTGATTACCCAAGTCGTCATTGACAAAGTGATGGTGCAACAGAGTTTGCCCACTCTCGATGTCATGGCGATCGCACTTTTATTAATTGCTTCATTTGAGTCTCTACTCGGCATTCTGCGGCTATTTATCTTTACTCATACAGCTCGGCGTTTAGATTTGAGCTTATCAGCACAACTATTTCGCCATTTGATGCGTTTGCCTTTAGCTTATTTCGAGTCGCGGCGTGTGGGAGATACTGTAGCCAGAGTTCAAGAACTCGAACAAATCCGCCAGTTTCTTACAGGTACAGCATTAACGGTGATTCTAGACAGCATATTTGCTGTGGTGTACTTGGTATTGATGTTTTACTACAACATCCCACTGACCTTTGTGTCTTTGGCTGTGCTGCCGTTGTTTGCTGCTTTAACAATTATTGCCACACCTATTCTGCGTAACTGGCTCAACGAAACCTTTAACCGCAGTGCCGATAGCCAATCATTTCTGGTAGAGACAGTCACAGGAATTCACTCAGTTAAAGCTCATGCAGCCGAATCAGTAGCCCGCGATCGCTGGGAAGGCTTATTTGCTCGTTTTATCCGTACAGGTTTTAAAGCTTCTACTACCTCTAACATCAGCAGTAATATAGGTGACTTTCTGACTAAATTTTCTTCTTTACTAATTCTTTGGTTTGGTGCCAAATTAGTCATTGAACAAAAACTAACAATTGGTCAGCTTGTAGCCTTTCAAATGCTTTCGGGTAGAGTCACCGGGCCGCTTTTGCGTCTAGTACAATTATGGCAAAATTTACAACAAGTTTTGCTTTCTGTAGACCGCATTGGTGACATTCTTAACGTTGCCCCAGAAGCTGAAGTTGGTACAGGCTTAGTATTACCACCTCTCAACGGTCAAGTCACATTTGAGCAAGTCTTTTTCCGTTATCAGCCACATATTGAACCAGTTCTCAAAGGTATTTCTTTCAATATAGAACCAGGGCAATTCATCGGCATTGTCGGACGTAGTGGTTCTGGTAAAAGTACCCTTTCTAAATTATTACAACGCCTCTATCAAATTGAATCAGGACGCATCCTCATTGATGGTTTTGATATTAAAAGTGCAGATTTAGCTTCACTAAGACAACAAATTAGTGTAGTTCTCCAAGAAGACTTTTTATTCAACGGTTCCATCTTGGAAAATATCACTCTGGGTAATCCCGATATTAGTGCAGAACAAGTAGTAGAAGCTGCCAGACTTGCCGTAGCCCATGACTTTATTAGTCAATTACCCTACGGTTACGAAACCAATGTTGGCGAACGAGGGACGGCTTTATCAGGTGGACAAAGACAGCGTATAGCCTTAGCAAGATTATTTCTTTCCCCAGCGCCAATTTTAGTGTTAGATGAAGCTACCAGCGCTTTAGATAGTGAAACTGAACAGCAAGTATTGCAAAACTTACAAAAAATTTCTGCTAACCGGACTGTCTTCCTCATTGCTCATCGCTTTGCACCTCTTAAACGTGCTGATTTGATTTTAGTATTAGAGCAAGGTGTAATTGCTGAACGCGGTACTCACTCACAGTTATTACAGCAGAAAGGATTGTACTGGTCACTATATCAACGGCAGCAAGCAAATATTTAGTTGAAACTAGAGGCGAATAAGTAAAACTTTAGAGTTGCCCTCAGTGTAACCTGCATGATTAAGTCTTCTTTGTGTCTTAGTGTCTTTGTGGTGAAAAATAAATGCTTTTTAACACGAATTTACTAAGACACAAAGTAAAAATATCTGTAAATACAAACAATATAAAATTTTTAGAGAAATCCATTTTTAAGTAGGATTTTTTGTCAAAAAAGTTGCATTTTGCTATTTCATTTCATAGTATTTTTTGGCAAAGGGGGGAAAGTCACCCTTTAAAACCTTAGGGAGCAGGTTTTAACAGTTATTGCTGCCAAAAAACTACTCTATTTGAGGAGAAAGTATTCATGCCCACTGATGATCTTAGTCACAATTTTTTTCCTCATAAAGGGCTAAATTTCACTTCTATTTCCTCGGTAGATACTTTTCCAATTCAACATGACTATAGCTGGGGTTTAAGTAATCGTAGTAGCTTTAATTTAGAAAGTGATGTTACGGCAAATTCTGCCCGTACCGCAAACTATAATTCTACCTCTGGCTATGGCTTGATTAACGCCGCCGCCGCAGTGGCAAGAGCTGCTGGTCAAAATACTTTTGCTAATGTTCCTCATCTTGGTGGCAATAATTGGGGGGGAGATTTAATTAAAGCGCCAGCAGCTTGGGCACAAGGATACACAGGTCAAGGTGTTGTGGTTGCTGTTCTGGATACTGGGATTGACTACAACCACGCAGACTTGCAGAACAATATCTGGACGAATCCTGGAGAAATTCCGGGTAATGGCATAGATGATGATGGTAATGGCTATGTTGATGATGCCCAAGGCTGGAATTTTGTTAATAGAAGCAATAATGTTCTAGACGTCAACGGTCATGGTACTCACGTCGCCGGCACTATTGCTGGGGAGAATAATGGCTTTGGTGTGACTGGTATTGCTTATAATGCCAAGATTATGCCAGTTAAAGTCTTGGATGATTCTGGCACGGGTTCATTTAGCGCGATCGCAGATGGCATTTACTATGCTGTGAATAATGGCGCTAATGTGATTAACCTAAGTCTGGGTGGCGCTTTTCCTAACAGCACCCTGGAATCAGCAATTGAATATGCTAGTAGCAAAGGTGCAGTCGTTGTTATGGCAGCAGGTAATAACGGTTTTCCATTCCCTGGCTATCCTGCTAGCTATGCCAACAAGTGGGGACTTGCAGTTGGCGCAGTAGACAGAAACAATAACATGGCTAACTTCTCTAACCGAGCGGGAACGAATTCACTTGCCTACGTGACAGCCCCAGGCGTTGGTGTCTATTCTTCAGTTCCAGGTAATCAATATGCTCAGTACAGTGGCACATCTATGGCGACTCCGCATGTTGCTGGTGTAGTTGCTTTGATGTTGAGTGCCAATCCCTCTCTAACTGATGCTCAAGTACGTCAGATCATTATCGAAACAGCAGGAAATAGTACACCAGTTGCTACCTCTAGCTTTCAGGTTAGCTCTCTCAATCTCAGTTCTCTGGTTTCTCAGGCGATTTCTCACGAAACATCTTTGACAAACAGGTTTGCACTACCTTATGGGAATAACTCTCTAGAATTTTCTGGTACAAAGTTTCCAGTCTACGCAGAGATGATAGGCAATAGGATATCAGCTACTACTATTAATTTTGATTTTGAAGTTATACCACTAACCGTAAGCAATGCAGCAACTGCCTACTACTCATCTGACAGCAAAATCTCGTCGATGCATCTAGGAATTCAAGAGCAATTCCAGTACTACGATCACGCTTTCAGCAACAGCATTAGTCAAGATGATGACCAGAATAATGGTGATTTTACAGATATTGAAACAATTTTGAGTCAATTCCAAAAGCAGGTAGATGAGTTGCGGAGATATTTTGGTGGCTTCTAACTTTCTTGTGCTATCAAAAATCGGCAATTTACTTGTGATAGGCTGATATGTATTTTATCGTAAAAGCTGAACCATTTGTTGAGCAACACCAATTGCTGATGCGGGATTTTGTCCAGTCACTAAGCGATCGCTAACCACAACATGGGCTTGAAAATTTGGGGCTTTGGTATATTTGGCTTTGCGTTCAATGAGTTTGGACTCTAGCAAGAATGGCATGACTTGTGTAAGTCCCACTGCTGCTTCTTCTTCATTAGTGAAAGCGGCAATTGTCTTGCCAGCAACAAGATATGCTCCATCGGAAAGTTTAACATTCACAAGTCCAGCCGGACCGTGACATACTGCCCCGACAACCCCGCCTTGCTCATAAATCGCAGCCGTTAGTTGCGCCAGTTTTTGATTTTCTGGAAAATCCCACATTGTGCCATGTCCACCTGCAAAAAAAATTGCTTTGTATGCAGATGGCTTGACTTGTTGAGGAGACAAAGTATTTTTCACCTTTGTCATAATTGTGGGATTCTGAACAAACTGTTGATTTAGCGGATCGTTAAGTTTGTAACTTTCCGGATCTATAGGGGCTTCGCCTCCTTTTGGACTGACAAATTCTACTGTGAAACCTGCTTGAGTAAATACTGAGTAAGGATGAGCCGCTTCATCAAGATAAAAGCCTGTTTTCTTACCTGTATTTCCCAATTGATCATGATTTGTTAATACTATCAGAATTATATTTGAACGATTTAGGTTTGAAGAAATAATCTTTTGGGCATTAACTGCAAAACAGCCTGTCAAGGTAACTGCTCCAACTAAAGTGGTCAACTTTTTTTTCAGGTTAAACATTATTTAAGTCTCCAATTGAAAAGGATTAAATAGCTCCATACCGGAAGCTCTTTCCCAATTGCTAGGTATTTCTTAACCTCATACTAAAAGCAATTTGTCTAGAATACAAATTATAAAAATTTGGTCTTCCTATAAATAAATTTATGGTTAGTTTCGAGTGGTATCGCAGCTTTATGGAGGTTTATCGAGTGGGAACAGTATCGGGTGCAGCCCAGGTGTTGCATCTGACACAACCAGCTGTGAGTCAACACATTGCTGCTTTAGAATCTGCCCTGGGAGTTCCGCTTTTTCAACGAATGCCACGACGTATGCTGTCAACTGAAGCAGGAAAGCGTTTATATACTCGCATTGCTTCAGCGATGGAAACCTTAGAATCTGTTTCAGTGAGCGCAGATTTAGCGAATACACCACTCTTGATTCGGTTGGGAACGCCTCAAGAATTTTTTACTGAACAGGTTATCCAACGCCTGAAAACTAGAGATACTTTATTTTCAATTCAGTTTGGACTGGCTCAAGAATTAATTGAACAACTTTTAAATAATCAATTAGATTGCGTCATTGCCACGCAAAAATTAGCGAAATCAGAATTGGAATATCAACTCATTTTTGAGGAAAACTTTTGGCTAGTGGGGCCGCCGGAGAGTGAAATTCCCATTTCTCAAAATTTGCTTCCAGTTGACTTGTCATTACTAGCTGCGTGGCTCATTCAACAACCTTGGATTGCTTATAGCGACGAATTGCCCATTATTCGGAGATTTTGGAGAATTGTATTTGGTTGGCGTTTAGATGTCAGTCCTCAGTTTGTGATTCCAGACTTGCGGAGTATTCGCACCGCGATCGCACATGGGCTTGGCTACAGTATTTTACCCGATTACCTATGTCGTGAATGGATTGCCGCAGGTAAGTTAAAGTTGGTACTTAAACCTACTAAAGCAGTGACTAATCAGATTTGGTTGGCCTATCGCAAATCAGAACGACAATCACAAAAAACTACTATGCTGTTCAATTTACTATCATCTGAAAGTTTTTGATGACAATTTCAGATCAAAAACTTTTATCTTCTAAAGTGATATTAAAGGATTTTCTTGTGAGATGAGTTATCTGATTCACCCCACAAGAAATAAACCTATCTGACTGAAAATGCTTCACTAAATCTCCGAGTTACAGGCTCAATAATGAAAGTCAAAATTGACTTCTTCCGAGTGACAATTTCACCATTAGCTGCCATTCCGGGAGTAAATGCAACTTCTTGTCCCCGCACATTCATGGAATGTTGACTCAACTGAATTCTGGTAGGAAAAACTAAACCCAATTCTTGATCAACAACTGCATTAGGACTAACTTGTACAACTTCACCAGCAATAGTGCCAAATTCCTGGAAGGGGAAAGTTGCCATTTTCACCTTTGCTTTCATACCCTGACGAATAAAGCCAATATCGCGGTTGAGGACTTTGACTTCTAACAACATCTCTTCTCCAGCCGGCAAAATTGACAGTAACTCTTCACCGGCTTGGACTGGGCCTTTGGTTGCTTTAATTTTGTAAATTGTCCCTGCTACTGGAGCCTTAATGGTTTCCCCTGCTTGCTGCTTTCTGGCCTGTTCTAATTGACCATTAATGTTAGTCAATTCTTCTTTACGCTGATTTATCTGGGTCAAAATTTCACTTTGGCGCTCAGACGTTAAACGCTGTGCTTGCTTAAGAACACCTTGATAGGCTTGTTCAGTTTGGCGGATTTCTTGGGTTTGGGCAGTAATATCTCTTTCTAAGGAGGCTACTCTGTCTTGAGCCTCTGTTACTCGATTTTGAGCATTAATCACCTCATCTTTTGCCCTGGTGATGTCTGTGTTGGCTCGATTTAATCTTTCTTGGGCTTCCAGGTAATCAAGTCTGGGTACTGCACCAGGACTGACAAGGGTGCGGAGATTTTCTTCTCGTTGTTGAGCGATCGCCATATTGCTTTCAACTTTTTCGACGATGTTTTCGGCGTTGACTACATTTGTTTGGGCGTTAACGACACTGCTTTGAGCATTGACTAAATTTTCTTGTAACCGTTTGAGGCGGACTTTCGCCTGCTCAATAATTGCTAATTGGCGATTTGCTTCTGCTTCCGCCACAGCTTGACGAGCTTGGTAGTCTTTCAGCCGCGATGCCAAAAGTTCATCTTGCAGTTTTGTCCCAGCCGTTGTCGTACCGATGCGTTCTGCTTCTAAACGTTGCAAGTCTTCTTGAATCAACTTGGCAGATTGAGCTAGGCGGGTAACATCTGTTTGTTTCAAGTCTGGATCACGTTGAATTAGGACTTGATCCTTCGTGACGTGATCGCCTTCTTGGACATTCACTGCCAAAATTGAGCCACCACCCAAGGATGTTACCGGACGCACTTGTGTCGAGGCGATTAATTCCCCTGGGGCGATCGCGACTTCATCTATTTGAGAGAAATTTGCCCAGGCGATCGCCCCAAATACTACTAAGCTCATCGTTCCCGCTAAAACTCTCGTATAAAGCGGTGGTAATTCCTGTACAGCTTTACCCACTTCATAAGATAGTTGGTCTTCTGGTTTAGCAAACTGCTGTTTTGTTTGACGTGCTTGAGCAGCATTGGCAACTAGGGAATATTTCATAGTTTATTGGGGAGTGGGATAGGAGGATGGGGGGATGGGGGAACAAGGTGAGTATTTTTGTGCTTTTGCGCTTGTCCCCCACTCCCTAATTCAAACTGCAAGATAGCGCCGTAAAAAACTTTCTAAGTTTTCCAATTGAAAATTGAAAATCCTCTCTAAGTTGGCTATTTCCTCTTTTCTACAGAAAAATTCATTGGACAGCAATGTTCTATAGGTTCCTAAAGCTTTTTGTAATTGGGGGTTAAATAAACCAAAGGCATTTCGTAACCCATCAACAACAAACAGTGGTGAATTAATTACTACTGGCTCTTTGTGGAAAATCTGACTAAAAATCCGGGGAATATCCTCACGTAGTAAAATTTCCGGGCCCCCGACTGGTAAAATTTGGTTATGTGCGCCTGCAACTGTAACTGAGTCCACCACTATCCTCGCTAAATCATCTGTACTAACAACTGAACTCCGGTTTTTGGGATCACCAATGAGCAGATACAACCCTGTTTCGCGAAATCGTTCTGCTAGTGGCAGTAAGTTCGATGCTAGTCCAGATGGGCGTAAAATAGTGTAATTCAAGCCACTAGCTTCTAGATATTGCTCTACTGCTCTTTTGGCTTTAAATACGGGAGCATCTTCATATCCTCGCTCAGCACCAAGTACCGAAATGAAGACAAAGTGTTTGACTCCATGAGCTTTTGCTTGGTCAATGAGTTCAATATTGGCACGGTAGTCTAGGGATAAGGCATCACTATCAGAACCGTGGGCACTAATAATATACTCGACACCCCAACAAGCTTTTTCAATATCCTTTTCCCGTCGCAAATCACCGATGAAAATATCTGCTCCTCGGTGTTCTAACTCACCGTAACGCGAAGTCAGGCGGACAAATGCCCGCACCGACTTCTCCTGTTGGCGTAGGAGTCGCACGACTCGGCGGCCAATTCCTCCTGTTGCTCCAGTTACCAGAAACATATAATTAGGTAAAATCAATACTCTCAGCTTCTAGTGTCTCTAAAATGCTCGTTTAATGCTAAGAGGCTGAGGAAACTCTAAAAATTAAATTACCCAATTTTTGCATCCATCCCCCCGCTCACTCAGCGATGGGTTTATTTTCATCCCTTAGCCAATTTCTCATTACTGGCCTTTAATTTCGGATAAGCAATGCGTTTGTGGTGAAATTGCTGCCAAACATCGACAAAGATTTGGGCAATTTGTGACATTTCTTGCCGTGTCAGCCCTGAATCTACCATTTGGTTATCTTGCCATCTGGCACGGAGAATATTATTGAGCATTGTTAAGGCTTGTTCTGGGGTAGCGTCTTTGAGCGATCGCAGGGCGGCTTCACAGGAATCTGCTAACATGACTATTCCTGTTTCCCGTGATTGGGGAATTGGGCCATCGTAACGAAAATCTGCTTCATCTACTGTCAAGTTGGGATCTTCCTGAGCCATTTGCTGTGCTTGGTGATAGAAATAAGCAATTAGCATTGTTCCTTGATGCTCAGGAATAAAAGCTTGAATAGCCGTAGGTAAAAGGTGTTTCCGCGCCATCACTAACCCTTCACTGACGTGCTTTTTGATAATCTCTGCACTCTTCCAAGGATCGTCAATCTCTGTTTCATGTTTATTCGGCCTCCCCATTTGATTTTCAATAAAGCTGAGGGGGTCGTGCATTTTGCCGATATCGTGATATAGAGTGCCAGCCCTGACCAGTTCTACATTACATCCCAGTTTTTTAGCAGCAGCCTCGGCCAGGGTAGAAACAAACAGGGTATGCTGAAAGGTTCCCGGGGTTTCCGTCGCTAGTCGTTTTAATAAAGGGCGATTAGGATTCGCCAATTCAGCTAATCTAATAGGTGTAACTAAATCAAATAATTTTTCCAAATAAGGACTTAAGCCTAAGGCGACAATACTCCAAGCTAAACCGGATAATGCAAATAACCCAGCTCCTTGAAGTACGCTATACCAGCCGGCTCCAAATGCTGCACCAATGAGGAGCTTAATCATCAGGTACGTACCACCCTGAGTTAAGGCAATGGCAACACCCAATAATGCTAATTCTTCACGCGATCGCAACCTTTGCGCCATGCAGCTGCCCAAAATTCCTGCCGCCCCACCAGCCACAAGCGCAATTAGGCTAATTTCCATAGCCATGGGGAGAATGAGCAATAGCAGTCCCACAACTGTCACGCCCAAAGCAGGTGCGTAGAAGCTACCCAACAATAAACCCACGGCACTCCAAGTCGTATAAGGTATACCCAAAGTGAGGATTCCCGGGGTACTTAAGGTCAACAGCAGTACTAACAGGTAATCGCGTTGCCGCAATTTATACTGCATTCGCCTTTTCACTAAAACAAAAATGCCCACTGCACCCGACACAACACCAGAGAGTTGCAACAACCCCAACCAGTTATTCTCCCTGCGAATTAGTTGATAATGCTCCAAAACATCAAAGTGCCATTGAGTAATATTCTCTCCTTTGATCACAATCACTTCACCTTGCCGCACCTCCACCATCACAGGTGATACTCCATCTGATGCCTTGATGATTCTTTGTCTAGTTTGTTCTTCATCTTTCTTCAGATTCGGCTGTAGTGAAGCGGTTAACAGTTTGGTTGCCAAAAATTCAGCATTTTTTGGCACAAATGTTTGCACTTGTAGGCTCACGGCATTTTGTAAAATGCTTGACGGCAATCCTGGGGGAATTCCTTGAGCCAAAATTCTCTCTGCACTCTGGCGAATTCCTGTTTTTGTTTGTGCCCACTCGTTATCTGATAGTTCCAGTAGAGTAGTGTCGTTATAAAGTTGTTTTAAGTTAGTAGACTCTCGCTGTAACAGTTGGAACTTGGCTTGGGAATATGCTTGGCGCACTTGGGAGATTTGGACAATGAGTGAGGACAAGTTTTGTTCTGAAGTCGTGAGCCGATAAGCTTTTAGTTCTGCTACTGCTTGATTAAAGTAAGTTGTTGGGGCAACATTAACGGGTTTTACTTCTAAAGGAGACAGATAAAGGGGCAGATTATTGGAGTTGAGGAGAGTAGAAAGCGATTGATGTGCTGGAATCAGCGAACCTGTGGATGATGGCAATAAAGGCAGATACTCTGAAGTGGGAAGTTTTTGGGCTACGCTACCTGGAAGCTTCATTTTGAGACTATTTCTGTATCTGCCAACTAAAAATCCTGATTTCTTTTGGCTAGTATTTTCTAAAGTTATGAGTAGCGCTTGCCATTCCGAGGCAGAAGCAGAGCGCAGATAATGCTGAACCGCAACCGACAAAACTGACGTGTCAAAAAAAGGAAAAGATCCGGCAGTAGTGCGGATTTCATTAGCCTCATCCAGAAGTTGCTGTAAATTTTTGTTGATTTTTTCCGTCTTTTGGATATCGACCATCAACACTGGTACGGAACTTCTACTTGCAGCTTGGCGCTGGGCTTCTGTTTCTTCTTTATCCTCAATGTTAGCAGTATAAGGCGCTCTCATCGTTTGTGGTGCGGGAGTCCCTACTGTCAGCTGGGGTTGATTATATAGTTTGTGCCCCATAACTCCTGTGAGGGATACTACTGCGATCGCCAAAACAACGGAGGAACGCTTTTCATGCACCCAGCCTAGACATACTACATCAATCCCACGTTGAATTTTGACTGATTTTGTCATTGTTCTGAGCGCTATTTCTCGTTTTCGGTATTCGCTGTTGTCATTGGTTTTCAATAAATACAGGAGTAAATTATTGAGGATAGCACTTTGGCGGTTGGTACTGTGTTGATTGCTCACTTCCCCAAGCAACTGTTTTCTACGGCGTCGTGCTTGGTATCGTCGTCGCCAGTAAGTGAGTTGCTTGCTCAAAGATTTAAAAAATCGCTGTGTTTTCATTACCTCTGGCTGCTGACTAGATAGCTCAAAACAAGACAATCCTCAGAGAAGTCCCAGAGGTGGCGGCGGACGCGATGAGAACATCAGTGATGGGATATGGTTGAAGCCGATGGGCCACAATAGCTACCTACAGAGTAAGGTTATGTGTTCATAAGAAAATTGGTGAATAAAAAACAACTAAATTTTATAGTTGTTTGCTGGTAGTTGGTGTTTTGCGCCTAAAGTTTGAACAGCAACATAACAATTATTAACGCGAACGGATGACGCGAGGAGCTGCAAAGACGCAAAGTTGAGCCGCCTGTTCGTCAGATATCACGCATCCTTTCTCTGGAAACTTCCCTGGATGTAGGGCAACATCATACACTCCTGACCACACAGCAACAAGTGCATCAGCTAATTCTAGCATCTGGGAAAAATTTGCTAATTCCCCGACGGTTAAATTGGCTGAAGATAATAAAACTTGCCACTTAACAGGAATACCCACGGTACTGTTATAGGCTCCTGACAAAGCCCCAGTTATTGCACTTATAGTTTGTATCTGTAAAAACCCAGTTTCTTGTCGCCAGGCTTGTTTCTTGTGAGTAGAACGCGAAACCGCTAGCCGAAAGTCTTCCAAGGTGCTAAGAAAACAATAAAATGCCATAGCGACAGTATAAATCGACTCTTGTTCCCTACTTAGTTCGGCTTGCGCTGTTTCTAACCCAGCGCCTTGGTTTAATAACTCATCAACTTTTAATAATTGTTGTGGTAGGAGTGTGGGTGTTTCTCCGATAAAAGCGATTATTTCTGGGATGAGGGTTTGGGGTTGAAGTTGTTCTGTGAGGGATTGAGCGATCGCATACCCTACTGCTAGTGTGCCATCTCTGACCATTGGGTCATACTCCCATATTTGCAACATATGCAGTAAGTTTTGGCGCAGTTTAATTGTATTTTCATGAAAAAAAAGAGCCACAGGTAGTGTGGCAATAATAGCTTTTGGTGAGACTTTTTCAGTTATATCTAAATGAGGAGATTTTTGTTGATGACGCTCTAACCAGTTATCTAAATCTAATTTACCTAGATCGATTAAACTTTTAGTACCCAAAACTGCTATTCTATTTACGTCAGAGCCAATTTGAGCGTGCTTGTCAGCATCCTTAGCTAACATTTCACCCAATAATGCCCCGACTAAAGTACCTCTAAACCGATTAATCAGTGAATAGCGCATATCAAAAAAAATTAAAATTTTAAAAGAAATATTTTAACCCTTCCCAATCAGATGAAAAAAATTTTCACCTCTTTTCTTAGCCTTATTTGCGTGTTTTGTGGTTAAATAAGTTACTTCTAAAACACAGAGACACAGAGGAGGACACTTGCGTGGGCGGGTTACCCGACTTGAGCAAGGTGTCCGTAGCACCGAGAAGAAAAGATATTTAAAGATATTTTATGAGTCAACTTGAAAGGGTTAAAGAATTATTCTTGCACCTTTTTATCTTTAACTTTTTTAATTTTTTAAATGATGCACTAAAGCCTGTAAGCCCAGCAAATAACTTTGGACACCAAAACCGCTTATTTGTCCTATGGCTACGGGTGCTATATAAGAATGGTGGCGGAAGTCTTCCCGGCGATAAATGTTGCTTAAATGTACTTCTACCGTAGGTAAGTTAACACCAGCGATCGCATCGCGCAAAGCCACACTTGTATGAGTGTAAGCCCCTGGATTAATCAAAATTCCTTGATGCTTTCCTAATGCCTCATGAATAGCATCTATCAAAACTCCTTCATGGTTCGACTGCACGGGAATTATCTTTGCCTGAAACTTGAGGGCTTCTTCTGCTAGCCAGCGATTAATTTCAGCCAAACTTGAGGAACCATAAATTCCTGGTTCTCGCTGTCCTAGTAAATTTAGGTTTGGCCCGTGCAGCAGCAAAATGCTTAGAGGTGGCGATGACAAGTTCAATACCTTTAGGTTCTTAACGACGGCGCGATCGTTCATTCACAGGAATCGGAATCAGTTCTGGTTCCGGTTCAGCTTCTGGCCCTAGTAGGGCTTCAATAAGCTTGCGTGCCAATTCTTTCAGCTTTTCTAGCACCTTTTCTATATAGTCCATTGAACTGATCGCTCCTGAGATACTACCTCAATTTTTTTTTGACTAACAGCTACGCAGAATCAGCGCGCTTTTGCACCTCTGGTTTGTAGTTGGGCTGGATAAAAACTACCAAATTTTGGAAGTGAGTTATTTCTAAAATTTGGTGTTGTCATCTCCCTTGCTTTTTAGAGTATCACATTACAAACCGACAAGACTGCTTCTGACTAAGGATTGGTATTGAGGATCAACACTCAAGAGTCCATAGCTAGCAAGTTTTACTACAACTATGGACTTTTGATTTTTGACGTTAACTAGCCTTAGCCTTCTGCATCATTTCTTTTAGCAACAGTCTTGGATGATTTAGCAGTTGACTTAGATCGAGAACTTGTTGATTTACTCGTTTTGCGAGTAGATTTCTTAGCCGATGCTTTGGTTGCTAATAATTGTAGCGCTGTAGATAGCGTTACATCTTCCACAGATTGACCTTCTGGAATACCCACATTAATTTTGCCGTGCTTGATATAGGGGCCGTAGGGGCCATCATAGATGTTCACTGGCGTATCGTCTTCGGGGTGCGCGCCTAGTTCGCGTAAGGCTGCTTTGGACTTGCTAGTGCTAGAGCCACGTCCCTTTTTCGGCTCAGATAATAACTCTAATGCCCGTTCTAGGGAAACTGTGAGTACATCATCACCAGCTTTGAGGGAGCGGTAATCTTTTCCTTCTTTACCTTGATCATGAACCACGTAAGGGCCAAAACGTCCCAAACTAGCTTGGATTTTACCACCTGTGACCGGATGCACTCCTAATATCCGGGGTAAAGCCAAAAGACCCACAGCCATCTCCAAGGTGACATTTTCTGGTGTGACACCTTTGGGTAGTGAAGCTTGTTTGGGTTTGGGATTTTCTTCGGTTTTGTCACCTAACTGCACGTAGGGACCGTAAGTGCCAATTTTCACATATATCGGTTCCCCTGTTTCCGGATGCCGACCTACTTGGTCAGGACCTGTGGTTTTTTGCCTGAGCAGTACTTCTACTTGTTTGGGATCGAGGTCAGCTGGTGTTAAGTCTTTGGGAATTGAAGCCGTAACTACAACACCATCATTTTCGACTTCGATGTAAGGGCCATATTTGCCAATACGGACTTTGACATGTAAATTTTCTAATTCTACAGTTCTGGCTTTGCTGGCATCAATTTGATTTTCCTGCTCTTTAACTAAGGTTTCTAAACCTTTATCTCCTAGATAAAATTCCCGCAAGTAAGGTAACCACTTAGCTTCACCTGTGGCAATGTCATCTAGAGTTTGCTCCATTTTGGAGGTGAAACTAGGATCTACGACATCAGGAAAATGTTTTTCCAAAAGGTTGGTGACAGCAAAGGCGGTGAAGGTAGGAATTAAGGCATTACTCACCAATTGGGCATAACCCTTATCGATAATTGTCCCGATGATGCTGGCGTAGGTACTGGGACGACCAATGCCTTCACTTTCTAGGGTTTTCACCAAAGTTGCTTCGGTGTACCTAGCTGGTGGTTGGGTTTCGTGACCTACTGCTTCTAGCTCGGTACAATCTGGATGATCCCCAACTTTTAGACTAGGCAAAATAACTTCCTGGTCTTCCAGTGCTGCTTCAGGATCGTCGGAACCTTCGACATAAGCACGCAAAAATCCAGGGAAATCAATGCGCTTACCAGAAGAACGAAAGCCTGCATCTTCAACTTGTAACTGTACCGCAATTTGGGTTTGCCGACAGTCAGCCATTTGGCTAGCGACAGTACGTTTCCAAATCAAGTCATAAACAGCAAGTTCCCGACCGCTTAAACCAGTTTCTTGGGGAGTGCGGAAAGTGCTACCCGCAGGACGAATGGCTTCGTGGGCTTCTTGTGCGCCTTTAGATTTGGTGGTGTATTGCCGGGGTTGGGGGCTGAGGTAGTTTTTGCCGTAAAGTTGTTCTACACAACTACGAGCTGCTGCGATCGCCTGATCGGATAAATGTACCGAGTCTGTACGCATGTAGGTAATATACCCTTGCTCGTACAAATTTTGCGCAATTCGCATTGTGTCTCTAGCTGAGAGACGCAGTTTGCGGTTAGATTCTTGTTGCAGTGTCGAGGTGGTAAACGGTGGCGCGGGTTTACGCGTCACTGGACGTTCTTCGATGTCGGTAACGCTCCAGGTTTTCCCTGTCAGGCGTTCCTTGAGGTCTACTGCTTGGGCTTCGTTGAGCAATAAGACATTACGTCCTGCGGCAATTTGTCCGGTCGCTGGGTCAAAATCACTACCAGTGGCTATTTTAGTTCCTCCCAAGGTGATCAACTGGGCACCAAAGGCAGTTTTTTCCTGCACCAAGCTAGCTTTCAAATCCCAGTAAGTACCTTCATGGAAGGCGCGGCGTTGGCGTTCCTTTTTGACTAAAAGTCGCACAGCTACAGATTGCACTCGCCCAGCAGATAATCCCCAGGCGATTTTTTTCCACAGCAGGGGAGACAGGGTATAGCCAACTAATCGATCTAAAATTCGCCGTGTTTCTTGGGCGCGAACTAACTGCTCGTCAATATTGCGGCAGTTCTTCAAAGCTTTTTTGATCGCGTCTTGGGTAATTTCGTGAAACACCATCCGCTTAGTCGGAACTTTTGGCTTCAGCAACTGGTACAGATGCCAACTAATGCTTTCACCTTCCCGGTCTTCGTCAGTTGCCAGAATCAGTTCATCTGCTTCTTTGAGGGCATCTTTGAGCTGGGTGACAACTTTCTTTTTGTCTTTGGGGACAACATACACCGGTTCAAAGTCGGCGTCTACATTTACCCCCAGCTGTGCCCACCGTTCCGCTTTCACAGAGGCGGGAATTTCACTAGCCGATTGGGGTAGGTCACGGACATGACCCATAGACGCTTCCACCCGATAGTCTTTTGGCAGGTAGTTGCGAATGGTGCGAGCTTTGGTCGGAGATTCGACGATGACGAGAGTTGACATGGAAATTTCAAGAAAAAAAGTAGCTGCTAAGCTAAACAGTCAAATTGAGGTAATTTCGGTGAAATGTCAAGATAAAACGTCACGCTTAGGGCTGTGATTTAATCCTTACATAAACTGCCCACTAGGTTGACAATACACTAAATTTATGGCGCAGCCTTTCCTAGCGGATAGGGTAGAGGAGTGCTAGGCATGAATTGCCAGCTATTTCAATCTTTAACTTATCTAGGGCATGATTGGCGAATAGAGTTTTCAAAATACCCCTGAAGTTGAATATGGTGATACTTTACCTTAACTCCTTTAATTGAAACCGAAGGAAGGAGTTAGGAGGAAGAAGGATGAAGGATGAATTTGGGTGGGGATTCCGACTCCACCCAAATAAGTTCTGGCAAATCAAAGATTTGGCCGCTTTACCAATAAAGGCAGAGGGCAGTATTCCTTCTGCCTCCTGCCCTCTGCCGAATGCCTCCTGCCTTCTTCAACCAGTGGCATTTGCTGCATATACCTAACTCGATTTAATTGAACAATAAGCTAAAAAAATAATAAATATAGTCAAATTTGATGAATTATACCATAAATATGAAAAAAATAGGAAGATTTAAGCTTTTTCTAGATAAAAGTTATGTTAGGATAATTTTGGAGAAGTTAAGTTCGGCGATACGAATCTTGTTTTTAGTAATAATTGCAAGCGGCTCTCCGGATGAACATCTCTGCATCAATGGATTCTGGAGAGTTTCATGTCAATTTACGTAGGGAACCTATCCTACAGCGTCACAGAAGACGACCTCACTAAAGTATTTTCCGATTACGGCACTGTTAAGCGAGTTCAATTACCCACAGATAGGGAAACTGGACGCGCACGGGGTTTTGGTTTCGTAGAAATGGAATCAGAAGCCGCAGAAGATGCTGCAATTGAGGCTTTAGACGGTGCTGAATGGATGGGTCGTGTAATGAAAGTTAATAAAGCTAGACCACGAGAGGAGAAGGGTAGCCGCTCTGGTGGTGGATACTCACGACATTATTAAGTCTTGAGATGGTTCAGCCAGGCAAATGCACAAACGGCGTTTGCTGATAAACAAATATACCATAATCGGCAGTTTAGTGCTTCACTGAACTGCTTGTTTGTTAG
Source organism: Trichormus sp. ATA11-4-KO1 (assembly GCA_019358915.1). Classification (GTDB taxonomy): domain Bacteria; phylum Cyanobacteriota; class Cyanobacteriia; order Cyanobacteriales; family Nostocaceae; genus LEGE-11386. The sequence continues at coordinate 31,296 of JAHHIM010000030.1, forward strand.
TCATTGGTCATTAGTCATTAGTTGCTTCCTCACTCCCCCATTCCCCATTCTCCATTCCCTAGAAAGATAAATGCAACTTTAGTGAAGAACAATAGATAAAATGAACTCAGCTAGCCTTAATGTCTAATCGCCAAAACCTATATATCTCATGGATTTTGCTAATCTTGCATCCCAGTTAAATGCTGGAACGATTTTGCCAGAGGGAATTGTAATTGTTACCCTCTTAGGGGTTTTGATTGTGGATTTGATTTTGGGGCGTACATCCTCACGTTGGATTGGATATCTGGCGATCGCAGGTTTACTGGCTGCGATTGGCGCCCTGTATTTTCAATGGGATGCTGTCAATCCCATCTCCTTTACCGGTAGCTTTATTGGTGACGACCTCAGTATAGTCTTTCGCGGGATCGTGGCTTTGTCTGCGGTTGTGACTATATTGATGTCAATTCGCTATGTTGAGCAGAGTGGTACTGCTTTAGCAGAATTCATCGCGATTTTGCTAACTGCAACCTTGGGAGGAATGTTCTTATCCGGGGCTAGTGAGTTAGTGATGATTTTCATCTCTCTAGAAACCCTCAGTATTTCCTCTTACTTACTCACAGGTTATACCAAACGTGACCCCCGCTCTAACGAAGCAGCGCTGAAATACCTGTTGATTGGGGCCTCCAGTACGGCAATCTTTCTATACGGTGTTTCGCTGCTGTACGGTCTATCGGGTGGACAAACCGAACTAAATGCGATCGCCAATGGCATTGCCGCAGCTAACGTTGGTCAATCCTTGGGTTTGATCATTGCTCTCATTTTCGTGATTGCAGGTATCGGTTTTAAAATTTCTGCTGCACCCTTCCACCAGTGGACACCAGATGTTTACGAAGGCGCTCCCACCCCAGTGATTGCCTTTTTATCTGTGGGTTCCAAAGCAGCTGGATTTGCCCTCGCTATTCGCTTACTAACAACAGCCTTCCCCCTCGTTGCGGAAGAGTGGAAGTTTGTCTTCACTGCCCTGGCCGTGCTCAGTATGATATTGGGTAACGTCGTCGCCCTTGCCCAAACTAGCATGAAACGGATGCTAGCTTATTCATCCATTGCTCAAGCTGGTTTTGTGATGATTGGCTTGATTGCTGGTACTGAGGCCGGATACGCCAGTATGGTTTTTTACCTGATGGTTTACCTGTTCATGAATTTGTGTGGTTTTACCTGCATAATTCTGTTCTCCCTGCGAACGGGAACCGATCAGATTGCTGAATACTCTGGCTTGTACCAAAAAGACCCACTCCTGACACTGGGGTTGAGTATCTCCTTGCTGTCCTTGGGTGGTATTCCCCCACTCGCTGGGTTTTTTGGCAAAATTTACTTGTTCTGGGCTGGTTGGCAAGCTGGTCTTTACTGGTTAGTTTTGCTGGGCTTAATTACCAGTGTAGTCTCCATCTACTACTACATTCGCGTAGTCAAGATGATGGTAGTCAAGGAACCCCAAGAAATGTCCGAAGTAGTGAAGAATTATCCGCAAGTGCGTTGGGATTTGCCTGGACTTAGACCTTTACAAGTAGGCTTGGTGGTAACTTTAATTGCCACTTCCATAGCTGGTATTTTGTCAAATCCCCTGTTTACGCTGGCGAATAATTCTATCTCTCGTACCCCAATGCTTCAAGCAACAACTGTTGATAGAACTCAAGTAAGTGCAATTTCCACAGAACAAGCCAAAGAGTTGTAAATTGTACTTTTTTTAGCTCATCACTGATGCCATAGGGGTGCAAGGAATTGCACCCCTACTCACAGGAATCTTTATTACAAATTTTGCACCTTGGCCAAAATTAGAAAAGTAACTAAGTTGTCCCCCATGCTTTTCAACGATAATCTGATAGCTGACAAAATGGTTCCATTGCGATCGCGCCATCGTTTCAGGTTGCTCGCAAGCTATCTTAACCAAATACAGTGCTAGTTGAGGGGAAAACCTGGGGATGTCTGGTCTAAACTGTCCTGCTCATTATCCGTGTTGGGTTATACCTACAGCAGGCTACGCGAACACGTTGCTCAACCCAACTACATTTCTTGTTAACTGAAGTGTATCGGAATATAAATATATTTATTTGTAAATTATTCTGCTAACGAATGGGAATAGTGATTACAAACTCCGAACCTTGTCCTGGTGATGAATTTACTTCTAAAGTTCCCTGGTGTTTTTCTATAATAATTTGACGGACGATTGATAATCCTAAGCCAGTACCTTGACCTACAGGTTTAGTTGTGAATAAATGCTCAAAGATTTTCTGCTGAATATCTGGCGACATTCCCACCCCATTATCCTTAATCCGAATCAAAACATGATTTTGATCTTCAGTTAGCCTAGTTTGGATAGTAATTTGATTGGGATTGGCTTCAATATCGCTATAGCTAAGCCCTAGATTAGATTCCTCTAAAGCGTCAATAGCATTAGCTAAAAGATTCATAAAAACTTGATTCATTTGACCGCTAAAGCATTTGACTTCTGGCAAATCATCGTAATCTCTGATTACTTCAATATCAGGACGACCTTCTGATAATTTTAAGCGGTGTTTGAGAATCAGGATTGTACTATCAATGCCATCATGAATATTACAGGAAACTTTGCGATCACTATCTTCTCGAGAAAAGGTTCGTAAACTGGTGCTGATGTTGCGAATACGCTGAACCCCCTCTTTCATAGAGCAAATTAAGTTAGGTAAATCAGCACGCACATAATCTAGGTCTATGGCTGCAATTTTTTCTTGAATTTCTGTAATTGGTTGAGGATAATGCTGCTGATAAAGGTCAATCAAATTAATCATGTCTTGAAAATATACCGAAGCATGACCGAGATTGCCATAAATGCAACCAACTGGATTATTAATTTCATGAGCAATCCCCGCTACTAATTGACCAAGAGCAGACATTTTTTCCCTCTGTACAAGTTGCAGTTGAGATTCTTGTAAGTCTTTTAATGCTTGGGAAAGTGCTGCTGTTCTTTCTGATACTCGTTGTTCTAAATTTTTTGTAAAATTTCGTAATTCTAAATGAGTGTGGATTCTCGCTAATACTTCCTCCTCATGAAAGGGTTTAATTATGTAGTCAACAGCCCCTAAACCTAAACCTTTAACTTTAGTATTTGTATCAGAAATTGCCGTCATAAAAATTATAGGTATATCACGAGTCTGCACATTTTCTTTCAATTTTTCACAAGTAGTAAACCCATCTATTTTAGGCATCATTACATCTAATAAAATCAAATCAGGCAGTCTATTTTCTACCTGCTGAAGTGCCATTTCTCCATCAATAGCGGTAGCAACCTCAAAACCTGCATCAGTTAAAAGCTTATAAATGACTCCTAAATTTGTCTGAGTATCATCCACGACTAAAATTAAGCATTTTTCTGGCATGGTAGACATTTTCATTCTTTGGTTTTTAGAGATTTTATAATTAAGGCAAATAAGTTAGCATTTACTCGTTTAGAAGGTGGGGTTATACCGTATGAAGCCATAATTATCGACACTTTATTTCAGGTTTTAGTGCGACAAGTCAGGAAAAACCCTCTGCTATTCCTCAAATAGAGGAGTTTGGACGCTAAGATTCATTTTGCGATCGCTGCCCCTTATTCATCAGTTTTCCCAAAAATGTATCGACTTTTACTATCGCTATAGAATTGCAGTTGTATAAATTCGCAGTGACACAGAGCTTTACAGAATATCTTTGTTCATTCGCTGAGTCAGAGAACTCCAAGCATCGCGCTCATTTTAATTTTTCTAGTTTGTCATCCCTAATTTAAGTAATACTAGTATATGAATAAAATTTGCTACTCATTATTGAAAATACTTTGTATGTAATTTCTACTAGATAAAAATATTGTGGTAAAAAATTTTTCAGTATATTTTATTTATTTAGTAGTAAGAGTAAGGTAAATAGCTTACTTATATAGATTTTATCAGCGTGGGATAATTACGTAAAATTACTTGATAGCCTACTTGATAAATTACATCTAGACATAAAAACAAATTCTTAAATTTACAGAAAATTACGGATATCATTTTTCATGAAAAATTAAACAATGGTGACATAGGTTTAGTTTGGGAAATATTGATCATAATTTAAAGTTGCCATCAGTAGTAATGCAGATATAATTTGCAAACTAAAAAATTTCTAATGAAGAAATTGAACATATCTAGCCAGTCTCAGAGGATATTTCCAAACTTTTGGGCGAATATATCTGTATTGCTGAATTAATTTGCCTTAGTTGTTTATTTTAATAGTAATTAAACTTTTATAAACAGCAAGATTGATAGCAAATTTTACAAATTTTAAGTATTGAATCAGGAGGTATTAATAATGAAACAAGTTATTAAATTTATTGAAAACAAAAAGCAAGAGTTTGCTGATTTGCCGCTATTTGAGTTCATGCGAGACAAAAGCATCGACCCCAGACAAAGACTATCTTGGGCTTCCTATGCTGCTCCTTTTATTATGAATTTTGGAGAAATGAACAAATATGTTTTCCGAGATGAACCAACCAGCGATCCTATTCAGGCAATTATTAATAAACATTCTTATGAAGATGATCATCATTGGTTGTGGTTTCTAGAAGATTTCAAACACTTGGGTATTGACCAATCATTAAAACTTAGTGAAGCATTGAGATTTCTTTGGGGTGAAGAGACAGAAATTTCTCGATGGTTAGTATATCAACTTTACAAATATATTTTACAAGCTGATTCTCTACAAAAATTAATAGTCATTGAGGTGATTGAAGCAACTGGAAACGTTATGTTTTCAGTTGCAGCAGACATTGGCAAAGAAATGAAGGCAATTACTCAAAAAGAATTTTTGTATTTTGCCAATTTTCATTTAAATGTAGAAACTGGACACACAACAGGTTCACCTGGAATAGAGGAATTTATCCAAGAAATTCAACTAACAGAAAAAACTCGCCAAGAAGCGTTTGAAATAGTTGAGCAGGTATTTGATGTTTTTACAAAATTTACACATGAACTTTTGGTTCATGCAAAAAAAAGCAAAATCGAGCAAGTCAAGTATTGAAAGTTAGATAAATCAAGTTCTTAATTTAGCTAATTTTCATAACTATATAGTTTTTAAATCCTTGTATTTCTAGTTGTTTGGGAATATCAGGTAGATTGACAACATATAAGTTGTTCAAACTTAATCAACAGAATTGAAAAGGTAAAACCATGAACATAGTAGCAGAGTTTGAATATTTAATTATTGGCGCTGGTCCTGCTGGATTGCAGCTAGGGTATTTTCTAGAAAAATCCAATTCTAATTACTTGATATTAGAAGCAGGTAATACGCCAGGAACTTACTTTAAAGATTTTCCTAGGCATAGGAAATTAATCTCAATTAATAAGGTTTATACAGGTTATGATAACCCAGAAATTAACCTCAGATGGGATTGGAATTCTTTACTGAGTGATAGTGAGGAAATGTTGTTTAAAAATTATAGTAGAGAGTATTTTCCTTGCACAGATGAACTCGTGAGATATCTCAATGATTTTGCTACATACTTTAATCTGAAAATTCAATATAATTGCCAAGTATCCAGGATTGCTAAAAGCGACAAATTCATGGTTATAGATAGCAATGGTAACGTTTATTCGGCAGATCGTTTAATCATAGCTACAGGTTTTTCTAAACTATATATTCCCCCAATTCCTGGTATAGAGTTGGCAGAAAAATATACTGATGTTTCCATAAATCCAGAAGACTTTGCAAATCAAAAGGTATTAATTATCGGTAAAGGTAATTCTGGGTTTGAAACTGCTGATAATATAATTGGCACAGCAGCATTGATCCATATGGTTAGTGAAACTCCCATATCTATGGCATGGAAGACTAAGTATGTAGGACATCTAAGAGCAGTTAATAATAATTTTCTAGATACTTATCAGCTAAAGTCACAAAATGGAATTTTGGACGCTAGTGTAACTCATATAAAACGACAAAACGGCAAATTTTTAGTATCTTTCTCTTATAAACATGCTAATGGAGAACAAGAAGATATACTTTATGACCGCATAATTTTATGTACTGGATTTCGTTTTGAAGATTCTATGTTTGACGAGTCCTGTAAACCTGAGCTAACTATTAATAACCGCTTCCCTAATCAAACCAGTGAATGGGAGTCAACCAACGTTAAAGATTTATATTTTGCTGGAGTCCTGATGCATATGCGGGATTATAAGAAGAAGCAATCTGGTTTTATACATGGATTTCGCTATAATATTCGAGCATTGCACAGCTTCTTAAAGCTTAAATACGATAATCAAGAGTTACCTTATGAGTCAATTGCTCCCACTCCTGAAAGTTTAACAGAGACAATCTTCAAGCGGGTTAATATTAGTTCAGGATTATGGCAGCAAACAGGTTTTCTCTGTGACTTAATCGTTATCTCAGATGTCGAACAAGTAGCACGATACTATCAAGAACTACCTGTAGACTACATACATGACAGTAATAGTGACATTGACCACTACTACACAGTTTCTTTAGAATTTGGATATGAGGTTGAGAAAATGCCAGATCCTTTTGCCATCAACCGCGTCCATAAAGATGATACTAACAATGCTTCGCAAAGTGCTTTTATTCATCCCATCATTCGCCATTTCTCCGGTAACACACTGATTGCAGAACATCATGTCATTGAAGATTTAGCTGCTGAATGGGTAGAAGATGTCCACATTCAGCCATTACTGGAGTTTTTGCAAAATCAGCTATCAAGCAAAGTATCTCTGCCGAGATTAGCCTCATCAACTCCCCACTAAATAGATATGGCAATTCAGCATATTTGCATTATTGGTGCGGGGATTAGTGGTCTAGTCACAGCTAAGACATTTATTGAAGAAGGCTACGAAGTCACCGTGTTCGAGAAACAGAAAGGACTCGGTGGCGTGTGGGAAGGTTCTCGGACTTACGTAGGGTTAACCACCCAGAACCCTCGCGACACGTATGCTTTCTCCGATTATCCCATGCCTGCATCTTATCCAGAGTGGCCTACAGCTGAGCAGATGCGGAATTACTTGGAGTCTTATGCACAGCACTTTGGCATTGTCGAAAAGATTCGATTTCAAGCAGAAGTTACTCAACTAAAAAGAAAAACTGGGATACAACCAGGATGGATAGTTGGCGTTAAATCACAGGAAAATTGCCACAGTAAGACAAAACATGAGCAACACGAGTTTGATTTTGTTCTTGTGTGCAATGGTCTGTTTAATCTCCCCAAAACGCCTTTATTACCTGGTAAGGAGGATTTTATTGCATCTGGGGGTAAGGTGCTACATTCCACCGAGTTTAATGATAGTTCCCTACTAAAAGATCAGCGGATAATTGTTGTAGGCTTTGGCAGGTCTGCAACTGACATAGCTAACTATGTTGTCCCTCTAGTCAAAGAATGCACTCTTGTTTTTCGTCACACCTTGTGGAAATTTCCGAAATTTTTCCTGGGTTTGGTCAATCTGAAGTATGTTCTTTTAACCCGCTTTGCAGAGGCTTGGTTGCCTTACCGTCAACTGCGAGGGATGGAGTGGGTACTACATACTTTAGGAAAACCCTTAGTGTGGGCTTTCTGGAAGACAAATGAAATTCTCCTGCGATTACAGTTCGGTCTTGATGCTTGTGGGATGTTGCCTGATAAACCCCTGTATAAATCGGTAAACTGTTCTAGCGCGATCGCTGCCACAAGTTTTTATAAGTACTTGTCCTCTGGCAAACTCAAGGCCAAAAAAACAGCGATCGCTCGGTTTGTCACCAATGGAGTAGAACTAGACAATGGTGAGCAGTTGCACGCAGACATAGTTATTTTTGGGACAGGATTTCGCCAGGATGTCCCCTTTCTCGAAGAAAAGTATCGTCAAATGCTGATCGATGACCAAGGCTATTTCCACCTATATCGCAATCTGATTCACCCTGATATTCCGGAAATAGGCTTTGTAGGCTATAACTCTAGTTTCTTTTGCCAATTAACCTCTGAGGTGGGAGCATGGTGGCTAGCAGAGTATGTCAAAGGTAATTTGGTTTTACCCTCACACACCGAAATGATCCAGGATATGGATGCGGAGTTCCACTGGCGGCAGACTAAGTTGCCGCCAGGTGGAGGTAGTGGGGGATGTATATCTCCATTTAACTTTCATCACCTCGAACAACTGATGCAAGATATGGGAGTGAGGCATCACCAGAAAGGCTGGCAGCGAGTTGCAGAAGTAATGATGCCAGTCAATCCATCCGCCTATAAACACATCCGACAACAATTGCGAGGAAAAAGGCTTCCATCTGCAAATAATTCTGAGACAGTTAAAAGTTTAAAAGTAAATTACTAATTGAGCAGGAGATGATTGCAGTTACACTCATCTCTTTAATCTATAACTTTCTCATTGAGCAACCGCATTTCACGGTTGCTTATTTTCATAACTATTGAATTGGTATTTCAATCACAAACTCAGAACCTTTATCTACCTCAGAATTACAAGTTAACTTACCCTTGTGTTTGTCCACGATAATCTGATAACTAATTGACAAACCCAATCCTGTACCACTGCCTACTGGCTTCGTGGTAAAAAATGGGTCAAATATTTTTTGCCGTACAGATGCTGTCATCCCTAGACCGTTATCAGCCAACCGAATCCTGAGTATATTTAAGTCTACTATTTCAGTACAAATGCGAATTGTGGGAGTGTTAGTTGTTTGATCACTAACCTGTAAATCCTCCAAAGCATCAATTGCATTACTGAGGATATTCATAAATACTTGATTGAGTTGACTAGCGTAACAAGTAACTTCCGGTACGTGTCCGTATTCTTTGATGATTTCAATTTCACGGCGATTTTGATCTCCACATCGTTTTGCCTCTGTGCTATTTTTCTTAAGTCGATGCTGCAAAATCATCAAAGTGTTGTCTAATCCTTCATGAATATCTACAGGTTTCATTTCGGCTTCATCCAAACGGGAGAAGTTACGTAAGCCCAAAATAATGTTTCGGATACGCGAACTTCCGACTTTCATAGAATCTATAGTTTTTGGCAAGTCTGTCGCTAGAAAATCTACATCAATTTCTTCAGCTTTCTCTTTAACTATAGGGGAAGGAAGAGGATACTCTTGTTGATAAATAGCAATCAACTCCAGCAAATCTTTAACATATTCACTAGTATGAGCAATATTACCGTGAATAAAGTTAATAGGGTTATTGATTTCATGAGCAATTCCCGCCACCATTTGACCCAAAGAAGACATTTTTTCACTTTGAATTAATTGGGTTTGAGTGCGTTGTAATTCGTGTAGAGCTTGTTGTAAAGTTTGATTTTTTTCGTTGAGTTCTGCTGTTCTTGCAACGACTTTTTCCTCTAATGTGTGGTTATATTCCTCCAATTTCTTATTAGCTTGTGCCAGATTAGTGTATAGCATAGCATTCTCTAGTGAGATTGCAGCTTGAGTAGTTAGAAGTTTGAGGAGTTCTAGGCGATCGCGTGTAAATGCTCCCGTAGTCAGATTATTTTCTAGGTAAAGAATGCCAAGTAACTTACTTTGATTAATCATCGGAATACACAATAAACTCTTTGGTTCTTCACGGGTAATGTAAATATCTGCCGCTAAGGAAGCTTGAGCTTTTGCATCATCAATAACTAATATCTCTCGCGTACGTTTGACATAATTAATTAAGGAAATAGGAACATCATAGCTGGACTCTAGGCGAATTGATGTAAATTCTGTGTAGGTAGGAGTAAATGTTGAACTGGCGCTAACTGCGGTAACATTTAAGTTCAATTCATCGCTTTCGCTCAAAATTAGCACACATTTAGAAGCTCCCACATTCTCCATTACAACTTCCATCAAAGTAGAAAGAAGTTCCTGCAACTCAATTTCCCCAGAAAGTGCTTGAGAAGCTTTAATCACAGCTGCTAAGTCCAGCATATCTGACATACTGGTATTAGAGCCAATCACAGTTTCATTAGTACTCAAAATGGATTGAGTACTAGGCGTAGATCGAGTTAAACTAAGTTCAGAAGTGCTTCTCTCACTGGAATTCAAGCTAAGTTTTTCTTGTTGAATAATAGAGCTAAGTAATTGAGGATAGCGTTTTTGCAAGTCATTAACCTTTGCTAATGCACCCCAACGCACATATCCATAGTAGGCATCAATGAGGTAGGTTTGGGCAATCTTCTGCTTGCCCCATTCTAAATAAAATTTACTAGCAAGTTCATGAGCTAGAGCTTCTTCATGGATATACTCATGTTCTTTAGCGAGAGAAATGGCATAATCATAATATTTCATTGCCTCTAGATATTGGTCTAAAACTCGATATTTTTCAGCTTTTACTAAATAAAATTTATGTAAATGATTTATCGGCATATGATCTGCCCATTTACGTATTTTTTCCTGATTAGCTAGCACTTTAGTCAAGATTTCTGCTTGTTGAGAGAAATCAACATCATCATATGTTGCTAGCAATGCGAGGGAACTGTAAAAATATAATTGAGGAACCACGAATTGTCCGGCGGTACTGAGTAAATACTGTTCTGCTCTTACAGCATTTTCAATTGCTTCAGGGTAATTAGCAAAGAGATAACACAGATGAAGCTTACACAAATAAACATATAAAATAGAAATTCCATCATTAGCTTTTATCTGAACTGGCAGAATTTTTGTCTCATCATAAGCTTCACCAATCAAATAACAAGGATTTTGCACATCACCTATGAGATTTAATACTGTCTGTCGATAAATCTCAATCCAGTAAAAGACTCCATTTTGTTGGAGTTGGCTGGCCGCATAACTATAGTTTGCCATCTCCCGCTCAAGTCCTGTCAGTTCCTTACCACTAAAGTAGGAAATGTAGCAGTATGAATATAAAGAATAACCAGCAAATTCTAAATCTCCTGTTTCTAATCCAGCAGAATAAGCTTCTAACAGAGGCTGGAAAACTTCCTTGACTGGTTCCTTCCAATGCCTAACATGGGCATTAAATGTTTGGATAACTTTAGCTTTAATTTCTTTAACATTGAACCGTGATAATAGACTTGTAGCTAATTTGCCAAACTGATAACCAAGTTCAATATCTTCCAAAGGCCCACACAGCATTAAACCATAAGCAACATAAACAAAAGCCGACAAAGGAGAATTGCCATATTTGAGCGATAAGTTGATTTGTTTAACAATAATTAGCGGAAATACTTCAGGAACAGCTTGACAGGCAAGAGCCATGGCACTGGATAAAATACGCATTACTGCCAGTGCTTCTGGTTGTGTCATCTCTGGTAAATCAATTAGTTCCTCAATACTGCGATTAGCGAGAATTGAAGCTGTGATTTCCATTTCTTTTTGCACATCAGCTTGGTTAGGATGCTCTGGGAATTCCACCCCTAACAACTTTAAAAAAGCTAGTGCAGCCTTGACAGCTTCTTGTGCTTTGCCCTGCGCCCCGTATGCTTGAATTGTCACCTCATAAACTTTTACTTTCTCCAGCAGTGTTTTAGCCTTTGCCAACACAACTTGAACAAGTCGCTTTGTCTGCTCAAATTCACCATTCAGATATGCAGCTTCTGCCGCAGTTTCATACAAAGCAAGAGTTAGCTCATATTTAATATCCCAACTATTACTTGCCAGCAGTTCAATTCCAGTAGTTAAATATTTCATTGCAGCTGAATAAGCTGTTGATGTCATAGCTTTATGACCAGCAATCAGGTTCATTGCAGCTAGTTCATCTCGTTTAGCTTGATTAGTAATGAATTCCACTGCAATATTGAACTGATTAACCAGTTCAAAAATCTTTTCTTCCCGTTCTTCAACAGGAATATTCTTCAATAGAAGTAGCCCAATTTTTAAGTGAATTGGTTTTTTTTGCTCTGTAGGAATCAAAGTATAAGCAGCTTGTTGTACACGGTCATGTACAAATTTATACTTAATTAATTGATAATTAGTCGTTAATAATTTGTGCGATTCTTCGCGATTGGTCATGACCTGTTGTTCACTATTATCTTCTGGCAAAAAATTATAGCCCTCATTTTGAGGTAAAACTAATCCATCAAGCAAGGCTGGCCATAGGTCTGCTGCTGTATCTACTGCACTTTTTTCATTAATGATAGCAAGAGTTTTTAGGTCAAATTCATTACCAACACAAGCTGCAAGTTTCAACAATTTGTGAGTATTCTTTGGCAGCTTTTCTATTTGAATTGCCATGAATTCTACTACATCATCTGTGAGAGATAATGCTTTAATTTTTTTTATGTCATATTGCCAGTGACCAACATCAAAATTTAATAGAATTAGTCCATCATCATATAAAGACTTAAGAAATTGAGTCACAAAGAAGGGGTTACCTTTAGTTTTCGCAAACACCATTTGTGTTAAAGGAACAGCAACTACTTCAGGACAATGAAGGGTATCAGCAATCAAATGGTTTAAATCAGACTGATTTAAGGGTAAAAGATTGATGATATGAATAGCTGCACCCAGTTTGGCAATTTCGTGCAGTGTCAAATTCAATGGATGTGCATTTGAAACTTCATTATCTCTATATGCACCAATCAGTAGTAAACTACCCTTATCCTCAGCTAACTTATGTATTTCACCTGTAAGACTAGAAGAGGTAGCCTCACTCATTAATAATTGGATAAATTTCAAAGAAACCGTATCTGCCCATTGTAAATCATCCAAAAAAATTACCAGAGGATGCTCTTTAGTTGTAAAAACTTGAATAAATTTTTGGAACAATAAATTGAAACGATTGTAAGCGGCACTACCAGAAAGTTCTACAACTGGAGATTGCTTACCAATAATCCGTTCAAGTTCGGGAATTACATCAGTAATTATCTGACCTTGTGTACCCAATACCAATAAAATCTTTTCTTTCCATTGGAGAATTTGGGCATCATTTTCTGAGAGTATTTGCCCAACTAAATCCCGAAAAGCTTGTACAAATCCTGATAAGGGGATATCACGTTGGAACTGATCAAATTTCCCTTTGATAAAGTAACTACGCTGCCGCAAAATTGGTTTATGAACTTCGTTAACCACAGCAGTTTTGCCAATTCCAGAGAACCCCGTAACTAATATTATTTCAGTTGTCCCATGTGTCACGCGGTCAAAGGTAGCGAGTAGAGTTTCAACTTCACTTTGACGACCATAAAGTTTTTCGGGAATGACAAAACGATTGGAGATATCTCGACTTTTCAACTCAAAATGTGCAATATTTCCTTTTTCTTGCCATTGGTTTCGGCACATTTCCAAGTCATACTTGAGTCCGTATGCACTTTGATAGCGATCTTCGGCATTTTTTGCCATCAGTTTGCTGATAATCTCAGATAAGATCGGAGGAATATTGGCATTAACCCGATTGACTTTTGGTGGCTCTTTGGCAATATGAGAGTACACTAACTCCATTGGTTCAGTACTATTGAAAGGTAACTGTCCGGTGAGAAGTTCAAAGAAGGTAACACCCAAAGAATAAAAGTCAGTGCGGTAGTCAATTCCTCGATTCATCCGTCCCGTTTGTTCGGGAGAAATATAAGCTAAAGTGCCTTCTAAAACATTGGGATTTGAGAGAACTTGAATTTCTTTTGGTAAGAGGGTAGCAAGACTAAAGTCGATAAGTTTAATCTCATATGTGGTGGGGTGAATGAGAATGTTGGCGGGTTTGATGTCTTTGTGAATGATGCGATGGCGGTGCAGTTCTTCAAGAGTGGAGGCAACTTCAATGGCAATGTGGAAAAACTTACTCAAAGAAACAGCACTTTGCTCCAACTCTGGCTCTTTTCGTTGCCACTCTTTGAGGGATATCCCACCAAAATCTTCCATCACTAGGACATAGCCGTTGCGGTGATTTTCTAAGCTATGGGGTTTAATTATCCCAGGGATTTCGAGGTTTTGAGTTATGGTGTATTGATTACGGAACTGAGAAATTTCAGCAAAGGTAGGATATTCATTCCGCATCAGTTTGAGAATGACAGGTTTTTGATCTTGCTCTCTGATGCCCCGATAAACTAGGGTTTTACTACCTGAATAAATTTGCTCAGTAATGCGATAGCCAATTATAGGATATACAGTATCTAATACTATTAACATTCTAGTCTATGCTCATACTTTTATTTCTATGCTTCATTATTCCCATTACCAGGCGATCGCTATCATTAAATAGTCAAGTTTTTTAGTGCTTTTGTTTAACTTATTCTTAAATTTTATATAAAGTTAAAAAATATATTAGTGTCAACTTCACCCCTTGACTAAGTATGTACTTTACTTTAATGAAAATGTTAGTTTTAATAATTAAAATGAGCTATATTTAGGCTGTTTTTAAGAATTATTTTCATTTTTAAATGCAACTAGAATCGGTGTATTTACCCAAACAAAAAAACTGCCGTTAACTCCAATTTATAGGTAATTTACGGCAGAATAGATTGATAGCTGCTTGTAAAAAAAATAGTATGCCTTTGAGATGACTTTTGCTATTAGCCTGATGTTTCTCACATCAGGTGGTTTGTCAATCTCTCAAATCAAGTGGCATATTTAGATGCTACTCATTTTTTCTATTTTTAAGTTTTTTGAACTAACTATTGTTACCTGGATTTAATTGGGTATTCTTTTTCGGAACTAGACATTAAGAGCAGCAGGGTTCATAGTAAGCGCAAATCCTACTTGAATTTTTGTTTAATAAATGTCACTACCTGAGCTAGCTGTTTCTTCAAGCCATCAATTTCTGCTTGCATTTTGACAATTTTTTCATTCAGCGCATTTACTTCTGCTGAAGCAGCTACTTCAGCTTCAGAGGTTACTACGGTAGTATTTGCAATAGTAGAAGTTGCTGCCGTGCCATTTTTAAGGGCAATGGTTGCTACTGTACCATTTGTTGCAACAGCTGCTACTGGAACTAGCTCTGGGCGAGGCTGTTTCGCCTTAGCCATCGCTGACTTAATCGCATTAATCAGTTGTTTCTGGTCAAAAGGCTTTCCCAGAAATTCAAAATATTCAAAAGGTTCAGGGATTTTCTCCGTCACCTCCTCCTTGCGACCAGACATGATCACTAAAGGAATCTTCCTTAACTCAGGCTGCGCTTGAACTTGCTGGAAAACTTCCCAGCCGCTCATTTTAGGCAAGAGAAAATCCAACATGATCAAGCTGAGTTTTTCCTGACGGATGAAATTGAATCCTTCTAAACCATCTTTGGCTTCTAATACCTCGAAATTGCCCGGAGGCAGCATTTCTCGTACTTTTACCCTGACAACTGTAGTGTCATCGATAACTAAAATTTTGTTACTTGCCACGACTTATTGCTCTAACAGAAATTTTAAGTGTAAATAGCGGCTATGCCGATTAACCTTGAGAATGCTCCCACTATATCCAAATTTTTTATTGATTGGGGGATAGTATATTTCGGTATAAATGACATTATTAGTGGTAGTTTACAAAACTAGTGCTTATATTCTTTTAAATTTGTGTCATGGTGATATTTAAGGCTTGAACCTTGCTCCAGTGCAGAGGAAATTCGCCCCAAAGTACTTTCGGATCTTGCTTGGATATCTATGACTTCGTTACAACCAGCCCAACTCAAGTCAGAAATTATGGCAATGCCTAGCTGGTTACGTCGCCCCATTGGCAAGGCTAGTGAACTTTCTACTGTACAACGCATTATTAAGCAACGCCAAATTCACACGATTTGTGAAGAAGGCCGTTGCCCCAACCGGGGAGAGTGCTATGCCCAAAAAACGGCGACTTTTTTACTAATGGGCCCAGTTTGCACGCGCTCTTGTGCTTTTTGTCAAGTAGATAAAGGTCACGCACCGATGCCTATTGATTCAGAGGAACCACGCAAAGTAGCAGAAGCAGTGCAGCTTTTGGGATTACGTTATGTGGTACTGACTTCTGTCGCCCGTGATGACTTGCCAGACCAGGGAGCGGGGCAGTTTGTGAAAACGATAGAGACAATTCGTCAGTTAAACCCAGAAACTCAAATTGAAGTGCTGACACCAGATTTTTGCGGTGGTGCAGGTGCTGGGGAATCAGGACAACGGCAAAGAATAGGCACAATTGTCACAGTTAAGCCAGCTTGTTTCAATCACAATGTAGAGACAGTGAGGCGATTAACTGGCCCAGTCCGTCGGGGAGCAAAGTACGATCGCTCGCTACGAGTGCTGGCTATAGTCAAAGAAATCGACTCAACTATCCCCACCAAATCAGGTTTGATGCTGGGACACGGTGAAACTAGGGAAGAAGTCATTGCCACAATGGCAGATTTAAGGGCGGTAGGGTGCGATCGCCTGACTATTGGCCAATATATGCGTCCTTCCTTGGAACATTTGCCAGTGCAAAAATACTGGACACCAGAAGAATTTGATGCCTTGGGCAGCGTAGCATGGGAAATGGGATTCAACCACGTTCGTTGTGGGCCTCTGGTTCGTAGTTCTTACCATGCGGGTGAAGATAGGGGACAGGTGACAGGGGACAGGTGACAATAACCAAAATACTTTCTCATCCTCCCTATTCCCTCATCCCCCATCTCCATTCCCAAAGACAAAAACATTTTTAAAGAATTTGGGTTTTTGGTACAGCTGTTTGGTATTTCTTAGAAAGTCGTGACATTTGGAGAACCGCTTATGACTGCTAAAAGCAAGAATTCCGCTATTGCCGATAGTGGTGCTAAACCTCCCTACGCCTTTCGCACAGGTTGGGCAATACTACTGTTAGCTATCAATTTCTTGGTTGCAGCTTATTATTTCCACATCATTGAATAATTAGAAGTGGAGTGGTGCTGCTCAAATCGTGCCTTTGAATAAACCTTTGGGGCGAATGAGCAGCACCAAAATCATAATTAATAGCGCTATACCTTGTTTATATTGAGAACCTAACCAAAGAGTGCTGAGTTCTTGGGCAATACCAATGATAAAAGCGGCGGCGATCGCTCCATAGGGGTTGCCGATACCACCCAAAATCACTGAGGCAAACAAGGGTAAAATTAAAAACCACCCCATGTTTGGGCGTACAGCTGTAATCAATCCGTACATACTGCCACCCATAGACGTAAGTGTGCCAGCAATTAGCCAAGTCCAGAAAATTACTTGCTCTACATTGATGCCAGAAACTCTAGCTAAGTCTAGATCATCAGCAACTGCTCGCATAGCTTTACCAATTTTGGTGTTTTGTAGTAGGTAGTGCAAAGCTAAAATTGCCAATACTGCTAACCCTAGTACCAACAATTGATTTTGTGGTACTTTTAGACCGAAAATATCCCAAGCTGGGGTAACGGGTAAATTGTAATTTTGGTTTTGGCCGCCCCACAGGAAAATAATGCCGTTGCGGAGGAATAAAGCAAGTCCAATAGAAATAATAATTAGTGTTGTGGAAGTGGCACGAATAGAGCGCATCCTAGACCACAACAATTTTTCCGCAACCAGCATCACCGTTACTGTTCCCGCCGCCGCCAGAATGATTGATAGCCAAATATTTATCCCAACAGTATTGACTAACAAAGTTAAGTAGGCTCCCAAAGTCAAAAAATCACCGTGGGCAAAATTTGACAACCGTAAAATCCCGTAGGTAAGAGTGAGTCCTACGGCTGCTAGAGCGATAATGCTGCCTACGGCAATTCCGTTGACGATCAGTTGAGCAAGTTGTGTATCCATAGTTTTAACTAAATTCAGCTACTGCAAAGAAATTGTCAGTGAGTGATTTTTAATAAAAATGTTTAGTTGAGCAGTTACAATCGACACTTTAAGGTTATTGTTTAGCAATATACAAAAATAGTGAGTTAATATACATAGAATCTTGTGCGCATTTTTGTGCCAAGCTAAACTTGTTCAACGGTCGAGTTGACCATGCCGCAGTATTCAAGCTTACCAGAACGAAACTCACAGATAGATACAACGCCAACAGTTTTGACAACAGTCCAGCAACTTCGCGCTGAGTTGTGGCTGGAACGCAGTTTGAACCAGTTGCAAGCTCGCCTGAATGATTGTCTACTTTCTGCTTGTACTACTGTCCCACAAGGAGCAGCCACGGAAGCAGAAATTTTTCAAACAGTGGTAGATGAACTCGACCGTGCTTTGAATAGTATTAGGGTAGCGATCGCTTTGTGGCAACCGCAACAAAATGTTGCCCAAGTTTGCTATGTTTCTCGTTCTTCATCCCAACTTCCACCGCATCCAGTTTTCCAGAATCAAGGAAAAAAGCTGCGATTGAAATTGCAAGAAGTGATAGAACTCGAAGATTTGCAGCAGCTTGAGAGCCAACAACCACAGATTACCTGGCGCTTAACTGATGATGCTAATGGCGTTATTGGTTGGCTAATTATTACTAAAGCTTTCCCAAAGCCTGATTGTGAATCATTTACAGGATTCACAGCGCAACTGCTGGCGCGCTCTATTAGGCAGTGTGCTACTGCACTAGCACAGTTGAAAAAAATCAAATCTTTACAACAACGTTCTCAGCAGTTGGGTAGCTCTAATCAACAACTAGAGCGCACTAATCAACTCAAAAATCAGTTTCTGGCTAATACCAGTCACGAAATCCGCACACCTTTAAGTTCCATCATTGGTTTTACTCATCTGCTGTTAGCCCAAGGCTACGATACAACCAGTGAACGCCATCAAGAGTATTTAAATATCATTCAGTCTAGTGGCAAGCACTTGTTAACATTAATTAACGACATTTTAGACCTCTCCAAAATTGAAGCTAACCAGCTGGAGGTGGAATGGGAAAACGTGAATGTCCCAGAGATGTGTCGCAATGTTTTGGCACTTGTGAAAGAGAAAGCCGCTAGCAAAGGCTTGAAACTGTGTTTAGAATTAGATCCTGATGTCACAACCATAGTTGCTGATCCCCTCCGACTCAAGCAAATGCTATTAAATTTGCTGTTTAACGCTCTCAAGTTTACCAGCACAGGTACTGTTGGCTTAAATGTTGTGGCTAAAGGTGGATTTGTACATTTTATAATTTGGGATACAGGGATTGGCATCTCCAAAGAAGACCAAACTCGACTGTTTCAACCCTATTTCCAAATTACTAACGCTGTAGCTAGTCGTGGTGAAGGTACTGGTTTAGGGTTAACTGTGACTCGCAAATTGGCTGAAATGCATTGTGGTCGAGTGGAAGTAGAATCTCAAATTGACCACGGTTCGCGTTTTACTATCATCCTTCCCATCAAAGCTTGTGGGCAAGTGGAGGAAAATGGGGGAGATAAGGGTGATAAGGGTGATGAGGAAGTAAACAATACACCCATTACACCCAGCATTTCTCCTGATATTTTATTGGTAGAAGATGACTTACCCAATGGCGAATTGATACGCATTTATTTAAGTAAATTGGGATATCAGGTGACTTGGGTCAAGAGCGCTACCGCAATGTGGCAAGCTCTCACACAGCTAAACCCGGCACTAATATTAATGGATATTCAGTTACCAGATGGAAACGGTTTAAAGCTAGTGCGGCAGTTGCGAAATAATCCGCAGTATCGGATGATGCCAGTTATTGCCCAAACAGCAATGGCTATGAAAGGCGATCGCGAAACTTGTTTAGCGGCTGGAGTCAACGATTATATTTCTAAACCGATTGATTTACCTCTGTTAGCCAGTCTGGTTGCAAAGTATAGTCAATCACCAAAATCAAAATTATAAGAAGATAACGAATAATTTTTTCTCATATGTTAGCAAGACAGCAATAATTTCCTAGACTCATCGAAGGCATTTGGTATATGCTCTTACTGTTTATCGATTCGTGAGGAAGTATTGTGACAAAGGTTACTTGTATTTACTTAACCGCACCGTTATACACCTTCTTTATTTGTGTGTATGCGACACAAGTAACTTACACGAATCTATTTAGATAGCTGCGATCAAACAAGGAAGTTACCCAGCATTGGCAGCCCCAAACCTTTACTAAAATTCATTACCAGTTTTTATAAAGTCGTCGTTTGTCGAGCAACAGATAATCTTGGTAATAATTCGGTCAGATAGGTTTTCATCCAAAAGCAGTTTCACACAGATGCAACAAATAATTTTTTTTCACGATCAGCCGCAAAGGCGAGACAGGCTTTGATGTCTTCAGAGGTTAGTTCAGAAAAATCTGCTAAAATTTCTGCTTCTGTCATACCACTTGCTAAATATTCTAAAACGTCGTACACAGTGATTCGCATTCCTCGGATACAGGGCTTACCACTGCGTTTTCCAGGTTCAATTGTAATGATGTTGTGGTAATCCATAAATTAGCAGTTGGCAGAAATATTTGCTTACATCAATAATATCGAGATACTTGACTTCCTGCTCACAGATGCGATGTGCCGCTAAAGTTTATCCGCAATGTGTTGGGTAGCCTCTGCTGAAGTACGCACTGGGATAATCTCAAAATGACCAAGATCACTCCAAGCTTGAATCCAAATGTCAAACAGAGATGGATCATCGGTACGCATGAGTTGAAAGCACCTGAAGTAGTTGAGGTCTACCCAACTGTCTACATACACAAGTCCAGGTAGTAATTGGCGACCCCGACCACGGACACGACGATAGATGTCAACAGATGCGCCTGCGTTGAAGTATTCAATGACCATGTAGAGCATTTGCTAATACCTCTGTAGTCAACTTACTGTTCCAAAATAATGGCTAAGATAGATTTAGTGGGTGCTAAGTAAGGGATTCTGCCAAGATTAGGAAGTCATGTTAACAGAAAAACTTGAGCAATTAAAAGCTTTATTTACAGAAATGGAGCAGGCTTTGATTGCCTACTCTGGAGGCATTGATAGTACTTTGGTTGCTAAGATTGCTTATGATGTGTTGGGCGATCGCGCTTTGGCTGTGACGGCTGTTTCGCCTTCGCTGTTGCCAGAAGAGTTGGAAGATGCGAAAATTCAAGCCGCAACTATCGGATTTTTGCATAAAATTGTCCACACTCACGAAATGGACAATCCCAATTACACCTCTAACCCTGTCAATCGTTGTTATTTTTGCAAAAGCGAATTACACGACACTCTCAAACCTCTAGCTTTGAAGTTGGGTTATCCCTATGTAGTGGATGGAGTAAATGCTGATGATTTACAGGATTATCGGCCAGGTATTCAAGCAGCTAAGGAAAGAGGCGCGCGATCGCCTTTAGCTGAAGTTGGTGTTACCAAAGTTGAAGTCCGTCAACTTGCACAACAACTCGGTTTACCTTGGTGGGATAAACCGGCGCAACCTTGTCTTAGTTCTCGGTTTCCCTACGGTGAAGAAATTACTGTAGCTAAGTTACAAAGGGTGGGTAGAGCAGAAATATACTTACGAAAGTTGGGTTGGCAGAATTTGCGTGTGCGTTCTGAAGGCGACACAGCACGGATTGAATTACCGCCAGCACAAATTAAAGATTTTGTCTTAACTACGGATTTACAAGCGGTAGTGGCGGCATTTCAGGAGTTGGGATTTATTTATGTCACCCTCGATTTAGAAGGTTATCGTAGTGGCAAGTTAAATCAAGTTTTAAATCGGCAAGTCCTAGGTGTCTAAATTATTGTAATATTGCTGGCGATCGCTTCATTTCTATCTGTTGTAGTGCCGAACGCCAAACATCATACCCATCTGGAGACAAATGCAACCCATCTGTGGTTAACTCTAGGCGTAAATTGCCTTGAAAATCTGTAAACCAATGATAAATATCTAGATAATTAGCCTTTTCTTGTTGAGCAATCAGGGCTAGTTGTGTATTAATTTGCCGAATGCGACTATTGGAAATTGTCGGCAGCCGAGTAGGTAAAATTGATTGCATAATTATCTGAGTTTTGGGGTGAGTCTGCCGCAAACTGCGGATAATCCGGCGGTGATTACGCAAAATTTCTTCATCACTAGTACCTTTACGCAAGTCGTTAATCCCAGCCATGATGTAAATCACATTAGGTCTTGTTGCTGAAAATGCCCCTAATCTTTTTAAAATACCACCGGAAGTGTCTCCAGATATGCCTTGATTCAGCCACAATTTACCAGTAGGCAGTTTTTCTCTAGGAAACCACATGCTTAAAGAATCACCAACTAAAATACTTAAATGATTTACACCTTGACCTTGGCTGATGGCTTTGGCTTCTAAAGCTAATAACCCTTTCCAGTCTTCATAAGTTAGTTGATGCTCTTTCGTAGACTCCCATGATGATTGCCTACCACCATCTACACGTGTATAAATCTGACCTGTTTTCAATGCCGCTAATCTTTGGTAGTAAAGTTGATTACCAGATGTCAATGGCAGGTTTGATGGTGGGGAACTGGGGTTAAATAATGACTCTGGTAATGGTAATTCCTGGTTATTAAATTGCGATTTCGGTAAGGAAATATCAAGACTGGTAACGTTTTGTTCTCCTACTGTTGGCTGTGCAATCTCTAGTGGTATTAACACTTGTTCATGAAATTCTGGTAAGGAAATGTTTAAGCTGGTGCTAATTTTTTCATCTATTCTTATCTGCGAACTCTTGGGGGAATTCCACAGAAATTGAGAATTTTCTGGCAGAAAGACCGACAGATGTGGAAGAGCCGATGCTGGTATTGCCAATCCTGTTAACAATCCTGCTGCCAACAGATAAGTATCCCTCATCGCTTTGTCTCTCCTCATACTTACTGCTTTTCCCTATGACAGCATCAATTGCCTGTGTTCAGGAAAATTTTACTTAGGTTAGATTATTATTTTTATTTACACTGTACTGTGTAGTTCTGTAAAGCACGTTAACAAAATTATGTTTGATAATTTACACTCTCTTTAAAACCCACCTTCCGCACCCTAACTGTCACACATCAACAAAAAGCTGACGGAGTAGTACATAAGAACTAAGTTAGATTCAAGATTCCAGAGACTTAATGAGAATAAGTAGTATTAAGTCTCTTGATTTG
>JAHHIM010000031.1:0-52877 GCA_019358915.1 Trichormus sp. ATA11-4-KO1
GAATTTCACTCTCGCAAGCGGGACTGATTTGAATATCAAAAGTAAATGTACTACCGACACCCAAGGTACTATTGACGGTAATATCACCGCCCATCAGTTCAACGTATTTACGGCTAATGGCTAAACCTAGCCCTGTTCCCTGGTGAGATTTTCTACCAGTTTCTGTTTGCCAAAAAGCTTCAAATAATAAGTCAATGTCTTGGGGGGAAATACCCGCACCAGTATCTTCTACCTCGAAGATCAGGGATTGGGGAGTGGGGAGATGGGGGGATGAGAAAGTATTTGCGTTATTTTCGCCTTGTTCCCTTGTTCCCTTGTCCTTAATCCCCAGTCCTACGCGTAATGTCACACTACCAATCTCGGTAAATTTGATCGCATTTCCCAAGAGATTGAGCAAGACTTGACGCAGTTTGCTTTCGTCAGTTTGCACGTATTGCGGAAGATCAGAAGCATATGCAAATACCAGTTTTAATCCTTTAGAAGCGGCGCGAAAGCGAAACATTTCTTCTAAGCTTTGCAAAAGGCGAATCAAGTCAAAACTGCTGAGATTTAATGTGGTTCTACCAGCTTCAATTTTTGACATTTCTAAAATGTCGTTGATTAAATTGAGGAGATGTTCACCAGCACGATTGATAATTGCCAAGTTTTCTTGATGTTCGCTGCATAGAGAATTATCATAGCTCATGACTTGGGTGAAGCCGAGAATGGCGTTGAGTGGGGTGCGCAATTCATGGCTCATGTTAGCAAGAAATTCACTTTTAGCGTGGTTTGCTCTCTCCGCTATTTGTTGTCCCTGTGCCGCAATTTTTTGAGATTGAATCAGTTCTTGTTGAACGGTTTGTAATTGAGTCAGTCGGCTCTGACTTTCCGATAACGCCTCATTTAAAACTTTCATTTCAGCATTTTTTGTTGCCAAAGCTGCAAAGGAAGCCTGTAATTGCTTGGCCATACTGTTAAATGATTTGGCTAGCTCCTCTAGTTCATGGGATTGCTGAATTGTGGTAATTTGCTGTGATTCGCCTGAGGTGATTTTTTTGGCTAATATGTTGAATTGCATAATTGGTTTGATCACCCAGCGATCAGTCCAAATGCCGATTTCTATAGCCAATAACAAAGCAGCTACACATAGTAGGACAGTGATGCGAAGATTGTGATTAATTTGCTCCCTAAATTCGGCTTCAGGAATTACCACCACAATTAGCCAATCTAAGCCTAGTTTGTCTTGCCAACTTTTAACCTGGACAAAATAACGCTCTTTGGTGTCAGTAAAGTTGAATTGTTGCTTATCTATAATGGACTCTAGGCTGCTCAAGTGTTGGAGCAAATTCTGTGTTGTCAGTCGAATTAAGGAATCCTGGCTATTTATGGCTAAAAGGCGTTGCTTCTGTCCATTAGTGACTGTGGATGATGGCTCTGTGGTAGAAGAAGCCACGAGTAGTCCAGATCGCTCTAAAATAAAGGCTTTTCCTGATTGTCCAATTTTTAAGTTGGCTAAAAAATTGTCAATTTGTGACAACATCACATCGACACTAATGACTCCAACCAGCTCATTAGTAGGATCGTAAAGGGGATAACTGGATGATATAGATAAAATATCTGGTTGGTCTTCCCGGTGATAAATTTGACTCCAAACGGGTTTACCTAGTTTGACTGCATCTGTGTACCAAGCTTCTAAACGAGGCTCATAGTCTTTGATTTCCTTAATTTGAATCCGATTTCCTTGGTTGTCTGTAGTGTAAACATAAAGTTTGCCGATGCCGTTATCTGCGGAAATTTCGTTGATTAAAAGGTGATTATCTAGACGTTCAACGCCGATAAATTCACCGTTGGGATTGGTAAAGTTGTTATGGCCAATCTTAAAAACCCGCATCTGTTTCCAAAAGTAATGTGCAGTTGTTTTCGAGTCAGAAGGCTGGAGTAAGCCTAGCTGAATCGCATCTGCATTGATTTGATTAATTTGTTTGGGAGTTTTTAAGTAGCTGTTGAGGTGTTGTTCGATGCGATCGCAGATTTCGTTTTCTAATTGAGTCGCATATTTTTTTACTGTTTGCTGCCCATTTTGAAACGAAAGATAGCCCACTACTCCCATGATTCCACAAATTTGCAACACAAAGGGCACAATGAGAACCGATCTGAGGTGCATCTTGGCATCAATTCTGCCAATTAAGCAGTTGAGAAATCTGACGGGCTGAAGTTTGGATAACATTGTAGTTTGATTTTTACCCAACGCTAAAATTGAGGGAGTTTAGCTATATAAGCTACCTAACTTTTCAGTGTTATTACTGCTGTAAATTTTAGCAAAAATCAAGCAAATAGCTGATACTAGTATAAATCTATATGATAAATCAATTGTATATACGCATTTTTCTAGCTGATTTCCTTTTATACATAATCCTCAAACTTTGTTATAACACCTTAATTTGCTCTATTTTATCTGGCAATACATCAACATACACTCCTAGTTGAACTGCAAAATATATTTACACTCATTCACAAACACATGCAAATCCAGAGCAATTGTTGCTATTAGTACTAAAGTTGCAGGCGTATTGGGTATTTGTAATTACGTTGTCAGCAGCTAATGTATATAATCTAACTAGGTTCTGAATGAGGAAAAATGTCAGCAATTAGTAAATGCAATGTGAATTGTGGGCGGTCTTTTAACTCTTTTCCCACACCCTACCCCCTACACCTCTTTTATGCACACCACACGACAGCCAGAATTTACAGTTTGATAAATCCGCAACCCTGAATTTTCTAGTTTCAGGAATTCTGGTCTGATCTCAAAATATGAACAATTGTCAGATCAATGGTCAACAAAAAAGTCAGGAAAATATCTTGATTTTTGAAAATTTCTGGCGTTATATGGATAGATATTACATTTTTAGCGAAAATATGTCAATTTCGTTACCAATTTGTATAATTCTCCCAGCTTCTGATGCAGCTAATCGTGTGTTTACACTCAAGCGATAAAAATGATTAAAGTGAGATGAGTCTACCCACTTTGGCAAAGTTGCTCGTCGTTGTTGCACAAATATTTTCTGAAAGTTGGGGTAGGTTGCTCCTGAGTCAGGATTGCGTGTTGGTACTACACAACGTTGACATGGATTAACCCCAAACAAGCTGACATCTCCTACTCGCAAGCAGACTGGATCACTTGGTTTGTTAAATAACTGGTCTTCCCAAAACGGTGGTACACCACCGATTTCAATGTTGGCACGTATCCGGCGGCGCATTTCATCAACACTTAAACCAGGAAACCAAGAAGCAACTTCGGCTAAAGTTGCTGTACTAATTACTGTTGGCCCTGGTGAGTGAGTATCGTCGGGAAAGCCCATTACAGGGTTTCGAGCTAATGTGACAGCAAATCCCAAAAAATCACTTAAGGTTGCGGCTAGTGCTGGCTGTTCCTCATCCAAATCAACCACCCGTTGTGAATCCTGCTGGGGGATTTGCAATGAGATTGTTCTATTTAAGATGTCAAATTGTGATCTTAGTAAATGAATTTTGCCATTGCGCTTACCATTGACAAACCTACCCTGTCCGTCAAAAATGGCAAACTCGCGGTCATACTCTAGTGCGCCACTAGTAAGAACCCTTGCTTGCTCAACTTCAACGCCATCAAGTGACTTTATCGGGTAAAGTAAAATTTTGGCTAGGTATGGCATGAACCGTTACTCGATAGCCTGAAAATTAGAATACTCGGATTGTAACAATCTTCTTAGCTCAATATTGCCAACCTCAAGTTATCTCGATAACTGCTCACTGCGGATACAAGGGCGACTTATCAATTCCGCCAATGTTATTTAGAGGCCAGAAGCGGAGTACAGCACGACCGATAATATTCTGGCGGGGGACAACACCCCAGCATCGGCTATCGTAGCTGCTACTGCGGTTGTCGCCGAGAACTAAGTATGAATTGGGAGGTATGGTCTCGGTTTTCGCTAAGTAAGGTTGTTGTTGCCCTGAGGTGCAAACATCAATTGCTGTACGCTGCTGGGAGCTAAGGTAGTTGACTTCTTGGAGAGGTTCATTGTTAATATAAACTTTCCCATCTCTGAGTTCTACTTTTTCTCCGGGTAAGGCGACTATACGTTTAATGAAGGCATCGTTGTATTGTTCTGCTTGTAGCGCTTTTGTTGGCGAAAAGACCACAATATCTCCTCGCTGCGGTTCAGAGAATTTATATTTCAACTTATCGACAATGATCTTGTCTGCCTCCCACTGGTTTGGGGTACCATGCAGTGTGGGTTCCATAGAGCCAGAAGGAATCCAACGAGCTTCAGCTACAAAAGTACGAATGCCTAAGGCTAGAACAATACTTAATACAACTGTTCTAGCTAGCTCGGCCAGCCAGGAATTATCGGGTTGTTGACTAGAGTTGTTATCAGACACTTGATTTCGCATGAAATTACTGAAATAAAGGAAAGTGCAGGTAATTAACTCGTTCAGGGAGACTATATTTTTTAATCTTAACGAGAAAAGTTTAATTTCCTGGTTGAGGTTAGCATCTTAATAGGGAGATTTATCAGTTAAAAATATACTTGTTTTGAACAATTTGCCAAAATTGATCAAGATGAGTGCAACCAAGTCTAACCTAAAAGCATAGTTATCTGTCTAAATATTGTTAACATCATGTCATCTCCACAAAGTTTACTGATTCGTCGCGCTCGCATAATTCTCCCTGATGGTGAATTCATGGTGGGGGATGTGCTGACGCGTGATCGCCAAATAATTGAAGTTGCACCGGATATTTCCCCGCCAACATCAACCACAGAAATTGACGCACAAGGGTTAACTTTGTTGCCGGGAGTCATAGACCCCCAGGTGCATTTCCGCGAACCAGGACTAGAATACAAGGAAGATTTATTTACAGCTAGTTGTGCCTGTGCCAAAGGCGGAGTCACTTCTTTTTTGGAAATGCCTAACACCCGCCCCCTGACAACTACCCAGCAAGCTTTAGATGACAAGCTACAACGTGCTTCCCAGAAGTGTTTGGTGAATTATGGCTTTTTTATTGGAGCCACGGCAGACAATCTGCCAGAGTTACTTACTGCCAAGCCAACACCGGGAATTAAAATTTTTATGGGGTCGATGCATGGTCAGTTACTTGTTGACCAAGAAGCAGTTTTGGAGGCGATATTTGCTCAAGGTAATCGCTTAATTGCCGTTCATGCCGAAGACCAAGCTAGAATTAACCAACGTCGCCAAGAGTTTGCGGGTATTCATGACCCAGCCGTTCACTCCCAGATTCAAGATAATCAAGCAGCACTTTTAGCCACGCAACGGGCACTACAACTGTCTCAAAAATATCAACGTCGTCTGCATATTCTACATATGTCCACGGCAGAAGAAGCAAACTTGCTGCGTCAGCATAAACCAAGTTGGGTCACAGCAGAGGTAACACCACAGCATTTGTTACTAAATACTAGTGCTTATGAAAAGATTGGGACTTTGGCACAGATGAATCCACCGTTGCGATCGCCTGAAGATAACGAAGTGCTTTGGCAAGCTTTGCGCGATGGTGTGATTGATTTTATCGCCACAGATCATGCACCCCACACCTTGGCAGAAAAAGCCCAAGAATATCCCAATACTCCCTCTGGGATGCCAGGTGTAGAAACCTCCTTAGCTTTAATGTTAACTGCGGCTATGTCAGGAAAGTGTACTGTTGCCCAAGTTGTTAACTGGATGTCTCCAGCTGTCGCTCAGGCTTATGGTATTCCTCATAAAGGCGCGATCGCTCCTGGTTATGATGCCGATTTAGTACTGGTTGATTTGAACACATATCGTCCAGTCCGGCGCGAAGAACTTTTAACTAAATGTCGTTGGAGTCCTTTTGAAGGTTGGAACCTCACAGGATGGGCTGTAACAACCATTGTCGGAGGTCAAATTGTTTATAATCAAGGTCAAGTAAATCCGCAAGTACGCGGTCAAGCTTTAACTTTCTTGTAGTAAATATTTCTTCGACATACACGGCTACAAATATTAAATTATCGTCTGACTTGCCAGAGTTCCACCAAAGAAATTACTGAGTGCTGCATCAGCAGAAAAGTATGAAAATTTCGTTGTGAACTACGTAATTGTTTTTCTCACTCAGCACTCAAAATTTTTTCTAGTTAGGTTAGCTAGTTAAAATTGCTTTGATAAAATTAATAACTACATAGATAAATTATAGATATAAGAATAACTTTTGATTAAAATTATTTAAATAAAATTATCTCATAAATTTACAATTAGTAACTTTTTGATTATAGATTCTGAACTTGTTCTGGGAATACTAAGCGCAAGGATAAGTTAAACGAATCAATACGGAAATGTTCATCATTTGACTTTTCACGCTATCTTTTTGTATTTAACTATCCGGATTTTTTCTCTAAATAACTGTAGAGAATTAGTAGGGTTAAGTAAACGAGCAAATTTCTGTGAAAACTATGTTTTATACATATAAAAATTTTATATGCACTTAATTTGTACGGTATTAAAACCTATTTCCTACAGTTCTGACTGCTTAAGGGTTTCGGGCAATGAATTTGCTAGAAAGCTAATCATTAGTCAGCAAACTGCGACAAGAAATTACGAAATAGCATCCAATCAAACAAACTCAATCATTAATTTATCGAGATAATCAAAGTAATGAAGCAAGAGGCATAACCATGGTGTAAGCAGATGAAAAAATTACCAGTGTTTACTAAGTAATTAAAATTCATCAAAAAGCCTTATTCAGAAAGATGATCCGCTAAAGAACAGGTTTATGTTTATTCTCATGTGAATGTGATTTCCCCTGAGAGTAGGTATTAAAAAAGTCTGGCAGTTTGCTAGATATTACTTGCGAAAACATTGTTCTAGGACGCTTTGAGTCAAGTTTTCATTCATCTACATGCAATCTGATCTGCGAGAATACGCCAATCCTAGCTAACCGCAGCAAAAAAAGCTAGTAGATGTCAATCATAACCAGTTCATGTGTCAAACAGTATTTCATTGATTTTTGGATAATGAAGACAACAATTTTCGTGAATTTCCTTGATGAGCGTGGTAGCGGTAGATAGAATTGAGTGTGAAATTCCCCCTCAACTATCTATCAAGAGTGCTGAGTGCTGAGTATCAACCCAGTTGCTTCATTCTTTAATTCACTCAGCACTAAGTTTGATGAATTCATCAATAGTGCAATTGAATGGCTTAATTTCGGCTTGACGAGTACCCTCAACCCCATAAGTTAAAACCAAGTTGAGATAACTATCTGGTTTATAAGGCATTCGTTCTGCCCACTCAATTGCCACAATTCCCGGCATTACCTCAATACCTTCCCAATAAGTTTCTAAGTTGAGAGCTACAACTTCAGGTGGTTCTAGGCGATATAAATCTAAATGGTAAAGGGGGAGTCGTCCTTGGGTATACTCGTTAATCAGAGTGAAAGTAGGACTAACGATTGATTCAGTGATGCCTAAACCTTGACCAATCCCTTGTACTAGTGTAGTTTTACCAGCGCCTAAATCACCTTCTAGTAAAATCACACTGCCAGCAGTCAGAGTTTGACCAAGTGTGATACCCAAGTTTAATGTCGCCTCTGCATCTGCAAGCAAAATCTTCATGGTTTTGAATTTATTTCCCATGATGAGCTCCACTGTACCACCGCAATAAAACTCGTGCTAGTTTCTGGGGATTGTGACGCACGCAACCGATTTCATCTTCATACAGGATATTAGCTAGAACAATTCGCCGCCCTAACTGGGATACAGCTTCCCTATCTAGGAACACTGGATGGGAGTTTTGTTGGGCATAGCGAATGAGTGATTGTTCTGAAGGGGATTTTTTGTGTACTAGGACAGCATCAAATAGCTGTCTTTCTCCGCAGGCGATATCAATGGCTTTAATGTGGTCAGCAACAGTATATCCCTGAGTTTCTCCCGGTTGGGTCATGATATTACAGACGTAAATGCGGGGAGCGTGGGATTTAGCGATCGCATCGGCAATGTTTGGTACTAGTAAATTAGGAATTAAACTGGTGTAAAGGCTACCAGGGCCAATGATAATGTAGTCGGCTTCTTTAATGGCCTTAATTGCTGCTGGCAAAGCCGGAGGATTAGCCGGAATACAGCCAATCTTGACAATTTTTCCGCCAGCTTTGGGAATACTAGACTCCCCTTCAATGCGACGACCATCATCTAATTCTGCCCAGAGGCGAACATCACTGAGGGTAGCTGGCAAAACTTGTCCTCGCACTGCTAGCACTTTGGAACTAGCTGCAACCGCCCGTTCCAAATCCCCAGTAATATCGCTCATGGCGGTTAAAAACAAATTACCAAAACTGTGCCCTGTTAAACCATCCCCAGCCTTAAAGCGATATTGAAATAATTCTGTTAATAGTTTTTCCTCATCTGCCAGGGCGGCGACACAATTACGAATATCCCCTGGTGGTAAAACGCCAAATTCCTGACGCAGCCGCCCCGAAGACCCACCATCATCAGCTACAGTCACAATGGCAGTAATATTAGCGCTATAGGTTTTCAGTCCTCGCAATAAGGTAGAAAGTCCTGTACCACCACCAATCACCACTATTTTCGGTCCCCGATACAGTCGTCGGTGTGCCAACAGCACATCAATTAATTCCTCTTCGCCGCCATCTGGTCTTAACACCTTAGTAATTGAGCCTACGGTGCGAGTTTGTCCCCAAAGCAGCAACAGCAAACCACCCAGTAACACTAAAGGGCCACTAACATAATTGGGTAAAATGCCGGCGATTACTCCCAGAAACCCCCTAAGCAACTCGATCATCCAAAAAATTGGGGTTAGCTTCACCCATATAGCCAACCCCAAAATTGCCAGCAGTACACCACCAACGCTGATGAGCAACCAGCGTTTTACAGATAGTCCAGGGGATAACCACTTGAACCACTGGTTAACCCGATGGGATGTACGGCGGCGCGACTGCTTTTGCAGGGCGTTGAGGGCTTGTCTGAGAAAACCAATTGACATACCTGATTCGGAGCAGTGCTACAAACTAAATGATTAACAGAAAATGTACACTACATGGTTTTAACACCAAATGTGGAATTCTTAAATTTATCAAGGACTTTAGACTAGCAACAAGTTGTCAAAGTTGCCAGTCTTGCTAGTAAAAGTGAGTTTAATGGAAAAACGAATTTTAGGATTAGATCCAGGATTGGCGATTTTAGGATTTGGGGCAATTACCTGCACACAAAATCCCCAACGCATACAAGATACAACTGTAAACATGATTGATTTTGGAGTAATTCGGACATCAGCAGATGCGGAAATGGGACAGCGCCTGTGTACTTTGTTCGATGATATGCACACCCTGATTCAAGAATTGCAGCCAGATTTAGTAGCAATTGAAAAATTGTTCTTCTATCGTATGGCAAATACAATTGTTGTGGCACAAGCTAGGGGTGTGCTGTTGTTAGCTTTGGCACAGCATCAGCTACCGTATGTAGAATTTACTCCTGCTCAAATTAAACAAGCTTTAACTGGTTATGGCAATGCAGATAAATCAGAAGTGCAAGATGCAGTAGCGCGGGAGTTGGATTTAGCAGAGATTCCCCGGCCTGATGATGCGGCTGATGCTTTGGCGGTGGCTTTGACAGCGTGGTTTCAGGTGTAAGATGTGTAAGCGTTCAGGCTATGAGGGCGATCGCCTGAACCAATAAACTGTGATTGAGGATGAGCGATCGCTTTTTGCTGTCTAATTTTCTGGCATCCTAGAGTAGGATATTAACTTGCTACTCTGTCATTTGTCATATATAGCGATCGCTCCATGCCATTCTGCATAAAAATAGTAAATGGTTTAACTTCAACAGAGGAAGATGTCACATGAAGGAGGGCAGTAAATATCAGCCACTCCTGAAATTTTTACGTGGCAGTGATCAAAATGAAATAACTCTATCATTTGCTGAAATCGAGAGTTTAATAAAAGATTCCTTACCCAATTCAGCAAAAAGTAAACGGGCATGGTGGAGTAATCGCAGCAAAGGTGCGTTACAAGCTTCAGCCTGGATAGAAGCAGGATATCGAGTTGAAGATGTTGATTTTAATAAGCAGCAAGTAAAATTTTACAAACCTCCTAATAACTTTCAAGTTCAGGTTAAAGGTGACACTGTACTGTGGAATAGCGAATTAATTAAAGCACTGCGTCTTCACATGGGTTTAACACAGGCAGAGTTTGCAGAAAGGCTTGGGGTGCGCCAGAAAACAGTCAGTAATTGGGAAAACAGTCTCTATGTAATACCTCGCTCTACCTCCAAACATTTAGAATTGGTGGCTGAAACATCTGGATTTAGGTATGAGAAAGAACCAGAAAGTTCAGATTAGTTTATTGACATTTTAGTAATCTGTTTACTATATTGTCAGGATAGCATTTGCTTCTGGCAGTAGTCAAGCATGAATATTCAAAACACCGAACCAAAAGCCCTCTTCCTCTCCCCCGACGGCAACGTATACCCGGACAGTCTAATTTGCACTGGCATCATCCCCGCAGAACTCGACGGCAAACCCTGCCCCCATTCACAAGCAGGGCGCTTTCCCGGCATAAAACCCCTCAACCCTGAAGACTCAAACTACACCATCGACAAAGGAAAACCAGGCGACCTCTGCCCAACCTGCGCCAAACAACAACTTGCACACCTGGGACACTGGCAAGGTCACAGAAATCAAATATTTCCTGAAGAACTGCGATCATTGCGCTTGTTCAAGTGCCGGATGTGGCTATGGCTAGTTGTTCCAGGACTACATGATCGCGATGCAACTAAATTTCTACCCCAACAGTGATGCTGTGATCCTACACTCACCAGAAAAACAAGTCAGGCGATCGCAAAATTATTTAAATCTTGTCAGAAGCCAGCAAATAAGTTTCCGAGGCTTCCTGCTGACTTCCGGCTCCCCAGTAACAAGGAGACTTTCATAATGATAAAACCTGTTAGCGATCAATGTGTGAAGCAAAGTAATTTTGAAAACACTACAGCACCTCTACTTGATCGTATAAAACCCATGAGCGAGGAGCTAGTTTCATGAGGCATCCTCGCCCATTAACAGAGCGAGAAATTACCCTCATCAACTTATACATCAACTGCAAGTTAGAATTTTCACCCCGTACTTTTTATGCAAAGTGGGATGTAGATTACGAGATGATTGGTAAGATTTGTTCTCGCTCCCCTTCAACCGTAAGGCGTTGGTTCAGAAGAGGTCGAAATTATCGCTCACCTAGCAAATGTGACTTGCACCATCTCGCGCTGATGGATTTTCTTCTAGAGCATTTTGAAGAAATTCCAAGTGAAATTTTTCATCTACTTTGTTGCCCAAGTCAAGGCTCACAATACACATAATTAGACTTTTGTCAAATAGCCATTGGGCCCTTTTTAGCGGCTCTTTTTGGCATAGGGTAATCAAATCTCACTCGGCTCTAACCCTATCAGCTAATTAACCAGGAAATTAGCTCGATAACAAATTTTGTTAACTGTACCAACAAAACACAACAGGAGAATGCATGAATTATCAAAGTACCTTTTCTCAAGAATCGAGAGAAACATTGCACCGCCCTTGGATAATTGTAAGTGTTTTACCAAGCACCAAAACACATACAATTGCCCGTTTTTTCAACCGCCAAGATGCTGATGATCATCTTAACTTTTTACGTCGGTTTGTCCCTAAAGGCGTGTTTGCAATTATCTTTGAGCCGCTAGAAAAGGAATTCTAGGATGATAATACTTGAAATTTAAACTTAACATAAACCAGGATATATTGATTGCTCTAAGGTTTATATCCTGGGTTGAGAAAAAATAACGGGCGTTGCTGAGTCGGAATATGAGATTGGGATTGTTCGATATAACTAGACAACAATCTTTTGCGCCTTTGCGTGTTAGCAAAGCGGGGCGTAGCCCGGCTAATTCATACTTTCAATCAACAACGCTAAATAATGTATTAACAAAGGCTGTCAGAACTATTGGCATCCTTCGATAAAATCAATGACTTGGTGTAAGAATCCTGGTTTGGTGACAATCAACACCGTTGAACCAGGCTCTACTACTGTGCTGCCGTTAGGAATGATTAAATCTGTATGGGGATGGGATTGATAACCAATAATTAAAGAGCCACTGGGAAACAGAGGATTTTGAGCAATTTCTGCTACACTCCGACCGACAACATAGCAATTGTTGGGGATGACCATTTTCAGAACCTCAATCTGCCCTTGCTCAAAATGCATCATTGATTCTACTTGCGGATACTCAATGGCATTCACCATTGTGGAAACCGCTAGTTCGACAGTACTGATAATATGGGTAGCTCCAGCTAAACGTAGTGGTTCAGTAAAATCACGGTGACGCATCCGTGCCAGAATGTGAGAGACACCATAATGTTTCGCCAGAGTCACCATTGCTAAGTTCAAGGCATCACTTCTGAGAACAGCTGCTAAGGCATCGGCTTTGCGAATCCCAGCTTCCAGTAAGGTTTCTGTACTCACAGCGCTGCCTTCAAAAGCCATTGCTCCCACTTGTTCACGGGCATAGTGGCAAGCATTAGGATCATTGTCAATAACGGATACAGTGTGCCCAAGTTCTACGAGTTTTTGCGCCAAACTTAGCCCCACTAAGCCGGCTCCACCTATTAGCACGTACATGGTTGTTCTCTGATAGTTTTATATGTCCGGGAGTGGGTTTGTCCTCTTGTCTCCTAATCTCCAACACCCAATCCCTTTGAATTGTATAGTAGCTGTCACATATCTGAGGACATAAACTAATCTTTCCCGCCTATACCCTGTCCCCTGTCCCCTGTTTTTTCATGAACTCCTGAACTTGAGCTGCTACGAGGGGGTGAGTATCTTGTTGTAGTTGGGGTAACAGTTCTAGCAGGACGCGATGTGAAGCTACACTTAGATAGGCGATCGCGGCTTCCCGCACAAAGCCTGTAGGATGACGTAGTGCGACTAAAATTTCATGAATGCTCAGTCGGATACGGCTAACTTGAGCAAAATGAAAACAACAAGCTAAGCACCAATCAGAGAGAAAGTGACTCAATGTCAGCAGTCGGCGAATGCGATCGCTAACTGGCATTTGTTGATATTTTCCTAACCCTGCTTCTCCCAAATAATGCAGTTTTTCTTGGGGCGATCGCCTATCTAAAATATTCAACAATAGGGATTTTGTGGGCAAATTAATCGTATGGTCTAAAATTTCTAGCCCCTGGGCTAAGTTTACCCCCGACTGCGATCGGAGATTGAATGCGGCTGCCTGCATTTTTTCTGGCGAGTAAAGTAGCCTCAGTAGTAACAGCAATCGCTCTTTGACATCTATTTCTAATTCTCGCAGTGAGCGTTGCAGTAAGTTGCCAATCACCAAAATTCTATTTGAGTGATGATTTTCTAAAATCTCTGGTTGTTGGAAGTCTATATAAGCAGAGTAAATCTCACCTAAAAATTTTAATTCCTGGTCAATTAAATTTTCTACCCTACTGTGATGAGACCTATCTATACTGGTGATTTCGGGTTGTTTATTAATTTTTAATAAGCTGCGAAGAATATAATATCTGGTAGCTCCCCAAGATGTCTCCAAATGCAGCCATAAAGTTTCCATTGCTTCTAGAGTGGAAATTTGCGCAATGGTGCGCCAAGCATACATGCGGACTATTTCTGGTTTATAAGTATTGGTAGCCAGCTGCAACAGCATTTCTAGAGATTCATTCTCTAGTTTGATTAAGGCCCGCATGGCGGTACTGCGGGTTGATTTATAGTAAAGTGCCCCCAGTAATGCTGAATAATATTCTTCTAAATGAGTTGCTGCAATCATTTCCAAAACAGCACAGCGTACCCGTAAAGATTCATCCTGCAACAAATTGGGGATGTGAATCCGCAACGCTTGTAAATAAACGGCTTCCCTTAGCGCTCTCACCCCATTCACCCGTTCTCGTTCTTGCTTATGAGTTAACATCCGGCGCATAGTTTTGGTGGCTGCGACCTTTTGCAGGGGTGTTCCCTGACGTAAAATGAGGGCAGCAGCTGTGGCGCGGATTAGTGAATGATGTCGCGGTTGTAGGTACTCTTCTAATAAGCTTAAATTGGGGTTGGCTTCAGCTAGCCAAACGTAACGCAAAGCCAAGGCAAAAACTTCGGGATCAACTGTTCCTTGGGGCTTTTCTAACAAAGAGCGGACTTCTAGCGCATCCAGAGGATTTGCATCTCCCATCAGCATCACCTCCAAACTTTGGCGCTGCAAGTCTGGGGGTAATTTGACTAACAGAGGGGCTAATACTTGTGCGGCCCCTTGGGGATCAATTTGTGCTAAAAGTTCAATGCAAGAGCTTTTATCTGCCGCGTTGCCTTTTTCGGATAAAGCTTTGACTACACCTTGTTTGAAGAAACGCAAACCAACATTGGCTGCACTCAATTCTCCCCGTTCAGCACTCAATACCAGCAAGTCAACATAACGCGATCGCAGTACCCAAACTACTTTTAAACAAGCCGCAGCTACTAAAACTGTTTCTGCTACTAATACCCATTTTTGTAGTGGTAGGGGAACAAAACGCCCACAAAAAAACACAGTCAAAATAATGATTAAACCTGCCAAACCTGTGGCGATCGCTTCGGCTGTACCTCCAGATAATGTCTGCGTCCGGCTGCGAATACGTTCGGGAATTGGTTGATACAGCACTGGCCCGCTACTAACAACAAAGGTGTAGCGTAACAGTTCATCACAAAATTTTAGCCCGACTAATCCCCAGAAGAAGCCTTGAGCTTGTAATGCTGGGACTAAGTTGAGTAAAGCGATCGCTCCTGGTAAAACAAAGCCTACAGCTATGGGTAGCAGTGCAGCCGTGAAAAATACGCCAAAGCGTTCTATGAGTCGGCTGGAGATAAACCACTGAGTCATTAACTCACACAGTCCCACAATGCCAGCAAATAAACCCAAGAAGCTAGCCAAGTCTCGGCTGTTTAAACTGAGGTTTAGCTCGCGCAGGTATTGAAAATCTACTAACAAGCCAATGACTTGCAACAAGCCAACAAAGGCGAATAATTGCCACGTGTAGCGCCTCAGGGGAGCTTGCAGGCGGCGATGTCGGGAGGCTTGTTCGTGGGGAATCAGTTTTTGAGGAGCATCGGGAAAGGCTGCGCGATAATGATTACTTAAGTAGGAGAGGATACCTGCTCCTAAGATAATGAATGCACAGGCAATCAGGATCACTTGTTCTAATTTGATGAATTGCAGCATCCAAGGCAAACTAAAGCCGCTAATTACATCTGCTACTAATAGACCACTGCTGACTAAGGGATAAGTGCGTTTAATTTCTCGGATGTTAAATAGTTGGTTGGCAACGATGGAAGTATTGAGGTCGTTGATCACATAAAGAGCATCTACCCACAGCCGCAGCAGAAATACCAAAACCACTGTCAGGTAGGAAATATGTATTTCCCCACGCAATGAGACTATTAAGATTATGGGCAAGACCATGCAAGGTGCGATCGCCACAATCACCCAACGCAAAGGGAAAATCTTTTGCAGCCAAGAATATACAAAAACCAGTCCTACACCCATCACGGCACTAGCAATATACATCCAAGGCAGGGGACCAGCCCCATATTCGTCCAAAAACAGTGCTACTGTACTATCTTCTGCCCATCGCAATCCTACAGATACAGTTGTATAAAAAGCGAACATCATCCAAGTCCGTTCGCCTTCTTCTGGTCGCAAATTCACCCACTGTAACAGTCGCGCCAGAACACTCCTATTGGTCGCAAACGAGAGATTTTTTAGTTCCATGCACCGCAAGTAGACAGAATAGAAGTTGCTCAGTAACAAGCGAAATTAAGAGCAGGGGTATCATTCCTTCTCATCCCGTCCCAAAAATGGCAAAAGTCCCAAGCAACTGAGTATTATCTTTCCCACTCAGCGCTCAGGACTATCAATTTTCGATAAATTTTAACGATACTTGGTCTTGAGAAAACTTGGAAGGTTACTTCTTAGGTGAAATCAGCATCATCATGTTTCTACCTTCTTTTTTGGGCGCTTGCTGCACTTCACCAAACGGCTCCAAATCTGTTGCCATGCGCTTGAGCAAGTGCTCCGCTAAGTCACTGTGTTGAATTTCCCGACCCCGGAACATCACAGTTGCTTTGACTTTATCACCATCTTTGAGGAAGCGCTCTGCTTGCTTAACACGCACGTTGTAGTCGTGTTCTTCTATCTTGTAGCGCATCTTCACTTCTTTAACATCAGCCGTGTGCTGCTTTTTCCGGGCTTCCCGCGCCTTCTTCTCCTGCTCAAACTTGTACTTCCCGTAATCCATAATCCGACAAACCGGGGGATCAGCCTTGTCGCTCAGCAGTACTAAATCTAGCTCTTTTTCTTCAGCTAGTTGTAGTGCTTCATGTGGAGGCATAATTCCCAACTGCGCGCCATCAGTATCGATGACTCGAATTTTCGGGAAGCGGATGCGTTCGTTGATTTGGGGCAGATCGCGAGTTCGTTTTTTCTCAATCACAGGCATTATGATTTGTGGCAGCTCTCTAGTTGTTAAGA
Source organism: Trichormus sp. ATA11-4-KO1 (assembly GCA_019358915.1). Classification (GTDB taxonomy): domain Bacteria; phylum Cyanobacteriota; class Cyanobacteriia; order Cyanobacteriales; family Nostocaceae; genus LEGE-11386. The sequence continues at coordinate 16,524 of JAHHIM010000031.1, forward strand.
ATTTGGTTTGGTCTTGGTTGGCTTGGTCTTGATTGGTGTGCCTCAGAAGTACAATACTTAAAATAACTGAGGACTTAAATTTGAGTTTATATCTCTAGGATAACTAATCCATAAAGTATTAGTTATCTCGTTGTATTTGTTATTCTACTCACTCTGAGAGAATTTCTCTGCAATAGTTAATGTAAATTACATAACTAAAGAAATGTTAAGTTTAATTACAATTAAACATATTTTTGATAAATTATGCTACGAAAGCGCTTTTAGCAGCACCAGGCAACTAGAAGTCGCGGCTATACAGGCAAAACCCTTCATTGTCTTAGCCATTTTCTGTCACTTTGGGAGAACCCAATCCTTGAAAGCCTTTCGGTGCTTTAGTTTCCACTTTGAAGCTAAAAATTTTAGTTACTGTTAGAAAATAAAATTTTTAGCCAAAAACTGAAAAGTCAAGCTTTCAAGGGCTTTCAGGCATTGGCTTTTCCAAAGTGACAGAACAGGGATAGATATCGCCTTTTCCACAGCTTTAGTAACCGTGGAAGTATCATTCTGTGGCTGCTTGTTGACCATCACCACAATTGCTGGCTGACCATTCAAACTGCCATCGCCACGTTTTTTTGCTAGTTCAACAGATGATTGAGCCGTTTTGAGTTTAGCCTCAGCCTCGATCACATCGCAGCGACTGTTATTTGAGACTACTGGTTATACCAAGCTTTGCGCCACTGTTTCATTTGGTTAATCTCTGTGTCTTGCGCTTTGATAATTTCTTGAGCCAAGTTTTTAATTTCAGGACGCTGAGACTTTTGCAAGGCATCTTTCGCCATAACTACAGCTGATTCATGGTGCGGAATCATTGCGTTAATAAAACGCAGGTCAAATTCTGTATCAGCTGCACCCAAGTCCATGTTCATCATCATGGCTTGCATTTGCTCAGAAGACATCTCCATCATGTGACCCATTTTGGCATCATAAGCCATTGGTTTATCTCCCGCTTTGGGATACCAAGCTGTACGCCATTGTTTCATCTGCGTAATTTCTTGGTTTTGTGCTTTAATAATTTCGTCTGCTAGGTTTTTGATTTCAGGGCGTTGCGATTTCTGCTGTGCTTCCTTGGCCATTACCGTTGCCCCCTGATGGTGCGGAATCATCGCATCTATAAAGCGTAAATCATAGTTAGCATCGGCTGGGCCTAAATCCATTGCCATGCTGTGGTTCATACCGCTACCATGATTCATCATACCGTCATGGTTCATGGGTTGCTTATCACCAGTATCGGTAGCGGTGGTAGTAGGGTTTGGTGTTTGACTTTGGCTTTGGGAAGTGGGTGTGGAACAGGCTGTCAACACGCTGCTGGAAAAAGAGGCGATCGCTACCAAAGTCAATGACAAAAAGCTATTTTTCAGAGTAGAAAGTTGCATAGGGTTCATCTAAATATTTCCTGATTGCATTTTCAAATATCCAGTTGGCTGGAGAGTCAACCCCTTGGGTTATTTATCTTTGGCTTGGGTAATAAAATTGCCCAGATAACTAGTTATTCACAAAGCGACTGTTGCACTTACTACATAGTTTGACAGTCAAAAATGAAATTAGGATGAAATCAGGGTTCGTGCTAGTAGTACAGATATACGAGTGCATATCAACATGAAATCTGCATGAAATCCCTATACCTCAGTAGCTAGAAATATTTATTACCTCATTGGTATGACGCGATCGCCCTCGCAAATCTTTAAGGTGAGTCTAAAGGCGTTATTGCCTTTGGTAAACCTAAAAAATTTCAAGAGGGTAAATACATGGCTATACAAGAACTCACCTTGAGTCAAGTGAACCAGCAGATGCAACAATGTATTCAAAACTGCTTAGACTGCCATAGCATTTGTTTAAATACCGTGACTTACTGCCTACAAAAAGGTGGTCATCACGCCGAACCTACTCATATTCGATTAATGCTTGATTGCGCTGAAATTTGCAATACAAGTGCTAATTTCATGCTTCGAGCTTCTGACGTACATTCTCGTACCTGCGGCGTTTGTGCTGAACTGTGTCAACGGTGTGCTGATGAGTGCGATCGCATGGGTGACGATGCTCAAATGAAAGCCTGCGCTCAGATGTGCCGTCGATGCGCGGATTCTTGCCGACAAATGGCAATGGCAACTGCATAAGTTATCGTAAAAGCTAGCTGGCTGCCGTGTAGTATTTGCCGCCAACTGTGCTTAAAAATGCGGCAGTCAGCAAAGATAACCTTAGCACTGCAAACAGTAACTTCAGACTGACGCTGCTGGTATTGATAGCAATTTTATCGCATATTCACCATCTAAATCTCTAAGTGTAAGCACTCACAAAGCTGCATCTAAATATGTGCTTAAAAAAATTCTTCAGCCTGGACTCTTGACTCTCCAGTGAACTGGAGCATTCAAGATGAAATCAGTTAGATATTAGTTAGCGCCATTTATTAACTGGAGAATTCAGATGGAGAATACCACACTCAAACTGCGCGGCATGAGTTGTGCCTCTTGTGCCAGCAGCATTGAAGATGCGATTAATTCTGTCCCCGGTGTTAATGAATGTATCGTGAATTTTGGAGCAGAACAGGCAACAGTTAAATATGACCCTAGAAGAACTGATTTAGAAGCTATTCAAGAAGCGGTAGATGCAGCAGGTTACTCTGCCTACCCACTCCAAGAACAAAACCTGATGGCGGGAGAAGATGATGCAGAGAAAAGACATCGCTTAAGAGAATCCCGCGATTTAATGCGAAAGGTGGCAGTAGGAGGCATCATTAGCACTGTGTTAGTTATAGGTTCACTGCCTATGATGACAGGGTTGCACTTACCCTTTATCCCAGTATGGCTGCATAATCCTTGGGTACAGTTGATGCTCACTACTCCAGTACAGTTCTGGTGTGGTTACTCCTTCTACATTAATGGTTGGAAAGCTTTAAAACGTCATGCTGCCACAATGGATACCCTAATCGCTTTAGGTACAAGTGCAGCGTATTTTTATTCGCTATTTCCTACTTTATTCCCCAGCTTTTTCATCAATCAGGGGTTAACGCCAGATGTGTATTATGAAACTGCGGCTGTCGTCATTACCCTGATTTTGCTAGGAAGATTATTTGAAAATCGCGCTAAAGGACAAACTTCAGAAGCTATCCGTAAGCTGATTGGGTTACAAGCTAAAACAGCGCGTTTGATTCGCAATGGACGAGAAGTAGATGTCCCAATTGAAGAAGTACAGATTGGTGATGTGATACTGGTTCGTCCTGGTGAGAAAATTCCCGTTGATGGCGAAGTAGTTGACGGGACATCGACAATTGATGAAGGGATGGTAACAGGGGAAAGCGTGCCTGTCAAAAAGCAACCAGGCGATGAAGTGATTGGAGCTACCATTAACAAAACTGGGAGTTTTAAGTTTCGGGCGACACGAGTCGGCAGTGATACTGTACTGGCACAGATTGTCCAATTAGTACAGCAAGCACAGGGTTCTAAAGCCCCAATTCAGAGATTAGCAGACCAAGTAACTGGATGGTTTGTACCTGCGGTAATTGCGATCGCTCTGCTCACTTTCATCATTTGGTTTAATTTTACTGGCAACGTTACTTTAGCGCTGATCACCACAGTCGGGGTACTAATTATCGCCTGTCCTTGTGCGCTGGGTTTAGCCACACCAACATCTGTGATGGTAGGAACGGGTAAAGGTGCAGAAAATGGCATTTTGATTAAAGGTGCCGAAAGCCTAGAACTGGCGCACAAAATTCAAACAATTGTGCTGGACAAAACTGGAACTATCACTCAGGGTAAACCAACAGTCACCGATTTTGTCACCGTCAACGGTACTGCTAATGGTAACGAAATCAGGTTGGTGCAACTTACGGCATCTGTGGAACGCAATTCCGAACATCCATTGGCAGAAGCGGTTGTGAGATACGCCCAATCTCAAGAAGTGACGTTAGCAGATGTCAAGGAGTTTGAAGCAATTACAGGGAGTGGTGTACAGGGTATAGTTTCTAATTATCTCGTGCAAATTGGTACACAACGCTGGATGGAAGAGTTAGGGATTGACACCCAAGCCTTACAACAAGATAAAGAACGTTTGGAATATTTGGGCAAAACTGCAATTTGGATTGCGGTTGACGGGCAAATTCAGGGATTGATGGGTATTTCTGATGCTATTAAACCTACATCAATACAAGCAATTCGTGCTTTGCAAAAACTGGGTTTAGAGGTGGTGATGCTCACAGGAGATAATCGCCGCACCGCCGAAACCATTGCTCATGAAGTTGGTATCAAGCGTGTTTTGGCAGAAGTCCGCCCTGATCAAAAAGCCGCTACAGTGCAGAAACTGCAATCAGAAGGAAAGATTGTGGCAATGGTTGGTGATGGTATCAATGATGCACCAGCCCTAGCCCAAGCTGATGTGGGAATGGCAATTGGCACTGGGACAGATGTAGCGATCGCCGCTAGTGACATTACGCTCATTTCCGGTGACTTGCGAAGCATTGTCACTGCTATTCAACTCAGCCGCGCTACGATTCGTAACATTCGTCAAAACCTATTCTTCGCCTTCATCTACAACGTTGCTGGCATTCCGATTGCTGCGGGTATTTTGTTCCCCATCTTCGGTTGGTTACTTAACCCCATCATTGCAGGTGCAGCAATGGCATTTAGTTCGGTTTCAGTGGTTACGAATGCCCTACGTCTGCGTAAATTTCAAGCTAAAGCAGTAGCATAAGGAGGTAGCAAATGTTGAGTAAAATAATTCTTAGCAGTATAGCAGGCTTGGCATTGGCATTTAGTGTTGCCTCAGATAAAGTAGTTGCACAGATGAATCATCAAATGCCAACTACCGAGCGATGGCTACGCCCGCCGCAGGCATCGCAGACAACTCAGTTCCGCCGCATTGAGCAACCACTGTGGGTAAAAGGTGCAGTTACAACAGCCGGCTTGGGGTTAATCGGATTAGAAATCTGGTGGTTTCTCCTCAGTAAACCAAAGTCTCAAAAAGCGGACTAATGTAAAATCAAGGATTTGGAACCCGCGCAGGTGGTTACTGAGCGGCTCGAGTGACTTGTACAGAGCCTTGTCGAAGTAGCCTTCGCCGAACTCTTGTCGAAGTGCGGGTTTTGTTCGTGTAGCCGCGACTTCAGTCGCTTGGTGCAAGATGTGAAATAAGCTAAAACGAGTTTAGAGAGCTTTGAGACTATAAAGAGATACGTTGTAGGAAAACGTCATAGCTCCATCAAAGGTCACTTATTTGTGTTCTTTTAATAAATCCGTGTAACTAGCAAAAATTTCACCCAAATTTCATCTCGCTTTGTCAAGCTATTAAGAGGTAACATCTTTCACTGAAGATGATTCTAATAATTGATGAATATAGTGAGGTAATTATAAGAACGCAATGAATAGAAAATTGACACCTACTGCTATTTTTGTCTTGACTATGGCAGTTTTAGTTCCAGCTACTTATGCAAATCCTACACCACAATCTAGTAACTTTCCTCACGTTATTAGCTTAGTGGAATTTCCCCAGGGTATTCGCCACTGGAGAATTCTCAGGCATAATTTAAAAATAGCAGTTCCCGAAAACAGCAAGGCTATTTCTCAGCTAATTATCGCAGCTCCAGCTAACATTGTTCTCAGAGAAAATATTGATGTTTCCGAGCAATCTGGTAAACAAATTGCGGCAAAAGTTTCTATTCAAGGCAAAAAAGCTACGCTAGAGTTTGCCAAATCAGTCGCTCCTGGAACTACTATCATTGTAGAAATGAATAATGTTAAAAAAACAGCAGTGACTACTGGTGATAAGTTCTACAAAATATCTACTATTCTCGCTGGTATGAATGTAGAGTTACCCATTGGAATTGTTCAATTGCGTGTAATTTAATGAACAAATTTCTAGAGTAAATCTACTGCTTATGAAAGTTCTGTTAGTTGAAGATGAGCCGGATCTAGGTGCGTCAATTCAGCGAAAGTTGAGTAAAGAAAGATATATTGTTGACTGGGTTTTGGATGGAAATGAAGCCTGGATTTATCTAGAACATAATTGGACTCAATATACACTGGCAATTTTTGATTGGTTGTTACCGGGAATGTCAGGTTTGGAATTGTGTAAACGTTTAAGGAATCGGGGTAATGCTTTACCAGTGCTGATGCTAACTGCTAAAGATAGCATGGCAGATAAGGTAGCTGGTCTCGATGCAGGGGCAGATGATTATCTAATCAAGCCGTTTGGCATGGCAGAACTATTGGCACGATTGCGTGCATTGCAACGGCGATCTGCTTTAGGAGGTGCATCGCTTACGTCTCAGATCCAGCCTTTACAATTGCAAGTTGGTGGTCTTATCCTAGACTGCGGTAATTGTACAGTTTCTCGACAGTATCCTAATGGGGAAAATCAGCTAATTTATTTAACAAAAAAAGAATTTCAATTATTAGAATACTTGATGAAACGTCCTAATACAGTTATTACACGCGACCAAATTTTGAATCATCTGTATGCCTTTAGTGCGGAACGCGTTAGTAATGTAGTAGCAGCTCAAATCCGACTTTTGCGACGCAAATTATCGGAATATGGTTGTGATGGGCTAATCGAAACTGTCCCTAGTATGGGCTATCGTTTCAATCCTGGCAATGCAGATTCGACTATTTCGTAAGACTCGCTGGCAATTGGCTACCTGGTATGCGGTAGTTATGGCTCTGATTCTATCCTTATGCGGTTTTGTGGTTTACAAGGTAATCATTGATGCTTATGTGGCTTCTATCAACCGAGAACTAGAATCGGTAGCGGGTACACTACATGATGTAATTGAACCAAATTTGAAACAACCTGGTATTACAGAGCTAGTTTTCCAGCAGGTTTTACCAAATATTTGTTTAGCTGAGTCCAGTTGTCCTACCCAAAAGATCCTGAGTCACAGTCAAAGCACCCATAATGAACATGGCATTTTTAGTCCTGTATATAAAGATAAACAATATTACATCCGTTTTGTCGATGGTTCAGGACGGTTAATTGCAGTGGCAGGTTTCCAACCTGATGAATTGCCACCGACTGTGGAAACTCAAGTGTGGCAAGTAGTCAAAGACTTACAAGGCAATCGTTACAGTCAAAAGTCTCTACTGCTGCACACTCAAGATAATCAAGATTGGGGCTATATTCAGGTAGGACGCAGTCTCAATGACCTGGATAGTCGTCTCGCTGCTTTGAAGTTAATTTTGGCGGTGGGATTGCCAATTACGGTATTGTTAGTTGGTGGTTCTAGTTGGTGGCTGGCAGGGTTAGCAATGCGACCAATTGATCGGTCGTATAAACAAATGCAACAGTTTACGTCTGATGCCTCTCATGAGTTGCGTACTCCTCTTGCAGCGATTAATGCAACGGTAGAAACTTTATTTGATATGGAGTATCTGTCTGAGGAGGCGCGAGATGTTTTAGCATCTATTCAACGTCAGAATCATCGACTAGCTGAACTAGTTCAGGATATGCTGTTACTGTCTCGATTGGAACAGCAAATGTTAGCGACACAACAAATACATTGCTGTCTGAATGTTTTGATTAATGACCTGATAGAAGAATTTTCAGCGTTAGCGGCTGCGGCTTCTTTGCAGCTAACATCTTTGGTGTTATGCCAAGAGCTTTTATACGTGATGGGAGATGAAGATCAACTGTTGCGTGTGCTTTCTAATCTCATTGCCAATGCTATTCAATACACCCCTGCTGGTGGTTGTGTAACTGTTATCCTCAAACGTAGCAACGGTAATGCTGTAATTGAAGTTCAAGACACAGGTATTGGTATTGCATCGCACGAGCAAAAGCGGATTTTTGACCGTTTTTATCGAGTGAATAGCGATCGCTCGCGTCGTACTGGTGGATCTGGATTGGGATTAGCGATCGCGCAAGCAATTGTTCAGGCTCATGGAGGTAGTATACAGGTGCAAAGCCAACTTGGTAAAGGTAGCACCTTCATCGTTTATTTACCCTTGACAGGAGAACGAAAGCAACTTGTCTGTTCATCAACAGATGAGAATTGAATACGCTGCTCAACGACTAAACAAGAGTGGAATATTCCGGCGATCGCTAGTGCTGTATTCTTAGGACTAGGCATTTTAGGAATATTGATACGGCGTAGTGTCAAGCGTTGATGCTTTTAATTTGCCCCAGCTTGTGGTTTTCGTTGGTGCTGTATTAGCAATCCCATCGCCATACCAATGCCGACAATGGCAGTAAAGTAGAATAAACCAATCAACCGGATGTACATTGGCGGTGCAATTCCTTCAACTTCAACTTCTTGTGGGACTTTACCAGTGGAAATTGACGCTTAGATCCAGGGCTAGGAGTTGCTTCGACCTCAACTTTGTGAGATGCGCCATCAAAAAATTGCTCTTGCCATGTTAACTTGCCGAATTGGTCAGTAACTCCCTTGTAGGCAAAGACTGTTAAATGCTGTGTATTGTCGTTTAGGAGTTTTGGCAAGTTCTAGATGTTTTTGTGCAGCCCGCACCATTAATTTAATATCTGCTTCGTCTAAATAGCGTTCGTTGATGACATCCGGTAGTTCACCCAGTTTTATTGCCATGCCCACATTAAAAGGGATATATCCGATTTTATGCGCGAAACTGGTCAGGCTCTTGACAGCAGCAATGTAGATTCGTCGGGTACTGTCTGCCGTCGTTTGAAATTGTGTACTGTATTCTACCAAGTCTTCATAAGTTACTTTTTTAAGGGGTTTGTCCAGAAATTCTAAGAACCGTTTAATGTAGCGCTGATAGGACTGGACAGTTGAAGGGGCTTTTCCATCTAACCATAACGTAATCAACTTCGCCTCTGCCTGGGCATTGGGGAGGGAAGCGATCGCCTTACCACTAATATCTAATTTAAAGCCTTATGAATAGCGTGTATTAGCTCATCAATAGTATGAGGCTTCCGCAAAAATGTGTGGATATTCATATCAGTAGTTTTGGCAATCTGGCTGTCGGCGGCAACACCACTAGTACCAATAATTTTAACTTGGGGACTTAGTTGTTGTAAAATCCGTATGGCTGTTAAACCATCCATTGATGGCATCATCATATCCATCACAACTACACTAATTTGAGCTTTGTTATCAGCATATAAAGATATTGCCTCAATGCCGTTACTAGCTGTCAGCGTTCTATAGTTGTAATCCTCTAACGAGGTTTTAGTAATCTCTAAAATAGCAGTCTCATCATCTACAATTAAAATTAATTCGCTGTTACCATTGGGTAATTCTAATTTCTTACTCTGCTGTATTATCTTATCGTTTACAGCAGGTAAATAGACTTGAAATTGAGTACCATATCCTACTTCACTTAAAACATTTACAAAACCGCCATGATTTTTTACAAGACCAATTACGGTTGAAAGACCTAATCCTGTACCTTTACCTAAATCCTTAGTTGTAAAAAAAGGTTCAAAAATTCGCTCCAAAATGACTGAGGGAATACCAGTTCCTGTATCAGAGACAGTTATCACTACATAAGGACCTACTTGCGCCTCTAAATTCCTTCTGACAAAGTTTTCATCAATGAATAAATTTTCCGCAGAAATAGATAGAGTTCCGCCTCTGGGCATGGCATCACGAGCATTAACACAGAGGTTCATTAACACCTGATGTATTTGGGTAGGATCTGCCAAGATAGTCCAGACATTTTGTGATAATTTATGATTAATTTTAATATTTTTGGGAAATGTATTGTTAAGAGTTTGTTCAATTTCTAATAACAATTGTTCTACTTGTAAGGCAATACTTCTACCATTGTCACCACGAGCAAATGTCAAAATTTGCCTGACCATATCAGATGCTCGTTTAGCATTATTTTCAATAATATTGAGCATATGTTTATGTTTGTCATCAAAATGAGGAAAATTTAAATTTAACATTTGAGATGATGACAAAATAGGTGTTAGGATATTGTTAAGATCATGGGCGATACCGCTTGCAAGAGTTCCCAGACTATCTAACCGTTGAGAGCGGATAAATTGGTTTTGAAGTTGTTTTTTTTCAGTAATATCAGTATCAACACTAAGAACAGATTTAATTTGTCCCGCTTCATCCAGCATTAATGTCCAACGAGTTTCTACAGTAATTTTTTTACCTGATTGTGTAATTGTTTGTAATTCTCCCTGCCACGAACCACATTCAATCACTTGCCTGTAAGCTGTTTCTAATTGTGATGAAATTTCTTTTAAAAAAAGTTCTTTATAGTTCTTACCTACAGCTTCATCAGCCTGCCAACCGTAAAGTTGTTCTGCACCTTTATTCCAAAATAAGATTTGGCCTTTTAAATCTCTAACTAAAATTGCGTCGGTAGTAATGTCAAGTAGAGATGCTTGCTCACGGATTTTTTGTTCCGCCTGCTTGCGTTCGGTAATATCTCTTCCTACCCCTTGAGTTTCAATAACTTCTCCCATTTCATCAGTAACAGCAGTAACATTCCACTGTAACCACCTAATGCCCTGAACCGTCAACACCCGTTGCTCACTAACGGTTAAGTGATAAGGAGGGGATATTAGGGTTTTCATATTCTCCATCGTTAGCGGTAAATCATCAGGATGGAAAAATTCAAATAGTGGCTGGCCAAGTAATTCATCAAGTGACCTACCGAATGTTTGACAAGCAGCTGTGTTTGCAAATGTCAGCTGACCCTGTAAATCAGTTCGGACAATTACGTCGGTTTGACTCTCAACTAGTTGACGATAAAGGGTTTCACTCTGTTGGAATGCTTCTGTGACACGTTGGCGTTCAGACATTTCTTTTTGTAAAAGCACGTTAGTGCGATCAATTTCAGTTACTATATGTTGCTTTTCTTGTATTGTTAAATTCTCCTGAACTTGGGTTAAGAATTTTTGCATTTCTTGGTATTGCAAAACATTATGTTCTAATTTTTGATTGATTCTCCTTAAATGATTCCATTGCAAAAACTCATAAACACTTTTAAGCGTAATTAGACCGACTAATTGACCCTCATCATCAACAACAGGTAAATAATTAACTCTGTATTGACATAATAATGACATTACCATTAACATATCATGGTTCTGAGATTGCGTAATAGTAATAACTGGCTGTGTCATTACATCAACAACTTTTAGTTGGGATAAATCTATATCAGCAATACTCAACTTCATAACATCCCACATCGAAAATATGCCGAGTAAATGCAAATCTTGCACTATTAAGACACAACTGAACTGTTCTTGAGTCACTTTAGTTGAGTCTGGAGTAAAAATTGGGTAAGATGGTAAATTAGCTTTACTATGTACCTGATTAATTAAAGTCAGAACATCCTGTACAGAAGCATCTGGTGGAACTATCAACGGATCTTTGTCAATAAAATTTTCTATATTTGGCAAGTCAAGAGACAGCAGACTATACTCATTGTTATTCATTTTTAACCTGCCTAACTTCAAATATTAGCTTATTATACAAATTTTTTATTTCTGGATAAAGAAAAATCCCAGAGATTAGAATTTTAATGATTTCTCGTTATATCCTCAGATTAACTTTATCCATGTCTTGCTAGAAGGAGTTAGATGGCGGGGGGATCTGGAAACTTTCCCTCTTAACAGACAGTGTATACATATTTCCGAAACTGTTGCCAAGACGGGATGTGGTTGTATATCCACAAGAGAGGGATAATCTACAAGTTTGACATCTTCTCACCGCCAAGCTAACGCTGTGTTGGGAGTTTCCTGGGGGTGCTAGATGAATGAGAAGTGAACAGGAACACCATCCGAATCTAACTCTTCAGGAAGCAAGCTATGGAAGCAATCATCGGGTGATGGACTTTTGCTGTTGGATTGTACGGGTAGTGCTGCAACCGGAAAAAACTCAAGGGTTTATCTTGCTCAAAAAACCTTGGTTAGTGGAGCACACTTTCGGTTAGCTGATGAGGTGTCGGCGATTGGTCACAGACTATGAGTTATTGCCAAAGACATCGGAGACGTTTATGTACCTTGCTATGATTCGTATTGTGGTGCGATGCCTAGCATAAAATTTGACTCCTTAACAATTTTCAAATATCCCCTCAATCATTGTATAAGTGTTTGTAGACTCAGTATTTTGCCGTATTCCTTTAATTAAAGCAGTATTAATACATTTAGTATTTGTCTGAGTTTTTGCTAGTGTTCATTACTTATACTATCTTCATAAAATCAATAAAAAATGAAAATTTATTAAAGAATATTTTTTGCTTCTGCGTATAAAAAAAATAAAGACTATATTTTTAATCAATATCTAAGTATAAAACTTGCTACAAAGTAGTTAAGCTCTAATTTTGAGTAACCTTTTTGATAGAACTAGTTATTAATACATAGATAGATTTAATATAGGAATCCGCTTTGATTTCTGAACTGATGTGCGTAGAGAGGCAATAGGCAATAGGCAACGGTCAAGAAGCTTTCTTAGTTATAGTGAGTTTTTGCAGGAATCAAATTATGAGTCCTATATCTACGGCATAGCTTTATTGATTGCCAGTAATTTCTAAGGCAGATTATGCAATACGTATCGATAGCTACATATGCTACATGATTATTTACTAATCATGGCAGTTTGTCATGTCAAATATTAACAATAAACTACTAGCCAACTCAGGGATTATGACTACACTTATTTCTTTGGATGCCAATTTTCAAAGTCAACTCAGCCAAGTTCTGTTAGAGGTGACAAATAGACAAGATTTATCTCAACATCCTTTTGTACAACGTTTTGCCAGAGGAGAATTTTCACAAAATGCAATTCGCCAGTTTGCTATTAAAATGCTACCTGGCTCAAATAGATTTAATATGGCCTTCCTCAAAGTTGCATCAAAAATGGATAGCTACCTTGCCAGAACAATTATGCTAGAAAATGCTTTTACTGAGCATGGAGAACTGAACCCAGACAAGGCTCATGTAGCATTGTTTATGCGCTTTATGAAAGGTATTGGTTGTGCCAAAATTGATATCAATGCGGATGATGGGGCATTTCGTATTCCAGCATTACGCTTTAAGAAATTTGAGTTCTGTGATGATGAACCTATTGTACGTTCATTAGGAAGGTTTGCGGCAATTGAGCAAATTCTCCCCGGTGTGTTTATTAATTATATTGAGGGTCTTCGCAAAATATTTAAAGGTATTGATGACCATACTATTGAATATTTTCACATTCACTGCTATTTAGATCCTGAGCATACAAACGAGTTGATTCAAGTGGCTCAAATGTATGTCAAATCAGAAAAAGATGTTGAACTTTTTTCGGATGGAGTTCAAGATATGATTCAATCAATTGCCGATATGTTTGTTTGGTTAGACGAAAATCTAGAAAAAGAAGCAGTAGCTTGACAAAGTTAATATCAAGGGCGGTATATGGTCATACCGCCTTTAAGTGGGTGAGCGAGAAGAGGGAAAACAGGTTCTTCAACGCGTGAAACAGTCTCATGAGCAGGTATCTCGTTTGACAACTATTTGGGTGGATGGTGGCTTTGACCAAATAATTACTAATTCGTAATTCGTAATTCGTAATTCGTAATTAAAGAGCAATACCTTTGCCAATTTACGAGGGTTCAACGCTTGTAGAAACGTTATAAATACGTCCTAAAGAAGTAAGCTTGGCAAAAATCTGGTTTAATAAAATAGGCTCAGGAATTTCTGGAAGCATTTTTAAGACTTCATGAACATATCGAAAGCCACGATAATGAGCCTTAGAGGGTGTTTGAAAAGTTTTGAGGGGTAAAATTTTTCAAACACCCTCTTAGATTGGTTTCATCTCGTTGAAAATCTACATAAAGTAGGTGGTTCTCTCAAACGACTCAAAGCTGCATCCAGAAATTAAATATGCGTTATCAAGAAACCTTTTCTTGGGCGATCGCAGAGTATCTTGAGGCGAATTACCTGAACTGCCATCATTTTTAGATAAACTGATGGCAAAGCATTGCAGATATAGCAATCCGATTCTTTAATCCACAGCGCACCAGGGCTGTGCATATTCCTGGGAATTCATTTGCCTCAACTCTGCTCTAGCACAATAGCATATAACTTAAATTTATTGCTATTACTTCTCACTTGCTTTTTAGCCTAAAAATAGCACATGGCAAACATAAGCTAACTGCAATCTAGAGAATTTGTAACTTTATCATCAGCTAAAAAGTGCGATTTAAATGATTTTGCCAATTAAACTATTTCAATAAATAAGAATTTATGTTATTTAATTTTATATGCACTTGAAATAAATTATCAATCAATTTATAGTTTGTTGAGCAGAAATATTAGATGGGTAATGAGTAAATCAACTTCCTCTTTAACCAGAGGATTTTTGTCAGCGCTAACTTTACCCTTTGGGGGTTTAGTTTTGGGATTAATAATTCTCCTAACATGCTTAATCTTCAGCGTTACTCTCGGTGCGGCAGATATCCCTGTAGAAACTATCTATACAGCATTGATGGAGTTTGATGGTTCTAAAGAGCATTTAATTATTCGTACAGTTAGATTACCGCGATCGCTACTGGCGGTGATGGTGGGTGCAGCTATCTCCGTATCTGGGGCGTTAATGCAAGGTATAACTCGTAACCCATTGGCTGACCCAGGGATCTTGGGAATTAACGCAGGTGCATCCTTGGCTGTGGTAATTTCTATCTTTATCTTTGGTGCATCTACACCAAGTGTTTATGTTTGGTATGCCTTTGCAGGTGCGGGAATTACTGCTATTAGTGTTTATTTTTTAGCTTCTCTTGGACGCAGTGGTATCACTCCTTTAAATCTCACTATCGCCGGTGCAGCTATTAGCGCCTTACTTGCTTCACTTATTACTACTGTCTTAATCGTTAGTCAACGCACATTAGAAGAAATTCGCTTTTGGTTAGCGGGTTCTTTGGCAGGTGCTGATACAAATATTATTGGTCAAGTGTTGCCTTACATTTGTATTGGCTTAATCTTGGCATTCCTCCTAGCAAGACAAATCACCATTCTCAGCCTAGGAGAGGATATTGCCAAAGGGTTAGGTCAACAAACCTTATGGATAAAAATTGCAGCTGCTATGAGCATTTTTCTTCTGCAAGGTAGTGCAGTTGCAGTTGCTGGCGGCATTGGTTTTATTGGTTTAGTTGTTCCCCATATGGTTCGCTTCTTAGTAGGAGTAGATTACCGTTGGATTCTACCTTATAGCGCCCTTTTTGGCTCAATTCTCCTGCTATGTTCAGATATCTTTGCCAGATTGGTAATTCGACCCCAAGAAGTCCCCGTTGGGATTATGACTGCTTTAGTGGGTGCGCCATTCTTCATTTATTTAGCCAAAAATAAGATCAAAAAATGAGGAATAATAGCTTAATTTTCCGTTCTAAAACGTTTCCGATTTCCTTCCGCCTCCAGAAACGCGTTCCCATTGTTTTACTCATCCTAGTAATCATTACTTTGGTAACAATGGTAATTAGCACTTCTATCGGCGAATATCCTACACCACCTCTAGCTGTAATTCAAACTGTGTTGGGAATAGAAACTGGTAATCCTGAATATACTTTTGTCATCAATACCCTGCGGTTACCAAGAACTTTAACGGCTGGACTTGTGGGAATGGCATTAGCAGTTTCTGGGGCAATTATGCAAGGCTTAACCCGAAATCCTTTAGCTGATCCAGGTATTATTGGCATTAATGCTGGTGCTGGTTTAGCGGCTGTGGCTTTGATTGTACTGTTTCCCAGTTTGCCTGTGGGAACTTTGCCTGTGGCTGCTTTTAGTGGTGCTTTAGCTGCTTCTGTACTAATTTACCTGCTGGCTTACGATAGAGGTACTCATCCCATCCGCTTGATTTTAGTTGGTGTGGGAATTTCTGCTGTTACTGGTGCTTTTACTAGCTTATTGGTGACATTTGGCGAGATTAACAATGTTAGTGAAGCTTTAGTTTGGTTAGCTGGTAGCGTTTATGGACGCACATGGGAACAGCTTGTAGCTTTATTACCTTGGTTGATAGTATTTATTCCTTTAGCTTTAGCCAGCGCACCACAATTAAACGCTTTAGCTTTGGGCGATGAAACAGCAAAGAGTTTAGGTAGTCGGGTAGAGTGGCAACGCAGTTTTTTACTATTAATTAGTGCAGCGCTTGCTGGTGCAGCAGTTGCCACAGCTGGCACGATTGGTTTTGTCGGATTAATTGCTCCCCACATTGCACGTCAGTTAGTAGGTAGCAATTATGAGGGATTAATTCCTGTATCGGCGATATTTGGGGCAATGATTGTCGTAATTGCTGATTTACTGGGAAGAATTATCTTTGCTCCTGTGGAACTTCCTTGTGGAATTGTTACTGCTGTAATTGGCGCTCCTTACTTTATATATCTATTAGTACAAACTCGAAAGAAATGAAATTACAAACTCATTTAGACTACCAACTATCTGCTAATAACTTGTCTTTAGGATACGATGGTGTAACAATAGTTAAAAATCTAAACTTGACTATACCCAGAGGCAAAATTAGTGCCTTAGTTGGTGCTAATGGTTGTGGTAAGTCTACACTACTACGGGGATTAGCAAGGTTGCTAAAACCGCGTGGGGGTACAGTTTATTTAGATGCAGCAGATTTATTTAAGTTATCAACAAAAGATGTCGCTAAAAAATTAGGAATTCTTGCCCAAGGGCCAGTTGCACCCGAAGGCTTAACAGTCAGAGATTTAGTCGCTTGTGGACGATTTCCTTATCAAAATTGGATGCAGCAGTGGTCTAAAGAAGATGAGCGATTTGTCGAGATAGCATTAGAAATTACCAGAATGAAAGAACTGGCTGAACGCGAGTTAGACACCCTTTCTGGTGGACAGCGACAGCGTGCGTGGATTGCCATGGCACTGGCTCAGAATACAGATATTTTGCTGTTAGATGAACCAACAACTTTTTTAGACTTAGCACATCAAATTGAAGTTTTAGATTTGCTGTGGGAATTAAACCAAACCCAGGGAAGAACTTTAGTCATGGTGCTGCATGATTTAAATCAAGCTTGTCGTTATGCAGATTATTTGGTGGCAGTGAAACAAGGTAACGTCTATACTCATGGCACGCCAGAAGAAGTGATGAATCAAAGGAATGTGCAAGAAGTATTTGGTTTGGATTCTAAAATTGTTACTGATCCTGTTGCTGGGACACCGATGTGTATTCCCATTAGTCGGATACGGTGTTCATGAATAAGGCTGTATCTATTTAAATACAAGCCTTTAAAGTCTATTTTAGTATATTTATCCGGGAGGCAGTTTAGTTGAATAAAAGCTTAGGCATTACTCAAGGTGCAATAGCTATCTTGGTAATGCCATAAGCTAGTTGGGTATGTAGATTTGGCTGACTCGAATACTATTATGTATGGCTGATGTTTGATTTGATGTTGGGGTTTTCGTTAAAGTTAGCGTATAACTTGTATGAGTTGTATAAATTGTATTCAAATCAGCAGATCTGTATATAGTGGTGTAAGGCAATGGCAAAGCGATCGCTCCAAGCATCGGCTGAAGGCATTAGAAAGGCTAAACAGGCTTTTAAGCGCAAAGGCTGGACACAAGAATATTTAGCGGCCGAAGTCAGTTTGGAAACTCGCCAGCCTATTTGGAAGTTTTTTACTGGTAAGCCTATTGACCGCCATGTTTTTAATGATATTTGCTTTGTGCTGGAACTAGAACCCTCGGAAATTGCTCAAAAGTTAATTTTTGATGAATCTACTTTTTTATGTACTCCCGCAGATATCACACTAGATATTAATGCCTTGGTGCAAAAATTGCGATCTGCCAATCATGACAAAATTCAAGCTCAATGCGCTACTTTGCAGCTTTTAGATATTGCTCGACCCATCGAATTAAATCATCTTTATATTGATGTTAATATTTTTGAAGAAATCACGAGCAAGCGATGGCTAGAACTTAGCGATTTGCAACAATTGAACACAAATGAATTTAACAAAATTAACTTAAATTATTCATCTCAACAACGAATTAAGGGTATAGAGGCAGTTACAAAATATTCTAAATTAATAGTATTGGGTAAACCAGGTTCGGGTAAAACTACATTTTTGCAATCGATTGCTCTTAGTTGTAATCAAGGAGATTTTCAACCAGATTATCTACCAGTATTTATCAGGTTAAAAAACCTTGCTGAAGATATGCGAGGACGTAATTCCATCAATTTATTAAACTACCTGTATGAATATTTTATAAATTTTGGGATTGCTGAACAAGAACTGACCACAGTATTGTTTCATGGCAGAGCTTTAATTTTATTAGATGGATTAGATGAAATTAGTGGAGAAGATTCAGAAAACATTTTCCAGGAAATTCGTAAATTCGCTGATAAATATTATAAAAATCAAATTATTGTTACTTGTCGCCTGGATTCCCATCACTATAAGCTTCAGGGATTCACTGAAATTGAAATTGCTGATTTTACTAAACCACAAATTGCCGCTTTTGCTGAAAAGTGGTTTTTAGCAGTTGCCAAAAATGCTCTCACAGAAGCACCGATTTTGGCACAGAAGTTGATACAAAAGCTAGAGCTAACAGAAAACTTGCGAATTTTGGAATTAGCTAGTCTGCCAATTTTACTGAATCTTGTCTGCTTAGTTTTTAAATCTGTGGAAAATTTCCCAGTTAATCGCTCGGAATTTTATAAACAAGGATTGGATTTGTTGTTGGTACGATGGGATGAAATAAAAGGGATTAAACGAGATCGCGTTGATAGTGATTTGTCATTGCTGCATACAATTAAGTTACTTAGTCATATAGCAGCAATTTCCTTATTTTCAGGGGATTATTTTGTACCTAAAACTAAAATGCGACAACTCATTGCTGACTATCTATGCCAGCTTCCCAATGGGACAACAGATGCCGATGCTTTAGAATTAGAAAGTGCAGCGCTGTTAAAAGCAATTGCAGTTCAACATGGCTTATTAATTGAAAAGGCACGAGGAATTTATGCTTTTTCCCATTTAATCTTTCAAGAGTATTTTGCTGTCAGGGAAATTGTGATAACTCGCAATTTCCAAATACTGCCAGAAGTTGTAAATCATCTCAATGAACAACGTTGGCGGCAAATATTTTTATTAATTGCGGAAATGTGGAAACCCGCAGATGATTTGTTATTGCTAATGAAGCAAAAAATTGATAATTTAACAACTACAAATATCAAACTGCATAATTTTTGCAAATGGGTATGTCAAAAATCTTCTACAGTTAATACATCTTATAATTTGGCCAGTGTGCGTGCCTTTTATTTTACTATTGCCCTTCCCGCCGCACATCCTCTGGCTTGTAACCAAGATTTGCCAATATCCTTGGATCATCAACTGGCTGGTAATCTGGCAATTGATTTAGCATTGGATCTAGCTCTGACTCATGCACTTACTGTGAGTCAGTCAATAAATGCTGATATGTTCTTTCTCAGGTTCTCTGCTTTAAGTTTAGCCCTTGACCTAAGACATTTGTTAGTAGGTGAACCATCTTTACAAACAGCGCTGCAAGACATCAATAACCAGCTACCATCACCAATTCAAGGTAAAGAAGCACTCAGAATATGGTGGCAGGCTAATGGTAAAACTTGGACTGAGAAATTGCGAACTCTGATGATTGAGACTCGCCAAATTGGTTATGATTGGCAGTTCAATCAACAGGATTGGCAGTATTTACAGCAATATTGGGATGCGAATAAACTACTTTTAGATTGTCTTAATCATGCTAGTGATATTACTTTTAACACGCAAGATTGGCTCGAGAAAAACTTATTCTTAATTTGTAGTGATAGTTCAGTACATGAGGGACTTGCAATTAAATAGGCGATCGCTTATCCTCAACTAGCGGCAATTTTGACAATTTTCGCAGCTTCATCTACTGTGATCCGTACCAGCCCAAACTGTTCAATGATGGCTGCATTTGTCGTCAAATGTGAACTTACTTCAGCTACTCTATACTGACTTTGCTGTGACGCTAAAACTGCTGGTAATAATAATTGATCAGCTAAATGTTCATCTACAGGTGCGCCGGTTTGATGAAACTTCAGTAGTTGTTCGCAGGCAATTTCTGCCACTTTTTCAGATGACAACCGCAAACGTCCCAGCCCACCAAACCCAGTTAAGCTGTTCTCATACTCAGCCGTCAGAAAAATACCTGCCCCTGGTGCTACACCCTTTTCTCGTACAGCTTTGACAGTGGCTTTTAATCCTGCTTCCCGCAACAAATTTTCGGCACGATTTGCCATACGTTGGGGAATATGGGCAGGTAATTCTGTTACCACTGCCAACCCCTTTACCTGTTGCAAATCTCCACGTTCTAACAAGTTGATACCGCCGAGTTGGCTACCACCACTCACCCGCAGCTGAATTTCTCCTCTACCTTGGGGATACCACCCCCAAGCGCCTAATTTAACTTCTGCATCTATCCCCATACGGTTAAGGATTGGGAGATAAACTTGCTCAATATATGTAATTGTCGGGCTAAAGTTGACATGAGTTCCACCCCGCAGCGTTACCAAGGAATCACCAGATGCCAAAGACAAAGGCAAAAGTATAGTCTGTAGAACCAAAGTAATCGCACCAGCAGAACCACCTTGTTGCACTTCACTGACATCAAAAGTGTAAGTTGCCGCTTGCACAGAACTACCGGGAATAAATTCCAGCATCATTGAACCCAAAGCATCACCACGCATTTGGGCATGACAAATTCTCGCAGCAGCGCGAACTGCTGTTAAGTGTTGCGGTGCTAATCCTGGCTTTTTGCGTCCGGCGCGAATTCCAGCAATGCGAATTGGTTCGCCAGTGATGGCGGCTAGACTTAAGGATGTGCGGAGAACCTGTCCGCCTCCTTCTCCATAGGAACCGTCAATTTCAATCATGGGTGATGTTGATGTGGGATTTTGGGATTGTCACCACGGTTCTGGGAAACACACCACTAATAAACTTGTGATTCCCTAATTAGGAAGTTTGAATTCTAGTACTTTGCTTTTCCCAGGATTCATTAATCCATAGGGGTCAACCATTTCTTTAAATTTTAACTGTTCAGGGTCAATAACTTTTCTGCCACCGTCTTCAATAATATATGTGTGAGGATTGGCAATAAATATACCCTGGGCTTCGTGATAGCGAATGATTTCGTTGAGGCGTGCTTCTGTGGTGTAACGCACAAGTTGTAAAGCAGCAGGAATTACCTTGCCATTTACCCGAATAAATTCTAAATGCATCATCACTTCATCACCGAAATAATCAGACAACTGCTCCACCAGTTCTAAGTTGGCATCAGCAGGAAACATACTTTGCAAGTAGGTGATGGAAGTATCTACAGTGCGGGCGTGTAAGGTCGTGTGGTTCCAAGTAAATTCTCCCAAATTTAAACCTTTACCCGCTTCGTGGGCTGGTTTTTGATAAGTAATCTGGCCGTTATATTGCTGTACTAAACCAGGCAAAAATTCTAAATTAGGCTCGGCAATTAGCAATAATGCTGGGTGAGTACCTTCAGGAATGTACTGTTGTAAAGCATGAAAGTATTGAGGAATTGGCGTTGCAAAAACAGCAATCAATTTTTTAATTATGCCATCAGCATTACCCAGGGCTTGTCCGAATTTTGCTGCGGTCATAAAGTCATCAAATGTGACTATAACTTCTGCCCAAGGATAAGCTGGCCCTAAGGGAATTTCTACTTCGGTGATGATGCCATTAATTCCCCAGGCATGATTTACCTTTTGCACATCATCACCACGCAATTCAATCACACGGGGTTGATCTTCTAAAGTTACCACTTGCAGTGCCAAAAGATTACCGCGATCGCCTAGTAACCCATATTGGATTGAACCAATACCCCCACTCCCACCAGCAATAAATCCGCCAATTGTGGCTGTGCGGTATGTAGAGGGTGTCATTCGCATTTCCCAGCCAATTTCTCGCGCTTTTTTATCTAAGGCTGCTAGCTTAACGCCAGCTTCTACTCGCGCTACCCCTGGTTTCACCCATGGTATCCCCTGCATCTTGGTCATATCGACAATTACGCCGCCATGTAAAGGCACGCATTGTCCATAATTTCCGGTTCCCGCACCCCGCACAGTCACAGGTACGCGGTGTTTGGCACAGGTGGCGGCAATTTGTAATACTTCTTTCTCGTTTGCAGGACGTACCACTATATCCCCAACTTTGCCCTCTAGTTTCGGCACTAGCACGGGGCTAAAGGTGTGGTAATCCTGGGATAATTTTGCTACTTGGGTGGTATCTGTAATTGTTTCTATGTCTTTTAGAGAGTTAATCAGGGTATCTAATGTTTTCGTCATAGTTTATATCCTGTTTTTTAACGCAGAGGAACACAAAGAAACGTGGAGGATGTTTTAACTCTGTGTCCCTCTGCGTTTTTAAACTGTAGTTTTCATGTTTCCAGAAAATGGTATAAAGACTTTATAATCCCAAATCTAAAATCCACAATGGGGATGACTGCTGTTTTAGCTAAGTCTGAGTGTACATTCTAAAATTAATTTTTGATTTACTAGCGAATAAGGTTGAATCTCTAAAGCGCGTTTAAAAGCTTTAATAGCTTGACCATACTTCCCCAAGGCGGCGTAACACAAGCCCATGCCATGAAGTGCCCCAAAATGAACTGGATTAATCTGGATCACCATCTGACAGTCTGCCAGAGATTGTTTATACTCGCCCATACTGTAGTAGAGAAAAGCACGTCGATTCCAGGCTTCGGCAAAATCTGGTTGGTCTTTAATTAATTCTGTCAACATGGCTTCAGCTTCAGCCATTTCCCCCGCATCCAGTAACTTTTGACTCTGGTCAATTCTTTCTAGCCCATAAATTCCCTTTTGCTGAAACCAGATCCGCCAGAGTTTCTTGGTGGCTTGCTCTCGCACTGTGGAGTCGGGATTTTTCAAGTCTTCAAGTAAGGAATTGATAGATAAAGAATCCATGAATTTGAAGTTGGTAATTGTAACGTTGTATCTTTAGTATTAAGGTATCAACTTTCGCCGAAAATCTACTAAGTCTTTTTTAAAGTCCTGTTGAAATTTTTGAGATAATAACGGGAAATTAAGCAATTCCTATGTTATTTATTGTATTAAGTAATACTATTAATCTCAAACTATACATGTAAAGTTATCAGTGATTGGTCATTAGGATACCAAACTTTTAAAACCACAACTGACTATTAGCAGTTGACAAATCCCTGGTGACTAATAGTTCATAAAAACATCACAAAACAACAAATGACTATGCCAAAGCCAAACAGCGTTTCCAGGCATATTGTTCTCACTTCCCATCCCAGTCGCTTTGGGCCTAAGCCGATTCCCATTCATTGGGGAGCCGCAGATGCCATGCAACGCGGCCCGATTATTGCTACTTTGACGCAGCAAGCACATCGCAACGTGATTGGTACGCACTCCGGCAGTTATGCAATTTATCGCGCTTTAGCGGTGGCTAGTGGTGCTTTACAGTCAGACCATCGAGCTGATTTAACTAATACATCGCCCATTGAGCGTATTGGGCCTCATCCTAGTTGGGCTGATCCTGATAAGATTGTCTCTCTTGATCCATTTGGCGCGATCGCTCCTGAGGTGTTTGCATCTTATTATGAACAGGGCTATGATATCCGCCCGACTATCGCCATTACTACAGCTCACATTAATATGCCGGAACTGCAAGATGCAGTAGCCAAAGGACGCTTGCAGGTGGATGGCCAGATTATGAAACCAAATGGTGATTTGGTCGTTACCAAAGCTGCCATTGAACCTGTGTGGTATTTACCAGGAGTCGCCAAACGCTTTGGCATCTCAGAAGGTGATTTGCGTCGGGCTTTATTTGAACAAACTGGGGGGATGTTCCCTGAACTAGTGACACGTTCTGATTTGGAGGTGTTTTTACCGCCCATTGGGGGTTTGACGGTGTATATTGTCGGTGATCTAGCGGCAATTACTGATCCTGATAAACCAGTAGCTGTGCGGGTACATGATGAATGTAACGGTTCTGATGTGTTTGGCTCGGATATTTGCACCTGTCGTCCTTATCTAGTACACGGGATTGAGGTGTGTGTACAAACGGCACAGTCAGGCGGTGTGGGAATAATTGTCTATTTCCGCAAAGAAGGCCGCGCTTTGGGAGAAGTGACTAAGTTCTTAGTTTACAATGCTCGCAAGCGTCAAGCAGGAGGCGATCGCGCTGATGCCTATTTTACACGGACGGAATGTGTGGCGGGAGTGCAAGATATGCGTTTTCAAGAACTGATGCCTGATGTGTTGCATTGGTTAGGTATTACCCGGATTGACCGGATGGTGTCGATGAGTAATATGAAGTACAACGCTATTACTGAAGCGGGAATTGAGATTAGGGAAAGAGTAGCGATTCCAGAAGATTTAATTCCCCAAGATGCACGGGTAGAAATTGAGGCGAAGAAGGCTGCTGGTTATTACACCACAGGCGATGTTTTAGATATTGGTGGTTTAGCTGATGTCAAGGGGCGGTCTTTGGAATAGGGATTAGGGGACAAGGGGACAAGAACAAAAATACTCCCTCACTCCCCCATCCCCCACAATTTAAATAGGAGTTGCAGGTGGAAAAACGAACCACGAAGACGCAAAGAACGCGAAGAGAGGAGGCGAAGGTGGCATACCTTCGTTCTCCAATTGCTATTCGGGAACGTTGTCACCAGGTGTTTGCGTTGGTATGTGAGGGGAAATCGCATCATTTTGCTGTCGATTTGAGGCAGTTGGGACGGGTAGCAGATTATGTGATTTCGGTGATGCGCTGTGAGTACCCGAATCTGCAAGTTCCGTTTCACAGTCGTTGGCGGCATTTTGAGGTGGGGGGTGTGCCGCGTTTAGCTTGGTTGGATACTCAATTGGCAGGACTCACTTCTCTGGAAAAGGCTGCGGCTAAGTTTGATTTGGCAGTTGTTAGTGTGTTGTTGGATGCTGGGGCTGGGCATGTTTGGCGTTATGATGAGCAGTCAACTAATTTGACTTGGGGACGTTCCGAAGGTTTGGCTGTCGCTAGTTTGCACATGTTTTCTCAAGGAAGTTTTTCTCGTGATGCTTTGCCACAAGTCGATGCCCAAAGATTGCAAGCTTTCACAGAAACAGAACTGGTGACTGGGTTTCAGGTAAATGCAGAAAATCCACTGGTGGGGATTTCCGGGCGATGGCGTTTATTACAAAAGTTGGGTCAAGTTTTAGTTTCTTCACCTCTTCTATTTGGAGATGAAAATCCCCGTCCAGGGAATTTGGTAAATTATTTGTTGAGCAAATCTGAAAATGGGCAGTTGGCTGCTGCAACGGTGTTAAATACTGTTTTGGCAGGATTAGGTGATATTTGGCCGGGAAGATTAGAAGTGGCTGGGGTGAATCTCGGTGATGTTTGGCAACATTCGGGGGTTGCAGATGATGGTTTAGTACCATTTCACAAACTATCTCAGTGGCTGACGTATTCTCTATTGGAACCATTACAAGAACTGGGTTTGGTCATCACTGGTCTAGATGCCCTTGCTGGATTACCAGAATATCGCAATGGCGGGCTATGTCTTGACATGGGGTTAATTAGTGCCAAAAACCCGGAGATTTTTCACTCATCGCATTCAGTAGACTCGGAAGTTATAGTTGAGTGGCGTGCCTTAACTGTAATTCTCTTAGACCACATTGCTGCCAAAGTGCGCGAAAAGTTGGATATGACTTCTGAAGAATTACCACTTGTGAAAATCCTGCAAGGAGGAACCTGGACAGCAGGACGCAAAATTGCTGCTGAACTGAGAACGGGTGGTAAACCTCCTATACAAATTGACAGTGATGGTACTGTATTTTGATTAATAATTAATGACTAAAATATGGAAAATCAAGTAACAGTTATTGAGCATCCCTTAATTCAGCACAAACTAACGCTGATGCGTAAAGCTGAAACCAGTACGACAAAATTTCGTAACCTTTTAAAAGAAGTTAGCTTATTGTTGGCGTATGAAGTAACGCGAGATTTACCACTAAAACATGAACAGATTAAAACACCATTAGCTCCTATGAATGCGCCGATACTCGCACCTGATAAAAAGCTAGTGTTAGTTTCGATTATGCGGGCGGGACAGGGTATTTTAGATGGAATGCTGGAATTGATGCCATCGGCACGAGTGGGACATATTGGTTTATATCGTGATCCGAAAACTTTGATTCCTGTTGAGTACTATTTTAAGGTTCCCCATGATGTTGACCAGCGAGATATGATTGTTGTCGATCCTATGCTGGCAACTGGCAATTCAGCGATCGCAGCTATAGAACGACTAAAATCAACTAATCCTTTATCAGTGAAGTTTGTTTGTTTACTTGCCGCACCAGAAGGTATTCAGCATTTCTGTACTGTACATCCTGATGTGCCTATATATACGGCAGCTATTGATGATTATCTAGATGAACATGGCTATATTATTCCCGGATTGGGAGATGCAGGCGATCGCTTGTTTGGTACAAAATAAGTTCCCTAATTTATTACTAGTATGCAATATGTCTATTGAAGGAGAAATAACTAAGTTGTTTTATCTAAGTAGGTAGGCACAAATAAAATCACTATGTAAAGAAAAATGAATCAGCTTAAAACCCTCTTCCCTTCTGCCTTATCCTAGCGATAAATTTTCCCACCCACCTACTTATCATTTTTATATGCCTAAATTAAACATAAGTAACTAGGCGTAAATAAATTAAACTCTGTAGCCTATAATTACTACATTCAAGAAATAATTTCCCAATTATTACTAACTCATGAAGCCCCCAACTATTGGACAAATTGAAAGAGAACTTTCCCAACGTATCAGTACTTTATATACTGAAAAATTGGGGCAGCGTCCTAGCCAAATAGTTTGTCATTTTTTTGATAGAGAGTTAGCCGTTTCTCTGGAAAATACTGTTACTCAATCTGAGCGCACTTTAATGTATGAAGGTTATGCAAATTTAGCAGAACAAGTGCGAATATCTTTAGATAAAATAATTAAACCAAAACTCCAAAGTTTAATTGAAGAAGTTATTGGTAAAACTGTGCTTGATTTGATGACTAACACAAATTTAGCAACAGGTCGTACTGGCATAATTATTGTTTTAGACCAGTTACCTGAGGTTCGCAATCCTGAATCTATTCCCAAGGCAAGTTTGTAGTATTTAACTGACTGAGATAACGACCAATAACAGTTTCTAATCTCCTAAAATTATAAGGTTTGGTAATATGATCATCAGCACCTGTTAAAAAAAGACGATTATATTTTTGTACCAAATTAAAAGGTATTATCGCAATAATTGGAATTGTTGCGGTTTTTTGGTTTTGTTTTAAGTAATCTATTATTTGGCTGCCGCTTAAATCAGATAACATCATATCTAAAAGGATTAAATCAGGCTTATGCGTTTGTGCTAGTATCACAGCTCTTACTCCTTGCATGGCACAAATACATGAGTAATTTAATGTTTTTAGATGAGCATCCAGCAGTTCTAAATTATGAAAATTTTGTTCTACAACTAAAATTAACGGCTTTCCGTCCATAAGCAAAAGTCACCCTTATCCAGGCTATACACCCAAACTCTCATGTCTGGTGAATGTACGAGGTTTCCTTCATGCGGCAGAGTGCGGCTTGAAATGGACTAGCTCGTATGCAATTGACTAGGTTGTATGTCTTAGCTGATATTGAGGGCAGACAGTAACAAGCTAGTAGTAACATCAAGCAAATAACATTATCATGAACATAAATTTATATTTAGTCAAGTAATAGTCATAATTATGTTAAGTATTTTATCCCTTCGCCAATTTTCTCAGAGTTAATACTGACTGGCACAGAAGGACTCAATAACCTACGATTATCCTTAACTGAACCGTTATGATATAAGCGATCGCGTCAAACGTATCTATGCAGTTTGTAAAAAAAAGTAAACGCACTTTGTCTCTACAGTCAAAGTGCGATAAGTAGGTGTATTTTCTTTGAGCAAGCAGAAATCTCAACTGCCTGAATTCTCTAAATATCCTTCTCGCTTAATTCACGAGTCATATAATCAAACGGTTCATCCACAAAGGCAGTATTGGCAACACCTGCTGCTGCTACTTGCTCCTTGACAAGATCCTTGAGAATCTGGATACCAAAAACAGTAGGGCCAATGGGTACACTTAAAGAATTGTAAGTTTCTCTTAGCCCTTGTAGTACTCGCTCATCCAACACATTCATGTTGCCAGCAACCAACGCATAGGTAGCATAGCGCAGGTAGTAGTCCATATCCCGTAGACAAGCAGCATAACGACGAGTTGTGTAGGCATTGCCGCCAGGACGAATCAACTCTGGCTGTTCTTCAAATAATTTAGACCCTGCCTGCTTCACAAGTGCAGCTGCATTCGCGTTGATTGCTGCCGCCGCTTGTACTCGTGCTGTACCACTTTCAAAATAAGATTTAAGGCTGTCGATCGCATTCCGGTCAAAATATCGTCCGGCAACGTCATAATTCTTAATTAAGCTTGTAACTGCATCGCGCATTCCTTCTTCTCCCAATCGTTACTATCTATGGTTTGATATTAATTTGGTTGCAATTATGCACCAGTAAAGTTTTGTGCCATTTAAAATAGATGCGGCACAAAAATAATCCATCCGCTATTTAAGGATTCTATGCCAAAGTTGACCCCTATGCGATGAACTTTCCAGTTTTGTGCAGATGTTTGGCCAAAGGTTAATATAACCTGTAATCCAGATAAGCTGTAACAAAAACTACAAAATTCTTTAATGTCTAGGATTTATGATATTTCAGGTGTGTCATCAACAACTTGGTTCAGATCATCTGGGTTAGGATGCTTTGGAAGATTCTGGTTTTACTTTAGGAAATTGGTAGAGAAGGAGTAACAATGACAACCCCACAAGAAGTCTTGAAGATGATTCAAGACCAAAAAATTCAGATGATTGATCTGAAATTCATCGATACACCAGGAACGTGGCAGCATCTAACGGTGTACCATAACCAAATCGATGAAAGTTCCTTCTCTGATGGTGTGCCTTTCGACGGTTCCAGCATTCGGGGTTGGAAAAGCATCAACGAATCGGACATGATGATGGTACTCGATCCCAATACTGCTTGGATCGACCCCTTCATGAAAGAGCCAACGTTAAGTATAGTTTGTAGTATAAGAGAACCACGCACGGCTGAATGGTACAATCGTTGCCCGCGTGTTATTGCCCAAAAAGCAATAGACTACCTAGTTTCTACTGGCATTGGTGATACAGCTTTCTTTGGCCCTGAAGCTGAATTCTTTATCTTTGATGATGTCCGTTTTGACCAGAATGCTCACGAAGGTTACTACCACGTAGATTCGGTAGAAGGTCGTTGGAATTCTGGTAGAAAAGAAAGTCCCAACTTGGGTTATAAACCACGCTTCAAAGAAGGTTATTTCCCCGTATCGCCAACGGATAGCTTCCAAGATATCCGTACAGAAATGCTGCTAACAATGGCATCTTGTGGCGTACCCATTGAAAAACAACACCACGAGGTTGCTACTGGCGGTCAGTGCGAACTGGGTTTCCGCTTTGGTAAGTTGATTGAAGCTGCTGACTGGCTGATGACTTACAAGTATGTCATCAAGAACGTTGCTAAGAAATATGGTAAAACTGTCACCTTCATGCCAAAACCTATTTTTGGCGACAACGGTTCCGGGATGCACTGTCACCAGTCCATCTGGAAAGATGGTCAACCTCTATTTGCAGGTGATAAGTATGCTGGTTTGAGTGAAATGGGATTGTACTACATTGGTGGTATCCTAAAGCACGCACCAGCTCTGTTGGCCATCACCAACCCTACAACTAACTCCTACAAACGCTTAGTACCTGGTTACGAAGCACCAGTGAACTTGGCTTATTCTCAAGGTAACCGTTCTGCTTCCGTGCGGATTCCCCTATCTGGCGATAACCCCAAAGCCAAGCGCTTGGAGTTCCGTTGTCCAGATGCTACTTCTAACCCTTACTTGGCATTTGCTGCCATGCTTTGTGCGGGTATCGATGGCATCAAGAACAAAATCCATCCTGGTGAACCCTTAGATAAAAATATTTATGAACTTTCTCCAGAAGAACTGGCAAAAGTTCCTTCAACTCCGGGTTCTCTGGAATTGGCATTGGAAGCATTAGAAAATGATCATGCTTTCTTAACAGAAACAGGCGTTTTCTCAGAAGATTTCATCGAAAACTGGATTGACTACAAGCTGGCTAACGAAGTTAAGCAGTTGCAGTTACGTCCTCATCCTTATGAATTTTATCTCTATTACGATTGCTAATTGCCAAAATTAGTGAATTTATTGCCACCCTAAGTAGGGTGGCTTTTTTTTCACCTTTTGTTGCACTGTAAGAACCTAGGTTAACTGCAATTTTGCAACCAACAAGCTAGATTGTCCGTCTAGACATTGGTTTGAGCAGATTTCTGGGGAAGGCGCAAAACCTAGCTCATAGCAACGTGGCTGCTTTCATAAATCAACCGAGTTGTCGGATCAATCTTCCCCTGAATAGGATTCCAATATTCAGATATTTCTTCAGGAAGACCGAGTTCTTGTGCTGCCCGCATCAGCATTGATTGTTGCCGATTCTTGACTTGCTTATATTGCAGCATTGTTAGCGCACGAGATCTATCTTGAATAGACATAGCCACAGTCCTCCTTATCGTTTTAGTTATATATGATTAGCTAGTTATCCCTTACTTTCTTACAGTAACACAGAATTCTGTAGCCAAAGTTACAAAATTGAGTCTTTGTTACAAAAATTTATATTTAAGGACTTGTAGTAACTATTTTCTGGTTGAAAGCCATGAAAAAATTTACCTTAGCCTGGGGTTAAGATAGGGTTAAACAATTATTGGCTCTACCATGCAGACGATTTATTGTCTATTGCAAAGATTTTTGAAATTGATATTCTGATTCAGACTGGTCTAATTTTGGGAAATACAACTTTCCGCAGATAGATGGTATTTTTGTTACAATATTTTACAAATAATTACTAAAAGTCATAAATTCTTAAATTACTCTCATGTCGGACACTTTAAGCAAGCTAACTTATCAGACCTTCCAACAAGGTAAAAATTACTTTGGTCTAGCTCACAAAACACTAAGTTCACAGTTAATGAACCTGATTCATCCAACTTTAGGGCAAAAGACCAAACCCATTCCTAACGAAGTTTTGCTCAAAATTCACCAAAGATTAAGTCTGTTACTAGAAACAGACTGGCAGGATGCTGAAAAAGGACTATATCCCACAAGCTTACTGTTTGATAATCCCTGGTCAGATTTTTTCCGCTACTATCCACTGGTATGCCTAGACATACCTCAAATCTGGGAGCGAGCTGAACAAAAGAAGTATCAAGAATTTTCGCCGGAAATAGAGACAGATGGTTATCCCAGCTACTATGTGCAAAACTTCCATCACCAAAGTAATGGCTATTTGAGCGACGAGTCAGCTAATTTATATGATTTACAGGTAGAAATTCTTTTTAGTGGGACAGCTGACCCGATGCGGCGGCGGATTCTTGCACCTCTGAAGCAAGGACTGAAAGCTTTTGAATCTGTCCCACCAAAGCAAATTCGGGTTTTAGATGTAGCTTGTGGTACTGGACGGACACTGAGGATGCTTCGAGCAACTTTACCTCAAGCATCCCTATATGGTACGGATTTGTCGCCAGCTTATTTGCGTAAGGCAAATCAACAACTATCCCAAATTAAGGGAGAGTTACCGCAACTGGTACAAGCAAATGCCGAAGAATTACCTTACTTAAACGACTATTTTCATGCTGTAACTTCTGTGTTCCTGTTCCATGAGTTACCAGCAAAAGTGCGTCAAACGGTCATAGAACAATGCTTCCGAGTAACAAAACCCGGAGGAGTCTTTGTGATTTGTGATTCAATTCAATTGCATGATTCACCTGAATTAGCTGTGACAATGGAATCTTTCCCAGAAATTTTTCATGAACCCTACTATCGGGATTACACCCATGATGACTTGGTAGAACGGCTAGAGAAAGCGGGTTTTATCAATATTGAGGTGCAAGTTCACTTTATGAGTAAGTATTTCATTGCTCATAAGCCGGCTTAAAATTAGATGTCCTATATTTAACTTGTATATGCGGGTGGGTGTTCTTGCCCACACCACAATAAATCAAATGAAATGTCAGAATTTGTTGGCAATTGTGGTTAACTTGAACATCAAGTATCATGCAAGCTGTTTACCCTATTAGTAGAGTTGCTTGCACGCGGGGAATGAAAAAATGAAAGTTTGGCTTGCCTGTTTTTTATTATTGTTTGCCTTGGCAGAATTGTTTGACTGGTTAAAAGCATTCAGTCTGCCTTTGCCTATATATATTTTGGGTGGCGCATTTTTAGCTGTGGCTTCTAACTATGACAAGATTATTGGCTCTTATTTGAGTGATAGAACTATTGAAGCCTCGCTCGAACACCCGCAGTTAAATTCACCCACCCAGTCCCTTGACGCTATTGCTTTTGCTAGTCCTGTGGAAAATGTTCAACAATCGGAAACACAGCCTTAGTGGGGAACAGGGGATGCTTAACGAAAGTGAGAATTTTTAGATGATCAAACCACAAGCGATCGCCTGAATTCGTTACAACCATCACTCTAATAAATCAAATCCCTTTTCGCTTCTCAATTTTCTGTCAAAAGTTGCTGTTGTACTACAACCAGAATGCTGAGAAATTGCACCAATTAAATAATCAGAAAAATCTGCACTACCTTGTTTAAATCGCTGTAATGCTTGATAAATTATAGAGCGGTTTTCTAAATCAAATACTGAACATTGCAGCATTAATTCTATAGTGTTGCTAATTTGTTCCCTAGTAAATTGATAAGGTTTTCCTCTTAGTACCCAAACTAATTCACAGAGAACTATATTAGCAACAAAACATTGCTCTCCTCCTTCGATAATTTCAGCAGCTTGCTGCCACTGCTTTTCATCATCTTTTGTTAAGTAGCGTACTAAGATGTTGGTATCAACTCCAATCACTTGCGCCTTCTCTAATTGCTGTTTCCATTTCTTCTAAAGTTACGCTTTTCATGCCAGGGCGATGTAAAATGCCAGATAAGCTGTGAATAGGAACAGTTAAGGGAATCAGTTTCACTGTTCCATTTTCATCAATGACGAAATCAACTTTACTACCTGTATCAAGGTGAAGATAATCTCTAATTTCTTTAGGAATAGTTACTTGTCCTTTGGGGGTGATGGTTACACTAGCCATTACTCAATTTCCTTACATTAATTCCTAACTTGATTGTAATTTGTATTTGCTAATTTAGAGATAGCATTGCCGGAGGTAATAATTTTCTATTGTGATGAAGAATTGAGTACAATCACAGCTTTTGTGATTGTCAACCTACAAGCGATCGCCTGACCAACTAACTAAACTGTTGAGCATAAAAACTGGCATAGCGTCGCTCCAGTGCTAATAATTCTTCATGGGTTCCCGACTCTACCAGTTGTCCTCGTTCCAGAACTAAAATCCGATCACATCGGCGCACAGTACTTAAACGGTGAGCAATAATAAATACAGTACGGTTCTGCATCAATCTTTCCAGTGCTTCCTGTACTAGTGCTTCTGACTCGGAATCTAATGCAGATGTCGCCTCATCCAAAATCAGGATTTGCGGGTTGAGAAATACAGCACGAGCGATCGCAATTCTTTGGCGTTGTCCACCAGATAAATTCACCCCACGTTCACCTACCCAAGTGTAGTAACCTTCTGGTAGCTGGGTAATAAACTGATGGGCGTTGGCAATTTTAGCTGCTTCAGCAATTGCTTCCATATCAAAAAAGTCTTGACCAAAAGCAATATTTTGCGCAATCGTCCCAGAAAACATGACGGTTTCTTGGGGAACAATGCCAATTTGTCGCCGTAAACTATGCAGCTTCACATCGCGAATATCAATACCGTCAATCAAGATTTGACCAGCTTTCGGGTCATAAAAGCGGGGAAGGAGATTAACAAAGGTAGTTTTACCAGCACCGGAAGCACCCACAAGGGCGATCGCTTCTCCTGGTAATGCCACTAAATTGATATCTTTTAATACAGGTTCGCCGGGTTTGTAGGCAAAAGAAATATGACGATATTCTACTTTGCCATTAACTGGAGGTAAGGCGATCGCATGGGGTTTTTCTAATACCGTTGGTTGAATTGCCATTAATTCAAACACGCGGTCAACGGATGCCTCACCTTGTTTAAATTCGTTGTAATTATTAGTAGTATGACCGATGGGGTCAATTAACAATGCCGCCGCCGCCAGGTAGCTGAAAAACTCACCTACTGTTAAATTGCGTTGCGAAATTTGCCAAGCCCCCACCATCAATAAAGATAAGGCGCTTAAGGCTTCTAAAAAGCCCACTATGGGTATTTGAATTGCTTTGAGGCGTTCGGCGGAGTATTTTGCTTGAAAGCTGCTTTCTGCTTGATTTCCAAACCGAGCAATTTCATAGTTTTCGGCGGCAAAAGCTTGTACTAGACGGATACCGCTAAATACTTCTGTGAGGATTGCTGATAAACCCGAAACTCGATTTTGACTTTTGAGGGAATATTTACGTAACCTTTCACCAAACCAACCAATTAAAACACCCATCAGTGGTGCAACAATCACTATCGCTAGTGTCAGTTGCCAGTTGAGGTAAATCATGTAGATGGGTATGGCCAGCAATTGCAAAATACAGGGAATAAAATCGTGAAATAGTTTATTGATCACTTCCCCAACGCGGTCGATATCTTCCGTGAGGCGGTAAGATAAATCACCTGCTTTTGCGGTTTCAAAATAGCTGAGATCGAGTTTTTGCAGGTGAGAGTAAACCTGTTTACGCAGGTCAAAAGCCACCCTGAGAGCAGCTTTCGCCATGTAACTATCTTGCACAGACTGAAAAAAGCCACGCACAAGAAATACCAAGGATAAAATCCCCACCAATTGAGCGATCGCTACTACATTACCTTCTCCAAAAGGAGTTGCCAATTTCCCCGCAAGATTAATCAGTGTTAATGTCGCCAGTACATAACCGCAGATACCCACAAAACCCTTGGTAATATTTTGCCACTGGGGTCGGAGATAAGGTAATAATTGCCAATAATTAGAACGGGTTTTCAAGCTATAACTTCCACAAAAATATTTTCTATTGTTTGACGCTATCAGCTTTTGCGTAGTTTCAGGACAATTATTTTTTTAGGGCTAGTAGTCTGTCAAAGTAATTTTGGTGGATAAATCAATTTTTGATTCTTGTCTTTTCCTCTTTCTTAGCGCTCTTTGTGCCCTTTGTGGTTCGTTCCTTTATCCCTCATTGACACGCTACTAGAGGCTAAATTAAGCCAGTTGGGGGAAAATTGAGCATATTTTGTGGGAATTTTCCCTTAACTCGAAGCACTAGTATAAAAGCGCAATGCAAACCGCCAAAACCAGCTAGAAACCCAAAACAGTACTATTGCTAATACAGCTGCACCTAGCGACCAATTAATTTGACCACGACCCAGCATTGCTTCTGCTGGTACAGTGGTTAAAAATGCCACTGGTACAACAAAGGTGAAGAAAAATCGGTAAGCTGTGGGATAAGCTACCATGGGATATCTGCCAGCTTCCAGTAAACCCCGTAACACTTCCGTAACATTGTATATTTTGACAAACCAAATGCTAGTGGCTCCCAGCATAAACCACAGGCTGTAAAGAATTATTAAGCCAAATAACAATGGCACTGCACTCAAAAGGTAATTATGAATTTCCAAACCCAGGCGTCTACCTGCATAGCCAATGATCATACTGCCGAAAATTAAATCTGGTATTCCCCAAGGTGAAAGGGTATGAGTAGAAAGCCAAAACTGGCTGCGGATAGGCTTGAGTAAGACAAAATCTAATGTTCCTTCCTGGACATGACGGACAATGCGATTCAGGTTAGGAGCGAGAAAGGTAGCAGCAAAGCCTTGTAGTAAGGTAAAAACGCCCAGAACCACCAAAGCTGCTTCCCATGACCAGCCAGTAAAGGTGTAGCCTGTACGGTAAAACAAGAATAATCCAAACAAACTACCCGCCAGATTGCCCAAACTGCTGAGGGTAGCTATGAAAAAATTGAGGCGATATTCCATCTCTGCGGCGATCGCCGTACTCCAAAATAGCCCTAATACTTTCCAATATCTTTTCATCTTGCACCCTTAACCTAAGGTCTACCGCCGATCATGACATTTTGAGGCATACACATTGAAGAAGGCAGGAGGCATTCGGCAGAGGGCAGTCCCAATGAAAAAATTTCATCACCATGAATGAGGTAGTAGTGCATAGTAATGATTTAGCTTCTTAAATTAGCATTGTAGTGATGAACAAAATACCAAATTGCACCAATATGGTTGTCGAGCATTTTAGAGAATGACAATGTTTTACGAACTAGCCGTCC
>JAHHIM010000032.1:0-43952 GCA_019358915.1 Trichormus sp. ATA11-4-KO1
TGTAAATAATAATGAGTCTGTTTGCAATTAATGTGAGCCGAAGTCTTTTTCTGTTTGCAATTAATGTGAGCCAACAATTTTCTTGTTTGCAAGCCGGAGCGTTTATGTTTGCGAGCCGCAACATATACCCACCATCGATCGCTAAAGGTTGTCCTGTAATATAGCTGGCAGCATCAGAGCAGAGAAATACCACCGCTTGAGCAATTTCTGTTGCCTGACCGATCCGACCGATCGGAACCATAGACCCAAGATCATCGAACGTTAAGCCTATCTGGTCAGCGCTACGAGCCATTAGATCAGTCGCAATGGGACCAGGATTAACAGCATTAATCCGAATGCCCTGTTTGGCATAGTCAAGTGCGGCAGTGCGTGTCAGCCCCATCACCGCGTGTTTGCTGGCAACGTAGGGAGAAATTCCCGGCAGTGCAACAAGACCATTGGTGGACGAATTGTTCACGATCGCGCCTGCGCCCTGGGTGAGCATCTGTTGAATTTCATATTTCATGCACAGAAATACTCCTCGCGCATTGATCGACATGATCTTGTCAAAATCCTCAATCGATTGTTCGTGCAGTGGTTTAACAGCAAGATCAATGCCAGCATTGTTAAAGGCACAATCGAGTCTGCCGTAGGTCGCGATCGCTTTCTGCACCAATTCCCGGACATCCGCCTCACTCGATACATCTGATTTCACGAACAAGCATTCCGCCCCAGTCTCGCGAATCAAATCAGCAGTTTCTTCCGCTTCTACACCGCGTATGTCCGAGAAGACCACTTTGGCTCCAGCAGCACCGAATGCGATCGCGGTTGCTCTGCCAATTCCCGATGAGCCTCCTGTCACTAACGCCACTTTATCTTGCAGTATCATTCTGTTTCTCCTATTTCAATCAAAATTG
Source organism: Trichormus sp. ATA11-4-KO1 (assembly GCA_019358915.1). GTDB lineage: Bacteria > Cyanobacteriota > Cyanobacteriia > Cyanobacteriales > Nostocaceae > LEGE-11386. Next base: position 897 of record JAHHIM010000032.1, read on the forward strand.
ACCTTCAGCAACGAACTGACGATATCACCGAAGACCCTTCTGATGGCCCTGAAAAACGGGTTCGGATGCCTAGTCGCGTTTGAACACCTTGTAGGCGATCGCCACGTTTGCCTCTTCTAAGATGGCTTTATTTTTGTCTGACATTTGAATTTCTCCTCTATTCAAGTTGTCTTTGTTTTAGCCAACTTGGAGTTTAGTCAGTTCCAACACTCAACTTTGAGTAATGCTCTAGCGCAACTCGATCCCAATGTCCTAAATTGGCTGCTGCTTCATAGGTGCTTTGGAAAAAGGCGAGGAGCATTGCATCTGGATCATCAGCTTGTCTCACGGCTTCATAGGGTAGGATAAACTCTTGCATTTCTGAGCTGTAAAAAGCTTCTCTGGGTTGGATTGGGTAATCTCGAAACCCTTCCGGCGCAGGGTAAGCGTAAGCGTAAAAAACAGGCTCCACAACTGACCCACCCCCTGGCCAAAAGCCACAACTACTAACTTCGTGTGAATAGGCTTCGCGCGTGACCCAATCTGCCATATTCGGAACCCCACCGGGATGTTCTGGCGCACGACGACCGGAGAAACGAGTTACAGCGAGGTCGAAGCTGCCCCAAAAAAAATGTGCAGGACTTGATTTACCAATAAACTGGGAACGGAATAAGGTCATGACCCGATCGACTTGCACAAGAATTCGCCAGAAACGTTGTGCATATTCCGGATCATAAGCTGCGTGTTGATAGTCTTGATCGAACGGGATTGGTTCTGACACTTCTTGCGGCATTGTCCAGATTTGGACTTCGATGCCGATGTCGCTCAATGTAGTTAGCACCATTTGGTAAAAATCTGCCACAGAGCGAGGAGCTAGTGCAATTCTTTTAGTAATACCGTCGCTAGTGTCGATTTGTAGTTGATGGTCGAGAAAATCAAAGCTAATTTGAAAGTTACGAGTTCCGCAAGGGATTGAAGCGGTTGTTAGTCCACGCGGTGTGACATAAAGAGTAGATTGCCACCAGTGATTGAGTTTAGGTGCCAGTGCCAACCGGATTTTACCGATGATTTGCGTCCATAGATGGAGAGTTGCATAGGTATCCTGCCAATCTGCTAAGGGCAAACTGGGCCAAACGCTGTCAATGGGAGTACTTTGATTAGAAACAGCCATGAAAATCACCCACATGAGGAGAACATGTTGAAGAAATGAGAAGGAAATCTAGATGAAATCAGAATCGCTATCAATAGTCTTTTCCCTGTTCATCTGCAAAACACCATAACCACTGCTCCCCCAATTCAGCCGAACTAACCACTGCATGATTGGTTGCTTCATAATGACGACGAGCATGTTGATGCTTAGAAGAATCGCAGCACAGCATTTTGCCACAGGTTTGGCAAATCCGGAGGTGTACCCAGCGGCTATTTATTTTAATGCACTCTTCACAACGAAATATGGGATAGGCTGCTTTAGAAATCAGGTTTTCCACAGTTAGATTGTTGAGATGTTCGCAGGTCATAGTTTTTTGGTATCCCTGGTAGAAGATAACGGTGAACAGAATGATTGAGGCTGATGTGAAATCTGAAATTAGGGGCGCGTTCTTCTCCTGGGCGTAGTCGCCGAATCACCCCGTTGCCGCTTGTGCAAAATTCACAGAACAATTGCAGTAACGCGAATTTGAATCCCCTAACAGTGAGATTTGCATGAATCAGACTGGTGCATAAATCGTTTCGTCTTCTTTGCGCCAAGCTGGATCAACTAGACAAACGAAAACAATAGGTTCGTCGCCGTAGTTGTGAAGGAACTGGATTGCATTTGGAGGAATGTAAACCGCATCGCCTGGTTCAATGCGACGAACTTCACTGTCAATCGACATTTCGCCAACACCGCTAATGATGTAATAAACCTCAGAAGTTTTTAGGGAATGGGGAATCGAAGTTTTGCCAACAGGCAAGATCGCATACGCCAAACTGTAACGCAAGTTGATGTCTTGTTTGTCAGGATGAAGCAGTTCGCGCAGAACAGTTCCATCTCCAGCGATAATTTCTTCACAGTTGTTTAGTTTTTGGATCAGCATAAGTTTAGGCTTCCAATTACACAATCGGAGCAAGTTCAGAATCTGTGAATTTTGGACGAGAAATTTGCCTGTTCCACGGCACCGTTGAATCACGTACTGATGGGGCGAAATCCCCATCGTTCGCTTAAACAAACTTGCAAGATAAGTCGGGCTGATGTTAACTGCACTTGCCAGTTCGGCCAAGGATAAATCATGATTCAGATGAGCATGAATGTAATCAATCGCCTGCTGCAATTGGCTGTAAGTTAAGCTTCTATTCTCAGGCATGATAATTTGTACGACCTTAGAATAGTGGCACAACAGATGAATCACTAACGCTTGAGGCGGAGACAGCATTTTATCTTTTTCAAAATGCTGTCTCCTATCTTACTTGTTGCTTCCGTAGAGGAAACCTCAAGTATTAATGTCCACCAGAGGTCACTGGAGGGGTTGTTGCAAGGAGTTGAAGTTCCCATGCAAGGGCAACCGCACTAGCACCGCCATGCTCAAGAATAATATCTGATACACCCGCAGATGTTTCTGTGCGCGCCCAGTCACGTTGCCATTCAGCAAGTACAGCCATCCAGTTGATTGGAACTGCACCAGCCTGAACCATCCGGCGAACCGCCATGTCATGAGCTTCCGCAGTAACACCGCCCGAAGCATCGGTAACGATGAATACTTCATAACCCTCACCCAGCGCCTGGATTGCTGGCATTGCGAGACAGATCTCGGTGTAAAGCGCAGCAAGTATAAGTTGTTTGCGGCCACTTTTCTTCACTACATCTGTAACGTTTGGATCTTCCCAAGTATTGATGAAAGTGCGGTTGATCGGTTTTTGATCGGGAAAAACATCCTGTAGTCCCTTGATGATGTAACCCCCTCTCTCTTCAATGACTGTGGTCAGGATTGTGGGTACGTTGAACAACTTTGCCGATTTAGCAAGACCAATCACATTGTTAATGATCATCGTAGGTTCATGGCTGTTCAGGTTGGTGAACTGGTAAGGCTGGTGGTCAATCAGTACCAGGATGCTATCTTCTGGACGAAGCAGTCCTTCCAGTCCGATTTTTGAATTTTTAGACATCGCTATAAGTCTCCATTCAATGTTTACTTTTCAGACACGCCCTAGCGTGTGAGTCTGACTCAACGGGGTGAATCACACAGTTTTTTCACATTCTTCGCGCCACAGACTGGACATAACCAATCTTCCGGCAGATCCTCAAAAGCTGTTCCCGAAGCAATTCCAGACTGTGGTTAAGCGGGTTAAATACTGTCAGAGGGCAGCAACATCATGACATCTGCATGAGCTAACACGGCATCGGGGTGGCGTTGAAGCGCCGTGTTATACTTCATGGCAAACTCATTGCCCGATTCATCGAGACTGAGCAGTGTCCGAATGTCACTGTCAATCGCTTCAATTGCCTCTGGTGTAACAGATTCATCGGCATAAAACAACTCATCGATTTGGATAATCAATTCTGAGAGTCGATGCAACCAGGCAAACTGCTCATGACCGATCGCCAGTTGTAGCAATTCACCTCCAGAAACGTGCCCTCGAACTTGCTCATAGGTAAGACGCTCAGTCTCTAGTAAAAGCTTGTGCAGATGTAGTAGTTTGATTCGTAACTGACTCAAGCGTTGATGTTGACTCATTTGATATTGAGATGGGTTAAGCATGAATCCGTCCCATCCTTCCTGCCTGGTAGTCGTCGATCGCCTGGGTAATTTCAGCTTCAGTGTTCATGACAAATGGCCCGTAGCGCACGACTGGTTCGTTAAGGGGTACACCTGCAATCAGCAGAAGATCTAGAGGACGCTGAGCATCAGCAGGGTTGGCGATCGCCACATCTTCTCCATCTTGAGAAAAGAGTACCATCTGCCCATCATCACCAGGCGCTGGCTCTGTCCCGAACAACCCAGACCCCTCCAGGATATAGACAAAGGCGTTGTACTCTTTGGGTACAGGCTGGATTATCGTTGCCCCTGGTTGCAATGTGAAGTGGAGGTAAGTTATCGGCGTGCGCGTCTGAATTACGGCTTTTGCCCCTAACGCTTCTCCAGCAATCACCCGCACCGTCACAGACTTATCTTCGGTTTGAGCGACCGGAATGTCAGCCACTGGAATTTCCTGATAGCGGGGCGGCATCATTTTGTCTCGTTGTGGCAGATTGACCCAGAGTTGAATGCTGTGGAGCCGTCCGCCCGTTTGGGTAAACCTTGACTCCGGCATTTCGGAATGCACGACCCCGGCACCTGCTGTCATCCACTGGACATCACCCGGATTTAGTAGTCCGGCGTGCCCCGCAGAATCTTTGTGTTCTAACCGTCCAGCCAAGACATAGCTGACGGTTTCAAAGCCTCGGTGCGGATGATCGGGGGCACCTTTTGCCTGACCCGGCTTTACATGAATCGGCCCCAACTCGTCGAGGAGGAGAAACGGGTCAAATTCAGAGAAGCTACTTTTGGGAAAGGGCCGACGGACAAGAAATCCAGCCCCTTCGACTGTTTCAACGCTGTTGATTACTCCGGCAACGGTTCGAGATGTTTGAGTGGGGTCAGTCATAGAATTGCCTCCTCAGAACTAGATAAATCTGTGTCATTTGAGCCTGACTCAACGGGGTGAATCACAGCGTTTTTTCACAGGACAGAAATCCGGCAGGTCACTAACCAATAAAGGTTAGATCGAGATCTTTATAGGGTATGTTGAAAAATTTTGTGCCTTAGAAAACTATCCCTGCTAGCGTTTATGCTCAGGATTTTTGAAGTCTGTCTTACAACCTGCATCCCAAACGTCAGGTTGGTTCCCGTGAGGAGGAATTCCTCCATTATCTTTGAGTAGTCTGGCGATATGCATACAGTTCCAAGCTAAAAAGGTGGTATTGCGATTGGTAAATTCGTTCTCCGGCCCTCCAGACCCTGGATCTAAATAGGAAGGCCCAGGGCCTACTTCGCCTAGCCAGCCTGCATCCGCTTGGGGAGGGATCGTATAGCCAATGTGCGATAGGGAAAACAAAATATTCATCGCACAATGTTTCACACCATCTTCATTCCCGGTAATGAGGGTTGCCCCAACCTTCCCATAATCTCTGTACTGACCTTTCTCATTCAAAAGATGAGTATATCCATACATTCGCTCTAAAACTCGACTACAAACAGAACTTTTTTCACCCAGCCATACTGAAGTACACAGCACTAAGATGTCAGTTGCATCAATTTCTTTCTGGATTTGGGGCCATTCATCTGTCTGCCACTCATCGGTTTGTGACATATCTAACCCTAGCCCCGCCGCTATCTCATAATCTACCGGTCGAATGACTTGAGTGGTTACCTCATTAGCCTCGAAAATAGCTTTGGCAATATTGATAACTCCCTGTGTGTGGGATAACACTGGCGTTTTATTGAGTGTGCAATTTAAAAAAAGAGCTTTTAAATCACTATATTGTGCAGGGGCATTTTGGCACTGACGATCCGTGATTGTTTTGAGCTGTTGTGACATGGCTTCGACTCCTGTACAAAACAACATTTGCCCTATCGCGGGCGAGACGTTCAGACATGCGCCGAGTTACTGATTATTTCTGCTCAAGAAAGTCCAGCAACAAGGGATTGATCTGATCGGCGTGAGTCCAGTTGATGGCGTGCGGCCCGCCGGGAATGACAACCAGTTGACTGTTTTTAATCAGCTGCGGGAGTCTGGCGGCGGTGGACTCAAGCGGCAAAATGCGATCGCTATCTCCATGAACGATCAGAGTCGGCACATCAATGCGGGGCAGATCATCGCGGAAATCGGTGAGCCAGGAGGGTACACAGTCCAAAGTCCCTTTAGCAGAAGCCCCTGCTGCTACGTTCCAACTGGCTTGAATCGCTTCATTGCTGATCCGCTTGCCAAGCAATACATCAACATTGAAGAACTCTTTGAAAAAGGCAGAGAAATAAGCTGGACGATCGTCAACGATCGCTTTCATAATGCCATCGAAAACGCTTTGATCAACACCCTCTGGATTGTCGTCTGTCTTTAACAAAAACGGTGGAACGGGAGCCATCAGCACGGCTTTCTGCACCCGCTCTGAGCCGTATTTGCCAAGATAACGTGTGACTTCACCTGTTCCCATTGAAAAACCGACCAGCACGGTATTTTGCAAGTCAAGCTTGGTCATGAGTGTATTCAAATCGGCGGCGAAGGTATCGTAGTCATAGCCAGATGAGGGCTGACTGGAGTTGCCAAATCCTCGGCGATCGTAGGTAATTACTTGATATCCTGCATTCAGTAAAACTAAAACCTGCTTCTCCCAGGAATGTCCGTTCAATGGAAATCCATGAATTAGAACAATCGGTTGTCCTGTCCCAATATCTTCGTAGTAGAGATCGATGGTTGCAGAGTTTTCTTGACCAACGGTAATGTAAGGCATGAGAGGTTTCTCCGTTGTAAATTGATGATGTGTTTTTGTCTGTTGCATCACAATTGTTATGCAGAGATCGAACACCGTCTTAACAATGCTGCGTTAAGCAGGCTTCTTTATCTTGCAGTATCATCCTGTTTCTTCTGTCCCAATCAATATTGACCTTCAGCACACAATCAAACTCCGATCCGTTTAGCAATTACCAACGCTGTAAAGCTGGTTTAATTTTCTGTAAACTTCAGCACAATTTTGCCCCGTGTTCCTCCCTGCTCTAGACGCTGATGTGCCAGAACGACCTGATCCCAAGAAAATACTGAATCAATCACTGGGCGAAGCTGATGACGCTCGATGAGTTTTGTCAAAGCCTCTAATTTTGCTCGGTACTGGGGTGAAAAAACAAAATGAATCGTCAGATTCTTACCCCATGCTTCAAGAAGCGATTGCGGTATTGCAATGTCTACAATACTTGTAAGCCTACCAAAGGGACGAATGATTTCTAGACTACGCTGAATTGTTTCTTTGCCGATTGTATCTAGAACTAAATCCACACCCAGTCCATTTGTTTCTTGACGAATGACTTCTACGTAATCTTCATTTTTGTAATCAATCACCCGATCTGCACCCAGTTCTGTCACGAAATCTCGGTTTCTAGAACTACACGTCGCAAAAACGTATGCCCCTATCGCTTTGGCGAGTTGAACTGCGATCGAACCCACTCCACCCGCACCCGCATGGATGAGAACTGTTTCACCAACTTGTAGATTGCCCCTAGTCACTAGACAATCCCAAGCTGTTCCGCCTGCAAGCGGAAAAGAAGCTGCTTCAATGTGCGATAGATTTGCAGGCTTCAATGCAACAATCGCTGCATCAGCCACATGATACTGAGCGTAGCTACCGAATTCTCCAAATATCTGCGGCGAGTAATATACGTTGTCTCCTACCTTGAAATCAGTCACAGCTTCGCCAATTTCCTCAATCACCCCTGAAACATCGACTCCAAGAATGGCGGGCAATTGAACCAGTTCCTTGTAATCACCACGACGAGTTTGGTAATCGACCGGGTTAATTGAGGTTGCACAAACTCTGACCAACACCTGATCCGCCTTCAGTGTTGGCATGGGAACCGTTTGAATCTCAAACTTCTCAGCATCACCAAACGCAGTTAATACGGCTGCTTTCATAAATTCCATCTGTGCCAACCCTCCTTGATTTAGAACGAGGAAACCTCAAGTATTAATGTCCACCAGAGGTCACTGGAGGGGTTGTTGCCAGGAGTTGAAGTTCCCATGCAAGGGCAACCGCACTAGCACCGCCATGCTCAAGAATAATATCTGATACACCCGCAGATGTTTCTGTGCGCGCCCAGTCACGTTGCCATTCAGCAAGTACAGCCATCCAGTTGATTGGAACTGCACCAGCCTGAACCATCCGGCGAACCGCCATGTCATGAGCTTCCGCAGTAACACCCCCCGAAGCATCGGTAACTATGAATACTTCATAACCCTCACTCAGCGCCTGGATTGCTGGCATTGCGAGACAGATCTCGGTGTAAAGCGCAGCAAGTATAAGTTGCTTGCGGCCACTTTTTTTCACTACATCTGTAACGTTTGGATCTTCCCAAGTATTGATGAAAGTGCGGTTGATCGGTTTTTGATCGGGAAAAACATCCTGTAATCCCTTAATGATGTAACCCCCTCTCTCTTCAATGACTGTGGTCAGGATTGTGGGTACGTTGAACACTTTTGCCGATTTAGCAAGACCAATAACATTGTTAATGATCATCGTGGGTTCATGGCTGTTCAAGTTGGTGAACTGATAAGGCTGGTGGTCAATCAGTACCAGGATGCTATCTTCTGGACGAAGCAGTCCTTCTAAGCCAATTTTTGAATTTTCAGACATAACTATAGGTTTCCTTATAGAGATCAATGGTTGCAGAACTTTCTTAACGGATGGTAGCCTAAGGCAATGAGATTTCTTGTGAATGCCGCCTCAGATTCTTGCCCAACTTATTCAATGTAATGAGTTCCAAGGCTCAATTTCTTTCAGATTCTACCCAAGCAAAACTGTCAATTCCAACTTCCATGTCATTTCCCAAGCGTTTTGCGAATGAAATAGACTTGATCCAAAACAGTAGAAAGCCTTGCTGTAAGAGTTAAGCGGCTGTTCTCTCGCTCAGCAAAAACGCCTAACCATCGTCAGATCAGAGGGGGCGCGCTACTACCGCGATCTGAATTATCAGGGAGCGGAATGAATTCAGTTTCACCGGGAACCGCCGGGAAGCGGCGGTCTTGCCAATCTCGCTTTGCCTGCTCAATACGCGCTGAGCGGCTCGACACAAAGTTCCAGTACTTTGTGCGATCGCCCACTGGTGCCCCGCCGATAATCATTGCTTTTGCCTCAGCCTCCGCCCGGATATCTACTGATTCATCCGGCGCTAAAACGGCTAGACGATATGGCTCTAACGGCTCTCCATTTACGAACAGGCCGGATGTGACGCTATAAACTGCCCTTTCTAAACCTTCTGTTGGCGCTAGCTGAAATTGACCACCCTCTGTGAAAACGAGCGCTAGGTAAAGAGTAGCAGAGTAGGTTTTAACAGGTGATTGGTGAGATTGGTAGCTACCGGCGATCAAGGTCGCGCTGGTGCCTGTTTGAATCCACCTCGGTAAATCAGTCGCCGGATAATGTGAAAAGCTGGGTTCAACTTCTTCAGCGATTTCGGGGAGGGCAATCCAGGTCTGAATGCCGTGAAGAGTAGATTCTTTCTCTCTAAAACTCTCGGGCGATCGCTCAGAATGAACAATACCTTTGCCCGCTGTCATCCAGTTCACCTCGCCCGGAAAAATCTCTTGTACTGTACCTAGACTATCTCTATGCAGAAGGCTTCCTTCAAACAAATAGGTAACCGTCGCTAAATTGATGTGTGGATGGGGTCTAACATCGACGCCTTTTCCAGCCGGGAGAATAGCTGGGCCTAAGTGATCAAAGAAAATGAAAGGGCCAACCATTTTTAGGGTTTTACTCGGCAAGATGCGCTGTACGCTAAACCCACCTAAATCGTGCTTTTCAGGCGTGATTAATTGCTGAATACTCATTTTTGTACGAGCCATTCTTAATTGATGTTGTGGACGAAGATACAATCTTAGTTCTGTTACTGCTTCAGATTCTTGCCTAACTTAACTTCATTGATCGCTTCTGCAAGCTCAGTCAGTGACAAATCTCGTTCGTGTAGCGTCGGCTCTGCCGAATCAAGGTGAGTACGAATATAGCCGAGTACTTGCTGTAATCGTTTGTGCGTTAAGCCTTTGCGCTTGGCTTCAAGGGTTGGTGTTGTAATTGTTAGCATGGTTCAAAGATTGGCAATTTGCTCAACAAAACAGGCAAAAGCTAGCCATCGCGCATTCGATCGCTGCAATATTTTGCATTGCCGATCGACTACTGCGCTACAAACCCACCGTCTACCATCAACGTTTCACCTGTTATGAACGATGCCATGTCAGATGATAAAAACAGGGCTGCATTGGCAACTTCAAGCGGTGTGCCAGCTCGTCCGATCGGGTGAAGCCCTGCCAAGTAAGCTTTGACTTCATCTGTAGATGCTTCAAACATCTCTGTTTTGATTGACCCTGGTGCAACGCCATTAATGCGAATACCCGCTTTGGCATATTGGAGTGCAGCAGCTTTTGTTAAGCCTACTACCGCATGTTTACTCGCGGTGTAGAGGAGTATGTTAGGCAGTGCAACGACTCCAACCGCAGATGCCATATTGACGATTGAACCACTTCCCTGTTTCAACATCTGAGCGATTTCATGTTTCATCGACAACCAAACGCCTTTGACATTGACGTTCATAGTGCGGTCATATTCCGCTTCTGTTTGCTCAATCAACGAAGGATTTTCGCCAACCATTCCTGCATTATTAAAGGCAATATCTAACCGACCAAAAATGCCTACCGCTTTATCAACCATTGCTTTAACATCGGCTTCTTTCGTGACATCTGCTTGCACAAAAATCGCCTCTCCGCCAGCATCCTGAATCAATCGAACCGTTTCTTCACCTTCATCAATTCGACGACCAACCACCACCACCTTTGCTTGTTGTTGGGCGTAAGCGATCGCTGTTGCTCTACCGATTCCCGATGTGCCGCCTGTGACTAACGCCACTTTATCTTGCAGTATCATTCTGCTTCTCCTGTTTTAATTTCATCGGTTTGTCTCAGGTAAGTTTGTCTCAGCAACTCAGTGACTTCTTGCGCGATCGCAATCAGGGCATGATTAACTGAGGAGTCCTGAAGAGAACCAGTCTGAGGTGTACCTTCATGCCCAGAATTATTCTTGCCTTGTACTAATAAATGCGGCATAGAATTATCCTCAATGAAATACTGATTTGTAATTGACTAAATCAATACGAAAAAATTCAGTTGTTGGTATGGTTCAAAAAGCGGCAGTTTTGTTCAGCGAAACAGGCAAAATCTAGCTATCAAAATTTGATAGCTTATAGCACTTACAAACAAGTCAGATATGAATTGAGAGCAAAGATAGGGGAACTTAATGACTTGCAGCAATTATGGCAGCCATCAACTCCGTCGTGTTCCAGCGCTCGGTATACCGAATTCCATTGATAAACAGGGCTGGGGCAGTCGTCACTCCACTGTGCATTCCGCCTTCGATATCTTCGTTGATGCGATCAACATGCACTTGTTTAGACAACTCTTTGAGAAATTGAGGAATGTCAAGCCCTAAATCATTGGCGTACTCGACAAGATAACCGTTCTCCAACCTTTGTTGATGGTCAAATAAGGTATCGCTCATTAACCAAAACTTTCCTTGGGCGGCGGCGGCTTCGGCTGCTTGGGCTGCCCGTTGCGCCTGGGGATGAATCTGGATCTGTGGAAAATGGCGGAAGATAAAACATAAATAATCCTCTCCAAAAGAAACCGTAAGCTCTTGCCGAATGATTTTAATCAGCTTGTAAACGGCTGCACTTCTAGGACATTGATAATCCCCATACATCACTAATACCACGGCGGCACTTAGCACACCTTGACTGTGATCTTGGGTTGAAGCTGGCACAACTAAAGAACTGGAACTATGGTCGTCGATCATCTTTCTACATCTGTATCAAGCATGGAACCTTGCGATTCACTTGCTCAATCCACATGAATTCAATATAAGCAATTAGCTTTTAGTTGTCGTCTACAGTGAGTTAACATTTTTAGGCTGTAATTTGATGGAGCAGCAGCTCCTTCTTAAGATAGAAGGTAGGCTCTAACTTAAGTTAGAATCCGAATTTGATCGAAAGTACATCCTACAAACTTACAATGCCGCGCTTAACGGCAACAATCACAGCTTGGGTGCGATCACTGACATCTAGCTTATTCAAAATCCGATTAACATGAGATTTAACCGTGCCTTCACCGATGCTCAAAGCAGCCGCAATCTCAGCATTACTCATCCCCTGCGCCAGTGAGCGGAGTACTTCTAGTTCTCTTTCACTCAGTTCTGGATTGCTGAGACGTTGAACTAACTTTGCTCCCACATCGGGCGGAATGTACTTCTGACCCCGATGAACGGTGCGAATCGCATTCAGAAGCTCGTCAGGTTCAGTTTCTTTCAACAGATATCCTTTGGCTCCTGCCTGCAATCCCCGATAAATATCTTCGTCACTATCATACGTGGTCAGTACAATAATTCGAGCAGATTTAACGATCGCACAAATTGCACCAATGGCGGCAACTCCTTCCACTTCAGGCATTCGCAGATCCATTAGCGTTACATCTGGTTGGTGTTCCCGAAAGGCGGCGATCGCTTGTTCCCCATTTTCAGCTTGGGCAATCACCTGCATATCTGGGTCACGGTTAATAATCGTGGCTAAACCTTGCCGAAAAATAGCATGATCGTCTGCAATCAGAACCCGAATGGTTATGGCTTGGCTCATCGTGACGCTACTCCCAATTGACGGTGACAATAATTTCTGTTCCCTGTCCAGGTTGACTCCTAATCGTGAGTTGTGCGCCGATGCGCTCTGCTCGCTCGCTCATGCCGAGTAAGCCAAATCCCTCAGAGGCTGGAATACTACCAACTCCAAAGCCCTGTCCATTGTCTTTCACGCGCAAGCAGAATCGATCGCGATCGTAGACTAGTTCTACTCGGATTTCGTCAGCATTGGCGTGTCTGATCGCATTGGTTAATGCTTCCTGCCCAATCCGTAGTAGGTTATTCTCGACTTCAGTGGGTAGAGAATACACTGCACCCTCAATCTCATAATATAAGGTGGTGTCAGTTGCAGCAGCCCTGATTTGAGCGACGAGACGATGTAGAGCGCTCTGTAAACTGCCTTCCTCCAAAAGCTGAGGACGGAGCGCAACGACCGATCGCCGCGCTTCAGACAGTCCAGTTCGTGCCAATTCTTTGATCAGATCCAGGTGTGCCTGAGCTGCTTCTACATCATCCGTTAGCACCTGTTTTGCCGCTCCCACCTGAGCCAGAATGCCCGTAAACGCCTGAGCGAGTGTGTCGTGAATTTCGCGTGCCATGCGGTTGCGCTCCTCTAAAATTGAGGCTTCTTCTGCTTGCTTCAACGCCGTAATATCTCGCGCTATCCAAATCACCTGCTCGTGGTCGATTGGGGCAATGCGAGCCGAAAACCAGGCTTCTCGTCCATTTAGAAACGCACTGTACTCGACCGTGAGGATTTGTTGGGTTCTCAGTACCTGCTGAATATAACCTAGAAATTCATCGGCTTGTTCCTTTCTGAGTTGATGCATGGTTTTACCAATCATCTCCTCAAAGGGTTGCCATAGCAGATTTCGTTCCAGTACGATTATTTCAAGGAATCGCCCTTCAGCAGTCAGTACAAATAATGGATCGGGAATTGCCTCAATTAGAGTCCGTAGCTTTGTCTCTGAGGCTTGTAGGGCTTCTTCTGCTTGTTTGCGATCGTTAATGTCAACGTGGGTTCCCAACATCCGCATGGGTTGACCTGATTCGTCCCAGGCAACAATTTTGCCAACAGAAAGAGTCCATTTCCACTGACCATCCTGGGTACGCTGGCGATACTCTGCTTGATAGCTAGGGATTTCTCCAGCAATGTAAGCACGGTAGATTGCGACAACTGATTCTCTGTCATCAGGATGCAAACGAGCAATCCATTCAGAAATGGTTTCGTGAAATGTTGCTGGATTGTAGCCCAGCATTAAAGCGTATTCTGGGTTAACAATTCTTTCTTCAGTTTTTAAATCGAGATCGTAGAGTCCCTGATTTGTGGCTGTTAGTGCCAGGCGCAGCCGTTCTTCACTATTTTGTAGAGCGGCTTCTGCTTGTTTGCGATCGCTAATATCCGCAATCACCCCTTCGATGTAATCATCGTCTGCATTCAGATAAAGAGAGAAAAGCCCCCAAAACAATGTCCCATCTCGTTTTCGCATCTGGGCTTCAAAGCTTCGCACTTCCCGATCCCGCTTCAGCAACTCAATGAGGTGTTGGTGATCGCTGGGATCTGCATAATAGCCTATGACGTATTCAAGCCCAATGATCTCCTCTGGTGAATCAAAGCCAAACAGATTGGCATGGCATTGATTGGCATCGAGAAGTAATCCATCCGAGAGGCGGACTCGGAAGATGCCGACCTGCGAGTTTTCAAAGATAGCTCGGAACTTGGCTTCACTGCGTTGTAATGCCTCTTCTGCTTGTCTACGCTGGGTGGTATCATTGCCAACCGATAAGATTTCAACGACATCTCCCTGTTCATTGAAGATGGCTTGATTTGACCAAGCAACCCAAACTCGCCGACCGTCTCGACACAGGTTTTCACCCTCGCCTTGCGGGTACGATTGAGGATTACGAAGTAAATCACGGACAAAGGGTTTGACATCCCGCCCAGAGGTTTCGATGTCTGGAATGATGGTTTCAAATAAGGTTCGCCCTACAATCTGATGTTCTTCATAGCCCAGGAGTTTCACCCCATAATCGTTGATGTATCGAATTCGTCCTTGCGTGTCATAGCAAATGATGACGGAATTCGCGGTTTGTAGCAGGTTGCGATAATTTGCTTCACTTTGTCGTAACGCAGCAGTTCGTTCTGCGACCTGTTGCTCTAAAGTGCAGTTGTAGTCGGCTAGGAGTTTCTCGGCTTGTTTGCGCTCTGTAATGTCCTGAAAGGTAGCGATTGCATAAGTGATATTGCCCTGTTGATCAAAAACTGGTGTTCCCCGTGCCTCAATTAGAATTGTGACATGATCTCGACGAATTTCTATATCTTCAGTCCTGATGCGTTCGCCCCTTAATGCCCGCACAATAGGCAAGCTCTCCGCTGGATAGATTTGATCCGTTCCCGCTACATAAAGCTGATAAGCCTCTGATATCTGCTCCGGTGCTATGGAAGTATCAGTTTCTTTGCCCGTGAGTTGATTGCCGCATTGGTTGGTATAGTAAGGGCGACCCGCCGCATCCACGATCGCAATTCCCACCGGAATCGCTTCGAGGAACTGGGTGATCTTGCTTTCCTTAGCCCGCAGTTCTGAGTAAAGGTTGGCATTTTCGATGGCGATCGCTGCTTGAGTCGATAATAGCTGCAAGACCTGCGATCGCTCTGGTGTAAATACTCCAGCTGCTAACCGATTTTCTAAATACAATACACCGACCAGCTTGGCTTGATTCAGCAGCGGCAAACAGAAAATAGATTGAGGCTGGTTCTGTTGAATGTATGGCTCATTAATAAAAGCACCTTCACGAGTCGCATCATTTAAGGTGACAGGCTTCAGAGTCCGAATCACATATTGAATGATTGATTCTGGCAATTGATCGGCAATTGGAATAGACTGTAACACCTGAGTCGCACAAGCATTCTCATCGGTATTGAGTTCACAAGCCGCTTCAATCAACCATTCTCCTGAGTTTTCTAAAATCAGATATCCGGTTTGTGCGCCAGCATTCTCAATTAAAGTTTGCATCAGTGATCGTAGCAATTGCTTCAGTTCAATTTCACGAGAAATCGCCTGTGAAGCTTTCATCACTGCTGCTAAATCGAAAGCGGTATGGAAGGGATTAGTGATAGTTTCAGCAATAATAGGAATTGATGTGGAAGCGGCTCTAGGCGACTGAGAAAAGAACTGTGGATAGCGTTTTTCTAAGTCTTTGACTTTAGCGGTCGCGCCCCAGCGATCGTAGCAATAGTGCGCTTCTTTCATATAAGTTTGAGCAATTTTTGACCGACCTCGCACCAGATAATGTTTAGCCGCTAATTCATAAGCTAATGCTTCTTCCTGGATATACTCATTTTCAGCAGCACCCGATATCGCCCGTTCATAAAACTCTTCAGCCTCAAGAAATTGCCCTAAGACTCGTGCTTTCTCTGCCTCGACTAGATAAAATTTATGTAGATAATTCATTGGGGCGTGTTCTGCCCATTTCTGCATTTTTTCTTGGTTGGTGTTAACACAGTTTAGCCAAGCTACTTTTTCAGAGTTTGAAGCATCGAACGATAGGCTCAAAAGCGCTAGAGAATGGTAGAAACAGAATACAGGTAAAACTGTTATTGCTGTCATCTCTTCAAAATATTGCCTTGCTAAAATAGCAGTCTGTATAGCTTGATGATATTCTTCAAATAAATAATGCAATATAACTTTGTGCAGATACAGCATTTGAATTGCAATTCCATCTTTAACTGCAATAGCGTGTGGTAATGCCTCCTCTTCATTACATAGCCTACTAACTAAGTGGCTAGGATTAAGAGACCTATCTAGCAAATTAAGAATGGTCTGCCACAATATTGCAAGCCAATTCGAGGGGCTTGCCCGTCTGATTTGGTCGATCGCTTTGCTGTAAGTTGCTGTTTTTTGTTCTAGTTGGGTAAGTTCCTCTCCAGCAAGAAATGAGTTATGGCACACGAAATATGCAGCATAACCAGCAGATTCAAAGTCTCCAGTTTCCACTCCATTTCGATAGGCATCAGCCAGCATGGGTATTATCTTCCTAAGATGCACCTTCCAGTGCAGGATATGGACACTCGAAAACATTAATGTTTTAGAATTTCCTTTTTTCGCATTTAACCGTTCTGCCAAACCCAGAGCCAATTTGCCGAACTCATAACCGAGTTCAATGTCTTGAACAACTCCACATAGAACAAACCCATAGCAAGCATAATACAGTGATGACCAGATAGCATTACCGTAGTTGATTAATAAATTTATCGTTTTGCAAGTAATCAGTATCCACAGTGTTGGTAACATTATAAATGCAGCAGATCCCATATTCGATAGGATTGACATAGCTGCCAACACTTCTGGTTCAGTCATTTCCGGTAAATTAATCAAGTCTTCGATTTCTCGTTTTGCAAGTAGCGCAGATGTTAACTCTAATTCCCTTTGAATATCTGCCTGACTTGGATTTTCTATTAAATCTATTCCCAGGAGCTTTAACGCTTCCAATCCAGTTTTCAGTGCTTCTTTCAGGTTGCCCTGTGACAAATATCCTTGGATTCTGCTGTCGTAAGCCTGCACTTTGTCAACTACTGTTTTAGCACGATCAAGTACCACTTCTACCAACTGTTCCATCTCATCAAAGCGACCCTGGAGATACGCCGCTTCTGCTGCTTCTGAGTACAGCGCTAAGGTAAGGTCATACTCACTGACCCAACTGTCTGTATCTAGGAGTTTCAGTCCTATATTGAAATACTGAAGAGCTGCTTCATAAGCCGTCGCACCTTTTGCTTTCTGACCTGCCATTAAATTCAATTTGGCAATTTCATTTCGTTCTAGTTGAGCAGTGACAAGCTTAATTCCCTGATTGAGATGATCCACGACTTCAAATAGCCGATTGGATAGTCGCTCTGGTGAAGTTTTTTCGAGTAAATTGCGACCGATTTGGAGATGAACAGCTTGTTTGTGCGACTCATCAATCAAAGCATAAGCAGCTTGCTGTACCCGATCGTGCAAAAACTTGTAGTCTTGAACTAACAAGTTTTCGTCTAATTCAGATAGAGGTTGAATTAATCCAGCTTGGATGGCTGTTAGTAAATCTAGAGAAATTACTTTCGGCGATTTTTTACAAGCGATCGCTAACGTCTTTAAATCAAATTCAGCTCCAATACAAGCGGACAGACAGAGAATTTGCTGTGTTGCTTCCGGTAATTTCTGCAACTGACGCAGCAGCAACTCCACCACATTGTCAGTAAAATCTTGAGCTTCAATCTCAGCCAGGTTCCATTGCCAGCTCAACCGTTGTGTATCAAAGACTAACAGATTTTCTCCATACAGCAGTTTCAAAAATTCACCAACAAAGAACGGGTTGCCCTCGGTTTTACGTGACACAGCTTGGGCTAGGGAACGAACAGTTTCAGGATTGTGATGTAATGTCTCAGCTACCAGTTGACTCAACGATTCCAGTGTTAAAGGAGTCAGGGTAATTTCTTGAAGCGCTGCCCCCTGCTTTCGCAAGCTCTCCAGCATCAAAATTAATGAATGCGTTGGAGATACTTCATGATCTCGATAGGCTCCGATCAAAAACAGAGATTGAGTTTGCTCGTCAAGCAATATGAGTTCAATTAACTTCAGCGTCGCAGAATCGATCCACTGTAGATCGTCTAAAAAGACGACCAGGGGATGCTCTTTTGCACAAAACGCCCGCACAAACCTTTGAAACGTGAGATTGAAGCGATTGTGTGCTTCTGTTGCTCCAACTTCGGGCACAGGTGGCTGCTTGCCAATAATGAACTCAACTTCGGGAATGACATCTACGATAATTTGTCCGTTGCTTCCCAAAGCAGTGAGTAGACGTGATCGCCACTGTTGCAACTGCTCATCGGGTTCACCTAGCAGTTGTTGCACCAGTTTTTGCAGGGCATGAGCGATCGCGCTGTAAGGAATATTACGCCCTAATTGGTCAAATTTACCAGAGATAAAATAGCCGTGCTTTGCTGTGATGGATTTGTAGAGTTCCTGCACTAATGCTGATTTGCCAATTCCCGCATAGCCAGAAACCAGCATCATTTCGACTTTGAATTGAGAATTTCCTATGCTTTCCTCTGGTCGCTGGGCTTCGCCAACATTCCCCGTTCCTGCCACTCTGTCAAACGCTGCCAATAATGCTTTAGTCTCCGCTCCTCGCCCATACAGTTTTTGAGGAATGCGGAACTGCTCAGAAACATCTTGCAGACCCAATGGCATAGGTTCAATTAAACCCACTTCTGCCAATTGCTGGGCACAGCGTTCTAAATCTGCTTTGATGCCCCAAGCACTTTGATAGCGATCCTCTGCATTCTTTGCCATCAGTTTCAAAATAAGATCTGAAACAGGTTGGGGAATCGTTGCGTTCAATTCATGAGGGGGAGCCGGCGGTCTGGCAATGTGGCAATGGACTAGCTCTAGGAGATCACTAGTAGGAAACGGTAATTGTCCCGTCAACAGTTCGTAGAAGGTTACGCCCAGTGAGTAAAAATCAGTGCGATAGTCGAGCATCCGGTTCATTCGTCCGGTTTGCTCTGGCGACAGGTATGCGGGGGTTCCTTCTAGAAGATGGAGACTTTTGAATGTAGGATTGGTGCGACTGAAGCGAGTGGCAATGCCAAAATCAATGATTTTGACAACGCCAGTCTTCGGATTAAAGACAATGTTGCCAGGATTAATATCTTTATGGATGACATGAGCCGCATGGATTTTGCCTAGAGTATCAGTAATGGCAATCGCAAGACCTAGAAAAGTGGATAAAGGCATCGGGCAGAATATATCTGGGCGCTTCTTGTGCATCCATTGCTCTAGCGACTCTCCCCCAAAATCCTCTAAGATAATCACCAGAGTCCGTTGATAGTCCTGCTGGCTGTATGCCTTGACAACTCCTTCCAGATTCAAGGAACGGGTAATTTTATATTCCTGTCTGTAGCGAGTTAGTTCAGCAGGTGAGGGATAATCTTGCTTGAGTATTTTTACGACGCTCGCTACTCCATCCTCTCTAATGCCCCGATAAACCAGAGAATTAGAACTTTCGTATATCTTGTCTTGGATGGCAATACCAGGTAGAGCAATCATAGAGCAACTCTTGGGAGTATAATCTGGCATAACTCAAACTATACAGCAATTTTCTATTCCGAAAATAATTACTTACTGTTTGGTAATCGAGAATAAATTTGATGAAATAAAAGATTTAAACTCTGATTTCAGACTTCAAAACACTCAACACTTTTTCTTCCAGTCCAGTCAAATAAGCACGGTTCAGTTTCCCTAACGACTCCAAAAACCTCTGCACCGACTCCTCCAACCCACTCGAATACACTCGACTGATGCGATCACAGATCACCTGCATCTGCTCACAATCCGCAGGTAGATAGTTGTAAGATTTCAGGTGCTTCAGCCCAACCGTAATTTCTCCGTTCCAAATCTTCACGGTGCAACTGTAATCGTGAACTCCCGTGACTATGCACCAGCAACCGCCTTTGCCTCTGAGATCGGGATTGTCCTTGGCTAGAATTTGGCAGACTTCGCCAATTTGGTAGGTGTTGGGGACTTTGGTTCGCTCCATTATTCGCTGCACCACATCCTTCACGACCCTGCCACTTGGCACTTTACCGCCAGCTTCCTCTACTGCGGCTTGCCATACCTCCTGCTGTTGCTGGGGTTCAAGCTTTGTGAGGGGACGGACTTGACGCTCATTCGTGGGCAGAATGTGATCCATTGGATCACATTTTTCAGCTAAGTTATCAAATACAACAGCCGCATCCATTAGAAGATAGGATTGGCGGCGACTATGACCAAATCTATCTCGGCAATATTCCTCAAATGTGCGATGAGTTGAACGGTAAAGTCGTCTGTCTCGCAACTCCATTAATGCCTTGCCTGCCTCAAAAAATGCCCGTTCCACTTTGCGTTCAAGGTGAAGGCGGTAAGCGGAGCCATGCCGTTAGGCTTATCGCTCTGTTCTTCGTCTGTTAATTCTGGGACTTCAACAGCAGTAACCGTAATTGTTGCTGTCGCTGGGTTTTCTTCTTGCGGGATTTGGTCTTTGGTAAGGTTATCTGGTGCTGTGCCATCACTAGATGCAGTAGAAGTAGTTTTTTTGCGCTTAGAGGATGGTTTATTCATGTTTCCACCTCTTTTAGTTCAATGGCATTTGCTCAAAGTGTGATAGTTAGTTGTGATGATCTCTCCCAAAGTACTCACCAACAAAACCAGTGGATTGACAGTATTATGATCAAATATCATAATCTTCCTCCAGGTTTACACCAAAGGAAACTCCCAAAACTTCTTCGATTTTGTGAAGGTTTTCAATTGAAAGCGCCCCTTTAAGAGTTTCCTTTTCGATGTCGTACCAGTAAGTGCGCGACAAACCGACTTCATCACATATTTGCTCTAGAGACTTAATCGAATTTAATCGAGCTTGCTTAATCCGCTCCCCTAGTCCCTCAATTTCAACTTCCTTAACTTGTCTTATTCGCATTTTTGCACTAATCACACTACCACCTCCTTAGAGTAAAGCGTTAACTATTAGTTTTACTATACACTACAAACTATTAGTTGACACACTAGAAACTAGTAATGTACTATAAAAATGTAGAGAAAGCGCCCCCGACTACCAATCTAGAGCGCTTCTCTACTCCTAATTTCAAGGAGTTTAACAATCATGACATATCCGGCTTACAGCCAACAACAGCTGCGGCTAAAATCCATTGCCCGGCTCAAGCAAATCTACTCAGAAATCGGTTGCACAGGTGAGGTGAATGACAAACGCTGCAAGGATGCCTGGATTAACGCCATCCTCACCCACCTATCCACCCAACTGCAAAAGATTGACGAGCAAACCAAAGCCCAAGCTGAACTCGACCAATACATTACCGCCCAAGCCGAAGCAATTGCCCCAGAAGAATTGACAACCGTAGAAATCAACTTTTACCACCATGAAGTCTACGCTGGTAATCGGCTCATCGCTTACATCACCTATGATCCCAATGACTTTGACATTCAACCTTGGGTAGTGATGGTGAACGGTGAAGAGAAATTTCGTGCTAACACTTGGGCAATATGCCACCGCTTCATCCAATGGCATCACAAGGACGGCACACTCAACCCACCAACAAACAGTGAAATACCAGAAGTCCCCACTATTGCAACAATCTCGTTTTATGACCAGGAAGCATTTGTTGGTGGTGAACTGGTAGCCAGCATTTTTTATGATCACGACAACCATGAAGACTTGTACTGGCGGGTGATCATCAACGACCAAGAGATTTTCCGCGACCTTTCAGCCGCCAGATACCACAGTTATGTCAAACAACAGTACCAGCAAGGGACATTACCACTGCAAGAACCATTTGTGGAACCCTGCGCTACTGGTAACGAAATCATGGTGCAGATATTCAACGAGTGCGAGAAATACGGGCTGGAACTATTGGAAGATGGCGTTTATCAGAATGACGTAAAACTGGGTGAAGTCGGTTGTACAGATGGTGATTGGTGGGCAATACGCACTGGAGGAAATAAGGGGCGCGTAGTTTGCGACTGTGTGATGGATGCTGTGTGGTGGTTATCAATAACCGAAACTTCATCCACAACAAATAAATACTTGCAAAACCGACCTCTAGAACAACTGACTTCGGCTGAATTGCAAAAGTTATTTGCAACAGCAGTTTAGGGATGTGGGGTGTGAGGGTGTGGGGTGTAGGGAAGAAGTTTGTACTACTAATTCACTCTTAACTTCAAAATCAATTCGTAAGAATTCTGACTCCTGACTCCTTACATCAATTCTTTCCCTTACACCCTTATACCCCTACCCCCTTACACCCCTATTTTTCCATTCACAGAATAAAACTATGGAACCCACAATCAGCATTCCGCAAAACTGGGAATACCCCAGATTCACGCTAGGGCAACGCACAAAACAAGGGTTAATCATCGGCATCGAGTACAACCCTACTGGCACATTATTGGCCCACGAGTACGGTAATTTTTGGCGCTATACCGTAATGCCTGATAAAAATTCTGGAGAAGTCAGACATTATTCCGACGACCAAATTCAAACACTTTCTGTTGCAGAGATACAGCAGCAACTACAAGCAGAAATAAAAGAATACCAACAGCACATCAAAGCACTTCAACAGCAATTAGTAACCATTACCGGAGATAGAAACAATGGCTAGACAAAAGAAAAGCTGTTTCGGTTTGAATGCTGATAATTTATTGCATTCTCTGCGTGTTCGTGGTGGTTCTGCACCTTTGCACTCTATCAAGTTTTCTAATGTTGTTATCCAATCATTGTTGAATCAAAAGCTAGTGAAAGTACAAAACACTGGTTGCGGTTTTGTGTTGGAAATTAACGAAGAAAAGTAGTTAAGGAAAAGTTTTCATGCCTGAAATAAACTTAATCGAATTAGTTAGCTGTACTCAATACCTAATCTCTCAAATTGCTCAACATCCAGATTTATTAAAGCTGGAATACTATTTTTGAATTCAAAATGCAAAATTCAAAATGCAAAATTAAAGAGATTAATGGAGGTTTGTACCCAGAATCAATCAATTCTAAAATCTTTCTGATTCTTCATTTTGAATTTTGAATTTTTAATTTTGAATTGGAGCGAAGCGACCATCGGTGATGCACAAAGCGCGCTTTCTTATTTGAAATGTGAGCTAGAACATCGTCAACACATTTCAACATTATCAGAGAACAATGATGAACACTGAAATCAAACTTGGTCTTTGTAATCCTCCTGAACCAGTTTACTTATATGTAAAAAATGGGGAATCAAACGGTGAATTTTACTTGTGGTATCACTACGATATCGACAAAGATAAAACTATCCCTGTACAGCAAACGGCTTTAACTGGTTATCTTTCAGAACTGCGGTTGACTACTAAAGAATACAAAGGCAAGGACAATTTCAAGTTAGATATTGTTGTTGCCTCTGACGAGATTTACATTATCAGGACTGGCGTAGAAACGAATTTTGCCAAAACCTTTTTGTTATCAGCTTCACAGGTTTATGACTTTTCTAAACCTCTAATTATTGCTGTTACTAGTGGTGACGAGAATACGGTATTTTGTCGGCTGTATGATGCCTCTACGAAAGTAAGGATTCGCAGAGAATGGAATCCCAATGCAGACTGGGGATCACTCATCGCTGAAATTCAATCTCGGTTGGGTGGGACATATTCATCTGTTCCATTGATGGCAGAGCCACAAATACATCCCCAAGATTTGAGGATAAAACAAATTCGGACATTGCTTGATTATCCTCTGGATTTAGTTAAGGAATGGTTAGGATTCCAAGATGCCCGTAGCCCTAGCCAACTGCCTATCAGCAAGATAGACACTTTGGTAAAAAATATGTGCCTCGCTTGGGCTGCTGACAAGTGCAATTCTCCGAATCAAGCTCAATCTTCCTTTCAACAGCAAGTTATTAATGCAGTTACAAACGGGACTGATGAATTAACAGCAATCAAAACATGGATGCAGCAAGTACAAACAACAAAAGTAGAGGCATCGTTATGACTTGTGCGATCGCTACTTTAGAACGATGCTGGTTTCTTTCTCCTCCTTGGAGTAAAGACATTCCCCCTGTTGAAGTCAATTTGCTAGAGCGAGTTTACCTCAAAAGTAGCAAAGCATTTGGTTACTGCTGCGGTGTTCATTGGCAATACGATAGATGGATTTATGCGATTGCCTGTGATAACGAAATCCTGCACGCCACCAAGCATCAAATCATCGGCACTGGTCGGTTACAGGCTACCACTGTGAAAAAACCGAATTTCTTGTTAGGTGATCGCGTGATGTTGCGTTTTCATGATCATGCGACAAACCAGCGATTGGTTTGGGGGATTCGGTTACTCAATGGGACTTGGTTTTATGTTGTGGAAATGGGATGTGTTGGTGAAAAAGTAAAGGCGATCGCCTGAGATAAAACAGCGCGATCACTGTAACAAAATCGCTAATTGAATCTAACTCTTAGGGTAGCAGTTTATCGATTAGTAGCTTGAATTCTTCACGATAGGTCTACAAACAACACTTCCTTAGTTCGGGTGTACTAACAATTATTTTCATCACCAACATTACCAAGCGGTATATGCGTATACCGCTTACTTTTCCGTGCGTCGATTGAAGGAGGGGATATGAATCCGATTGACAGAAATTGTCTAGAAAATCAGCATTTAGAAGAATGGTTAGCCAGTGCCGTTGACCCCGAAATTATTGCCTTAAATGTGATTTCCCTTTCAGGGACAGAGACTTACGAATATCTCTTATATGCTTTGCCCCAAACCGCCCGCCGCAACGACTTACGATTACGAGATGGATACTTGAGAAGATATGCCCATACCGCCAACGGAGGATGGTGGGTAAGTGGCCTTGACCCTCATAACGATTGGCTACCAATGGATTGGGGAAGGATGAAGCCAGATTCCCCCAGGCGCGAATGGGACAATGAAGCTCAACAGTACACCGAAAAATCCGTCAAATACGAATCACCACCCAAAACTCCCAACCGTGTTACCTATTTGAGAGTCCCATTGCACATTTGGAAGTTGGTATCTCTGCGTTATAATGTGCCGATGCCAGAACACGTTACAGTGACAGAATCCGGGGAAGCGTTGGGATTTTGGGCTTGGGTGATGGCACACCCAGAAATTCCCCTCATTCTTACAGAAGGCGAAAAGAAAGCAGGTTGTCTCCTGACACTGGGATTTGTAGCGATCGCTCTACCAGGAATTTGGAACGGACGCATTGGTCAAGAAGATTTTGAAAGGCTGCACCCCGATTTATTACCAATGGCGCAATTAGGGCGTAAATTTACGATCCTATTCGACTACGAAACCAAACCGAAAACCAAGCACCACGTTTTTCAAGCCACCCGTCGCACTGCTAATGTCATACTAGATACCGGTTGTGAGTGTAGCATCGCACTGTTACCAGGGCCAGAAAAAGGAATTGACGATTGGGTTGTGGCACTGGGCAAGAAAGCAGACAAAGCCGTATCCACAATGATTGCCGATGCCCTTACATTCAGGGAATATCAACAAAGATTTTTCATCAATCGTGCCAGGGGGCTGCGGAAGTATAAACCAGATGTGACAGTCAACAGCCGTTTTTTAGGCAATGCCATCAACGCCTTACCCGAATCCGGGTTGGTTTGCTTACTTTCTGACATGGGAACTGGTAAAACCGAATTACTCGCCCGGATGAGACAAGCCCGACCACAGTTGAGTTTTTTAAACAACGGTCATCGCGTCAACCTGCTCAAGAATTTAAGCGATCGCTTGCAAACTGCCATGTACTCCGCGATGGCTTATGGGGACTGGAGCAAAGCAAAAGCTCTGAGTATCACCGTAGATTCTTTGTATAAGATGGCGAATGATTTACAGGCTTATGATATTCTTTTTATCGATGAAGCTTGTCAGTACCTCGCCCACCTACTCAAGTCCAAAACTTGTAAAGAACACCGGGGGGAAATTTTAGAGGTATTGGAATACCTAGTTTACAACGCTAAGTTGGTAGTCTTGGCAGATGCCCATCTTGATGATCTTACTATTGATTTCTTCCGCGCCATGCGTCCGGCGGGTGAACAACCATACATCATCAAAAACCTGTATCGTTCAGGTGGTCGCAAAGCATACTGGTACGAAGGTCGCAATAGCAGTGCGTTGGTAGCAGAGTTCCACTGTCAACTGATGTTGGGCAAGAAGTTGATGATGGTCAGTGACAGCAAGCGGTTCATTAAAAAACTGGAACGGGCATTGAATGGAGTTGTATTTAACGATACTGATGAAGACAATACACCAGAACCAGAAGCCGACCGTCAGTTGAAAGTGTGGACTGTTCACTCAGAAAATAGTGGCAGTGAAGAGAACGTGATTTTCATCAGAGAAATTAACACTGCGATTCAAACGATTGATGCTTTATTAACTACACCCAGTTTAGGTACAGGCGTTGACATTTCGATGTATCATTTTGATGCGGTGTTTGGTGTGTTTCATGCTGTTTCCCAGGCGGCTACCGAATGCGCCCAGCAGCTTTGGCGTTATCGTCATGATGTGCCGATGTATATCTGGGTTGCGCCTCGTCCTCCCTTTGGTTACGCCGAAACCAATGCCCGAAATATTAAAGAGAATATTCTCCAAAAAAACGAGATGACGGCCTATTTAATCCGTATTGATAAAGAAACGGGTAAACGGGGGGCTGAGAAGGATTGGGCATTGGATACCAGCTGTCAGATTGAGGCGCAGCGCAATTGGTCAATTAATAATTTACGCTCGGATCTGCGATCGCTTCTGGAGGAAATGGGCAATACGATTGTGCCAGCAGGGGACGGTAATAATGAAGGGGCTTCTCGTTGGATGAAGGCAGCCGGGATTGCCATCGATGAGGAGCATTACCGTAAGGTGGCCAATGCCAAAGATATTGACAGGAAAACTTACCAAAGTCGGCAGCACCAAGATTATCTTAAACCAGAAGAAGCGTTAGAGTGCGAGAAGTTCCGCATCCAGGACACCTACGGTATGAGCGTTACCCCGGAATTGGTGGAAAAAGATGATGGGGGAAGGCTGATTAAAAAGATTGTGGCGCTTGAAGCAATTTTGGCAGAACCAGGGGAAATAATCACTGATGACCAAGGACGAGAATTTGTCATACCGCCTGCTGTGGTTGTCGATAGAGATAAGTCGGAACGCGAACGTTTAAGCATCTGCACCGATTGGAGTAACCATTCTACATCCTGGCTCATGCGTCATCGGCTGGGATTGAGGACGGTGCTAAAGGATTTGATGGATGGGATTGAGATTAAAGGAGATGAACCGATGATTGAAGCGTTAGCGGATTTCTCCAAACGTAATGCACCTCACATTAAAGGGATCTTGAATTTAACCATTCCCCTTGACGAGTCGCCTATATGGATTTTGGGGCAGTATCTCGCACAATTGGGTTTGTCTACTGAGTCACGCCGACCACTTGAGGATGGTAAACGGGTCAGATATTACCGTTTGAATACTGAGGATGTGGCGTTTGCTCGAAACGTCTTGGAGTACCGTCAACGACAGAGAGAAGATAAGGAAAAAAGACGGCAGGAGGAAGAAGAACGAAATGCAGCTTATGCGGCTCGAATGCAGACTATGTATGGGATTAACCCTCCGTCCACACCCCCCATTAATGAAGATGGGAGTAATAAACGGGGGGGTATGGACACAAACGAACAACTCAGTGATTCTTGGTGGAAGCGAGTTAAATATTATGCTCAGTTAGTTGCTCACCAGGTAGAAAGCGGGGTGGCAGTCGTTAAAGAAATACTCAGTACCCTAACTAGTGATCAGCGTTGGGGGGTGATGCTGGAATTTGAAGAAGTTTGTCCAGAGGGTTTTACTCAATTGGTGGCAGATGCTCCCAATTGGGTGGCGTGGATGGGCTAAACTTCTTCATCTAATTCACTAAGTACATCTGCTAAATCCCTTGCCCCATGCAATACCCGCAGAATTTCAATGGTAGTATGGCACAAGATACTAGTGGTCTGTCAAACCTAAATTTGTGAGTTTATGGAAAAATGGAGAGGCTATTCGCTATCAACCGCTCCATTGGTTTGAGGAACTTCCCATGCCCAAACGCTATATTGTCCAGTTGAATCAGGAGGAACGGAAAAACCTCCAAGACCTCGTATCAACAGGCAGAGCCGCAGCGTATAAAATCAAGCACGCTAACATTCTGCTCAACATCGATATCAATGGGCAGGGATGGACAGACGAGGAAGCGGCAAAGGCTTTTAGTTGCCATCGCAACACAATTGCCAATCTGCGGGAACGGTTGGTAAAAGTTGGGCTGGAGTCCGCCTTAGAACGTCAAATCAATTCAAAATTCAAAATTATTAATTCAAAATTAAAGACAATCAGTCGGGGCTTGTACCCACCACTGATTGTAGACCACTGAACTTTGTTCAGTGGGAGCCTGTACTCGGAATGAATTAATTCAAAATTATTTCCATTCTTCATTTTGTAAAGCCCTGGCGGGCATGGCTGCGCTTACCGCGGTAGCGTGCCGGAGGCTCTATTTTGAATTTTGCATTTTGAATTCAAAAAAGGTCAGCCCCGGAAAACACCACCTCGCCAACGGGTCTGTGATGGAGAAGCGGAAGCAAAATTGATTGCCCTGCGGTGTGGGGAACCGCCTGCTGGTCAGGCACGTTGGACATTGCGACTGCTTGCCGACCGAGTGGTCGAGTTAGAGATTGTACCTGAAATTTCTCACGAAACCGTGCGGCAAGTCCTAAAAAAAACGAGTTGAAGCCTCATTTGCGTCAGATGTATGTAATCCCACCAGAACAGAGTGCCGAATTTGTCGCGCACATGGAAGATGTGCTAGAGATTTATCACTTGCCCTATAACCCCAAGCGTCCAGTGATTTGCATGGATGAACAACCTGTGCAGTTGATTAAAGAAACCCGAATGCCCCTACCTGCAAAACCAGGACAACCAGAATCCTTTGATTATGAATACGAACGTAATGGCACGGCTAATATCTTCCTGTTTACAGAACCTTGAGCGGGATGGCGCAAAGCAATCGTGAGTGAACGTAGAACAGCAGTTGATTGGGCGACAGAAATTAGGCGCTTACTTGAGGACGACTATGCCGATAGCGACAAAGTTATTTTGGTCTGTGACCAATTAAACATTCACAAACTTGCCTCACTCTATGAAGCGTTTGAGCCAACCATTGCTCGTCGTTTAGTAGAACGATTGGAAATTCACCATACGCCTAAACATGGTAGTTGGCTTAATATCGCTGAGAACGAACTATCGGCATTGACTCGACAATGTTTGGATAGGCGGACTCCAGATCGTGAAACTTTAGAACGAGAAACAACCGCTTGGTACATTCAGCGCAATCGCAAGCAATTGTCCGTGGATTGGCAATTCTCAACCGCAGATGCTCGCATCCGCCTCAACCGTCTTTACCCACAAATAGAAAACTGACAGATTACTAGCCACCGCTCAAGTGAGTAGGGAAATCGTTATATCAGACAAACTCCAAGCGCAAGATATAGGAAAGTAAACAAAGTAAATCGTTTCATTCTTTGCAAATAAAGCTCAGCGATAATCTATTCACTCAAACCGATCGAAACCGTTCAATATCTCGGATGGGAGGCGCACCAAACATGCGGGAATATTCTCGACTGAACTGCGAGGTACTTTCATACCCAACTCGATAAGCAGCCTGAGTGGCATCGATCGCCTCGGCAAGCATCATTTGACGAGCATTCATCAGTCTCAGATGTTTTTGATATTGCAACGGACTCATTGAGGTGACTGCCTTAAAGTGGCGATGAAATGATGCTGTAGACATATTCGCTTGTTCAGCTAGTTCCTCAACCCGCAACGGTTGGGCAAACTCTGCTTTGATGTGTTTGATCAATTCTGCAATGCGCTGCATGTTGCTGCCAGAGGTGGCAACCTGACGAACAGCTTCCTCTTGTTCATCGGTGAGTAGACGGTAGTAGATTTCGCGGATAATCATAGGAGCGAGAAACGGAATATCCTGCGGTGTATCTAAAAGTTTTGTCAGTCGAATAGCGCAATCAATCAAGGATGGACTGGCCTCACTAACGCACAAGCCTCTTACAGAGTTTTCTTTCCTATCGATATCTGGATTTGTTTGAACAATAATTTCACAGAGTTGGGCTGGATCTAGGTTCAGCTTTAAGCCGAGATAGGGGTGATCGGGTGTTACCTCGATCATGCAAACGCTCATTGGCAAATCCACCGACGTTACCAAATATTGAGCGACACCATATTGAAAGATTTCCTGAGCGAGCGATAATTTCTTTTGCCCCTGTGCCACGATACCGAGCAGTGGTTCGCTGACATCCTCTATGGTTCTGGAAGTATTGCATCGCACGAAGACGAGAGAATCGATCGCGGTTGGATAATATCCATTTCTCTCACTGTTCGTATGCTGCTCGATGAGTGCCGCCAATTCTGCACATTTGGCGATCGCCAATTGCCTTTGCATTGGCAAAATCTCTCCATTAGTAGAAGCGGCGATCGCAACTTTATGGGTCAGTGTCTTGCTCGTCATGTTGGTTCCCTGACTGATAGAACACCTTTCATGCTCGCATTATAGGAGACATTTTCCCTAAACCAAGCCTTGCTTGAGAGAATCAGGCAATCATCTGCAAGGTTTGTGTATTTGGGCAAAGGCGGATTCAGCCTACGATGACCTCATGTTGAAAAATAGAAGCTTAACTCGCGTTCACATACAGAAAGCTATTGACTATATTCACACTCACCTTGACCGAGATTTGTCGCTTTTTCAGGGGAAAGTCGTTCGAGAGCTTCAAGGGGAGCGCGATCTGAACTTTCAGGAAGCAACAGCCATCATAGGTCGCATCCTCAATCGCCCCGGTCTTCGCTATGTTCAAATTTCCCTAGAGCAAGCTAAGCAGGAATGGCGAGAATCGGGTATGTCCAGCAACGTTATCGACCTCATGACTGAAGTGGTGGAAGGGATCAACGCTAGAGGTTATCACATTACTCAAGCACGTGATGCACGCACCTCGACATCGATATTTCTGGAGCAATTCATAGAGGATGTTTTTGTTCCCCAGTACAAAAGAGTTATCAATTCGCTAGCGATTCTTTAAACATGAGGTTTTTATGAAAGTTGCGATCGCACCATCTCGACAGACTGCGTATTGGAGAAAAGTCATCAACAAAATAATTCCTACCTTGGGATGCATTTTTATTATGCTACTCGTTGTGTTTCTACCTGCTCTCACTACTGCACAAACTCAACCAGAAAGGATTGCACCACAAACTCAACCAGAACAGAGCCGTCGTGAGCAAGGCAGCCGAGTCATCAATAAGCTAACTGGCAGGGCAGGGCAACCCGTGCTCAACGCCCTACGTCAGAATTTCCCATTTCTTGCAGATGCGATTGTAGACTATTCGCTCGGTGAGGTTTGGTCACGTCAAGGGTTAGATGATCGCACCCGTCAGCTTGCTACTGTTGCCGCCTTTGCCGCCGCTGGAAATCTGCCACAATTGAAGATCCATGCAGGCTATGCACTCCGACTTGGCGTAACGCAAGACGAACTTAAAGAAATCATTTATCTAACCACAGTAACGGCTGGTTTTCCGCGCTCGATTGATGCAGCACAAGCAATGGGGGAAGTCTTCACCGTGCAATAAAAACGTCTCAGCACTACAAAACAAGTTCGCTCCATAACCGCAAAATAACCAGAAGATAAGACTCATGACGACAAATAAAAACACCCAAAAAGTGGTACTGATTACAGGTGCAAGTAGCGGCATTGGTGAAGCAACTGCCAGATTACTTGCTCACAAAGGTCTACGAGTTGTGTTGGGCGCACGGCGTACTGATCGCCTCGAAGCGATCGCCTCCGAAATCCATGAGAAAGGGGGCGTAGCAGAATATCGCGCCCTGGATGTAACTAACCTCGAAGACATGCAAGCCATTGTTGAGTTTGCAAAAAATAAGTTTGGTCATCTGGATGTCGTGGTCAACAATGCAGGTATCATGCCACTCGCTAAATTAGAGGCATTAAAGATCGACGAGTGGAACCGCATGATTGATGTCAATATTCGCGGTGTCCTCCACGGTATCGCTGCTGCCCTCCCTGTCTTCAAGCAGCAACAGTCTGGACAGTTTGTAAATATCTCCTCCATTGGTGGGCATATCGTCTATCCGACAGCAGCCGTGTACTGTGCAACCAAGTTTGCCGTCTGGGCAATCTCTGAGGGACTGCGGCAGGAATCGACGGATATCCGGGTTACGATCATCTCGCCCGGAGTGACCCAATCTGAACTCCCCAGCACAACCACCGACGCTGAAGCAGTGCAGTGGTTAGAGGAATTTCGTGGAGCCGTGATTCCACCCGATGCGATCGCTCGTGCCATTGCCTTTGCGATCGAGCAGCCCCCAGATGTAGATGTTAATGAAATCGTTGTTCGACCGCTTGGGCAGCCCAGTTAAATATTATGCCCAGTTAGTTGCCCAAAGAGTAGAGGAGGGAGTAGGCATGGTGTAGAGCGACAAATTATTTGACCGCAGGGACAAATTAGAAGTCAAATTTTTCATATCTGCAAGCTTTACTAAAAAGGTACTTGTTTTTTAGGGTTTGTGATATAAGTTTGTAGAAATCTCTATAACAGCCAATTTAGAAGGATTTAGATTGATGACAAATAATATGTCGCTCTAGTCAAATAATTTGTCCTTCTACAGCACGGCTCATTACATAAACTGCGTGAGTTTTATTGCCAAATTGTCGATTCAAGTCTGAGTCCTATACCAGTAACAACAAAATAGAAACTTATGTTAGTGCTAAGTAATCTGTTAGTTCAATGCCAATAGGGTGAGAAAATAATCATCCAATTAGGTGAGCTAAGTGTATGAGGTGCAAGTTGGTCAAAACAAAGATTCTAGTAATAGAAACGAACGATTAAAGACAACTCCAGTGAGGAAAAAATGATGAAACTTGCAAAAATCGCCGCCTCTGCATTTGCTGTTGCTTCCGTTGTCTTAAGCGCGGGAATTGCTTCGGCTCAAACTACAGCAAACATTCCACCAAAGGGTCTGACAGGTAGCTATATTGGCGCAGGTGTGGGTGCAGGAGTTACTGATGGCGGACGACAAAATGATGCAGCGACATTCGGCGGAAATGTTCAAGGACGCTATGCTCTCCCCAATGCACCTGTCTCTCTTCGCGGTGCAGTTCTGTTTGGTGGGGATTCCACAGCAATCATGCCGATGTTGACCTATGATGCACCCATTGCCAAAAACACTAACGTATATTTTGGTGGTGGTTACTCTTTTCAAACTGATGAAGGGAAAGCCAGCCAGTTGGGAAACCAGAACACGCCTGTAGTCACCCTTGGTGTTGAATCAGAAGTGGCTAAAAACGTCGTAATTTATGGCGATGCCAAGTGGGGTATTGATGCGTACAAAGATAGTAATGCTGATGCCATTAGTTTACAAACAGGTTTAGGCTACCGCTTCTAATTAGGAAAAAAGGTAATTAGGTTAGTAGAAATAGGCTGAATATAAGGTAAGGCAAGATGCCCATTTCACAAGAAAAGAATTTATATTGTGGGGTGGGCATTCTCCTATTGGGAACGCGATTGTATCTACTGGGACAACGCACGAGACGCGATAATGCCTGCTCTCTTTCTTGGGCTATCTATGAGATGTCATTACTTTCCAACTTTCATAATGACTAATCTCAATTCAAATATTCTCTAAATCACTACTCAATAATTTCATCATATTGATTGGTGTCTTCTGAAGATAATTCTTTCATCTCCTCCAACACATCAACCAAAGTTTTTTCATCTAGCCATTGATGACGTTCTTTGGTATAGTCTCCTTTACCGGGACTAAAATATTGAATAAACCGAATAGTATCGGCAACTCCTAAAGAATGGATTAAGGCATCATAGCCCTGTTTGATAATTTCATGTTGAGTTTTCATCATTGCTTTCCTCGGCTTGTATTACAAGAGCCAGCCATTGAACTGGATTATTAATCTTAACGTTAATTAATTGAGAGTTTTTTTGAGCTTTTTTGAAGAGTCTGTCATCTGTAGTAAGGAATACATCAGCCTGACTTCTTTCGGCACTGGCGATGTGGGTGGCATCATAGCTGGAGAATCCTAATTGTTGGAGTTCGGCGGCTCTGTTTTCAATGAAGGCACTATTAATAACTTTAATTTTAGCAATGCCAAGTAATTTTTTGACATTTTCTAGTCTTGATAAATCAGGTGTTTGGTTTAATTCAGCGATTAAAGCACTGCTGTTAATAAGTTTCCAAGTCCCTGATTGACATTGACTCATAATTGTCATAACTGCCTGTGCTTCTAAATAAATACGGGATTGTGTCTGGTCATCAAACGGACGATTCAAACAACAAGCATCAAGATAGACTTTATATTGTTTGCTCATAGTGTTTAATCGTCTAAATCATAATTTAGTCGGATTGACCCAGTGAGTAATTTAAACATCATCCCCTGTTTTTTGGCTAACAATATCTAAATTTTTAAGTCTTTCCTAAATAAGTTCTGATATTGAATCACTCATCTGCTTTTGCAAACGCTGGCGGTTATCATCATATTTCAATACCGTCTGCACCTGGGCGTGTCTGCTGAATCGCTGAGTAGCACGGTAGTTGCCATTATTCAGATCCAAAACTGTAGTAATCGCACTGTGGCGGATGCGATGGGGTGACATCTTCTTAGTAATTCCCGCTTGCTTACATAGCCCATCCACCAATCGCCTAATTGCCTCCCCGGTTAATCTCGCCCCATTCTTGTGATAAGCCAGCACCGTAAAAAGCGGGTCATTGCCACGTTTTTTCTTACTTGCTTTAATCCAACAGGAAATCGCCAATGTTGTTTTATCCGATAGGTCAAGAACTTCCTTCTGGCTACCCTTGCCCTTACCTAGAATCAAGAGAGTTTTTTCCTTGGGGTTAAAATCACTCACATTTAAATTGACTATCTCATTGCGGCGCAAGCCATTATCCCAGAGCAACCGCAGAATGGCATAATCGCGCTTACCCTTAAGGGTGTTTTGGTCAACCAGGGCTATAACTTTAGCATAATCAGTAGCTCTAATACCCGTAGTGTCCCGGTAGGTTTCGACCCTTTCACCTTTGACATCATCCAAAGAGAAATTGCAGACACCCAACCGTCGCCCCATCTCTACCATTGACTTGATAGCACTGAGGCGATGATTTACCGTAGCTTCAGCCAGTTTTTTCTTGATGAGGTGCGCCTTGTACTTAAGAACCACAGCGACAGCATGACGCTGTTCCAGGTGCAGAAACTCCAACACTAAATCCCGGCTGGGTTCTTTTTTCGCAACGAATAAGAAGAAATCTTTCAAATCTTTCTGGTATTCGCGCTTAGTGATAAGCGATCGCTTATCACCAATCAGCTGCTGAATCACATCGGGGTCATTTTCTAAGGAGAAATCTTCACCGATCGCTAAGGAGAGCGAATTTTCTAGAACACTTAGGTTTTCAGGATGGATTGGGGTCATGGTTTTAAGCAGGGGAGCAGAGGAGCAGAGGAGCAGGGGAGAGAAGAGGTTTAATTTTTCTTCATCAGCCAAGGGGAGGGGTTATTAATCATGTTTACTAGGCTTCCAAGAACTTGGTTGTAAATTCCATAAAGTTCTCGACCTGTATCAACATCCAAATAATTACATTTAACAGCAAACTCTATCCATGTCTGAGTTTCCGCCGCCTCCGCCTCACAGTCGTTCAGTTTGGCTACAAATGCCCCCTCATATCGGCGTTTCCGCCATGCCACCCTTCGGGAACGCTCCGCGAACGGCTAAATTAGCACAAATAGAACGCGAAGACCGACGAATTTGGTCGGTCAATGAATAGCGTTCCTCAACAGGAAACTTTTTCGACACCTCAAATATTTTCATTGCGGCATCAAACGCAGTTTGATAAACCCTTAAATCTTTATGGTTCTTAATTGCTTCTCTTTCCATCTCCTCTGCACCTCTGCTCAAGAGCTTATTTCTCCCCTGCCCCTCTGCTCCTCTGCCCCCCTGCTCCCATCTTAGCCGTTAAGCGGTATTTTTTACTGCAAGTGGTGTGAAAAATCACATCGTCGCACTATCTTGTGACACAGTGGAGGGAGGGGTTTGGGGAGTATTTGTCAAAAGATTGACATTTGGAGAGAGTGATAGGGAAAAATAAAAGGCGATATTCGTGTCAGGGCTAACGAAGGAGTACGTGATCTGACGGTCAAAGGATAGAGAGTTGACTATACACCCAAATCCATATTTCGGGATTTGGGTGTAAGAGCGGGTGTTGAGCAGAGGTAGGGATGACAATAGTTGATAGCAAGATTGCTATCAAAATCATCTGTACTTGCTTATAGAATCCCGTTTGGTAAATTGTTGCTATCAAGCTCGTGATATCAATTTTAGGCAGTAGTCTCGGTGGCAGCCTCACTAGCTCTACCACTGAATTTCCGAAGGAGGGAAATACTGCCAGCACAACTTATGAACCCGCTACACCGCAGGTACAAAAGAACTCTTGATGATGGGTGCTTTTCCCAGAAACCGTGGTAATTTTTGTAAATCCAGCAGCCTTCAGCATTGTTTCTACTTCCGTGACTTCGTAGACTGCAAATCCGTGTTGGGAGAACTTCTGTTGTTCTAAACGGCAACCCAAGCTGATTGGCAAGAAATGTCCGAATTATTTGCATAAAGTTAATGGCTGAGATATAAAGATGGCTTTGAGCCGAAAAATAGGAGTCTCGACTGCCTCGTTGCTTGAGTGCCGCATCAATTGATAGGTTTTCCAGGCATAAAGGAAAAATAGGCGTTGCATAATAAGAATATGAATTAGGGTGAATCTTCATGGAATGTCCACGTTGTAATTCTCATCATATCCGTAAGAACGGCAAACAAAGAGGTAAACAGAACTACATTTGTGCAGATTGTGGTCGTCAATTCATTGAATATCATAATCAAAAGGGATACAGTGATAAAATTAAACGAGAATGCTTAGAAATGTATGTTAATGGCTCTGGGTTCCGTGCCATAGAAAGAGTAAAAAAAGTGCATCACACAACGGTAATATATTGGGTGAAACAAGTCGGTAGTCAGTTACCAAAAAATCCGGAAACCACAGAAATACCCGAAATAACTGAAATTGATGAATTAGAAACTTTTGTGGGGTCAAAAAAAACAAAATCTGGATATGGAGTGTAGTCAATCACAAGACTTCGGGGATTTTAGGATGGGTTTTAGGAGATAGAAGTGCAGAAACTTTTAAACGATTGTGGCAGAGAATTAAGGCGTGGGATTCATATTTTTATGTAACGGATGGTTATCCGGTTTATCCGGGTTTTATAAATCAAGAAGACCATCTTGTTAGTAAAACCTATATGACACGAGTAGAAGGTGAAAACAGCAGATTAAGACATTACTTGGCTCGATTACATCGAAAAACTTTTTGCTATTCTAAGTCCGTAGAAATGCTGGAACTCTCTATTAGATTGTTAGTTTATTATCTCAAGCATCACTGTATTCCACTGCGAGAGCAAAACCCCCGCGAGAATATGGCGAGCACATAATTCATATTATGATTCAGCAACGCCGAAAAATAATGAATAATCTAGTTAACCAGTCGATAGATGAAGGCATCTGGTTATCTCACTCAATCAATTCATCCAATCGGGTGAGTCAGTCGTGGGAAGTTTCTATTTAAAAACTGCCTTTATGATGCAACCATGAAATTCAAAAAGGCATTGAAGTTTATGCAAATTTTATTGACTGATACTCAATTAAAATCAAACCTTTATTGGAGAAAATAAAAAATCAAAAACTCTAATTTTGAACGCAATATCTTGCTACACCAATTCTTTATTTGCAATTAACGGTAAATTATGAACTATCAACTTTTCCAGAATACATCTTTCAAGTTGGTACCAACTTTTCTCGCTGTGTCTACACTGATGATGACTTCTATCGGACCAGCCTTAGCTAATAATCAAGTTCAAATTGTAGGTGCAAACTATGGTGGTAACGGTTGCCCTGAAGGGTCTGCTAGTGTCAGCCTTAGCCCTGATGGTCAAGAGCTAAGTATTCTTTTTGATAAGTTTATAGCTTTGGGGAATAATACATCAGAAAGACGCAAAAGTTGTAATTTGAGTATTCCCATTAAAGTACCCCAAGGCTTTCAAATTTCTTTATACGACGCTGATTATCGGGGTTATGTTGCTCCTGCCACTACTGGAAATCTAAGAGCAGAGTACTTTTTTGCCGGACAGCGTGGACCTGTTTTTTCTAGAACTTTTAAAGGTGAAACTGACTACAACGTTCGAGATCAATTAGTAACTGTAGGTGATATCTGGTCAAGCTGTGGCGATAGTGTAAATATGCGGG
This sequence comes from Trichormus sp. ATA11-4-KO1, assembly GCA_019358915.1. GTDB lineage: Bacteria > Cyanobacteriota > Cyanobacteriia > Cyanobacteriales > Nostocaceae > LEGE-11386. The sequence continues at coordinate 39,210 of JAHHIM010000032.1, forward strand.
TAAATGCTGCGATGACTGCCAATGGTCAAGGGATGGCGACCGTTGACTCCTTTGATCTCACCCACCGGGGGTTGGTTTATCACATCAAATATCGCCAGTGTCGGTAACTAAATGATGTTGACTCCTCGGTTTATAGGCGTTCTCTACAGTACTCGGTAAGCAACTGGCAATTGGGTGGGATTTGTGAGACTAGAGGTAATCCATCCCTCAGAAAACGAAGCTGATTGTCTCAGTAACCCGGCTGATATCTCAATTAAAACTGCCACTGCCAAATTTTGGCTGCCAAATTGCCAAAATGTCACCTAATGTTCGTAGCCACATATCCCATCATCGTCGCAATTAAAACCCCACTTGTAACAGTGGGGAATATAATTTAGGTCAGCTAAGGAGGTATATCTTGGTACTAATGTACTATATAATCTGTAGCTGTTCAAGTTGTCTCTTGGTATCAGTGATTACTGATGCTCTTGCTTTGTTCTTTCTTTATATAGTACATTTGTTCTATAAGTTCCTGGTTCTGATTTCCCCCACCTCATCCGTGGGGTTTTTGTTTATCTTCTGATTTTCAGGGCATTTAAGAGGTTTGGGTTTTCATCGCCATAATTCTCATTGCCACTGCTTCAGGTACGGGAATCACTGATAAGCGATTACCTGGTCTGACTACCATTAGTTCTTCAGGGCTAAACTCTTGTTTGAGTGTTGACAACAAGATAGGTTGGTCAAAACTTTCCACGAATTCTACAATGACTGTTTGCCAGTAAGCGTTCAGGGGGATAAAAGAAAGAGAACCAAAGGTTACCCCCAAAATCTGATAAATTAAGTGGCATGGAACAGAAGTGCGTCAATCACTTAGAACAGATACCACCAGAAGATTGGGGTAAAACTCCAACCAGCGTCAAAAAACTGGTGGAGAAAATGGCGCATCAAATAGAACAGCAGGAAAGGAAACTAACGGAAGTCCTGACAGTTCAAGAACAATTATTGGAAAAAATTAATCGGACATCAGAGAACTCATCATCACCACCATCAAGTGACCCACCGGGATTTGGAAAAAAGCCTGTAAAACAGAAAAGCAGCAAAAAACGAGGGGGTCAACCAGGTCATAAAGGAAATAGCCGCGACTTATACCCCATAGAAGAATGTAGCGAAGTTATAGACCATCATCCAGAAGAATGTGGAAATTGTGGAGCTAACCTCACGGGAGTTGATACAAACCCCTATCGTCACCAAATAGTAGAAATACCACCCATCAGTCCCATAGTCAGAGAACATCGTCTACATCAATTGACCTGTAGATGTGTTTATTTGTGACTACTGTTGGTGTTGAACCCACTAATAATGCCGCAGAACGAGCTATTCGTCCTGCTGTTATCTGGCGACGGACTAGTTTTGGCTCTCAAACTAAGACAGGTAGTGTTTTTGTGGCTCGGATGTTAACTGTGGTGACAACTCTCAAGTCTCAAAAGCGTCATGTTTTTGAGTTTCTGACTCAGGCTGTTGTTGCGGCTCGTGGTGGTACAACTGCTCCTTCTTTGATTCCAGAAACTGCTACTTGTTCTGATGATTCTGACTTGTTGAAAGCTGCTTAATTTTATTGCTGGATTTTGGGGGTTGTTTTTCGTCTTCTTTACACCCCCTGAACGGTTACGTTATCGCTACAATTTGACATGATGACTAAGAGGATGAACGAAAGCATCTATGAGTGAGGAACTCAAGCGACTAAAGCTGCAAATTCTGATTGTTGAAGATGACCCAATGATGCGGATTGGGTTAAAACATACACTCTCTACCTATCCTCAATTGGAAATTGTGGGTATAGCAGAGGACGGATATTTGGGTGTAGAGATGGCGATCGCTCTCCAGCCTGATGTAATAGTAATGGATGTGGGAATGCCACACATGGATGGAATTGCGGCTACACAAGAAGTTAAAAAAGTTTTACCTGATGTGAAAATTGTCATGCTCACTTCCCATACCTCGCAAACGGAGGTAGTGGCAGCACTTTCAAGCGGTGCTGATGGCTATTGTGTCAAAGGAACTAGTGCAGAGCAGTTAGTCAAAGCAATTGATGTAATTTATCAAGGAGCTACTTACTTAGATGCACAAGTAGCTAAAACCGTAGTTGAGCAACTCAAACCTGTCACTCCGGCGACTAAAACCACTCAGTCTATTTCTCATACAACATTATCAGAACGGGAATTAGAGGTACTACGCTTAATTGTTGAAGGTTACAGCAATCCAGAAATAGCTAAAGAGTTATACCTAAGTGAGAATACAATCAAAACCCATGTTAGAGGCATTATGAATAAGTTGTTAGTGAATGACCGGGTGCAAGCGGCTGTAGTAGCTCTGCGAACCGGTTTAATGTCGTAAAACACTTTTAGATAGGCAGGGTGAACCAAAAAGTAGCACCGTTTCCTGGACTGCTTGTCACACCAATCTTTCCGCCATGAGCTGTGACAATTTGCCGACAGATATAAAGACCTAATCCTAAACCGAGGGATTGACGATTATTTGGTCCACGAGTGTAGAGTTCAAACAAGCGATCGCCCTGTTGTTGTGTCATCCCAATTCCATTATCTTGAACAGTACAACAGATTTGGTGCTTGAGATTTTCTTCAACTGCGTCCAATGTCAGCCTGATTCCCGCTCGGTTATAGCGTAAGGCATTCAAAATTAAGTTTTCATATACCCGCCGCAGATGTAGGGCATCAGCCTTGACAAAGGGTAAATTCGTGGGAATTTTATATATGACTGTGGTGTTTGCTTGCTGAATAAAGGGTTGCAAATCTGTGATTACGGATTGCACTAGCTCATGCAGTTTCACGGGTTGCTGATGTAGCACAATCCCATGTACTTCGGTTTCGTGGGCTTCTAATAGAGAGTTAATTAAAGCAACTTGTCTATCTCCACTCTCTATGATTTGATGAAGTAATTCTTGGGGAATTTGTGCTGTGTGTTGCTCAGGATGCCAAAAAGTTTTGAGAGTCATCACCATCCCAATTACCGGATTGCGTAAATCATGAGAGACAGCATGGAGAAAAACCCGGATCTGTTGACGTAATTCAAATTCACGTTGCAGCGATCGCTCATATAAAAATACGCCAATATCAGCTACAGAACAAATCAGTATTGTATAAAATATACCTACAGTGTATGCAGCAGAGACAATTGTGTGTGGGTCACGCCAACCAATCATTAAGGTGATGGCACAATATCCAATCACAGTTACTTGTGAGATGAGATGCGCTCGCCAATTTACCGGAACCAAAATAGCTTGAATCGCATAAAACAAAATCCACACATTTGCATCAAAGCTGGCTTGTCCTTTTAGAGTGGCGATGACTTGAGACGGCATCAATATCAATCCACTCAACAGCAAAAACATCTTTTCTGGAAACTTTTGAAATATATAAGATTTAGCTAATAACAAATAAATCCCTGTACCTAAAATTTGACAGACTGCAACTTTTAAATACTCACGCATTCGCTCTGCACTAAAAGCCAGTTTTGTGTCACCAGAAGCATTCAAGCTAGGAATTGTAATAGTTACATTTAAAATTAGCACCATGATTAAAACAATCAGAAAAACCCAAGCCAGTAATTGAATTCGATTTAAAAAAAATTGCTGTCGCCATGTCCAAAATTCTGACGAAATGATGGCAAGAGAAGATTTTTTCTTACTTTTGAACTGATTTAAAATTTGACTCACAATTATTTTTATTAGTAAAGGTGGGTAGATTTTATCTATAAAAAAGTATTTAAACTTGAGAATTAATTATATAATTTTTCCTAAATAACTGAGTATACCCAAATCTTATTTACAAAAATTAGTGGCTTTTAAAATGTACCTCACTAGGTCGAAAACTGCTATATTATTGCATTTATCCAAAATTAATTTTAATTTTATTATCTTGTTTTGCATAATATTTAGTAATTAGTAAGTTTAATTTTATTAATTACAAAGCTTTATCAACTTCACCCAATCGGGTTAACCTTTCGGTGGATTGAGCCATCTGGTTATCTCACTCAATCGATTCCCACAATCAAGTGAGTCAATTGTGGGAAGTTTACCTTTAATGCCTGCCTTTATGATTCAGACATGAAATTCAAACAGGCGTTGAAATTTATGCACATTCTCTTCATTAAACCTAAATTAAAACTCAACCCTCTTTGGCGACGGAACACCGCATCCAAATTTAATGAAAAGCATCTTGATCATCATGAAACTAGGATGCAGCAAAATCAAGTTGTTGAGCATTTACGTCAGATGGAAGCTAATTATTTTCTAGAACGTAAGTAAAACCTTTTGGTAGACGAGAAAATGTCTTTCTAAATTACGAATTATTACGATATCTTTAACTTGGAGAAAAATTATGCAGCTAAACCGGAGAAATTATACTTGTATATCTGTATTACTTTTGGGGGTAATAGGAAGTGCTGTGCAGTTATCAAACCCTGTAATGGCTGGAGAATCAATCCGGCTGTGTATGCGAAACCTAATGAACGATGGTATTTCTGAAACAAATGCTGCGATCGCTTGTCGTCATCAGCAAGATAGCCATCAACGAGACAGTAATTGGGGTAAATATAGAAATAGAAACAGAGGTAGATACTTAGATATACAGGCGAGGTCTGGGCCGACACCGGAAGGACGTTGGCGTTATTCAGCTCCTGGTGTGCCTTATGATGCCATGCGCCGAGCTGGTTGTGAACATATCAAAGCAGATGATTGGCGCTGTC
>JAHHIM010000033.1:0-50380 GCA_019358915.1 Trichormus sp. ATA11-4-KO1
TTGGTATGAATTGCAAAGGAACTTATTCACTTTGGTTGTGCGTGATTACATTGTAGAAAATCTTACCAATACTTGTGCTGCTTAATACACATGAATGGAATTTTTTGTCAATGCGTAACTCCTAATTAAATATTAATTTTCACAGCTAACTTAATAACGCTGGCAATTTCTCATAAATCCTCTGCATTCAGTATAGAAAACCAAGCGATAAGCCTGCGGCATAGCTCCGCTTACCGCTACAAACAGAGAAAGATCATGAACAAAACCTTTGCCACCATTGACGGGAATGAAGCTGTTGCCCGTGTTGCTTACAAATTAAATGAAGTCATTGCCATTTATCCTATTACCCCCTCTTCAGCAATGGGTGAATGGGCAGATGCTTGGTCAGCCGAAAATCGTCCCAATCTTTGGAATACTATTCCCAGCGTTGTACAGATGCAAAGTGAAGGCGGCGCAGCTGGTGCGGTACATGGGGCATTACAAACTGGTTCCCTGAGTACGACTTTCACGGCTTCCCAGGGACTATTGTTGATGATTCCCAACCTCTACAAAATCGCCGGGGAATTAACTAGTGCTGTGGTGCATGTTGCAGCCCGTTCCCTAGCTACTCATGCTTTATCAATTTTCGGCGACCATAGCGATGTCATGGCCTCTCGCGCCACTGGGTTTGCTTTGCTGTGTTCCGCCTCAGTCCAAGAAAGCCAAGATTTTGCTTTAATTGCCCAAGCTGCTACCTTAGAAACCCGTGTCTCGTTTATGCACTTCTTTGACGGCTTCCGTACATCACATGAAGTGCAAAAAGTCAAATTATTATCAGATAATCAATTGCGATCGCTGATCAACGAAGATTTAATCTTAGCCCATCGCGCCCGCGCCCTCACCCCAGACCGCCCCATATTGCGGGGTACAGCCCAAAACCCTGATGTTTACTTCCAGTCCCGTGAAGGTGCTAACCCTTATTACAGCGCTACTCCCGCCATTGTCCAACGCCTCATGGATGAGTTTGGCGAATTGACAGGTAGACATTACCAAATCTACGAATACCACGGCGCGAGTGATGCCGATCGCGTGATTGTACTCATGGGTTCCGGTTGTGAGACAGTCCATGAAACAGTAGATTACCTCAACACCCAAGCGGAAAAAGTCGGAGTAGTAAAAGTGCGACTTTATCGCCCCTTCGACGTACAGAGATTTGTCGCAGTCTTACCTAAAACTGTACAGGCGATTGCAGTCCTCGACCGCACCAAAGAACCAGGTAGCGCCGGTGAACCGTTGTATTTAGATGTCGTCACAGCTATCCATGAAGCTTGGCAAACATCCTCTTCATCCCCCAAAATAATCGGTGGTCGTTATGGTTTGTCATCAAAAGAGTTCACCCCGGCGATGGTGAAGGCAATTTTTGATCATCTTGCCCAACCACAACCGAAAAATCACTTTACTGTCGGTATTAATGATGACGTAAGTCACACTTCCCTCAACTTTGACGCTAATTTTTCCACCGAACCCGATAACGTTGTCCGGGCAATGTTCTATGGTTTAGGTTCTGATGGTACAGTAGGCGCAAACAAGAACTCCATCAAAATTATTGGTGAAGAAACCGAAAATTATGCTCAAGGCTACTTTGTCTATGACTCGAAAAAATCTGGTTCCATCACCGTTTCACATTTGCGTTTCGGCCCCCAACCAATTCGTTCAACTTACTTAATTGACAAAGCCAACTTTATTGGTTGTCATCACTGGGGCTTTTTGGAACGCATCGATGTATTAAAATCTGCTGTCAATGGCGCAACTTTACTACTGAATAGTCCATACAATGCCGATAACGTCTGGGAACATCTACCCGAAAAAGTACAGCAACAAATTAGAGACAAACAACTAAAAGTTTACGTCATCAACGCCAACCAAGTCGCCCGTGAAAGCAGTATGGGTGGTCGAATCAATACAATTATGCAGGTATGCTTTTTTGCATTAGCAGGAGTTTTACCCCAAGCAGAAGCAATTACTAAAATTAAAAAAGCCATTGAAAAGACTTACGGTAAAAAAGGTGTAGAAATTGTTAAAAAAAACTTGCAAGCAGTAGACAACACCCTCACCAATTTACACAAAGTTGATATACCCCATTCTTTTTCCCCCACTCCCAACTCCCAACTCCCCACTCCCCTCTTAAACAGTGCGCCGGAATTTGTGCGAGATGTCCTGGGTGAAATCATGGTATGGCATGGTGATGAATTACCTGTGAGTGCATTACCAGCTGATGGGACATTTCCTACAGGGACGGCGAAATGGGAAAAACGCAACGTAGCTGAGGAGATACCTGTATGGGAACCTGATATCTGCGTACAATGTGGTAAATGTGTGATGGTTTGTCCTCATAGTGCTATCCGCGCCAAAGCTTATCAACCTGATGAATTAATTAATGCACCGACTAGCTTTAAATCAGTTGATGCCAAAGATAAGAGTTTTCACAATCAAAAATTCACGATTCAAGTTGCCCCAGAAGATTGTACAGGATGCGCTATTTGTGTAGATATTTGCCCTGCCAAAAATAAAGCTGAACCGTTGCAGAAAGCCATTAATATGGCGCAGCAGTTATCTTTGCGGGAACAAGAACGCAAAAACTGGGATTTCTTCTTGAATTTACCTAATCCTGACCGCCGACAGCTAAAACTTAACCAAATTCGCCAACAACAACTGCAAGAACCATTATTTGAATTTTCCGGTGCTTGTGCAGGTTGTGGAGAGACACCTTATTTAAAATTATTAACCCAATTGTTTGGCGATCGCGCGGTGATTGCCAATGCTACGGGTTGTTCCTCAATTTACGGTGGAAATCTCCCGACAACCCCTTGGACAACCAACGCCGAAGGACGCGGTCCCGCATGGTCAAATAGTTTATTTGAAGATAATGCCGAGTTTGGTTTTGGCTTTAGGTTATCGCTAGATAAACAAGCCGAGTTTGCGGCGGAATTATTGCAACAATTAGGAAGTGAACTAGATGAAAAACTCGTCAACTCTATCCTGACTGCTGAACAAAAAACCGAAGTTGATATCTGGGAACAACGAGAAAGAGTAACATTGCTCAAACAAACATTAGATAAAATATTAACAACCAATCCAACCAAATACACAACCAGAGAAAAAACAAAAATCGGCGTTCAACCCTGCGGGAAGCCCTTCGGTCTACAGCGTTTATCGGCGGTTCAAAATCTTCAATCCCTTGCAGACTACTTGGTAAGAAAAAGCGTCTGGATTGTTGGTGGTGACGGCTGGGCTTATGATATTGATTTTGGCGGTATCGACCATGTATTAGCCAGTGGTCGCAATGTGAATATCTTGGTGATGGATACAGAAGTATATTCTAATACTGGCGGTCAATCATCCAAAGCCACACCCAAAGCAGCAGTAGCAAAATTTGCCGCTAGTGGTAAACCTGCACCGAAAAAAGATTTAGGGTTAATGGCCATGACCTACGGTAACGTCTACGTAGCGAGTGTAGCTTTGGGTGCAAAAGATGAACACACCCTGAAAGCATTTCTAGAAGCAGAGGCTTATGATGGCCCATCATTGATTATTGCTTATAGCCATTGTATCGCCCACGGTATCAACATGACCACAGGCATGAACCATCAAAAATCATTGGTAGAATCAGGTCGTTGGTTACTATATCGGTATAATCCAGAGTTGCAGCAACAAGGTAAAAATCCCCTACAATTGGATATGCGAACTGACAAGTCAGCGCTGGCGCTATCGCCTTCTCAATCAGTAGAGCAATCCATGTATCAAGAAAATCGTTTCAAAATGCTGACTAAGAGTAAGCCAGAGTTAGCTAAACAACTATTGCAACAAGCGCAAACTGAAGTCGATGCACGTTGGCAGATGTATCAATATTTAGCAAATAGGTAATCTAAAGAAAGATTTGACTAAATGGATAGGTGTCGGAGAGGGGTTGGGGTGAGATTCATCAAATTCACGTTACTTTGGCTGTGTCAATCCACTACATTAAATAGTTCGAGATGTTAGCACCGACTTACTTACTTTGACTAACGTACCTCTTTCAAACTGTCAACTTGCTTAGTAAATAACTCAGTAAACAGACTCATAACTGTACGTTCCTCACGTACTTTAATATTAGCGACAATTGACATCCCTGACTGCAAGTTAATGTTTCTACCTTGAATATCTAAAGATTGTTTATCCAAACTAATTGTTGCTGGAAATCGATAAAACTTATGTGTTTCATCTGGTGGTAATGCGTCAGATCCTATGCTCATTACTTTTCCTTTAATATCGCCAAATTCGCTGAAGGGAAAAGAGTCAATTCTTACATCAGTATTCATTCCTGCTTGCACAAAACCAATATCTTTATTGGTGATGAAAACTTCAGCAATATATTTATCATTAGGGACAATTTGTAGAAGCTTTTGACTAGAATTTGCCACAAAACCAGGGTTTTTAGCTTGTAAATCAAAAACTGTTCCTGCCACAGGTGCGCGTAGTTCTTGATATTGAAAGTTCAACTGGGCTTGGGATATTTTACTATTTATATCTGCCAAGGTTTGCTCATTGTTTAGCACAACTTTCATAAATTGGCTATCAATTTCGGCAATGCGTCTTTTATTATCAGCTATTTTTTCTAAGACGTTTTTACTAGAAACAGCTACAGTATTTTTTAAATCTTGTCGTCCCTTTTCAATATCAAAATTCAAGCGTTGTCGTTCTTCATCTAATTGTGCGATTTCAGCTGTGAGATTTTGCACTTGTTGTTGCTGATTTAGATACTGAAGCTGAGAAATACCACCTTCTTCTGCTAATATTTGCAGTTTATCTAATATATGCTGCTGAATAGCTAGACTAGATTTAGTATCATTTATTCTTACTTGCGTTTGCGCAAGTTGTTTTTTAGTTTTCTCTACTTCCAACTGCGCTGCCGCAGACCGGGAATCTAATTCTCTTTTGGCAATTTGCAGACGTTTTTGTTCGTCAGATCCTAGTCTTACTCCTAAATCAGAGTTTCTCAATTCAGCACGCAACAATTCATTTTCTGTAACTAACGCTATCCTATTTTTCAAAAGAAAGGCGGTATCTGCTGGCAATTCACTACGCAAAAATTCTAGTTCAGATGCTGTGGCAGAACTAGCTTCCATTAACCGACGATAAATCTGGTTTTCTTTAATTAGAGTTGTGCGAATCTTATCTAAAGAATTTAATTGAGCAATGCTGGCCACAGTCTCAAAAGTTAGCAGCAAATCTCCCGGATTGACTTGTTGTCCATCTTTGACGTGAACCGATTTCACGACTCCACTAACGGGAGCTTGTACTTCTTTGATTGTTCCTTCTGGCTTGAGTTGACCTGTAGCAGGTACTACTTGTTCGATTTTGGCAAAACAAGCCCAAGTAATTCCAAAACATGCTAAACCCACTAAGGTGAGCATAATTGTGCGTGACCAAATTGGCGATTGGCGTAGCACAACTGATTGCTCAAAACTACTGTAGTTGGCATTGCTTAAAGGCTCCTGAGAAGCTTTTGCCAAAGATGTGGGTACTGGTGAATCTGCCTTAATGCCGTTTTCATGCTTCCCGTTGCCATTATGGCCGTTGAGCCTACTTTCATTAATTTGAGTCATAGTGATTTTATTTGTTTGGTTGATGCACGACTAGTTATAAATTCACTTCTTGTTGTTGATACAGGTAATAATAATGACCTTTGGCAACCATTAATTCTTGATGGCTTCCTTGTTCTATTACCCTGCCACTATCCATCACGACAATCATATCTGCATGGCTGACCGTGTTGAGCCGATGAGTAATAAAGAATACTGTGTTACCTTGAAAGGCCTTAGCTAAATTCAGACAAACTTGTCGCTCGGTGGGATAATCTAGGGCGCTCGTGGCTTCGTCTAAAACTAATAATTTTGGCCGTTGTAAAATAGAACGGGCGATCGCAATTCTTTGTCTTTGTCCACCTGAAAGTCCCGCACCGCGTTCTCCTACCCGTGTGTTGTAACCGTTGGGTAAGGTCATGATAAATTCGTGAGCAGCCGCAATACGCGCAGCTTCAATAATTTCGTCAGTTGTCGCATCAGGATTTGTCAGGGCAATATTTTCCTGAACAGTACCGTCAAACAATAAGGTTTCTTGGGGAACTACACCCACCTGTCGCCGCAGCGAATAAAGCTCTACTTTGGCAATATCGTAACCATCAATTAAAATTCTGCCTGACTCTACTTCGTAAAGTCTCAGTAGTAATTTCATCATCGTACTTTTACCCGATCCGCTTTGGCCGACAATACCAATAAATTTCCCGGCGGTAAAATCGAGATTGACGTTAGAAAGCTGTAAAGGGCCACTAGGCGCAAATCGGAAGGAAACATTATCAAATTTTACTGAGCCTGCGATCGCAGGTAAAGGAATATTTTGGCGGTCGATTTCGGCTTCTTGTGGGGTATCGACAATATCACTTAAACGTTCTAGTGATAAAGCTGTTTCTTGGAAGCTTTGCCAGAGTTGAGCTAAACGTAATATAGGACTAGTAACGTAACCTGAGATAATTCTAAAAGCGATTAATTCACCTAATGTGAGTTCTCCTTGCAAGACTAAATAAGAACCTACCCACAAAACTAGCAAACTACTAAGTTTATTTAAAAAGTTGCTAGTAGAATTAGCCAAGGTCGAGGTGATCACAGTTTTAAAACCAGCCGCTACATACCGAGCATAACGCTCTTGCCAGGAAAAACGCGATTGCAATTCAATATTTTGCGCCTTTACTGTTTGAATACCCGACATTACTTCAACCAAATAAGATTGAGTGTGAGCGTTGCGTTCGGCTTTGGTACGTAATTGTTTACTAATAGTGGGAGAAGCAATTAAGGTAATAATGATGAAGACAGGAATCGTTCCTAAACCTACTACAGTTAGCTGCCAACTATAGAACAGCATGACGATAATATAAATCACCGAAAATACTGCATCTAATACCACTGTTAAGGCAGTACCGGTGAGAAACTGACGGATATTTTCTAATTCGTTGATGCGCGTAGCCAGTTCACCCACCGGTCGCCGTTCAAAATAGCGCAGTGGCAGACGTAGTAAGTGGTCGATAATTTGCGACCCCAAACTCATATCAATGCGGTTGGTTGTATCCACAAACAAGTAAGTCCGCAATGTGGTCAGCAATGCCTCAAATATGCCTACCACTAATAGTAAAAGACCTAAAACATTCAAGGTACTAATACTATTTTGGACGATAACTTTGTCGATAATTAGTTGAATGACAAGGGGATTAGCTAACTGAGCTAACTGGACAAAAAAGGAAGCAATAAAAACTTCTATGAGAACTCGCCGATGCTTTGATAAATAAGGAATGAACCATTGGATACCAAAGCGTTCTTGAGGTGTTTCTTTAGTAGCAGCCAGCAACAAAACTTTCACCTGGGGAGGCAAATTAGTTTCATTAACTTCTAATTGAGCTATAAATTCAGCAGGTTTGCAACGAACAATTCCTTGAGATGGCACACCTGCAACAATAGTATTAACATCTGTTTCATATAAAACAGCATAACTATCGCCATAGCGAATTAGTGCTGGTGTGGGAATACGTGCGATCGCCGCCGCCGGTAAGTCTACTAACTGCGCTTTGAGTCCAATTAATTCTGCTAGGTAAGCACAAACTTGAAACGAAATATTACCTTGGCGTTTGATTTGTTCAGTTAACAGGCGACGCACCACCTCCCGACGAAAAGGGATTTGCAGGTGTTTCGAGAGCATTTGAAAACAGGCAAAAACTGTGTTTAATTCCCCATTACCACGAAAAAATGGGTAATTTTGACGTGTTTTTCTATCCTTTGGCGGATGTGGTTCTGACTGGGAAACTTCTTCGTCAGAGGCGTAGGGAATCTCTGGACTATCTGTGATAGTTGGTTGAATCTGGTTTACAGAAGCCTGTTCTTGATGATTACGATTTTCTAAAAATAATAAATCTGTGGCAGATAAACCAATCAAACGCGCCGGAATTGTTCCTTTAACTTCCAGTGCGTCACTCAATTCTAAGCGAGAACCCGGCGAGAAATTCGTTACTTGACCACCGCCACTAACAAACCAAATACTTTCACTATCTAGTTGGTTATATGGAGTTATTCCGGGAGCCAGATAATGTATTCTAACTCTTGATAAAGCTTGTTCAGCAAGTTCTTTAAGATTAGTTACTGCATTGGCTTGCTGTGCAATTTGTGAACTCAAGATATCAAAAACCTCTACCAAATGACTCTGGTGGAGGCGTGTATTGGCAAATCCTGGGTAGGAAGCAAGCAGGCGTAAATATTCGGTTTTACTTAAGCTTAAACATATGACTTCAGTCGAAGCGATCGCTGTTTCACATGCAACATCACGTAATACACTAATCTCACCTAAAATTTCCCCTGGGTGCAGCAACTTTAATGTAGTTGGTATTTGTGTTTGGGGATCATATCCCAACAACCGCACTTTTCCTTCGTAAAGAATCGTAATTTGTTCAGGGGGTTTTTCTTTACCAATTATTTTTTGACCTATACGGTAACGCCAAGCTTGTAGCTGTTTTGAGAGATGAGTTATCTCTTCAGGAGGTAATTGCTCAAACCCTTCTAGGTGAGAAATAAATTCTTGAAATGAACTTGTAATATAAGTCATTCTAGGACAATATATAGAGGTCTATTTAGGAAACTTAACAGTGTTTTTTTAACTTTTATTTTTTTGAATTTGTTCATAACCAAAATATAAAAGTCAGTTGATATTTTCACTGTGATGCCTAAATCGTTATATGTTCTAGTTGGCGAATTTGACAGTTCTGCGCCGCTATTTCTGCTTGCAGCCAACTATTAAAACGTTCATTCAGTAGTCGCTGACGCAGTGTATGATCCAACTGTACTAAAAGCAACTTCTCAAGGCGGACGATAACTATCCAGTTTTCTAATTGAGTTGGTGGTAACAGTTGTTGTGGCTGGCTAGTAGTCAGTATTCTCGCTAAAACAGGATGGATAGCTTGCAATTCCACCGGGCCGACTAAACCATTTGTCTGTGCTTCCGGTCCTTGAGAATATTCTCGTGCCAATTCAGCAAAGGATTGTTCCCCTGCTTGCAGGCGAAAATAAATTTCTTGAGCAATGCCAATGTCAGCAGTTCTAATTAGAGAATAGACGACTCGATCTAATTGGGGTTTGCGCTGGAAAAAGTAAGCATCTAAATCGCCTCCCCAAGTGAGTTGCTTGTATTTTTCTATTTTGAATTGGCGGATAGCGATCGCGGCAAACTGTTCGGCGCTCATATTATTCTGCTCAAGCCAACGCTGATACACGTCATCAGAGGTGATTTGATATTGTTGAGCTAATTGTTCACAGGCCAATTTCTCTTCTTGTGGCGTACATTGAATTGGCGCGATCGCTTGGTCAAGCACCACCTCTTTGATTAACAACGGCAGCATTTGGTATTTTGCCAGCAATGGCAAAACTTCTGTAGCAGTCAGCTTGCGATCGCCGACTTGCAGAACTGGCATCATATTATTTTTAATTTGTGTTGCCACGACAGTTAATTCTCTCAAGAAGATAGTGGAAATACTTTGAGAAAAAATTATGAATTGGTTAAATTTAGAGGATTGAATTTTATTTCATTTTGTGCATTCAATATCACATACTAACTTGTTGTTTGTTTGACACATTGAGAAATATCTCAAACTTTTTTTACTTTGAATGTTTTTATGACTGAATCATGAGTCGAAAAAATGCTGTATTTTACTTGGTTGGCATTTTTTCATTAGTGCGGATTTTTACACAAATACTTACAAGTATGGTATTAATTTTACAAAAAAGTTCAGACAATAGAGTAATTTCCATTGATTCTATGTTTAGCTTTTATAATTAACCAGAGTGAATACACTGAATTTATTTACTAGCTATCAACAAATTTTCCCGAAAAATACTTAATTTTTGCCAAGATAGCAATTAGCAAGAGATGGAATTAAACTAGTTACCACTTGCCATAAATACCAAAAATACCTGCAACTCACAGTGATGAGTTGCAGGTATTTTCATATATTGTGATCCAGGAGATGAAAAATCAGGCGATCGTCAGATTAACTTGGACAATCATATCATTGTAGTCTCTATCACCACCACCTGCTTGATCTTCAAAGCCAAAGACGTTATTGCCTAAAAGACGAATGTGATTCACTCCGCCAGAGTTAGCACCTAAGTAAGGGAAAAATACTGGCAGATTCTCAGAACTACTATTTAAAACAGCCTCTACAGTAGTATTAGCAATAATAAATGGTGCAAAGATCGAGCCAGTTTTAAACACTCCATTGAAATTCGCTTTACCTTGATTATTCACCTTTAAATCAATGCCTTCTACACGAGTGCTAATGGCTGCTTTAATATAACCAGCTTCGCCTGGACGTACATCCACAATTCCATCACCGTTAATATCAATGCCACCATCCTCATCAGCAACCAAATAGAAGCCTACAAAGTTATTGAAAGCAGCTTCTCGATTGACGATAAACTCAGCATTCACCTGAGTTGTCACCTGCCGCAAATCAATGACTTCGCCTTGGTGTTTACCTTGTAATCCAATACCCAAAGGTATGGCTTGATTAGTTTCCTTAATGTTCAATACCAAATCACTGCCATCACTAGACGCACCTTTCCAAGTCAGAGAGAAGCTTTCATCAACTAAGCTTTCTACTGTAACGTTGGTTTGTGAGGAAAAGACTACCTGAGAAAATGAGGTTTGCCTTGTTAGTACAGCGTTAGTAGTACTATTACGTACCATGTAGAATCTCAATTGAGCATCTGAGTCAAATTCCAGCAAGTTTGACAAATCAGCAGGATCAAAACCTTGAGGAGCATTGGCAATAGCAGATAAAACTACCTTAGCTCTTTTCAGTGCTACTTCTGCATAACCTGCTGCACCAGGAGCAATACCCTCAATCGTACCTTGGGCATCGTCAACGACGAATACACCTATTTCATTGACTACTTTAGATTGCCCACCTTTAATTTTGATGGAAATTTTTGCTTTATTACCTTTAATCTTACTTTTAACGTTAAAGATATTCTCCGTAATATTGACTAACTGAACAATCGTTGTCGCCTGGGTAATAGACTCACTAAAGCTGTTAACATTGACAGCCAACTCCTTTTCTAAAAAGAGTCCACCTTGGTCAGTCGTGCGGACGCGGATGTTATGAGTAGATTTAGTCAGGGAAGATTTTATCTTAAGGCTATTCCCCTCGATGACGAATACGTCATTATCAGTATCACCAGTACCAGCCACTAAACTATAAGTGTGCGTGTCGTTTTTGTCTGAGTCAGTGGTGCTGAAGATACCGATGGCTTTTTCGTTATCATCATCATCATCGTCATCACCATCACCGTTGCCATCATCATCGTCATCGTCATCGCTGATAGCGCTAAATATTAAATCTGTAGGTGCAGAGTTACGCAACAGCAATGAGATATTACCAGCATCAGAGTTCAGCACCACCAACTCAGATTTGCCATCATGGTTGAAGTCTGCGACAACCACAGAAGTGGGATTTGTGCCAACTGCGAAATCAGTGGCAGTGCCAAAGCCACCACTACCATCATTCAATAACACCGAGACATTGTGGGAATCAGAGTTAGTCGCTACCAAGTCAAGTTTGCCATCATGGTTGAGGTCGGCTATGACTAAAGAAGTGGGATTGGTGCCAACTGCGAAATCAGTGGCAGCGCCAAAGCCACCACTACCATCATTCAATAACACCGAGACATTATTCGACGCAGAATTCACCACTGCTAAGTCAAGTTTGCCATCACGATTGAGGTCAGCCATGACTAAAGAAGTGGGATTGGTGCCGACGGCGAAATCAGTGGCAGCGCCAAAGCCACCACTACCATCATTCAATAACACCGAGACATTATTCGACGCAGAATTCACCACTGCTAAGTCAAGTTTGCCATCACGATTGAGGTCGGCCATGACTAAAGAAGTGGGATTGGTGCCGACGGCGAAATCAGTGGCAGCGCCAAAGCCACCACTGCCATCATTCAACAACACCGAGACATTATTCGACGCAGAATTCACTACTGCTAAGTCAAGTTTGCCATCTCCATCAAAGTCTTCTACTTTGACGAAGGCAGGAGATGTGCCGACGGCGAAATCAGTGGCAGCGCCAAAGCCACCACTGCCATCATTCAACAACACCGAGACATTATTCGACGCAGAATTCACCACTGCTAAGTCAAGTTTGCCATCTCCATCAAAGTCTTCTACTTTGACGAAGGCAGGAGATGTGCCGACGGCGAAATCAGTGGCAGTACCAAAGCCACCACTACCATCATTCAATAACACCGAGACATTATTCGACGCAGAATTCACCACTGCTAAGTCAAGTTTGCCATCTCCATCAAAGTCTTCTACTTTGACGAAGGAGGGATTGGTGCCAACTGTGAAGTTAGTCGCAGTACCAAACCCGTCATTCCCATCGTTTAATAGTACTGAGACATCGTTGGAATCAGAATTCACTACCACCAAATCAAGTTTGCCATCACCGTCGAAGTCTTCTACTTTGACAAAGGAGGGAGATGTGCCGACTGTAAAATTCTTAGCACTCGTAAATGATAAGCTCATGATTATTTGTATGGATGTATTGGCTTCCTCACCTCAGTTTCTGGTTAGAGAGCAGAGGAGTGTACCATACAGCTTATTGTGTAAATAACTTAACAACCACAGTTGATTCACTTAAAAGATTTCACTGGGATTAGGCGATACTCAAACATTGAGGTTAGGCCCCCACCGAGGACTCGCGGCGTAACGACACTTTGGCGAAGCATAGAGCCAAAACCAAATATTAAATTGTTTTGTCTTGCTTCGTCTCGTGCTGAAATTGTTGGCAATTGCACACGATAGACTATATTCAACCAGCAACATGACACGATACTGTCACAGGAAGGTGCTGGTGCGATCGCGTAGCGGTTTCTCCGGAATAACGCCAAAAACTTTGCCACTGCCTCAAGCCGCAATGTTGTAAAATAGACGAAAACTCAACCCTAACTCTGTACGTACTCATAATGTGCGGCGCAACTGCCAACATGGGCTACGTCCCGCCGCCTGTTACCCATTGCCCCAGATTGTAGTCTAGTCTGCGTTCAAAACTTTGCGGAACACGACCTTATCATCGCCCGCCGCGTAGAAGTCGCGGATGCGTGCCTCCTCCTCATAGCCGCACTTCGCGTAGAATGCCCGCGTGCGCTCTAAGCCCGGCAGACCGGACGTTTCCACCAGCAGCATGCGCCCACCGCGCACCTTCAACGTTTGTTCAACGTAGCGCAGTAGTGTCGCACCGCGTCCTTGTCCCTGGCGGTCAGGTCGGATGGCGATCAATTGCAGGTTCCATGTCTGATTGGTCATCGGTTCTGGCTCGCAGTAGGCGACCCCCACTGGACCATCATCGTCGTCTGTGATCCAGAAGTGATCGCTGTTGCTGTTACCGCCGAAGTAATCGACCAGCATTTCGCTGAGCTCCTTGAGTTGGTTCGGCTGGAACAGGCCGATCTCATCGGCTATGGCGATTAGCGCGGTCGTATCGTCGGGCATAGTCGGTCGAATCATGGTGAACTCCAGTGTATTAAGATCAGTAGACTGTGGTGCATTGCATTGAAAGACTTAAAAGTTAACCACAGTGGAACTTCAATCAACGATTTAGGCTCTTCCCAAATAAAAGACACTTTTAGATAAAGCTGCTGAATCACAGGCAATAGCAACAAGGATCTGTAAACTATGCCATGGTACTACAAAATACTACAAACGCCGCAGATAACTTTTGCAACTCAACCAACCATATTGCGGCGTTCCGGTGCAGCGACTTGTTAGGTGGTGACCATTCGTAAAAAATTAAGATAAAACACATTTTGTCAATCAGTTAAAATACTCAAAATAGTTGCAATAAGAATGATAATCACCTGCTCCTTCTCAGCAAAAAACCCCGGCGTTAAGTACCGAGGTTGATAGGAGAAGTTCAAACGAAGATGAGAAATAAGGAATATGTAGAAATCAGTAATTTTGTGAAGATTTGTCCGCATACTTTATATTTTTTCTTTCTAACGGTACAAGACAAATGAATAAAAATGGTGCAATTTAAGGATAGAGCAATCTAAATATAGATGCTGGCAACCGCCTTGTTACTCTCAAGCCCATCCTCTCTAGCTTTGAATTTAATGTTTAAAACAGGAAATAAACTACTATGACACAGCAAAATGCTGCCCAACTTTTAAAATCTGTTAAAGAAGATCAAGCATTACAATCAAGACTCAAAGCAACCGATAATCCAGAAACTTTCATCAAGATTGCTAAAGAGTCTGGCTATGACTTTACAATCGAGGAACTGGAAGATGAAATCAGCAAACTATCGAACGAAGAGATAGCAGCTATTTTTAATCCAGGATGGGGAACTAGACGACACATTCATCCTAGATAATTTTTAAATTAGGAGATTGAAAGTATAGAAAATAGAGCGGTGCAGGATAGACAGATGAATTAGTGTGACCATTACTACTATGGAATGTCCAAGATATGCATCAACTCATATTCGCAACAAACGTGTGTGATCGTTGAGAAATCACTAATTTTATTATTTTGCATCTTCCATTCTAGTTTTGCGATCGCCACTGAATCATCGGTTTGTAAAATGTAACACTCATATTCAAGTGTGATTCTATCTCTTCACTTATCGATGCTGGACAAGTTACCCGATATCAAAAGTCTGAATTTCCTTGTTTTTCTGTGGTTTACTCATGGCTATTCTCAACACCCTTGTGTTGAGTTTAACTATTGAGCCTTCACCACTTGACAAGTTTCTCTTTTTCTTAACTTGACACCAATGGCCGGACTCTGTGAACGCCTTCCCTCAAGACTTCCGTGCCCTTTAGCATCTGAGTATAGCACATAACAATATTTTAGAAGCCAGTGCGTGACATCTAGGCATTACTCTGGCTGTAAAAAATTGCTGGGAAATTAATTTAAGCAGGAATGATTTGAGCAACTAGTGAACGTTTATCTAATGATTGAATTTTACCTACTTGGCTTAAGGCAGTTGCAACCTGTTCTAACAATTCTCCGGCCTGTTCGCGATATTGATTTTCTCGACCTCGTAACCGAATGGCAAACTTGACTGAATCACCCTTACTCAACCACCCAACAGCTTGCTCGATACGTAGGTTGTAATCAGCTACACCAATATTGGGACGCAGCCGAACTTCCTTTACCGTAGGTCTAGCACTCTGTCCCTGACGCTTTTTCTTTTGATACTGAAGCTTACCATAGTTGAGAATCTTCGCTATTGGAGCGTCTTTGCCTTCAGAGACTACAACTAAGTCAAGCTCTAAGCTCTCGGCTAACTGTAGAGCTTCATCAGTATCTATCAAACCACGATTACTATTTTCGTGATCAATCAAGAAAACTTGGGGTGACTTGATTTGTGAGTTAATTAGTTGCTTTTGGATTACGATAAGGTTTTCCTCTCAATTGTTCAATACTTGGTGGGTTCATGTTAAGTAATGTTTTGCTTAACACAATGCTCTTGTCAATATATTATAACATAATTCGTTGTTTATCCCTATTCGCAAAAACCGTCTTCTGATATTCGGCTGTTCT
The DNA here is from genome assembly GCA_019358915.1 of Trichormus sp. ATA11-4-KO1. Taxonomy (GTDB): domain Bacteria; phylum Cyanobacteriota; class Cyanobacteriia; order Cyanobacteriales; family Nostocaceae; genus LEGE-11386. Next base: position 15,661 of record JAHHIM010000033.1, read on the forward strand.
GTACCTGTAATAATTTGTTGTTTTAACCTTCTGCTAGCTGTTTCTTAATCTAACTGGGATATTTTGGGAGCACCATAACCGAATTAATACTGATTAATAAGGTATGTAACCATTTTCTGGTACATACCTGGATCTATCATGCGCTCCGGCTGCTAAGTGCATCTATGCAGTTGCAGTCATTTTACTTCCCAGAAAAATGACATTTACACTCCAAATTCTTCACGCTTCCGATTTTGAAGGCGGCATCGATGCTGCGGGGACTACTCCTCAAACCTCTGATGCTGTGCGTTTTTCGGCAGTTCTCAATCGCCTACGGACGAATACAGATACAACAACTTTTGGGGTCACAGATAATGTATTAGCAAATACTTTAACCCTGTCTTCTGGGGATAACTTTATTCCTGGAGTATTTTTAAATGCCTCTAGCGATACCAGTCTCAATGGTGTAGGAGGTTTAGGAGGTTCTTCAGCCCCAGTGATTGGACGTGGTGATATTGGTATTATGAATGCCCTGGGGATTCAGGCTTCTGTTTTGGGAAACCATGAATTTGACCTGGGTGTCAGACAAGTCCGAGATATTCTCCGCGCGGGTGGTGGAAATCCGGAAACCAATTTTCCTTACTTAAGTGCCAACATAGACTGTACTCCAGAGATAGCCAGCTCCACAAATCCTGATGGGGGCTTGGGAACTCAAGATTTAGCAGCAAATCAAGATACAGCAGAAGCCAGCACTATTCCCAGACAAATTGCCAGAAGTACAGTCATTACATTGCCTGGTAATGATGGGATTTTGGATACTGACGATGACCAAGTAATTGGCATTGTGGGAGCTACCACACCTTTATTAGAGGAAACATATTTGCTCCCTTCATTATTAGCAACGGTACCGTAGAGCAAGTTCTCAACGGTCAAACCAGTGAAGTTTACTTCCCTTACCTAGGAGCAAATCCTGGTGGGGTTGATCATATTCGCTTACTAGGTGACAACACCTTTGGTTTTGAAGACCTCCCCGGTGGTGGTGACTTAGATTACAACGACGTAATTGTTCGCGTTGACTTGAGCGTTCCCGGAATTTAGGGATTTTTCAGCCGGGGAAGTCCCCCGAAATTAGCATTTTCTACCTTTCTAAATACTCATAAAACTTTATGGCGACAACTTTACCACCAGGGGTAATTTCCCTGAACAATCTCTACCTCCAAGACTTCAACAGTCTAATTAGTTCCGGTACCGGCCAACCTTGGGAAGATACCGTAACTATCCCCGGTTGGTACGCTACTCGTACGACAATCAGTGCAGGTACCGGCAGTAATAACACTGGTAGTCTCTACAGTTTTGGCGCAACAGGAGACAGTGATAGAGCCTTGGGTTCAGTCGCCTCCAATGCAACTGGGACAATTTTCTACGGAGCGCGCTTCTTTAACGATACCGATGCTACCATCTCGGCTCTTTCGGTAAATTACATCGGCGAACAATGGCGTAACGGCGGTAACACCACCCCACATAAACTAGACTTTGCCTACCAAATTGGTGCCACTGACTTAACATCTGGTACATGGATTGACGTTAATTCTCTGGACTTCACAGGCCCCATCGCCACCAGTTCATCTGGGGCTTTAGATGGCAATGCGGGGACTAACCAAGTTAGCCTGGCAGATACCATTACAGACTTCTCTTTAGCACCAGGAGAAGAAATATGGTTGCGTTGGGAAGATGTCAACAATGCTGGAACAGACCACGGATTAGCAATTGATGATTTACAGGTTTCAGTACCAGCAATAACAACCTTACCTCCGGGTGTTATTTCCCTAAGTAATCCATACTTCCAAGACTTCAACAGTCTAATTAGTTCCGGTACTGGTCAACCTTGGGAAGATACCGTCACTATTCCTGGTTGGTACGCTACTCGTACGACAATTAATGCTGGGACTGGCAGTAGTAACACTGGCAGTCTCTACAGTTTTGGCGCAACAGGAGACAGTGATAGAGCCTTGGGTTCAGTTGCCTCCAACACAACTGGGACAATTTTCTATGGGGCGCGCTTCTTTAACGATACCAACGCCGTAATTACCACTCTGGGAGTGAATTACATCGGCGAACAATGGCGCAATGGTGGCAATACAACTCAGCATCAACTAGACTTTGCTTATCAAATTGGTGCCACTGACTTAACATCTGGTACTTGGGTTGATTTTGATTCCCTAGACTTCACAGGCCCCATCGCCACCAGTTCATCCGGTGCTTTAGATGGCAATGCTAATACTAACAGAGTAAGTATTTTTGACACCCTAACAGGGTTATCCTTAGCACCAGGAGAAGAAATATGGTTGCGTTGGGAAGATGTCAACAATGCTGGAACAGACCATGGATTAGCAATTGATGATTTACAGATTTCCACCACTGCATTACCTGGAATCACCTTAATTGAATCTGCTGGTAGTACCAACGTTACAGAGGCAGGTGACACAGACACTTACACCTTAGTTCTGAATACACAACCCACAGCCGACGTCTCCATCAATGTTTCTCCCGACGACCAAAGTACGACTACACCAACCACAGTCGTCTTCACACCAGATAATTGGGATGTACCGCAAACAGTCACAGTGATTGCCGTTGATGATGATCTAGTTGAAGGTACACATTCTAGTACCATTAGTCATACAGTTACCAGCCAAGACGTTGATTATAATGGGCAGAACATCCCCAGCATCATTGCCACCATTACAGATAACGACCTAGTTACCACAATTACCAGAATTCATGAAATTCAAGGTAGTGGAGCGATCGCTAATTTCCTGGATAGTTTCAGAACCATTGAAGGTATCGTTGTTGGTGACTTCCAAGCCGCTAACGGTGTCCAAAATCTGCGTGGCTTCTACGTCCAAGAAGAAGACGCCGATGCAGATGCTAACGCTTTAACTTCAGAAGGAATTTTTGTCTTTGATGACAACTTCGGAGTAGATGTCAACGTTGGTGACAAGGTACAAATTACCGGTGAAGTCAGCGAATTTGGTAGTACAGGTAGCAGCCTGACTCAACTGCGAAACCTCACCGATGTGACTATAGTCAGCGAGAATAATCCCTTACCCACAGCCACAGTTCTCACTTTCCCCTTGGTAGATATTAATGACCTGGAAACCGTTGAGGGAATGCGGATCACTGTTCCTCAAACACTAACAGTAACTGAACATTTCCAATTAGGGCGATTTGGACAAATTGTTTTATCTTCTGAGGGTGACACCAACCAATCAGAAACCGACGACAGATTAGAACAATTCACTCAATTCAACGCGCCTAGTATCAGTGGTAACACCGCTTATCAACAAGAAGTTGCCCTACGCCGAATTTTCTTAGACGATGGCCAAGGCATTCAAAACCCCGACCCCATCATTCATGGTCGCAACGGTCAACCTTTAAGCGCCGAAAATACACTGCGGGGTGGTGACACAGTTATCGGATTATCAGGCATTTTGGATGCCCGTTTCGGCGACTATCGCATCCAACCCGTAGAATCCATAGACTTTTTACCCACAAATCCCCGTCCAGAAACAGCGCCCGATGTCGGTGGTACACTCAAAGTTGCCAGTTTTAACGTCCTCAACTACTTTAACGGCGATGGTCTCGGCGGTGGCTTCCCCACCCCCAGAGGTGCTGAAAGTTCATTTGAATTCAATCGACAACGCGACAAAATTATTCAAGCCATCCTGGGTATGGATGCAGATGTTGTCGGATTAATCGAGTTAGAAAACGATGGCTATGGGCCTAATAGTGCCATTCAAGATTTAGTCAACGGCTTAAATGATGTTGCTGGCCCTGGAACCTATGCCATCATCGACCCCGGTTTGCCTCAATTAGGTACTGATGCGATCGCCGTCGGCTTTATTTACAGACCCGGTAATGTTACCCCTGTGGGAATAGCAGCCACAGTCCCCGACGGTTTTGGTCAAGGGGCATTTGACGACGATAACCGTAAACCTTTAGCCCAGACTTTCCAAGAAAACTCCAGCGGTGAACAATTTACCGCAGTGGTTAATCACTTCAAGTCCAAGGGTTCCAGCTCTGGTAATGAAGGTGACGAGGATATTGGCGATGGTCAAGGTTTATCTAATGGTACCCGGACTCGCGCTTCCCAAGATTTAGCAGCTTGGTTAGAGACCAATCCCACAGGAATCGATGACCCTGATTACTTGATTGTGGGTGACCTCAACGCCTATGCTCAAGAAGATCCAGTTAGAGCTTTGGAAATTGCAGGGTATCAAAACCAGACATCCAACACTGGTTACTCTTTTGTCTTTAGTGGACAGTGGGGTTCCTTGGATTACGTCCTCGCCAACGGTAATTTAGCAGCCCAAGTTACAGGTGCAGCCGAGTGGCACATCAACGCCGATGAACCCAATGTCCTGGACTACAACACCAACTTCAAATCACCAGGACAAGTAGAAAGTTTGTACAGTCCTGATGCTTTCCGTTCCTCCGACCACGACCCCCTAATTATCGGGCTGAATTTATACAGCGTCGAAAATGTCATTGGCGGATATCCTAGTCGCGCCGATATTACAGGTACTTCCGGCAACGATGCGATTGTAGGTGGTTCTGGCAGAAAAGCCCTTGCCGGTGGTGGCGGTAACAATCAGTTTATCTACAACAGCATTAGAGATGTTGGTCATACCATTGTTGACTTTACACCAGGCAACGACAAAGTTATCTTAACCGAGTTACTCGATAGCTTAGTTCCTGGTGGGTATATCGGCAGTGATGCGATCGCCGATGGTTACATTCGCTTAGTCCAAGGTAGTACACCCAACAATGCTGTGCTAGAACTTGACCGCGACGGCCCCAGTGGTGATGCAATTTTCCGACCATTTATTAATTTCGACAACATCACCGCAGATTCATTGAATAGCATTCACAACTTTGTGTTCTAGTGACTTGGCTTGGTAAATTAGTCTTTTTTTACGTCCGCGTAGCGCATACCGCCAAGGCGTAAAAAAAAGACAATCAATTAAGTAGTTTTATTGCACTCATGGGGAGTGATTTATTTCCCACTCCCCATTCCCCATTCCCCATCTTATGTTGACAAAAATCAAACATTCAGTCCTCACCGCCAGCATTGTCAGCTTTTTAAGTTTGAGTAGTTTGGCTTTAGCTAACCCAAGCTATGCAGCAGTCCTCAACCTTGACTTCAATACTTGGGAAAGAATCGGCGATGTGACTACGACATCAGCTCAGGCAACACTTAATTCAGGTACTAATGATACAGTTGTGACTGGCGGCGGTGCCGGTAGTTTAGAAGAATTTCTGAGCATACCTGCTGGTAGTTTAGATCCTGACCCTGATAATTTCGCTTTTTCCACCTTTGGTTCTGCAATCAGGCAAACATTTACAAATGTGCAGGTTGGTGATGTTTTTAGTTTTAACTGGAATTTTGCCATCCAAGACCCTATTGATAGCGCTTTCGTGACAATTGACGATTCTGTTATCCCTCTAGTCAATGCACCTTTTAGTCACACCTTTTTAACTGCGGGGACTTTCAATCTTGGTATTGGCATCGTTGATGTAGAAGATGATTTCGGTAAATCGCAATTGATTGTCAGTGCAATCACTACCCGACCTGTTAATGAACCTGTAACTCTTTTGGGTTCATTCCTAATACTAGGTTATGGCGTGGGAATGTTGTATAAATCCCGTAAGAAAACGCAGATATCAAATTGATATTAGACCTATGGCGTTGCTGATTTAACAACGCCTAAAAAGGTTAAGGCTAATTTTTACCACACCTTAACCTTCTCCTTGTTGTCAAGTTTGCGTCGAAACAGTAGCCTTGCAGGAGAAATAGTAGCAAAGGAAAAACCAGAGTTTTCAATATTCAGGTGGGGTTTGTCAAGGCTTAATCACATTCTCACTAAGTCCTGGCTTAATGAAGAGTGCTAGTGGAGTATCAACCTTCTCGCAGTCAGAAGATTCCACCCACAAGGGGGCATTTATTAAATGCGAAAGTGTTGATTATTATTCTTCTAACTCAGCACTCAGTAAGGGCTTTAAGCGCAGCCATAACCGCAGGGCTTTACAGCACTCAGCATTGCTGAACTGAAATATGTAATTTAAAAATCGAGAATCTTCCACTTTTATTCTCTGCGTCTTGGCAACACAAGGTGCTACAAATCAGGAAAACAGTCCGACACAAAAGCGCACTTTTGTGTGAATTAAATTCATATATTAATTCAGCAACGTTAAAAAAGAATGTGCTAGAAGCAAACCTAGAAACACCAATATAATCGACTTTCTGATTTACTCATTACGTTAACGTGGCTTGCCTTGGGCTGCTATTACGAATTAGTAATTACCAGCAACGATTTACTTCAGGACTAACATAATGGTAACTACCAGTACGGTTCGCTTTTCTCAGTTTAATACTTCGCTGAACCGCAACGCTGATGGTCAATTAGTCAGCGATTTATCTACACCTAATAATCCTCAAGCCCAAGCTGTTGCAGAAATAATTCAGCGCAATAACCCAGATGTGCTGTTAATCAACGAATTTGATTACTTTGAAGGAAATCCTACACAAGCTGTTGAACTATTTCTGCAAAATTACCTTGCAGTTAGCCAAAACGGTGCAGACCCAGTTGATTATCCCTACTTTTACATTGCACCCTCGAATACAGGTATTGCTTCTGGGTTTGATTTAGACAATAACGGCACAGCAGTTACCACCCCAGGCACACCCGGATATGGTAATGACGCTTTTGGCTTTGGCAATTTCCCTGGTCAATTTGGGATGTTGCTGTTATCCAAATATCCCATTGACACAGCTAATATCCGCACCTTCCAAAACTTTCTGTGGCAGGATATGCCGGATTCCTTACTACCTACTATTGCCCTTCCTGGTGCTGATACTCCTTGGTATTCAGCCGAAGAACAAGAAATATTCCGTCTTTCTTCCAAAAGTCATTGGGATGTACCCATTCAAGTGAATGGAGAGATTATTCATGTCCTCGCCAGTCATCCTACACCGCCTGTATTTGATGGGCCAGAAGACCGCAACGGTAAGCGCAACCATGATGAGATCCGCCTCTGGGCAGATTATGTCACCCCAGGACAAGGTGATTACATTTATGATGATCAAGGTCAACTGGGTGGTTTAAATCCTGGTTCCCGGTTTGTGATTATGGGTGACCAAAACGCCGATCCTTTTGATGGGGACAGTTTTGATAATGCCATCCTCCAACTATTACAAAATCCCGGCATCAATACCAATGCCATCCCCAGTAGTCTTGGTGGTATCCAGCAGTCGGCTTTACAAGGTAATGCTAACCTCAACCACACAGGTAACCCGGCTTTTGACACAGCAGACTTTGCCGATGGCAACCCCGGTAATTTGCGGGCAGATTATGTGCTACCTTCCTCTGATTTGCAAGTTGTGAACTCAGAAATTTTCTGGCCTCTGAATACAGACCCAAATTTTTCCTTGGTAGGGACTTTTCCCTTCCCCAGTTCCGACCATCGTTTAGTGTGGGTGGATGTGCAAGCTGGCCCCACAGCAGCAGGTAATACTCTCCGGGAAGTCAGGTTTGAGGGACAAACAACCTTGACCACAGGCTTTATTCCTCCTGGTGAAGCCGGAACAGTCAACGGTGTAGCCACACCCCTAGGCGGTTTATCTGGTGTTGCTTACGATGGAGCGAACAATCTTTATTACTCTATTTCAGACGATCGCTCGCAATTTGGCCCAGCCCGTTTCTATACTTTCACTCTCGATCCGGCTACATCTGGGGTGAATTTTACTAATGTCACTCCCCTCAAAGATGCTGACGGTAACTTCTTTGCTGCCTTAACTATTGACCCTGAAGGTATTGCCTTAACTCAAAATGGAACTATTTTTGTTTCCTCAGAAGGTGAAGCTAATATAAATGCCGGTCGTGTTAGTGACCCCTTTATTAAAGAGTTTTCCTTAACGGGAGAAGAATTGCGATCGCTACCTGTACCCAGTAAGTTTTTACCAGTCATCGAAGATACCAACGGTAATGGCATAATCGATGCTGGAGATACACAAATTTCCGGGGTGCGAAATAACTTAGCTTTTGAAAGTCTGACTATCACACCCGACCAAAGAACTCTGTACACCGCCACAGAAAACGCTCTGTTACAGGATGGTGATCGGGCTTCGGTTACCAGTAGTAGTCCTTCCCGGATTCTACAATACAACCTGTTTTCGGGACAGCCAGAAAAGGAATATCTTTATATTACTGACCCGGTAGCTGTACCACCAGTACCAGAAACAGGCTTCAGCGACAATGGTTTAGTAGATTTACTAGCCATTGATAACCGTGGCACTTTACTAGCATTAGAACGTTCTTTTGCTGTGGGGGTGGGTAACACCATCAAAATCTACGAAGTCAGCCTCCAAGGTGCAACTGATATTAGCTTCTTCGATTCCCTCAACGATTTAAGTCCTGAGAAATTAGCAGCTATTCAACCTGCACAAAAGCGCTTGCTGTTAAATCTCGATGATTTAAATCTAGCAACTGGACTAGATAACGTCGAAGGTCTAGCCTTTGGCCCCACACTTGCAGATGGTCGTCAGTCCATTGTCTTGGTGAGTGATAACAACTTTAATCCCAATCAATTCACCCAAATCTTGACCTTGAGTACAGACCTCATTCCCACGGTTGCACCCAGAGTCGAAACCCGTCCTGATTTGTTTGATGATGAAGATCCAGCACAATCTGTTGTTGATCAAAACGCTGATGCTGATGATCCAGCAATTTATGTCAACGCTACCAACTCGGCTGACAGCTTGGTACTAACAGCAGTGAAAAATGCGGGATTGCGGGTTTATGACTTGTCTGGCAATTTATTGCAGACAGTAAACCCCGGTGGCGTGCGTTACAACAACATTGACTTGCAATACGGTTTTCAATTGGGCGGAGAATCTGTAGATATTGCCGTAGCCAGCGATCGCGAAAACGATACACTAGTATTCTTCAAAATAAACCCCGATGCTAACGCTAACGGTGAATACTTAGAAGTGATCACCGACAGCAGCGTTGGTACTCTTTTCCAAGCAGCACCTTTTAACCCACCTTTCTTGGTAGACGAACGCAGTGCTTACGGTTTAGCAATGTACCGTAGCCCCATCACCAACGATTACTACGTATTTGTCAATCGCCGCGAAACCGGAGATGTCGCCCAATACAGACTGATCGATACAGGTAATGGCACCATTGGGGTAGAACGAGTCCGGGAATTTACCGTACCCACCACAGCAGGATTCGACCCCCAAACCGAAGGTATGGTTGCAGACCAAGAAACAGGCTTCCTCTACATCGGTCAGGAAAATGTCGGCATCTGGAAGTTTCAGGCAGAACCGAATGGCGGCACAACCGGCACACTCATCGATCAAATTACAGACCTAGGTGGCAGCAATCTTACCGCCGACGTAGAAGGACTAACCATCTACTACGGTGCCAACGGTACAGGCTATTTACTCGCATCCAGTCAAGGCGACAACACCTTTGCCGTCTACAATCGCCAAGGTAATAACGAATTCTTAGGACGCTTTGCTGTTGGTAGCAATGGAGCAATTGACAGTGTACAAGAATCCGACGGTGCAGATGTAATTAACGTGCCGTTAGGCCCCAACTTCCCCTATGGTCTATTTGTCACCCAAGATGGTAATAACGACCCAGCCAAACTTGTAGAAGATGACGGCGAACTAGAAAACGTCAACACCAACTTTAAATTTGTGCCTTGGGAAAACATTGCTCATGCTTTCCCCAATCCACTAAATATTGACACCAGTACTTACAATCCCCGTAATCCCATGACACAACCCAAATTAACCATCTACGAATTTGACAACCTACCAGTATTAGGAACAACCTCCACTGATCAAGATATTTTCTTGGGAGGATTTTCTGGGTTGTACTTCCAAGGAATTGCACCTAATGGTAATCTCAAGTTTGTTACCCACACAGACCGCGGCCCCAATGGCGACAATAGTGTGTCTGGTGGCAAAGTCTTTCCCTTACCTGATTTTCAGCCAGAAATCATCAGCTTTGAACTTAATCAGTCCACAGGCGAGATTAGCATTACCAAGAGAACTGGCTTATTTCGCCAGGATGGGACAACGCCGTTAACTGGACTACCCAACCTCCAAGCAGGGGCGCAAGGTACTGCCTATACCGATGAAGTTGCAGTTGATCTCAATGATCATGTGCAAGCTCTCGATCCTTTAGGCGCTGATTTAGAAGGTATCGTAGTTACTGCCAATGGCGATTTTTGGCTGGCGGATGAGTACCGTCCAGCAATTTACCACTTTGACAGCAACGGCAAGCTGCTTGATCGGTTTATCCCTGTAGGCGATGCCACAGATGCTACCCAAAATGGCGGTATCTTTTTTGGTACACCTGTTTTACCAGAGGTTTACGCTCAACGGCGGGCTAATCGCGGCTTTGAAGGTATTGCTTTGGAAGGCAGCAAACTTTATGCCTTTATTCAAAGTCCTATTGATAACCCGGATGACGAAGCAAATACAGTTTCCCGCAGCGCTCAAAACCTGCGAATTCTGGAGTTTGACACCGTTACCAAGCAAGTGACAGGGGAGTATTTGTATGTTCTCTCAGGACTACCGGGAACTGACAAAATTGGCGATGCAGTTGCACTAGGTAATGGCAAATTTGCGGTAATTGAACGAGACAGTAGTAGCGATGTTGATTCTAACAAACTGCTATTTACAATTGATTTGGCAGGGGCGACCAACATCAACAACCCGGCAAACTTAACTGCATTGCCAGCAGGTAAGACTATCGAACAGCTGACCACTGAAGATTTAGCTGCTGCCAATATCGTACCTGTGAGCAAGAGTTTAATTGCTAATGCTTCTGACCTGGGTTACACAGGAGTTGATAAACCAGAAGGACTGGCATTAGTTGCGCCTAACGTCTTGGCTTTGCTTAACGATAATGACTTTAACCTCTTAGGCAGTACCAACAATCCTGACGGCTCAATTAGCGTTGATTTTTCTCCGATGCCGATTCCGGCAAAACTCGGCATCATTGAACTACCTGATAACCTACCAGTTACCCCCCAAGTCACCCTCGTCGGTTTTGCCTCCCTTCCGGCTGACACCTTCGCTGAAGGGCCACCATCAGGTACAGCCATTACAGGTAATACCAACGGACGCAATGTCCCCTTTGCCAAACAACCAATTCAAGGATTTAGCTCTGTTCAGGTAGCCGATGATAACTCCTTCTGGTTCTTGTCTGACAATGGGTTTGGTAGCAAAGCTAATAGTCCTGATTATTTATTGCGGATTTATCGCGTTGACCCCAGTTTCCGGGGTGCAGAAGTTGGCGGTAATGGTAGCGTCAATGTGTTGGATTTTGTGCAACTATCCGACCCTGACAATAAAATTCCCTTCCAGATTGTTAACGAAAACACAAGCGATCGCCTACTCACCGGTTCAGACTTCGATGTTGAATCTTTGGTAGTTGCCGAAGATGGTACTTTCTGGATTGGCGAGGAATTTGGCCCTTACCTGTTACATTTTGATGCCACTGGTAAGCTGCTAGAAGCCCCCATTGATACACCCAATTTTGTCACCTTAAATACCTTAGATGGTCAAGCACCCATTGTCATTGGTCACCGGGGAGCTAGTGGGGAACTACCGGAGCATACTTTAGGCGCTTACAAACTGGCTATTGAACGCGGTGCTGATTTTATCGAACCTGATTTGGTGGCTACCAAAGATGGTGTATTAATTGCCCGTCACGAACCTAACATTATCAATACCACCGATGTCGCTTCGCGTCCAGAATTTAGCGATCGCTTCACCACCAAAATTGTCGATGGCGTAGCTGAAGAGGGTTTCTTTGTTTCTGACTTTACCTTAGCGGAAATCAAAACCCTCCGGGCAGTTATGCCGCAAGATTTCCGTACCCAAGTGTTTAACGGTGTCTATGAAATCCCCACCTTGGAGGAAATCATTGCCCTAGTTCAGCAAGTAGAAGCTGACACAGGTAAAAAAATTGGCATTTACCCAGAAACCAAGCATCCCACTTTTCACGATGACCTGGGTTTATCGTTGGAAGAACCGTTACTAGATACTTTAGCCAGAACCGGATTCACAGACCCCAGTCGGATTTATATCCAATCCTTTGAAGTTGCCAACCTCAAAGAACTGAGTCAGCAAACCAACATACCTTTGATTCAGTTATTCAATGCTATTGATGTCAATCTTGATGGTTCACTAATTGAAACTCAACCCTACGATTTCGTAGTCAGTGGCGACCCCCGCACCTACGCAGACTTGCGGACACCAGCAGGTTTACAAGAAATTGCCACCTACGCGGCTGGTGTTGGCCCTTGGAAACGGATGATTAGATCAGTGCAAGGCGTGGATGCAAATGGCGACGGTCAAGCCGATGATGTCAATGGTGATGGCGTTGTTAACGATGCCGATAGAACCCTCACCCCACCTACAACCCTGGTGCAAGATGCCCATGATGCAGGCTTGCTAATACATCCTTATACCTTCCGCAACGAAGGGCGTTTTCTGGCGGCAGACTACAACGGTAGCCCCCAAGCAGAATTCATCGATTTCATCAATTTAGGTGTTGATGGTTACTTTACAGACTTCCCTGGTACAGGCGACCAAGTCCGCGACCAATTAACCGGCGAGTTTGTCCTTTCTCCTGACAACCCCGCAGTTTTAGCAACCCCTGAGTTTGCCACCTTAGATGGAACTGCACCCTTGGTCATTGGACACCGGGGAGCGAGTGGTTTACGTCCAGAACATACCTTAGAAGCATATAAACTCGCGATCGCCGATGGAGCAGATTTCATTGAACCAGATTTAGTAGCTACCAAAGATGGCTATCTCATCGCCCGCCATGAAAATGCCTTAGCCATCCTCAATGCTGATGGTTCGGTGAACAGAACCGACACCAGTACCGATGTCAACGAACGTCCAGAATTTGCTGACCGTTTCACCACCAAAGTTATTGATGGTCGCACCATCAGGGGTTGGTTTAGCGAAGACTTCACCCTAGCAGAAATCAAAACCCTCAATTCCATCGAACGTCTACCAGACTTACGGGGAACCAACTTTGATAATGATGGGCTGAAAGTTCCCAGCTTGGAAGAAATTATTGATTTGGTGAAGCAAGTCGAAGCCGAAACCGGGCGCAAAATCGGCATTTATCCCGAAACCAAGCACCCGACTTTCTTTGCCAGTGAAGGTAGACTTTTAGATGGTTCACCCATCAACATTAACTTAGGTCAAGTACTGGTTGACACCTTAGTTGCCAATGACTTCACTGACCCGGAACGGATATTTATTCAGTCCTTTGAAGTAGGCAATCTGCAAGAACTGAAACAGTTCATCATGCCAGCCGCCGACATTGACATCCCCCTAATTCAACTATTTGGTGGTGCAAACGGCAGACCATACGACTTTATTGTTAGCGGTGATTCCCGCACATACGGCGACCTTACCAGTCCTACAGAACTAGCAGCGATCGCCACCTATGCAGCAGGTATTGGCCCTAACAAACGCTTGATTGTACCTACTGGTGCAAATGGTCAACTCCAAGCACCCACGACACTAGTAGAAGATGCCCATGCAGTCGGCTTACTCTTACACCCCTACACCTTCCGTAACGAAGATATCTTCCTCGCCCCAGACTACAACGGCGACCCCAGACTAGAATATCAACAGTTCATCGAGTTAGGTGTTGATGGTTTCTTCAGCGATTTCCCTGGTACTAATAGTTCAGTTCTGCAACAAATCATCGGTGACCCAGTTTTCTCGAACTTGGCGCGTTCTCGCGGATTTGAAGGCATGGCCATCAGCTTGGATAAGAAAACCATCTATCCCATGCTGGAAGGTACTGTTTTGGGTGATCCGCCAAATTCCTTACGTATCTACGAATTTGACGCAGAATCCCAGCAGTTTCAGGGTATAGCTGGCTACTACCGAATGGAACAACCCAATCATGCGATCGGGGCATTAACGGTGGTCAATGAAACGGAATTTCTCGTGATTGAACGGGACAATGGTCAAGGAGCAAATGCCCAGTTCAAGAAGATATTCAAGATTGATTTATCGCAAACAGATGCCAATGGCTTTGTTGCCAAAGAAGAAATCGTTGACCTGCTAAATATCAGTGACCCCAACGACTTAAATGGAGACGGTGACACCAAGTTTACCTTTCCCTTCGTCACCATCGAAGCTGTGGTGGTAATAGATGAAAACACCCTCCTACTAGCTAACGATAACAATTATCCCTTCTCAGTAGGCAGACCACCTCTAATAGACAACAATGAAATCATTCTCTTGGGTTTAGACAAGCCGCTTAACTTGGCTACTCCCGTAGTTAGCATTGTGGCTACGGTTCCCGATGCCGCAGAAGCAGGCAATCAACCAGGAGTATTCCGCATCTCCCGCGTTGGTAACACCAGTAAATCCCTCACAGTTAACTACACCGTTGAAGGCACTGCTACCAATGGTATTGATTACAACAACCTCACAGGTGTTGCTACTATCACCGCCGGTCAAACCTTTGTGGATGTCACAGTCATCCCAGTAAATGATGATTTGGTAGAGGGTGATGAAACAGTAATCCTCAACCTAGTTGATGAAGCCGGCTACGTACTAGGTGTATCTAACACGGCCTCTGTCACCATTGCCGACAACGACGTGCCACTGGTGAATAATTCTGGCAACGATACCTTTACAATTCGTGGTAGCGGTGACACAGTACAACTCCAAGTTACTCTCACTAGAACTAGACCGAATCAGGTGAATGAACTGGGTGTATTTACAGTTGATGATGCTGCAGGTACAATCGACGGAATCGCTCCAGGGGAAGCAGGTTACGCTGAAGCCGCATTAGAACGGGCGCAAGCAATTTTCTCGGCTGTACATAGATTACCTACTGGCTTTAGCAGAGATAACATCACCCGCCTACTAGAATTTAACTCAGGCGATAACTTGAGATTCTACATAGTGCCCAATGGTACAACCGATGAAGTCCGAGCAGGAGTTATTTCACTTGATGATGTGCTATTTGCCGATGCTTCAACCCAAAGAATCACCGATTTAGGCAACGATGAATTTTCCCTAGCTTGGAAGGTAAGACCATTACGAAGTGCTTCCTTCCAAGATTTAGAGGTGAGAATTCAGGCTACTGAGCAACCATTACCCTTAGGTACAGGTTTGCAAGGCGGCTCACAATCTGAACTGATTGATTTACGCAATATCACACAATCAGTACAAGCCGAATTTGTAGTTAACAGAGATGCGGCTTTCAATAACTACGTCAGCTTCTACCGAGTCACCGATGAAAATGGCGGCGTTGATATCAACGGTGATGGCAACGCAGATATTCTTCCCGGAGAAGCAGGTTATACCCAAGCTGCGGTAAGTGCGCGTGTTCCTGGTGTTAACCTAACCACCGACAACCGCCGGACAACAACTTTCACAGCTACTTTAGAACCAGGTTCGCTGTTTGCACCATTCATTATTACTAATGGTAGACCAGAAAACGTGAACGACAGACCTGTTTACTTCTCATTCTTAGGCGCTAATCCCAGGGGAGCAGATAACATTACCCTGTTAGGAAATAACGTCTTTGGCTTTGAAGATATGCAAAGGATTGGTGACAAAGATTACAACGACATGATTGTCCGAGTTAATTTAACTGTTGCCTAATTTACGGTTCACTGCATAAATAGTAATCAGAGTCAATACCTATGCTGGTATGGCTCTGATTTTTGGTAGTAGTGCATAGTAATGATTTAGCTTCTGAGATTAGTATTAGACCCGTCCTAAAACTCGCAAGCCAATATCGACAAGGCTTCGAAACCAGTCCTTGCAGATTCTGTTTCAACGTAGAAATCAGGGTTTGATATAGTTACTGATAGTTTAGAGCCAAAAAATACATAATCTTGTCCGACGCCAACACAATTTTTAATTAATATGAATTATCTGGGTAAGACAAAGGTTCCAATTCGCAGCCTTACCAGACCACAAACTAATAAAACTATTTCATTATAAACATCAGCATTTAGTCTAAATCTTTGTGATGCTACTGGGAAAATTTTCACAACACGTATTAAATGCTCTACAAATATACGCTTGCTAGATAAAACTTTATTTTCTGATTTTTGTTGCTCGTTTAATTCTTGTTTCTTTCAAAATCTCACGGAAGAAGAATTAGCAATTTTTGACTTACTGACTAAACCAGAAATTAAACTCACTAAGCAAGAAGAACAAGAAGTCAAACAAGTTGCCAAAGAATTATCGCATCATCTAAGTTTTTAGTTGGTAAGCTAGCAATGTGATTGCGATATTTTCGATGAGGTAAACACCTTGACCCTTTCACTTTACCCCAGTTTTACCCCAAAAATCTCTGAAGGCTCTAGAAGTAAACCCTGGAACTCTCATTAAAAAAGGGTTTTCAAGCCCTGTAATGCTTAGATTTCTTCAAGGCGACACCCGGATTTGAACCGGGGGATGGAGGTTTTGCAGACCTCTGCCTTACCACTTGGCTATGTCGCCGCACTCACAGTTCATTATCATACCAACATTTTATCTAAATTTGCACCTCCCAAGGAGAAAATATTGCTGGATTTCGGGAAATTCAGTAGTCACTTGTATTTTGACATCAAAGGTAATGGTATAGCTGAGTAGACATTTGTGGAGATAGCATGAGGAATTGATGAATTTTTGCCAAAGATGAGTGACGTAAAATACCAAAAAAACACAATATCACTCCTAAGATGGATGAAAAATGAGTTTTTTTAAGAAATTAGATGTCTATATATGGTTTTTAGTTCTATGATTACATGAAAATCATTCAGACCTAGATCAGCTACATTCCCGAAAAAAGAATCAGATGTTAAGACACACACACGGCAATCAGTAAATAATGAATCAAGTGTCTCCCCTATCAATTGCTCAGGTGACAGATACCCATCTGTTTGCTTCAGAACATCACAAAATGCTGGAAATGCCTACTACGCAATCTTTCCAGACAATTATAGAGAGATTAAAAGAACTACGGACTGAACTTGATTTACTACTGCTAACGGGAGATTTATCTGGCGATGGCACACCTGAATCCTATGAAAACCTGCAAAATCTACTAAATCCCCTACAAATACCAACTTACTGGCTACCAGGGAATCATGACTGCGCGATCGCCATGGATGATATCTTAAATATGGGGATGATTTCCCGGCGCAAGTCTTTTCAGCGTGGTGGTTGGAATTTTATTTTGCTCAATTCTTCTGTCCCGGAATGTGTGCATGGTTATCTTCCAGGTAAGACATTAGATTGGTTAGACTCTGAGTTAAAAATATTGGGTAACAACCCTACAGTGGTAGCGCTACATCATCCGCCTTTTCCAGTAAATTCTGCGTGGCTAGATACCAGCACCTTGCAAAATCCTCAAGAATTTTTTGCGGTTCTTGATAGCCACCCGCAAGTCAAGTTAGTTTTATTTGGTCATATTCATCAAGAATTTCAGCACCAGCGTCATGCGGTTGAGTACCTGAGTACCCCGTCAACTTGCATTCAGTTCCAATCAAAAAGCCCAACTTTTGTAATCGACCAACAATTCCCAGGATTTCGGTTGTTAAAATTATACCCCAATGGTATGTGGGAAACTACGGTTGAACGAGTTCCAAGTGCTGTTCCAAGTGCTGAGTGCTGAGTGCGCTTGCTCTGAGCGAAGTCGAAGGGGAGTGCTGAGTAAAAAATACTAGTCCCTAGTTTCTCATCACCTTTTCAACCGACCTCATCAGCAAAACTATTTTTACGCACAAAGTGAAATGGGCCGGCGACAGATCCCCAGATATGCGCATCGGTGTCTAAGTCGCGTCCTCTGTCAAGGCTGATGAATTTTTCTTCGCTAATTTCAAATTCACTATCTAAATAGGTTTTTTGCCCTTTGCGAAACACGATGCAACCTTTTCCTGACTCTACCTTGCCTTTAAAGCTGTTACCAGTCCACTCTACAATCATGTTACAGCCTGATAACTTTTCTAAGTCATTGCCATTTAAAGTTTTGAGGCGTTGGAGGTCACGGGATGCACCGTAAAAATTTTCTTCTTGTTTAACAGTGTAGTTTTCAATTTGAATGCGATCGCCTGTGGTTAGCAGTTTCAATACTCGCACACGATAGGGGTCATTCAACATATAGTCGTAAGCTTGTTCGACAAACAAACTCACCCCTGATAATATCTCCCAGGGTAAAGGACGCATACACACGCGAATATGGGCAAAAAAAGGTGGGTTTTCAAAAGCTTGTGCTTGATTGCTAAAGTCAGCTGCCATCCAGCGAGCTAAGGTAGTAATATCAGTAGAATTAGTCATTTGAGATGGTCAATTGATTTAATTAAAATTATCTGGAAGTATTGTAAGGCTTGAGCGTAAGGAGTGAGCAATAGGGAATCAGGAGCGGGATAATTATCAATTCTTTATACGTCCAACAAATTGGCAGTTAAAATTGTTGGGCATGGGGATAATGCCCAATGCCTAATACCCTATTCCCATCCAAGGTAAAGTACCTATGTTACGGCGTTTATGTGTTGCAATCATTTTCGCTATCCTCTGGCAGCTTAACAGTTCGTTGGCACTGGCAGAGAGCAAAAAGCCCAAACAACCAGATAAATTTCCCCCCAGTCCGCTAGAAATTATTACACCTGATCCACTGCTACCGCCTTTGCTGGATAAGCAGCAGTTAACTTTTCAAGAACTGCAAAACTTGGAGGCGGCTTTGGATGACTTAAATCAACAAGCAGCAGCGAAATTGCAAGCCGGGGATCAGGAAGCAGCATTTGATATTTGGAATCGGGAACTACGCTTGCGGCGTTATTTAGGTTCGTTAGTAGAAGTACAAGCATTGTCGCGGGTAGGTGCGATCGCCTGGAATCAAAACAATAATCAGCAGGTACAATATATTACTCAGCGATTGCAAGTTATTCAAAAGCAAGCACGCAGCCAAAAGAATTTAGATTTAAATTTAATGCGATCGCTAGGTGAAGCTTATCAAAAAGTGCGATCGCTGCAATCTGCTCTAGGAGTTTATCAGCAAATTTTAACAGTAGTCCGGCAGCAACAAGATACAGCAGCAATAGTGCAAACCCTCAACACTATTGGAGAACTGCATCTAATCTGGTTTGATTATCCCCAAGCCGCCGCCACCTACGAGGAATTGTTAAATTTAGCGTCTTCTCAGGGAGAAAGCCTAAATCAGTTAGCGTATTTACAACAGCTAGCTTATATTTATCAGCAGGCAAAACAACCCCAGCAGGCAATTAATATCCTAGATAGGCTAGCAGAAATTTATCTACAAGAAAATAATATTACTAAAATACCAGAATTAAAACTAGCGATTGGTACCAATTATGAATCATTAGCACAGCAAAACCCCAGTCTACTCCAGGATGCATTTCAAAACTATCAAGAAGCTTATATTACTGCTTGGCGATCGCAGCAGTATGTTCGTGCTGGTGAAGCTTTACAGAAATTAATTTCCTTATATCGTTCTCAAGGACAAATAGACGAAGCTTTGCAAGCTAGCCAAATTCTTATAGCAGCACAAGAGCAAGCCGCCAATTTTTACGGAATGATGCAAGCTTATGATCAAATAGGGCAATTATATCTGGAACGCAAAGAATATCCTCAGGCATTAACAGCTTTTCAAAACGGCTTAGAACTAGCAAAACAACTCAAACATGAGGAATCATATTTTAATCAGCAGATTGAAAAAGTAGCGAAACCTGATTTTTAATAATTGAATTGGGGACTGGGAATCAAAGATTAGAAACTAGGATAGTAACGAATTGTGAAAACAACTCTTTCCTACTCTCCATTACCCATTAGAGCCGTTCAACAAAATCATGTGTATGTTGTGGATGCAGATGTCTGAAGAGGTGGACACAAGATAATTCGTAATTCGTAATTCGTAATTACGACTACTTATTACCTCGATTTGCATCTAGGTTTTATCTAAATTTAACGGCGTTGGAACGCTACGCGAACAGCCCTTATTTGAGGACTAAAGTCCTCACTACAAACCTTTAATTATTTACGCTGTCCTACTTATGAGTAACTGTGTAATTAAATAATTCCAGATTTGTCGGAAAAGTTTTGTCAATTTGTGCTGCTAATAGCAGCTTAATTTTAGCCTAATTTGCTCTCCTGAAAACTCGTGAATTATTAATAAAAAAGTTGTCAATCATGATTGACAAGTATAATTTTATACCGTAATATTAACAGTATGGGAAAGGCGATCGCCCTCCACCAAGAGTTTGCGATCGCCTTCCTGTAGCCTCCACTTAAGGAAACAACACAATGATGACACAATTACACAACTACGTCACACAACAAGCTCAATCAGATTTACAACAGTTCTTGCGCGGTGAAGATCAACTCACCCTGAATCAACTTTCCCCAAGCCTATCTCCCACCAGAGAACCAATTAAACATTTACTGATTGGTTCTCCCAAAGCTGTTACAAGTACGATTCACTACTTGCAGGTGATCGGTTATGCCAGTGTGGGAGAATGGAGTCTACTCTTACCAACTGCTAACTCAGGTGAGGTGATGAGTATTTTAGTCCGTCAGATTTTGATGCAATAACTAAGTTGCCATAGCCGCATAACTCTCGCCCCCAATTTACTGGGGGCTTCTGTAGGTGGGCAGTTTTAATGGCGTGAAAAACAAATTTGATGATGACAGGTGAATCTGCAAATCAGGAAATCTATACTTAATTGGCTTTAGTATCAAGCATTCACGGTAAGATTATTGATAATAAATATCATTAATTAGCAAGCATCTATCCAGTCATGACCATCACCCTGACTATGAAAGAGGATTGGGAACTGTGGGCGGAAGCTAACTACAATAGCACCCCACAACCCCAAAAAGAGCCATTTGAAAACCTCCGTGAGATGCCCAAGCGATTAGGTAAAGGCTATAAAAGACATATTGAGGTGCATCCTCATCTGTGGCTGTCGATTTGGGATTGTGAATATCACGAATATTACAAGCATAATATCAGGTTCAGATGTGCTGCTCAAGTCGCTCGGCAATCCATACTTTTATTATTGATTGTCGAGTTACCCCTATTCGCGCAGCTTCTCGGTCAAGTGCTTCAATCATCCAGGTGGGAAAATCAACGTTTACACGTCGTTGCTCATAACCTGGACGACGAATCGTGTTCATATCCAGATACGTAGTCATATCCTCACCTGCATCAAATTTTTGATCAAACTCTTCAGCCTTCATATAGTTTTATCTCTTCATCTCTGGCTCGGCGTGCAGCAATTTCTACTCTGTTGATATCGAGCCATAGCTTTTGCGCCTCGACGAAATCGATACCGTGTTTTACTTGATTGGATTTATTTTTTTCCTCATCGAATTCAAATTCCATTAAAGCAAAGACATTATGGTCTTTTATCTAAAAAGGTATATTTAATATATCATTAATACTCTATCTCGACAAAATTGTCCAATTCTTATTCCTAGCAAGGACACTTTTGCTACTGTCTTCAAAAGAAATTTTGGTATTACACTTAGATAATGTTTGTCAGGAAAGAGAAATATTTTCACTTCGTGATGCCGTTTTGCAGCTGAAATACCGTTTTGCACTAGACTCACCCACGAGTATCTCTCTACACTAATATTTCATTGCAATTAATAACTATCTGCAATAAGTCTGTGAGTCAAAACAGTGTGAGAAAAGATATGCAAACTTGGCGATCGCTATCAGAACAAAACAGTATCTTTCGTTGTCTTGTGGGGTAATAGAATATTTGCTGAGGCAGGAAATTCATTTGCTGGTTCTATCTTTTATGAGTTGGGATTACAACTTCCCAAAATCCAAAAATCCGATGCGAAAGGAGTTATTGAACTTTCCCATGAAACCTTCAATCTCATCGACAGTGATGTGATGTTTGTGATGTTTCATGGCAGTAATGACTCAATCGAACATAATCTTGGACTGTTTCAGCAAAACCAACTTTGGCAGCTGCTAAAAGCAGTTAAACAAAATCATGTATATCGTGTAGACCCAACAATTTGGCGTGGTCGAAATCCTCTGGCTGCGGATGCTGTAATTGATGACCTTTATAAATACCTCGTCAACACCCCTTAATTCTTATGCCTAAACATACATTATTCATCTGCAAATCCTGCCACCGTTCATCTGAAGAAGCAGTGCCGTCAATCTTGTAGAATGCGTAAAACCTAGTAAAACCCAACAAAACTAACTGATAAAAATCATAGTTGTCATAATAATAAACCTACAAGAATGTCCGCAATTCCTCAACAGTATTTGAACTTTTAATCGCTTGCTTAACTACTTGCAATTTTGGCAAATCACTAATTTGTCAGATAGTCGGCATTAACTCTAAATCATCTGAGCCAACCTTGATTTACAATCTTATTGATGACCTATACAAATACC
Source organism: Trichormus sp. ATA11-4-KO1 (assembly GCA_019358915.1). Classification (GTDB taxonomy): domain Bacteria; phylum Cyanobacteriota; class Cyanobacteriia; order Cyanobacteriales; family Nostocaceae; genus LEGE-11386. Next base: position 38,142 of record JAHHIM010000033.1, read on the forward strand.
TCGTTAATACTTCTTAAGTTAAACAATGGTATCGTATTATTATATTATTTAGGCATGAAGAGGGGGTATAATATCACTAAGCTGAAAAATACTTGACTTATGCTAATTCAAAAGATTGTTCAAGAACTGCAAGATATACCTGAAGATAAACTAGCAGAACTTTATAACCTAATTCATTATTTTCGACTAGGTTTAAGTCAGGAACGCACACAACCCCGCACCCCTGGTTTATTGAAAGGGCAACTTGGTGATGCTTTCTTTGAACCACTCCCAGAAGAGGAACTCCAGCAATGGGAATGAGCTACCTTCTCGACACCCATATCTTTCTATGGTGGCTCTTTGACGATCCAAAGCTCCACACTGACTGCCGAGAAATCATTCGCAACCCAGTAAATCGCATCATTGTTAGCAGTGCTTCCGCTTGGGAAATTGCCACCAAATACCGCATCGGCAAACTACCCGAAGCCAAACAACTGGTTGAACAATATTCACAAATACTACTCCCAACACAAGTGCGATACGCGAAGTGTTAAGCATGATTGCTTATTGACCAATTTCAATAGAGGCTTGTATCGATACCCTGAGCCTCATCCATGTCACAGTTTCATCAAACACCGATGACAGAATTATCCACTGAATGTTTGGATGCTCTAAAACATAATTTTTGACTGCAAGTTGATGTTTTTCTGACTGAACAAAAAATGCGGCGTTGCATAATTGCGGGATGATTTATCTCACGCAGAGGCGCAAAGGCGCAGAGAGAATCAAGAGTTTAAGATTTTAATACATCAAATTTCATCCCATGATTCACCAACGCCTATAAATCTTGTAGGGTAGGCCGGACAGCCCACCATTGTGTACCTCACTGACACAAAATATGCTGTAATAGCTCCTCACAAAAGCAAAATGAGCAAACGGACAGTAATCAAACAAGTGTTGATTCTAGTTTCTTCGATGCTTGAACTAGCTGATAAAGTTTACTTTCAAACTTTTCTGTACATGCCGACCAATCATATTGGATTATAGAGGGACGAGCTTGTTGAGTCATTTCTGCTTTCAGTTGAGAATTTTCTAGAATTGCCACAACTTTTTGAGCAAAATCTTTGGGGTTGTTGGGTTTAGCTAAAAAGCCGTTATGACCAGGGAAAACTTGCTCGGATGTTGAGGGTGCAACCACAGCAACCACAGGAGTCCCAGAAGCCAGCGCTTCGTTATTTGTAGTGCAGAAATTTTCGGTAGCAGAGGGATTAACAAATACGTCTGCACGAGCAAACCAACCTAAAAGTTCTGTACCATGAGACTCGCCCCATACTGTAATCCCAGATGCAAACTTTTGGGCACGCCGACGGAGTTCTTCATCTAAAGGCCCGCTACCGATGATCACTAAATGGACATCAGGAATTTTGGCAGCAATTAGAGGAAAAGCATCTATCAACTGCATGACATTTTTTTCAGCAGTAATGCGTCCGACAAAAATAATGGTTGGTCGGTGGTCATTAGGAATCGGGTTATGGATGATATTTCGAGGGTGAAATTTGTCGCAATCAATTCCTTGATAAGGAACGTATTCACCGCGTTGACATTTCAGCTTTTCGTACTTTTGTAGCTGTGCTTGAGAAGGAAATAAATTGGCATCATAAACCTTAGTAGACTGCTTGACTAAAAGAGGAATAATTGGCCGCATCAAATTGAAAAACTGATTTCCCAAGTAATATTGAATATAAGCAACAATATCTGTGTGAAAAATAGAAATAATTGGCGTGCCAGTTCGCTTGGCATATTCAACTCCAATTGGACGACCATAACCTTGCAAGAAAAGTGAGTAAAAGCCTCTCATTTGTGGCGCTTCTTCAACTACCACAATATCTGGTTGAAAACTTTCCAGTAACTTGGTATCATTCCAATGTCGATGGTTCAATGGTTGCGGTAGAGATTTGTAAAAAATCAGTGGCTGTGTGGGGAATGCATAAGAAGTAAAGTTGGGGAAAGGCTGTAATTCTTCCAATCCTGGCATAGGACGATTGCCAACATTTTTAGGGTACTGGTCGTTGATTTCTGGATGAACCAGAAAGACTTCATGTCCCTGTTGTAGTAACCAGCGAACTCGTTGGTGTACTGCAACTGAAACTCCCGTCAAAAAAGGAGCATACAATCCTGTAAATAGCGCAATGCGAAGTGGTTGCTTGTGCATAAATTTAGTGAATTTGTGTATTTGGATTCAGCAAAAAATTAGTATCTTTAAACTTGAATACCTGTTCGTACTTTTCAAGTTAGATTAAGGATTTACCGCCTGGTCAATTTAAAGAAACATTTGGTGAAACAGGTTGATCTAACAACTGATAAGGACGGTATTGGACTAACCGAATTCTCCAAGGGCCTTTGAATCGATAGGTGATGCCGCGCCACTTCACTTTTTGCATCCACAAGGAAGATAGCATTGCTAACCCATATACCCACTGTGTCAAGGGAATCCCGATTAACATTTTGACAATTGTGGCAATTGAGAAATGTGTGTTTGGTTGACTGTGAGAGCAAATGACTAGCTGTACTCCTTGCTCTAAGAAAAGTACGATTAAGAGTAGTGCCACCACATAGCTGCTATAGCAGCTAAAAGATAATGCCGCAGCATACCATTGTCCAGTGAACAAAGCTGCCACAAACAATACACTCAACAACATGGGAAAAAGTATTGTTAAAATCGTGTTGCCAATCACAGCCAACCAATTGGGGTAATAAAGTCGGCAAAAAAGTAGCTGGCGCTGCATCCAGTATCTTAAGCCTGGTAAATCGCATTCTTCCTGATTGAGCATCATCAGAGAAGGCACAAACCTAACCTGCATGTTATGTTTATTCAAAATGCTCCGCATCATGGTGTCCTCACAGAAAGCCTTCCCCCACTTGTCTAGCAATCCTGTTTGGTAAAGTACTTCTGTTTTTACAGCCAAAGTCCCACCCCAAGGAATTTCATATATGTACATCTGCACCACTGCCGAAACATTCCAGATGTATCGCACCAGAGTCCCCCAATAATCACCTGTAGGCGCATACCAACGGTTACCCGTTGTCGCTCCGACTTGTGGTTCAGCTAGAGGACTGACTAATTCTTGCAGCCAATTGGCATGGACGATTGTATCGGCATCTACTAAAGCAACTACCTGATAAGAATCGTCCAACTCTGTAACAGCTTGTATTAAGGAACTACATTTGAGACTGCAATTTTTGCGTATTATTCTTAAAGGGCTAATTTGAACATTAGTTGTGCCTTGTTCCTCAATAGTATCAGTAGCAATTGACCATGCTGGATCTTCCATTCGATCAATAACCAGTTTTAAATCATACTGTGGGTAGTTCTGATTCAATAGCGCTTTCAAACAATCTGGCAAAAACGGATCAGCACCGCGTAGGCAAAGAATCACTGCCGTTTTGGGTAATTGTTCATCTGGTAAGAGGTTTTTTTTGTATGAGCATAAACGCCATAAAAAGACCAGCATGAAATAAACTTGAATAGCCAGGCCAACCGATAAACATCTACATAGGAATGTTACTAAGTCGTTCATCTTTAATTCCTTGTATGCGATTGACCTTGAGAGATGAACCAGAACCTAATAACAATTCGTAATTCGTGATTGTTGATTGTGGTCAAAGAGAAATTTTGCTATCAGTAGGTTGATCCAACAAATCATAAGGATGGTATTCAACTAGTCGGATATTCCAAGGGTTTTGCACCCGATAGACAATACCCCGCCATTTAACTGTTGACATCCACAGTGAAGATAACATCGCTAACCCATACACCCACTGTGTTAAGGGGATAGCAATCAAGATTTTTCCTATTGTGGCAAGCGATAGTTGTGTGATTGGCTGACCATGAGAGCGAGTTACTTGTTGTACTCCTAACTCTAATATAAGCGTCAGCAAGAGTAATCCTACGGTATAGATGCTATAAGAGGCAAATAATAAAGCTGCTAAATCCCATTGTGTATCTAACAACGACAACACAAACAAGACTATGACTAGAGAAGGAAACAGGATACTAGAAATAGCATCACCAATTAAAGCCAACCAGCGAGGATGATAAAGTCGAGAATAGAAGATTAGGCGTTTGAGAGAGTCTATTAAACCCAGTAAATCGCACTCTTCGCGATTGAGCATAATTAAAGAAGGCACAAATTTGACTTGCATTCCATGTTTTTTGAGGATATTGTGCATCATCAAATCTTCTCCGAAAGCCTGTCCCCACTTATCTAGCAGTCCTGTTTGGCGTAGTACATCTGTTTTTATAGCCAAAGTCCCACCCCAAGGAATTTGGAACAGGTACATCTGCACAACTGTGGAGACGTTACCGATGTAACGTACTAAAGAACCCCAATAATTACTTGTAGGCACATACCAACGGTTACCCGTCGTCGCCCCAATTTTCGGATTAGCTAGGGGACTTACTAATTCACGCAGCCAATTAGCATGGACTATTGTATCGGCATCAACTAAAGCAACTACCTGATAGGAATTGTCCAACTCAGAAACAGCTTGCACTAGAGAACTGCATTTAAGACTACAGTTGTGACGTATAATCCTCAGTGGGCTGATTTGGACGTTGGTAGCTTTTTGTTCATTGATAGTATCGCTGGCAATTTGCCAAGCAGGATCATTTTGACTATCAACGATCAACTTTAAATCATATTCTGGGTAATTCTGATTTAATAGCGCCTGCAAGCAGTCGGGTAAAAACGGATCAGCACCGCGTAAGCAAAGAATCACCGCCGTTTTGGGTAATTGCTCATCGGGTAATAAATTTTTTCGGTGTGAGCGTAGTATGTAGAACAGGAAAACCAGCGCTAAACACATTTGAATAGCTAGCCAACTCAGCAAAGACTTAGAGAAAAATATCGTCAACTCTTTCATGAAATATATTGTCTCCGGCAAAGTTGGCTTTGTGTAACAGCGAGTCGCGATCAAGGATTGTGAGGGAGATGAGGAGATTAATTGTTAAGAAGGCTTTTCCTACTCCTCACTCCCTACTCTCTACTCCCTAATCTTATGGATCGAGTGAATATTTCAAGAAAATGTCAATTGTTGTGTTTTGGTTCATGATAAAACTGGCATCATGAAACTTTGGTGTACCCGTTAGTATTGAAACAGTAGGATTTCTGGAGACTCCAAAACCTTCTTTAGGAATACCAAAAAAGTCTTTATTGAGCTGGCGATCGCCATTTTGATCATCTACTACTGCTACTGCATAATTGCCTGGTTTTAAACCAGTAAAATCATGAGTTACAGTATCGCTTTTAGGCTTGACACAAGCACTTTTTAATACTTGATTAGTATTCATGGGGAATCCTTTGGCACTGGAGTAAACTCCCATGCAAATTTCGCCTTTTTGGTTACTAATTCCATTTACTACCACTGTAAGTGTGCCAGTAGATTCGGCATTAACTGGGCTAACAAAATTAATGCTCAACAAACTAGCTAACAGAAGATAAGGGAAATGAGTTAATTTCAGCATGATTGGGTTATATCAACAAGTGATTTTTGATTTTTCAACAAACTAAGAAAGTAGACTTTGGTCGTTGACCACAATTTCTTCCAGAGGTGATTTACTAGTTTTAAGTGAAGTATTTTGCCAACGTTGCCAAATTGTTTGAATTGCTTTCACTAAATCTTGTAGTAAAAGAGATTCTGTACCTTTCAACTGCTGATAAATACTAATGTGGCAATATATCCGCTCAGACAAACTCAGTTGAAATAGCCAAATAGAAAGCATATACTCCCATAATATTCTCCAATGCGGAAATAAAAGTTTTCCTTTTTTAGCTGAATCAAACCACACTGTGTATCCATAAAAATCTGGTAACATGCAGAGCGAATATTCAGCTTGGTTATTCGTAAATGACCGATAACTAGGGAAGAACATACTCAATGATTGTTGCGGATGAACTCTAGCAAAGAACAGGTATTCGGGAATTTCATAAAATTGACCCAATAAACCCAGTCTTAACAATAAAATGCCATCCGCAGTACCGTAACTACCCATAGGTGGTACTATTTTGAGGGCGCTGGTGCGGATTACACCGTAACATTGATAACAGAGATGTTTGGTAAGTAACTCGTGAAAACGCTCGTGGGGTTTTGGTGAATTGGTGTTGAGTTTGATATTGTAGTTTTGCAAAAAATTGCCGTTTTCGTCAATAAAATATACCTGAGAATGGCACAAAACTACTCTAGGGTTATAGTCAAGTACCTCAACACATTTCACGAGAAAATCTGGAGCGTGTAAATCATCATAAGCTGCCCACTTAAAGTATTTGCCTACAGACAATTCAAAGACTCGATTAAAGTTACGAGAACAACCTAAATTCTTATCGTTGCGGTAATATCGGATACGTTTATCTTGAGCCGCATATGCTCGACAAATTTCTTCAGTTTTATCTGTCGAGGCATTATCTGAGATGATTAATTCAAAATCTGCAAAAGTCTGAGCTAACAATGAATCTATGGCTTCTTGGATAAATTTGTCGCCATTGTATACAGGCAATCCGATGCTCAATTTCGGCTGATTTTTGCTCATATAAAACAATGTTAATAAAAATTTCCAGATGATTTAACTAATTTTTAGATATTAGTTTTTTGCATCCATGCTTTTGTTAGCTGTAATCCATTTTCTAAGTCAATTTTTGGTTTGTAATCTAACAAGTTTTGTGCTTTGGTAATAGAATAAGCATGAGGACGACTCATAAAATCTACAGACTCTGGCAAGATGTCAGCTTTTTTCCGAAAAAGTTTTTGTCCTTGGGCACGCAATTTCAGAAATAACTTCATTTCATCTTTTGGTAAAGACATTGGTGCAGCTAAACCTTCCATTGCCGCTAGGCGCATAAAATACTCTTTCCAAGAGGTATTCTGTCCGTCGGTAATATTAAATATTTCACCGTATGTTTCTTTTTCTACTGCTAGGAATATGGCATCAATCAAGTTGTCTATATATACATGATTAATCACCCCTTTGCCATCATTAGCATAAGCAAATAATTTCTGACGCATCATCAAAATTGGTCTGACTACCCAAGAAGTACTCCCAGGCCCATAAACATCTCCGGCGCGAATAATGATGACACCAAAATCTGGAGGAGAATTCAAAGGTAAAAGTTCTGTTTCGGCTTCGATTTTTGTTTGGCAATAGGGATTATTTTCACCAGAAAGCGGGCCAGACTCCGTAATACCATCTGGATAATTAAAGCCATATACCATCACACTAGAGAGATGGACAAAAGTTTTGACACCAGCTTTTTTGGCAGCCTGAGCTATATTGACTGTACCGCCAACATTGACTGCACGGAAATCTTTGATTGAGCCAGCTTCTTGGGCAATTTGAGCCGTATGTAAAACAATATCTACACCCTGACAAGCTTTTTGTGCAGTTATCGCATCGGTAACATTACCAACTATTATCTCAGCGCCCAAATTTTGCGCTGTTTTATTTTCATCGGTAGAACTTTGTAGTCCCCGAACCTTCATTCCTTGCGCTATGGCTAATTCGGCTGCACGCAAACCGATAAATTCATCAATTCCGGTAATCAAGAGAGTTTTGTCTTGGAGGTTCATAGAGGTAGGGGTTATGGGTAAATTAATGGAAAGCATAGTTTGTAGTCAGGACTTTAGTCCTGATTAACTAACTAAAAAATATCTGCCGGGTCTGCGGAACGAAGTTTATTAATAGCGAGTGACCCAGAGGTGATACACATTAAAACTGCCGAAACTAAGACAATCACTGCATTATTAGTTGTCATCATAATTGGCAATTTAGTAGCTTCCATCGCGAAATTATATAAGATGATAGACAAGATAAATCCTGGTATATAACCTAATAGAGCCAAGATTAATGCTTGTTGAAAGACTACATTTAGGAGATATAAATTGGCATATCCAATAGCTTTTAAAGTTGCGTAAGCCACAAATTGAGTAGCAATATTGCTGTAGAGAATTTGATAGACAATGACAACACCAACAACCGCAGCCATAGTTAGCATCAGGTTAAGGATAAAACCGATTGGTGTTCTCACAGACCAATATTGTTTTTCAAATTCAATAAAACCTTGACGAGTGAAAATTTGGACGTCATTAGGTAAACTTGCTGCCAAATTTTGCAAAACTGTATCTGCGTCTGCACCAGGATTGAGGGTAATGACACCTATATCAATCATTTCTGCTGTACGCAAATTAGCATTTATTTTCAGGAAAGATGAGTCGCTAACAATTAAATTACCATCTACACCAAAAGAAGGACCTAAAGTGAATAAACCACCTACTCTCATTCTGAAACCAATCCGAGCATCAAAAGGAAATATTTCAATTATTTGCTCATTATTTCCTTTCTCAAAATTGGCAGCAATGGGACCAAACTCTGGTCTGGAAATTTTGTCAAAAAGTACAATGTCAGGGATTTTCAGTAGGTCTAAATTTTGAGATACTTCAGGTAAATTCATTACAGAGCGACCTGGATCTAAGCCAATCACATAGATTGAATATTTCTCTCCGGTCACGGGATTTTTTAATTTTGCAAATTGCAAGTATATGGGACTAACTGACTCTACCCCATCAAATCCTAAGGTTTGTTGCAAACGACTCCGAGAAAAGCTTTGAGTTGCGGTTAAAGCTTTATATTGTGAACTAACTAAAAATAAATCACCTTGAAGATTTTGATGTAAAGCGGTAGCACTAGAATATAGTGCATCTTGAAAACCTAGTTGGATAAATGTTAGCAGCACAATAAAAGCAATTCCACCTACAGCTACCAAAAAACGTGCTTTTTGTTGAGCTAGCTGTAGCCACGCCAAAGGAATTTTAAATTTCATGGATTCACTATTTGTAATTCGTAATTCGTGGTACAAGCACCTGAATTTATGATTAATTTATTGATGATGATGGGGCGTTAACTCCAAGACCCCATACCCAATGACCAAATAATTACTAATTCGTAATTCGTAATTCGTAATTAAAGAGGGTACAGAACTACCACTGATTGTAACTACGTACAGCCTGGCGGCATCCGTAGGCTCTATTATCAATTACGAATTATGTTGACTATATCTGAATGGCAACATCTACTTGTAAGTTAGTTAAACGAGCTAATCTTTCACTATCTGCGGGGTCATCAATACTGATTTTGACCTCAACTATGCGGCGGTCTGTGTCTGCTGTGGGATTAACACTAAAGATGCTTTGTCTCTCGATTTGCCAACCAATTTCGTTGACAGTTCCGGAAATTTTGCCAGGAAATGCTGTGCTAGTAATGGTGGCTTTTTGACCTACCCTGACTTTTTGAATGTCAGTTTGATACACTTCTGCGACCACGTACATTTGAGATATCTTACCTATCTCAGCAAAGCCTGTATTACTAATTACTTCGCCTGTTTTGGCGTGAATTTTTAAAATTTTGCCATCTACCGGAGCTTTGAGGTAAGTTAATTCTTGGTCGGCTTTTGCCTGTTTGATAGCAGTTACCGCACTATTCACTTCAGTTTGTGCCAATTCAATATCGACAGGACGAACTTCGCTAATACTGTTAAGTCTAGCTTTAGCTTCTTTTAGTTGATCTTGGAGAGTGTTTTGAGTGCGGTTGAGGCTGGCTTTGGCTTCTGTAAGCTGCTGTTGTGCCGTCTTAAGTTGTAATGCTTTACTATCTGCGACAGAAGCCGCGATCGCACCTTGTTTATATAATTGCTGATATCGTTCGTTCTCTGTTTGCGCGTTGTCTACCTCAGCTTGGATGCGGCTGATTGTTGCTTGTCCTGCTGCAACGTCTCCTTTTAATTGTGACTCTAAACGGGCGATCGCCGCTTTTTGTGCTTCAATATCCCCGGTTCTCGCCCCAGCTTTTACCTGTGCTAGTCTGGCTTTGGCGACTTCTAGTTGGTCTAAAGACTGTTGCAGGGCGGCTGTAGAGCGAGCATAATTTTCTAAATAAGCCAATACTTGTCCAGCTTTAACCTCTTCTCCTTCCCTGACTAACAGTCTTTCTACCCGCGCACCGTTGACTGAATTGGGTGCAGATAAATTAGTGACTTCTCCTTGAGGTTGTAACCGTCCCAAGGCTGTGACTGCAAGTTTGACGGGGGTAGTTTCTGTTGTGGTTTTTGTTGGTGGAGTCTGAACTTGAGAGGAAGTCCGATTTGGTGAAAAACTATGGAAAGCAATGATTCCGGCTAATAAAGTGATGGAACCTGCTAAGATTATCCGCCACCGATTTAAGGGTTTGATGATTAACTGGCTTTGTTTGTTTGCTGCCATATTTTTATTTCCATTATGTTAAAGTCCGCAGGTTAAGCAATATGACTTGTGTTGCTGGATTTAGGATATGAAAAGCTCACGCAAAGGCGCAAAGGCGCAAAGGTGCAAAGATGAGTTTGGCTTTACATATTTGTGGGTTTTATGAATTTTGGTATGCCTGTATGCCACTTTAATTTACTAACATCGATGGTGGCGTTACTTCTAATCTTTCTTAGTTTTATCCTAATTTGACATCGCATCCAGTATCGTAAAATACGATATTGTCATTGGTCATTATTTGCTCTCTCCCTCCCTACTCCCCAAATTATGTATACTGGTTCTTTGACTGATTGCACCAAAAAGCTGTAATTATGCCCATAGTGCCTATAGACCAAATTCGCATTGGTCAGAACCGCCGACCGATTAAGGGTGAGAAGGTTGATGAATTGAAGGAGTCGATTAGGGCTAATGGTCTATTAAACCCAATTACGGTAGACCAAAAGTTGACTTTGATTGCTGGTCTGCATCGGTTGACTGCTTGTCAGCTATTGGGGTTGGAGGCGATTGAGTGTAATATTGTCAATTATCAAGACGCGGATCAGGCGCGGTTGGCGGAAATTGACGAAAATTTGATTCGTAATGAGTTGGAACCGTTGGAACGTTCGGAACTTTGGTATGAGCGTGACCAGATTCTCGCACGGATGGGGCTGAGGGCAAAGGCTGGAGATAATCAACATACTACTAAAGGTGGTGAAATGATTTCACCACCTTTAAAACGCACGGTGGAGTTGGCAAAGGAGGTGGGCTACTCGGAACGCACTTTTCAGCATGGTAAGCAAATTGCTAAAAGTATTCATCCAGAGGTGAAACAGATAATTAAGCGATCGCCTATTGCTGATAGTCCGACGGTGTTACTCAAGATAGCTAGGGCTGGTAGTCAGGAACGAGCGGCGGCGGAAGCGGCGCAACAGGCTTGGGAGTTAGCCCAGGCGAGGGGAGATGAAGCAGAGGCGGCGCGGTTGGCTCAATTGATAGTGGAGGCGAGAAATCAGCAAAAAGAGTTACAGATTTTGGCACATAAAAGTGCTATGTCCCAAAGGGCTGCTAAGTTGGCACAGAAACAGGGTCAACGTCAGCCAAAATCGGTGAAGGAACCAGCCGATACTCAGGTGAAGGTGGGAGATGAATGGCTGCTAGGTCGGCATTTGGTGTATTGCGGCGATACGACTAGTGCAGATTTTACCAACTTGTTACCTTCGGATGCGGCTCTGGCGATCGCTACTCTTTCTTCTACCTGGGAGCATGATTATTTGGTGAATGAGGCGCGGGTGGTGGCAGTGTTGCGTTCTGAGGGTCAGATTTATGAATTTTATCGCCGTTGCCAAATGCCTTTTCAATATGAGTTGCTGCTGGGTAATGTTTATGTGGGTATTTTTTCTCATCAATTGATATCTCGGCCGCAGGCTCCTATCAATATTGAGGGTGTGGAAGGGATTGTTAATTATTTAATTAATTTGTATACGAATCAGAATAATTTTGTGATTGCTCCTTTTATGGGGCATGGGGAAGTTTTGGTGGCTTGTGAACGGTTGGGGCGGATCTGTTTTGTGGGAGATGGCAATTTGGAGGCGTTACAGCGTGGGGTGTTACGGTGGCAACAGTTGAGTGGGAAGAAGGGGAGTTTAAATGCAGAGGGGCGCTAAGGTGAACGCAAAACAGCTACTTCCCGCCCCAATAAATTTTATGATTTTTTACCAGTGAGATGTTTCCCAGCCGCATCGAAGGCTTTCTTGACGCGATCGCCTACTCGGCTCAGACTCTGCTGAAAGCTTTCCCACTCGTCTTGCAACTGACTTTTCCCGTTAAGTCTCAAAAAGCTTGCTCAGAAGGGATTGTAGAAAAAGCACAGCATACACGGTACACTAATTGAAATTCTGTGCTAAAGGTGACAAGCAATGTTGGATTGGTGGGAGAAA
>JAHHIM010000034.1:0-49313 GCA_019358915.1 Trichormus sp. ATA11-4-KO1
AATGTTCCAGATTGCATTGTGCTGTGGACGGTTTGCTGATTTTTCTGATTGTCCGATACCTATTCATTGGATGATACTTTTTATCAATCCACTCTTTTGCCACTTTGTCAATGCGTAAGTCCTATAAATATCTTCCTAAGTATAAATTTGATGACAATCTACTTCTACAGCGATCGCGAACAATGTGGATGATATTATGCGAAAAGCAGTACTGCGTAAGTTTGAAACCCATAAGGATATTAGAGATATCCTACTTTCCACAGATAATGAAGAAATCGTGGAAAATTCACCTATAGATTTTTACTGGGGTTGTGGATCTGATGGTAGTGGAAAAAATATGTTAGGAATAATATTAATGGAAGTGCGAGAGATACTGCGCTAAACTCATAGACCAAGGATTGGTAAGAGTGCGGTAAGATAATATTGTTGCTGTTAATGCTTACTCTTGCAAACGTCTAAAATAAGTATTTAGGGGCAATTTATAGACGTGAAACTAATATGATAGCCACCCACTTCTGTAGTGCCTTACCTTGCAAGAGCATGTTGCTGCATTTAACCTTTCAAGGCAAACTAGCGTAGACATACGAAAAGCATATTCTTGTAAAGTAACTTGAAAGTAGCAATCCCTTATAGGAGTAAAGAAATTATGTCTCTATCTACCAAGATAAAGAAATATTGCAAATGGTTCTGGGATGAATCCCTTGGCGGTGAGTACGATACTTGGGGTACTAGTACCTATTTTATGGAAGTTGGCCATGATTTATGTGCTGTTAGACAAATAGAGGTTTACGAAAATGGCAACGTCTTATTCTATGATGACAGCCACTTTGCAGATAATCATGGTATGTTATGCGATAAACCTTTAGGTGAAGAAGATATCCAAGAATTTGGCATTACCAAAGCCGAATTTGAAGAGGTTTGGAGTACAAAAACACCAATGAATCGATGAAGTTGGCTAATATAAAATTCCATAGCAGAATAGCAAGGTGCGTTAAGCGGAAAGCTCAGTAAAAACGCACCCAATTATTTCTCTTCATTGACTAGTCCAACCTCGTTTAGCCGTCCAATGGCGATAGCTTGATTGATAAACCTGCACCCCAGCCATACCCACAGTAGAAATTAACTGATTCACTTCATCTATTGTGAGTGCGGCGTGGAGAGAATCACGAAATAATTTTTTCTGGTGTGCATCGTATTCATTACCGATACTGTCCACCAAAGCATTCATAGTCATCTCATCAACTGGTCGCAATAAATCGCGGATGAAAATACCGACATGGGGTTTGGTAACACGCTTGAGTTCTTGAAAAAACGGTAACGGATCAGGTAAATGGTGGACAAGGCTATTTGAAATCACCAGATCAAACACCTGATCCTCATAAGGTAAGTTTTTAGCATCAACTAATTCTAAGCAGATTTGCTGTTGCAGACCAGCTTGCTGCACATGTTGTGAGGCAATTTGCAGCATATTTTCAGCCAAATCAATCGCAGTAATTTGCCATTGGGGACGCATTTGACAGATTAATACGGGAATTCTACCAGGGCCAGTTCCAGCATCTAATACTAAACCCTGTTCTTTTGGCCCCAAGGCGATGGCTTCTTCAGCAAAAGCCGTATTTACCTCAGTAAAGTCCATTGCATCATATGCAACGGCTTCTTCCCAGGTATCCATCACTTCTGCTTCTAACAGTCTTTGCATTGCTAATTTCCCTTGTTATTTCACCCATGAAAGTAGAACTACGGTTTTGGGAACACTAAGTTTATCACCAAACTTAACAGGAATTGGTCGATGTCGAACGGTGAATCTAACCACAGTATAAAAAATACATTACCCACGGAAGTACCTGCAAAATACTTGAAACAAATCAAGCGCAATACCATTACTCATGAACTTGACCAAAGTTCGTCAGAGGAAATGGTACTTCCACAGGAAAGTGATGATCAGTTATCGGAAGCATCCCAGTTACTACGTCAAGGAGTTAAACAACAGCAAGCTGGTGAATTACTAGTTGCGTTAAAGTCGTTACAGCAGTCTCTAGAGATGTTTCAGGCTGTTGGTGATACAGAAAAACAAGAACAGGCGCTTTCTTTTTTAGCACTCGTAACTTACGCTTCTGGGGATTACCAAAGCACAATTTCTTATTCCCAGCAGTGTTTAGGCTTAAAAAAGGCCAACCAAGATTTAGTCACACAGATGCAAGCACTTTCTCATTTGGGTAATGCTTATCGTCACTTGAATAACCATAATCAGGCAATTAAATATTTGCAAGGATGTTTAAAAATCACCCGCCAACTACCAAATAAGCGGAGTCAGGTTGCAGCATTAAATAACCTAGGATTAGTATATAAAACTGCGGGAAATTTTATCCAAGCAATTGAGTATCAAAAACAAAGTTTAGAAATTGTCCAAGAACTCCAAGACCACTGGGGTATGGAACAGGTGCTTAAAAATATAGGTAATGCTTATTATGCTTTGGATGATTATCCTCAAGCGATCGCCTACTATGAAAAGTGTGTAAAAATAGCACGCACACTTAACCATCTTCGCAGTGCTTCTCAGGTACTGAAGAATTTAGGGAATGCTTGCTATGCTATCGGCAATTATCACAAAGCTATTTTTTCTTATGAGGAGCGTTTACAATTAGCCAGAGAACTAAAAGATATACGTAATGAAGAACAGTCTCTCACTAGTTTAGGAGTTGCTTGTGAAGCCTTGGGTGATTATAAAAAAGCAATTAAATATTATGAAGAACGTTTGCTGTTAGCTAGAAATATTAAAGACCGCCGTATTGAAGAACAAGCACTTAGTAGTTTAAGAGTTACTTGCTACGCCTTGGGTGATTATGCCAAAGCCATGCAATATCAGCAAAAATCTCCAAATAGTTAACGTGGATAATCAGGCTAGACGAGTAGGTGTTTACATATCTACCCCAGGTTTTGACCAAACATAAGGTTGAAAAGCTTTATCTAAAGGAGTTTTAGCAATATGGTTAGTATAGTTGTGAATAATTTTTACAGCAATTCCTAGAATGACTTCCAAAACCTGCTGCTTTGTGTAACCTGCTGCTAAAAACTCTGTGATTTCTTGATCATTTACCCAACCTCGCGTCTCAATCATCCGCTTAGTAAACAGCCGCAACGCTTGTAACTTCTGATCTGCCAGGGGTTGACCTTGACGTAGAGCCTCAAGGTCTTCATGAATCATCCCAATCATTTCTGCTAAACCTGAATGAGCCGCCATGCAGTAGCGACAGTCATGTTCGTAATTAGCAGTAAGATAGATCACCTGTTGTTCTATAGGCGTAAAACTGGTCGTTTCAAATAAATCCCACAATGCCATACCTCCCTTCAAGGCGGCGGGAGCTTCGGCAAGAATACCCTCTAAATTTGGAATCAATCCAAATGTCGCCTTTGCATGGATAAGAGCTTCCTTGGAGGCTTCTGGCGCAGTTTCAATCGTGTGAATTGTAAATTCCATTGCTTTACTTCTCCAATGAATTCCCAAGTAGACAAACTTGTCTACTATTAATAGGTGCTAGTATAGCCCTATGGAGACAAAGTTGTCTACCTAAATTTATGACTACTGAATCAAGTGCTGCACGTCAACAAATTTTAGAAACTGCTTCTGAACTGTTTTATCAGAAGGGAATTCAATATGTGGGAATCAATGAAGTTATTGCCGCGTCTGGTGTGGCAAAGCGAACACTGTATCGATGGTTTTCTTCAAAAGACCAACTGATTGAAGAAGTGATGAAATATCGTGCTACTCAATGGTTACGTTGGTTTGAAGATACGGTTGCAGACAAAGATAACACTCCTAGAGAGCGGTTACTAGCAACCTTTGATGTTCTCCAGGGATGGTACGCTGAACCTGACTTCCGGGGTTGTCCATTTATTAATGCGGTCTTAGAAATTGCTGATGCTTCTCATCCAGCTCATCAAGTCTCAGTTAAGTTGAGAGAAGCTATCCGCACTTACATCATGCAGCTAGCATTTGAAGCAGGTGTGCGCGACCCTGCTTCATTTTCACAGCAGTATTTGCTTTTAATTGGAGGAGCTAGTTTAATGGCAACGATTGAGGGAAATCCAATTGGAGCGCAATACGCTAGAAATGCTTTGTCTATATTAATTGATGCTAATAAGACTTAGACAAAAACATCGTTACAACCCATTTTTCTACAGTTAAGAAATACAATATTGCCTCCTTCTCTTTGGGGGTTGGGTAGTAATTGTTTTCATTCCACTAGAAGTAATAATTTCTAATTCTTCTATACGTAAGTGCCAAGCCATAGAATTTACTCCCCCCCTCTTAAACCACAAGCATCACAAAGGTCTCTACCTACAATTAAACTAGCTTTACCACCTCTAATACCAGCATCGGCAGCTTACTGATGCGTATCAAAAATTACCCCATCTTATTTCTTAACCAAGCACGAAATGATTTCAACAAAGCAATTTCACCCATGCTTTTACTCTGCTGAATAAACCTACTAATATCACTCACCGCAACTAAAGGAAAGGCAATACTAAACTTACATTCAATATATTGTCCTTCTAGCAATTGATAAAAGTTTAAATCTTGCCCGTTATATCGCCAAAGTTCAGACACACCCAACGCTGCATAAATTCCAAATTTATTCACAGAACTGCTAGTAATGTCAATTTCAATTGCTAAATCAGGAGGTGGATCTATTTCTAAATTTAATATTTGCTGACCTCTAATAGCGGGTTCATTTTGAATATAGTAGCAATTATCTGGTTCTATACCCCGATTTGCCAAACGCCGCTTGAGTGTTGTAGAACCAGCACTTCTAATTTCAATATCTAGTTCTTCAGCTAAAGCAATAATAAAATTGCCCAAATTACTTTTGGGGTTTTCATGTGCAAAAAGCGGGGTCATGATTTCTAAAGTACCGCAGTCATATGCAAACCGAGAGCCTCTATCCTCACCTGTATCTCGCAGCAAGGCTTCAAAGGTTTCCCAACTAACGTTATGTAAAACTGTTCTTTGTTCAGCAGGCGTTGACTGGACAAGCATATTAAAATACCTATTCCATGACGATATGAGATAAAATTCCTAAAATTTTACCGATGTCACTAATATAATATTCACTCAAATCAATCTCAACTACTTGTCCCAGCAGCTTTAAGAATTTCCAGTTAGTTCCAGTGGTAACAGTACCATAAATTGTCTGAATATTATTTCCTTCGCGTTCGTTAAATAATTTAGCTGCGAACATTTCTGCTACACATTGACCTAATCCAGCATTAATGTTTTCTTTTTTAGCTTCTACAATTGTGATAATTGGTGCATTCACAATTAGTAATTCTGGTGAACGGCTAATAAGAAAATCACAATTGCCATTTAATCCTTGTGCTGGTTCTACAGTAAAATCAATACCAGAAAATAAACTAATTTGATTATTTAAATATTTTCTTAGTGCAACTAAAATAGGGGCAATAATCATCTCTGAACGAGATTTGTCTGTATTACTCGCTAGAGCTAAAGGTACATTATCTCGTAAATTTTCGGCAAGTAAGGGCGGAGTTTCGATTTCTGGTATATCTGCAAATATGTCGATTTTATCAGAAATAGTTAAGTTAAATGTTTTTCTAACTTTATCTAATGTAAAATCACTATATGACATTTTGGTTGCTCCCTGAGTTGCCCTGATAACTAAATTATGCCAACAACTAGGAGCAAAATACATTGCTGATAAAGCGAATTGCTTTTTTGTGGTTTTTATTCCAAAAGGTGGGATCACCCACCCCGTCTTTAATCAAGGAACCCAGCAAAAAAGTCCAGAGTTTCTTTCAGCGCTTTGATAAAAATATCAATTTCCTCGCGGGTGTTGTAAAAAGATAAACTAGCCCTTGCGGTTCCTGGTAAACCTAAGTAACGGTGTAATGGTTGAGTGCAATGATGACCAGAACGAATGGCGACACCTTCTTGATCTAATAATGTAGATAAGTCGTTGGGGTGGACATCACCAGCTGTGAATGCAGCTAAAGCAGCTCTACCTTCTCCTTGAGCGTTAGGTTTGGGCCCGTAAATTTGAATTTGGGGAATTTGCTCTAATTGTTGGAACAAATAAGCGGTTAACTCTGCTTCATAGGCGTGGATTCTCTCCATGCCAATATTACTAAGGTAATCTACCGCCGCACCTAAAGCGATCGCTTCTGCAATGGCTGGGGTACCGGCTTCAAATTTATGGGGTAATTCTGCATAGGTAGAATGGTCTAAGTATACATCGGCAATCATTTCACCACCACCAAAAAATGGCGGCATTGATGCCAATAGTTCTAATTTGCCATACAAAAAGCCTATCCCAGTTGGGGCACACATTTTGTGACCGGATGCTACCAACCAATCACAATCTATTTGCTGTACATCGACAGGCATGTGAGGTAAACTTTGACAAGCATCAATTAAGAATTTCGCATCGTATCTGTGAGCGATCGCGGCAATTTCTGCTACTGGATTAATACAACCCAAAGTATTAGAAACATGACAAGTTGACACCAGTTTTGTTTTGTCAGAAATCAGTTGCTGAAACTGTGATAAATCAAAACTACCTTCTGGTGTCAATTCGACAAACTTTAATACCGCACCCGTTTTTTGCGCCACAAATTGCCAAGGAACAATATTACTGTGGTGTTCCATCACCGACAGAATAATTTCATCTCCCGGCTGTAAATTGTTCATTCCCCAGCTGTAAGCTACTAAGTTAATGGCTTCACTAGCATTGCGGGTGTAGACGATTTCCTGACGTGATGCAGCATTGATAAATTTAGCAACTTTGTCTCGCGCTGCTTCATAAGCATCAGTAGCTTTAGCACTTAGGGTATGAGCGCCCCGATGCACATTTGCATTATATTGTTCGTAATAATCCCGCAGGATGTTTAATACGAACAAAGGTTTTTGGGAAGTAGCTGCATTATCCAGATAAACCAAAGGTTTAGAGTTAACTTCCTGATGCAATATCGGGAAGTCAGCACGTACCTGATCAGCTAGGGTTTTGGTAGTGGTGAAAGTCATCGGTAATTAGTTATGAGTCACTAGATAAAAACTTGAGACTGTTGACTGTGTTTAATAGAGTGTCTTGCAGAGACTTGACTGGAATTTGGTTGATAATTTCCGCAGCAAAAGCATTAATTAATAACTTCCGCGCGTCGGTTTCGTTAATTCCCCGACTTTGGAGATAGAATATTTCATCATCTTCTAATTGGCTAACAGTCGCGCCATGAGAGCATTTCACGTTATCGGCGGTAATTTCCAATTGGGGTTTAGTATCAACCCGCGCCTTCGATGACAGCAGCAAATTGCGATTTAACTGACCTGCATCAGTTAACTGTGCTGGTTTCGGCACAAAAACCTTACCATTGAACACCGCATGAGCGCGATCGCCTACGATACATTTATGCAATTGTCTGCTGGTACTATAGGGATGATTGAGTGCGATCGTACTGTGAGTATCAGCCAACTGCTTACCAGAAATCATCGTCAACCCATTAAGAGTAGTTTGGGTTTGCTCACCAGCCTGGAAAATCTCTAAATTATGGCGTGATAACTTCCCACCATAAGTAAAAGCATGACAAGTATAACGACTATCACGACCTTGAGTCACAGCCGTCTTCCCCACATGAAAAGCCTCTAAACCATCACGCTCAACCCTAGTGTGAGTTACTTCGGCATTTTCACCCACCCAAACCTCAGTCACCGTATTAGTAAAATAAACCTTCTCCGCGCTCTCTGCGCCTACAGCCCTTACGGGTATCGCTGCGCGCGGGCGGTTCGTAAATTCTTCAATTAAACTCACACTGCTACCAGTTTCCGCCACCACCAAACACCGGGGCTGGGAAATCACAGCATCCTCACCCACCACCGCCACAAACAGCAAATGAATTGGTGACTCAACAACGACATTTTTCGCCACCAACACCACCGCCACATCAGTCATCCCAGCAGTATTCAGTGCAGTAAAAACTTCCTGAGAATTCTCAGACTGAGCCAAATACTTCCTAACATCTTCAGACTCAGACAACCCAGCCAAATTACTAACCGTCACCCCAGCAGGTAAATCTGCAACAGCCGATAACTCCGGTGCATAAACACCATTAACAAATACCAAACGACTATTAACAGCTTCCGGTAAAATCAACCCTGCAATATCAACAGCAGTTAATTCCCTATCTACCCGAAACTGCACCTGACGCAACGCCGACAAATCAGTAAATCGCCATTCCTCATCACGAGTATTGGGAATCACCGTATGACGCACCCAATGAGCCGCATTTTGGCGTAAATCCTGCAACCAATCCTCGCCTTCAACTGGAGTTACTTCCTGTAACAACCCAGTCAAAAAAGCATCTCTATCCACCAAACTAGAAACTGTAGGAGAAACTTGCATCGTCATTACACACCCACCTCAGCAGCTTCCAGCACCCAATCATAACCGCGAGATTCCAACTCCAGCGCCAACTCCTTACCGCCACTGGTGAGAATGCGACCATTAGCCATCACATGCACAAAATCCGGCACAATATAATTAAGTAACCGTTGGTAGTGAGTAATCATAATTGTGGCATTTTCCGGACTAGTTAATTGATTGACACCATGAGCCACAATCTTCAGCGCATCAATATCTAATCCTGAATCAGTTTCATCCAGAATTGCCAACTTAGGCTCTAACAAAGCCATTTGCAGAATTTCATTCCGCTTCTTCTCACCACCAGAAAAACCTTCATTCAAACTTCTATTCAGAAAAGCCGGATTCATTTTTACCACATCCAACTTTTCTTCAATTAAATCATCAAAATCAAACGCGTCTAATTCTTCTAAACCCTGGGCTTTGCGGCGAGAATTGTAAGCCACCCGCAAGAAATCCAAATTACTCACACCCGGAATTTCTAGCGGATATTGAAAAGCCAAAAACACGCCTAACCTCGCGCGTTCCTCTGGCTCCATTTCCAGCAGATTCTGTCCTTGGAAAATTACTTCACCACCAGTCACTTCATAGGCGGGATGTCCTGTTAACACCTTAGAAAAAGTACTCTTACCAGAACCATTTGGCCCCATAATGGCATGAACTTCACCAGCGCGTACCTCCAAATTCAAACCCTTCAGAATCGGAGTCCCATTAACAGTAGCCGTCAAATCCTTTACTGACAGCACAACTTCACTATTTTCAATAATCATGTTCTCTCTTCTCTTCTCTATTTGGTTTGTAGTAGGCGCTGAAGCGCCTTTTTTAAAGCACTGAAGTGCTTACTACAAGCATTACCCAACGCTACCTTCTAACTTCAGACTCAATAATTTATCAGCTTCTACCGCAAATTCCATCGGTAGCTGATTAAACACATCCTTGCAGAAACCGCTAATCATCATGGAAATAGCGTCCTCCGACGAAATCCCCCGTTGAGCAAAGAAGAAGAGCTGATCTTCTCCAATCTTAGAAGTAGAAGCCTCATGCTCTACTTTGGCAGTATTATTTTGCACCTGAATATAAGGGAAAGTATTAGCATGGGCATTATCCCCAATCAACATCGAGTCACATTGAGAATAATTTCTCGCGCCTTTCGCCTTGGGATGCACCTTCACCAAACCGCGATAGCTATTACTAGAATTACCCGCCGAGATTCCCTTAGAAATAATTGTACTACGAGTATTATTACCTACGTGAATCATCTTCGTACCCGTATCAGCTTGCTGCATATTGTTTGTCAGCGCCACCGAGTAAAATTCACCCACAGAGTTATCACCCACCAATACACAGCTAGGATACTTCCAGGTAATCGCTGAACCGGTTTCTACTTGAGTCCAGGAAATCTTGGAATTCACACCCTGACACAAACCACGCTTGGTGACAAAGTTATAAATTCCGCCTTTGCCTTTTTCATCGCCGGCGTACCAGTTTTGCACAGTGGAATATTTAATTTCGGCATTATCCAGCGCTACAAGTTCCACCACGGCCGCGTGGAGTTGGTTGCTGTCATACATCGGCGCGGTGCAACCTTCTAGATAAGAAACATAGCTACCTTCTTCAGCAACAATCAAAGTCCGTTCAAATTGTCCTGTGTCACCTGAGTTAATGCGGAAGTAGGTAGAAAGTTCCATTGGGCATTTTACACCTTTAGGAATATATACGAAAGAACCATCACTGAATACAGCACCATTCAAAGCCGCAAAGTAATTATCTGCTGCGGGAACGACGCTACCCAGGTACTTTTGTACCAGTTCGGGATGTTCTTGCAATGCTTCGGAAATCGAGCAGAAGATTACTCCATCTTCGGCTAACTTTTCTTTAAATGTCGTAGCCACGGAAACGCTATCGAAAATCGCATCAACAGCAACGTTAGCTAGTCGCTTTTGTTCGGACAGCGAAATGCCTAGCTTCTCGAAAGTTTCCAGGAGAGTGGGATCTACTTCATCCAAACTATTGAGTTTGGCTTTCTTTTTCTTGGGCGCGGAATAGTAGATAATATTCTGATAATCTATGGGCGGATACTTGACACTAGGCCAAGTTGGTTCCGTCATTTTTTGCCACTGGCGATAACATCTGAGGCGGAAATCCAACATGAACTGCGGCTCGTTCTTCTTCGCGGAGATCAAGCGGATGACATCCTCATTTAGTCCACGCGGAATAGTGTCGGCCTCAATATCGGTGACAAAGCCGTACTTGTAGGGTTGGTTGACTAAGGTTTTGACAGTGGCACTCATCGGTATTAGTCTCTCGTGTTCGGAACTGGAATCTTGTTATCTGAACTCTCTTTAAGGATCGGAGACGGTCTGGTATCTAGCTGATTCTCATCTTGCGTGACCGAGTGGTTAAACGGCTGTTAAGATGGGAGGAGGAGAGTTAAACAACAACTATGTTGTTTAATGTATCTTCATTTTACGCTAAATTAACAACAATGTTGTTGTTAAAGTCAAATTTTCTGAAAAAAATTTTTGGGACTAAGATGGCGACTATCCACCAGTCCTCCACCAAGCAAGATATTCTGGAGTATCTGCTCAAACGCTCACAAGCAACTGCTTTTGAGCTAGCCGAAGTTTTAGATGTGAGTAAACAAGCGATTCGTCGTCATCTCAAAGATTTGGAGGCGGAAGAGCTGATTATATATTCGTCAGTGCAGGCGGGAATGGGGCGACCGCAGCACGTTTATCAATTAAGCCGTCGGGGACGCGATCGCCTGCAAAGAAAAATTAACAATATTCAAAGCGATCGCTACGGCGAATTTGCAGTATCGCTGCTGGACACGCTAGCGGAAACCGTAGGACGCGAACAAGTCAGCACAATTTTACAAAAACAATGGGAACGTAAAGCTCAAGAATACCGCGAGATCCTAGGTAACGGTTCACTGCAAGAGCGTGTCGCTAACTTAGTGGAACTGAGGAAATCGGAAGGTTTCATGGCAGAGTATCATTCTGTAGAATCAGATGACTCTTCCCCACAGGATAGTTTTATCTTTATGGAGCATAACTGCGCAATTTCCAATGTTGCCGAATCTTTCCCCAGCATTTGCGGTCATGAATTAGAAATGTTTGCTGCTGTTCTACCAGATTGTCAGGTAGAGCGTACCCATTGGATTATTAATGGTGAACATCGTTGCGGTTATTTGGTGCAAGCTCGAAAAGACCAATCTCATGAATAAATTTTGTTTTCACATTCAGTTTAGATCATGGGTAGTAGCTCAGTGGTAAAAGGGTTTACCAATTGAAAATTACTCATTGTCCATGACTTGGCATTTAACTAAGTTTGAGAACTAAATTTATGGATACACAACCACAGCAACCTGCAACACAATTTCTCACCTTGGAAGAATCAGCAAAAGTAGATGCTGCTTTGTTATCGTCCTCAGAAAAGTTTTTAACAAGATTAACTATTTCGTCCCTCAAGCTCTTGAAATATATTGCTCAAGAGTATGGTGTGGCTATGGAAGATTTAACAACACAGCAACTGATTGCCTGGTTTGAAAAAGATGCCAAAGTTAAACGAGAGCAGGGAATTGAAGCTTCATTTCTGAAGTGGTGATACTAATTCAATTCGTAATCTGAGACAGCTAATCATCTGCTTTCTGGTCAAACATTGAAGTTTTCAAATTCACAACAAAAAGGACATCTGAAAACCACATCAATTCAAACAATTATTCCTAGAAATTAAACATTTTTCACCATCTCTGAGCAATTTTCCCAGAAATAACCTGCAATGCTACGGTCAAACAAAGGAACACGCGATCGCCTTAGAACAACTAGCCGATGAGTATCACCGGATGGCAGAAGAACGACAAAATATACATTGGGACGCAGTGGAGCAATCAGACATTGGAGCGCCAATAGCCAAGAATTACCATGTAATTTTGCACTACAAACGCATTGCGAAGAAGAATCGAAGTTTGAGGAATACACAATACGATTATGGGATTGATTGCAGCTAAGTCTAACAGCTAAATTGGGCAAAAAACTTAAGCGGGCGGCGGGAATCGAACCCGCATTAATAGCTTGGAAGGCTATAGTTTTACCACTAAACTACGCCCGCAACTTTCCAACTTTACAAATATAACACTCTTTTTGCGAAATTTCAAGCATCTAATTGAGTCTAGCAGGCTGAATTGTGATGCGTACAAACACATTACTCAAATCTGGTTTCGTGCCATCGTTATTGTGGGCTGGCAAGAAATTGTCATTTCTAAAAATATCGTTGACAACTTCCTCATACAAGTTTTTTGCACTTTGTAGTCTCACGGGTTCTATTTCTAAAACTTTAGCTTGTTGAAAGTTGCCATTTTTATCAATTACTAGGCTGGCTAGAAACTGTGCAGGCTGAAGTGCAGAATCACTGGCAAGATAACTTAAATCCAATTGTTTTATGTTGCTTCCCTCATATACAGCTAGAACATCGGGTAGACCATCTGGACTTAATCGACCCTCTTGTATCAATTGTCGCACTTCGTTGTCAGCTAAAGGAGCAACTTTTGCGATCGCTCCTCCATCGGTAGGAGTGCTTGCAGTTTCCCCGGTAGGTGTAGGTGCTGTTTCTTCACTCGGTATATTTGCAGTTTCCCCAGTAGGTGTAGGTGCTGTTTCTTCACTCAGTATATTTGCAGTTTCTCCAGTAGGTGTAGGTGCTGTTTCTTCACTCGGTATATTTGCAGTTTCCCCTGGTTTAGCTTGTGCAACTTCCGGTTGTTCTGATGGAATAGATGGAATATCTGTCGGTAGTGGTTGTCCCTTTCCTAGTAAGACTTCCTGGCGACGGTTCCAAGGAAGCTCACCAACTGGAATTGTTGGTGTTGGTGTCGGTGTCGGTGTCGGTGTAAATCCCGGTTCTGAAGCTATTTTCTCACGAAAGATTTGGGTATTAGGTTGAGAAGCTTCGGTTTTACTTTCATTAGGGAGACTGGCATCAGAATTTGTCGCATCAGTATTCTGATTGTTAGGTCTAGTTGGCGCAGTTTCTGATGATAACTCTGGTGCAGACTGTTGAGGTGAGATTTGTGGTTGTGGGGAGACTGCTTGAGTTTGTAAATTAGATTTCTCAGGGATTGGTGGTTGTGGGGAGACTGCTTGAGTTGGTAAGTTAGATTTCTTAGTTGATTCTGCCTCAGGAGAAATTTCTATAAACTCAATGGGAACAATGGCTTGACTTTGCTGCGGAAACCACGGTGTAAAAACATTAGACGATCGCATTAACCAGAAAACTAGCAAATGCAAGGAAAGTGAACTTACAGCTACAGCAATCCATAAACTTGGTGGATCAGTGTGCCGTCTCCAGACCTTGGTTGGAATTGGAGTTTTGTCCGTAACCGATGTTGTCATATTTGAACCCAGATATGATTAGGCAAAATCCAGTTTTCATTTTAGCGATTAGCCATTAGCTCTGGTGTAACTGCAAAGGTCAGAACTGTTTCATCGACCCCTTTAAGTTTTAGTGGACTACCTTTAGTAATTTCTTCATCCTGCAAATAATCTGCCACAGCAGCAGAAACAAGAATCGTACCGGGAACAGCAGCAGATTGTAACCTGGCCGCAATATTCACGCTCGGCCCGATAGCTGTATAGTCGGCACGTTTAGCGCTACCAAACATACCTACAACCGCCGTACCTTGGTGAATACCACAGCGAAACTGTACGCCTGAATGTCCGTGACTTTCAAATATACCTTGGTCTTGCCAGCGCTGGTTCAACTGAGCTAGTGATCGTTGCATTGCTCTTGCTGTACTGATAGCACGACGCACTTGTTCATTGGGCGTGAGTTCTTCTGGCGCTCCGTATAAAGCTAAAATAGCATCTCCCATAAATTTATCCACGGTGCCGCCATTATCAAATACAACTTTAGTCATGGCTTCTAAATATTCATTCAGCAATTCTGCCACTCGTCGGGATCTTAGGGTGTTTGCTAACTGGGTAAATCCTACGATGTCACTAAATAAAACTGTGATCAAACGCGGTTCTGGTCGCAAATCTAGAGTTAATGTTCCAGCTGCCGCTTTTTGCACCAATACAGTTGGTAAGAAGCGTTTAAGCACTGATTCTGTCAGATAAGTATTTAGCTCCACAACCCGCCGTTCATTTGCCTTCAATGCTAGGAGATTCCTGACTTCTGCCAGAAGTTCCCTGTCATTAAATGGTTTCGCTAAATAAGCATCCGCGCCATGTTCTGTACTTTCGATGCGGGTTTCCTCATCAACTTTCGCTGTGAGCAGAACGATTGGTGTTCCTTGCAATTTCTCCTCATTGCGGATCATCTGAATCATTTCTAGTCCTGTGACCAATGGCATCATCAAGTCTGTAACTATCAAGCTGGGTGCAATGTCCTGAGCTTTACCAAACCCTTCATAACCGTTACGAGCTGTGTGGACTTGATAGCCGTTGCGGCGGAGGATATCAGACACATAAGTTCGCAAATCCGGGTTGTCGTCTACGACTAAGATAGAGTGCTGAGTGCTGAGTGCTGTTAGCGGTAGCGGGGCGTTTAGCCCGTGCTGAGTGTTGCCTGAGTGCTGAGTGCCAGAATTTTTTATAATGTCTTCAATATTGTCTGTATTTGGTTCTACTAGTTCTAAGTCAGCTAATTCTACCGTAGCGCGACTCGTATTCAGTTCAATAGAAGTTTCCAGGACTTGCTCTATAGGTAAGTGAGAATTTCCCGTAACTAGCCATAAGGTAAAGGTGGTACCTTGTCCGTAAATTGAGTCTACAGTGACTTTGCCACCGTGCAGTTCTACTAATTCTTTGACTAAAGCTAAACCTAAACCACTGCCTTCATAGGAGCGGTTCTCTGAGCCTTCAGCTTG
The DNA here is from genome assembly GCA_019358915.1 of Trichormus sp. ATA11-4-KO1. Taxonomy (GTDB): domain Bacteria; phylum Cyanobacteriota; class Cyanobacteriia; order Cyanobacteriales; family Nostocaceae; genus LEGE-11386. The sequence goes on from JAHHIM010000034.1 coordinate 15,298, forward strand.
GCGAAAGCGTTCAAATAATTGGGGAATCTGTTCTTGAACAATGCCAATTCCCGTGTCTTGGACTTGCAATCGGCAATGGTTTTCTTCAGATTGCAGTTTAACGCTGATTGTGCCCCCTTCAGGAGTAAACTTCATCGCATTTGACAGGAGGTTATAAACCACCTTGTCAAATTTTTCCATATCTAGGTAAACTGTGGGACATTCACCCATTTCGGTAACCAACTGTAGTCCTTTTTTTTCGCAATAGGGGCGAAATGACTCAACAATTTGGTTGACAAATTCCACTAAATCACAGGGACGGAAACTAGGTTGCATTCGTCCTGCATCCAAGCGTTGTAGATCCAGTAATTGGTTTACCAGTCTTAGGAGGCGGCGGGAATTACGCAGAGCGATCGCACTTTGTTCATGGGATAATCCTTCACCAGCACTTACAGCAGATTCTAAAGGCCCTTGAATTAAGGTGATGGGAGTGCGAAATTCATGGGAGATATTTTGAAAAAATTCGGTTTTTTGTTTATCTAGTTGCAATAGGCGCTCGGCTTGCTCACGAGTTTTTTGATATAACCTTGACTGCTGCACAGCGATCGCGGCTTGCACGGCTACTGCTTTAGCCAGTTCGATATCATATGATAACCACTGTCGTGATTTGTTACCTTCATGTAAAGTAATACTACCAATACATTTGCCATCAGCCAGTAGAGGCACAACCATGAGCGATCGCACTGGCATTTTTAAAGGCAAATCAAAACCCTTGATTTCTAAATCACAGAAGCTACTATCAGTAATTACTACAGGCTCTTGTGTTCGTAAAATTTCTTGTAGGATGGGATTTTCCTGAATAGCTACTTGGGAGTTTGGTAATTCCTGTGTGAATATTTTGTCTGGATTTAACAGTGGAGAATTTTCAGGATGTTGAGAACTGTCATACAAGCCCACACAATGGACAAACTCATCTTCCTCTGTCCATAGAGACAACATACAACCATCCACTTGTAAAGCTTGTCCCAGTTGTTGGGTAATTGCCGCAAAGATATCTTCAGGATCTAAGCTGGAACGAATCGCAGTTGTGATTGTATTAATTAAAACTTCTCGTTTAGCAAGGGCACGTACCTGCTCGTAGGCGTAAGCTTGAGACAAAGCTAAAGCAGCCTGGTCTGCTACCATCGATACCAACTGTACCTCTTCATTACCCCAAAAGCGCGGCTGAGAACACTGGTGTAATGCTAGCACTGCCATTAGTTCTTGTTGGCAAATCAGGGGCACAATTAAGCTAGAGCAAATGTTAGCGGTAGCAAAAACTGCTGCCCGTTGATCCAGTTTGGGACTTTCCCCCTGGATGCGCTCATCGCCTGATACATCGTAAATTACCTCAACTTCGCGGGTTTCCCAAACTGTTTGTGCAAAAAGAGGCAGGGAGGTATTTGCATCAACATGATCTCTTTTTTGCTCATCAGGAAGCTTCTGGTAAATAAATCCTTCATCCACCAACTGCCCATCTTGAAAGGGACGTAATAGGCAAACATCCACCTCCAACATATGACCCACTGTATCGACAATTGCCTGCAAAATTTGCCGATAATCTAGGGCGCTGCGAATTGTATTGGTAACGGTATTTAGCAGTGATTCTTGTCGGAGAGTGCGCGTCAGTTCCCGGGTACGGGCTTTGAGGACATTGTGGGTATCGAGGGCTTGGCGTACTACCGCTTTAAGTTCCTCTCCTTCCCAGGGTTTAGTAACATATTTAAAGACCTTACCAGCATTGATTGCTTCCACTAGGTCTTCGACATCAGTGTAACCAGTTAAAATAATGCGGATAATATCTGGATATTGAGTTGCTGTCAGGCTCAAAAATTCCGTACCGCTCATGATCGGCATTCGCTGATCGGAGATGATCACCGAGACTTCTCCTTCTTGCGCCAGCAGATCTAGTGCCGCAGGGCCAGAGGTTGCCCTCAGCACCTTATATTCACGATAGAAGGTGCGGTAAAGCAAGTCAAGGTTGTCTGGTTCATCATCAACAACCAAAATTGTGGGCTTACTGTTTACTTGGGATTTCATGCACCGCTTTCCTGCTGCAACGGCAGTCGGATAAAGAATAGTCTGATCAGGTGGGAATGTTTCTGAGTCAGGTAAGAGCAGAGCATTTCGACCAATAAGGCTATTTGGCTACATGACTGCTGAGTGTAAGAATATTTACTCACAGTAATTTGCCTCAATGGCTTGTGCCGATTGCCAATTGCTCTAGTGCAGCGCAATTTGCTTGAGTAATTATGGTGTTACAGAGTTGATTCTGGCTTGCCAAATCTTCCTGAACCTCCGGCGAGAAATATCCAATATTATGTACAGCACTGAAGCTGGCTGCAAACACCAGCTGTAGCTGCATATTAAGTTTTCCCGTTGCAGCAGTTGCACTAACATTTGTAGGTAAATTTTTATTTATGCCAATTATGGTTGAGTCAGCAATATTACAACAGATAAGCTAGAAAAGCAAAGTATTTTATTATACAAATATCCTTGGTAATTGAGTCATGAGAACTATTAGTAAAATTAACTAGTAATGTCTAGATTTACACTGCTGCTACAAGTATATCTAGTGAGGTTGACACTTGCCAGCCCTAATCAATCCAACACGATGGGCGATCGCTTCTTCTGGGGAAGTGAAAGGCCTCCACTGCTCTATAATCTCAGAATTACCCTCTCCCACGAGTTCACTAGGGACAATTTCGCAGTTGCCAGTAATATGCTTGACAACAAAATATTTTTGTGTATCGCTCATGCTAAAAATATAAATCTTGTTTTTTACCCTTCCCAGTAAGTAAGTCGGCGAGAAAAATCAAACTACGTTAAGCAATGTAAAATAATTGAAATTCAGTTTGTAGTGAAGACTTTAGTCCTCAAATAAGGGCTGAAGCCCTTACTACAAACTTTTAATTATTTACGCCGTCCTACTTAGCAAGAACCAACAGATGATTGAGGTGTGGGAAATTATGTATATGTTAAATTTTTCCTGGTAAGTCCAACTTTCGTAGCTGCTTACAGTTATAGAAACCAAATATCAGCCAGAACGCCAGGATCGTTGCTGTTAATAGCAAAATCGGCATGGGGCCAAACTGGACAACCAAAGGCGGTGCAGCAGCAGTAAATAAGCCTCCACCCACAATAGGTTCAAACAGCAATTGTTTATAAGCAAAACTTTCAAAAGCACCGGAACGATTATCTGGATCTACCATTCGCAATAACAATAATCCAGTAGAAGTGACACCCATTGATTGTCCCATGTCGCCAACACCCCGTTCAAACCAATAAAAAGGTAGTAAACGAGGGCCTAAAAAGACGAAAGCGCAGATATTCCACGCAATACCAGCAACTGACAAAATCATGAAGGGAGCTAAATTATCTCCTAGTACCGCCAGGGAAATACTCGCTAAAGCTGTGACAATAGTAATATCTAATGCCAGTCCACCAATCCGCTCCATGAGGACACGGCTAATCAAATAAGTGCGTCTGGTACGTACAAGTATATATTGCACGATGATGCCACCAATGAGGGCGATGGGAAATAGGGGTACATAGGGCATTAAGAGTAGTCCAGTTTGTCCCCATGTAACTGATTCTAGCCAGCGCGCTGCTGCTAAAATTAGCCAGCCAAATGCTACTGCGAGTCCCACAAAACCAAAATTGAGTGACAAAGGATCAATTAGTAAGTCACGAAATAAATTTTCTCTGGCCGTGATCACACTGGGATGTTCATCTTTGATTTGACTTTCTCTCTCTACATTTTCCAAATTAACCATTGGTTCACGGCTGACTTGGACGCGTCCGGTGCGTCGTCCCCAATTGATTAAAATTGTGCCGGCAACCACTCCCGAAACAAGTCCTACTGTTGCTAAAGCTAAAGATAAATCAGCGCCAGCAGCAAATCCCAAGTCTGTAAAAGTTTGCGCCATCCCTGCTGATGTGCCGTGTCCTCCTTCAAAGGCGACCTCAATTAAACAGCCGACTATGGGAGGTAAACCAAAAATTGGTGTTAATACTGTAATAGCTAGTAGCAAACCTACCACATATTGTCCCCAAGCGATCGCCTGACCTAAAGCCACTTGGGGCGCAGCTTTTCGCCAAAATTCTTGTAATCCGGGTACGTATTGTCCGAGAAACAAAGTGGCAAAAACAATGTTAATAAAAATACTGGGAGACTGTGACCATACTGCCTGAATATTTTCAGAAAATATCCCTGTAACTAAGGGTGATTCGGGATCTATGGCTTGGATAATTGCACCCAAAGCACTCTTACTTAGCAGTAAAGCAATGATCCCAGCCACAATAGAACTAGGAATGTAGAGCGATCGCAATACCCAAAGGCGTTGTCTAATTAATCGCCCCAGCAAAATTAAAATAGCGATAACAATATAAGCCCAGAACACGTCTATAAGATTGAACATTCTTACTTCACAGTTGCTTTGAGCAATGGGAAAACAAATATTCATTGATTCTCTATGAGTCTGGGCATCTTGGCAACAGTCTTTGTGTCTTTGTAGTTTAAAAGTTATTTTTTACCACTAAGACACTAAGAAGAATGCATTATACCTTAACTACTTACCGTTGCCGTTACTACCATTACCATTGCTAGCAAGGACACGTTCAGCCAGTTTCTCTGGTACTTCCTGGAGATGGTCATATTCCCAATGGAAAGAACCAACGCCAAGAGTGAGCGATCGCAGCTCGACAATAAAGTTTTGCATCTCTGCTTGGGGCAAGTATGCCGCTACATTATCCCAACCTTGCCAATCATTTCTGCCCTCATAGCCTAAAATCTGCCCGCGTCTACCACTTAGTAGTTGCAGCACCTTGGAGGTAAATTCGCTAGGTGTCGTCACTTCCACCCGCAAAATCGGTTCTAAGAGGATAGGCTGACCTTTGGGTATACCTGTTTGCATTGCCAATCTGGCAGCTTGCTTAAATGCTTGTTCAGAACTATCAACACTGTGGTAAGAACCATTGGTCAAAGTTACTGCGACATCCACTATGGGGAAACCCAAAGGCCCATGTGTCAGAAACTCCCGCACGCCCATTTCTACACCAGGGATATACTGTCTAGGAACTACGCCACCGACAATGGTTTCTTTGAAGTTAAAGCCTTCTCCCCGTGGTAAGGGCTGAATATCCAGAAAAACATCCCCAAACTGACCGTGACCACCGCTTTGATGCTTATAGCGCCCATGAACTGATGCAACTGATTTACGGATGGTTTCTTTATATGGCACTTGCGGTAGGTGGGTTGTCATGGGCAAGTTATACTTGCGGCGCAGTCTGTCTAGGGCGACTTGCAAATGAATCTCACCTTGACCCCAAAGGATCACTTCGTGGGTGTCGCCATGTTGTTCCCAAGCTAAGGAAGGATCTTCTTCTAACAACTTGGTGATAGCACTGCTGAGTTTTACTTCATCGTTGCGTTTTTCTGGTGTAATAGCCAAAGCATAAACTGGTTCCAACTGTTCAGCTTTGGGTAATTCCTGCACCTGTGGCTCACTGGAAATTGTCTCGCCTGTCTTGACACCCTCCAAACGGCTCAAAGCGACAATTTCGCCAGCACCAACTTCATTTGCTAACTGCTGTTGTTGTCCCATGAGGCGGTAAATTCCACCAGTCCGAACGCCGTTAAGGACAATGCCATCAGTTAATTTGCCTCGCCAAACACGCACTAAGGAAAGTTTGCCACCTTGGGGAGTATAGTAAGTTTTTAGTACTTGTGCTAGAGGAGTATCGCCTTTGATGTTTTTTAAACGGCGTGCTGCTGTGGTTTCTGGTTCAGGTGCTTCTCGTTCCAGGGCTTCTAATAAAGGTCTGACACCATAATCTTGTTCTGCTACACCAAAGAAGACGGGGACTACCAAATCTGCCCCTAATTCTAGTTTCAAATCCTTGAGGATTTCTTCTTGGGGTGGTTCAATGTCTTCTAATAGTTCTTCGAGTAAGTGATCATCAAAATTTGCTAAAGCTTCGAGCATTTCTGCCCGGGCAATGTGTTCTTCTGCTTTTAAACTTTCGGGGAAGGGGATGGAGTCAGCTGGTGCGCCGGCATGATATTGATATGCTTGTTCGCTCACCATGTCAATAAAGCCCGTTAGCTGTTCCCCTTGCATAATAGGGTATTGGTGCGCCACCAGTGGCCTGCTAGAAACTGCTTTGAGGGCGTGTAATGTTTCTAAAACGTGAATATTTGCTCGATCCATTTTATTGACAAAGACGAGATGGGGAATTTCCCAATCGTCGAGGAATTTAAATAGAGGAGCCAAGGTGAGGACGCGCTCGCGTATGGGTTCACAAACTACAATTGCGGCATCGACTCCTATTAAAGCATTGTATGTTTCTTGGGCAAATTCTACGCTTCCTGGACAGTCAATAAAGGTGAAACGTGTGTCGTTAAACTCAGTGCTAGCCGTGCTGACCTCTACACTCATGTGGCGATCGCGCGATTCTGCTGCACTATCTCCTACTGTGTTACCATCCTTAACATTGCCTTTTCGGGAAATTGCCCCACTGACAAATAACAAGCTTTCTAGTAATGTGGTTTTTCCACTCAAATAAGGACCGACAATTGCAACGTTCCGCGAACCCGATTTTACTTTTTCGTTCATAAAACCTCCCTTGCGGTAAGTCACTCTTACCCGCGTGATTCTGTACTTTTCAGGGATAAAAAATAGTTCTCCGAAGGAAGAATCATTCCTTCCTTAACTTGTCATTATCCTTCCTTTAATCACCCGTGAAAAAAATTGTATCCTGTCGTAAGATTTAGCTTAAGAAACATTAAGTAAAACAAACTTTAATGCCAAATCTAAAATTTTTGTAAAAACCTTCTGAATCACAAAACGTTGGATGAAGTAAACGTAGCTAACACTGTTGCGAGTCAGAGGATCAATGGGATTATCATTCTATAAATATCGCCTAGCCAGAATCGTGAGTTTGATATTAGTAGGTGGGAGTATTCTCTCCTTCTCTCCCCCCTTACTGGCGCAATATAGTGTTCCCACGGCGACAACTTTGTTAAATCAAGGGTTACAAGCAATTCAGTTGGGAAGGGTACAAGATGCGATCGCGGCTTTTCAACAAGCAACTCAGCTAGATCCAAATTTAGCTCCAGCACACTACAATTTGGGGCTAGCACTACGACAAACAGGACAATTAAAGTCGGCTGCTGATGCATTTTATCGAGCAACCCAAGCTGATCCCAAATTTGCTCTAGCCTTTGCCAATTTAGGCGGAGCGTTGTTAGAAGGTAATAATTTCCAGCAGGCGAATGATTACTTACAACGAGCTTTAGAACTAGATCCTAAATTGGGTTTCGCTCACTATAACTTGGGTTTAGTACGACAGCAGCAACGAGATTGGGAGAGAGCGATCGCATCCTTTAAAAAAGCGATGGAATATAGCAAGAATGCACCTGAGCCTGCTTACCATCTAGGAATCTGTTATCTCCAGCAAGGTAAAATGAATCAAGCCAGGAATGCTTTTCGCCAAGCAATCAAAATTAATCCTCAATACCCAGAAGCTCACTATAATCTCGGCACAATTTGGTTTAATCAAGGCAATTTAAAAGAAGCATTAGAGTCCTTTAGAAAATCAGCCGAAGCTAACTCCAACTATCCCCACGCCTATTATGGTGCAGGGTTAGTTTTTATGCAGCAAAAGCAGTATGCAGAAGCAACGCAAGTTTTGCAATATGCCAGAGATTTATACAGTGCTCAAGGTAATCCCCAATGGGTAGCAAATACCGAAAAATTGTTACAACAAGTACAAAATTTAAATTACCAACCTCGCTGAGGCGCGATCGCTTAACTTTACATAATATTAAATTAATGGTGGACTAGCTGGTGTGGTCTGAACTTGACCAGATGGGAATGGAAAAATAAATGTACAAGCGCTTCAAGAGTCGATTTTTATTTTGCGATCGCTGGCTTGATCGACACACAATTGTTCGCAACATGGAAGCTTTCCAGGACTTGATTGTGATTATTTTGTGTTTTGGTTTGTTTGCCATCATGCTGATACAGTTGTGGGGCATATTTATCGCCATCACACGCTCACTAGACTATAAACTTGTGACTGCAAAAGTACTATTTGTGTTGATTATGGTCGAGTTATTTCGACTATTAATGGTCTACTTGCAAGAACATAGTATTTCTGTGGGAGTAGCCGTTGAGGTGACAATTGTATCTCTACTGCGAGAAGTAGTAGTTCACGGAGCGCTGGAAATTTCTTGGGTGAAGACAGCAGCCATTTGTGGTTTGCTGTTTGTTTTGGGTGGTCTACTGCTTGTCTGTGCCAAAACACCACATATGGATTGTATGAGTGCTAACACAAAGTTTTGCCCTATTAACCATCAAGGAGATAGAGAAAGGCAAAATGAGCATGGATTCTAGTATTCGCATCAAGCAGAAATAGGGAACTGCGAACAGGAAAACAATGTTTGTAATTAATTCTGTCTAATTACATACCTATAGCCAAAATTTACCTCTCAAAGGGCTTTCATACATCTGCTAGATGGTATATCTTCACCAAAAACCATCAGGTTTAAAACACCGTATTAAAGTTCTATTAGGCGTATCTTTTTCTACGCTTTTGGGGAGATGAATAATTTTTTCAGGATGAGTAGAAATTAATTAGAAATTTCCAGGAGAGTAAATTTATGACCACAGGTAACGGACATTCTCAACAACCAATTAGCAACCTAGAGTATGACTTTATCACCGTGTTGCACAACAAGGCTGAAGCAGTAAAGGCGTATGAATCTTACATCAAAGATGCACAGGAAGTTAACTCCCAACCATGTGTAGAATTATTTCAAAAATTGCGGCAATCTGAAATCGAGCAAGCACAAGAGATTCGCCACCATCTGCAAGAAGTGATGCAGCACGGGAAGATGTAAAACTTTTATTTGCCTCTGCAATTTCTAGGGAACGCAAAAAAAATGGTTAGTACCAAAACCAACTGCTCTATTGTTGCGGGATAGTTCTGCTGCTAGTTGGAGTGCGGCTAGTCTACCAATTGCAGTTTCAAATACTGATGAGAATACAGCATCAATTTCATGCTGTTGGCAAAACTGCCGTAGACGAGAAGGTGAACCCGCTATTGCTGGTTTAATCACAAAAATATCCCGCCAACCTTGTTGGAAACAGTAGTTAAGTTGGTGGAGTGTGGCCACTGATTCATCTAAAGCGATCGCAGTTTCATAGCGGGTACTCAGTGCTAACATTTGCGGAAATTGCTCAACAGGTAACGGTTGTTCGAGAAATTCAATATTTGTCTGGAAATTTTCACAAGTTTGCAGCCATAGATTAGCTTCCTCATAGCTCAGTCCACCATTGGCATCTAATCGTAATTTAGTCGAAGCTGGTAAGGAATGGATGAGTAAGTCAAAAATTGCCAATTCCTGAGCGATCGCATCCACACCAATTTTCCATTTAAACGTGCGAAACCCCTGCCGCCACAGTGTTTCCCATTGACTTAATGCCACTTCCCCAGCCGCTAGTAAACCACTATAAGTGAGAAATTGGGCATTGGTTATTCCCCCATCCCCTTGTCCCCTTGTCCCCTTATCCCCCACTCCCTCTAACGCTGATTCAAAACCAAATTGACAAGCAGGTAATTCATCTGGGATAGAGTAAATTATCTCTGCTGTAATTTCTTGTGGTAGTTGGCGACAAAAATCTAAAGCTTGTTCTAGGGTTTCGGAACCAAACCAGCTAATGGGGGCAATTTCCCCCCAGCCGATACCTGTTTCATTATGCAAACGGAGAATAATACCCTCGCGGATTTCCCAGATACCGTGACTGGTAGCTAGCGGTTGCAAAAATCTTTGCCGATAAGGACTAAATCCCCACTGATAAACCATTAACGGCCTGCCAGCATGAATCCTATACCGAACAGCAAGCAACACCAAAAGTGCATGTTGACGGCGATGAATTTACAGTTACTGACTTTTTCTGGTAGGTGATGATTTTGCTGGACGTGGCGGCATAACTTCCAGGCATAGGGTAAACTTAACCAACTCAACAGCGTCCACACTGGGAACATTCCCCACATGACAAATAGCAAAGTCAGGGGATAAATACTGCCTGTAAACCAACATAGTAATTGGGCAGCTTTTGCCGTGCCCAGACGCACCACAGGCGATCGCTTGCCTGCGGCTATGTCATCTTTAACTTGGTGAAAGTGTGAGCAAAACAAAATTAAGCTGGTGACAATTCCCACAATCACCGAGGCTGCTAAACTGGTGATTGACCAAGTTTGTGTTTGGCTATAGTATGCTGCTGCGACGGCTAAAGGCCCAAAAGCAAAAAAGCAAAGAATTTCACCTAAACCCTGGTATCCTAAGCGAAAGGGAGGCCCTTGGTAAGTATAGCCCAAGGCACAGCATAGCAGAATTATGCCGATGATAGTTAGGTCTTTTTGCCAAGTTGCGATCGCTAGTATTCCCAACAAACCTGAAACTAAACACAAGTTTCCTAGCCAGAATATTAATAGCTTATTGCCAGTTATGTTAACTAAAGAATGGTGTTTATTTTGATCAATTCCTGTTTCTGAATCAAAGACATCATTACTAATATTTTCCCAGGCCAAAATTAAAATTGCCGCAGCTACAAAAGTAGAAAATATTACTAAATTTAAAATTTTAGTTTCCGCAAAAGCGATTGCTGTCCCTACCCAAATAGGCATAATAGCAACGCTGTACATCGGCGGTTTAATTGCCGCCATCCATAATTTAATTTGAGGATTTGAAACCTGCTTTCTAGTCATCAGCCGTGATTAATTAGATTACTAGAACCTTACTCATATGTGAAATTTTATGGTTTTTCGAGACACCAGATGCTGCTTATGTGCCAAAATCTATAGCTTTTGCCGTGGTTGGTTAATCTCCTCTTAGTAACACTCACTTTTTGGCTGCAACCCAAAACTGGGTATGGCTGATCAGCGTTGAGGAACACCATAAATAAAGCAAACCATACTCTGGTGAAGTGGCAACTGAATATGTTACCTGTAGAAATACGACCACGTTTAATTACACTTTAGGAAGTTAACTTAAAAAAAGTTTACTATTGCTATATCCATGACAGTTTCACCATGTCGCAGCAACTTCTTGGTCAAAAACAAAGACCTATATCAATTTCTGTTAACCGTGCAGGAAAATTGTCTCCAAAACAATTGTAGGCAAATTGTGAGTATTTCGCTGGATCTTGACTGGGTAGATCCCTTAGTTGTATTAGATAAACTTACGCAAGCAAATGAAATAAATTTTTACTTTGAGAATAAAGGCAAAGGAGAAGCGATCGCGGCCATTGATACTGTAGCAAAACTACAAATTGATGGCAAAGAGCGTTTTACTCAAGCTGAGTATTTTATCAAATCTTGTCTAAAAAATATAATTAATTTTGGTAGTAATAACCAACCTTTTGCTGGTGCGCACTTTTTTTGCTACTTTAGTTTTTTTGACCAAAATACTCAAGCAGATTATCCATTTCCTTCTGCTACCATTTTTCTACCCAGTTGGCAAATAGCTGTAAAAAACCAGCGCTGCACATTAGTAAAGAATATAGTTATCAACGCCAGCGTCAATGTAGAAAAGATATTGCAGAATTTACAGAGCAAAATCGCACTGATTCAATCTTTAGAATCTTCTTCTCCAAATCTAGATGTTTTTCCCACAAAAATTAGCAAAAAGTCCGTCACTAATTCCACAGATTTTAAACGCTCAATAGTGTCTGCTTTAGAAAAAATTCGGTCTAGTCATTTAAGTAAAATTGTGCTAGCAAATGCCTTAGATGTGAAATCAAATAATTATTTTAATTTATTTAAATCATTAAATAATCTCCGACAAATACATCCTAATTGTTATATTTTTTCCACCAGCAATGGCAAGGGACAACATTTTATAGGAGCAAGTCCAGAACGATTAATTAGTATTAATAATAAACAATTAATTACTGATGCTTTAGCTGGTTCTGCACCTAGAGGAAAAACACCTGCTGAAGATGCAGCTAATGCCAATCGCCTATTAAATAGTGAAAAAGAAAGACACGAACATTCCCTAGTGATTGATTTCATTACTCAACGCCTATCTCAGTTAAATTTGTTACCCCAAGTATTAGCACCGCGCCTCAGACAATTATCTAACATCCAGCATCTATGGACACCAATCAGCGCCATAGTTCCGGCTCACATACACCCTTTAAAGATTGTCTCTCAACTGCATCCTACACCAGCCGTAGCCGGTGCAGCGAGAGATTTTGCCTGTGCAGAAATTCGTCGTTATGAAAGCTTTGAGAGGGGTTTATATGCTGCCCCTCTAGGTTGGATAAACTCTCAAGGGAATTGTGAGTTTATTGTCGGCATTCGTTCAGCTTTAATAGATGGCGATCGCGCCAGGTTGTATGCTGGTGCTGGTATCGTTGCTGGTTCTGATCCTGATAAAGAATTTGCAGAGGTACAACTTAAGCTTCAAGCTTTGCTCAAAGCATTGGTTTAAATCTTTCAAAATAAAAAACGCCTCTCATTTTCTGAGGGGCGTTTTTTATTGAATTAAGCTTTACGATTAGCCATTGATAGCAGGAGCGCTGATTGCAACAGGAGCGCTATCACCAGCAGCCAAATCCAAGGGGAAGTTGTGAGCATTACGCTCGTGCATCACTTCCATACCCAGGTTAGCGCGGTTGATTACGTCTGCCCAAGTAGCGATGACGCGACCTTGAGAATCAATCACAGACTGGTTGAAGTTGAAACCGTTCAAGTTGAACGCCATGGTGCTGACACCCAGTGCGGTAAACCAGATACCGATGACAGGCCATGCAGCTAGGAAGAAGTGCAAGGAACGGCTGTTGTTGAAAGAAGCGTATTGGAAGATTAACCGACCGAAGTAACCATGTGCAGCAACAATGTTGTAGGTTTCTTCTTCTTGACCGAACTTGTAACCGTAGTTCTGTGATTCGTTTTCTGTGGTTTCACGAACTAAGGAAGAAGTAACTAGTGAACCGTGCATTGCAGAGAACAAGCTACCACCGAAGACACCAGCCACACCTAACATGTGGAAGGGGTGCATTAAGATGTTGTGTTCTGCTTGGAAGACGATCATGAAGTTGAAGGTACCGGAGATACCCAAGGGCATACCATCAGAGAATGAACCTTGTCCGATGGGGTATACCAAGAAGACTGCGGTAGCTGCTGCTACTGGTGCGGAGAATGCTAGGCAAATCCAAGGACGCATACCTAAGCGGTAGGATAGTTCCCATTCACGTCCTAAGTAGCAGAATACGCCAGTTAAGAAGTGGAAGATGACTAGTTGGTAAGGACCACCGTTGTACAGCCACTCATCTAAGGATGCTGCTTCCCAGATGGGGTAGAAGTGTAAGCCGATAGCGTTGGAGGAAGGTACTACTGCACCGGAGATGATGTTGTTTCCGTAGAGTAAGGAACCTGCTACTGGTTCGCGGATACCGTCGATGTCTACTGGGGGTGCGGCGATGAAGGCGATGATGAAGCAGGTGGTTGCTGCTAGGAGGGTGGGGATCATTAATACGCCGAACCAGCCGATGTATAGGCGGTTGTTGGTGCTGGTGATCCACTCGCAGAAGCGATCCCATACGTTGGCGCTGGTGCGCTGTTGTAAGGTTGCGGTCATGTTTTTATGATTGCGGTTGCTTGTGTATAAATCAGGCGGTTTTGTTTTTGCCTGTGAACTTATGTTACGAAGTTTATTGCGTTTTGTAAAGTAATTTGAGAAAAAATTTTTGAATAACCCTGTAGAAAACCCTGAAACGCCCTTGCTTTAAGGTAAGTGAAGCCTGAAGAGATAAAATTTATCAAGTGCGATCGCGATCGCGTGGCGTAACAATCATATATATGATACGTGCTAGGAGAAAGCACCTCTGGGATATTAACAATGTAGTACCCCTATTTAAGGTGTCTTATGCTCATCTCTCATACTCGCACCGTTACATATAGCCCTGCTCATACAATCGTTCCCACTTATGAGTGCTTTAATCGCTGCACCTACTGCAACTTTCGCACCGAACCCGGTCAAAGTCCCTGGATGACTGTATCAGCAGCAGAAAGTATTTTGCTACAACTGCAAAACCAGAAAACCTGTGAAATCCTCATCCTCAGTGGTGAAGTACATCCCCATTCATCAAAGCGTCAGACGTGGTTTGAGCGAATTTATGATTTGTGTGCATTAGCACTAGCAATGGGATTTTTACCACATACAAATGCGGGTCTATTGAGTTTTGAGGAAATGCAAAAGCTGAAGAATGTTAATGTTTCCATGGGTTTGATGCTGGAACAGCTAACCCCAGCATTGTTGAACACTGTACATCGCCACGCACCGAGTAAATTACCTCAAGTCAGGTTGCAACAATTACAATGGGCCGGAGAGTTGCAGATTCCCTTTACAACGGGTTTACTCTTAGGAATTGGGGAAACTGAGCATGATTGGTGGGAAACTTTAGCTGCCATATCTGACTTACATCAGCGTTACCATCATATCCAAGAAGTAATTCTGCAACCCCACAGTCCGGGGAATCAGCAAACCTTTAATGCACCACCATTTGATCCTTATCAACTACCAGACGTTATTGCTAAAGCACGTCAGATTTTACCGTTAGATATTACGATTCAAATTCCCCCCAATTTAGTTAAAGATGAGCGATGGTTACTCGCTTGTATAAAAGCTGGTGCAAGAGATTTAGGGGGAATTAGCCCCAAAGATGAAGTAAACCCTGATTATCCTCATCTTCAAGAGCAGACATTGAGAGAAATTTTACAACCTGCGGGCTGGGATTTAGTACCACGATTACCCGTATATCCGCATCTTGATCATTGGTTATCTGGGGAGTTACAGACGGTGGTGCAGCACTGGCGAACTCCTAAGAAATAGTGCTGAGTGCTGAGTGCTGAGTTACGAGTAAAAAGTACAAAGGAATAAAAAGTCCGGAGGATTCTGTTTCTTTCGCCCTTCCCGCAGGTGCTCCTTCCTTGGAGACTCACATGATTCAGCTTACCTACAGCTAAGTGCAAGGTAATAATAAATTTAGTCTGTGAGTAAAATTTCCCCCTTTGGGGACGGAAGTTGATTACAATATTTAATACCCCTTTCATAGCACCCAAGAATGGCAGCTAGGCTGATTACTCGTAAACCAAAGTCTAAGTTACAGCCTTCCTCATCTTTGCCCTCATGGGCAGATGAAACGGAATTGGTAGGATTAGTATTTGACTTTGAACCACTTACATCTAGTTCTCTTTACGCACAATATACCATTGCGCTCCATGCTTGGTTTCTTGACCAAGTGCGGCAATTTGACCCAGAACTTTCTGCTTATCTCCATGATGGCGAGTCAGAAAAACCCTTCAATATCTCAGCACTTGAAGGTCAACTGCTTCCCACTGGCAGACAATTACAACTGGAAGCAAACCAAATTTATCGTTGGCACGTCAATGCTTTATCTGCAAAAGTGGCACAGTTTCTCCAACAATGGTTAACTCAACTGCCACAAACCCTAGAGTTAAGAGGTGCAACCCTACAGATAAAACAGGTGAAAATTGCTCATTCACCCACTACTTACGCGCAATTATTACAGCCACCAGAAAAATACTCTAACGTCAATCTCAGCTTCGTCTCACCTACTAGCTTTCGCCGAAAAGGTCATCATTTTCCCCTCCCCGTACCAGTGAATCTCTTTCATAGCTACCTGCGTCGCTGGAATGACTTTTCCGCAATTCCCGTACCACAAGAATCTTTTCTCGACTGGATAGACGAAGGTGTGATTATTCATCAACACCGCTTGGAATCAGTCAAGGTGGCGGCTGGTAAACGGGGTTCTGTAACTGGTTTCACCGGGGCGATTGCTTGTGGTTTGAGTAAAGCGGCTTTAGCTAATACCGAGTTTACCCAGTTGTTTTATGCCTTGGTAAAACTTGCACCCTATTGTGGCACAGGACACAAAACCACTTTTGGACTAGGACAAACTCGTTTAGATTGGGTGCAACCAGAAGCCAGCACATCGACGCAGATACTGACAAATATGCTGGGAGAACGGATTGAGGAATTAACGGCAATCTTCACTGCACAACGCAAACGTACAGGAGGCGATCGCACTGATAAAATTGCCTCAACCTGGGCAACAATCTTGGCACGGCGAGAAATGGGCGAATCATTACAAGCAATCGCCCAAGATTTAGAAATGCCTGTTTCAACAGTTAAAACTTACACCAAATTAGCTAGGCGATCGCTGAAAGATCAGTGCTGAGTGCTGAGTGCTGAGTGCTGAGTCAAAAGAAGAAGAAGGAAGGACTTTCGCACTCGGTACAAGCCCCGTCCCTTGTGGTCACTGAGCCTTGCCGAAGTGTGGGCGGTTTTTTAACTCAACGTGAGTTCGATGAACTTAAAACTCTGAAATCATTGCCCAGCCTATTGTCTGTGAAATAGCTGTTCTTAAAAAGGCTATTTCTTATTGAGAATAAAATCAGTAACTCGGAATTGGTCAATTATTGACGTTATTCTCAACTAATGCTTGAGAGTTTATTTCAGCCTCAGCTTCAACAATCGTTTATTTATAAGGCTTTTAGCCTCTAAATTCCGTCGAACTCACGTTAACTCAGCACTCAGCACTTTTAACTTAGCACTCTTCATTTAGGACTCAGCACTGAGAAACTGATTTTTCCAATTTGCTAAATCAGCTAAAGAGCGATCGCGGTAACGTCCATAACGCTCTGGCTTGCTTTTGATTTTTACGCCTAAATCTGGCAAAATGCCGAAATTAGGCGGCATCGGTTGGAAATGCTTAGGCGAAGCAGAACTAATAAATTCTAATAGCGCCCCCATCATGGTGGTTGGTGGTGCTGTCAATGGTGCTTTACCCAAAGCCAGCCGCGCTGCATTTGTTCCTGCTAACCATCCATCGGCGGCGGCTGCTGTGTAACCCTCAGTACCAATCAACTGTCCAGCTGCTAACAAAGTGGGACGTTGCTTGAATTGCAAAGTAGGGTACATTAATTGGGGTGCATTGATAAAAGTATTGCGGTGCATCACTCCCAAACGCACAAATTCAGCATTTTCTAAGCCGGGAATCAGCCGGAAGACTCGTTTTTGCTCACCCCAGCGCAGGTTAGTTTGGAATCCTACCATGTTCCATAGTTGACCGGCTTTATCTTCTTGTCTGAGCTGCACTACAGCATAGGGACGTTCTCCTGTGCGACTATCAGACAATCCCACAGGCTTGAGGGGTCCATAGCGCATTGTGTCTTCTCCCCGGTGTGCTTGTTCTTCGATGGGCAAACAAGCTTCAAAAAATTTCGCCGTTTCTCGTTCAAAATCCTTAAGTTCTGTTTGTTCAGCTTGACGGAGTTCTTCCCAAAACCGCAGATATTGCTCTTTATTCATCGGACAGTTAAGGTAAGCGGCTTCACCTTTGTCATAGCGCGATGCCAGAAAAGCAACATCATAGTTAATCGATTCTCCCACGACAATGGGACTAGCGGCATCAAAAAAGCTGAGGTATTCCATCCCCGTAAAGCGGTGTAAATCTGCGGCTAAGTCTGGACTAGTTAAAGGCCCGGTTGCCAAAACCACGATTCCTTCAGGTATAGCCGATACTTCGCCTCGCCGGAATTCAATTAAAGGATGATTAGATAAAGTTGCCGTCAAATCTTGGCTAAATTGCCCTCTATCTACAGCTAAAGCCCCACCGGCGGGAACAGCATGTTCATCAGCTTTAGCGATGACAATCGAACCAAGTTGACGTAATTCTTCATGCAACAATCCTGTAGCGCGATCGCTTGCCATTGCTCCAAAGGAATTACTACATACTAATTCCGCCACATGTTCTGTATGATGAGCAGGACTAAAGCGTTGTGGACGCATTTCATGCAGAATTACCGGTACTCCAGCCTGGGCTATTTGCCAAGCTGCTTCTGTCCCAGCTAGTCCACCTCCAATTACTTGTATCGGTTTTTGATCCATAGTTCTATGCTCAGTGTCACCCAATTTTAAATTGCTGGGAGTACATACCAATCATAGATGATATGGATAATCACCAAAAAACGCTTCCTTCCTGAATCAGGAAAAAGCACTATACTTTTGGGGTGTGTAGCCAATTATCAACAAGTCCGCACAATTTGTTCAATTATGAGTTCAGGCGATGCTCCTGCTGATTAAAGAAGTTTTCATCTGGCTAGGAATATTTTTAAGTGTTGTTGGTCTTTTCTTGACTATCTGGATTGTGATTCCCGCGCCCATTTACTCTTTGTTACCTTTGGGCGTGGGAGCACCAGAAGTCTGTCATTGGCTACTTTTGTTAAATGCTGTAGCTTTGGCAGTATCGTTTTTGGGAATGCGTGGTAATTGGCTACAATATGTAGCTTTGGGTATGAGTGCAGTGGGAATTTCTTTAAGTATGCTGCCATTGCTGCAAATATCTTATGTGCAACAACAGATGCAATCGGCAATGCAGAATGAATTAGGTAAAGACTACCTCGTATCAAGTTTAGAACAAAAATTGGGGCGATCGCATCCTTTTAGTTTATTAGATGCGTTTCAAGGCATTCATACTGATGAAATCCGCTACACTCCTAACATTGAATTTGCTTCTCCTGATGGTGTACCGTTGCGCCTCAACATCTACCGTCCTCCCCAAGTCGGAAAATACCCAGGAGTTGTTGTCATCCATGGTGGCGGTTGGCAAAGTGGTAGTCCGGCAAATAACGCCAAATTCAGCCGTTATCTGGCTGCCAGAGGTTATACTGTTTTAGCGATCGCTTATCGCTATGCACCTGCTAACAAATTTCCCGCCCAACTTGATGATATTTACAGCGCCCTAAGTTTTATCCAGGAACACGCCGCCGAGTATGAAACAGATATTGACCGGATTGTCTTACTCGGTCGTTCTGCTGGTGGGCATTTGGCAATGTTAGCAGCTTATCAGCAAGATATCCTACCCATCCGCGCTGTCATTAGTTACTACGGACCATTCAACCTCACCCAAGGATACCGAGAACCACCCACTCCCGATCCTTTGAATGTCCGATCTGTACTCGAAGATTTTTTAGGTGGTACACCAGATCAACTTCCAGAGCAATATACCAAAGCTTCACCCATCAGTTATGCTAATCGCCCACTGCCACCAACTTTATTAATTCATGGCAATCGTGATCATATCGTGCAAATATTCTTTGCTAGGCAGATGTTCCAAGCTTTGCAAACATCTGGTAATCAAGCAATCTTACTAGAAATTCCTTGGGCAGAACATGCTTTTGACTACATTTTCAATGGGCCGAGTAATCAGTTAGCACTGTACCACACTGAGCGTTTTTTAGCTTGGGTTTTGAAAGCTAAGGTCTGAAGATATAGTGATTTAGTATGAGAAAACTTTGCTTACAGCCGCTTCACCCGGATAGGATGTGGAAGCGGCGGTTTTCCCTATTCCCTATTCCCCATCACTCCATAGGGTTACTACAATCTGTTGTGGCATCAATTGACTAATGGGGGCTGGTTTCATGTCTCGGTAGTCCAGTAATTGAACTATGATCAGGTAGGCGATCGCTAAAAGGACAGAAATCGCACCTGTGATAATAGCAACTATTTTCGAGCGGTTCATGAGTACTCCCTGTCAATAATTATCCCGTGTATATCTTCTATCTTGCACTTTTCACGGGCAGATCAACCTTGAACACTCAAAAATAACCTGGAAATGTCAATTCGATTGGGGATAATTTTTAACTGGACACTACACTATGATGTCATCCCAGATTTTTCTTTTGAATCAACAAAGCCAGAAGTAACAAACTTTTTCATAAATAAGACACAACAGGCAATGCGTTCAGTTTGGCGGAATCCTAAAATATTTTGCACAATCTTATAAATGGTTTTTTTACTATTTGCTTGAAAATCGGGAAAGATCATTAAAGCTTCTTCTAAGAAAATCAAATACTGTGAATAGTCAAAAAATAACGCCTCTCTAGCCAGTTCAAAATATGATTTAGCTAAAGCATGACGATACTTCATTGACAGTTGGTTCATCTGCAAAAGTTTCTTCTCAACTTTACCTAATACTAGATAGTGGTTTTTTAACCAACGGCTTTTGGAGGAAGTAGAAACTGTCACAAAACCGTAGCGCCTATAGATTGAATAACAGCCAGGTTGATAGACAACTTTAGCTTTATTCATTACTACCGATATAAAAAAATCTCTATCCTGTGCCGCTGTCAAGGTTTCATCCCAACCTCCGCTATTTTCTACTACGCTTCTTTTATAGAGTAAAGCAGCCAAAGCAACCCACCAATTTGCTAGTAGAGCAGCCAGAATATCTGTTTGTGCTTCAGAAATTTCAATCTTTTCTAATAAATTAGATCCATCAGGTAAATGGCGCTGATGTCTCCAATCACCATAAACAACATCTGCACCTGTTTCCTCTAGGAATCGGACTTGTCTTTCTATTTTTTCAGGTAAAATATAGTCATCAGCATCTAAGTACTGGATATACTCTCCTTTTGCTAACTCAAAGCCCATATTTCTAGCATAATTGCCGCCTTGATGAGGCAAACTTTGCCAGATAATTTTATCTCCATAACGTCTGAGAATGTCTAAAGAATTGTCTGTAGAACCATCATCAATTACAATAATTTCTATAGAGGAATAAGTTTGTTTTAAACAGCTATCAATTGCTTCTGCCAACCATTTCTCTGCATTAAAGCATGGTATAATTACTGAAACTAGTTTTTTTGTCATCTGAATTTTCCTTCAGTGTATAAAAATGTGCTGACACAGTTGTAAAAATAGTACTTGCCTCCAAATTTATATCTATAAATCAGCTACATTTAACAGCCAAAAATACTAGCAGTTTGGTAACGAAAAATCGGACTAATTATTTTTTGAAGTTAGCATATTTAAGTAATTTGTTTTTGTATGGCCTTGTCACACGCCTCAAAGTTTCTTTTGGAGCTAGTTGCATTGCCCACAACAATGTGGATAAAGCTGCATTCTTTTGGCCAAGTTCAGATGACCTGACGGCATGTTCATACAAGAATTTAGCAAAAGCCTGTGGGTGCTGTAGCAGCAGTGATTTATGCTTTTGGATGAGGCGGTCAAAATTCACCTGACGCAGCGAGGGATCTCGGGAAATTCTTGGGCCATCGTGCACATACAGGCGGTAAGTCACAGTTGGTAAACCCAGAATTGAGCAAACAGGATTCAGGCGCAAAAACATTTCTGTATGTACACGCGAGGTGAAAGATTCATCATAACCACCTATTTCTAGGAATACTTCCCGCTCTACAACCAATGTCTGTTTAGAAAAAAACGACAACCCAGATGCAATTTCTTCCAGGAAAAAATGCGAGCCACGAGGTAAAGTTGGCGGTATGCGCTGACTGAGAAATTTACCATCTTGATTCACAACCTCTAGAGCCGATAGCACAGCCACAGGTTCTGGCAAAGTTGTGTTGGCAAGAGCTTTTAGAGAAACTTCAGCCATGTGAGGTAACAGTTCGTCATCATCGTCAAGGTAAGTAATCCATCTTCCGCTTGCTGCCTTTGCTCCAACATTACGAGCTGCCGCAGTTCCGCCGTTTTTTGGCAAGCGAATAATTTTGAGTCGGGGGTGTTCCGACAGATTCACTGGCTGATTGGAAGCATCATCAACAACAATTACCTCCACATCTTCTACAGTTTGCGCTAAAGCAGTATTAACAGCCCGTGGTAATAAATGAGGGCGGTTATAAGTAGGAATAATGATACTGAGTAAAGAGTTGCTCATTTTTAAATGTCAGCAAAATTTAGTTATTGATGACTTTCCAGGTTCGGGGTTGATAAAATAAACACCGACTTGTATTCCTGCTTGATTTCACAGTAAATCGAAAAGATTCGATTTTATCAAAAGAGCGTACACCTTGTTTAAGGTATATATTGGCGCTATACACACCAGGAACTAAGCCACAGCTAGACATCTGCATTTGAATTTCTACTTTTCCTGGAAAGACTTCCAGAAATTCATTGTCACTAGCTGAAGTGATAGTCAACATCCGAGATTCACCTTCACTCAGAATGGAAAGTAAAAATCCCAAATTAACATTTTCAATGTGCTTATAAGCTTTGCATTCTACAGATAGATAAGCAGGCTCACCAGTTGTCAGCTTTGGCAGCAAGTTTCCCTGTGCATCTTTAAAACATACAGAAACAATATCTAAGCCCAAACTTTCGCTTTCTGGTTTTTCTGGTAGAGTCATTAAACCTTCGGCTTTTTCCGTTCCACTCAAGCAAAGGTCTTCTTCATATTTACGGATTACTGTTTCAGTTTCGCCAGCTAAAATTAATTTTCCTTTTGATAAATAAAGGGAAGACTCACAGACATTTAATATATTATATTGGTTATGAGAAACTAGCACAAAAGCCGTACCTTTTTCTCGCAGAGATGCTAGGCGATGATGGCACTTCATTTTAAATTTGATATCACCAACAGCCAGCACTTCATCAATCAACAAAATATCTGGTTCTATGTGGACTGCACATGCAAACCCCAGTCTAGCCGCCATACCAGAACTATAAGTCTGTACAGGTGAATCTATGGCATCCCCAATTCCAGCAAAATCTATAACATCTGCGAATTTTTCTTCTATTTCTTTAGTTGATAAACCCAAAATTGACATATTGGCGTAGATATTTTCTCGCCCTGTTAAGATCGGATTAAAACCTGCTCCCAGTGCAATTAATGGAGCTAGCCTACCCTTCACTTTTACACTGCCAGTATCCGGCTTAATCAAACCACTAATAATCCGTAACAGCGTACTTTTTCCTGCACCGTTTGACCCTACTAGGCCTAACGCTTCTCCTCGCCGCAATTGAAAGCTGACATCTTGCAACGCCCAAAACTCTTTGGAACGGAGAGTATCACTTTTTCTATTTCCACCTACTAACTCTGTAGCAATATCTTGAACACCATAAAATAAAGACCGTTTTAAGTCTCTACAGAATTTTTTAGAAACGTTTTCTACTGAAATAAGTACTTCAGTATCTTCAGGCTGAACCGAAATTTTTTGATCAATTAAATTAGTCATCATTAGGAACTGACTCTCTCAACCACAAAAGGCATAGCAAGACGGAATACAACCCAGGTTAATACTAATCCTA
Organism: Trichormus sp. ATA11-4-KO1; assembly: GCA_019358915.1. GTDB lineage: Bacteria > Cyanobacteriota > Cyanobacteriia > Cyanobacteriales > Nostocaceae > LEGE-11386. The sequence continues at coordinate 38,462 of JAHHIM010000034.1, forward strand.
CTAAAGTAAGTGTACTAACCACCCAAAAACCGTAAGGTTCTGATACTACTCCTGTTGTCGCTAACTCTCGTGTTGTTACCAATAAAGGAGTGACGGGATTCATTTGTACTAAGAACCCAAATGTTCCATCTTTGGGAACTGGATAAACCACAGGAGTTAGGAACAGCCAAAAGCCTGTAATGAGAGTTAATCCTTTAGATACATCTTGATACAGCACTCCTAAAGGAGCTAATAAAACACCGATAAATGTTCCCAGTAAAATTAAATGAATTAATGGTACTGGAGTTAAAACTACAGTCCAACCTACAGGAATGCGAAACCAGATAAACAATGCCACTATTAAAATTAGCTTAACGGCAAAGTTAAAAAATACTTCGCCCATCTTAGCCAAAATCAGTGCTTCCCGGGGAAAGTTTACTCTAGCTAACATTGGTTTTGCACTTGTCACTGCTTGCACTGGCGCATTTAAAGCTTCGACAAAGGTCTGCCACAATGCAGTGCTAAACATAACATAAGCAGGATAGGGTATATCTGTCACACCAACGTTAATGACTTTAGCGTTACTAGCAATGGTAAAACTAGTAGCCATAACAATAGGCGGTAAAAAAGCCCAGGCTATGCCTAAAAATGATTGCCGATATTGAGCGCTAATATCCCTGACCATTAATCGCCAAGCCAGTTCGCGAGAGGCTAGTAAGTCTCGCCACATTTGCTTCAACAAGTCCACCGGATGCCTAAGCATACTTTCAGGTGTGTAAATCTTGACCCCAGACGGCTGAGATTTTAAACTTTTATTTCGCTTCAAAAACTTCTCACCCTTTACAGCAAAATTTATGGATGTAATACGTAATTAAGATTTGTCAGATTTTATCTGGGTTTTTACCCTTTGTATCTATCGCATTCTTTTGGCAAATTGGTAAAACTTTAGGTAGGGTGTGGATTTTCTACCCTACCTATTGAATTTAAAATGACTCAATTTCGAGATGATGCCCTCAGTGCAGGTTTTGCAGGTTGTGTTTGGATGGGATTTTGTTTAACTTGTAAATATTTGCGGGCATAGCGACTAGTTAGGTAATTATTCAGTACATGATCAATCTTCATTACCATCTTTTCTAGGCGGTGAATTCTCCGTCCAAAAATACTTTTCACTAGAGGTGAGACGATTGTATAGTGGCGTCTTCTTCCTAAACTGTTGTATTTTTTTTGAAAGTACTCGTCTTCAGTCAAGTTCCACTTTTCGCTCAAACGCTTGAGGCTAGCCATCTCCCATCCATCGCTCCAACGCAGCATATAGAAATGTAGATCTGACCATTTAACAGGTGGCCCTGGTACGTAAGTCACGATAGATTCGGGTTCGATGTAGATGGAACCACCAGCCTCGGTCACAAGCATACACAAATCAACGTGTTCTTTTGTGTTTAGTAGTGCTTCATCCAATAGACCTAATTTCTCAAATATCTCTGTGCGGACAATCATACAGTGGAACTCTGCGAGTCCGGTTTTTTGCCGTTGCAGTTGGGGACGGACATCAGCTACCTGCCGTCCTTGCTGATAAATTTTTTCTATGATGCGGCGTTTGGTAGTCTCGCCTTTGGTTTCGACTTTCACCCCGGATTCGCCACCTGCACAATGTATTTCTGTATGCAGTGGCTGGTACTGACAAATTAAGGGACTAACTATGGTGGCTCCTGTTTGTTCAGCACAATCGACTAAAGCCTTTAACCAACCAGAGGTGACTTCCACGTCGTTATCAATAAAGACAACATATTTAGTGTTGACTTGACGCAAACCCAAATTTCTGGCGTGGTTGGGGCAGAGGTAGTGATTAGTACGAATTAGTTCAAATCCTTTTTCCTGTGCTTGCTCTTGTAGGTAGCGCTGGATATGAGGTGGCGAGTTACCATCTACATAAATTAGCTGAAAAGGATACTCCGTATATTGGTAAATGCTTTCTAGGGAGTTACGAGTGTGGCTAAATCGCTCTCTGGGAGCAACAATAATTGTTACTTGTGGATCTGTCATATGCTAATGTCTTTGTGCCTGCTTATGGTTTTTCAAGGATAAGTACTCAAGCCGAGATTTCAATCTTCTGCTGTTCGGACACTGGAGACTGGACACGCTCAGGATGTTTGTGGGCGAAGCGATCGCTAATAATAGTATTTAGCCGTTTCTCCATCGCTACGATCATTTTTTCTATTCGCTTCTTACCCCGTGGCACAGGTAGACTGCGAATCATGGGTTTAATAAATGCTTTATGTCGCCGATGTCCCAATTTCTCATACCGTCTTTCAAAATACTTATCTTCGGTCAGATCCCATTTTTCACGAAAATGCTTCAAGCTTGCTAGTTCCCAAGCATCGCTCCAGCGCAGCATAAAGTAGGCTAAATCAGGCAATTCAAACGGCGGCCCTTGAACGTAGGTGACAACAGAGCGGCGATCGCAGTAAATAGTACCTCCAACCCTTGACACCACCATACAAAAATCCAGGTGTTCTCTAGTAGCTAGTAGCCCTTCATCAACCAGCCCGGTGCGCTCAAATATATCCGTGCGAATTAATATACAGTGAAATTCTACATAATCACACTGCACCAGCTGAAGTTGATCGGGGACATCAGCAACTCGCCTGTGACACAACTGGCTTTTTTGATAAATACGCCGTCTGATCCCATCCTCTGTCTTCTCCTCCGCAATGTGAGTTTGTCCACCAGCATTGTGAATTAGTTCATGCACAGGCTGATTAATACAGATGAGCGGGCCAACTACTGCGGCTTCTGTCTCTTCAGCAGTTTCTACCAATCGTTGCAACCAGCCTGGTGTAACTATCACATCGTTATCGTAGAAAACTAGATACTTGGTGTTGACGTGACGCAAGCCTATATTTCTAGCTTGGTTGGGCGAGAGATAGTAATCTGTACGAATCAGTTCAAATCCTTTTTTTTGTGCTTGTTCTTCTAGATAACGCTGGATATGAGGTGGAGAATTACCATCTACATAAACTAAGTTGAAGGGATAATTTGTATTCTCGTAGATACTTTCAAGTGATTCACGAGTGCAGCTAAAACGCTCCCGTGGAACAACAATAATCGTTACTTGCGGTTCTGCGGTTACTGGCGAATTCATGAGCTAAATCCTCTGCTAATATCAAACGATTTAATGTGATTGCAAAGAACACTAATTGAAGATATCCATTTTGGTTATGGTAGCACCTTATACTTTTTTTTAACTGACATATTCAGGATTAACTGAAGTATCGGAAAATTTTGGACACGGTTGTGAACTCTTCAACAATACTTGCTGATAAATTGTCACTAATTCATCATTTAATGTGTTCATATCGTAGTGCTTTTCTACATAAGCACGACCTGATTTGCCCATTTGTGCCCAAATTTCTGGATGCTCAATGAAATAGCTTAATTTTTCGGCTATGGCATCAGCATCTCGTTCTGCAACTAGAAATCCAGAAATTCCATCTTGTATTAATTCAGGAATACCACCGTGACGAGTACCAATGACTGGCAAACCCATCGCCATTGCTTCTTTTAATGTATTTACAGGAGCATCTTGGTTGCCATCCGCAGCTGTTACACTTGAGGCAATAAAGATATGGGTCTGGTTGAGGATTTCAATAATTTCTGGCTGATTTTTCCAACCTAGAAGCTTCACTTTATCAGCAATATCTAAGTCTTCGATTAGCTGTTGTAAGAGTTCTTTTAAAATTCCGTCACCAATAATATTGTATTCAATATTTGCATGTATTTTTGCTACTTTAGCAATAGCACGAATACCATATTCTATGCCTTTTTTTTCTACGAGACGGCCTGTTGTAGCAATCCGAATTTTGCCATCTGAAGATAATTGCCTTGGCTTGAACGGAAACTGACTGCAATCTATACCTGAACCGTGGACAACAATTTTATTTTCATCGCAACCTATTTTAATTGCTCGTTGCCTGAAAAATTCGCAGTTAGTGAGAAAAAAATCTCCCTTAACAAATAGTGGATTATAAACATCTTCGCCCTTTTCTTGAAGATATTTACTGATATCAAATCCCCGAAATGATGTGATTAATTTTCCTTTGATGGCACCAATGTCCCGATAAACCATACCATGTAGTCCGAACAACCCAAATTGACAGTGAATAATATCGTAGGGTTGAGACTTTAAAAACGGTATTACTTCGTACAGTAGTCTTAAAGAAACCGCTCTTTTACGATACTTAAAAAAGTTGAGCGATCGCAATAATACCAAGGGAGCTTTAGGAAAATTTACTAATAATAGCATCATTCCTAAAAGGAAACGCCAGAGATAATTTTCAGGGATTGTGGGTGTATAGTGAGTTTGCCTTAATAACTGATATTTTTCTACGTTTGGATGCACTTTCGAGGTATCTTCTGGTTTACTGGCATAAATATGAACCTCATGCCCCCGTGCAATCAAACCTGTAATTTGATTCAAAATGAATGTTTCCGATATTACGGGAAATTGTCCGGCGATGATTGCTATTCTCAACATATCATTTGACTCTAATTGGCTATTTTATTCTGCGCTACTTTGATGAGTTTTTAGTGCTTGAACTGATTGGTGAGCTTTTCAGCATTTTCCTAACAAATGATTTTGAGACAAGCACAAATATAAGATTTTTAAGCAGCACTGATAAAGTAACTGTAGCTATATGTATTCAGGCTTGATTTAACCACAAAATCAGACTTGATTTTAAATTATGCATCATCATCGGATTTAAATTAGGAGGATATCAATTATTTAAAGTAGTTTACATCACTAATCTCCTAAAAATTTCTATCTGTTATTAAGCTTGTTTCATGCTACTGAAATTTTTATCAAATTTAAATTGAATTAAACATCATTCTTTGGACATATTTATCTTTTAATTTAATGAATTAAATCGCCATAACACAGTATTATTGTAAGAGTTATATATCAGTTTTATCACGACTTTTAATAATAAAAAAATCGCTTTGCGTACTAATTAAAAAATATTTATATTTTAATTAGCCAAATGCAAATTTAACACATAAGTGTACTTAAGCATATACTACAAGTATGAATTTTTAATGAAGATGCTAAATGTTGGTCTCATAAATCACGACGGCAAATTTAGCAAAGAGTTGATTGAGAAGGTTAACTTTGCTGGAATTAACTACTATGTCCCAATCTTTAACTGAAGAAATTCTCTCCCAATTACCAGGTGATGTTTTAGAAGGTTTGCGTCAAAGCGATCGCATCCTTACATCTATCAGAGAAAACACAGCACCAGTACCAACAGTAGTTCAAGAAAGTCAGCAGATGCTAGGCAATGTAGATTGGGATGTGATTGTCTGCGGTGGCACATTAGGGATTTTAATTGGTTGCGCCTTGGCGGTGAAAGGGCTGAAAGTAGCGTTAATGGAGAGGGGAATTTTGCGTGGGAGAGAACAAGAATGGAATATCTCCCGTAAAGAACTAGAAGTATTTTTGGAATTGAACTTGCTGGCAGATGCAGAATTAGAGCAAGCGATCGCTACTCAATATAACCCAGCTAGAGTTAGCTTTCAAGGTGGCGGAGAAATTTGGGTAGAGGACGTTCTGAATATTGGTGTAGATCCAGTTTATTTACTGGCTACATTGAAAACTAAATTTTTGGCTGTCGGTGGGCATTTATGGGAAAATACACCCTTTACTGAAGCGGTAATTCATCCAGATGGGGTGATGGTCAACACCCAGTTGAAGGCTAGGTTATTAATCGATGCGATGGGACATTTTTCTCCTATCACCCGCCAAGCACGCCAAGGAAAAGCACCAGATGCTTTGTGTTTGGTAGTAGGAAGTTGTGCTCAAGGTTTTCCGGAAAATAACTCAGGCGACTTGTTATTATCATTCACAACTTTGCAAAATCAATGCCAGTACTTCTGGGAGGCTTTTCCAGCTAGGGATGGTAGAACCACTTACTTATTTACCTACATGGATGCACATCCACAACGTTTGAGTTTAGAAGCTTTGTTTGCAGAATATCTGCGTCTACTACCAGAATATCAAGGTGTAAAATTAAATCAATTGCAATTTCAACGCGCACTGTTTGGCTTCTTTCCTTCCTACCGCCAAAGCCCATTGAAAACTCCTGGGAATCGCATTTTAACCGTGGGAGATAGCAGTGGTAATCAATCTCCTTTAAGTTTTGGTGGTTTTGGGGCGATGGTGCGTCACCTCAAGCGTTTAACATTTGGTATTGATGAGGCATTGCAAACAAATCAATTATCAGCAAATGCGCTAGGATTGCTGCAACCTTATCAACCAAATCTGGCGGTTACTTGGTTGTTTCAAAAAGCCATGAGTGTGGGCGTAAATCAGCAAATTCCCTCAGATCAAATTAACCAATTACTCACGGCGGTATTTCAGGAAATGCAAAAATTGGGTACACCAGTACTTAAACCATTTTTACAAGATGTAGTACAGTTTGGGGGACTGACACAAACATTATTAAAAACTGGCTTATCCCATCCGGGATTAATTGCCAAAATTATTCCGCAAGTGGGTTTAGGAAGTTTGCTTGATTGGATGTTGCATTACGGTAATTTAGGTATTTACACTGCCTTATTTAAACTCAGTCCAATGCTAGAAACATGGATGAATAATCAATCAAACGAACAACAATATTATTGGCAGCGTTTAATTGATGCTTGGAAGTATGGTTCTGGTGCTGACTATTTTGATCAATAACTGCTAAAAACTTAAATATTAGGTGTGTGAGAATAACATGATTGAGCGAAAATCTGTAGGCATAAAATACTTTACAGTACTGATTGGCTTTTTGCGCGATCGCCAGGGGTTTCTTGACGAAATTCGTCAAGGTGCGAGATTACCAAATAAAATTATTTCTTTATTGGTTTGTAGTTCCATCTTTCTAGCTATTTATGGTGGCATTATTGGTGCATACCATAGCTGGATGCAAGCTTTATCTTCCGCCATCAAATTACCAGCGCTTTATTTGATTACACTGCTAATTTGTCTCCCAACATTGTACTTTTCTAATATTATTTTTGGTTCCAAACGGACTTTTGGTCAGCACTTCTCACTAGTTTTAACTGCTGTTTCCGTTACTAGTGTCCTTTTATTTAGTTTTGCACCAATTACACTATTTTTCTTAATTACTACCAATAATTATCAATTTTTGATTTTGTTAAATGTAGTAATTTTTTCTATAACCGGATTGATTGGTATATCTTCTTTATATCAGGCAATGAATTTAGTTTTAGAGCAAGATAATGAAGGTAGCAAAACACGTAAGAAAATCTTACAATTTTGGCTACTTCTATATGCTTTCGTAGGCAGTCAGCTAGGATGGACTCTCAGACCTTTTTTTGGTGCGCCTGATTCTACCTTTCAACTGTTTCGCGAAAGAGAAGGCAATTTTTATCTGAGTGTTATTCAAGCTATTAGCTACCTCTTGGGATTCCGTTCATGAGTGATTCATTGATGCTGATAGATACAGCATAGAATGGGGAGTAGGACAGTAAAAACTTTTTCTCCTATTCCCCATTCCCCTTGTGGACGTGGTTTTTGATTAACTAACATGGGTATGCTGCTGTGCTTGTGCTAAGTACAAAAGTTCTTGTGTAGTTAAACTACGTTTTTTTTCTACTGACTCTAGTCGCACCGCATCCAAGACAGACTGGATTGCTTCTGAGTCAAGAAAAATCCCGTGCTGTTGCAGCAGGTTAGACAATAAATGCCTCCCAGAATGCTTACCTACAACCAAACGCCGTTCCCAACCTACCTCTTCCGGGGCAAATGGCTCGTAAGTATTGGGGTTTTGTAGTACACCATGAGCATGGATACCTGACTCGTGAGCAAAGGTATTTTCACCAACAATTGCCTTCCAAGGATGCACATTATACCCTGATGCTGATGCTACAAGTCGGGATATTTCCAACAAACGTGAGGTATCAATACCTAAATCAGTATCATAGATGCGTTTGAGAGCCATCACAACTTCTTCTAAAGGAGCATTTCCAGCTCTTTCACCTAAACCATTGACCGTTGTATTGACTGATAAAGACCCCGCCTTGATCCCTGCGAGAGTGTTAGCAGTGGCTAAACCAAAATCATTGTGGGTGTGCATTTCCACAGGAATCGATAAGGCTGTGACTAATTTTTTAACTTTCGTATAAGTAGTAAAAGGATCAAGAATTCCTACTGTGTCACAAAAGCGAAACCGTGATGCACCACATTCTTGAGCATAAAGCGCTACATCAAAAAGAAATTGTTCATCGGCTCTAGAGGAATCTTCTCCACCTACGGATATAAAAAGTCCATGATCGAGGGCAAAGTTCATACTATCTTGAAGTTTCTGTAAAACCACCTGCCACTGTCCCTGAAATTTAGCAGCAATTTGGATTGCAGAGACAGGAATAGATATATGCACCCGTTGCAAACCACAAGCTATGCAAGCTTGAATATCTGAAATGACAGCGCGGTTCCAACCCAGCAATTGAGCGCGCAAACCCAAGTGAGAAATTGCGGCTATGGCTTGTTGTTCGGCTGTACCCATCGCTGGAATCCCCACTTCTAACTCATGAACTCCAATAGTATCTAGAAATTTAGCGATCGCTATTTTCTCCTCTAAGTTAAAAGCCACACCCGCCGCTTGTTCACCATCCCGCAAGGTTGTGTCATTAATGACGACTTGATTCATTTGAGAAATGCCTCTGAGAGAGTAATGCTGAGTTGGATTTAAACATAGTAGATTAGCGCAGTAGAGGGGTAGAGAATAAGAGTGATAATTTTATACCCTTATACCCAAACTCAACCATGCCATTCATCAATTAGCTAAATAAGTAAAACTCCAAATATTAAAAAGGATTATAAAGTAAAGAAAAGTACAATCCATTTTCTTGCCATGTATTCTCTTGAGAGTTAACAGGTACTAAAGGAATACCCCAGTCAAGACGAGCAGTTAAGCGATCTCCTTGTGACCACTGCAAACCAAGACCAACGGCGGCTAAGGTGTTAGGATCTGGGTTATCTCTCAGTGAATTATTCCAGGCAATGCCGAAATCAATAAACGGGGTGACTTGTAACAGGCTATCTATTTCGGGTAAGCGGAGAATGGGGATTTGAACTTCCGCAGAAGCTAAAGCGGTATTATCAGTTAACAACAAATCTTGCCGGTAGCCTCGAACACTATCCACACCACCCAATCCCACCTGCTCTAAAGGCAAAAGTGCCCTAGATGCTATTTGCGTATTTGCACGGAGTAGCAGTAAAGTTTCCGGAGCTAACAGCCTTACCCACTGGGCTTGACCCTGCCAAGCAAAAAAGCGACTATCGGGAGCATCTGCATTAATTGTGGCATTCAATGCACCTATACCCAAATTAAATTGTGACCTGAGAGCAATCACTTCCCGGCTGTTGCGAGTAGTCCATTCTTGGAAAAATCTTAACGCAGATATGCGTGTGCGTCCTTGTTCATCAGCTCCCAAAGCCGGAAAAGGTAGGCGTTCTTCTGCAACATAAGTAGCTTCGTTTTCTCGTCGAGAAGCTGTGATACCAAGGGCGAATTCCTGGGTGGGAGTTTGGATTAATGGCTGGCGCAATGTCACTTCGTAGTAGCGGGAAGAAGATTGAATATCGAGGATGTTGAAAGGACGTTCAATAACATTGCTTGATGCAGTACCAAAGTTAAAGGTGAGAGTTCCGTTGCGAGGATTAAGAGGTAATGTGTAACTGGCATCTAAGGCATTGCTACCATCGGTGTTAGTGTAATTTAAACTCAAATTATCTCCCAGTCCGAGTAAGTTAGCTTCATTAAGTCGTAATCGCCGTCGGAAACTGCCAACGCTAGGCGATCGCCCATTATCCAGAACTACTTGGGCGCTCAATGTTTTTGCTTCTTTGATCTCGACTTGGAGGATACTCTCACCTGGACGCAATCCTGCTGACAGTTCAGCAGACAGATTTTCAATCAAAGGATTAAGTTGCAAAAGTTGCAGTGCTTCTAACAAACTTTGCCGATTTAGCGGCGACGATGTGGCGATCGCTAGGCGGCTACGTACATAACTGGAGTTTAGCCTTTGAGTACCCCTTACCTGGATGTCTGCCAATTTACCTTCGACTACCTGAATTTTGATCACACCGGACTTAATGGTTTGCGGTGGAATATAAGCACCAGAAGTAATGTAGCCTTTGTTAATATATAGTTCAGTGATTTGAGAACGAGCCTGAAAAACCTCAGCCAGTGAAATCGGTCGTTTAGTAAACTCAGCAGTCACTTGGGCTAACTCTTCGGGACTAAATACTGTACTGCCAACAACTTCAAACCTCTCCACAGTAATAGTTTGGGGCACATTTTCCGGTAATGGGATTTCTCGTGTGGGAGTGTCAGAAGGCTGGAGTAGTTCTGCTGGTGGTGGTAGTTGCTGTGGTGCTTTCGGCGGTGCTTCTGGAGCAGGTACAATTGGTTGCAGATCCTGCGGTGGTGGGAGTTGTTGCGACAAAATGAAATTGCTATTTGGTAGTTGTGTATCATCAATAGCATGGGCTACCATTGGTTGAGAAATTAAGCTGTTGAGCAATACAAACAAACTCAGAGGTAACCAGGATACACTGAGCTGCTGAGGGGATTTATTCATCATGGCACTGGGTTGGTCTTTTTCGGGAACTACGGGATGATACAGAGACTTCTCAGATGTGAATATTACTTCATATGTTGCAACTAAAGTTCATTTTTCAGCCCACATTCCGCACTTCAAAAGTAGCATAAAGAACTACAGAGTTATTCTCAGATATACCTGAGTAAAAATACTTAGAAACTTCCAGTCAAAAAAGTGAGACAATCAAAAAAATCAAAAATATTTT
>JAHHIM010000035.1:0-45386 GCA_019358915.1 Trichormus sp. ATA11-4-KO1
GGTCACGGGTCAGATTGCTGGGGTAAGCTTTACTCATGTCACTCTCTCGGTGCTGTTTACTATTCATTCACAGCTTATACTGAGAGAGCTTTTTTACAACCTTTCTGACTTTTCAAACACCCTCTTAGGCATATTTTCATCTAAACCATCTCAAACGCTAACTGCTGACTCTGTAAAAAATCATGAGTGAAATGATCCACAGTATTTGTATCAGCAAGCTCTAAATTATAAAAATCTACAACTTCATGGTCAAAATATGGCCCAGCGTGCCAAGTTCCCTCATGCAATTTGATAAAACAATTTCCTGGTATGCGGAAAGCTGCAATCTCCTCTATTACTGGTTCATTCACATCATTATGAGGAGGACAAACCGCAATCAACCAATCTTTTCCCTCCAAGGAACCCAAACATTGAGTACATTGCAAATGACGAGTAATTTTATGAAACTTCCGCCCGCGTTTTTCTAGCCTCATAATATAAAAGCGTGGAGTCCCATTTTGTAAATTTAATTGAGCATCTTCCACATCAAAAGCCTTACCATCTGAACTTGCAAAAATTACCTGTCCATAACGGCGAAAAGTTTCTGGTGTGATCCATTCAGATTGTAATTGTTGCACTGTTTGTGATGTACTCATAAATCTGACTGCTTGTATTAATATCGAGATGGTTCTAGGATATTATCTTTTTCTGTCTACTCGCACCCGCATCTGCTATGAGGTTTAGCTATGCCAGTTTATGTTTATTGGGGTGAGGATGATTTTGCTATGGAAAAAGCGGTTGCTGTGTTGCGCGATCGCGTCCTTGATCCTCTCTGGACAAGTTTTAACTACACATCGCTACCTCCAGATCAACATGACGCTGCAATTGCGGGTTTAAATCAAGTGATGACACCAGCCTTTGGCGCGGGTGGACGTTTGGTGTGGCTAGTGAACACCACTCTTTGCCAAAATTGTCCAGAAAATGTCTTAGCCGAACTAACACGCACCCTACCAGTCATTCCCGAAAACTCATTTTTATTACTCACCAGCCGCAACAAACCCGATGAACGCCTGAAATCCACAAAATTGCTGAAAAAATTAGCCAATGAGTTTCGGGAATTTCCCCTCATCCCACCCTGGAAGACAGAATTGCTGGTACAGTCCGTCAATCAAGTGGCTCAAACTGTGGGAGTGAAACTGACTCCCCAGACTGCGGAAATCATCGCAGAAGCTGTAGGTAATGATACACGACTTCTTTACAATGAAATTGAGAAACTACGACTTTATTCTTCGGATAGCCGTAAGTCTTTAGACGTAGATACAGTTACGCAATTAGTCAGAAATACTACCCAAAATAGCTTACAATTGGCCGCAGCCATTAGAATGGGAGATACAGCAAAAGCCTTAACTATTTTGGCTGGTCTCATCAATGCTGCCGAACCAGGATTGCGGATAGCGGCGACTTTAATTGGTCAATTTCGTACCTGGTTGCTGGTAAGGATGGCGATGGAAAGTGGTGAACGCAATCCCCAAGCGATCGCTCAAGCTGCCGAGGTTAGCAACCCCAAGCGGATTTACTTTTTACAGCAAGAAGTCAAATCACTTTCTGTGCAGCAACTAATCTCTTGTTTACCACTACTACTAAAGTTAGAAGTCAGTCTTAAGCAAGGATCTGAGGAAATATCTGTACTTCAGACAAAAGTAATAGAACTTTGTCAAGTCTGCCAAACTAACAGACATTAAATATAAAAATTTAATTGACAGATAATTCTCTGGAACTTCTCACTCCTAAAATAATTCAAAGCCATTAACATCTCCCTACTATGGTTCTGTGTCACACACCTTATGAAGCGAATTCCTCATTTGTTTGCCCGAACTAACCTAAAACATATACTTTCTCAGAGCTTATTTTTCGGCGTTTTTGCCACTGCTAGTTTGGTTACCAGCAGTTTTTCCTTCGGTTCCAAAGCTAATGCTCAAACGCCATCAGTTAACAATACTGATATTATTAGCTATGCCCAAGCAGTGTTAGCGATGGAGACACCACGTCAACAAGCCTTTGACGAAATTAAAAAACTAATTGGAGGTGGAGAAATACCCAAGATAGTTTGTAATGATCCTAACAGTATGAACGGTCTACCCCGAAAGGCTCAAGATATCGCAGTAAATTACTGTAACCGCTCGCAAAAAATAGTCGAAGATAATGGTCTCAGTATTGATAAATTTAATATTATTACTGTAGAACTCCAAAACAACAATAACTTAAAACGCCAAGTTTACAATACATTAATCCGCCTGCAAAAGGCTCCCGAATCTCGATAGACCCAAACATAAAAAACAATACCCCCGGATCAAGCCGAGGGTAAAGATTAGTTATTGATGATGAAAAACTAATAACTATTAATCATTTTCACTTTCACTCATTAAGTGTTTCACTTCGTCACGAGAGATTTTAATTTTCGTACCATCGAATTTATTCAATGTGAAAAAGTTATCTTCGTTATAGGTAAGTGACTGCTCTTGCAGAAGTCCAATTGCTATTTGTTCACCTAGTTTTACTGACTCAGTATAGTCAGTGCGCCAGTGAACACCAGCACCATCGCGACCTAGTGAAATGTTAGCCGCAACTTTGTTCAATTCACCACCTACAGTCAGTTTGCCGACATCATTACCAGTGTATGCAATTAGCTCAGTGCCTTCACTATTGGGAACCACTGGTTTAGGAATCACCCATGATTCATCGAACCAAGCTTTGAGAATTGTCACACAAGCACCAGCTACTGTAGCGTGTCCAGCGCCATAGGCAGGATGGGTGGGGGAACCTTCAGGGAATGCCATTGGTAGTAGATAAGTACCATAACGGCTGTGGACTTTTTTCAGGGCACTGGAGCCAAAAATCTCCTCATCAATGGGATATTTTGCCCGTCCGGTGAGTTGGTTGTGAACTAGTCCACCAAATGCTTCTGGGCGTAGGCGGCGATGGACAAACCACTTTTGGAACCACACAGCTTTTAGTGCGCGGGTTGCTACTTCAGTTACCAAGCTGAGAACGTGGGGGCCACCGAAGGTGCCGAACCCGATTTGATTTTTAGAATTCTTATAAGGATTACCCTCATCTACTGGCGCTCCTAATCCTAACAGAATCAAACAAGCATTCAGGTAAGCTTCATAGAGAGCATCAACGTGGACATACTGACCAATGTCTCGAATGTTGCGGATATAGCGGCGTTGTGGATCAAATTTATCTTGACCTACTGAACCGCCATTTTGCACATTCAGCCACTCATCGTATTCAGTCATGTAATCAACATTTGCGACTACAGTTTCCTGTCTTTGAGAAATTGTTAGGGAACCGTAGGGAATATCCTTGAGCAAAAACTGGGAAATGTAAGGGCCAACTAAGTCACCAGCATAATTACCTCGGAAAAGGGTTTCTGGGGTAATCTTCCCTTCTACCTTGGGCCCGCGAAAATCAGAGAATTTGGACAAATCTTCAATTGCTTCTTTGACTAAGGCGTGATTGTTAAAGTCAGTGAAGTTAATATCCCGTAACAACGCCATCCAGTAAATCTCAGCCATTTCCCCTGAGTTTAGCGGTGAGTCAATGCGGGGTGCGGGAGGCATGACGAGTGAACGACCGTCAGGGCCTTGTAGGTCAAAACCTAGTCCAGCTTGCGGATTGGTCAACTTGCGACCTTTACCCAGAGGAATAGCTTCAAAGTCCTGTGGTTTGCCACTTTTAAGAGCTTTGAGCAGAGCATTGTAAGCTTTGGCATCCACTTCGCCAAGTTCATTGTGTGGCAAACCTTTAGAGAAGTTGGCAATAAAGTTAGGAGACCCATCTGCACCCAGATAGTCCTGTTCTTCACCATTACAAACATGGTCTTCAATTCCTCGGTTAAAGGCAATTTGTGCTGCCTGACGGCGGATTGTGCGAGATGATCTTTGTCGTTGTTTATTGTTTTCTGGGCCAAGTTCTTGACACTCTGGATGTGTGGGACGTGCTGGACGATCCGGACGTTCTGGGCGCTCTGGACGTTCTGGACGTGCTGGACGATCGCTCTTCATGATGTAAAAATTCCTTGATAATTTTAATAGATTGAGAAAACCAAATGAGTAGCTAAAGTTTTTGTTAGCTATTCCTTCATCCTTCTTTTTCCTAAATCCTTCCTTCGGTTTCAAGTTTGAAAAGCCTGCGCTTCCCCAACCTGAATAACTTGTGTTGTTTGAACACATCCTTGTCTACTTACTACCGTCCCAACATTTCGGAAAAGTGGGGATATTTTCCCAAAATTCCTAAAAACCGCACCATAAAGGGCGGACACCACGACTACATCAAAGATTAAGACACCTTAATATTCCGTTACAATAAGGACATTGAGAGGAAGCAAACCTCTCGCAACATGAATTCAAAGGTGTACGGCATGAATGGCACAATTCGCGTTGGTAATCTCTTCGGGATTCCCTTCTATATCCATCCGTCGTGGTTTTTAGTTCTGGGCTTGGTAGCTTGGAGTTATAGCAGTGGACTAGCGGCGCAATTTCCCTGGTTATCGGGGGGATTAACTTTACTACTGGGATTGATGACAGCGTTGTTATTGTTTGCTTCTGTCGTCGCCCATGAATTAGGACACAGCTTTGTGGCAATTCGCCAAGGAATTGATGTCAAGTCAATCACACTATTTATCTTTGGTGGCTTGGCAAGCTTAGAAAAAGAGTCAGAAACTCCATCTGAGGCATTTTGGGTAGCGATCGCCGGGCCTTTAGTGAGTTTACTGCTCTGTGGGATCTTTACAGTAATTGGTGTGACTACCGCAGCTTCAGGCGCAGCCGCAGCGATTCTTGGTGTCCTAGCTTCTGTTAACTTGGCATTAGCGTTATTTAATCTGATTCCTGGTTTGCCTTTGGATGGTGGTAATATCCTTAAGGCTGCTGTGTGGAAGATTACAGGTAATCCTTATAGAGGTGTAGCTTTTGCCAGTCGAGTTGGACAAATATTTGGTTGGGTGGCGATCGCCTCTGGTTTAATTCCCCTACTATTCTTTGGTAGCTTCGCCAACTTCTGGAACTTATTAATCGGTTTCTTCTTGTTACAAAATGCAGGTAACGCCGCGCAATTTGCCAGAGTACAGGAAAAATTCACAGGTTTGACCGCAGCCGATGCTGTAACCCTCAACAGCCCCATTGTATCTGCGAATCTCAGCCTGAGAGAGTTTGCCGACCAACGAATTTTGCATAATCAAGACTGGCGGCGGTTCTTAGTTACCGATGACGATGGAAAATTAATTGGTGCGATCGCGATTGATGATTTGCGAACTATTCCCACAACCCTGTGGTCAGCAACTCAAGTCCGAGAAGTCATGAAACCCAATACACAATCCACTACAGTAAAATCTGATCAACCTCTGTTGGAAGTAGTGCAGCTACTTGAACAACAAAAGTTATCGGCATTACCTGTAATTCGAGAAAATGGTGTATTGGTGGGAATATTAGAAAAAACTGCGATTATCCAGCTATTACAAAATAGAACCCAACCCCATCCTGCATAACTATTTTGTTGAAAGATATTCCTCCTCAGAACTCTCCCAGACTGGGGGAGTTTTTTATGCTCAAAGATGTGCTGGAAATATGACAATTTAGCCAAAACTGCGATCGCTACACTGACTTACAGTAACACGCAATATTCATACCATTGTGATTAGATTGTCACATTCACTTGATAAACTAAAATTAAGCAAACAAATTGTTTGCTCCTCACATCATACCACTGCCCCATTACTGTTCAACAGCAATGGGGCTTTTTCAGCTATTATCTAGCAATACTTCCAGGATTCTCTAAACTATAAAAAGAGTATTTATCTATCTCTAGGAGGAATTAAAGTATAGGTGATTAATACTAAATAAATAGCTATTCCGATCACCTGACGAACTTTAACTATAAATCTCCTGTCTGCTATTTTTTTAGTAGTGGGAGATTTTTTCACTAAATAATCTACTCCAAGAGGGCAGAAAAAAGGATTGGGGAAGTCTTTTCCCCTAAGAGGATGTTTGTAAAGTCTAATTTACTACTAGCCCTGGCGACTAGAAGTCGCGGCTATACAAACTAAACCCGCACTTCGACAAGAGTTCGGCGAAGGCTACTTCGACAAGGCTCAGTACAAGTCACTCGAGCCGCTCAGTAACCACCTGCGCGGGTTAAAAACCTCACTTTTTCATTAGTCCACGGAGGTGGACTTTGCTTGTGTAGTAGCGTACAGCCTGCGACATCGGAGGCTCTATTATATTCGCCCAAAACTTTTAAAACATCCTCTAATACCCAGTTCCTGGAAAAATTTCAATTTGGCTGATATCCCAGGTATTTTTCTCTAACTTTGTTCTTGGACAACTTGTCCTATTTGTCCTATCAGTTTCTCTTTATCTCGTCTGCGTTTTTTGGCGTAAAGCTGAATAGTAACTGCCATAAAAATAATCAAGGCAAAAATACCCCAGGCTGTAATATCTGTAGGGAGATTATTTTTGAACACAGCTAGCAGGACAATCACCACCAACATCACTGTAGGGGCTTCGTTTAAAGCACGCAACTGCTGACCGCTCCAGCGACATTCATCTGTCGCTAACTGTTTCATCAGACGACTACAATAATGATGATAAGCAAGTAAAAGGGCAACAAACAACAGTTTGATGTGCAACCA
The DNA here is from genome assembly GCA_019358915.1 of Trichormus sp. ATA11-4-KO1. Taxonomy (GTDB): domain Bacteria; phylum Cyanobacteriota; class Cyanobacteriia; order Cyanobacteriales; family Nostocaceae; genus LEGE-11386. The sequence continues at coordinate 6,671 of JAHHIM010000035.1, forward strand.
ACCCTGTTTTAAAACTTCCGGTTCAGTACTTACTAAACCTATGGCCATTGCTACCGTCACCAACATCCCTGGAGTAGTGATGATATGATAGAGGCGCTTTTCCATAATTTGATACTGATTTTTTAGTATCGTCCGTGCTGGTTCTGGTTCTTGGTTAGCTTCAGCATGATAAATAAACAGACGTACTAAGTAAAATAACCCCGCAAACCAAACTACAATGCCAATAATATGAAATGCTTTAAACCAGGAATAAGCCATGAACTCAAATCTCCATCAGTGTGATTTTGATACCTTTTCAGTTGTAATAAAAAGTTTACTAATGCAGTCTTACATAATATTATAAATCCGCGCCAAACCCATAATTTCTTAACCTTAACCTTACTTAAAGTTAGAGAAACACTCATCATTTTTCAGTGTTTCTCTGCGTTTATCTGTTGTTTCTTTTTTAGAATATCGATTTTTGCCCGATTTATATGATCATTAGTCATTTGTGCGTCGCACAAAGGGCAAAAGGTCTTCCAGAATCGTCTTGTGATAGTGTTCTTGAGGATAATGCCCGACGTTATTAAGTTTTATTAATTCGGTATTCGGTACAGAGTTCACAAACTTTTCTGCTATGTCTATTGGCAACCAAGGGTCAATCATACCCCATTGAATAAGAATAGGCTGCTGCCATTGCTGAAAGCCAGATGCTATTTCTGTCATTGCTGAGTCGAGTTGCAAATTGCGGATACTTGCTAGAAGACTTCGCCCTGTAGCCGAAGCTTTCAAAAATGGTTGGCGATAAACATCTAAATCTTGATCTTCAATGCGGTAACGACTACCACCTTCTAGAGTCCGATCAACTAAGAGGGGGTCTTGGGTAATCATTTCACCTGCCAAAGGTAAACCCATTTGTTTAATTTTCCAAGGTAATTTGGCAGTTGTGGAAATCGGTGTATTTAAGATAGCAATGTTAGCAATTTGTTCAGGGTGACGTAAGGCGTATTGTAAACCTACAGAACCTAAAAACCCTTGGACAACTAAAGAAAACCGTTCTAATTCTAACGCTTTGATAAATCCTGCTAAGGCGGTAATAAATGTATCTGGAGTGTAAGCAAAATCTCGTTTTTCTGGCTTGGCAGAAAAGCCATAACCAATCCAATCAGGTGCGATCGCTCTGGTTCCCTGCTGTGCTAAAGCAGGCATAATATTACGCCAACTGTAACTTTGTGAGACTAAACCGTGTAGTAATACTACAGGTAGCAAGTCACTTCTGCCAATTGGTGCAGATTCACGATAAAACCATTCTAGAGAATCTACTGTAATTTTATGTTCTGTTAAAGACACGCTATTTTCCTATGAATTTTTACTGCCAAAGCTCAAATTTATGAAAAGCTATTTTTTAGGGAAAATCATTAGAAGTAATCATCTCACGAATCGCGACAGCTGTTGCTGGTGCTAGTAAAACGCCATTGCGGTAGTGTCCGGTAGCTAAAAGGATATTACTAAACCTTGGTAGCTGCCCAATAACTGGTGCAGGGCGACCTTCAGGACGGGGACGTAAACCCGACCAAGTGCGGATAATCGTGGCTGTAGCTAAATCTGGGCAAAAGGCGATCGCTTGCTGCCAAACTTGATTTAATAATTCCTGATTTGGTGGGATTTCGTCGCCATTACTAGGAAACTCCACCGTTGCACCCACCCAATAATCACAGCCGCCTATAGGAACAATATGCACATCATTACCCGTAATCACTGGCTGAAAGTCTGGATTACCTAATGGTTGCCCTAAACGGACTTGTAAAGCTTGCCCTAATACTGGACGGATATCAACCTTCTGGTTTAACTGCGCCGTCAGTGGCGTGGAACCCAGTCCCGCAGATATGACAATCCTATCGGCGGTAATTTTGCCCTCTGTCGTTTCCACTACACTACAGTTGTTAGCCTGTTCAATCCCCAAAACAGTCACACCAAATTTAAACGTCACCTCATTGTGTTGGGCAGCCTCAACTAAAGCTAAAGTGAGGGCAGTGGGATCAAGTTGGCGGTCTTGGGGAGAATAGACAGCACCCGTAATTTTGGCATTAGCGATTTGAGGACAAAGATTTTGGAGTTTCGCCGTGTCCCAAATTTCTAATCTCCAGCCTTGAGATTGGCGGATTTCTACTAGGTTTTCCCACCCTGCAACATTTTCTGCTTCCCAAAAAAGACCAAGAATACCTTGGCTGTTAAACGGGATTTGACGCTTGGTCACAGCCTCTAATTCGGGAATTAAAGTTTCGTAGCGTTGAATGCTAGTTTCTCGCCTTTGCCAAGCCTGACCCTTAACTTTATGACTAATGATACCCATTAAAACGCCCAGTGCTGCCCCTGTGGCAGCTTGGGCGGGCGGTTGACGGTCAATAACTGTAATTTTTAGCCCTGGAATTTGGCTAAGTTCATAAGCGATCGCCGCCCCCACGACACCACAACCGATAATGACTATATGCATTTTTTTTTGAGATTGGTCTTTATTGAACAATAAGGAAGAAGTTTGGAGTCAGGAGGCTTGTACTGAGCGTGGCCGAAGTGAAGAAGGATGAATAAGTATGGGGATTCCCACACCACCCAAAATAGGTGCTGCTGAACAAGAAGGAGGATCATTCTTCTTCACTGTGATTTCTGACTTCGTTGACTATTGCGAGGGAATTTGGGGGACATCAGTATTTGTGGCTGGAAAAAATTCCTGCTTCTCAAACCCAATAGTATTAGCTACCAGCGAGTTAGGAAAACTTTGGCTTTTTGTTTCTGTTGTTAGCTCGTAATTTTTAGTACTTTCTTTCCCAGAATTAACCAACCATGAATATCGTAACGATTTATCCCTGTCATGGTTTTTAGTATCAGGTTCGGATCACTAAAACCGAACCTGAACACCAATTTACAAGAAAATAGGAATTTAGGTAATGTGGCAGAGTTAAAAGACTTGCACAAAGTTTTTTCTTCTGCTTATCTGCTATCGGTGCCCATTTTACCTTGTGCCTAACCTACCTCTGCTGAACTGTTTATTTCAGGAAGCAATTGGAAGAATTTGTCAATGTCTGCGACAGCAGCTTGGTAGTTACTCAAAGCAAGTTGAGTATTACCAAGTCCAGCAGCTTGATCGATTTTAACCAGGTGGTTAAGCAAATCTCGCGTTATTTGACGTGCTGTAGGTTGGTCTTTAGGTAGAAGGTTGGGAGTGACATAAGTCATGCTCAACCTAGCTTCTGTAATGGGACCATGGATAAAATTACTGACATTAATCCAATCCTTCTTTTGGATCAGGGTTTCCAGTTCGTCTGCGCGATCGCGCACAGCTTGAATTTGCGGAACATATTCCTGAATTCTCTCCAGTTGAACTGCGGTGTAAGTTGGAGGTGCAACTGCGACGCTAGGGCCACCACAACTGATGAGGAATGTGGCCAATAATACGAGAATTAATGAAAAAATTGAGCGTTGACGCGCCATAAACTGAACTTAATTTGTTTTGTGTGTGCCAATTAACAGTGTCATTTTAGATCGCTGGGGTGATTTATCGTTCTGCTTAGGAAGGGATTTTGCCAAAAATCCTCTTTCCTCCGTTGAGATTTTTGATTAAAGACGCAGTTACCGCATGTTTATGGAAAAAAAATTAAGTATAATTACTCAAGATAGACTTGCTTAATCCAAAAATATTTAATTAGCAGTTTTTTGTAATCGTAATTGTTAGGAAAGCATAATTTCAAAGTTGCTAAATCTAAAAGGTATTGATAAGCTGAAACACCAGTATTATAAACCTTCTGGCGATTTTTCTGTTGTAACATTCCCCATAGCTCGGCAAAATATAGGAGTGTTTTTTCGTGAATGCAGCTGAACAAGCAACAAACCTTGAACTCGCCAGCAAGATTGCGACGGTAGTGAATTTGTTCAAATTTGAGTTCCCCGATGCTAAATCGGATCTCAAGCCTTGGAAGGATGATCCAGAAACCAGAGAGTTGATCGATCCAGATTCTATAGATATCGGTTTTCACTTTCCTGGGATCAGCAAATCTTGGCGCAGTCGCAGTATCTTGATTCAAATCCGTTTTCATCAAGATCCCATAAATCATTCACGTCGTGCCATTGGTTTGGAGGTAGCTGGATTTGACCATCGAGGTGAGGCGTGGCGACTGTCTACAGTGGAAAACTGGAGTTTTGTAGGTATGTCTGAACCGTCACCACAAGTCGGGGACAAACTCAAACAAATTTGCCGACATATTTTAGAGGTGTTTAATAAACCCAGTGATTGAGAAATAATCAGCCTTACTGCTCATCTAATGACCATTCCCATCTTTGCTTCAGGTCGTTGCAATGGCTAGGTGGTAGAACCTTGTCATGCTGAAGTCTTCCAACTACAATCCCTGGTGCGATGCCTATTTCAGTAGCAAACTGCTCTTGCTCCATATGTGCTTTACTGAATTGTTGCACTGATGTTAGAAATCGCTTTAAATCAAGCAGGCGGAATAAGTATATCCTCAGAGAATTTGTTTGCTTCTTTAAGAGTTTCCCCTGGAGGAGAAATGTAATCGGGCGTGTATTGATTGCTCAAAGCACTGAAGCAACTGGGTTTATACTCAGCACGGGCTATAAGCGCAGCCATCCATGCCCGCAGGGCTTTACGCCCCGCTACCGCTAACAGCACTTTGCTATAAGCCCCTCTAGTTGAGCTTCAATAGCAGTTAAAAGTTGAGGTTGTTGCCAATTTTGGCTGAGATAAGCAGCTATACAAGCGGCTCCAGCGCCTATACCTTCTTTGACAAATCCCTGCTCATAAGCTTGGAGTTGAGGATAACGAGAATTAGCAAAACTTAACTCAGTTGCAAATAAAGGAGGAATAATTTTACCTAGATTGAGGGCTAAATCAACAGTGCCACCAGTCGAGTCTTCTGCTACCCAACGGGTTGTACCTACAACTACTGCTGCTGGTTGCCAAGATAAATCATAGGCATCAGCGATCGCACTCATCAAAGCATAAACTGCCAGCATTTGTGTACCACCTGCCAGCAAGATACCACAACTACGACTAGCGGCGATCGCCATTCCTGCTACCACCACTTGCATCGGATCACCCACAGCCGCCACAAGTTCTAGGGGATCTATCAGGGGAGATGAGGGAGATAATTTCTCTGTCCCCTTCTCCCCTTGTCCCCCTCTCCCCCTCATCCTTTCCAACCCAGCTTGCACCACTGCCCATTTTTGTGCGTGATTACAAACAGGGTGGCTACTGTTGACTTTTCCCACTGCGTCTATACCCAAGCCCGTTAAAATTGCTAGGGCAGTTGTCGTACCACCAACCACGCATTCACTTAAAATTAAATACCCGTTTGGGATATTGGCAGCTAAACGTTCTCCCCAAAGTAACCCTTGCTTAAACAAATGGTGTACCGTTGTCATCTCCATCGCTGCACCTCCACTTAAGCACTTAGCTGGATAGCCACCTAAATCAATCGCTGGGACAGCAGGCGATTGAGGTAAACCAGCATTAAACAAATAAACTGGAATGTTTAGTGCCTCAACTACAGCACGAGAAATAAGTACAGGTGATGCACCCGCAGTTAGTGGTGGTAGGGGATATAGAGGCTTTTGTTGTGGGCCGGAATATAAAAATTCAGCATCAGCACAAGCAGTATATTTCCGAGCCTTTGGGGTGCTACCAGCTGCCGAAATTCCGGGAATTAACCCAGTGTCAGTAAAACCTAATACACAAGCAAACACGGGTAAACAACCACGATACTTAGCAATCCATTCTTTACCCTGCTCTATTTGAGTATAAATACGAATCAATTACTTACCCTTCATAATCCATAAGAACCTGCACCCATTGTGGCGGACGGGGAATGGGATTTCCCAAGCGATCCAGTAACAGCCACGCTGCCAGATGTACCATAAACAGATAGATAAAGTTATTAATCACAATTAAAGCTACTGCTCCCACTTGGATCAAAAACACACTAGGACTAGCTAATAATTGCAGCCTCAAAAATGCCCATTCTATTAGTTCTGTTACCTGGTTAATCACATAAATCCACAGGTCTTCGCCCGATAAAACAGACAGCAACCACAGCCGAAAAAACACTCCTAATGTACCCAAAAGTGTACCCAAGGTGATGGATACAACCCAAGGAACCCGACGATGCCACGTTGCCCCTAAAAGCACGCCCATAAAAGCAAAGGGCATGACAAATAATAAACTCCGGACTGGCCCCATCAGCACTGATAGTAGTAACCCGGAAGTAACAGCTGCCATCCATGCTGCTCTTTTGCCCCAGCGCAGGTAAACTAGAGCAATGGGGACAGGGAAAAATATCCGCAAAACTGGTCCCAAAGGAAAGTAGAAATTAATAAACCAAATCAGGCTAGCCGTACTGGCTAAAAATGCTGTTTCCACCATCCGCAAAGGTGCATCAACTTTGAGTCTAGGTCGCCTTAACTGCTCTTGATTTAACTGTTTCTGTAGGGGGTTTTGAGCTTCAGGGGATGGATTTTCATCTGGCAGAGAATCTAAAATGCTCATCTTGGAAAAATTGTTAAACGATTATTCCTTCCAAGGCTGACAAATCGGGAATACAAATTGTGTCTTGATCCCGTTTAATCAGCCCTTTTTTTTCTAGCCTTGTTAATACTCTTGTAACTGTTTCCCGCGCCAGTCCACTGAGACTACTCAGCTCGCGGTGGGGTAAATTAGGAATTTCGGTTCCAGTTTGCCCTTGCTTTCCCTGCCCATCTGCCAAAAATAACAAAGTATCTGCCACCCGTGACTGACTATCAGATTCCCGCAATCTCAGCCGCCGATTTACTTGCCGCAAGCGTCGCGCCATCAGTTGTGACAATCGGACACCCGCCAAGGGTTCTGTATGAAGTAACTTGACAAAATCTTGAGATGGCATACTGCCAATAATTGTTGGAGTCAAAGTAATCACATCGGTGGAGCGAGGCACTTCATCTAGCGCCGCCATTTCACCAAATAATTCCCCTTTGCCAATAATATTTAGCGTTACCTCTTTACCTTCCATATTGTAAGTACGTATTTTAACCCATCCATCTACAATAAAATATACAGACCCACCCCAGTCATTTTCCAGCAGAATCACTTGATTTGCTGGGTGTGTGCGAGTCACAAGATGGGTGAGAGCCAGTTCCACGGCAGCATCTGGCAACCCTTGAAAGAAGGGAGCCGAGGTGATCCAGGGATTGGTGGGTGCTTGCAAGCTATATCGGTCTTCCATTACGACATGTTTATTAAAGCTGCTATGTATAAAACAAACAAGAGCGCTATCTTCAGCCTAAGCTATCAAAGCACAACCCCTTTAAATAAGAAAATTAAACTATGTTACGCAAGCAAGCTACAAGTGTATTTTTTCTAAACAATTTTTTCCTATGGGTTAGAATTGCCTAAACCTTTTGCACAGAGCATTTGCTCACCTCTGGGAGTATTCTTTGAGGGGCAACTACATTGCAAACATGATTACTTAAAAACATGCCAGATAAGATCAATGATACTCAACGTGGTTAATTTTTGCTAACGTAAAATTTTTAGCCATTGACAGAGATCAAAAATCAAGTTAAAAGATGCCCTCTTGCCATTCAGTTACTGGTTGGCTACATTAATTGCTCGTATGGGTGCAAAGTGAAGAAAATTAGCTTTGTAGGACTGATGTCCTGGTCAAGGCATTCGTCTATCCAAAACTATTTGCTTAACTGTTGCATTTTTGGATGTTTTTTATAATATGAAGCTCGTGAAGCCTTAACATCATTTGTTTGGTGAGAAGGCACAGCACCGGGTATAAACCAAATTCGGAATATTTTTTGTATTTCTAGACTTCAACTAGTTGTCAAGTTAATCTTCTAAAACGGGTGCTGATTGATGACCACTAAGTCTCTTAGTAATCCATAACATAATTTCTGTGAGAAATCCGCATGATTCCCACCTTTGTAACTTTCATAATTGTCAAGTAATTCCCATACCAGTTAAAGTACAGTTCTAGCTAAGGTAATTTAAAGTGACTTCCCGCGCAAATGAAATTCAAAAATTGATTGCAGACATTGACAACTTACTCAATAGTAGTGGCAAGCGCCTGTCTAGGCTGTTGTCTAGTCAGGCGCCAGAACCTAGAGAGGTTTTAGAAAGAATTCGTAACTTCCTGCTCCAGCTAGAAGAAAGTGAGGTTTTAAAAAGTGATGACCACAAATATCTGAGTGGACAGGCGCAAAGATCACCTTTATTGGTGAAATTTGTTAAACAAGGTAACGATTCATCTCCAACACAGCACAACCAACTTGACCAAGAACAAAGTAATTTTTTATCTCAACAATTAAAAAGTGAATTATCGGTATTAATCCAGCCCCTGCAAGCAGAATTAGCCGCAATGATGCAAGAGCGAGCAACTCTTGTACAGGAAATTAGGCAGCTAGAGCAAAGGCGATTGCATAATTACTCCTTAAGCCAGCAATGGGCAAACCAGGAGCAGATAATTGCTGATTTCTTACAGGTACTGATGAGCCGTCTTGTACCTAATTTAACACCACACATAGCGCAGAATGTCGCTAATTCCTCTACTGCTAGTAGTGTTAGTAATTACAGCAATATGGAACTAGCAAGCTCTACAACTCAACCTGTTTGGGAATCATCAGCACAGGCTGAGCGATTAACACATCTGGCCAGGGAGTTGGATCAACGTTTATTATCGCTAGATGGAACTGTGAATGTCGTCTTTGAAGCACTACAGCGTAATATCAACACTTATCACGAGTCCTTATGTCAATCGCTGACAAGAATGCACAGTACGGGAGTGCAGGGCGAACAGTTGATGATGAATTTTCTTAATAATTTAACGCAGCAGTTGCAGCAACAATCCCCTAATACTTTGGCATCTTTCCTGGGGGTAGAAAAAAATGAGCTATTAACTTCATCGTCATTATTATCAACCACAGCGAATACTGTTACTCCAAGTTCTGAGATGGCGAGTCAGTCTGGGGAATTTATAGAGCCAGAACCTTCATCTGCACTCACATTTAATGACGAAGATGAGAATGTTGCTGTCACGGATGATTTGGATGCAATGCTTTTAGAGCTTGGTATAGATGAGTTGCTATCATTAGATGCTACTGTAAGCGAATTACAGCCAGATAATTTGGAATTAATTAGTGATGAAGTAGATCAAATTTATGCCAGCTTGTTGGGTACTGATAATTTTACTAATTCAAGTCTTGATGTCATTCCAGAAGAGTTATCATCGTCATCAAATATTGCAGATACTACACCTGCATCTCTAACTCAACCAGTAGAACCAGGGGTTGTTACAGAAGAGTTATCATCGTCATCAAATATTGCAGATACTACACCTGCATCTCCAACTCAACCAGTAGAACAGTTGCCAGATCCTTGGTTTGAGCAAACAAATGCAGATTTTTTAGGACTGAGCAACACTAATCTACAACAAACACCAGATAATCCCCTAAAACCACAAGACTCATCATCAGAATTGTGGCAAGAATTGTTTTTTGAGGAAGATACCAAATCAGGTAAATCTTTATTGTCTGGGGTTTCGCAAGCAGAAATTGTAGCTATTGATAATTTCCTTATTCAGCCCAGCAATGCTGATACAATTACAGCGCTGAGTGACTTATTTGCTGAGATTAGTGACGAGGAGCAGTGGTTGGGAGTCTCTACTGTTTCGGAAACCACAGTCGTTACACCAAGTATGACGACTGTTACCCACACACCGGAAGTAGTAGTTAATGATGACGAGCAGGAAAAATTGGTAGATAAATACATTCCGGCTTCGCCACAGGAAAATTTACTGTCACCAGAAGAGAACCAGTCTGCAAACGTACCTGATATTTCTCTGGATGAAGTACAGTGGCAGCAATTGAATCAGGATTTAGCCAACTTTGATGAGCTGCTTGAGCCTGATTTTAACTGGGATATTTTTGCAGGCTTAGAGGATGGCATTGACCAGCAAAGTTTAACTGACCCCAGTATGCCAAATTTGGCTTTCTCTAGTTTAGAGATATCACAGGTTGCGCCAATATCTTGGCCACAAACGGAAGCCGACTTAGACTTTAGCCCCACAACTGAAAAAAAAACGGAAGTGACAACTTCTGGACAAGACATCTCTTTAGTTTCAAGTTCCAGTCCTGTAAATAATCTAGAAACTACGTTTAATATTCTCGACTCAGTTTGGTATTTGGGAATTGATGTAGGCACAACTGGCATTTCTGCGGCACTACTGAATCGCTCCATATCTGTTGTGTATCCTATCTATTGGTCAGCAGAAAATCAACAGGAAGTTACTTCTTTTCAGCAATCATTTCGGTTACCAGCAGAGGTTTATTTGCCGTCTGCTTCTGTACCTCAGGGAGAGACTGAAGGTAAAGAAACCGAGCCTCATGAGCTAACTAAATCAGGAAACAATCCCAAAAATAATTTTTACTCAGCCCAGTTAAAACCGTATTTACAGGTAGCAATCCCTTACAAGAGTGCACAACAAAAATGGGAACCTGTGTTGCAATTCAATGAATTTTCTGCCGGGCCTTTAATCTGGGTTGTGCGATCGCTCTCTAAACTCCTATTAACCCTCAAGTCAGATCGCCACAGTACAACTCAAGGTTTAATTGCGGCTGCTGTTGGTTTAAATGAAAAAAATTTCCATAGCATTATTAATAATATTACGGGGGTGATCTGCACCTGCCCAGCTAGCTGGTCAGAACAATATCGCTTTAATGTCCGAGAAGCTTTACTGACGAGCAAATTAGTGCAACATCCCCAGCAAGTATTTTTTGTGGAAGAAGCGATCGCTAGTCTACTGAGCACCCTCGATAGTGCGAATGGGGAAACAGTGCAATTAAGCGAAAACCAAGGCTTACGTCCCGCTAAAACTAGTGATCAGCCTTTAGAAGGAAACACTTTTGTCATGAATATTGGGGCAACTGCCACCGAAATGGCTTTGGTAGATTTGCCAAATAACCTGCTGCAATTAAATCACAATGATTTCATGCTCCATAGTTTTGCCTATGCGAGTAAGGGAATTGAGCAAGACATTATCTGTCAGTTGCTGTTGCCCACAAAATACCGTCAAACACGGTTGGAAAACCAAGGCGAAAGCAAAACAATTACCAGTAACCCTTGGCAATGGCAACCTGCTTTTCCTGGTTTAGATCAGATGCATTGGCAAAGTTTAGCATTGGAGGAATTAGAGTTACCGCGAGTAGGGGAACCAGATATCACGGCTCGGATTCGTCTCCAACAGCGTTTAGAAAGTTCTTTGTTGGGACAGGCCGTACTAGATGCAGCACTAGCCTTGAAGCTAATTTTGCAACATCAAGACTCTTTTACCCTAGATTTAGCTGATCAACGCTGGGTATTACAGCGACGAGACTTAGAAAATCAGGTGTTTGTCCCCTTTGTGCGCCGCTTGAACCGAGAACTTAACAAGTTGTTAGTAGCTCGTGGTATACCCACAGAAGCAATTAATCAAGTTCTTTTAACTGGTGGGGTGGCTTCTTTAGAAGTTGTGCACAATTGGCTGCGGCAAAAACTCCCCAACGCCAAAATTATTCAAGATTTGTATCTTGGTGACAACGGCGCTCCCAATTGTAGCCGAGTTGCTTATGGTCTAGCGATGTTGCCGTTATATCCCCAGGTGTTAGAAGAACCCAGGCAACAGTATACCGACTATTTCCTGTTTACCGAATTACTGGGACTTTTGCCAGATAGAACTTTATCTTTTAGCGATATTCTCCAGTTATTTGAGGAAAGAGGCATTAATACCAGTATTTGTCAGCAACGGTTGTTGGCTTTCTTAGAAGGTGAATTACCACCGGGTTTAATACCTGTAACTCCAGATGCTACTTGGTTAGCCCAAAGTTCTCAAGAAAATTCTGACTATCAGGCGATCGCAGCTGCACCATTATTTGCCAAGCAAGGAAATCTTACTTATCGTCCTAATTTCCCCCAATTGCTAGTTTTGCGTCGCTATCTAGATGCGATTAAAGCGAGTACGCAGCAACCAATGGAGGAGCCTTATACGGTTAATTTTGACTCATTAGTCTGAGTTAAAAATCACGCAAAGACGCAAAATGACTCTTTGCCACAGCAATCGCTGCAACTGGGAAAACCAAAGCAACACACTGTCTGGCCTTTGCGTGAAATAATTAAACCGTATTTCTACTTACATTCCAAAGACTCGCGAGTATCCACACCAGTCTGGGAATTCACTCCACTGGCTTGAGCGCAGAGTTTTTTGATCTGCGGCCCATCTAAAATTGCATTCGTAAAATCAGCCCCTGTAATGTCAACATCATTAAAAACAGAACGTAACATCATGGCATTTGTCAAGATCGCATCACTTAAATCAGCGCGCTTAAACTGTGTCAAATAGGCTATGCCATCACTAAAATCTACACCATGTAGATTCACTCCCTCCAGCAGAGAGCCATTAAACACGCCACCACGAAAATCAGCATTGCTAAAATTAGTATTCTCTAAAATTACATTGGTAAACTCAGTTCCTACCAAATTTTGACCAGAGTAATCCTGAGCCTCAAGTTCCTCACCCACAGAACGGGTAATGCTAGAAGAACTAGCGGCTTGCGCTGATAGGGGAAACAAAAAAAGAACCATAGCTAAAACAAAGCTAGCCAGTAGTTGCCAATACTTCATAATCTCTTGTTAACAAATCTCAACACTTGCACTATTAACTATTAAACCTTACGGCAAAGTCCAACAGTTCTGATTTGGGAGAGATTTGTTAATTACCTAAAGATACCCGCCTGTCAAACCATAAACCATCCCGTAGGATATATAGATATTGACGTGCGATCGCAAAAAATACCCGTGGTTAATCAAGAAGATATCACCCCATCCCTAGCACGAACCCCTTTATATCAAATGGGTGCAGAACTCAAAGCCCGCTTTACCAGCTTCGGTGGTTGGGAAATGCCTATACAATTTGTCGGCATAAATCGCGAACATGAAGCTGTGAGAAATGCCGCCGGGATGTTTGATATTTCCCATATGGGCAAATTTACCCTCCAAGGTCAGCACCTGATTGACCAACTTCAGCGTTTAGTGCCTTCAGACTTAAATCGGTTGCAATCAGGTCAAGCACAATACACTGTATTGTTAAATCCCCAAGGGGGAATTATTGATGACATCATTGTCTATGATCAGGGAGAAGATACTACTGGTACACAACGAGCTGCGATCGTTGTCAATGCGGCAACCACTGATAAAGACAAAGCGTGGCTATTACAAAATCTTGACCTAGATGAGGTACAATTCCAAGACCTGTCGCTGGAAAAAGTTTTAATTGCCGTGCAAGGGCCAAAAGCGGTTAAATATCTTCAGCCCTTAGTAAAAGAAGACCTACAACCAATCAAAGCCTTCGGTCACCTCCAAGCCACAATACTAGGTAAACCTGCTTTTATTGCCCGCACAGGTTACACCGGAGAAGATGGCTTTGAAGTCATGCTAGATCCAGATGTCGGTAGAGAATTGTGGCGAAAACTTTATCAAGCTGGTGTTATTCCCTGCGGACTTGGTGCTAGAGACACCCTGCGGCTAGAAGCAGCAATGGCACTTTATGGGCAAGATATTGATGAGACTACTACTCCCTTAGAAGCAGGTTTGAGTTGGCTGGTTCACCTCGATACCAAAGATGATTTTATTGGTCGAGGAGTATTGGCACAGCAAAAAGCCAATGGAGTGCAGCGCCGATTAGTCGGCTTGCAAATGCCAGGACGTAACATTGCCCGTCACGGTTATCCAGTTGTGTCAGCAGGTCAAGTCGTGGGAGAAGTTACTAGTGGGACTTTATCACCTACACTTGGTTATCCTATTGCCTTAGCCTATGTTCCCACTCAGCTAGCAACAGTTGGTGCACAACTGGAAGTAGAAATTCGTAACAAAGTTTACCCGGCCGTTGTTGTGAAACGTCCCTTTTATCGCTCAAAAAATCGTGTTATTAACTGATAACCGCCCATGTTTTTAAGGAATAATGTGTTTTGAGTTACTAAATCTACAGTATGGTTAATTACCAACCATCACTTGGATGACTTTGGGGCGCTAACTATTTTGATATCGAAGGGGAAGTAATATGTCTTTTGAATATCCTCAGGATTTCCGATACCTGGATACTCATGAATACGTGCGGCTAGATGGTGAAATTGCCACTATTGGCATTACTGAGTTTGCTGTAGACCAAATGGGTGATGTCGTCTTTTTGGAACTACCAGAAATTGGTGACTTAGTTACCAAGGGAGAAACTTTTGGCACAATTGAATCTGTGAAAGCCGTTGAAGACCTGAGTTCACCAATCACCGGCACAGTTATAGAACGCAATGAAGCTTTGATTGAATCTCCTGAAGAAGTGGCAGACGACCCCTATGGTGAAGGCTGGTTCTTAAAGGTGCGTATTAATGACCCCGATGAAGTGTTGGATGCCTTGACTGCGGATGAGTATCGCGCCCAGGTAGAGGGAGAGTAAGGGGATGAGGGGGATGAGGGGGGGGATGAGGGGGAATAATTCTTAATTGGCTTCCTCATCTTCCCCTGCTTCCTCATCTTCCCTTACGAATCAGTAATGAAATATAAAACGCCTTATGTGAGATGGGGTAGCAAAAAAGAAAGGGAAACCACAAGATAAAGGTAACGACACCAAAGCTTGAGGTCTGCCAATGAATATGGTAGACGGTTCGACGCCCGGAGATGAATTAGCTCTACTTCAATCCTGATACAATTCCACCACCTCTGTAAACGGCGGGATAACTGTTTCCATACACTTCAGGGTTAAGTAGCACTTGTGCACCTACAATCATATCTGTAGTACTGGGTGTTAATGGTGCATCACAGGCAATGCGCTGGTAGATTGCGACTCTTTGTTCATTAGCTGTTGTTATGACACTCAAGGCAATAGTTCCATCCGATGGTGTCACAATTTCTATACCAGCAGTTGGACGACGTGTACCTAAGCTGCTAGGGGCAACTCCTGCAAGGCTCCTGCTGGCTACATCAACATAGCCAATAATTTGATGCTGAAATGAGCTTAGATAAATCGGACCTCTATGAAACTTCACTTCAGTAAAAAAGCTTTCAGGGTAAGTCTGAATATAAGTAATTGCGCCCTTTGTTGAATCGTATTCAGCTACAGTGACTGGACCTACTGCTTCTGGCACAATGTTTCTTTGTACGCCTTCGCTACTGTTTAGAGTTACTGCTTCGCGAACTGGGGAGTAATAGGGCTTTGCATTCTTCGGGTATCGAAGGCTATCAAGAGCAAAGTTCTCAAAAGCCGTTCCCATCGTGTTAGCGTCCAACGCAAATCCCAGTCTTGATCCTCGCAATTCGATATCATTTTTCGTTAAAGAGTTGCCTAAACCAGCGCATGAGCGTGCATTAATTGTACTCTGAGGTTCTACTGCTAGTGAAGAATAACTCGCGACAACCTGAGAACCTAACATCCCAATAAGCAAAGGCGAAACAATGCGGTAATTCAGAAGCTTCAGCATCTTATGTCTACAATTCTACAGTCAAGGCTTTTGTGATGATAAAGCAATTTGTGCCAAAACCTCTCCCGGCATTTAACACATATCGCCTAATTCAGAGCTTTCCTTTCACGCAAAGGAAGAGAACGGCTGATTGGTAGACTTCACTCACTCTTTTTCTTTGCTTTCAATTCTCTCAACACTTTGATCGCTCTTTCATCTTCTCTCCTAAGCTCTTCGTCTGTTTTTACTTCTGGAGCCAATTCAACCTCTTTCAATCTCTTTCTTTCTTTTTCTGCTGCTTCTCTCTCTTTTGGTGTCTTTCTTGCCATGTCACGCGCAAACGCATCGGCTTGTTCTTGCCGAGCTTTTCTCTCCATTTCTTCTATCTGCTTTAATACATTGTCAGGCAATCTAATTTCATTATTGCTTGAACCTTTGTTTGAGTTTTGTGCCATTAATTTAGCCTCGCTACTTGCTAAGGTGGTTGTGTTTGAAGAATTAGAGTGACAAAATATTACAACTGAAGCAATGGCTAAGGGCAATGCTAGCTTGCTGGACTCTAAAATCGACATAGATTCTGTCCGTTTGAGGGAATGTGAGCATATTTATCATACTGCATCTATATTCTTCTGCTTAAGTGAAATTATTCAGTAGGTAAACTTTTCAAAACCTTCCAGTCTGTAACCATTGATAGGGACTTCCAAAAAATAAAATATCCCATACAAGATAATGATAATCATTGTGTGGGGGATGTAAGCGGCTGCCATCGGCAGCCGCTTCCTTCCCCCTTTTGTAGTTTCTGAAGTGGTATCTAAAACTTGAGAAATCATCTCACCCTCTCTTTGTGAGTGTATGATTTTATGTTACTTGTTTATTTCAGGCGATCGCATAGCTATAGACTTCTTGTTATCAAGGGAAAATCTGAGCAACGACATCTGTTACTCAGATTTGTTAGTGCTGTTCTCTGTCTGTAAGTAACTACATCGCCAATTATCGAAATTTCGCCAAATCTGCAAACTCAAGTTGAGCCAAAATTTCAAGTTATACTGAAGTTGACTTAAGGCGTATAACGGTACATAACGATAGCCTTTTTGCTGATACCAGTCATCTACTAGCACAAAAATTGTGGTCAACAGGGTCGAACCGTCTACCATATTCATTGGCAGACCTCAAGCTTTGGTGTCGTTACCTTTATCTTGTGGCTTCCCTTTCCTTTTTGCCACCCCATCTCACATAGGGCGTATAAATGAATTAATTAAGCGACTGCCACTTGTCAAGAGTATTTGTTGCAAAATATTAAATAGTTACGTCTGGAGTTCAAGCTGTGGTATCTTTCGCCCCTATTCCTCAATCAAGCCATCAACAGATGCTGAGTGAAAGGAGTCTAGAGTCAAGTAATTTCGCACAACGACATATTGGCCCTAACTCTGATGAAATCCAGCAAATGCTTGAAGTTTTGGGTTTTCCCAGTCTGGACTCCCTCATCGAGAAAACAGTACCGCAGACTATCCGGCTAAATAAAACGCTGAAGTTACCGACAGCACAAAGTGAGTATGCAGCACTGGCAAAGTTAAAACAAATTGCTGCTAAAAATCAGGTGTGTCGTTCATATATTGGGATGGGGTATTACGATTGCATTACCCCTCCTGTAATTGGACGTAATATCCTGGAAAATCCTGGTTGGTATACAGCCTACACTCCTTATCAGCCAGAAATTGCTCAAGGGCGACTGGAAGCACTGCTGAATTTCCAGACGATGATTATCGACCTCACAGGTTTGGAAATTGCCAATGCTTCATTACTCGATGAAGCCACAGCAGCAGCAGAAGCAATGAGTCTCAGTTATGGTGTTTGCAAAACTCAGGCAAATGCTTATTTTGTTGCTCGTGATTGTCATCCCCAAACTATTGATGTGTTGCAGACACGAGCTAAACCCTTGGGGATTAACATCATTGTCGGCGACCATCAGACATTTGATTTTGCTCAACCGATTTTTGGGGCAGTTCTACAATATCCTGCTAGTGATGGCACTATTTACGACTACCGTGCTTTTATTGAAAAAGCCCATGCTGAGGGTGCATTGGTGACGGTAGCAGCAGACCCCTTAAGCTTAACTTTGCTCACACCACCCGGCGAATTTGGTGCGGATATTGCTGTAGGTAGTACTCAACGCTTCGGCATTCCCTTGGGGTTTGGAGGGCCTCACGCCGCTTACTTTGCCACGAAAGAAGAGTATAAACGGCAGGTTCCAGGGCGAATTGTGGGAGTATCTAAAGATGCTCAGGGTAAGCCTGCATTACGTCTGGCTTTGCAAACCCGTGAACAGCATATCCGCCGTGAAAAAGCTACTAGTAATATTTGTACTGCCCAGGTGTTGTTAGCAGTCATGGCCAGTATGTACGCAGTTTACCATGGTGCTGCTGGACTCAAGGCGATCGCCGAAAACATCCATCAACTCACTCTAACTTTAGCAGCAGGATTGCAGCGACTGGGTTATGGCATCAGTTCCGAAAATTTCTTTGATACTCTGCGAGTAGAGTTAGGTACACACTCTGTAAAAGCAATCCTTGATGCTTGTCAAGCGCGAAATATTAACTTACGGATTTTTGATGCTACGGCTGTGGGTATCTCCCTAGATGAAACTACTACACCAGAAGATTTAATTGACCTCTGGCAAATTTTCGCAGGTACAGATAATCTCCTGTTCACCATAGAAGAGTTAACTTCACCCTCATCTTCCCACCTCCCCCTTCTCCGCACCAGCAGCTATCTCACCCATCCCGTCTTTAACCGCTACCATTCAGAAACTGAGTTGTTGCGGTATCTGCATCAGCTAGAAACTAAGGACTTATCCCTAACTACATCCATGATTCCCTTGGGTTCATGCACAATGAAGTTGAATGCAACGGCGGAGATGATTCCTGTTACTTGGGAAGAATTTGGCAAGATTCATCCATTTGCCCCATTTTCTCAAACGCGGGGTTATCAAATTCTGTTCCAGCAACTTGAGGCGTGGTTAGCTGAAATTACTGGATTTGCGGGAATTTCTCTACAACCAAATGCTGGTTCTCAAGGCGAATACACAGGACTTTTAGTGATTCGGCAATATCACGAAAGTCGTGGGGAAGGACACCGTAATGTTTGTTTGATTCCTACCTCAGCACACGGAACCAATCCGGCGAGTGCGGTAATGTGTGGGATGAAGGTAGTTACCGTTGCTTGTGATGCGGCAGGTAATATTGATGTTGATGATTTAACAGCGAAGGCAGAAAAGCATAAGTTAGAATTGGCAGCCTTGATGGTGACATATCCTTCAACTCACGGTGTATTTGAGGAAGCAATTCAGGAAATCTGCGCTGTGGTGCATGATCACGGTGGACAAGTTTATCTGGATGGGGCAAATATGAATGCCCAAGTAGGTATTTGTCGTCCTGGTGATATTGGGGCGGATGTCTGTCATTTAAATTTGCACAAAACTTTTTGTATTCCCCATGGTGGCGGTGGCCCTGGTATGGGGCCCATTGGTGTAGCTGCTCATTTAGTGCCGTTTCTTCCTAGACACCCAGTTATACGCACAACTCAGCACTCAGCACTCAGCACTCAGCACTCTCATATTGGCGCGATCGCAGCTGCGCCTTGGGGTAGTGCTAGTATTTTGGTGATTTCTTGGATGTATATTGCCATGATGGGTGCGGCTGGTTTGACCCAAGCAACTAAGGTGGCAATTCTCAATGCTAATTACATCGCCCACAGACTAAGTACTTACTATCCTGTTCTGTATAAAGGCAAAAATGATTTAGTTGCCCATGAATGTATTTTAGATTTGCGATTGCTGAAAAAATCTGCGGGTATCGAAATTGATGATATTGCCAAACGGCTGATAGATTATGGTTTCCATGCACCAACTGTTTCTTGGCCTGTGGCGGGTACTATCATGGTGGAACCGACAGAAAGCGAATCAAAAGCAGAATTAGATCGTTTTTGTGAGGCGATGATTGCTATTCGTGGGGAAGTTGCGGAAATTGAATCTGGCAAGATGGATGTTCAAGATAATGTTTTGAAGAATGCACCTCACACTGCTGAAAGTCTGATTGCTGGGGAATGGAATCATCTTTATTCTCGTGAACAAGCTGCTTATCCTGCGCCTTGGACTCGTGAACATAAGTTCTGGCCTAGTGTGGGCAGAATTGATGCGGCTTTTGGTGATCGGAATTTTGTTTGTTCTTGTCTGCCTATGGATACTTATCAGTAGAAAAGTGGGCGATCGCCTTTGGTGGGCTATGTATGTTAGGGGCGATCGCGCATTTTTGCCAAGATTTAAGCATCAAACCGCAAAAGACGCGCAGGAAGAAATATTCAAGAAGAAGTGCTGTTGAGGTCAGAGAGAAAATTGGTGGTGGTCACTGAGCAGTTCGACAAGAGTTCGGCGAAGGCTACTTCGACAAGGCTCAGTACAAGTCACTCGAGCTGCTCACTGTATCACCTGTCGAAGTGGGGATTTAAACCCGTTTGGCAAGAAGAAAGAAGACTTCTTCCTTCTTCCTTCTGACTTGAAAGTGCTGAGTGCTAAGTGCTGAGTGCTGAGTAAAAATCCCAGTCCCCATTGCCCCTTATCCCCAGAGGGGGCACCGAGTTCCCCAGTCCCTAGTCCCTCTTTCATACTTGGCTGTGAAACTCGTTTCATTGGGACTTCCCTCTTCCTTCCTTAACTCATGCTTCTGCGCCAAATCATTTCGCGATTATTTTTTTTGTCGGATTCCAGTTTCTGAATCTTTAGGCATCATTGCTCCTGCTCGCTTACCACTTTCGATATAATTACTTTCAGCTTCTGGTGTCTTGATAATAACTTTTTCTTTCTTTCGGTCTTTAGTTGAATAGTAAGGTTTGGCAGGCTCTTTTTGTACTAAAATTCTCCGTTCCTTAGTAATATAATAGGGCTGAGATATTTCTACATTGTGGCTTTTATCTGAATAATAACCAGCCGCTTGAGTTGAACTGGTGGGTAAGCTGATAAACCAAACTAAACCAGTTAGCAATATTATCGAGATTTGGCGACGCAATTGATTAAAGATTTTGTTGTTTTCCAACATGGTAAAAATTGTCTCCTAGGTTTTTAATAAATGCTTGAATATTAGAAAATTCTTGATTGAACTAACGTCTTCCTCTAGGCTGGTTACCTATATATAAAAAGTACTGGATATGTTGACGGTAATCTTTTTATCACCGTCAGTGCTGAGTGCTGAGTAAATTAAAAAGTACTCAGTACTTATGTATTTAGTAAAAGCCTGCCCTTTGTAGTCACTGAGCGGCTCGAAGTGTGGATGGTCTTTCAACTCAGCACTTTGCTATAAATCATTTTTTTGAGAATTCCTGTGAGATTTCAGCTTAAAATAACTAAGTCAAACTTAAAAACCAGCTTAATCTCAGTATTTAGAGTTATAAATCTTAAAACTTGCCATACTGAGAAAATCGGGCAAAATTATGGCTACAAAAATTCCTGTCACAGTCATCACAGGCTTCTTAGGTAGTGGTAAAACCAGCCTAATTCGTCATTTACTACAAAACAACCAAGGTCGCCGTATTGCGGTGTTAGTCAACGAGTTTGGCGAACTCGGTATTGATGGTGAATTATTGAAATCCTGTCAGATTTGCCCCGAAGAAGATGACGGTGGGGGTAATATTTTTGAACTAACTAACGGTTGCTTATGCTGCACCGTACAGGAAGAGTTTTATCCCACAATGCAACAGTTAATCAAGCGGCGAGATAGCATTGACTGCATTTTGATTGAAACTTCTGGTTTGGCTTTACCAAAACCGTTGGTAAAAGCTTTTCGCTGGCAAGAAATTCGCGCCGCCGCCACGGTGGATGCCGTGATTACCGTAGTAGACTGTGCAGCAGTAGCAACAGGAACATTTGCCAGTGATCCTGAAGCGATCGCCGCCCAACGGCAAGCAGATGATAGCCTAGAACACGAAACACCTTTGCAAGAGCTATTTGCAGACCAGCTTGCTTGTGCAGATTTGGTGGTGTTGAATAAAACTGACCTGGTGGATGCTGAGACAAAAACTCAAGTTGAGGAATGGATTAAGCAAGAGTTGCCTAGAGTTGTGAAGATTGTGGAAAGCGATCGCGGGACACTTGATACCTCTATCTTATTAGGATTCCAAGCCGCAGTTGAAGATGATTTAGATAGTCGCCCCTGTCATCACGACACTGAAGAAGACCACGACCACGACGAAGAAATTACCTCAACTCACCTGATTTTAGATCGTGCCTTTGATCCAGAAAAACTACAACAACAGTTGCAAACACTAGCACATCAACAAGAAATTTACCGAATTAAAGGTTTTGTCGCAGTACCTAACAAACCTATGCGCCTAGTGATGCAAGGCGTAGGAACCCGATTCGATAAATTCTATGATCGTCCCTGGCAACCACAAGAAGCAAGACAAACCCGCTTAGTTTTCATTGGGCGTGATTTAAAATCCTTAGAAATAGAATCGCAATTGGTAGCCTTATAATTTTTCTGGATATTTTCAACTCTTCCTGTTCTTTGTATCTTTGTGGTGAAAAGACTTTTGAACCACAAAGGCACAAAGAATGAGCGAGCATTACTAGCGCTGATTAACGTTAGCCTCTAGAGTTTTGACCTGGGTTTGTAGTTCTTCAATTCTTTGCATTTGCAGATTTGAACGCTCTAGCGAATAACCAAACCAGAGAAAACTACCACCAAACAAGGTAACGACTCCAGCCAAAATACCAGTGAGCAATTTTACCTGGGAGCGAAGATGTTTTACTTCCTGAATTTGATACTGGGTTTTGGCAAGGGAATTGAAGCTTGTATCTGGATTCTCTAAAACTAATTGTGTTGGTGCTGTTTTGGGTTTCTTTGTGCTTTTGAAAGCCACTTTGCTATGGAGCCAGTCAGTAATTAACTCAGGACAATTCTTCTTGAACCAGCGCCAAGCTAAAATTTTAAAGACTGGCTTAGATGTCTTGGAAATTAATTTCAGGGTTCTATTAAGAGTTCGAGAACGAAATCTTTGATTAATCAGATTAATTGACCCTACATCATAGAGATAATCTAAGATGAGTTTAACTGTAATTTCTTCTCTATAAATTAAATTTTCTAGCGACAAAAGAACGTCATGCATAAGTTGTTCTTCTCTGCGCTTCTCTTGCACAGATTTTGTCTCATTTGATGTTTTTGTGGGCTTATACATAAACTTTTTTTTGTGTGTAAATTTGGATTTTCTAAAAAATTTACATTTAATTGTACAAACTTCAATAAATCCCAATAACAACTAAGAACAGATCAAAGCACATAAAGCCGGATTACTGGAAAACCCTTTGTGCTAATCTTCTTGGCAATTTACCTGCGATAGTAAAGGATGTGGGTATGAACGGCAAATTTATGCGATCGCATCAACATAAAGAACTATCTAATTTAGCAAGTTCGCTTCTTTGTCGCTGATATGGCTATTATCTCACTTCCAGAATCAATTCTGTATTTATCTTCAATAAATACAGTTAACAATAGCAAAAGGCAAAAGTACGTTTCACTTTTGCCTTTTGTTTGACAAATTATCGGATTAGAAGCCAGTGAAGTTATAACCAACTCCTAACAACAAACCGACATCAGTTTGGTCGAAAAATCCAGCATTTACAGAAGCTGTGGCTGTAAATTGAGGAGTTAGAGGAAAATCAACACCGCCAGATACTAAGAAGGCGGCTTGTGAGTCATCGCCAGTTTTAATGGCTGCACCTACTCCAATAAAAGGAGCGATCGCTAATGGTTCTGCAAATGGATCTGCTTGCTGTAAGGAAAAGTCGTAGCTTACGGGAAGCAGAATTGTCGTATTGTTACCAAACACGGCTGATGGTCTTACTGATATGGCATTTGTCAACCCAATTTTGCTGACAACCGCAAAGTTGCCGTCACCCAAAGATGAGTCACCACCACCTAAACCAACATTACCAGCAACACCGATATAACTTCTACCGCCACGGGTAGGTCTACCTAGATTAATATCCGCTTGTGCGACTTGAGTAGTAGTAGGTTGTTCAGTTGGTTCTGATTCAGCCGCAAGGGCTACCGATAAGGTTGATGCTGTCCCTGGTACAGGTGTGAGTGTTCGCCTTGCTAATTCCTGGTTAGCAGCGTCGGCAAACTGCTGTGAATCAATCAAATCCGTAGACGTTGCTGTTACCACAGGTTCAGCTAACTGCTGATTGTCTACTGTTGTATTTACTGTTTCAGCAACAGCAGATAAACCACTACTTAAAACTGCAAGTGCAGCTAAACTGGGTAAGTAAAAAAAACTTGGGCGAAGAAAAGTAGTATTCACGTTCACTCCTGAAAGAATATTGCCATAATCGACGTTTTGTGATTATGATTCAACAAATTTGGGCAATATTCAAACTTTAACACCAGAAAATCAGTTATCACATCCTTAAAGAGACGTAAGTATTTTCCCAAATACTGAATATTCGGTATTAAATACCCAGTAGAAATGAGAGTAGAACTAGCGATCGCCACATGTGGGGAATCTGTGCAATCGCACTTGGGGAACAAGATGGGAAGACACAGGCGATATCTCTTAACTCGCCGCTTTGCGTCTGCGTGCTTCCCCAATCTTGGCTCCTGTAAGATGTAGGTATAAAATCCTGTATGGATATTACCTAAGGAATTCCTTACCACCTAATCTTGCTATTACTGAGATACATCTACTCCGTCTTAGGTCACGTTGATGAAGGGGTGTCATCCTCACCCTCAAAGGCGGGGATAAACTTCAAACTACCAAAGCTCAACCCGAGTTTGATGAGAATGCTGGAGATAGCTTTTCATTAGAAGAATTGAGCGATCGCGGTTAGTCAATTGGAATTTAAGCTTTTACAAAAAATGTTTGTAGGCAAAAATTACGCCCTTGCGAGTGAGGTGAGGAAGAACAATCGCCCTACCTGTAATCGGATGGATTGGAGAGATTCGCTAAAATAAATAACACATTCATGAGGCGCGAAGCTATGAGCATTCAAGAATTAGAACAACAACTCCTCAACCTCGATTTAGCACAAAGGATTCGCATCCTCCAGCTTTTGGCTCAAAGCCTGACAGCACCCTCAGCATCACAGCCATCCCGATCCTCTGACGAACTTGATTTAAACCGTGACCGCAGTCCTCAGCATCCCCTACGCAGAATCCCCATTACAATTCCTCCAGATTTTGACGAACCCATGCCTGAATTATGGGATGCAATGGATCAATGATTTTACTGGACACTCATACTTGGCTTTGGTGGCTCCATACTCCAGAACAGCTTTCCGATCGTGGACGTACCCTGTTAACCATAGGCGAAAACCAAAACGTGCTCATAGTTTCTGCTATTTCTGCTTGGGAAATTGCACTCAAGCATAGTGTGGGAAAACTACCACTTCCCCTGGCCGTAAATGAATGGTTTGCACTGGCTAAAACTCGACCTGGAATCACCATAGAACCACTCGATCCACTAGATGCAATCGCCAGCACACAATTACCCGGCGACTTCCACAAAGATCCAGCCGATCGTATGATTGTTGCGATCGCCTACCGCCGCAATATAGAACTCATGACCTGCGATCAAAAAATTCTCAACTATCCACATATCAAAACACTTTGGTAAGTGTGGAGAATCTCGTTAACTCCATCATCACAAGTGCGTAGAGAGCTACGCTTCTTGTCGCCAGACATCGCTTACTTGATACAGTTGCTCAGAGTGCGAGCGCCCAAATCACCCACTTACCAAGAGATTGGAGTACAAGTATTCAACCGCAGAGTTTTGATATTATACAACATAAATTTATGTTGCAATTAAGACATTTGAAGCGGTAGCGCAAATTGGAAAATTTGGCAATCTTTTATCCTCAATCTAGTTAGCGTATAGTCATAATCTGTTAGCAAGCAACAAGAATTGATCTATGGTTCGAGAGTTAGAACGAAAACGTCAGAGTGCAGAGTTTCCAGAAACTGCCCCAGCTGCTAATCCGGTATTTTTCAGAACCTATAGCCGTCGGACAAAGGCAGGACTGAGAGAAACATGGGATGAGGTGTGCGATCGCACGCTCCAAGGCATTATTGATCTGGGGAAGCTTAACCCAGCAGAAATTGCCATTCTCGAGCAAATGCAACGTAACCTCAAAGCCTTACCCAGTGGGCGCTGGTTGTGGGTTGGTGGTACAGACTGGATCGCTAAACCCAAAAACTTTTCGGGGGCTTACAATTGCACCTCCACCAACCTCCAGGATTGGAGTGCGTTTGGATTGATGATGGATTTGGCAATGATGGGCTGTGGCACTGGAGCCGTCATTGAACCACAATATATTAATCAGTTGCCTATCATCCGCAATTACCTAAATGTAAATGTACAGGGTGAGCTTGGTAGTACTCCTCAACAACAGCGTCGTGAATATACTGAAACCCATATAGAAGGTAACAGCGTCACTATCCATGTAGGAGATAGTCGTGAAGGTTGGGTTGAATCATATAAAACCTTGTTAGAACTTTCCACAAATGAAAGATTTACTGCACAAGTAGAAGTAGTAGTTGATATCGGTGATGTCCGGAAAGCCGGAGAAACTTTAAGTGGCTTTGGCGGAGTTGCCAATCCTGTGAAGTTACCCACACTTTACCAAAATTGCGCATCCATCCTCAATAAAGCTGTAGGAAGACAATTAAATTCTGTAGAATGCTGTTTATTAATTGATCAAGCTGCCGTAACAATTGTTGCAGGCAATATCCGAAGAAGTGCGGGAATGCGTCAATTCACTGCTGACGATCAATTAGCAGCCACAGCTAAAGATAACCTATGGCAGCAGGATGAAAATGGCAACTGGCGCATTGACCCAGAGCGTGATGCTTTACGGATGGCAAATCATACTAGAGTATTTCACCGCAAGCCCACATTAGAAGAATCTATTGCAGCCGTTCGTAAACAATATTACAGTGGCGAAGGTGCGATTCAATGGGCTGGTGAAGCTGTAGCCAGAGCCAATTGTGATTTGCTACCAACACAAGCCTTGAAAGTTGATTTCTTGAAATTCTACGCACAAGGAACAGCCAAGCAATGGTTACAAGAACGCCATCCTGATCTGAATGCTAATGAGCTAGAACATCGTTTGGCTCGCTACGGTTTAAATCCGTGTGGTAAGTAATTTTGCCTCACGTTAAACACCGGAGAAAATCGGTGAACCCTGCGATGGGAATACCGAGGTAATCAGAGGAATTCAAGCACCTTTGACACCGTACAGACTAGAGAGTGAACCTTTTTAAATTTTGTTGATAATTTAAAAAGAATATAATCTGGGTTTTACCTCCGTTGTGAACAACGGCTCCACGAGTCTCCGGCTACTAATGCTTTTTTCGTTAGTAGAAAATATAGTCGGATCTATGAGGAATCAAGAACTCATAGAACTAGAGGATAAAAAGCCTCTAGGGTAACAAAAATGGAAATTATTGGTAGCAACTTCCACTGCAATTTGTCTGAGATTCACCTCAATCAAATTGACCCACATAACTATCAAGAACAAGAGGAAGCTTTTACAGCTGGGGCGCTATCTGTAGCAGCGCTTTTGCATCACAAATTTTTAGAAACTCGCTACCAAGAAAGCCGAGAACTAGACCCAATTGTTGGGGTTTCCTTCACAGGGTTATTTGATTTCTTTGTCCATGCTTTTGGTATTGACTGGCTGCGTTGGTGGGAGGAAGGAAGACCCGCAACACCCCAAGGATTGGCCTTTAAGCATCAGGAACAAAAATACTTAAGTTTCTGGAAAGATACAGTGCATCGAGTTGTGTGGGAATATTGCGATCGCCATAATCTCAAACGTCCCAATCGCTGTACTACAGTCCAACCCAGTGGCACTAAATCTTTATTAACTGGTGCTAGTCCCGGCTGGCATCCCCCCAAAGCACAAAGATTTATTCGTCGGATCACCTTCGGTAAAAATGACCCAGTAGCCTTAGCTTGTATTGATTACGGTTACAATGTCATCCCGTCCCAATCTGACAAAGATGAACAGGGTAATTTGTTAAATGATCCCTTTGATCCCCGCGTCAGTGAATGGCTAGTGGAAATCCCTGTTGCTGTACCTTGGGCTGATTTACCAGGAGCCGATGAAATAGATGTTTCTCAGTTTTCTGTGTTGGCTCAATTCGATTTCGTTCTGCAAGTTCAGCGCTGGTATGTAACTCATAATACATCTGCTACTTTGGAGTTACGGTCTGAAGAAATTGAGCCTTTAGGACAAAAGATTTACGAAACTATCCAGAATGATGAAGGATATATCTCAGCAGCGCTTTTAGCTCGTTTTGATGATCTGCAATCATTCCCCCGTTTACCCTTTGAGCCAATAGACAAAGCAACTTATGAGCGCTTGAGTCAAGAAGTAAAAGCACGACGCAAAACAGATGATTTCTGTGCAGTCCTCAGCCGCTACGATTCAGGTGAGTTAACAGAGGCTGGGCCGAGTGGCTGTGACTCTGATAAGTGTATGTTTCCAGATCAGCAACCAAGTAATTAGGGAGTAGGAAGATGCGGGGGAGCATTTTTGTTCTTGTCCCTTTGTCCCCCCATCCCCTTGTCCCCTTATCCCATGACCTGCCTTTCCAGGTTACGATCAATTAAGAACTGATAATTTTTTATGACAACACCAGGAGACTTGTAATGTTCATTGATGAATTGTCACCAATATTTAAACAGTTGACCAAGCACCCAGTTTCATTTATGGGGGGGTTTTTCTCTGGTGTGCTGCGACTCAACCTTAAGGACGACCCCGTTAAAGGCTGGCTGGATCAACAAATCCATTCGACTAGTTATACTACCCCAAATACTGGGGCACACAATGGCAAAGCTACTGGGCCTCAGCAAATTTCGATTGAGTGAAATTTTGGTTAATTGCCAAATCGACCACCCCAAACTAGACGGGTGAGTGTAGCGAGTAGAGAGTGGGGAGTAAAAAACAGGTTTGTCTTTTTCTCAGTTTTTTTAATATCTGGAAATTTTCTCTTGGTACTTTGCTTCACCTGCGACTCTACTTCCCACAATCAGAGATGCAGGTGAGGTTTAATCATCAGCACAATGAGAGTTTTTATATCTGGAATACATAACAGGTTTAAACCCATTGTCCGTTACTAAAAAACCTTACTTAGCAAATTAAAAAGTTACTAATTTTAACACGAAAATTTGTATAGCAGAAAACATATAAGGACGGCTGATTTTATGTTATTGGAGTTTGTAAAATCTCATACTTTGAAAAATGTCACAATCAGTTATTATATGAGCGTACGCGTGAGTTCAGCCACATGGCCCATTTAGTTGAAGACGATGCCAGCATCCTCAAATTGCTGTCCTACAACATTCGCCATCGGTGAATCAGAAGAGACCATGCAATATTTGCAGTTTGTTTAAATCTGTTTCCCATGCTGAACTAATCGCTCTTTGTTGAAAATTACGTGATCCCACATGACTATTTACGTTGGAAACCTCTCCTACCGCGCTACTGAAGAAGACTTAAAAGCCGTATTTGCCGACTATGGCGAAGTCAAAAGAGTAGTTTTACCTACTGACCGCGAAACAGGCAGAATGCGTGGCTTTGCGTTTGTTGAAATGAATGAAGATGCCCAAGAAGATGCTGCTATCACTGAATTAGATGGCGCAGAATGGATGGGTCGTCAACTTAGAGTCAATAAAGCCAAACCACGAGAGGATAACCGACGAGGTAGTTGGGCAAAAAATCAAGACTTTTAATCAGTACGAAAGATCACCATAGCTACATTGTTCTCTAGTTACGCACTATATTTAAGTTGCTAGAAACTACTAGAAACAATACTTAATCCTATAAAATTACCACCGACCAGTCGTGACCGTTGCCTGCTAATCACGGCTGGTTGTCTTTGGCTATTGAGTCAAAATACTTGTAGTAGTTCAGGCTGGGTTGTGTGAACTAACGCCTAGTGGCCGGAGTGCGATCGCCAGTCAACTTAAAGCAAACTACTCTGTGCTCATCTACGCCTTGGGCACGAAAGCCACAAAAAATTCATTTCTTTAGTTTATCTAAAATCACATCTAAGTTATCAAATTACCTTTCTAAGATAGAGGTAGCAACCATAAAGTTGCCCACAAATTAATCAGCCCAACTAACAGCCAGTCGCTAGGAAGAAGGTCAAAATGACTCAAGCGCCAGAATCTTTGGATTTATCGATCAACGATTTCACAGACAAAGCTCTAGATCGTGATTGTACAACCTTATCCCGTCACGTTCTACAGCAACTTCACAGTTTTTCTCCAGATGCACAAGATTTGAGTGCGCTAATGAATCGCATTGCCTTAGCAGGCAAACTAGTTGCTCGTCGCCTCAGCCGCGCTGGTTTAATGGAAGGCGTTCTGGGATTTACAGGCGATGTCAATGTGCAAGGGGAATCCGTCAAAAAAATGGATGTCTATGCCAATGACGTATTTATCTCAGTATTTAAGCAAAGTGGCTTAGTCTGTCGCCTAGCTTCCGAAGAAATGGAAGAACCTTACTACATACCCGAAAACTGCCCCATTGGTCGCTATACCCTGTTGTATGACCCCATTGATGGCTCATCAAATACAGATACTAATCTCAGTTTGGGTTCCATTTTTGCCATTCGCCAACAGGAAGGCAATGATAGCGATGGTAAGGCAACTGACCTCCTCACCAACGGACGCAAGCAAATCGCCGCAGGCTACATACTTTATGGACCCAGCACAATGCTGGTTTATACTATAGGCAGTGGCGTTCATTCTTTTACCCTTGATCCTAGCTTGGGAGAGTTTATTCTCACCGAAGAAAATATCCAAATTCCCGATCATGGCTCTGTTTACAGCGTTAACGAGGGAAACTTTTGGCAGTGGGAAGAATCAATGCGAGAATACATTCGTTACGTCCATCGCACTGAAGGCTATACCGCTCGATATAGTGGGGCGATGGTTAGTGACATCCATCGAATTTTGGTTCAAGGTGGCGTGTTTCTTTACCCAGGTACAATTCAAAAACCAGAAGGGAAATTACGCCTGCTTTATGAATCTGCTCCCCTAGCTATGTTGATTGAGCAAGCAGGTGGTCGTGCTACCACAGGACTGGTAGATATCTTGGATGTAGTTCCCAAAAAACTGCATCAACGCACACCTTTAATTATTGGTAGCAAAAAGGATGTAGCAAAAGTGGAGTCTTTTATTCAAAATGGACACTAAATACAACCAGCGTCAGCTAGTCATGAAAAGTTAATTATTGGCTATTTGGGATTGGAGATGCACAATAGCGCTTGTTGGATGTGAATTAAAGATTACCTCAGCTGGCCGATGTGATAAGTGATTGGCAACGCCACAATTCAAAAGTAACCATCAACAATCAGTGAATAGTCAACAGTTATCAATCAGGATAACTAACAACTAAATAACTGTTAGATGAGTTTTGCTAACTTCACTTAGAAACATCATTAACAGGAGTGGAAGAAACTACAGCTATGGCAACCAATCATTTACTAGAAATTAAACAACATGGTCAAAGTATCTGGATGGATAATTTGACCCGTGACATGATTCAATCAGGTGAACTGAAAAACCTGGTGGAAAATCAAGGAATATCTGGAATTACCTCCAATCCAGCCATTTTTGAGCAAGCAATCGCCGATAATGCGATGTATGATGCCGATATCAAAGCTGGCATTCGCGCTGGATTACCCACATACAAAATTTACGAATCCCTAGTTTTTGCAGATATCCGCAATGCCTGTGATATCCTGCACCCTGTATATGAAGCCTCGAATAGGCAAGATGGTTATGTGAGCATCGAAGTCCCACCAACCATTGCCCATGACACTCAAGCAACAATAGCCGAAGCCCGTCGCTATTTCCAAGAAATTGGGCGGGAAAATGTGATGATTAAAATTCCTGGCACAGAAGCGGGTTTACCAGCAGTGGAACAGGCAATATCTGAAGGGATCAATGTCAATATTACACTGTTGTTCTCGGTAGACAGCTACATTAACACAGCAGCAGCTTATATTCGGGGCTTAGAAAAACGGGTGACACAAGGTCAAGATATTAGCAACATTGCTTCAGTAGCGAGCTTCTTTCTGAGCCGGATTGATAGCAACATTGATGCCAAAATCGACGAAAAGTTGCAGCGCGGCATTGATGATATTGCCCATGAAGCAAAATTGCAAGCTGTCAAAGGCAAAGTCGCGATCGCTAACGCCAAAATTGCATACCAAGAATACAAGAAAATTATTGCTAGCGATAGATGGCAAGCCTTAGCAGCAAAAAGAGCTAAAGTACAGCGCTTACTTTGGGCCAGCACTAGCACCAAAGACCCCAAATACAGCGACGTGATGTATGTTGACGAATTAATTGGCCCCGATACCGTTAATACCTTACCACCCGCGACAATTAAAGCCTGTGCTGACCACTGTAATGTCGCTAACCGCCTGGAAACAGGCGTTGAAGCAGCTTACCATCTGATGGAAAGTCTCAAAGATCCAGACATCAACATTGACCTCAAAGTCGTAATGGACGAACTGCTAGTTGAAGGTATTGACAAGTTCGTCAAGCCTTTCCAGTCCTTGATGAACTCTTTAGAAAACAAAGTCAAGTTATTGTCACCAGTGTAAACCTCCAACATTTACCCTGAGCTTGCCGAAGGGCACAACTCCCTTATAAACGCAATGAATTGCATCTACGCCACACACCACTCAACACCCCACTGAAAACTTTTATGGTTAGTCTACTAGAAAATCCCTTGCGCGTTGGTCTGCAACAGCAAGGGATGCCTGAACCCCAAATTATCGTTATCTTTGGCGCTTCTGGTGACCTTACCTGGCGCAAATTGGTACCAGCACTTTACAAATTGCGGCGAGAACGACGCATTGCACCAGAGACCACTATTGTTGGCGTAGCACGTCGAGAGTGGAGCCATGACTACTTCCGCGAACAAATGCAGAAGGGTATGGAAGAGGCTCATGCTAATGTCGAATTAGGGGAACTCTGGCAAGACTTCGCTCAAGGTCTGTTCTATTGTCCTGGAGACATAGACAAACCTGAAAGCTACCAAAAACTGAAAGAACTTCTGAGTGAATTAGACGAAAAACGAGGCACACGGGGAAACCGGATGTTTTACCTCTCCGTGGCTCCTAACTTCTTTCCGGAAGCCATCAGACAGCTAGGGGGAGCAGGGATGCTAGACGATCCCTACAAACATCGTCTGGTAATTGAAAAACCCTTTGGTCGGGACTTGGCATCTGCCCAAAGCCTCAACGTAGTAGTGCAGAAATATTGCAAAGAAAATCAAGTCTACCGCATTGATCACTACTTAGGTAAAGAAACAGTTCAAAATCTCCTAGTATTTCGCTTCGCTAATGCGATTTTTGAACCGTTGTGGAATCGGCAATTTGTTGACCACGTACAAATTACTGTGGCAGAAACCGTAGGTGTGGAAGACCGGGCTGGCTACTATGAACAAGCCGGCGCCCTACGGGATATGTTACAAAACCACTTGATGCAACTTTACTGTCTCACGGCAATGGAAGCACCCAATGCCATGGATGCCGATAGTATTCGGACAGAAAAAGTTAAAGTACTACAAGCTACTCGGCTAGCTGATGTTGCCAATCTGTCACGTTCAGCAGTTCGTGGTCAGTATAGTGCTGGCTGGATGAAAGGTCAACAAGTGCCAGGGTATCATGAAGAACCAGGCGTTGATCCCAACTCCACCACACCCACTTATGTAGCCATGAAGTTTCAGGTGGACAACTGGCGTTGGCAGGGTGTACCATTCTACCTGCGTACAGGCAAACGCATGCCGAAAAAAGTCAGTGAAATTTCCATTCACTTTCGTGATGTTCCTTCTCGGATGTTTCAATCCGCCGCGCAACAGAGAAATGCCAACGTTTTGGCTATGCGGATTCAACCCAATGAAGGAATTTCCTTGCGTTTTGATGTGAAAATGCCAGGAGCAGAATTCCGCACCCGTTCTGTTGATATGGACTTTAGTTATGGATCATTTGGCATCCAAGCAACTTCTGATGCCTACGATCGCCTTTTCCTTGATTGTATGATGGGCGATCAAACATTATTCACCAGAGCAGATGAAGTAGAAGCAGCTTGGCAGGTAGTCACCCCAGCGCTTTCTGTGTGGGATATACCCGCAGATCCAACCACGATTCCCAAATACGAAGCCGGTACTTGGGAACCAGCAGAAGCAGAATTATTGATCAATCAAGATGGTCGTCGCTGGCGCAGACTGTAAAAGAGTGCTTCCTTCCTGAGTGCTTCCTTCCTGAGTGCTGAGTGCTGAGTGCTGAGTGAAGATAGCATCTATGTGCTTTATCAAAAATGGGTGATGTTTTTTCTTCCTGACTTAGCACTCTTCATTCAAACTTGGAATTAGTTATTAGTAATAATAAATGACCAATGACTAATGACCAATAACCAATAACCAATGACTAATGACTAAACTACTATGATTTCCCAAGCTCCGACAATTTTTTCACTTCAGGCACCTAAGGATATTTCGCTCAACGAAATCGAAACGGAACTGAATCAAATTTGGCAAAGTTACGGCATTACTGGTGCAGATGGAGGTCTTCCTGCTGCTACTAGAGCAACAACTTTTACTTTGGTGGTTTACGAACCAGAAGAAACTCAGTATTTGTTAGCTGCTTTAGGATTTTATAACGGCCCGATTGATGGGATTTTAGGCCCACAAATGGGCGCGGCTCTACGGCAAGTACAAGTAAAATATGGACTGCCGGAAACTGGCACAGCTAACCCGGAAACACTGGCTGTATTGCGGGAAGAATTCGCCAAACGTCAGGGAACAGGGGCTTCAGGAGAAAGTGTTGCTTATAACTTTAGTCCCACCAGTCCTACCATCGCCGATGAAATTGCCCTCCGCAATCCCTGCCGGATTATTGCTCTATTTCCCATTGCTGGCGAAGATGAAGGTGTGAAAGCTCAAGTTTCTGCTTATTGCCCCATCCAAAAGCAATCTTCCAGTACACTCATTTGCTGCGAATATATTACCCTAAGTGGCACCGCCGCCGCCTTAGAACGGGTGGGAGGAATGATTCCGGCATTGTTAATTGGTGGTTTACCCAAGTTTCTGTGGTGGAAGGCGACACCAGATCCTAACAACCATCTATTTAAGCGACTAGCAGCTGTCTGCAACAATGTAATTGTTGATTCGTGCAACTTTAACGAGCCAGAAAGCGATTTACTTAGCCTCCAAGAATTGGTAGAAACTGGTATTCCCTTGGCTGACTTGAACTGGCGACGTTTAGCAGCCTGGCAAGAATTGACAGCCCAAGCGTACGACTCACCCCATCGCCGTGCAGCCCTCAAAGAAATTGACCGCGTGACGATTGACTATGAAAAAGGCAACCCTACCCAAGCATTGCTGTTTTTGGGTTGGTTAGCGAGTCGCTTGCAATGGTTACCAGTTTCCTATAAACGGGAAAATGGAGATTATGAAATTACGCAAATTCGCTTTGTAGCCCAAGACCAGCGACAAGTAGAAGCCGAGTTAGCCGGAGTACCTGTAGCTGATGTGGGTGAAGTGGTCGGTGACTTGATTGCCCTACGCCTTAGCTCCACTAATCCCCAGGCAGATTGTGGTACAGTTATCTGTACGGAAACTGGCGGTTGTATGCGAATGGAAACCCACGGTGGTGCTCAATCTGCTGGTTTATTTCAACAGGTGAGTTCACTTTCTGAACAAAAAGCTGAAGCTTTGCTAAGTCAGCAAGTACAACGCTGGGGACGAGAATCCCTGTTTGAAGAAAGTCTGGCAGTTATTGGGCAAATTTTGCAGTTAGAAGCGTAAAGTCATTTTTAAAATTGAGTCTTCTTTGTGTCTTTGTGGTGAAAAAATGAATTGTATGAACCACAAAGACACCAAGACACCAAATAAAAGCACAAGCTTATGGCTTTAGTCATTGCCGGAGAACGTAGTGGGGTGGGCAAAACAACAGTTACGCTCACCCTTTTAGCATCTTTACGCCGTCGTGGTGTGGTGGTGCAATCTTTTAAGGTCGGCCCAGACTACATTGACCCGATGTTTCATCAGCACGTTACTCATCGTGCTTGTCGCAATTTAGATCCGGTGCTAACTTCACAAGCTTATGTTCAACAATGTTTTGCTCTTCATAGTCAAACCAGTGAATATGCTTTAGTTGAAGGCGTAATGGGGCTATTTGATGGCGTAGGAAATCAAGAAGAAGATTCTCAACTATCCACCGATTTTGCTAGTACGGCACACATTGCACGACTGTTAGATTTGCCTATACTTTTGGTGATTGATTGTAGTCGCTTGTCTGGTTCTGTAGCGGCGATCGCCCACGGTTATTGCTCGTTTGATTCGAGAATTAAAATCGCTGGGCTGGTATTAAATAGAGTCGGGAGCGATCGCCATTTATCTTTACTCAAAGATTCTCTAAAACCATTACAGTTACCCGTTCTTGGTGTATTGCGTCGTCAAGATAACATCACCATACCTGATCGCCATTTGGGTTTAGTACCAACCGCCGAACTTCCTCAATTGGATGCTGTAATTAATCGTCTTGCTGATTTAGGCGATACTTGCTTTGACTGGCAGTATTTATTACCCTTATTAAAATCCTCCCATCTCCCACTCCTTAACTCCCCCACTCCCCCCATCTCCCATTCCCCTCTACGGATTGCAGTTGCCCGCGATCACGCTTTTAATTTCTATTACCAAGATAATCTGGACTTACTGCAACAATTAGGTGCACAATTAGTTTTCTGGAGTCCTTTAGTAGATGCTGAACTACCAACGGGTGTGCAGGGAATGTATTTTGGTGGCGGTTTTCCAGAAGTTTTTGCCCAGCAACTTGCAGAAAATATCAACGCTCGTAAGGCAGTAGCAACAGCAATTTTAGACGGAATGCCCACAATTGCCGAATGTGGAGGATTGATGTATTTATGTGAGCAAATTATCGATTTTGACGATAAACCTTGGTCGATGGTGGGAGTTTTACCCACATCTGCTGTCATGGATGGACGTTTAACTTTAGGATATCGCCGCGCAGTTGCTTGGCAAAATAGCTTACTAGTAACAGCAGGTACAAATTTTTACGGACATGAGTTTCATCGTTCCCGGTTAACTTCAAATCCCCATCAGCCATTATTTGCAACTTATCGCTATGATGGCAACGAAAACATGGGATGTGAGGGCTGGGGTTGCCCTGTGAATCTTCACGCCTCTTATATTCATTTACACTGGGGACAAAGTGTACAGATGCCGCAAAAGTTTCTTAAACAATGTCTAGAAAGATTCCGTAATTCATAATTTGGTATGACTATTATTAGCCCCCTAGTAAAATTCAAGTTTTGAAATTAAATAAAAAAGGTGGGCAACGCCCACCCTACAGTAGTTAAGCAGCGTTTTGACGATACCACTCAATCGTATTCTTTAGCCCTTGCCTAAAGCTTACCTGAGCCATAAAGTTAAAGGCTTGCTTAGCCCGTTCAGTATCTAAACAGCGCCGGGGTTGACCGTTCGGTTTGTCGGTTTCCCAAACAATCTCGCCGTCAAACTCCATTAGTTCGCAGATCAGCATAATTAAATCATGAATGGAGATTTCCGAACCTGTACCCAAATTCACTGGTTCAGAGTCGTTATAAAATTGAGTACCCATAACAATCCCCCGCGCCGCATCTTCTGAATACAGAAACTCGCGGGTTGGGCTACCATCTCCCCAAACAGGAAGTTGTTTTTCTCCCTTGATTTGGGCTTCGTGAACTTTGCGAATTAACGCCGGAATCACATGGGAACTGCTGGGGTCAAAGTTATCTTCAGGCCCATATAAATTTACTGGCAGTAGATAAATGCCATTAAAGTTATACTGCTGGCGATAAGATTGCAGTTGGACTAAAAGCGCCTTTTTCGCAATCCCGTAGGGAGCGTTAGTTTCCTCCGGGTAGCCATTCCACAGATCATCTTCTTTGAATGGTACTGGAGTGAATTTAGGATAAGCACAAATTGTGCCAACACAGACAAATTTTTCTACTCCAGCTTGATGGGCAGCATGAATCAGCTGGGTGCCCATGATCAAGTTGTCGTAGAATAACTCTGCGGGTTTTTCGCGGTTGAGACCGATACCACCGACATGAGCCGCTAGGTGAACCACAATGTCTTGATGGTCAACTACACGTTGGCAAACTTCCCAGTTACGCAAATCATGCTCACGCGATCGCGGTACTGTAATTTTTGCCCTATCAGCCCCAGCCTTACACAGCTGATCGATCACCTGACGACCTAGGAAACCCGCCCCACCAGTGACAAGAATCCGTTTATTTTTTAATTCTAAGGCGGTCATAGTTTTATCCTCTGTGATATTTATCAGAAGTGGAGAGTGCCCAGTTCTTGACGAATAGTAGCAATATCATGAGGAATAGTTGCACCATTGCCATTGGGTGAAGTGTAACCCAATGCTTGTAGGTCGGCTTCCACCATGAGGGCGACTAGTTCTTCAAAGGTTACTGACGGTTTCCAACCTAATTTTTGTTTGGCCTTAGTAGGATCGCCAATTAACAAGTCTACTTCTGCCGGACGGAGATAGCGATCGTCAAACTCAACATAATCTTGCCAATTGAGGTTCACATAGCCAAATGCCTTCTCCAAAAATTCCCGCACAGAGTAGGTTTCACCAGTAGCAATCACGTAGTCGTCAGGCTGGTCTTGCTGCAACATTAGCCACATTGCCCGGACGTAATCCTTTGCGTAACCCCAATCACGTTTGGAATCTAGATTGCCCATGTAGATTTTTTTCTGTTTACCAGCCACAATTTTGGCAACTGCTCTGGTAATTTTGCGGGTCACAAAGGTCTCACCCCGACGCGGAGACTCGTGGTTAAAAAGTATCCCGTTACAAGCAAACAAATTATAAGACTCACGGTAATTCACCGTTTGCCAGTGGGCATAAACTTTGGCACAAGCATAAGGGCTGCGGGGATAAAACGGTGTCGTTTCGCTTTGAGGAACCGCTTGTACTAAACCATACATTTCTGAAGAACCCGCTTGATAGAAACGCACTTGCACGCCGGTGCGTTGTTGGTAGTCGCGGATTGCTTCTAATAGACGCAGCGTTCCCATTCCTACTGCATCAACCGTATATTCCGGTGAGTCAAAGCTTAC